>CAWGGI010000005.1:0-330927 GCA_963822135.1 uncultured Actinomycetota bacterium | reverse complement strand
CGTCCGGTGGCCACCTGGAGCTACCGCCTGACCACCCAGACCCCTGCGGCCGGCTTCGCCATGATGGCCACCGGCTATTTCGCCAAGTACGGCCTGAGCTTCGAGGAGGGCAAGAAACTCCTCTCCCAGATCGCCGTCAAGAACCACCACAACGGCTCCCTCAACCCCAAAGCTCACTTTCAGCGTGAGATCACCATGGAACAGGCCATGAACGCTCCCATGGTCGCCTACCCGCTGGGCCTCTTCGACTGCTGCGGGGTGAGCGACGGCGCGGCCGCGGCCATCATCACCCGCGCCGACCTTGCCAAGAACTTCCGGTCGGACCCCATCTACGTCAAGGCCGCCACCATCTGCCGGGGGGCCGGGAGGGATGGCTAGAGGTCTACGACTTGGCGCACGTGGAGGAGACCTATCGCGGCGGCCTCGCGGCATACAACGGAAGCCGGCATCAAAGACCCCCGGAAGGAGATCAGCATCGCGGAGGTGCACGACTGCTTCTCCATCACCGAGCTCGCCATCATGGAGGACCTGCAGTTCAGCGCACGCGGCCGGGTGAAGGACGACATCGAGGCCGGCTCGTTCACCCTGGAGGGCGATCTGCCCGTCAACACCGACGGCGGTCTGAAGTGCTTCGGACATCCCATCGGGGCGACGGGGCTGCGGATGCTCTACGAGGTCTACAAGCAACTTCAAGGCAAGGCGGACAAACGCCAGGTCAAGAACCGCGCCTGGGCCTGACCCACAACCAAGGTGGAGAGCCCGGCGGAGCGACGGTCAGCGTGATCATCGCAGGGAATGAACTCGGCTAGGGGAGGAGCACACGAGGATGGCGGAACAAGACTACGTCCACATGCCGACGCTCGAGGAGTACTCCGAGCGCTTCAAGGACTTCTTCAAGTTCAAGCGGTCGGACGACGGCATCCTCGAGGTGCGCATGCACACCTTCGACGGCCCGGTGCGCTGGAGCTACCAGATGCATCACGCCATCTCCGAGCTCTGGACCGCCGTCGGCCACGACACCAAGAACGAGGTCCTCATCTTCACCGCCACCGGGGACCAGTGGATCAACGACGTGGACGCCTCCTCCTTCAAGGACATCGAGCAGAACCCTGACAACGTCCCGCGCTTCAACGTGCAGATCTACGACACCCTGAAAGTGGTCGAGAACTTCGTCAACGATATCGAGATCCCCACCATCTGCGCCATCACCGGCAGGGGCATCCACTGGGAGATGGCCATGATGAGCGACATCACCCTCTCACGCCGACTTCGTCCTGCAGGACGACCACTTCGTCCACGCCGGCGGCCACGTGCCCGGCGACGGCATGACCCTGGCCCTGCAGTAGGTGCTGGGCATCAAACGGGGCAACTACATGAGCCTATGAACAAGGGCCTCGACGCCGAGACCTGCCTCAGGCTGGGCGCGGTCAACGAGATCGTGGAGCGCGAGAAGATCGAGGAGCGCGCCTGGGAGATCGCCCGCCATCTGATGAAGACCAACCGGTCCACCCGCCGCCTCAGCCACCACGTGTGCGTGAGGCCCTGGAGGGAACTGGTGGAGCAGAACATCCGCCAGCACGTGTATGCCGAGATGTACTCGTTCAACCTGGAGAAGTCGCACCACGACTTCGACACCATCGAGTACTCCGACGACAAGATGATGAAGTCGTAGAGACCCAGAATAGGAAGGATCGACCATGGCGATGCAGCCGTATGTTCACGTGGAGACGCTGGAGGAATACAGCGAACGGTTCAAGGATTTCGCTCATTTAGAGCGCACCGAGGACGGCATCCTTCTCTGCCGGCTTGGCTGGAAGGGCGAGGCCTGCGTCTGGAGCTACCAGACCCAGATGTCCTTGGGCGAGCTCTGGACCGCCATCGGGCACGACAAGAAGAACGAGATCATCATCCTCACCTGCGAGGACCCCTACTGGATCACCCAGAGGAGCGACCCCGCCTCGTTCGACGAGGTCGAGGACTCCACCGACCTCGCCCTCAAGTACGACTGCAACGTCCCCGACACGATGAACTTCGTCGAGAACTTCATCAACGACATCGAAGTCCCGGTCATCGCCGCCATCAACGGCATCGGCCAGCACTACGAGTTCGCGCTGATGGCCGACATCGGCATCTGCGTGCCCGACTTCTACTTCTCCGACGCCCACTTCTCGCACAACATCGTGCCCGGCGACGGCATGAACTTCTCGTACCGCATGTGCCTGGGGCAGAGGCGCGCCTCCTACATGGCCTACATGGAGCCCAAGATCGACGCCAAGACCGCTCTGGAGTGGGGTCTGGTCGACGAGGTCGTCCCGCACGATCAGCTCATCCCGCGCGCCTACGAGATCGCCAACCACATCATGAAGACCGGCCGGGCCGTCCGCCGTCTGACCCACGAACTGGTCATGCGGCCGTGGAAGCGCTTCCTCCAGGACGACGAGCGCGTGCGCGTACTGGCCGAGATGTACGCCGTGCGCTGCAGGCCACCCGCCACAACTTCGACAAGATCGCCGCCGACTTCCCGGGCGACCGGCCCGCAGGCCCAGAGGGCAGTAGCACGTCACTAGGAGGAGCGACGCATTCCTCGGAGGCAGATGACATGAGCGCCACTGAAGGCAGAGAAGATACTGGATCGTCGGCACGGGGACCATGGGCGAGGGCATCGCGCAGACCTTCGCCCAGAACGGGTTCCAGGTCCGCCTGGTGGCCCGCCGTGAAGAGCCCCTGACCCGGGCCATGAGCCAGATCACGCAGAACGTCAAGCAGTTCATCGAGTTCGATCTCATCAACGAGCCGGCCGACAGGTCGTGGGCCGCATCGAGCCCATGGTCACCACCGACATGGCCCTGGCCGTGGAGGGGTGGACTACGTAGTGGAGACCATCCGCGAGAACCTGGACGACAAGCGGGCCCTCATCGGCGCCATCCAGGCCGTGAACCCGGACGTGGTCATCGGCAGCAACACCGGCAGCATGACGGTGGACTCCCTGGCCGAGGGCATGCCCAACCCCGCGACCATCATCGGCATCCACTACTTCAACCCCGCGCACATCATCCCGCTGGTAGAGGTCCATCGCGGCACCAAGACCTCCGACGCCGCCTACGAGCTGACCGAGCGCATGATGAAGGAGTCGGGCAAGAAGACCGCGCTCGTGCGCAAGGAGATGCCGGGCTTCATCGTCAACCGGGTCATGGGCGCCATCACCCGCGAGTGCGCCTTCATCCTCGACGAAGGCATCTGCACTCCCGAGGACCTGAACACCGCCATCAAGTCCAGCACCGGCTTCCGCTTCGCCTGCCTGGGCCCCATGGAAGTGGACGACATGATCGGCCTGGACATCTGCGCCACCGTATCGGGCCGGGTCTTCCCTGGGCTGAGCAACGCGACCACGGCCTCCAAGCTGGTCACCGAGAAGGTCGAGAAGGGCGAGTTGGGCATCAAGTCGGGCAAGGGCTGGTACGACTACAGCGGCAAGACCCGCGAGGAAGTGCTCGAGGAGAAGAACCTCGGCTCTCATCAAGCAGCTCAAGCTCTTCATGGCCAACAAGCTGAGCCACGCCACGCACTGATCGACTCAAGCGAACGAGGAGGAGGTCCGATGTTCGATCTGACAGGTAAGGTCGCGATCGTGACCGGAGGCGCCGGCGGATTGGGTCGTCCCATCGCGCTCGGGCTCGCAAGGCCGGCGCCGATGTGGTGGTCGACGATCTCGCCAAGGCCGAACCCGCAGGCGGTGGCCGACGAGATCAAGGCTCTGGGCCGCAAGGCTCTGGCCGTCTCCTACGACGTCACCAGCGCCGAGGCCATGAAGCGAGATGGTCGACGAGGTCAAGAAGGAGTTCGGCCACATCGACATCCTCGTGAACGTGGCCGGCATCAACGCCCGTTTCTCGGCCGAGGAGATGCCCGCCGAGGAGTACGAGAAGGTCGTCCGCTTCAACACTCTGGGCACCTTCCTGCCCTGCCAGGCCGTGGGCAAGCTGATGATCGAGCAGAAGAAGGGCAAGATCATCAACATGGGCTCGGTCAGAGGCTGGGTGGCCCCGTCCATAGGCGGCATCGCGTACGCCACCAGCAAGGGCGGCGTGCACCAGCTCACCCGGACCCTGGCGGTGGAATGGGCCAAGTACGGTATCAACGTCAACGCCATCGCTCCGGCCCTGGTCATGACCGACATGACCCGCGAGTTCCTCTCCAAGCCCGAGATCTACTCCAAGATGACGGCCGAGATCCCCCTGGCTCGTCTGGGCGTTCCCGAGGACCTGCTGGGCGCCATCATCCTGCTGGCGTCGGATGAATCTGACTTCATCACCGGTCAGATCATCTATGTCGACGGCGGACTGTACGCGCCGTCTGACCGGCGCCGGACCGACGACACCGCGAGGAGGTCGACGGACCATGAAGAAAGTCGCTTTCGCAGACATGAACAAGTAGGGCCTCCCGCCGGCGCACTTCAACATGCTCTCCGGCAGGTTCCAGGGCGAGGCCGAGACCGGGCTCAAGAGCTTCTGGATGGGCTGTCGGAGTACGAGCCCGGGGGCGGGATGGAGTGGTCGGGCGACGGATTCGCCCGAAGAGAAGGTCTACTTCGTCCTCGAGGGCGAGCTCACGGTCAAGGGCAAGGACGAGGACTTCGTGCTCGGCCAGCGAGACTCGCTCTACATCGGGCCCAACGAAGGCCGGTCGATCATCAACAACACCAGCAAGCCCGCCACCATGATGGTCATCGTAACCGGTAGGGAACAACGCAGGTGGGGGCGGTCGCCCGACTCACCAATCTGACCACCGGCGGTCCGGTGCACGTGGACGTGCAGGATGGCAGGATCGTGCGGATCATCCCCCTGCAACTGGACGACGGCGACGGTCCCTCCTGGACCATCGAGGCCCGGGGGCGCACGTTCGCACCCCCGCGCCGCACGACCTTGTCGCCCCATGTGGCCGCGCACCGCTCGACCGTCTACTCGCCGCAGCGCATCCTCACCCCGCTAAAGAGGGTGGATTTCGACCCTCCGGTGCGCCGGGGTCGACGGGCGCGGCGGCCGCAACGCCCAGAATCGCGGCGTGTCCGGCTACGAACCCGTCTCCTGGGACGAGGCGCTGGACATCGTGGCCGGCGAGATCGTTCGCATGCACCGGGAAGTGGGACCGGGAGCGATCCTCTCCACGGCGGGTTCGCATCACCTGTGGGGCAACCTGGGCTACCGGCACAGCGCGTACTTCCGCTTCATGAACCTGATCGGCTTCACCTACGGCGAACACAACCCCGACAGTTGGGAGGGCTGGCATTGGGGCGGCATGCACATGTGGGGCATGAGCCACCGCCTCGGTCTGCCCGAGCAATACGACCTGCTCGAGGACGCGCTCCAGAACACCGAGATGGTCGTGTTCTGGTCGGCCGACCCCGAGAGCACAGGCGGAGGTATCTACACCGCCTTCGAGAGCACGCCGCGCCGCTTCTGGCTGAAGGAGCTGGGGGTCAAGATGGTCTTCGTCGACCCGTATCTCAGCCCCACCGCCTGTCTTGTCGGCGACAAGTGGTTCGCTCCCCGGCTGGGAACCGATGTGGCCTTCGGACTGGCCATCGCCTTCACCTGGCTCAGCGAGGGCACGTACGACAAGGAGTATGTCGCCGCCCACACCGCGGGCTTCGACGAATGGAGGACTACGTCCTCGGCACCGACCGACGGCGGCCCAAGACCCCCGAATGGGCGGAGGTCGAGTGCGGTGTCCCCGCCCGCGAGATCCGGGCCCTCGCCCGCGAATGGGGCAGCAAGAAGACCATGCTCGCCGCGGGCGGCAAGGGGGGCTTTGGCGGCGCCTGCCGGGCCGCCACCGGCAACGAGTGGGCTCGGACGATGATCGGCACTGGCCGCCATGCAGGGCTTGGGCAAGCCGGGCAGCAACATCTGGTCCACGACCTACGGCGTACCCTGCGACACGTCCATCCTGGTTCCCCGGCTACAACGAGGGCGGCATCTCGGGCGATCCCAACACGGCCGCCGGCGCCCGTCTCGCCAACCGCCTGTGGCCCGACGGCGGACCGGGCGCGAACCCTCAGCACTCCACCGAGGGCCAGACGGTGTCCCGGCTTCTTTATCCCCGAGGCCATGATGCACGAGCGGCTGGAGTGGCGGGGCAAGGGCTTCTGCGGCTCGTCCATCGAGTCGCAGTTCCAGACCTACACCTATCCGGCACAGGGCTATCCGCACGTGGCCATGTACTACCGGTACGGTGGCTCCTTCTTCGGCACCATGACCGAGACCAACCGCTATGTGCGCGCCTACCGCGAGGGCAAGATCCAGACGGTTGTCAACCAGTCCATCTGGTTCGAGGGGGAGGCCAAGTTCGCCGACATCATCCTTCCGGCATGCACCAACTTCGAGCGGTGGGACATCGGGGAGTGGGCCTCCACCACCGGGGTCGGGGCTCAGAGCGTCGACCACGCCAACCACCGGCTGGTCGTCCTCGAACAAGAAGTGCATCGAGCCGCTCGGCCGATCGAAATCCGACTACGAGATCTTCTCGCTCCTCGCCGGCCGGCTGGGCCTGGGCGAACATCTACACGGAGGGTGGTCATACCGAGTACGAATGGGTCAAGCGCCTCTTCGAGGCGAGCGACTGCCCGGCTCGTCTCCTGGGAGGAGTTCGAGCAGCAAGGGCTACCACCTGATACCCGCTCCCGCCCACAGGAAGCGGACTCCCGCTCTGCGCTGGTTCGCCGAGGACCGGCAGCGCGATACCCCGGATACCGGGCCGCGGCCGTGGGAGACGGTGGGTCTCAAAGGCCTGGAGACCGCTTCAGGCAAGATCGAGTTCGTGGCCTCGAGTCTCCAGCGGTTGGAGGCAACGGGCACGCGTCGATCCGGAGCGCCCGGCGATGGGTCCCCAGTACATCCCCAGCTGGGAGGGACACCGCACCGCGGCACTTCGCGACAGGTATCCACTGCAGATGGTCAGTCCCCACCCGCGCTACTCGTTCCACACCATGGGCGACGGCAAGGGCTCCTGGACCGACGAGGTCAAGGACCACCGCGTGCTCATCGACGGCCACCGCTACTGGATCCTCCGCCTCAACCCCGAGGACGCTGCCTCTCGAGGCGTCGAGACGGGTGACCTCGTCCGCGCATACAACGACCGTGGCTCGGTGATCCTGGCCGCTCAGTCCACGGAGAGGGTTCGCTCCGGGCACGGTGCACTCGTTCGAGTCCTGCGCGGACTACCTTCCCCTCGGCGACCCCGGCTACTCGCCCGACATCGCCGGCTGTATCAACATCCTCACCCCCAAGCGGTTCGTCACTCCCACCTCCACGGGCATGGCCTCCAACTCCTGCCTGCTTCAGGTGGAGAAGTGGAGGGGCGCGGCCGTTGACATACAAGGCTCCGCTGAAGCGTAGACAATCTTGACGAGGAGGCATCGCAACGTGAACCCCATCATCACCGCTTCGCTCACCGGCCCCGCGGCCACCAAGAAGGACACCCCGGCCATGCCCGGGTCCCCGGAAGAGATCGCGGAAGCTGCGAAGGGCGCCTATGAGGCGGGCGCCGCCGTCATCCACATCCATCTGCGCGAGAACGACGACTTCACCACCGACCTCGACGTCGCCCGCCGCACGGTGGAGCTCTGCCGCGAGAAGTGCCCCGGGCATCGTCCAGCTCTCCACGGGCGGGGGCTTCCCCTACGAAGACCGCATGAAGATCGTCGAGGCCAAACCGGCCATGGCCACCCTGAACCCGGCCACCATGACCATCGGTCCCAACGAGTTCCGCAACCCGCCCAAGCAGATGCTGCAACTCGCCGAGCGCATGCTCGAGCTGGGGGTGAAGGCGGAGGTCGAGATCTACGACACGGGCCACCTGGGCCTGATGCTGGACCTTCTCAGCAAGGGCCTGCTCACCGAGCCGCTGCAGGTCTCGTTCGTCATGGGCGTCAAAGGCGGCATGCCGGCCGACCCGATGCTGCTCTCCTATCTGGTCAAGTGAACTACCGGAGAACACCAGTTGGCAGGTCATCGCCATCTCCAAGGCCAACCTGCCGCTGACCACCATCGGTCTGGCCATGGGCGGCAACGCGCGCACCGGCCTCGAGGACACCATCTACGTGCGCCCGAAGGAATTGGCTTCTTCCAACGCTCAGCTGGTCGAGCAGCTCGTGGGCGTGGCCAAGTCCATGAATCTCACGCCGGCGACGGTCGACGAAGTGGTGGAACGCCTGAAGCTCTCGCCCGAGCTGGTGCGCTAGGGACCGGGACCACGTGCCCCGGGCGAGCACGGTTCACCCCCGGGCCGTGCTCGCCCGGGGTGTGCGTCTTCGCGGTCTACAGCCCCCGGTTGGGGCAGGTGCGGCATTCTCTGCCGCAGTCGGCCGTCCCGCCTTGTTTCGGGCAGTCCTCCGGGGCGGGGAAGACCGCCGACCGACCGGGCGAGGTCTGCTGCGGGGTGGTGGATGGGGGCCGGCCGGCGCACGAGCAGTACCGGCCGCGATCGTGAAGGCCCGTTTCTGTCGCCGAGCCGTGATGGCCATGCCCATGGCCGGCGTGGTGGTGTCCGCCGTGTCCGTGCCCCGCGGGGCCGTGCTTGTCGTGATGCATCCCTGTGCTCCTCGTAGATAAAGATATATCTTTTTATACCACAGCGCGCCGCATACCGCGAGCAGCCACCGGTCTGGCCACGCGCGGGGGTACTGGAGTAGCATCGCGGGACCACATCCATCTACGCCCGGGCGTTTTGGCCGGCACTGGGGGGCAGGGCATATGATCCGCGACTGATCGGGTCTTTGGACCCCGAACTGAGGGGTCCGATCGGGGAGATGATGAACGGGTTTTCCTCGTTCGACGATATCCCCGCGGCGCGGGCGGCCTCGGCGAAGATGATGGAGGCGATGAGGGCTGCGACGCCGGTCGAACCGGGGGTCGAGGTCGAAGGACCGACGCCCCGGGCCCAGGGGCGCCCCGACGTGGTCGTGCGGATCCGCCGACCCAGCGGAGCCGAGGGGTGCTGCCCCGCCTCTGTGGACCGCGGCTGCGGATATGGGCTGGGAAAGGCCGAAGTGACGATGCCACCTGTGCCCGCTTTGCGGTCAAGGCGGAGTGCGTCGTCGCGGCCGTCGAGTATCGGCTGGCGCCGGAAGGACCCCTTCCCGGCCGCCCTCGAGGACTGCTACGCGGCGCTTCCGCTGGCTTCTCTCCGCTCGCGGTCGACCTGTCCCGTCCAGACGCTTCCCGCATCGCGATCGGTGGGGGCCTCGGCCGGCGGAGGCCTGGCGGCCGCGCCTGGCGCTTCTGGCGCGCGACCGCGCCGAGCCGCAGGTGGTCTTCCAACTCCTCGACTCTCCGATGCTGGACGACAGTAACATCGCTCCCCCCCGGCAAAGAGCTTCCGGATGCGGTGTTCTCGACCCGGGCCGACGATCTGGCGGCGTGGCGCGCGTACCTGGGGTGCGAACCGGGACGAGAGGGCATCTCCTGCTACGCCTCGGTTTGCCGGGCGGCTGGCTTGGAAGGACTCCCACCCGCGTACATCGCGATCGGCGACCAGGACCTGTTTGCGGACGAGGACATCGAGTACGCGCAGCGGCTGATCCGGGCGGGGGTGGCCACCGAACTCCACGTGTACCCGGGCGCCTGCCACGGCATCGAGATGTTGGTGCCGCAGGCAGAGATCTCGCGGCGGTTCGCCGCCGACCAGGTGCGGGCGCTGAAGCGGGCTCTTCACCCGGCGCGTCGCGGCTAGGCGCGGGCGCCGGGCGATCGCTTGGTCCGGTTCGGCCAGGCGCGAACGCCGAGGCGGTCGCTCGGTCCGGCGCGGCTAGGCGCGGGCGCCGAAGCGCGACGCTCGGTCCGGCGCGACTAGCTCTTGCCCGGTGACACTCCCGGTGGCGGGGTCGCGATCGGCTGTCCGGTCACCGGGTGCACGCAATGGAACGGCAACACCTCGTGCTCGGGCCAGCGCAGAGGCGTGTAGTCCGTCAACTCGTCGGGGCCCCAGGGGTCCTCTGGATAGGTGGTGTCGAGCAGCGACACGAACTCGTGCGACGCATAGGCCCAGCCGTTCTCGAAGCTGCAGATCCACACCGGCCGGTAGTTCAGCTTCTTCATCTTCCAGACGCCGTCCCGTTTGACGTACTCGTTCTCGTACAGGGCGCCTTCCCACCATTGCCGCGAGACCGTGGTGGGGTCGGGGTTGCGCTCGTAATGGGTGCCGGCCTGCATCATCAGACGAAAGCGCCCTTGGGCCGTCTGTCGGTCGGGCGCCACATCGATGACGTCCTGCATCTGGGGATGGTCGAGCAAGAAGCCGAAGACCGGACCGTTCTTGCCGCCGGTGAACAGGTTGCGGAAGCGGTCGCAGTACAGGCGGCGGGCGCCGGCGCGCCCCCGGTAGATCCCACCGAAGAAGTGGATCTCGCACTCGTCGTCGTAGCAGTCGACGGCCTCGTCGTACATGCACTTGTCGATGAAGTAGCCGTAGAGATGCTGCAGTCGCCGGACGGCGTGGACGTCCTCGAGCACTCCGAGGCGGTGTTCGAGCTTGTCGAGCCGTGCGCGTAGTTCGTCTTCACTCATGGCATGTCCTCACTTCCCCTTCTCATCGGCGCGGCCGCGCCGCCTATCTCCTGCCCGGGTACTTCGCGACGCCTTCGCCCATGGGCCACGACATCATGAAGAACATCTGCTTCTGGACGTCGCGGACGATCAGGGGCCCCTGCGAGACGTCCGGCGGGATGTACGCCCAGAAGCCTTTGTTGATGACGTGCTTCTCGCCGCCGATCCAGAGTTCGACCTCGGCGCACAGGTCGGTGATGTCGTCGTAGTTCATGGCGATGCAGGCGATGGAGGTGCCGTGGGGCAGGGCGTGCTCGTCCATGATCACCTGTCCGGCCCTCGACGTGTCGCCGGGGAGGAACCACCTCGTATCGCACCCGAACTCCGCGTCGGGGATGACCGTCTGGTCGATATAGGCCATCGGGCGGCAGTAGTCCGGGTCGAGCGGGCGCATGAAGCCGGGCCGCTCGAGGTCGGGCGGGGTCCCGTGCACCATGAACGCCCGTACTTGGACTCGGCGGGCGTCACCACGTGGGCCACCGGCGGCGCCTTCTTCTCAGCCTCGGCCTTCTTGGTCTCCTCGTCCTTCTCCCGGGTGTAGACGCCGCCCGGTCCCGAGACCCAATGCAGCACGGGCCGCGTGTAGACCTGGCTGCCGGCGCCCGGCGGCAGGCATGTGCGGCATGTTGGCGGGGATGTAGGCCACCCAGCCCGACTCGAGCGGGATGATCTCGTCGTCCATCTGCATGGCCATGGGGTCGGTGTCGCCGAAGTCGTCGGGGTTGGTGCCCCACCAGGACAGAAGTTCGGGAAAGTCGTGGACGTGGGGGAACATCCCCGGAGCGGCCGTGCCCATCTCGGTCAGTTCCTTCCAGGTGATCTGGTGGGGATAGTCGGGCGGCCAGATCCAGGTGGTCTCGCCGTAGTAGGCGCCCGGGATGACCTCCTCGTCGATCCAGTGGATGTGCTCCATGCGATGCGCTTGCCCTGGGCGGCGAGGCTGTCGCGCTGCTCGGGGGTGGGGCCGGGAGCAGGTGCCGCTTCTCCAGCGTGGTGCAGATGTACTTGTCGTATGCGCCCATGTGTCTTAGCCCTTCCGCAGCCGCGCCGTGCGTCGCCTTACTTGGCGTAGGGGATGGTCTGGAAGTCCATGACCTTGATGGGGTCGAAACCCTTGTCGCTTCTCGAAGTAGGGCTCCCGCGTGCCTTCCTCGCCGGCGAGCATGATCTCGATCTGGATGATGGGGCTGTCCACGCGCGTGACCTCGAGCGGACAGTGGGGGAACCGGCGGCAGGTAGACGATCGTGGGCCGGGTGAAGACGTGCTTCTCCAGCTCCGGCCCCATGTAGAGGACCACCTCGGCGCCGAAATCGTCGGGATCGTCCGGGTTGCCGCCGTACCAGGCCAGCACCTCGTGGAAGTTGTGGGTGTGGCAGGGGTTGTCGCCCTTGAAAGGCCTGCGCACGAACTGGTGGCCTATCATGAACGGATACCCGAGCTGCTTGTGCGCGATCATCAGTCCGTCGAACACGGTGCTGCCGTCGGACTTCATGCGTCAGCCGCATGTGGGGCGGATGGTGGACGTACTGATCGTACTTGCCGCTCACGTTCACCCCTTTCTTATGAGGGGTCCCGGCGCGCCGGGCTGCCTACATCACCGAGCCGCCGGACACGTGGAAGCACCTGTCCGGTGGCGTAGCTGCTCACGTCGGAGGCCATGAACAGGGCGGCGTTGGCGATGTCCCGGGCCGTGCCGATCCGGCCCAGCGGGAACGCGCCCAGGAACGCCGCCCGTCTGGCCTCGGCCTCTTCGGGCGAGAGTTCCGGCTCGCCCTCGCGCAGGATGGCGCCGAAGTTCGTCGCCGCCGGACCGGGGGCCACGCAGTTGACCCGGATGCCGTTCTTGCCCTCGCACGTAGCGCCAGCTGCTTGGTGAACAGGTCCATGGCGTACTTGGACATGGCGTAGGTGCCCACGCCCATGCCGTACTGGTGGGTGCTGCCCGAGCCGATGTTGACGATGACCCCGTACTTCTGCACCCGCATGACGGGCACGACCGCCTGGGTGACGTTCATGGTGCCGACGAGATTGAGCTTGAACTGCTTCTCCCAGACGGCGGGGTCCTGCTGGTCGATGGGGACGAAGTCCTTGTGGAGGATGGCCCCGGCGACGTTGCAGAGGATGTCGATGCGGCCGAACTCGTCGACCACCTTGGCGACCATCGCCTTGACGGCGCCGTTGTCGGTGATGTCGGCCTGGAGGGCGATACTCTTGCAGCCCAGGTCCGCGACCGCCGCGGCGGTCTCCTCGGCGCCCTCGAGGTCGATGTCGGTGACCGCCACGGCGTCGATGCCCTCCGCGGCCAGCAGCAGCGCGATCTCCTTACCGAAACCTACCTGGCTGCCGGCCCCCGTGACCAGCGCGGTCTTTCCTCCAAAGGCGAGATCCATGGGTACCTTCCTCGTGTCGGTCCTTCCGTGCCTGGCCGCGGTGCTGTGGTGGTCCGCCGCCTATCGCCAGATGTCCTCGGCGATGTCGTCGAGGCCGAGCTCGAGGAGCTTGGCGCGGCTGGGCTTGCCCGTGGCGGGATCCCAGTCCATCAGCTCGAGGTACTCCCCGTAGACCTCCTCGTGGGTGAAGGTGATGCCGGCCCGAGGCCCCACCTCCTTGGCGGGCACGCCCCGCATCCTGTCGGGATACTCGAACGGGCCCTTGACCCCTTCGCGGAGATTGAAGGCCAGGCGGACGTTGGTGACGCGTTCGCCCGTCTCGAGTAACTCCTCGGTGGTCACGTCGTCCCAGCCGGTGATCGGCCTGAGCGCCTCGACCAACTGGTCGGCGTGCGGGTACGAGCCGATGACGAACTGGCACAGTCCCAGGGCGCTGGCGGCGTGCATGTAGTTGGTGCTGATCTTGTGGTAGAGCCCGCGGCCGGCGCGCTGCTCCCGGGTGACCTCGGGGATGTCGAGCCCCGGCGGGTGCTGGCCGCCGCCCTGGTTGTGCCGGCCCGGCGTGGGGTCGGCGCCGTAGCCGATGGCGAAGCCCCACCCTCCCCGCGGGTCGTGAGCGGCGATCTCCTGACCGCCGATGTGCATGGCGTACCGATCGGACCCCTTGCCGATCCTCTCAGCGGCGACCTTGACCCCGTCGGCAAGGACGTCGCCGAACCCCTCGCGCCTGCCGATCATCTCGGTGAGCGCGATGATGGCCCGGTGGTCGCCCCATCTCATCTCGAGGCCGCCGGTGTCGGCGGCGCTGAGGATGCCGGTCTCGAAGCACTCCATGGCGAAGGCTACGCACGCCCCGGCTGAGATGGTGTCCATGCCCAGCCGGTTGCAGATGTCGCTGGCCACGATGAGCGAGTCGAGGTTGTCGTTGCAGAGGTTGCTGCCGAACATGGCCATGGTCTCGTACTCGGGCTTGTGCGCGCCCTCGTCGTAGACGTAATCGCCGGTGCCGGCCTTCATGATGCCGCCGCAGGCGATGGGGCAGCGCCAGCAGGCATACCTGCGCGTCTGCTTGGCGATGACGTTGCCTCCGCGGCAGTCCTCGTAGTTGGGGGAATCGAACTCCGCGACGCCGCGCCAGTTCCTGGCGGGCGCGTCGTCGATCCGGCAGCAGATGTCGTAGATGCCGGGCGTGCCTTCCGCGTGCAATTGCGGGGCGTGGCCGGCGAGCGCGGCCACGTGTCTCTTGCGCATCTCGCGGAGCACCTCGGCAGGCTGGCGCTCGGGGCCGCAGGTCCCCTGGACGGCCACCGCCTTGAGCTTCTTGGAGCCCATGACCGCGCCCAGGCCGGAGCGGCCGGCCGCGCGGCCCTTGTTGTTCATCACCGAGGCGATGAGGGCGACCTTCTCGCCCGCCGGGCCGATGCAGGCCACGTGGACGTCCTTGCCGTGCTCCTTCTTGAGGGCGTCCTCGGTCTCGAAGGTATCGAGGCCCCAGATGCCGGCGGCGTCCCGCAGTTCGGCCGACCCCGTCGGCGATGTGGAGGTAGACGGGCTTGGCCGAGATCCCGGTGAAGAACACCGCGTCGTAGCCGGAGAACTTGAGGTGGGGCCCGAAGTCCCCGCCCGAGTTGGCGTCCCCCCAGCCCCCGGTCAGCGGCGACTTGCCGACGACGACGTACCGGGAGCCCCCGACCGCGTCGGTGCCGGTCAGAAGCCCGGTGACGAAACCGAGGGTGGCCTCGGGGCCGAGCGGATCGACGCCCGGCTTCTGCCGGTCGATACAGGATCCTCGCCCCCAGGCCGTAGCCGCCCAGGTACTTCCGGACCAGCGTCTCGTCGAGCGGCTCTTCCCGCATGTCTCCGGTGGAGAGGTCGACCCAGAGGCATCTTCTCCATGGCGCCAAAGCCCAACGCAAGCCTCCTAACGCGTAGCCGCTACTTGGCCTCGGAGATCCCCGGTAGCCACAGGGAGATCTCGGGAACGAAGAACAAGATGACCAGCAGCAGGAGCCCCATCGCGAAATAGGGCATGGACGACTTGAAGCACTGGCCCAACGAGTACTGGGGCGCGAGCGCCTTCATCGTGTAGACGTCCAGCCCGAACGGGGGCGAGATCAGGCCCAACTGTACGCTGAGCAGCGAGATGGTGGCGAACCACAGCATGTCGAAGCCCAGTTCCTTGACCATCGGGAAGAAGATCGGGGCCGTGATCATGACGATGCTGGCCGGGTCCATGAAGCAGCCCAGGATGAGCAGGACGATCTGCGTGAAAGCGACGATGACCAGGGGGCTGACGTCCAGGCCGGTGGTCCACTCCACGAGTCCCGTGACCGCTCCGGAGGAGGCCAGGAGCCGGCCGAAGCTTATCGAACCGACCACGATGAAGAAGACCATCACCGTGACCCGGGTGGTGCTCTTCGCCGCCCTGATGATCATCTTGAGGCTGAACTGTCCGTAGAGGGCGGCCACGGCGATGCAGGCCAGCACGCCGAGGGCGGCGCTCTCGCTAGGGGTGGCCAGGCCGAAGAACACGCTCCCCATCACGGCGAGCAGGATGAGGCCGACAGGGGCGAGGTAGATGATGCCCACTTTCCACTTCTCCCGCCGGGAGATCTTCGCGACATCGTAGGACGGGGCGAGCGTCGGGTCCATGACGCAACGGATGATGATGTAGCCGGTCATCATCGCGGCGAGTATCAGGCCGGGGACGGTGATGGCGAGCAGCAGCTTGCTGACCGAGACCGAGCCCATGGCCCCGATGAACACCGCGAGAGCGCTGGGCGGGATGAGGATGGCCAGGGTCCCGGTGGCGATGATGGGGCCCAGGCTCATCTCGGGCTTGTACTTGCGGGCCTCCATCTCGGGCAGGAGGACCCGTCCCAGGATGCCGATGGTCCCCCCGCTGATACCGATGGGCGCGCCGAGGAGCACACCCACGCCGGTGGTCACCAGGCTCAGGCGGCCGGGGAACTTGCCCATCAGTTTGTCTACGGCGTTGACCACCAGGCTCCCGGTCCCCGCCTCGTAGATGACGTCCCCCATCAGGATGAAGAGGGGTATGGGCAGGAAGACATAGTTGGCCACGGCGCTGTAGAAGCTCATCACGAGCTGATCCACGCCGTTCCAGCCCCCCCAGAACAGCGTCGCCCCCATGATGCACGTGAACATGAAGGCGAAGGCGATGGGCATGCCCGTGAACATGATGACCACGAGCGAGCCGAACATCAGGGCGAGGGCCTCAAACCATTCCAAGAGTGGTCCTTTCCTAGAGAGAGGTCTGTTCCCCGGCGGTGACGCGCTCTCCAGCCCGGTACGCCCGGTAGTAGAAGCGAACGTGTCTGATCGCCTGGATGAAGAGCAGCAGGAACGAGAAGGGGATGACCATCTCTATCGGCCACTTGGGGGGGTTGAGGATGCTGGCGAGGATGAAATGGTTCAGGTAGTCGCGGATGGTGAGCCGGGCTGTGAAGAAGAGCAGGAACAGACACAGCCCCGCTACCGCGACCGTCGTGACGATGCTGATGAAATTCTGGGTTCGGGGGGAGAACCTCTGCACCACGGCCTCCATGACCACATGCCCGCGATCCCGATAGATCGCGGCCACGCCGAGGAAGGTCATCCAGACCAGAGAGTAGGAGAGCAACTCGAACGAAGGGGCCCAGGTCCAGTCGAAAGACTTCTTGATGATGACGTCCGCGCTGACCCAGATAGCTTGAATGAAGACGATGAGGCCGGAGATGGTCAGCAAGACGTCGAGGGTCCGGTCGAAGACCCGCCCGGCTTTGTTCAGGAAGCTCATGTCAACGATTCTCCCGGTGGCTGTGCGATACCCGCGTGGCGGGCAGCGGTCTCTGGTGAGACCGCTGCCCGCCCTCGGACGGGGTTGTCATCGATCCTTCAGCCGATCCACGTTCGGTCGGTGGTCAGACTGAGGTCTTTGGACGCCGCGACTAGTTGGCCCGCGGGAAGTCAGGATTGACCAGCCACTCTTTGATCTGTGGAGCGATGTCGGGCCAGCGCGCCAGGTCCTCGGCCCACATGCTGTCGCGGTAGGCGAGGAAGAAGGCCTTGGAATCCTCAGGGGAGAGTTTGATCTCCTTCACACCGTCGGCGGTGATGGTCGCGATGACCTCTTCGACGGTCTTGGTGAACATCGCAGCGCCGTCGATCTCGGTCTGGACCATGGCCTTGTTGATCACGTCCTGCTGCGCCGGGCTGAGGCTGTTCCACTTGTCCATGTTCATGAGCATGAGCCCACCGCACGAGCTGAAGGGCTCGTTGAGCATGGCCTTGGTGACCGGGGTCAGACCGAAGTCGAGGATCCCCGGGATGCCCACGTTGTAACCGTCGACCACACCGCGCTCCATCGAGGTGAAGTACTCGGTGAAGTCGATGGGGATGCAGACCGCCCCCAGGGATTCGATGAAGGCCTTGTTGGAGCCCCCGACGGCGGCGATCTTCATGCCTTTGAGCTCGTCAATGGTGGCGATCTCCTTGCCCAGGTAGAACACAGTCTGCACCTGGGGCTCGGACGACACGGATGCGCCGAGATACAGGATGCCGCTCTTGGCGAAGGTGTCCTTCAGGTACTTGAAGTAGCCCTCCTGATCGGCCTTGGCCCGGAGTTCCATGGGGTTGTACTCGGCGCGGCCGCTGCAGCTGGCGCCGGGCACCAGGGTATCGGCGAACGGGCTGAGCACGCTGGCGATATCCACGCTGCCGTTCTGCACGGCGCTCACCTGGTCGGGAGCGGGGATGGCTTCAGGTCCGCTCAGCTTGATGGTCATCTTGCCACCGGAGTACTCCTCCACCTTGCTGGTGAAGTCGCGGGCCCAGTTGCCGCCTGGCGGCATGTCGGGGATGAAGCTGACCATCGTGAGTTCGATCGGCTCGATCACCGCCGCGGTGGTATCGGTACTGGGAGCGGCGGTAGTGTCGGTGCTGGGGGCCGCGGTGGTCGGCGGCGCGGTGGTCGGTGGTGCGGTGGTCGGGGCCGCAGTCGTCGTGGTCTCTTCCTCGCCGCAGCCGAAGACCAGGAAGGACAGTGTGAGGACAAGGACGAGGCTGATGCCTAACAGTGCCAGTTTCTTCATGAGTGAACCCCCCGTTCCTTCAATCACCTGGAGTCAAGAGCATTCAACGATCGCGTCAACGCCTGAGTCGGTCCGGTCCTGCGAGCAACCTCCTTCCTGCATCGGGGACGAACCCCATACTAGCAGCGAGCCGATTTGACTATTCGACACACGGAGCGGTCCATCGCCGCTGAGGGATGAAGCCCGCCGGATCCCCGACGCTTCCGCCCCCCGGGATAGTGCTCCCTAGTAGCGTTCACTACTAGCACACGCTACTAGGCAAATGCAAGCACTGTGTGCTTATCTAGAGAGTATGAACACTTCACCCAGAGGTCGCGGCCGCGAACCCCTCTCCTCTCGCTGGAAGCGGATGAGCGAGGAGGAGAAGGAACAGCGGATCGTGGACGCCGTATTGCAGGTCATCGCCAAACACGGGGTCCAGGGGACCACCACAGCGCGCATCGCGGCCGCGGCAGGCGTCTCGGAGCCCACCATCTACCGTACCTTCCGCAGCCGAAAGGACATGCTTCTCGCCGCCGCCGACCAGGTATGGCAGCAGCGGCACGACGAACTCGAGTCCTTCGAGGCCTCGGACGCCATGGATCACCTACGGAAGATATGCGAGCTCCACACCGTGGGTATCCAGAGGACGCGGGTGGTCCGGTTCATCACCGAACTCGCGGTGGCTCCCGAGGGCGACGGACTGCGCGAACACCTGCGAGAGCAGCAATTGTTGGAGGCGCGGCGGTTCGCCGCCATCGTCGAAGAGGGCAAGAACCAGGGCTGCATCCGTCCGGAGATCGACGCCGAGGAGACGGCCTGGCGGATCATGGCCGTCCACTGGCTGGAGGCCATGGCCCGCCTGCACGGCTTGGAAGACCGGGTGCTGACGGGTTTCTCGACGAGGCGCTTCCAGTCGATACTGGAAGAGATCGCCACCGAGCCCGTCGCCCCACTCGCGGTCCAGCCCTGTGGGCAGTCGGTGCCCGATGGTGCAACCGGACCGGCTGCGGAGCCGCTCCCGATCGGGGCGGCCTCGCTGGAGGGGTAGCCCAGGGATCGGCCCCCGCGGCCCTGAAGAAGGCTCCGTCGGGGGGCCCTCTTGACTCGCAGAGTAGTAAGCACTACTAGTATATGCTACTAGTGTTGGCTACGCAGTCCAGGCATGCCGAAACGAGAAGGAGCGCGGGGGATGTCCGAGGCGGAGAGACTGGGTGAGGAGAGGGCTCGGCGTATCGCCGATGCCATGTGTCTGAGGCAGCCGGACCGAGTGCCTCTGATAATGCCCATCGGCTACATGCTGGCCGACCTGGGGGGCATCACCAGACAGCGGTTGCTCGAGGACGCCGAGAAGGCCCAGGAGCTGCTGGAGAAGGCGGCGCTGGAGTTCCAGCCCGACTCGATCCACGGCCCCATGCCGTCCGATCCCACTCCGTATCTCCTGCTCGGCGACCGCATGACCGTGTGGCCCGGACACGGGGTGGATGAGAACACCCAGTTCCAGTTCGTCGAGAGCGAGTTCATGAAGGCCGACGAATACGACGCGTTTCTGGAAGACCCCACGGACTGGGTCCTTCGCACCTACCTTCCCCGCGCGTTCTCGAAGCTCGATGGCTTCGCCGAGATGCCGCCGCTCAATCTCTTCGTGTTCGGGAGTTACTTCCTCAACAACGTCGGGGGCTTCGCCTCGGGCCGCTTGGGCGAGTCGTTCAGAGCGTTCGCGGGCGCGGCGCAGGCCATCGCGGAGGGTATCGAGCGGATGGTGAAGAACCACGAGCGCATGGCCGCGCTCGGCTGGTCCGACGGTTTCATCATGGGACCCACCATCACCGCTCCTTTCGACGCTCTGTCGGACGCCCTGCGCGGCATGCGCGGCATCATGCTCGACATCATCAAGCAGCCCGACAAGCTCATCGCCGCTCAGGACAAGATCGCCCGCTTCGAACTGGAGTTCGCCATCAATACCTGCAAAGCCACCGGGATGGATCGGGCCTTCCTCCCCCTCCATCGCGGCTCCGACGGCTTCATGTCGCTCAAGCAGTTCGAGACCCTTTATTGGAGGCAGCTCAAGGACATCCTGGTGACCCTGACCGAGAACGGCATCACCCCGATCGTCTTCTACGAGGGGTGTTGGGACCAGCGGCTGGAGTATCTGGCGGAGCTTCCCAAAGGCAAGACCGTGGGCTGGTTCCAGTCCAGCGACATCTTCAAGGTCAAGGAGATCGTGGGCGACACGATGTGCATCGTCGGGGGTATGCCCAACTCGCTGCTCACGGCGGGGCCGGCCGAGGCGGTCCGAGCGTACACCAAGCGGCTGTGCGAAGAGGTAGGTAAGGGCGGCGGCTTCATGATGTGCACGGCGGTGGGTGAACTGGCCGGGAGCGATCCCGCCCTGGTGAAGGTGTGGGTCGACGCTACCAAGGAGTACGGCACGTACTCGTAATCCGGCCTTGTTCGGTGCGGGACGGGGCGGAGGCACAAGGAGTCACGGCGGACGGGGAGGCGAAGTGGACCTGAAGCTCACTGACAAGATCGCGTTGGTCACGGGGAGCGGCAGCCCCATCGGTTTCGGGCGGGCCATCGCCACCACTCTCGCCGACGAAGGATGCGACATCGTCTGCGCCGATCTCGACCTGGCCTGGGCCGAGGAGGCGGCGGCGATGGTCGAGGCGCGCGGCCGGCAGGCGCTGGCGGTGAAAGTGGATGTGGCCGACCGGGCTTCGGTCGATGCCATGGTGCAGCAGGCGATCGCACGGTTCGGCCGGGTCGACATCCTGGTGAACAACGCGGGTACGAGCAGCCAGGACAAGCCTTTCATGCAGAAGACCAAGGCCGACTGGGACCTGGACATCGGCGTGAACCTCTACGGGCAGATGAACGTGGCCCAGGCTGTCGTCCCGCACATGGCCGAGCGGGGGTATGGGCGCATCGTCAACACCTCCGGGGGTCAGGGCCTGCCGATGGTCTCCACGTACGGAGCGGCCAAGGCCGGAGTGGAGGCCTTCACCCACTCGCTGGCTCTGGAAGTGGCCCCGCTGGGGATCATCGTGAACGGCGTGGCGCCGGGACTGGGCGAGACCGGTCTGAACGTCAAGACCCCCGAGGAGCACAAGGCCGGCTATCGGCGGATGTCGGCCCTCAAGCGGTTCTGCACTCCGGAGGACGTGGCGCCGGCAGTGGCCTTCCTCGCCTCCGACGTGTGCAGCTACATGGTGGGCCAGTGGATCAGGCTCAGTACCTTCTGAGCCGCGACGCACGAGGAGTGACGAGCATGCCCATACGCACTTTCGACCGGGATCTCTGTACAGGCTGCGGCAACTGCGTGGCCGCCTGCCCCATGGACGTGCTGCGCATGGACGACGACGGCAAGGCGGTGGTCCGCTACCCCCTGGATTGCGTCGCCTGCTGGGGATGCGAATCGTTCTGCCCCGAAGGCTGCTTCGACGTCTCCCCCGAGCGAGCGCGGGGCGAGATGGTCTCACCATACTGACGCCGGCAAGGGAGAAGAGGACGCCATGAACGAATCGGGTCCTGCACAGACGGTGATCACTGCCGACGTGCTCGTGCTCGGCGGCGGGGGCGCCGGCATGTGTGCCGCCCTCAAGGCCAGGGAGAGTGGCGCGGACGTGCTGATGGTGGACAAGTGTGGCATCGGCTACAACGGTCAGGTGCCTATCGGCGGCGGGATCCTCGCCTACATCTACCCCGACCGGGTGGAGCAGTGGGTCGAGAAGGTCACAAGGGGGAGCTACTTCCTCAACGACCAAGACTGGACGCACACGTTCGGGAGTCGCATGCACCGGTCCACCATGGAGCTGGCCGACATGGGACTCACCTTTCTCAGGAAGGATGGCGAGATCGACATCC
This sequence comes from uncultured Actinomycetota bacterium, assembly GCA_963822135.1. Taxonomy (GTDB): domain Bacteria; phylum Actinomycetota; class Thermoleophilia; order RBG-16-64-13; family RBG-16-64-13; genus CAIQPS01. The sequence goes on along the minus strand of CAWGGI010000005.1, from coordinate 308,996 downwards.
TGAGCTGGGGGCCCACGAACGTCACCCTCTTCGATGCCCCCAAGTCGCTGGTGGCTCTCAAGAAGACGGCCGCCGCCCGCGGCATCAGGATGATGGACAAGATCTTCGTGGTCGATCTGCTCAAGAACGGCGACCGGGTGGTGGGTGCCGTCGCTCTGGGGCTCGTCGACGGGCGGGTGTATGTCTTCAATGCCAAGGCTGTGATCCTCGCCACGGGCAATTGTGGCTACCTGCACGAGAAGACCTACGCGTCGGTCCTGGGCGAAGGGCCGGCCATGGGCTACCGCGCCGGGGCCCAGGTCACCAACGCCGAGTTCAACAGCATGTACGTGTGGGGCGTCAAGATCCTCGGCAAAGAGCTCATGGGCATCCATTTCTACCTCTACCTGGAGAACGCCCTGGGCGAGAGGATCATGGGCAAGTACTACCCCGAGCTCATGGTGGGCGAGCACGCGGTCTATACCTTCGACCCCCGGGTCATACGCGCCATGTACGAGGAAGTGAGTGCTGGGCGGGGGCCCATCTACATCAACCTCAAGGGGCTCACCGACGCCGAGATCGCATGGTGCGGCGACGACATCGTTCCCGACCTGACGCATCTCATGGCGAACGACACCATGCTGCTGCTCAAGGAGAAGTGCGGCCTCGATCCCTCCGCGGAGAGGATGGAGATGTGGCCGCGGTACCTGTACAGCGGGGGAGGGCTGCGCATCGACATCCAGGGGAGGACCGCCCTGCCTGGACTGTGGGCGGCGGGTGGCGCCTGCAGCAACTGTTGGACCAACGGCGCGGGCAGTCAGGCGGGCCTGGGCGTGCAGTCGGCGGCGATCACCGGGTTCGTGGCCGGCGAGGACGCGGGTGCCTATGCCGTGGACAATCCCCGTCACGAGGTCGACCCCGCCTACGCTGAACAGGTGATCGCCCGGGTGCTGGCGCCGATGGGGCGCGCCGGCGATGTCGATGCTGCGGAAGTGACCTACCAGGTGCACGAGGCCATCGTGCCCATGAAGTACAACCGGATCCGTCAGGCAGACCGGATGAAGGAGGCCCTGGGCATCCTGGAAGAGGCGCGCCAGAAGCTGCAGCGGGTGGGCGCTCCGGACTTCCACGACCTGGCCCGCTACCACTCGGCGGAGAGCATGCTCATGGCTGCTGAGTTCACCTACAGGGCGGCGTTGACGCGTGAGGAGAGCCGCGCTCAGCATTTTCGCGAGGACTACCCCGATCGGGACGACGAGAATTGGCTCAAATGGATCAACATCGAGCAGGGGGAGGGGGGCCCCACGCTTACGACTCTGCCGGTCCCGGTGGAGAGCTACCGACTGCAGCCCGACCGCTGATCCTCGGGTGACGGAGATCCGCGGATCGGGAGGGACCCAGCGACGCGAAGAGACCTCGATGGCGAAGGAGGCGAGGAAGAGACGATGGTGCAGAAGCAGCAACTGAAAGAGATCGTGGGCGACGCCAACGTCCTTGACGACGCGAGTACGCTCGACGCGTACTCCGAGGACATGAGCTTCGTCAACAAGACCAAACCGGCGTATGTGGTGAAGGTCCACTCCGGGGACGAGGTCAAACGCTTGGTGGAGCTGGCCACGCAGACCGCTACTCCTCTGGTGCCGGTCAGCTCCGGTCCTCCTCATTTCAGGGGCGACACCGTGCCCAGCACCGGGGGCGCCGTGATCGTCGACCTCGGCGAGATGAAGAAGATCGTCTTCGTCGACCGGGCCCGCCGGGTCGCCATGGTCGAACCGGGTGTGACCTTCGGGGAGCTCATCCCCGCGGCGGAGAAGGAAGGCGTCAGGCTCAATATGCCCCTGCTGCCCCGAGCGTCCAAGAGCGTGATAGGCAGCATGCTCGAGAGGGAGCCGGTGGTCATGCCCGCCTACCAGTGGGACATCTCCGACCCGGTGGCCTGCGTCGAGGTCGTCTTCGGCACGGGTGAGGATTTCCGGACAGGGCAGGCGGCCGGTCCGGGCACCGTGGAGGAGCAATGGGGTGTAGGCGGAGTGCAGAAGGCACCCTACGGACCCCACGTAGCAGCCTGGCATCGCCTGGTCCAGGGCGCCCAGGGAACCATGGGTATCGTGACCTGGGCGTCCCTACGCTGCGAGCTGCTCCCCAAGGTACAGGAGCCGTTCGTGGTGGCTTCCGCGCAGCTCGCACCTCTCGTGGAGCTGGCCGACTGGCTCATCCGGCTGCGGATGGTGACCGAGTGTTTCGTGCTGTCCAGCACCGACGTGGCCGCGATGTTCGCATCGCAGTGGCCTGCGGACTTCCAGCGTCTCAGAGCCGATCTGCCGGCATGGACGCTCTTCTACACCGTGGCCGGGTACGAGTACTTCCCCGAGGAGCGGGTGAGCGTCAACATCAAGGACATCGCCGCTCTCAACCAGCGTCTGGGCCTGGAAGCCGCGAAATCCGTGGGGGGGATCTCGGCCCGCGATATCCTCAGAGCGGTCCAGCGTCCCTCCGCCGAGCCCTACTGGAAGCTTCGCTACAAGGGAGCCTGCGAGGACGTGTTCTTCCTGGCGACCATCGACCGCCTGGAGCACCTCATCGGCATCATGGACGGCCTGGCAGCCAAGGCCGGCTATCCGGTCGCGGACCGGGGTGTGTATGTCCAGCCCACGGTGCAGGGCACCAGCTGCCACTGTGAGTTCAACCTGTTCTACGATCCCGCCGACGCCGGCGAGGCGCAGCGGGTGCGGGACCTCACCGTCCAAGCGACCAAGACCCTCATGGACAACGGCGCCTTCTTCTCCAGACCTTATGGTGAGAGCGCCCGGCTGATCATGAACCGCGACGCGGCCACCATCGAAGTCCTCAAGAAGCTCAAGAAGATCTTCGATCCGAACGACGTGATGAACCCGGGCAAGCTCTGCTTCTAGGGACGAGGCACCCGGGGGCAATCAGGATCGAGAGAAGAAGGAAGGAGCAAAATGGCATTAGAAGAGTATGCCGGCGATATGAACATGTGCTGCCGGTGCTCGGCGTGCAAGTTCATCCCTTTGCAGCAGGTGAAGGGATATGCACACGCCAACGTGTGCCCCAGCATATCCCGGTACAACTTCCATTTCTATGCGGGTGGCGGCCGGCTCAACATGGGCGCTGCCGGGCTCAAGAACGGGTTCAAGTATGTCCCGCGCTTCCTCGACAGCATCTACAACTGCCATCTGTGCGGGGCATGTGACGTCTCCTGCAAGTACGCCATGGACATGGAGGTCCTCAGGCCCATCCAGGAGATCCGCATCAAGGCCGTAGACGATGGCCACGCCCACCCGGCGTTGGAGAAGGTGGTGGCCAGGATGCGCGCGACGGGTAGCATGGTCGCCGTCGAGGGGGCCACACGCGGCGACTGGGCTCAGGGGCTCGGGCTTGTCGACGCCACCAAGGAGAAGGTGGATGTCCTCTACCACGTGGGTTGTCTGACCAGCTACGACAAGGGCATGCAAGGGCTGGCGCAGGCCACCGCACGGATCCTTCAGAAAGGCGGCGTGGCCTTCGGCATCGCCGGCGATGCCGAGACCTGCTGCGGCGGCCGGGCGTACGAGATGGGTCACAAGGCGGATTTCCTGGCCCAGGCGGCCAAGAGCATGGAGGTCATCAAACAGTCAGGGGCCAAGACCCTGGTGACCAGCTGCGCGGTCTGCTACCAGGCCTACAAAGTGCTGTACGACCGATTCGGGCTGAGCGACGGCCTGGAAGTGCTGCACACCACCCAGATGATAGAGCGTCTTCTCCAGCAGGGGAGGCTCAAACCCGAGCGCGCGGTGGAACTGAACGTCACCTACCACGACCCCTGCCACCTGGGCAGACTGGGAGAGCCCTGGGTCCACTGGGAGGGCGAGAAGATCCCGGGCGACAGGTTCGTCTTCGATCCGCCCAAGCCCTACCGGCGCGGCACCAACGGAGTATACGAGCCGCCACGCACGGTCATGGCCGGCATACCGGGGCTGACTCTCACCGAGATGGATCGGATCAAGGAGTACGCCTGGTGCGGCGGCTCCTGCGGCGGTGTCATCGACTCGAATCCGGCGTTCGCGGAGTGGACCGCTGCCGAGAGGATCGAGGAAGCGGCCTCCACAGGTGCCGAAGCCATCGTCACCGCTTCGCCCTGGAGCGAGAAGCTGTTCTCGGAGGTCATCGAGAAGAACGGCAGCGCCCTCAAGGTGTACGACATCGTCGAACTGGTCGACCAAGCCATCTAGGAAGGAGGGTGATAGGTCTTGGCTCTTGATAAGGATATCTATACCGCCTTCGCCGGCATCGTCGGCGAGGAGAATGTCTGCGACGACCCCGCGATGATGCCCGCTTATTTCCAGACGGAGTTCGCCGCCGTCGTCTTGCCGAAGGACACTGCCGAAGTCCAGGCGGTCGTGCGACTGTGCAACAAGCTCAAGCTCAAGTTCAGGCCTATATGTACAGGCTGGACGGGCTTCTTCCCTCCGGGGCTGATCCTGCTCGACCTGCGCCGGATGAACCGCATCATCGAGATCAACGAGAAGAGCATGTACGCCGTGGTGGAGCCCTACGTGGTTTCCGCCCAGCTGCAGGCCGAGCTTTTCAAGCGCGGTCTCAACACCAATGTGAAGGGCGCCGGCTCGCAGTGCTCGGCCATGCTGCGCGGTCACGGGCACCTCGATCAATCCATGGGCGCCGACGACCGGAACCACCTGGCCGTCGAATGGGTGACCCCCGACGGCGAACTGGTGAAGATGGGCTCCTGGGGCTCGGTGGACGAATGGTTCTGTGGTGACGGGCCCGGCCCGTCGCTGCGGTCTCTCGTCTCCAGCGTCGTTCCCCCCAGCTGTACACCGGGCGTGTTCACGAAGGTCGCGATGAAGCTGTATCACTGGCCGGGACCGGCCAGATACTCCTTGGCCGGCAACTCCCCGCGGTACTTGCTGGCCGAGAAGCCGGCGAACATGATGGCGCGGTACTACAGCTTCCCCACCCTGGACAAGATGTGGGAGGCCGAGATCAAGATCGGCGAGGCCGAGATAGCCATGGAGCTGATGGGGTTCAACGCGGCGATGGTGGCCGCCAACATCACCACCTGCAACGAAGAGGACGAGGCGATGTTCCACCGCCTGTCCCAGGAGGTACAGGGACCTGGCTTCTTCGTGATCATCATGGGGAACTCTCCGGATGACTTCGCCTACAAGACGAAGGTGCTGGAGACCATCATCGCCGAAGCTGACGGCGCCTCGCTCAAGTCGGTGGAGGATCCCGAGATCGAGGGGATCCTACTGACCCAGTGCACTCGCATCAGCGCTTCCATCCGGGAGACGTTCCGGCCCGGCGGGAACTTCAAGTCCATACCCATCATGGGCCAGAGAGACCTGACCATCAGGTGGGCAGTCGGAGCGGGCAAGGCCAAGCTGCCGCTCATCGAGAAGGGCCTCATCGCCGACGACGGCGGAGGCTTTTTCGGCTGGGGTGTCGAGAACGGGCATCTGGGCAAGACCGAGATATTCTGCAAGTTCAGTCCCATGAACCCCGAGGCCTGGAAAGCCGTCGATGCCTGGACCGAGGAGCAAGGCGCGCGGGCGGTGGACGAGAAGTACTTCGCTCTCACCATGTCCCCGCCTGAGCTGATCGACAGCAAGGTAGGACCGGCTCTTTCGAACTATCACCTGTGGTGGTATCGGGTGCTGGCTGCCCTCGATCCCAACGAGGTGATACCGGAGAAAGGGATCAGCAAGCTGCATCCTTGATCCGAGGTTCCGGGGGCGGGCGCAGGCCTGCTAGGCCTGCGCCCGCCCCTTGCTCTCTGAAGGGTCGATGGGGGATGCTAGATCGGCGGGAGGGAGGGAACCGGTGACCACTGTCATCGACATCGATGTGGGTCTCGATCTCGACGAGTTCCTGGATTCGGCAGGTGAGTCACTGCGGCGTCCCGCGATGCAGGAAGGCGCGCGCCACGCCTTGACCGCCGCCACGGGATTGGTCTGTCCCGCCATGGTCTACGCTTGGCATCCGGTGGGAGTCCGCGAAGCGCGTACGGCGGAGGTGGGAGACGTCGTCCTTCACCTCGGTCGGCACGCGGACCTTCTGGGGCCGGCCTGCTCGGCCTTTGTAGCGGTGGTGACCATCGGGGAACGCCTGGAGTCCCGAAGTCGCGAGTTGCAGGCGGAAGGGAAGGCGCTCGACGCGTTCATGCTCGATTGGGCTGGAGTCTATGTCGTCGGCAAGCTGATCGAGAGGGCCCATGCGATAGTCGAGAAGGACGCGGCCGACCGCGGCTGGGGTGTCGGGGCAGAACTGGCTCCCGGGCAGCTCTCCGGATGGGCCATAGCCGAGCAGATACTGGTCGGCCGCCTGCTCGACCTCGAGTCCATCGGGGTGCGGGTCACCGATTCGGGGATGCTCGTACCGCAGAAATCGGCGTCCCTCGTGGTCGGTGTCGGGCCGGATTACGGATCGTCCGAAGTCCACTCTCCCTGTGAATTCTGCGACATCGGCGATACCTGTCGCCACCGGCATTGAGTCCGGGTATGCTGCAGAGATGAATACCCTCGAGGAGCGCCGCAGAGAGCTTGAGTCGGCGATCGCCGAAGCGTGGGAATACGAGCTGCGTGAATCGCCCGAGTTCGCCACCACCATCGGTGACTACCGCTACAACCACCGCTGGAGCGACCTCTCTCTCGAACACGTGGCCGAGCGCAAGCGCGACCTGAGCGCCTGGCTCCTGCGCTTTCAGACCATCGATACGGCCGGCCTCTCGCCGCGGGAGCAGCTTGATCACCGCCTCATGGTGCGCAATCTCGAGGAGCGTCTGGAGGAGATCGAGTTCAAGAACCACGAGATGCCCATGGACCAGTTGGACGGCATCCACTTGGCCTTGGCTCAGTTCGTCGCCATCGTGCCGTTCGATTCGGTCGAACGATACGAGGAGTACATCACCCGCCTGCGCGGGATCCCGCCGCTTCTCGACCAGGTGGTGGAAGTCCTCAGGCAGGGCGCGAGAGACGGTCTGCTTCCGCCCAGATACCTGCTGGAGAAGGCCGTGGGACAGTGTCGCGCCATAGCCCAGCCGGCGGGAGAGGCCAACGTCTTTGGACGTCCGGCGGACGAATTCCCCGACTCGGTGCCGCAGGCCGACCGCGGGCGGTTGCGGGAGGCTCTTCTGCAGGCCGTCGACGGTCTGGTGCGCCCGGCGTATGCCAAGCTTGCGGACTTCATCGCCACCGACTATGCCCCGGCGGGCCGTCTCGATCCGGGGATCTGGTCGCTTCCCGACGGAGAGGCACGCTATCGCTTCGCGGTCAGGCGGTTCACCACCACCGACCTTGATCCGGAGACCATCCACGGGTTGGGCGTGGACGAAGTGGCGCGCGTCGAGGCCGAGCAGGCGGCGATCGCCCGGAGCCTGGGCTTCTCCGACCTGCGGTCGTTCCGACATTCGCTCAAGGCCGATCCGCGCCTCGTTCCCGGATCCCGCCAGGAGATCCTCGACGCCTACCGGCACTACATCCAGCAGATGAACGCGGCCCTGCCCACCCTGTTCGGTCTTCTGCCCACGTGCCCGTTCGAGCTGCGCCCGGTGCAGGAGTATAGGGAGAAAGAGGCTGCCGGCGCGGAGTACTATCCGGGTACTCCCGATGGCGTTCGCCCGGGCATCGTGTACGTGAACACCGGCGACCACGAGCATCGGACGCTGGCGGGGGTGGAAGCGACCGCCTATCACGAAGCCATCCCCGGGCATCACCTGCAGGTCTCCATCGCACAGACCCTGCCCGACATGCCTCCCTTCCGTCAGCACGCCTACTATGGCGCGTATACCGAAGGCTGGGCGCTGTACGCCGAACGCCTGGGCAAGGAGATCGGGTTCTACGAAGACCCCTACTCCGACTTCGGCCGGCTTGCGGAGGAGTTGCTGCGCGCCGCCCGGCTCGTGATCGACACCGGTCTGCACTACAAGCGCTGGACCAGGCAGGAGGCGGTGGACTACTTCCGCGAGCATTCCTCGGTGGACGAGCCCGACATCCAGGCCGAGGTCGATCGCTACAGCGTCCTGCCCGCACAGGCCCTCACCTACAAGCTGGGTCAGCTCGAGATCCTCAAGCTGCGCGCCAGGGCAGAGAGGGAACTCGGTCCTCGATACGACGTCCGTGCGTTCCACGACAAGGTCCTCGACGGTGGGGCGCTGCCGCTCGATGTCCTCGGCGAGCGGGTGGGCAGGTGGATCGACGAACAGCGGGCTGCGGTCCGGGACGCGCGGGATGGCGCCTAGCCGCGTGAGCCCGTAGGCGGGCGCGTTGGTATGATGAGCGGCTGAGGGTTATCGATGGCGAACGAGAGCGAACGTGGCGAAAGGCAGGCACGCGGCACCATGAAGGTACTGGTCAAGGAGAAGATCGCTCAAGCGGGAGTAGACATCCTCAAGGAGCACTTCGACGTCGAGATCCGCACGGACATGACCGATGAGGAGCTCACGCAGAAGATCAACGAGTACGACGCGATCCTTGTCCGCTCGGCCAGCAAGATAACGGCCGAGGTGCTCAAGAATGCCACACGGCCCAAGATCATCGGCCGCGCCGGGGTGGGCGTGGACAACATCGACGTCAAGGCCGCCACCCAGAAGGGTATCGTCGTAGCCAACGCTCCCGGGTCGAACAGCCTTTCGGTAGCCGAGCACGCCATCGGGCTGCTTCTGGCTCAGGTCCGCGACATACCCAACGCAAACGCCTCCATGCATGCCGGCCTGTGGGAGAAGAACAAGTTCAAAGGCGTGGAGATCACCGACAAGATGCTGGGCATCATGGGCCTTGGCAAGATCGGCGTGCTGATGGCCCAGCGGGCCAAAGGCCTGCGGATGCACGTGATCGCGTACGATCCCTACGTGGCGGAGGAGCGTTTTCGCGAGCTGGGCATCGAACGGGCGGAATCCCCGGACAACCTCTATGCCGTGTCCGATTTCATCAGCGTGCACCTGCCCAAGACCGCCGAGACCACGGGTCTGATCGGCGATGCCGCCTTCGCCAAGATGAAGAAGGGCGTGCGCATCATCAACTCGGCTCGCGGGGGTATCGTGGACGAGGCCGCGCTGGTTCGTGCGCTCGAGTCGGGCCAGGTAGCCTCGGCCGGCCTGGACGTGTTCTCCGCCGAGCCGGTCCCGCCGGACTTCCCTCTGGCCAGATTCCCCAACGTGGTCATGACCCCTCATCTGGGCGCTTCCACCACCGAGGGACAGGACCGCGCCGGGGTGATCGTGGCCCAGCAGATCGTGGCGGGGCTCACCGGGGGAGTGGTCACCTACGCGGTGAACATCCCGTCTGTGTCCGAGGAAGCGATGCAGGCGATCGGACCGTTCCTGCCCCTTGCCGAGACGCTGGGACAGCTCATGGCGGCTATCGCCGAGGGGCCGCTGTCCAAAGTCACAGTGCACTATGAGGGCGAGCTGACCGAGCACGATACCCGGCTGCTGACCCTGGCGGCCACCAAGGGCCTGGTCGAAGGGGGCGCGGACGAGGCCGTCAACTACGTCAATGCCCCGACCATAGCCGGCGAGCGGGGACTGCAGGTGGCGGAGGCGAAGGATCGTCGGTCGCAGGACTACACCAATCTGGTCACCCTCAAGACCACCGACAAGCACGGCGAACTCACCACGGGCGGCACCGTGTTCGGACCCAAGAACCGGCCGCGTCTGGTGGCCATCTATCGGAATGCCATCGACATCCAGCCGTCGGAGCACATGGTGTTCCTTCGCTACGAGGACGTGCCCGGCATGATCGGACGGGTCGGCACCATCATCGGGGGCCATGGCATCAACATCGCCTTCATGAACGTCGGCCGCAAGAAGGTGGAGGGCAAGGCTGTGATGGGCCTGGCCCTGGATGACCCGCTGCCGGACGATGTGCTCGTCGAATTGCGCAGCATCCCGGGAGTCGATGGCGTCCGCGCCGTGGAGCTCTCGCTGGGTCGCTGATTCGGCGGGCCAGACCCGATACGACATGACACCCCGTACTGAAGGCATCCCCGAAAGGAGTACTCTGTCCCATGAAACCGACCGCTCGTCCCGGCAACCCCTGCTTCTCTTCCGGACCCTGCGCCAAGCGCCCGGGGTGGAGCCTGTCCGTGCTCGAGGGAGCGCTGGTGGGGCGTTCGCATCGCTCCAAAGAGGGACGGGCCCGCATCCAGGAGGTCCTCGACCGGTCGCGCACGCTCCTGGGTGTTCCCGAAGGCTACCGACTGGGCATCGTCCCCGCTTCCGATACCGGGGCGGTGGAGATGGCCCTGTGGTCTCTACTCGGACCCCTGGGCGTGGATGCGCTTGCCTGGGAGAGCTTCGGGCAGGGCTGGGTCACCGACATCGTCAAGCAGCTCAAGCTGCCCGATGTGCGCGTGCTCTCCGCCGACTACGGGAAGATCGCCGATCTCTCGGCGGTGGATGACGACCGCGACGTGGTCTTCACCTGGAACGGCACCACCTCCGGGGTCCGGGTCCCCGACGCCGACTGGATCCCCGATCCTCGCGAGGGTCTCTTCATCTGCGACGCCACCTCCGCCGTGTTCGCCATGGACGTCCCCATAGCCAAGCTGGACGTGGTCACCTATTCCTGGCAGAAAGTGCTCGGCGGCGAAGGGCAGCACGGGGTGCTCATCCTCAGCCCTCGGGCGGTCAAGCGTCTGGAGAGCTACCAGCCTGCCTGGCCCCTGCCCAAGATCTTCCGCATGACCAAGGGCGGCAAGCTCATCGACGGCATCTTCAAGGCCGACACCATCAACACCCCCTCCATGCTCTGCGTGGAGGACGCTCTCGACGGTCTCAGGTGGGCCGAGGAGATCGGCGGGCTCCCGGAGCTGATGCGGCGCAGCGAGGCCAACCTGGCCGCGGTGGCCGAATGGGTGGCCCGCACCCCGTGGGTGGACTTCCTGGCCGAGGACCCGGAGGTCCGGTCGAGTACCTCTATCTGCCTCAAGATCGTGGATCCGTGGTTCACGGCCCTTCCCGACGAGGACCGCGCCAAGGCCGCCAAGCAGATAGCTTCCACCCTGGAGGCCGAGGGCGTGGCCTATGACATCGCCTCGTATCGGGACGCGCCCGCAGGGCTGCGCCTCTGGGGCGGCGCCACCGTGCTCCGCGACGACCTGGAAGCCCTCTTCCCGTGGTTGGACTGGGCCTACGAGCAGGTCAAGGGGTAGGGCAGCTCGATCGGGGAGGCTATCCGGCGCTCTCCAGCGGGCGCTTGAAGACCAGGATGCAGGAGATCGCCCGAACGCCGTGCGAGGAGTTGGGTCGACCGGCCTCGGACCACAGGTCGCTGGGGATGACTCCGGACAGTTCCCACCCCTCATTTCCCAGTTCCTTGAGCGCAGGGTCCAGCGCCTGCTTGCCAGACTTGTCCGTCATCAGCTCCCAAGGGGTATAGGTCCAGGTGAACCCGAAATCCTCCTTGGTCCCGGCCCTCTCCAGCCGCACGGACTTGTATTCCCATCTGGTCATCGCGAGCCTCCGTCGACCTCACCGCACAGTGCTGGCTCGATAGTACAACGAGGGAGGCCCTATGATAGGGTGCCGGACGTGGAGTCGACGGCGAGGGCGGCACGATGAGTGAGAGACTCGACGGATTGCAGGCGCAGATCTCCGCGCTGCAGGCGGAGCACCGGCTCAGAGAGGTACTGCCGCTTCTACGCGAGTATGTGGGCTTGGTCCGCGTCGAGTCGGGAGACGATTCGTCCGCATACGTGGCCGCGCTGAACGAGCTGGGCTCGCTGTGCCGGACGCTCCGCGAGCTCGACGAGTCGGAGGCGAGCTTCCGTACGGCCGCGCAGATCGAGGCGAGGGTGAGAGGCCGGCAGAACCCCGACTACGCCACCTGTATCAACAACCTGGCCGGAACGTACCGCCTCAAAGGGGACTACGAGACCGCCGAGGCGCTTTTCGCGGAAGCCATCGAGATCTACGAGGATCAGATGGGCACGGAGCATTTCGTCTATCTGAGCGCTCTCAACAACCTGGGTCTGGTCTACCAGGATCTCAAGCGATACGAGGAGGCCGAGCGCCTGCACCGCAAAGCGCTGGCCGTGCTGGAAAAGAGCGGCAAGCGCAACGCCGTCTTCGCGACCACCCTCAACAACCTCGCCTCGGTCGCGATGGCCACGGGCCGGTATGCGGACGCCCGGAGCTTCCTCGAGGAGACACTTGTCTTGTACGAGCAGACCGAAGGGGAGCGGTCGGTGCTCTATCTCACCGCGCTGAACAATCTGGCTGCCGCCGACTATCTTGCCGGCGACTACGCGGAGGCCGAGAGGCGGTTCGCTCAGGCCCTCGCCCTCATCGACAGCGTCTTGGGGCCCGAACACCCGGACCGGGCCAAGACCAGCAAGAATCTGGCCCGCGCTCGGGAAAAGCTCGCGGACGGCGGCCAGAGCGCCGCGGGGTCGGAACGGCACCGCCAGGCGGAGCCATGAACGGGCTGTCACTGGCCGAGCTGTACTTCGAGGAGCTCGGCCGGCCGCTGCTCGCACGGGAGTTCGACTCGTTTGAGTGCAGGATCGCGGCAGGCCTGGTGGGGGAAGGCTCGGAGTGCTTCGGATTCGATGACGAGCTTTCCCGTGACCACGACTGGGGGCCGGGCTTCTGCCTGTGGCTCACCGCGGAAGACTACGCTGAGATAGGGAAGGAGCTCCAGGAGCGCTACGACGCGTTGCCCAAGAGATTCGCGGGCTTCGAGCGACCGCTCGAAGGGCCTCACGCGGGTAAGAGGACCGGGGTGTTCGAGGTCAAGGACTTCTATCGCCGGTTCGTCCGGTACGACCATGTGCCCGCGAGCCTCGCCGAGTGGAGGGCGCTCCCGGAGACCTATCTTGCCACGGCCACCAACGGCAGGGTGTTCGTGGACCCTCTGGGTGAGTTCACCGCGTTTCGGGAGGGGTTGCTGGCCTTCTATCCCGAGGACCTGAGGCTCAAGAAGGTGGCCGCCCGCTGCGCAGCGGGCGGCCAAGCCGGGCAGTACAACTACCACCGCAGCGTGGTGCGCGGCGAGGTGGTGGCGGCCCAGGTGGCCCTGAGCACCTTCGTGGAGGCCGTCATCTCCTTGGTGTACCTGCTGAACAGACGCTATCGGCCGTTCTACAAGTGGATGCACCGAGGCATGAGAGAACTGCCCATCCTGGGAGTCTCCTGCCACGAGATGCTCTCCGGACTCTGCGCTGAGCCCGGTGTGGTAGCCGGAACCGGTGCGAGCGGCGGGTCTGGCGGAAAGACGGGCCATGAAGCCGGCCCGGCCGGCTCCGTGGCTTACGCCCACCGGGAGCGGATGATCGAGGACATCAGCGCTCTGGTCATCGCCCACCTCAGGGCCTGCGGGTTGAGCAGCGTGGAAAGCGATTTCCTGCTCGATCACGCTCACGCGGTTCAGGCAACCATCCAGAACGAGGTGCTGCGGAACCTTCCGGTGATGATGGAATAGCGGCGTCGCCGCGCCGGGATCGAGTCCAGGAAGAGGAGAGGGATGGCTATGGAGGGACACATCGAGCAAGAGGTGATGCGGACGATCCTGGACCTGGAGTGGGAGATGTTCCAGGAGGTGCGCGGCATCGATGGTCCCGCGCCTTGTCAACAGGACCGTACGACCTTCGAGATCATGCGCTCGAGCCAACTCCTCTCGTGGGACCAAGCGACTGCCGAGAGCTACCGGGACGATCTTCAACGCGCCCGGATGGCCGGCCGCAATCTCATGACCGAGAAGTACGCCCGCATGATGGAGAGCACCTCTCCGTGCGAGTGCCGGGGGATCGGCGCCATCCTGCCCGCGCTCGACGAAGTCGCTGCGCGCCTCGTCGAGCGGCTCTCAGACCTGTCGGTGCGCTGGATGGAATCGGCGGCCCGGAAGTACCCTCGTGTCTCTGGCCGCGGTCGTCCCATCCGCGCGTGGGAAGACGACAAGTTCACGACCTCGTTCGAGACCTACAACCGGGGGGAACTGGCCACCTACAGCGTGAAGACCCTGCAGTCGCTCGAGGCCCACTATCTCGCCATGGAGGCTGCGGGGATCAATCCCGCGGAGGTGATCCTCGAACACACGATGCAGAGGTACGGGTTTCGTCTTCCCTAGACGAGGCCGAAGCCGCCTGGAGGCCCGCGCGGCGAGGAGAGGGGAGACCTAGGACCCGGCCCGGCTGCGCCGAGCGCTCGTCATCCGGCCAGATGCTGCGCCTTTCGCAGTCCCACATGGGTGAGGGCGATGTGGTCCAGGCGCGCCCATTCGACCACGCCTCGGTCGGTCCAGAAGTCGCACGCCCGGTCGGTCTCTTCCTCCGAACGGCCCAGGGATGCGCTGACCCGCGTGAAAGCGATGGCGTTCTTCGCCCTGCGGTCCGCCAATTCGTAGACGGTGCTCAGGAACTCCCGCTCCAGGCGATCGACTGTCTCCAGAACCGTCTTCATCATGCCTCTTTCGTTCTCGACAGCAGAGCACCTGGTGGCTTCGGGAAGGCGCCCTCTCATTATGGGGTGACGAGCCTGAACGTGTCCTGAACGGGGTATTCGTCCGGCGGGATCGCGGTGGAGGCGGACCGCTGGGCGTGCTACCGTAAACGTTCCTGCTCGGGCACCAAGGGAGGCAAACGATTGGAGGCTCCGGCCGCAGGGGTGCGATCGTCTTTGGGGGCTGCGCGGGACCCGCAGAGGCTCGTTGTGGTCTCGAACCGGCTACCCTATGTGCTGGACAAGGACAGCGGTGGGCGCTGGGCGCTCAAGCCGGGATCCGGTGGGCTGGTGACCGCGCTGCTTCCCGTGCTCCGCGACCGCGGGGGTGTATGGATCGGCTGGCCGGGGGTCGCAGACCGTGTCCCCGGCATCCGGCGCATCTTGGCCGAGGCGGCGGGTTCCATAGGGTACGCGTTCGAGCCCGTCATCCTCACGCAAGAAGAGATCGACCGTTACTACCACGGGTACTCCAACGAGACGATCTGGCCCTTGTTCCACGACCTCCAGTCGCAGTGCCGTTTCGAGCCCGAATACTGGCCGGCATACGAGGTGGTCAACGGCAAGTTCGCCCGGGCCCTGTCGGAGCAGTGCCGCTCGGAGGATTTCGTCTGGATACACGACTATCAGCTCATCGACGTCGCCCGTCAGGCCCGCGGAGCCGGTTGCGGGGCCAGCATGGCCTTCTTCCTTCATATCCCGTTCCCGTCACTCGATATCTTCATGAAGCTCCCGGAGCGCCAGGCCGTGCTGCGATCGCTGCTGGCGCACGACTTGGTGGGCTTCCAGACGCTGCGGGACCATCGCAACTTCGTCCAGTGCCTGCGGACCCTCCTGCAGAACGTGCATCTTCGTGCTGAAGGCAACCTCCATGTGGTCAGGTTCGATGACCGCGAGATCAGAGTGGGGAACTTCCCCATCGGCATCGACGCCGCCGGCTACGCCGCGCGGGCGGTATCCCCCGAAGTCGAGGAACGCGTGGGTGAGATCAGGACCCGGTATCACGGAAGGCAGATCGTCCTGGGGCTCGACAGGCTGGACTACACCAAGGGGATCCCTCACCGACTCAAGGCGTTCGAAAACCTCCTCGAGCGGTATCCCGACATACATGGGAACATCAGCTTGTTCCAGGTGGTGGTCCCCAGCCGGGTGGAGATCCCCCGGTACGAAGAGCTGAAGCTCGAGATAGAGCGACTCGTGGGTAGGATCAACGGGCGGTATGGTCAGATAGGTTGGGTTCCGGTCCAGTACTTCTACCGCAGCCTCGCTACTACCGAACTCCTGGCCCTCTATCGAGCCGCCGAGATCGCGCTGATCACTCCCCTCAAGGACGGTATGAACCTGGTGGCGAAGGAATTCTGCGCCTGCAGCGTTGAAGAGGACTCGGTGCTCATACTCAGTCAGTTCGCCGGAGCGGCCGGGCAGTTGGGACAAGCAGCGCTGGTGGTGAACCCCTACGATGTGGAGCAGACGGCAAACGCCATCTACAACGCCTTCCACATGCGGAGGGGGGAGAGGCGGTACAGGATGAAGCGTCTGCGCCGCAACATCCAGGCTCAGAACATCTTCTGGTGGGTCGACTCTTTCATGCGCGCAGCCACCGACAAGGAGCTCCGGGACTTCCCCATCCTCAAGGAGTACATCCCCGAACACCATGAGTGACGAGCACCCGATCTCGCACCGGTTACCCCCGTGGGCCCTGGGGGCGCTTCCAGAGATCGAGCTGGTGATCGGCGCTCGCCGTCCCGCCTTCTTCCTCGATCTTGACGGCACCCTGGCGCCTATCGCCTGCCGGCCGGACCTGGTGGAGATGCCCGCCGCGACCCGGGAGATCATCGACCGGCTGGCGCGGAGGTTCCTGGTGTGCATCACCTCCGGCCGCGGTCTGGAAGAGCTGCGCCAGGTCGTCCGCGTGCCCTCGGTCTACTACGCGGCAAATCACGGGCACGAGATCCTCGGGCCTCCCGGGTCGGGGATCATCCTGGAGGTGGGCACGGAGTACAGAGGCGCGGTGGAATCGGTCGCAGCCGAAGTGGAGAAGGCGCTGGGCTCGGTCGAGGGAGTGGTCATCGAGAACAAAGGGCTCTCGCTGGCGGTGCACTACCGATTGGTGGCCGTGGAAGAAAGGCCCAGGGTGGAGCGAGCGGTGCAAGGCGCGACCGCCAGGTATCCGGCTCTGCGCCTGCTTCGGGGCAGGATGGTATTCGACGTCCTGCCTCCGCAGGTGTGGGACAAGGGACGCGCCACCACGTGGTTGCTGGAGCACTCGGGCTGGGGTCCTGAGGACGTCTGCCCCGTCTGCCTCGGCGACGATCTGACCGACGAGGACATGTTCGCGGCGGTGCAGGGTTGGGGCCTGAGCGTGCTGGTGGGGAGCCCGGAACGGGCGACGCGCGCGGGCTACCGGCTGCACGATGGCCAGGAAGTGGCGCGGTTCCTCGAGGTCTTCGCGACAGCGGACGCGGACCTGTAGCACGGGCAGGGCGGCCCGGTTTGGACCGGGTCGTGGTTTCGGTAGAATACGAGCCCAGGCTGTCTGGGCCGGGAGGAGGTCTCGGTGGTCGACTTCGCGATCAAGGACTGCGCACTCGCGACGATCGCGACCGGGCGGAGAGCCCAGACTCTGCGCGAGCTGCGCGACGTCCTCTCCGACATCCATCCCGGCTGTATCTACAATCACTTCTGGGGCACTCTGCTGCGTCCCGAGCACTCCGATCGCGACTTCAACAACGACTTCGCCACCTGGTGCTACTACGGACTTCATGACAGCATCGCGGCGGAACGCATGGCCGTCATCGACCCGGCCGATTTCGAGGACCTCGAGGGCCTCCGCCGCGAACTCATCGACGTCATCGACGAGCGTCTCGACGAGACGGAGGTGATGCTGTTCACGAGGGCCGACCAGCAGTTCCAGTTCACTCGGTCGATCATCGTGGTCTTCGACACCTACCGGCGGCTCAGCGAACCCGCCGAGCTGGCCCAGGTCCTGCCGGAGTGGTCGGTGGGCAGCGTCTTCTATCACTTCATCGACGCCCGACGCCGGGACTCCGTCCATGGGGACGACTTCCGCGCCTGGCTGACGGGACTGGGTCCCGAATACAAGCCTCTGTGCGACTCTCTGGCCGAGATCGACCCCTATTTCGATTCTCTCTTCGTGCTGCGAGACCGGCTCGCCCAGGTCTTCGCGGACTTCTTCGCGTCGTGGGAGCCCCGCAGCGGAACCCGGAGTGAAAGGAAGGGGGCGCGATGAGCCGTCCGCCCGCCACGGGGGTCGACGCAGACGCCGGCGCCTTTGACACCGCCGCCACCCTGCTGGACCGCCACGCCGAATATGCCGGCCGTGACGTCATCGAGCAGTTGCGGCAATTGGCAGAACGCATCAAAGGCTTGAAAGTGGTGCATGTCAACTCCACCCGGCGGGGGGGAGGGGTCGCCGAGATACTGGAGAAGCTCGTTCCGCTGATGCAGGAACTGGGTCTCGATGCCGGCTGGGAGGTCATCGAGGGCAACGACGACTTCTTCGCCTGCACCAAGTCCTTCCACAATGCGCTTCAAGGCAAGGCCCTGACCATCCCCGAAGGGCTTCTGCGCACGTACGAGGAGGTCAACGCCCGCAATGCCGAACGTCTCCGCCCGATCCTGGAGGAGGCGGACGTGGTGTTCGTCCACGATCCCCAACCCGCGCCTCTGCTCGGACACTGCCCAGGGCGACGGGGTAAGTGGGTATGGCGTTGCCACATCGACCTCAGCCGGCCTCATCGACCGGTATGGAGATACCTGCGTCCGTTCATAGCGGGGTACGACGCGAGCGTGTTCTCCATAGCCGCCTTCGCCCAGCCCATGCCGCACCCGGTGTTTCTGATCCCACCCAGCATCGACCCGCTCAGCGAGAAGAACCTGCCCCTCGACCCCGCGGAAGTACGTAACGTGCTCACGGGCTTCGGGGTCGATCCCGATCGCCCCATGATCCTGCAGGTCTCTCGCTTCGATCGTTTCAAGGACCCTCTTGGAGTCATCCAGGCCTACAAGCTGGCTACGGATTTCGTGCCCAGTCTGCAGCTGGTGCTGGCGGGGGGCGGGGCGGCGGACGATCCGGAGGGCGACTCGGTCCTCAAAGAGGTCCTCAGAGCCGCGGGAGGGGATCCGGACATCCACGTGCTCTCCGCGGAGCACTACAGCGACCGGACCATCAACGCTCTCCAGACCGGGGCCGACATCGTGCTGCAGAAATCCCTGCGGGAGGGATTCGGGCTCACGGTCACCGAGGCCATGTGGAAGGGCAAACCCGTCATCGGCGGCAACACGGGGGGCATCCGCCTGCAGGCGCTGAACCATCGCACGGGGTTCCTGGTCGACACGCCCGAGGGCGCCGCCATGTGGATCCGGTATCTGCTCTTCCATCGAGAACGCATCCAGCAGATCGGACGGAACGCGCGCGAGTTGGTGCGCCAGAACTTCCTCATCACCCGACACCTGCGTGAGTACCTCACCCTCATTGTCGCCCTCTCCCACGGGACGGAGGATCGTATCGAGCTGGGTTAGGGCTCCAGCCGCATCAGCCGCGACGTTTGGCGACCCCCTTGGGTCAGGTGGTACGGTTAGTCATGGTTCGTGTTGGGCCCATCCGTTAGGGAGGTATCGATGGCGCTGTCGTCCGCCGGTTCTCTTTGTACCGTTCTCGATCCCCGTGGCCAGCCCACCAACGTGGTGGAGCCGATGCCGCTCGCACCGCGGCTGGATACGCTCGAGGGGAAGACCATCCATCTCATCGATGTGGGGTTCGGCGGCGGGTGGGAGTTCCTCGAAGAGACGGCGGCCTGGTTTGCCCGTACGATGCCGAGCGTCAAGACGGTTCTCCGCCATAAGACGGGGATCATGTTCGTGGACGAACCGCAGATGTGGGAAGACGCCCGGCAGAACGCCCACGCGGTGATCTTCGGGGTAGGCGGCTGAGACGGCTGTGCGGCGAGTGTCGCCGCTCACTGCAGGGCCCTCGAGACCAGGTACGGCGTTCCCACGGCTCCCATCTCCAGTGCGCGTTTTGCCGAGTACATCGCGCTGGATGCCCAGAACCACGGGATCAGTCTGCGCTTCAGTTTTGCGCCCTATCCGCTCGTGGGCAGGCCGCGGGAGGTCCTCAGGGAATATGTCGAGGGCGACGATCCCGTGACGGGAAGACCCCTCATGCAGCAGATCGTCGAGGCTCTGACCCTGCCGCTCACACAGGAGGAGAGAAACCCCAAAGCGGCTCGGGGTGCGCCGCGGCCCCGGCTGCTCAAGCCGGACAAAGAGGACAGCCTGCACCGTTTCTTCCTGGAGAACGGGTGGACGGACGGCGCCCCCATCGTGCTGCCCACGGAAGAGCGTGTGGCCCGCATGCTCACCGGCACAGCGGCAGACCCCGATGAGGTCGTAGGCAGGATGACTGTGACCATCCATCAGGAGAGACTCGAATACACGGTGGAGAAGGTGGCGGTCAACGCGGTCATGGCGGGTGCGGGCCCCGAGCATCTGCCCGTCATACTGGCGCTGGCAGCCACAGAGGAAGCGTCGATGCCCAGCTCGACGACGTCGTTCTCTCGGATGGCGGTGGTCAACGGACCGATCCGCCAGCAGATCGGGATGAACTCCGGACTTGGGGCGCTGAGCCCGTTCAACCACGCCAACACGGTCATCGGCCGCGCGTGGACGCTCATGACCATCAACCTCGGCGACGCCCGGCTGGGCGAGACCTTCATGGGTTCCACGGGCAGCAACATCAACTACAACAACATGACGTTCGCCGAGAACGAGGAGAGGAGCGTGTGGGAGCCGTTCCACGTGCGCAAGGGCTTCAAGAAGGATGAGAGTACGGTGAGCGTCTTCCAGGGCTGGAGCGCCATCAACAGCATGGGCGCTGCCGGCTGCTGCCGTCCCGCGCACGAAGAAACGCTCATCATGATGCAGGCCTTCCCCTGCCTGCGGGAATCGATAACCCTGGTCATGGATCCGCTGGTGGCCGCTCACCTCAAGGAGCAGGGTTTCGACACTCCGGGGGAGCTGTCCAGGTACTTGTCGCAGAACTTCACGATGAGCGCCGGCCAGTTCTGGGGTTCCGATGTGGTCTACTCGCTTGTCGAGCCCAGCGCGAGGAGTGGCGTGGAGCCGTTCGCCTCCTGGCTCGAGCTGCCACGTGAGGCGTTGATAGCCCCGTACACCTCGCCGGAGAAGATCGACGTGGTGGTGGTGGGAGGGGAGACCCAAGCCCTGTGGCTCACCACCGACTTCTGGTATTCGAAGACGGTCTCGGTGGACAGGTGGCTGCCCGAGGGCGGCGTGTACCAGGAGGATGAGGAGACCGTCCGCCGCCGAGCCGCGCGCCAGAAGCGGCACGCTGCGGCGCTGAGCAGGAGCGGATATAAGCTGTAGCGGAGGACAGGCTCCAAAGCGACTCTGAGAGCGGGGCGGCGCGATAGCGCCGCCCCGTTTTGTCTGAGCCGCCAGGTTTGACAAGGCGCGGCGCGGGGTGCTAGGGTGCCTGGTAGTAGTAGTGCTACTACCAGGCACCGGCTAAGGGGATGGGGCATGCCGGCAGAAGCAGGCTCAGATGTCTCGCAGCGCGTGATGCGCGCCGCGAAGCAGCTCTTCTTCGCAAGGGGCTTTGCCAACACTCCCTTGAGGGCGATCGCCAAAGAGGCCGGTACCAGCGAGAGCGGCGTTCTCAGGATCTACCACAGTAAGACCGGTCTGCTCCGCGCCGTGTACGCGGAGTGCTGGGCCGAATTGAACGTCCTCATCGAGAAGGCTCTGGTCGCCGCCACCAAACGCGACTCCGACCCGAGAAACCTTCTCGATAGTGCTGATGCGGACCGTCCTGGAGCATTATCAGGAAGACCCACCCCTGATGAACTTCATGCTCAGTGACTTCGGGTTCCGCGAGACCGCCGGTCTGAGCTCCGGCGAAAACATCGATCCGTTGATCGACGCACGGGTCCGGGACGAATACCACCGGTATCTGGCGCGGATCCACGATCTGTGCGAGGCGGCGGTCAAGAATCGCCCGTGGCTCGCCGAGGCCGGAGTCACCCCAGCCGCTCTGGGGCATATCTACACGTCGATCGTCTTCGGGATCCAAGCGGGCTGGTACATGGAATCGCAGGAGCCGCTGACCCCCGCGCCTCACGTGACCATAGAGGAGACCCTGACGGCGGTGAGGTTCTTCATGTATCCGGAGAATCCGGTTGCTCATAATCCCCGTTGAATAACCGTTGGAGGAGGCCCGATGCCCAGCAAGATCGACGAGACCAGGTGCCTGACGTGTGGGCTGTGTATCAAGAATTGCCCTCATGGGGCCATCCTCGGTACCAACCCGACCAAGGTCAGCACTTCCGACGTCTATGAGCGGGTGTGGATCGACCCTGACCTCTGTCAGGATTGCGGCACCTGCACCTCCTTTGAGTACTGGTGTCCGGCGGAGGCGATCTCCGCCGAGGGCGAGGCGGCGCCCCAGTCTGGAGTGGTCGAAGGCGAGAAGAAGTACTCCAAGTACATCTACAACTACGACGGGCGGGACGACTCCCACTTCACCGAAGGTATCCCCTTCAACATGATCACCAGGATCGACAAGGATGTGCTGCCGGGCAGCGACTTCTACATGATCCATTGGGTTCTGCCGCACGACAAGCCGTTCCTGGAGGTCGGTCATCCGCCGCACATCCACAAGGATCCCGAGTTGCTGTTCCACATCGGGTCGGACCCCAACAATCCGCAGGACCTGGGCTCCGAGATAGAGGTGTACCTAGGGGCCGAACTGGAGAAGCACGTCATCACCAAGTCCTGCGTGATCTACATCCCGCCCAACTTCATACACGCGCCATGGAAGCCGCTCAGGACCTGGCGGCCGTGGATCTTCATCGAAGTGAACCAGGGACCCAAGCACACGGAAAAGGGCTATCACCAGTTGTTGACTCCCGAGGCCATCGCCGGGGAGCCGCATCTCGCGCACTTCGAGGACGAGGGCTACTAGGCGAAACAGATGTCGACGTGGATCCAATATCATCGTCACCGGGATCACGATGGGGTCCATCTATTCCCTCATCGGGTCTCGGCTACGTCACTATCTACCGGACCTCCCACGTGGTCAACATGGCGCAGGGCAGCTTCGTCATGATGGGAGGCTTCTTCGGCTACTCTCTGTTCTCGTGAAGTCGGCCTGCCCTTCTGGGCCGCGATCATCCTCAGCATCGTCGCCGTGGTGGCCTGGTCTCCGTAGGCATGTACCTGGTAGTGCTGAGGCCGCTCATGAAGACCTCCTTTGTCAACATGATCCTCGCCACGGTCGGGTTGAGCCTGCTGTTCGAGAGCCTCATGCTCTCAAGTGGGGAGGGTACGGCAAGGCGGTGCCGACGTTCACCGGAGACAAGCTGCTGCGGATAGGCGGCGTCACCTTCAATTCCAGAACCTGTGGGTCGTCGGGCTGATGCTCGTGGTCTTCGTGGCGCTGTACTTCCTGGGCTCTCGCACCAGGGTGGGCAAGCAGATGACCGCCACCGCGACCAACCCGAACGCCGCGCGGATGTCAGGCATCTCCACCAACAGGATGATCATCCTTGCCTTCGCCATCTCGTCGGCGATCGGGGCGATAGGCGGCCTGGCCGTCGCATCGCATCATACCAGTGACCTACACGGCGGGCGCGTCCTGGGGCCTGGCGGGTTTCATCGGCGCTATCCTCGGTGGCTGGGGTTCCAGCGGCGGGGCCGTCATCGGGGGTGTCGTCCTGGGGATCATCCAGTCGATCTTCAGTGGAGTCCTGCCCGCCGGCTGGCAGGACGCGATCGCCTACGCGCTCCTGATCCTCATCCTCTACTTCCGGCCGCAAGGCATCCTCGGCACCACGATGACGGAAGGTGAGATGTGACGCCGCCGGCCGAAGAGCGCATCGCCGAGGCTTCCGCCGCCAGCAAGGTCCGAGCGACCTTCCGCCCGAGCTACGCGACCATCGCCAAGGTCGTTTTCGTGGTCGTCTTCTTGTCTGGCCCCTGGCATACAAGAACCTGTACGCCATGAGCGTCATGACGACGGCGGGGTTGTTCGCGATGCTCACCATCGCGGTCGGCATCATCCTTGGGCAAGCCGGGCAGCTGTCTTTCGGGCACTCGGCCTTCTATGGCATGGGCGCCTACATGGCCGGACTTCTGGCGCTGAAGCTGAACGTGCCGACTCTGGCGAGCCTGGCCGTCGGCGCCGTGGTCTCCGGGATCATCGCTCTGATCATCGGTCGGCCGGTGCTGAAGCTGCGCTATTTCTACCTGGCCCTGGCGACTATCGGACTGGGCCAGATCTTCATGGTGCTCGTCATCCAGTTGCCGCGAGTATGACCGGCGGCATCAACGGCTTTCACGGGATACCCACTCTCAGCATCTTCGGGTTCGAGAGTCGGTCAGCTTCATCCGCGCAGTACTACATGGTCTGGATCGTCGCCATCGTCATCCTCCTGCTCGTCCAAAGGGGACTCAAATACCGGTTCGGCCGGTCCCTGCGCGCTTTCGCCACGAGCGAGATCGCCTCGTCCACGCTGGGCATCAGGACCGCCAACTGGAAGCTGCTGGCCTTTGTGGCGAGCGCCGTCATCTGCGGCCTTGCCGGAGGTTTGTTCGCCTTTTTCACGGGCTCGGTCAGCCCCATGTCGCTTCACCTTCAACGTCGCCGTTCTGCCCATCGTCATGGCGCTGGTCGGCGGCACTGCGACCATATGGGGCGGCGTACTCGGCGCCATCATCATGACCTGGGTGATCAATTACTTCACCGCGGTCCAGCAGTATAGCGGCGTGGCCTTCTCGGTCATCATGATCCTGCTTCTGCTCTTCCTGCCGGCCGGCATCCTCGGCATCCGTCCCTCCTCGCGCTCCCGTGTGGTGAGGCTCTTCAAGAAGGAAGCGCTCGAAGAGAAAGCCGAGACGGACGGCAGCGGCTCGGCCGCCACTCGCTGTCGCCGCCGCGCCCGGATGGGTCCGCAGCGCCCAGCGTGCTCAGACAGGTCCGGGCGGCCGCAGTCGGCTCCGGGCAGCTGCAGGAAGACCTGGCGCCGAGGCAGCGGGGACACGCGGGCGGAGGGTCCCCTGCTCCGTATGGAGAGTGCCTCGGTGGCCTTCGGCGGTCTCATGGCGGTGAACGAGGTGTCGTTCAACGTCGAGGAGGGCAGCATCACCGCCCTTATCGGCCCGAACGGGGCGGGCAAGACCACCCTGTTCAACGCTGTCAGCAGACAGCAAGAACTGGCCGCGGGGCGGATCACCTTCGACGGCATCGACCTGGCCAAGCTCGGCCCGGCCGATGCCGCGCGGTCTGGGGATGGCCCGCACGTTCCAAAACCTGCGCATCTTCGTGAACATGAGCGTGCTCGAGAACGTGCTGGTGGGCTGCCACCGGCACGAGCGCTCCGGCTTCTGGTCGTGCTGTCTGGGGTTCCCCCGTCAGCGGGCCGAGGAGCGCCGTTCGCGCATCCGGGCCATGGACGCCCTCGAGCTCGTCGGTCTTGCGGATGAGGCGGACAAGCCGGCCGTCAGTCTGCCTTATGGCCAGCAGCGCCTTGTCGAGATCGCCCGGGCCCTCGCTTCGGAGCCCCGCCTGCTTATGCTGGACGAGCCGGCGGCCGGCATGAACTCACGGAGCGGGTCGATCTGGTGCAGAAGATCGCCACCATCAGGGCGGCCGGGATCACCGTCCTGCTCGTGGAGCACGATATCGGCCTGGTGATGGGGATATCGGACCTCGTGAACGTCCTCGACTACGGCAAGCTCATCGCGTCTGGGGCGCCTGAGGCCGTCAGACAGGACAAGGGAGTCATCGAAGCCTACCTCGGAGCCGAGGCATGAGAAGGCCGCGGAGGTCTGCGTCGCGCGGAGCCGGGGGTCGCAGAACCTTGCGCGCCCCCTGAGGACGCGCTGGTGCTGAAGGACATCGTGACCTCCGTACGGGTCTATCCAGGCCCTGCATGGTGTCTCGCTCACTGTGGGCAAAGGCGAGGTCGTAGCCGTCCTGGGTGCCAACGGAGCTGGGAAGACGACCCTGCTCAATACCGTTTCCGGCATCCTCCGCCCCAGCAGCGGCACGGTCTCCTACCTGGGTGAGGACATCACCTCCCTGCCGGCCGAGAAGATCGTGACGCGGGGCATCTGCCAGATCCCGGAGGGACGCCAGCTCTTCCCGACCCTCTCCGTGGAGGACAACCTGCTCATGGGGGCCTCCGGGCAAGCGGGACTGGCAGAAAGGCTACGCCGACGACCTGGCCTACGTGTACGAGCTGTTCCCCATCCTGGGGGAGCGCCGTAGGCAGCTGGCGAAGACGCTCTCCGGCGGGGAGCAGCAGATGCTGGCCATCGGCCGGGGTCTGATGGCGCAACCCGGCGTGCTGCTGCTTGACGAGCCTTCGATGGGACTGGCGCCGATAGGCTGTCGAGCGCATCTTCGATGCTCTTACGCGTTTGAACGCCCAAGGCATCACCATGCTGATGGTGGAGCAGAACGCCGAGATGGCGCTCTCGCTCGCAGACCGGGTGACCGTGATCCAAACGGGACTCGTGGTACTCACCGGCATGGCGAGTGACCTGAGGAAGGACGATCGCCTGCGCGCTGCCTATCTCGGAGAGGGGTAAGCGCGAGGCTGGTGCGATCAGTCGCAAGAGAACGTGGTCGTCAAAGACAGAAAGGGAGGGAGTGCATGGTCAGGAAACTCACAATGGGAGGGTTGAGTCGCGGTTCTGGTGATGGCGGTCCTGTTCGCCTTCGCGTGTGGCGAGGAGACCACCACGACGACAGCAGGGTGCACCGAGACCACAGCTCCGGGGTCCACCGAAACGACGGGTGGAGCGGCTACCGGAGAACCCATCAAGATCGGGGTCTAGCGTCGATCACCGGTACGCGGCGCCGCCGCCCAGCCATCCTGAATGGGTACAGCTGGAGGTCGACACCGTGAACGCGGCGGGCGGCATCGACGGTAGGCCCATCGAGCTCATCATCATCGACGACAAGACCGATCCGGCCACCGCGGTCTCGGTGGCGACCAAGCTGATCACGCAGGACAAGGTCACCGCGCTGCTCGGCCCTCTTTCGACGCCGTGCGCCCTCGCGGTGCAGCCCCTGGCGGAGAAGTATGAAGTCCCTTGTTGAGGTGGGATACCCCGACGCTTGACGCCCCGGCCGATCCAGCCAAATGGTCGTTCATCTGCAGCGTCGGGCCCGAGGATGTGGCCGGCGCCCTCGAGAAGCAGATCGCGGCTGAGGGCTGGAAGACTATCGTAGCTGCGGCCGACATCCTGCCGCCGAATTACCAGTCCCTCGACATTCTGGAGAAGGACGCGGCCAGCCTGGCTTCGAGATAACCGTTCTCGAAGACACCTGGCAGTTGGACGCCACCGACCTCACGCCGCAGATCAACAAGATCTATGCTGCGTACGAAGAGCAGAACCCAGACGTCCTCTTCGTGATGTCGGCCATCGTGCAGACCCCGGTGCTCCACAAGGGTCTCAAGGACCTTGGGGTGACGGTGCCCATCCAGTCTGGCCCGTCTCGGGGCATCCGGCCATCTTCTCGATGGGCCCGGAAGCCGTCGAAGGTCTTCTCTTCATCGGTGCGGGAGTCACTCAATCCCGCGACCTTCCCGACGGCTATCCCGGCAAAGAGGTCATGCAGGATTTCGCCGACCGCTATCATGGCCGAGTACAACGAGGCCACCACTCTCTTCGCGGGAGCTCGGCTACGACTAGCTCACATCCTCTTCAAGGCTTGAAGGCTGGTGTCGACGACAAGGCCAAGGTCCGTGACGCCATCGAGGGCTCAAGGACTTCCCTGTGTCACAGGGCGTGGTGACTACGCTCCCGACGATCACCAGCTCCATGGTGGCTACAACGAGTGGATCGTCAAGGACGGAGTCTTCAACTTCGTGAGGGCGCTTAACTAAGACAAGCCCCCTTCACTGCTGCGGGTGCCCGGCTCTGCCGGGCACCCGCGCCCCTTTCGAAACTAGGTGGATAATGGCGAACTCGAATCTTGAGAAGTACATACGCGATCCGCTGATGACGATGGAGATACCCCATCCTGAGGTCACGCGGCCTCGTCTGGCGCTGAAGAGCCAACCCGGTGATTTCGGCAGCAGGGACTTCAGCATGACGTGGTGGCCCATCACCGAGCCCTTCGAGATGATCGGTGAACCCCACGCGCACGACTTCGATCAGTACGTGATATTCGTCGGCGGGGACATCACCAACATGCTCGATCTGGGAGGAGAGGTCGAGTTCAGCCTTGGCGAGGACCCCGAGCATATGGAGAAGTTCGTCTTCACCGAGGCTCGGATGGTGTTCATCCCGGCCGGGCTCTATCACAGCCCGCTCAACTTCAAGAAGGTCAATGACCCAGCCAAGCCCATCCTGTTTCATGATCTCTTCTTCGCCCCGAAGTACAGCAGGCTGGAAAGCTGAATCTGAGTCGAAGGCCGCACCGCGTCTATGAGCAGATACGCCCACCACATCTACGAGTACGACGGCTACTGGGACTTCGTTTTGCGGACTATCCCGAGTTCAAGATCGTCACGCGGATCGACGATGGGATCCTCCCCGGCAGCAACTTCTATCAGGTGCACTGGTTGCTGCCCAGGACGCACCATCCCACGACAGTGGGCATCCGCCCCACATACACAAGGATCCGGAGTTCTCTTCCACATCGGTCCGACCCCAAGAACCCCAAGACCTGGGCGCGGAGGTTGAGATATACTGGGGCGGGAGTTGGAGAGGCATGTCATCAGCAGATCCTGTGTGATCTTCATTCCCCCCAACTTCCTGCACGGCCCGTGGCGCCCTCTACGCACATACCGGCCCTGGATCTTCATCCAGGTGGATCAGGGGCTCAACCACACCGCGAAGGGCTACCACCAGATGCTTCCGGCCGATGTGATCGAGCGGAACCAGGAGTTCTTCGGGATCTTCGAGGATGAAGGCTACTGAGACGACTGGGCGGTCCCTGAAGTATTGGAGCAAAAATGGCGCTCAAGATCGATGAGACAAGATGCGTATTGTGCGGGTTGTGTATCGGTGACTGCCCTGCCGGTGCTTTCAGGGGTGAGGGAGAGCACATGGTGGGCCAGTCGCGGGTGTTCGATTCGGTGACCCTCGAAAACGAAGTGTGCACCGATTGCGGAGACTGCACAGCGAACCAGTTCTGGTGCCCGGCCGAAGCCATATACGACGCGCCGGCGACGGAGACTCCCTTTGGCACCCGGGTGCAGGCGGGCAGAGAGGGCGACGGCAAGAAGTTCTCCGAGTGCATCTACGAGTACAAGGAGGGGGACGATCCCTATGTGGACACCATCCCCGAGAACATGCCGTTCAACCTCGTGACGCGGTTCGGCAGTGACTCCTTTCCCATCTCCGGGGCCAACTTCTTCTGGGTGCAGTGGATCCTTCCTCACGACGAGCCGTTCCTCGAGATCGGTCATCCGCCGCACATCCATAAGGATCCGGAACTCCTCTTCCACATCGGCGGCGACGCTAACAATCCCACAGACCTGGGCTCGGAGGTCGAGTGGTATATGGGCGTGGAGATGGAGCGGCACGTCATCACCAAGTCATGCGTCATCTACATCCCGCCCAACGTGGTCCACTCTCCCTGGAGGCCTCTGTACAGCAAGCGTCCATGGATCTTCATCGAGGTGAACCAAGGGCCGAGCCACACCGAGAAGGGCTATCACCAGTGCCTGAGGCCCGAACAGTGGGATTCTCCGGACCTGATGATGCCCCACTTCGCGGATGACAAGTACTAGATCACGGGGAGACGTGGATGTGATGAAGCTTGCCTATGACGAAGTGGTCAACTGGCTGGACGCATATTTCGCGTCCTGTAACGAGCATCAGGGCGGGCCCGATGACGTAGCCAATCTGACCAAATGGTTCGCGCCTGACCTCGAGTTCATGATGTACACACCGCCGTCGTTCGTTGTCCCGCCGCTGTCGCGGCAGCAACTGCTCATGCTGTTCGTCCACCCAGGGATAAGGGAACACCTGCGACCTCAGTACTACGCCATCGATCTCGAGAAGAACATTGCCGTTGTGCAATTCGAGATACAGTTCGTCGAGGAACCCTCCGGACGGGCCTGGCCTGCATTGCAGGCGAGTTGCCACTACCATCTGGTGGTCGACGACACGGGTACGATAAGGATCGGCAAGATCAAATACTGGACCCAATCTCACGGTCCGGGAGATGACTATGCCGCGCTCTTCGAGGAGTGGGCCGCAGCGAAGGACCGGGCACTGGAGGAGTTCGCAGCGAAGAACTTCTAGGGCGGTCCCGGCTGGATTGGGGTACACCGTGTATCGCAGCGGCGCGCGGTCTGCACTCGCCTTGGCTTTGGCTCTCGCAGCCGGCTGCTTTCCCTCGGCTCGCCTGGTGGCGCTGACGGCCGGCCCGGCTGCGAGGGAGAGACTTGCGAAAGAGAACCCGGCGCGTCCAGCGTCAACCGCGTCATGGGCAAGAAGGCCGCGGCTGTCGTGTTGACGCTCGACGTCCTCAAGGGGTATGTGCCCGCGACCGTGGCCCGCCGGGCGGGGGCCGGCCCGGAGGTCGTCGAAGTCCTCGCCCTTACGCCGATGGCCGGGCACATCGCCGTCCTTGGGGGCAGGGGAGGCGCCGCCTTGGCCGGCGGAGTGATCGCGGTGGACCCGGCCGCGTTCGTGCTGCTGCTACCGATATGGGTCGGCGCTACCGTCAAGAATGACAATGCCCGCGGGGCTCTTGCAGCGTGTCTGGTCTACCCGGCTCTTCGCAAGGTCTTGGGTCGCAGCAACGCTGCCGTCGCGATCACCTGTCTGGCCCCGCTCCTTCT
This sequence comes from uncultured Actinomycetota bacterium, assembly GCA_963822135.1. Classification (GTDB taxonomy): domain Bacteria; phylum Actinomycetota; class Thermoleophilia; order RBG-16-64-13; family RBG-16-64-13; genus CAIQPS01. Next base: position 278,708 of record CAWGGI010000005.1, on the reverse strand, counting down.
GATCTACGCCCGTCTGCGAGGCCCAGGCTGGACGGCCAAGCCGCTCACTCGATCCCTACTCTGGCGCAGGCTGACGTGCGACGCCGAGATACCGCGGGCCGGAGGACTGTCGGAGGCGAAGAGGTGACCGCGCCGGAGTTCGCCCTCGTGACGGATTCGAGTTGCTCCCTTCCAGAGGAGTTCGTCGAGGCGTATCGCGTGCGGGTGGTTCCCATCCAACTCGAATGGCAAGGACGCTTCGTGCGCGACGGTGTCGATGTGACGCCGGCTGAGGTCTATGCCCATCTACGTGCCGATCCCACCGCCACCATCAAGACTTCGACTCCCACCCCCGCCGACTTTCTACAGGTCTACCGGAGGCTTCTGGAACGGCATGAGCAGGTGCTCTCGATCCATCTGGCGGGGACGCTCACGTCCGTCGTCGAGATCGCCCGCCAAGCTGCGACCGAACTCGAGGTGGGCCGGGTCGCGGTCATCGACAGCAGCACGGCCTCGATGGGACTGGGTTTCGCAGTGCTGGCCGCCGCGCGGGCGCGCGAGGGGGGAGGCGACCGAGCGGAGGCGGCTCGGCAGGCCGCGGCGATAGGCAAGGCTTGTCGACTCTACGGCCTCATGGAGACCCTCAAGTACGTGAAGAGCTCCGGCCGCCTGAGAGGGGCGGGCATGAAGGCCGGATCCTCCCTACGGCTCCGACCGGTCATCGTGGTGGGAGAGGGCGAGGTGCGTCTTGTGAGCGTTGTGCGGACGCGTAGGCGGGGGGTCGACAAGATCATCGATCTGGCGCGGGAGAGGAGCGGGGGACTCCCGGCGCACGTGAGCGTGGTGCACGCCGGGGTGCCTGAAGACGCCGAGATGCTGGCCGCGAGGCTGTCGCGAGAGCTGGACTGTGTCGAGATGATAGTGAGCGCCTTCACACCGGTCCTGGGAGGTCATACCGGGCCGGGTTTCATCGGCGTCACACTGTACACAGACTAGGCGTATCCGCGCCGTGACGTGAGGTCGTCGCGGCGAGGTCGTTCTCTCGGGTGCTACCAGGCCAGATAGCCTCCGTCGATGACCAACTCGGTGCCGGTGACGAACCTGGACTCCTCGGACGCGAGGTAGAGCACGCCGTAGGCGACGTCGATGGGCTCTCCGTAGTGACCCAGGGGCAGCGGGCTGAGTATGCGCTTGTGGAATTCCTCCGGTCCTTCGGTGGAATTTAGCCCCACGTTCTCCAGCATGGGCGTCCACAGCCAACCCGGATGGATCGAGTTCACACGGATCTTGTCCGCTGCGTAGCAGATGGCGTCCGACTTGGTCATCACCCTGACGGCGCCCTTGGCTGCGTGGTACAGGAAGGGAGGAGGCACGTCCATGCCTCCGACGATGCCGTACACCGAGGAGATGTTGACGATGCTGCCGCCGCCGCTCCGCTTCATATAGGGCACGGCGTGCTTGGTGCAGAGGAAGACCCCCTTGGCGTCCACGTTCAGTACCTGATCCCATTCCTCCACGGTGATCTCGTCTGTGGGTTTGGGCGCTCCGGTGATGCCCGCGTTGTTAACCAGGATGTCGAGGCTGCCGTACGCGCTGTAGACCTCGGCGCAGAGCTGCCTGACCTCATCCTCTGAGGTGACGTCCATGTGGAGGTAGCGGGCGGCGCCGCCGCTCTCGGTTATCTCGGCGGCGGTCGCAGCGCCGAGGGCATCCTGGATATCGGCCACGACCACCGTGGCCCCTTCGGCAGCGAGGAGTAGGCATGCGGCCTTGCCCAAGCCGGTCGATCCCCCGGTCACGATGGCCACTTTGTTCTTGACTCTGTCCATGATCTCCCCTTGGTGGCTTGTGTGCTTAGCCGAATCTACCACCACCGAGGCGCCCAGCGAGCGCATCCCGTTGGCCGGCAGAAGTATTACGATGTACGAAGAAGCGCCGCGGACGGCACGTATGGCGCACCGCATTGGAGCCCGGAAGGAGGTCTGCCGTGGACTTTGCAGGTGGCAAGTTCTTGGTGACCGGTGCTACGGGGCTTCTTGGCAGCGGTATCTGCTCGCGCCTACTGGACGAAGGCGCGGAGGTGGTGGGGCTGGCTCGTTCCTCGGAGCGGGCGACGGCGCTCTTAGCCCGGGGAGCCACCGTCATCTCGGGAGACCTCAGCCGGAGGGAGGTCGATCTCGGGTCTTCCGTGAAGGGGTGCAGGGCGGTGTTCCACTGTGCCGGCGTCACGGGTCCGGACTTCGATAAGCCCTTGTCGTACTTCCGCACCGTCAACGTAGAAGGCGTGAGGCGGGTGGCGGAGGCGGCTCTCGCCGCCGAGGTGGAACGATTCATCCACGTCAGTACTGCGTGGGTATACGGGTTTGACGCGATTCCCGACACCAACGAGGAGTCTCCGAGGCACCCGAGTGGCGACCCCTACTGCGACACCAAGCTGGAGGCTGAGGAACTGGTCCGGCGTCTCGTTGCGGATCGGGGTCTTCGTGCGGTGATCGTCCAGCCCACGGAGGTGTACGGGCCCGAAGACCGCAACTGGACCCTTACCCCGCTCAGAATGATTGAGAGTGGGCGCATGATCCTGCCTGCCGGGGGATCCGGTCTTATCCAGCCGATCTATGTGGACGACGCGGTCGAGGGTATCCTGGCTGCCGCGCGACGGGGAGTCGTGGGTGAGGCCTACCTACTGGCGGGACCGGCCCCGGTGACCTGTGCGGAGTTCTTCGGCCGCTACGGAGAGATGGTCGGTCGGACCAGCATGCCTTCGATCCCGGTTTGGCTGGCCGAAGGAGCGGCCGCAGCGCTCACCCGTCTCAGTCGGATCACCCGCAGGCCGCCGCTCTTCAGCCGCACGACGGTGAGAGGCACGTGCCTCAAGGCCACGTACGACGGGAACAAGGCCCGCATCGAACTGGGCTTCGAGCCAAGGACCGATCTGGACGCGGGCATGCGCGCAGTCAGGCGCTGGCTCGAGGACATGGACGGGACGAGTTCCTAGACGTCCGCGATATACTCGAAACGACCTTGGTGGGCTGCATCCTGGGGGAAGCTAGTTGCTCACATGACGAGGATTCTGCCGATCGCCGCCGTGCTCGTTCTCGCGCTCGCTTTGGCGGGCTGCTCGGGGGCCGCGGTCGTTTCCACGGACTCGACCACCTCCACTCTCGCGGCGATCGAACTGCCGGACGAGGACCCCACTACGACCACCGAGAGCAGCACCACCACCCTGCCGCTTATCGTGTGGCAGACCATCCGCTACGAGCAGAACGCCCCCGGGCTCAGCTTCTCTGGTGCCTGGATCCGCTCGTCGTCGCCATCCGCATCCAAAGGTGCCTTCGTCTATTGTGACTCCAAGGGAGCTTCGCTCTCCTTCGCCTTCATCGGCACCCATTGCGCGCTGTTGGCAAAGACGTCGGATCGCTATGGCAAGGCCAAGGTGACCGTCGACGGTGAGGGCGGCAGCACCGTGGACTTCTACTCGAAGGACCCTGTGTGGAGCCACGTCGTCTGGGAGACCAAGACCCTACCCTTCGGGACCCATACGGTCGTCATCTCGTGGACCGGCAAGAAGGCGAAAGCGGCGAAAGACACCAATATCAACATCGATGCGGTGGAGGTGGTGGGCGCCGTCATCGGCTTCTACCAGCAGAACGACAAGCGCTTCGACTACTCGCGCAACTGGAAGACGGTCGAGCACAAGTCGGCTTCGGGTGGGAGCTTCGCCCTGACCAAGTCGTCAGGCGCAGTGGCCACCATCAGTTTCACGGGGATGCAGATCGACTGGTTCGCCAAAGTGGGCCCGGCTTACGGCAAGGCGCAGGTGACGGTCGACGATGGTGACCCGGCGATGGTCGATCTCTTCAGCAAAGACGAACTCTGGCGTCAACGGGTGTGGAGCTCGGGGAGGCTGGACATGGGCCCCCACGTGGTCACGATCGCGTGGACGGGCACCAAGGCCCCGGAATCCACCGGCACCTACATCAACGTGGACGCGTTCCAGATCGCCGGATCCCCCCAGATAGCGGGCCGGGGCGTGGGCCCTAGCCGATCACCAGCGACCGGGTGGCGAACTGGGGGTCGCTGGTGGCGTTGAGGCCCAGCCTGCGCAGGCCGGCCTCGTCGCCCGAGGTCGGCAGATGGGTGGTGTGGAACTCGCAGCCGGACGAGCTGCTGAGGTGCTCCACGGCGCGCCTGGGCCGCGGGGTTGGTGGTGGCGCTGATGGCCAGAGCTATCAGCATCTCGTCGAGGTCGAGGCTGACCGACTTCATCCGCAGGATGTCCTTCTTCATCCCGGCGATGGACTCCATCGACGTTCGGCGTGAGCAGCGGCATGTCGTCGGGGATGCCCGACAGATGCTTGACGCGCGTTCAGCACCGCAGCAGAGGCGGCGTGCATGAGCGGGGAGTTCTTGCCGGTGACGATCTCGCCGTCCGGCAGGGCGATCGCGGCGCCGCAGAAGACGCCGTTGTTGCCCTTGCCCTTCGCCTCGCCTTCGGCGGCCGCCTCGCGCGCCGGGCCCACGACCGCCCGCTGCCTTCTTCCTCCAGACCGAGTTCGCTCATGATCAGCTTGGGCCCGCTCGGCGTCCTCGCGCTCCACCAGCCCCAGCGCGTACTCGCAGGCGTAGCGGAAGTGCCGGCGGATGACCTCCTGCTCGGCCGCGGCGCGCACGACCGCGTCGTCCACGATGGCGAAGCCGGCGCGGTTGACCCCCATGTCGGTGGGCGACCGGTAGGCCAGCCGTCGCCGCCGATGCGCTCGCAGGATGCGCGCGAGCAGCGGGAAGGCCTCGATGTCGCGGTTGTAGTTGACCGCCTGCTCGCCGTAGGCGGCCAGGTGGAAGGGATCGATCTGGTTGACGTCCTTGAGCTCCACGGTGGCCGCCTCGTAGGCCACGTTCACCGGGTGCTTGAGCGGGCAGGTTCCAGATGGGGAAGGTCTCGAACTTGGCGTAGCCGGCGGCGTTGCCGCGCAGGTGCTCGTGGTAGAGCTGCGAGAGGCAGGTGGCCAGCTTGCCGCTCCCGGGGCCGGGGCCGGCGACGACCACGACCGGCCGCTCGGTGGGGATGTAGTCGTTGGCGCCGTAGCCCTCGTCGCTGACGATGCGGTCGACGTCGGTGGGGTAGCCGCTGGTGAAGCGGTGGGTGTAGACGGGGACGCCGCGGCGCTCGAGCCGGGCCTTGAACACGCTGGCCGACGGCTGGTCCTCGAAGCGGGTGATGACCACGGCCCGCACCAGGAGGCCCCAGTCGCGCAGGTCGTCGATGAGCTTGAGGGCGTCGGCGTCGTAGGGGATGCCGAAGTCGGCGCGCACCTTGCGCTGCTCGATGGCGCCCGCGTAGATGCAGACGATGATCTCGGCCTGGTCCTTGAGCTTCTGCAGCAGGCGGATCTTGACGTTGGGGTCGTAGCCGGGCAGGACGCGGGCGGCGTGGAAGTCGAAGGCGATCTTGCCGCCGAACTCGAGATAGAGCTTGCCGCCGATGCGGCTCGGCGCGCTCGACGATGGCGCGGCTCTGCTCGTCGAGGTACTTCTCGTTGTCGAAACCGGCGTCTGCGGTCATGGCCTCCCCTTCCGGCCCGCCCGGACCGGGGGCCAAGGAGAGCGTATACCTCAACCCCCCGGTTCCGCAACCAACCGCCAACCGCCTCCGGGGCTGCCCGAAACCCGGAGGACGTTCACCGCGCAGTAGTCCTGTTCGATCGAGAAGATCCGCTCCAGCGGCAGTCCTAAAACGTGGGCCAACAGCACTCGGTTGACTCCCCTGTGGCCCATGACCAGCATCCGGCGTCGGCCGGCTCTCGACTCCTGCTCCACGAGTTCGCGGAAGCGGGGCACGACCCTGTCTCGGAGGTCGCGGAAGCTCTCTCCGCCCGGGAACCGACGGCCCACCGGGTCGACCTCCCGCCACGCGTGCTCGGCCGGATACCGCTCCCTGGCTTCCTCCCACGTGAGACCCTGCCAGAGTCCGACGTCGATCTCTCTGAGCCACTTGTGCGGGGTGATAGTGGCGTCCCCTCCCGTCGTGACCGCATCCGCGATGACGATCTCGCCCGTTTGCAGGCAGCGGGCGAGATCGCTGCTGTGGACGGCGTCGAAACGCGGGTCGCCGACCTGGCCACTGGCCGCGACGCTTGCGCTGCCACCGGACAGGAGTAGACGGAGGCGGGCGCCCAGCAGACGAGCCTGCTCTTCACCCGCGCGGCTGAGTGGGGGGTCGTCCTGGCCCAGGAAGCGCTTCCGCCAGGTCCTGCGGGTTCGGCATGTCTGACCAGAAAGACCAGCATGTCCGTGGGGGGCGTGGCCATGGATAAGACCCTCCGACCTCAGGGCAGGGGAGCCAAGGTCAGGAGTATCTTCTTGAGAGGGAGCCCCACGATCCCCTCGATCCTGCGACAGATGACCCGCGCGTCGGCGATCCTGGCCGCGATCCGTTCGGTCCCGCCGGGGTCGGGTCCCAGCTTTCGGAGGGCTCGTGCCTGGCGCTCGTCGAGCCCGACCAGTTCGTCGTCGGCCACCAGTTTGTCCGCGAGGTAGACGATCTCGTGTTCGGTCACTGTGGCGGCCGCAGGCCGCCGGGGGGGTAGGACCATGTGTTCCCCGACCACCGCGCCCAACCTGGGCAGACCCAGATTGGCCAGCACCTCTTGCGCGGCGAGGGCGTGGGCCGGGAAGAGACGGGCCATATCGTGCAGCAGCCCCCCGGTCCGTGCGAGCGTTACGTCCATGGCTGGTAGGTGGGGAACAAGGGCCTGCGCCAGGGTCTCGGCCACCGCCCCCACCGCCCGGCAGTGTCTCACCACGTTGTCGGGGGTCTCCATGACCCTGAGGATGTAGAGCGCGTCATCGACGGTCAGTGCCGGTTCGTTCCTGTGCTCGGGGCCGGGAGAAGCCTCGGGTTGCCCTTGGATCGCCGCAAGCCCGCCCGGCGCCGCTGACCGCCCCTGGGTCGCCACAGGCCCGCGTGGCGCGGCATCCCGTGCGGCGGCCAGATGGTCGAGGGCACGGTGGTCATCGGCCGTGTCCATGTCCATCAGGATCCCCAGGTCCCGCACGTCGAGGTCGGCTTCGTCGTCACGGAAGCTCCCAAGGAAGGTCTTCAGATCGGCATGCCTGCCGGCCTCGAGGAGCGCGCGACTGTACCGCCGGGCGATGAGCGGCGGATGGCCGCGGAGACCACAGCAGGTGGGGTAGAGGATCCCATGGTGGGCTCGGGCAAAGTGCCCGATCATCGAACACAACGTATCTGGGCTCACCAGAGGACAGTCCACGGGGATGACGAAGAACGCGTCCACAGCTTCCGGTGGCCCCCGTTGCGGCTGTGGCCCCCGGCGCGGCCGTGCGCCCGTCGGCGCCTGCGGCGGCCCGCGCGCCCGCCGCGCTCCGCGACGGGGCGCCCGCGGCATCCGCCGACGCGGCTCCCGCCTGCCTCGTCAGCCACGCGACCCCGGCCTGCACCGAGGAGAACATGCCCGTGTCGTAGTCGGGGTTGTGCACGCACTGCAGCGAAAGCCGCTCGAGGGCGGGAGGAGCGCCGCGTGCTCGTGGCCTGTCACCACCACGATCCGTTCCACCCCCGCCGCGCGCAGCGAACCGGCCACGCGCTCCAGTGACGTGACGCCGCCGATCGGCAGCAGGGCCTTGGCCCTCCCCATACGCGAAGAGCGGCCTGCCGCCAGGATGATGGCCTCCGTCACGGAGCGTCTCCTCGCTAGACCGCCTCGATCGTCGAAGGCGGCTTGGTGGCGATGTTGTAGGTGACGCTGACGACGCCCGGCACTGTCTCGCACGATCTCGCTGTGCCAGCCGCTCCAGCACCTCCCAGGGCACCCGGCGTGGGCGTGGCGTTGCGCGCGTCCACGCTGTCCCAGCAGCGCACCTCGATCTGCTGACCGAACTCGCGCCTGCCGTCGCGCATACCCGTGACCCGGTCCTCGTGCAGGATCCCCAGGTACTGGAAGGTCCCGTGGCCCGCGAGCAGCCGCTCGACGATCTGCGTCGCCTTGCGCACCGTCTCGATCCGCTCGGGTGTCGCTTCTCCGATCACCCGGGCGGCGAGAGCCGGTCCGGGGAAGGGGATGCGTCTGAAGAGCTCGGCAGGCAACCCCAGCGCCTCGCCCACCTTGCGCACGCCGTCCTTGCGCAACTGGATGAGCGGCTCGAAGATGCGATATCCGAACGCCGCCTGCGGGTCGATACCCAACTGCTCGAAGACGTTGTGCTGCCGCTTGATCCCGGCCACCGTCTCGTCGACGTCGGTGAGGATGGTCCCCTGCAGCAAGAACTTGGCTCCGCTCTCGCGGACGAGCCGGCCGAAAACCTGCTTGTAGAAGGTCTGAGTGATGGCCTCGCGTTTCTGCTCGGGGTCGGTGAGGCCCTTGAGCGCCGCGAAGAACTCCTCCCGCGCATCCACCACTTCGACCGTGACCCCGAGGTCCCGGAAGAAGCCCACGACCTGCTCGGCCTCACCGGCGCGCATGATGCCGTTCTGGACGAACACGCTGCGCAGACGCTCGCCCAGGGCGCGATGACCCAGAAGGGTGACTGTGGACGAGTCGACACCGCCCGAGAGCGCGTTTATCGCCCGTCCCTCGCCCACAGCGGCCTTGATCTCGGCGGTCTTCTCCGCGATGAAGGCCTGCGGGTCGAGCTCCAGCGCGGTGATCTCCTTGATCATGGGACCCTCCCTTTCGTGTGAAGACGATGCCGAGCAGAGGCGGTGGGTAAGGAGTATCACATCACGCGGCCGACTCATAGCCTCGCCTTTGCGGCCCCGCTGCCGCCGATCAGGCGCGATCGCGCCCGATCGGCGGCGAACACGGCGGCGGCGAAGACGACGGGGCCACTCCCCACCTGATAGCCTGGTCTCGATGACCTCTCCCGCCACAACCGCATCCCAGCGACTCGCTCCCGATCGCACGATGATCCTGGTGGTCGCCACCCTGGGCGGGTTCCTGGTCACCTTCATGTCTTCGTCCATCAATGTCGCCCTGCCTCTCATCGGCGAAGAATTCGATGTATCCGTAGTCCTCTTGAGCTGGCTTGCGCTTTCGATGATCCTCGTCTCGGGCGCTGTCCTGCTCCCGGTGGGCCGGTTGGCCGACCTCTACGGGCGGGTACGGTTCTTCGTGGCGGGGATGATCCTCTTCACCCTCACCTGCTTCGCGAGCGCCGCGGCCCCGAACGAGTGGGTCCTCCTGGGACTGCGGATGGTGAGCGGCGTGAGCCTGGCCATCGGCGCGGCGACATCATCCGCGCTGGTGATCCTGGCCTTCCCCGTCGAAACGCGGGGCCGGGCCCTCGGGCTCAGTATCGGGGGCGTCTACCTGGGCCTGACCGTCGGCCCCGTCCTTGGCGGATTGATCATCCACAATCTTGGCTGGCGGAGCCTCTTTCTGGTGACCGGGGCTGGAGGTCTGGTCGTGGTGCTGCTCCAGATCTGGAAGCTGCGGCACTTGGAATGGCGGGAGCGGAAGACGGCACGTTTCGACGTGCCCGGATCGGTGCTCTACGCGGTCGGATTGACTGCCTTACTGCTCGGCTTCTCGTTTCTACCCGGGACGGCCGGGTTGGTTCTGGTGGTGGTGGGCATCGGGGTGCTGGCAGGATTCCTGCGTTGGGAAGCGCGGGCGGCCGATCCTCTCTTGCCGGTGGACCTGCTCCGTCACAATCGGGTGTTCGCCTACTCGAACGCGGCCATCCTCATCAATTATGCGGCGACCTCGGCGATGGTCTTCTTGATGAGCCTCTATCTGCAAAACACCCGGGGTTTGGATCGCGCAAACCGCCGGTTTCGTGCTGGTGGCGGGAACGTTCGTCCAGACCGTGTTCTCCCCGATCGCCGGGCGCCTCTCTGACCGGGTGAGCGCGCGCTACGTAGCCTCGGCGGGGATGGCTGTGTGCGTTCTTGGGCTGCTGGCCCTGGTGTTTCTCAGCGAATCCACCCCCTACTGGTACATCATCACGGCTCTGTGCGTGCTTGGACTGGGGTTCGCTTTCTTCACCACACCCATCACGCACTCAGTCATGAACAGCGTGCACAAGAGCCGGGTGGGGACGGCTTCAGCCGCGGTGGCCGCGGTGCGCCAGGCAGGCATGAACATGAGCCTGGGGATCGCCACCATGCTGATCGCCCTTCTCGTGGGGCATCAATCCATCAAGTCCGCGAACCAGGCGGACCTGCTGACTGCCATCCGGCTGACGTTCCTCATCTTCACCGTGCTGTCTGTCTTTGGAGTGGCGGCCTCACTGGTGGGGCCGCGTCGTGACGACCAGCAACCCTCGTGAACCGTCGTAGGCAGGGAACGACGCCGACCGGCAGGCTCCCCAGTCCCCCGAGCCCTCGACGAAGGCCACTCGTGATCGACGTGGGGCGAGCAGTCTCCTTCGTCTGGAGCACGCCCGCCATCCTCAGTTGATCATGCCGGTGAGGCTCTGATAGCTCAGCCACCATCATGTGCTCCATCATCGCTGCGCCCCCCAACGAATAACTGGTAAAACCTTGTATACTAGTTACATGATATGACCTGTGGCGTAACCTGTCAATAATGTTTTGGGAGTTATTTCTGTGGCCGGAAACATCGCTTTGGAGTTCGCCAACACTGCCGAGTGGCACGCCGGCCCCGCACCCGAAGAGGGCCTGCAGAGTTTCACGCTCGCGGTCGAATGGGCGCTGCGGCACGAGATAGTGAGCGACGAACAGGCGGCAGCATTGCTCGGCAGGGCTCGCGCGCATCCGGATGAGGAGGCCGAAGCCCTGTGCCGGGCGATAGCGTTCCGGGAAGTGGTGTACCGGGTCTTCTCAGCCGCGGCGCATGGTCGGTCTCCCGAAGCCGCCGACCTGCAGGTGCTTGATCGTGAGTCGCGTGAGGCGTCTGCCCATCAGCGGCTGGTGCTCGTCCCGGAAGGGCATGAAAAGGCAAATCAAGGTTCCGGGGCGGGTGACGTTCCCCGGTTCGAGTGGACCTGGGTGGGACTGGAGGAGGAGTTGACGGGCTTCCTGCTGCCGGTGGCCAAGGCAGCCACCGAGTTGCTCACTTCTGAGCGACTGTCCCAAGTCCGCGAATGCGCGGGGGACCCCTGCGGCTGGCTCTTTCTCGATCTGAGCAAGAATGGGAGCCGGCGTTGGTGCGACATGGCGGATTGCGGCAACCGTGCCAAGGCCCGGCGGTACCGGGCTCGCCAAAAGTCAGCCTCGTCGGCGGGGCCTGCGGGCGGCGCTCGCGGGGGTGTTGACGCGTGATCGTCAGAGAGATCCAAGCCCGCTCGGTGCTCTCCGAGTCCAAGGTGTACGACTACACGGTGAACGCCTACGCCGGCTGCGCTCATGCGTGCAGCTACTGTTACGCGCGCTTCATGAAGCGATTCACCGGGCACAAGGAGCCCTGGGGAGACTTCGTCGACGTCAAAGTCAACGCGCCGGACCTGCTGGCCGCGGAGATAAGTAAGAAGAGGTCCGGCACGATCTGGGTGAGTGGGGTCTGCGACCCGTATCAGCCGCTCGAGGCGAAGTACGAGCTGACGAAGGCCTGCATCGGCATCATCACCGGGAGGGGGTGGCCGTTGGTCGTGCAGACCCGCTCTCCACTCGTGGTCCGCGACCTCGACATCCTGGCTTCGAGCCCTGTGGTGGAGGTGGGGCTGAGTATCACCACGGCCGACGACCGGGTACGGCGCCTGTTCGAGCCGAAGGCTCCGCCCATAGCGGGGCGCGTGGAAGCGCTCAGGCAGCTACACGATGCCGGGATACGCACCTTTGCGATGGTCGCCCCGCTCCTGCCGGGAGCCGAAGAGCTTCCCGGTCTGCTCGCCGGCAAGGTCGACCGCGTGTTGATCGACCGCATGAACTACGGATACGGCTCCTGGGTCTATCGCACATACGGTCTGGAGAGCTTTCAGACGGACGAGTTCTTCGAGGGGACCGCCCAGGAACTCGCCGCGAGGTTCGAGGCGGCCGGTATTCCCTGCCGGATAGTCTTCTAGCGTTCTCTAGAAGAGCCCGTTTTCGTTGAGGGGCGGGAACAGCTCCACTGGGATCTCCTGGATGACATCCCAGTGCTCCACCACTTTGCCCTCCGCCACCCGGAATATGTCCACGATCGCCCTGCCCGGTGTGCCCGGCACCACAACGGAGTGCACATGGAGGGCCACCAGGTCTCCGTCGGCGATCACCCTCTTCACCTCGTTGCGCGCGTCGGGGTAGTTGTCGCGACGGAAGCGGATGAAGCGAAAGAGGCCCTCGGGGCCGTCGGGGACGTGCGGGTTGTGCTGCAGATACACGTCTCCGAGATAGCGCCCGGCCTTCTCGACGTCCTTGTCGTTGAGCGCGGCTTCGTAGAACGCGAGGACAGTGTCCCGAGGAGTCGTAGAACTTTCGTCAGACATCGCACCTTCCCCTCTTCCATCGGTCACGCTAGGGCATCTCTTTCAGCAGTCTCTGGGCCCGAGCGACCATCGAGACGGATTCTTGGTAGCGCAACTGCGCCGGGTCCAGATCGTCGATCCGCACTCTGTCCAGTCCGTCGGCGTCCTTGAGCAGCCAGAGCACCCGCAGCATCGTGCCGGGCTCGGGCCGGTGGCCGGGTCCCAGATCGGCGGCCCGCTCGACGGCCACGTGGTCGGAGATGGAGTGGTGCTCCATGGCGAAGAAAGTCCTCGCCAACACCTGCGTCCCGACTCCTTGGGCCAAGCCCAGCCTCTGGACCTTGGCGACGCTGTTGGCTCCATGCTCGGGCTCGCGGCCGTCATGAGTGCGGCCGATGTCGTGCCAGGCCACAGCCAGCACCACCGATTCGAACCAGTCGGGGTCGAGATCTCGTGCCTCCGCGATGGCGCGAGCATGGATCAGCACCCGCCGGGTGTGAGAGATGCCGTGGATACTGTGAGGCCGCTCGAACCACGAGGGCGAGAGCGGATAGACGAGCGGGTCGAAACCGGCCGGGTGAAGGCTCATGTCTGGGTCTAGGTCGGCCGCCGCCTCAGGCGGCCTCTCCCGGCTGCCCGATCACCGCGATAGGAGTGCCGACCGGCACCTCTTCCTCTTCTCCGAGGAGGATCTTGAGCACCACCCCGGCCGTCTCGGCCTCCAGCTCGTAGGTGATCTTCTCGGTGACGATCTCGGCGATCACTTGCCCGGCTGTGACTTCGTCGCCCTCGGCCACCAGCCACGCCCCGACTGCCCCGGTCTCCATGGTGAGCCCCAGTTTGGGCATGCCTACCGTTTCAGCCACGTATCCCTCCTGTAGACGAGCGCGCGGCTGTCGCCGGCGCGCCTGGTCGTCACTCACTAGAGCAGCGTCTTGACCGCTGCCTTGATCTTGTCGGCGCTGACGATGAACTCGCCCTCCAGCGCGGGGGAGAAGGGCACCGGGGTGTCGGGGCCGGCCACCCGCTTGACGGGCGCTTTGAGCGAGGCGAAGCCTTCCTCGGCTATCACAGCGACGATCTCGCCCCCGAACCCGCCTGTGAGGCACGCCTCGTGCACGATGACCGCTCGCCCGGTCTTGGCCACCGAGGTGAGGATCGCGTGCTTGTCCAGGGGAACGAGCGTCCGCAGGTCGAGCACCTCGGCGCTCACCCCTTCCTCCGCCAGATCCTCGGCGGCCGCCAGGCATTGCCGGACCATGGCGGAGTAGCAGATGAGGGTCACGTCGGAGCCCTCGCGCTTGACGTCGGCCTCGCCGATGGGCACCAGGTATTCCCCCTCGGGGACCTCGCCCTTGGAGGCATACAGCATCTTGTGCTCCAGAAACACCACCGGGCTGTCGTCCCGGATTGCCGAGATGAGCAGGCCCTTGGCGTCCGCCGGTGTGGCGGGAGCGATGGTCTTGAGGCCGGGGATGTGGCAGACCAGCGCTTCGAGGCTCTGGGAGTGGTGGGCGGCGGCGCCGATGCCGGCGCCCACCGCCGTCCGCACGACGATGGGGCAGGTCACCTGTCCGCCGAACATGTAGTGGATCTTGGCCGCCTGGTTGAAGAGTTCGTCGCCGGCGATGGGCAGGAAGTCTATGAACAGGATCTCCACCACGGGCCGCAGCCCCGCCGCGGCCGCTCCGACCGCGTGGCCGATGATGGCCGTTTCGGAGATGGGGGTATCGAGCACCCGGGTGGGGCCGAACTCCTTGTAGACCGGTCCGGTCACGCCGAAACTGCCTCCGAACTTGCCCACGTCCTCCCCGGCGATGTAGATGTTGGGATCGCGGCGCATTTCCAGAGTGAGTGCTTCAGCGACAGCCTGCATGTAGTTGAGGGTCCTCATGCCCCGCCTCCCAGCTTCGCGGGGGCGTACACGTCGGCGGTCAACTCCGACTTGTCGGGGAAGGGGCTTTGGCGGCCGTACTCCATGGCGGCGTCCATCTCCGCGTCCGCTTCTTCCTGGATCGTCTGGACCTCGGCTTCGGTCGATACACCCTGATCCACGAGCACCTTGGCGAACGTGGGGATCGGGTCGCGCTTGAGCCAGGCCTCATGTTCGGCCGGGTCGCGGTACTTGGCCATGTCGCCGATGAAGTGGCCCCAGTGCCGCCAGGTCTTGGCCTCGATCAGCGTGGGTCCGCCACCGGCGCGCGCTCGTTCCACGGCCTCGGCCGCTGCCTCTCTGACGGCGAGCACGTCGTTGCCGTCGACCACCACTCCGGGGAAACCGTACGCGGCGGCGCGGTCGGCCACGTCTTTGAGCTTCATGTGGTCCGACTGGTAGTTCGCTACGCCGTACAGGTTGTTCTCGCAGATGTAGACGGCGGGCAACTCCCATATCGCGGCCAGGTTGAGGGCTTCGTGGAACGTACCGCGGTTGGTGGAGCCGTCGCCGAAGAAGGAGACCGAGACTCGGTCTTCTCCCCGGTACTTGACGGCGAACGCGGCTCCCGTGCCGATGTTAACCGCTGCGCCCACGATGCCGTTCGCCCCCAGCATGCCGTGGGACATGTCGGCGATGTGCATGGACCCGCCCTTGCCGCGGCAGTATCCGTCCACGCGGCCGTAGAGCTCGGCGTACATCCGTTTGGGATCGCCCCCCCGCGCCAGGAGGTGTCCGTGACCCCGATGGCTGGTGACGATGTAGTCGTCCTCCCGCAGGACAGCCATGACTCCCGCGGCGATGGCCTCCTCACCGCTGTAGAGGTGGAGAAAGCCGGGCATCCCGCCCTTCAGAAAGGCCTTGTGCGCGTGTTCCTCGAAGGACCGGATGCGGACCATGCATCGGTAGAGGTCGAGGAGTTCTTCTTTGTCGACGGTCATGTGCTGACGATCCCTCCCCTTGTGGCGCGCATACCTGGCCCCGGGTGTCGAGGCGTCCGGAGCCACCTCAGTGCTGCACGCCGTATTGCATCCCTCCGTCGATCAGGTACATGGCCCCCGTGCAGAAACTGCCGCTGTCGGAGGCCAGAAAGAGCATCAACTCAGCCACCTCAGCAGGAGCGACATACCGTTTGAGCAGAGTAGCATCCTCCAGTATGGCTCGTCCCTTCGCGTGGTCGTCCGGAGCGAGGTCGGCCTCGATCGAATGGATCATCGGGGTATCCACCAGCCCTGGATTCACCGTGTTCACCCGGATCTTGTACGGCGCCAGCTCGACCGCCCCGACCTTCATGACGGCCGTGAGGGCGTGCTTGCTGGCTGCGTATGCCACGCTTCCAGGATTGCCGACCACAGCCCCCACCGACGAGGTGATGACGATAGCGCCGCCTCCCCGGGATATGAGGTAGGGGATCGCGTGCTTCATGGTGATGACGACGCCGGTGACGTTGACCTCCATCACCTGATTGAAGGAGTCGATGGGGCAATCCTTGATATGAGCGTGCTTCCCGAAGATGCCGGCGTTGGGGACGAGCACGTCGATACCGCCGAAACGATCGGCGGCGGTCTTCATGGCCGCAGCCACGGCCGACTCGTCGGTGACGTCGGCCTCAAAGGGCTCGACATCCGGCCCAAGCGACCGCACTGCCTCTCGTAGCGCGTCGCCATCGCGGTCGACTGCCAGCACCCTGGCGCCTTCTCGAGCGAACAGGGTGACCGTGGCAAGACCGATACCCGAAGCGGCACCGGTGACGACCGCCACCTTCCCGGCCAATCTGGACACGCGGACCTCCTTGTCCCGGGACCTCGGGTCCCGCTCGATTCCGCCTCGCTAGATGCCCACGAACGTCACCGCTTCGCTGAGCGGGCGGCGCTCGCTCCAGAACGAGTCCTCCGGACCGGCTGGGTCGGCATAGCCCAGGGCGACGCCGATCACGATCAGGAGTTCCTCGGGGATGCCCAGTTCCGTCCGGAGCAGATCCGGGTAGACGACGAGGTTGATGGCTATCGCCGATTCCACGCCGTGATCCTGGGCTGCAAGACAGATGCTCTGGCAGAGGGCGCCCAGATCGAAGATCGACCAGGTACCGAGCGTCCGGTGCATGCACAGGTAGACCGCGCACGGCGCTCCGAAGAAGCGGCGGTTGCTCATGTGGAAGTCATGATGGAAGGCAGGGTCCTCGGTGCCGACTCCCCGCACCCGCGCGCGGCCGGCGGTCAACTCCTTGGTCCGCTCGCGGCAGGCGGCCGTCCAGGCCGCCGGAAAAGGGACATCGGGGTCGGAGGGGACCTTAGCCACGGTGCGCTCCTCGGATGCCCGGCGTATCCGCTCGAACACTTCGCCTCCGGCCACGAAGATCTCCCAAGGTTGGGTATTGGCCCACGAGGGCGTGCGCAGGGCATCGGTCAGGATGGCCTCGAGCGTCTCGCGAGGCACAGGACGATCGAGAAAAGCGCGGACGGTGCGCCTTGCCCGCAATGCGTCGCCGACGTCCATGCTAGAGCCCTCCCTCGGCGGCCACCACCGCGGTCGTGATTTCCGGGCAGCGGCCAAGTTGCTGCTTGATGAAACACAGTCCGGCGGCCCGGACGATGGCGTCGTGGTACTTGTCGGGAAACCCCGCGGGCACGTCGATCTGGATAGCGATACGCTCCAGCAGGTGAGAGTCCTCGCCCCGCTCCGCCTCGATACGGACCCCGGCTCCCGCTGCGTCGAAACCCCTTTGCTGCAGGAAGTCGAGCACTTGGAAACCGGTGCACGTGGCCAGCGAGCAGAGCAGGAGATCGAAGGGGCCGTAGGCCCCGGGGTCACCCCCGCGATCGGGCGGGGGACCTATCTCCACGGTGAGGTCCTTGCTGCAGGCCCGGATCCGCGTGGCACTGGGGAAGCTTACCTCCACCTCCATGGATGTTCCTTTCCTGGACAGTCGAGCCGAGCAGGGATAGGGTAGTAGATAGAGTGATAGTACCTTGTGGGAGGGGCTCCTGATGCGAGTCCGGCTTGAGACAGTGACCGGTCCTGAGCGGATCCAAGGTCGCGTGGCGGTGACTCCCATCGCTCGGTCGCTTGCGGTCGGCTATGGTCCGAAAGGCCGAAAGGACGCCGAGGGCGGTGGGGAAGGGCAGGCAGTGGTGGTCTTTCGGTGTGAGTGGCCTTCGGCGGTCAGGGTGTCGATAGACGGGCGGGTGTCGCGCCTGCCGATCGTCGATGTGACGAGGTGGGCGCAGATCGCGATCGTCCTGGTGGCGATCCTGTGGATCATCAAGGTAAGAGGAAGAGCAGCGACCCGGAAGGAGCGTACATGGACGACGCCATGAACGACATGATGGAAAGCGTGCGCAAAGAGTCCGAAGCCAGGTCGCAGATGCTGCAGCGTCTGCTGGCGGGGGCCGACTCGTCCGCGGTGTTCGGCAGTCCCGTGTCCTCGGGCGGATTCACGGTCATTCCCGTGGCCGAGGTCGCGAGCGGTGGGGGATTCGGATCGGGGCTGGGATTCGGGCTCCCGCGCATGCGAGGAGAACGGACCGCAGGTCGGATGGGCGACGCCGAGAGCTCTGGCGGCCAAGGGACGGGTGTCTTCGATGCAACCGTCCAGGGCGGCGGTGGCGGCGGTGGCGGTGGCGGAGGATCGCTGGGCCGCCCGGTTGCGGTCATCGTGCTCAAGCCCGATGGGGTCGAGATCAAGCCGGTGGTCGACGTCACCAAACTGGCGATCACTGCTCTCGGGGCGTTTGGTGCCGCCGCGGCGGTGTCCCTGCGGCTGCTGACCAAGAAGTAACCTGGTTCGGCCGGCCGGCCCGGCCGAACGCCGCAGCGTGACGTCACGTGCCGGGGCCGGTTCGTCCCCGGCACGCGGCCGCACGAACCGGCCGGGCCTCGGGCTCTTCGGAAGGCCCGACGAAGGCCGCGTGGGGCGCCGAACGTCTCCTCCTCTCCTTACAATTGGAAAAAGACCTTTACCTATTGACTTCGCTCCTCGGTAGAGGTACAACGGAGCGAGCAATGGCAATTGCACGGGGACGGCAATCTCCCGAAGGGGGTAGAGCCTGGGGGAATGGGAGGCGCCGCTGAGGGCTCGATGATCCCCACCGGGACGGACGATTCCGATGTCGCCGGCCAGACAATTGCGTCGATCTTGAAGAGGAGGCTGAAGATGAAGAACAGATCCCGGGCGATCGCGCTCGCGATCGCGCTGGTGGCGGCGGCCATGCTGGTCGTCTGCCTTCCTGCTGTGGCGTTAGCCACGCCACCCACGACGCTGACAGGTACGGTTGCCTTCCCGGCAGGTGAGACCGTCTATTCGGGTATGGTCAAGATTGCCCCCGGCGCAACACTGACCGCCCCCGACGGCTACACCCTGACCATGACGGTCAACGGGGTCGAGAAGGGCCAGGTGCTGGAGACGACCCAGGGGACGAACACGGTGTTCGTACCCGGCAACTACTTCGGCAGGATCGTGTTCACCGCTGCCGAAGAAGGGGTCGTCTTCTTCTCTCCGCCTGGACCTCCTCCGGGACCAGGTTCTCCGCCGCCCCCGCCCCCGCTTGAGTACATCACCCGCCAGGCACTGTATGTAGGTGCGTCGGGGCCGGACTACGAGAAGTCCGTCCTCTCCGCGGTACAGGGTGGCCGGATCTACAAGACCAACGCCAAGAACATCAAAGTCACGTCGACCGGTGACTGCTTCAACGGTCTCTTCCTCGCCGGAGACTACAAGGTATGGGGCCTCAAGCTGGACATGAAGGGCGACGGCCGTAGCGACTTCGTCGGCTACGGCGCCGCGGTCCTGGTCACTGGCGCCGAAACCAAGGTGGTCATCGACAGGGCCAGCATCAAGACCGACGGCGTCGTTCGCACGGGCATCGTGGCCGACGAGGGCGCCAATCTGGTGGTCAAGAACTCGACCATCGAGACCCGCGACGGGGTCCTCCCTGCTGACTACAACCCGACCATGGACCAGAAGCAGATGAGGTCCGTACCTTGGGTGCTCGGTCTGGGCGGCAACAACCGGGCCACCAACCTATGCGGCAACGGGACCATCGCCAGCTACGTCAACTCCACTATCAGTGCCGAGGGCTGGGGTGTCCTCTCCACCGACGACTGCCAGGCTCCCCAACTCAACGTGATCAACAGCGTGGTCAAGATCACCGGCCAGGATGGTTACGGTACCTATGGCATCGGCGGCGCCACCGAGCGCTTCCTGGGGACCACCTTCCACGTCGCCACCTACGGCACCATCAGCAGGGGCTGCCATCTGATCTACGGAAACAGCACGCAGGCGGCGATCAGGGCGCTGAACGGCGACATCGGCCTCAGTGTCAAAGAGATCAGAGCCATCCCCAACAAGCCGACCGTCGTCAACTCCAAGCGTTTCGGCATTATGTGGCACGGCGATGGGGTCGTCGACGTCACCGGGGGGACCACCTTCAAGACCGGAGAGGCCGTCTTCCTCGACAAGGGCCAGGCGCTCGAGATCAATGTCGACGGCGCGCAGGGCGCGAAGCTGCTCCCGGCCAACGGCGTCATCTTCCAGTTGATGGATGACGACGATCCCGGCCCGGACATGGGTCCACCGCCGGCCACCAACACCGGTGAGTTCTTCAAACCGTACATCGAGCCGGCCGGTCCGGTAGTCCCGGCCGACAAGGACCTGTATACGCCAGCCGCTACCGATGCCTTCGCGAACTTCAAGAACATCTCCCTGAAGGGTGACTTCTGGAACGGCATGCGCGGGGACCTCATGGGTGGCATGGGTCCTGAAACCCCGAGGAACCTCGTCCTCACCTTCGACCATGCGTCCGTCGCCGGGCTCATCTCGTCCTCATCGGCGACCCACGCACCGCACACCACCATCATGTATCCCTACGGATCCGGCTCGAACTATCCGAACCCGGTCCCCTACGACTATCGGAATCTGGGTACTGTGACCAACACCGCGGAACCGGCCGTGAACAATGGAGTCATCGTCACGCTTAAGAACGGCTCCAATTGGACGGTCACCAAGTCCTGCTACGTGACGAGCCTGACCTTCGACTCGACGTCCTCGATCGTCGCTGTCGCCGGCAAGACTCTGAAGGTCTTCGACGACGGCGTGCAGATCACCCCGGCGGCGGGGACGACCTATACCGGCACCATCGAGATGCGAGTCCAGTAGAAGCGCCACGCGTCGTTACCGACGCATCGCCGTCGGCGACCGACCAGTGACGGGCCGACCGGAGGCCGCCTCCTAGGAGGCGGCCTCCGGCTTCTTTGCGGCGCCTCACGCCGCGCGAATAGCGGCGTCCGAGTAGCGGCGCATCGGCGCCGGTGCCGGCCCCGCGGGGCTCTTCGGGAGCCATCAACGGCTAAGCCCAGCCTTCGATACTGCCGATACAAGCGACGACAGTCCACGCGAGAAAGGCTCCGCGGGCACGACACCATGATTCTCCACGGATCGATCGACAGGTTCAGCGTGGCGAGCGTTCTGCAGTTCCTGGCTCAGAACGCCGCGACCGGCGTGCTCGAAGTCAGCAACTACGAGGAGCGAGGCTACATCTATCTCGTCAAGGGTCGGGTGGAAGGGATATCGCTTCCGGTAACCGATGACAGGCTGGGAGTGCACCTCATACGAGCCGGACTGTTGACCGAAGACCAGCTGGCGCGGGTGTTGGTGGAGTGTGCCTCGCAGTCCGGAAACGGCAAGGGGAACAAGGCTCTGGGCGCCCGTCTGGTCGAGAAGGGCTTCGCCACCGAGGAGCAGGTGCGCGAGGCCATGTGGCGCCTCACCATCTCCCGCATGTACGAGATCACCCAGTGGCAGGGCGGCGTATTCAGCTACGACGAACCCGAGGAGATGCCGCAATTCCCCATCGCCATCCGGGGAGACGTGCAGGAGTTGCTGTTGCTCACCCAGGTGCGTATCGACGAGGGCGCGCAGCCCCGCGGGCGAGCGGGGGCTGGGCAGAAAGACCTGGCTCGAGAGCTTTCGGGCGCACGCTAGGCCGCGCCGCCAAACGGCCGCGGGGCCGCAGCCACCGTGCCCCAAGGCGCAGGACGCAACACCAATTTCCCCAACACCTCTCCCGAATCGATCATCTCGTGCGCCAGGCGGGCCTCGGACAGAGGCAGGACCTTGTGGATGGGCGGGCGGAGCGCGCCCGCCGCGATCAGCCCCAAAACCTCCTCCTTCACCTTCCTGAATCGTGCCGGGTCGGTGTCGTGCACATGGATGGAGAAGTAGCGGATCCCGTAGCAGCCTTCGCAGCGACTCTGCAGGATGTGGATGATCTCTCTGTCCTCGGGATAGCCGCCCAGGTAGTTGTAGAGGATTATCTGACCGTAAGTGGCCAGCATGTCGAACTGGCGGCAGAAGCGGGGCCCGGCTACCTGGTCGTAGACGTAGTCGACGCCGCGCCCGCCGCTTAGGCGCTTGACGGCCGCGACGTCATCCTCGGCAGTGTGATTGAACACCCTCTCGACGCCCAGGCCTCTCAGGTACTCGCACTTGGCATCGGTGCTGGCGCTGGCGATGACTTCCACCCTCTGATGCTGCGCCAGTTGGATGACCGCCGTCCCCACGCCTCCCGCCGCACCGCCGATGTACAGGGTCTGCCCTTCCGAGGCCCGGACGATCTGGTTGAGGAGACCCCAGGCCACGAAATAGTTGAAGGCTGCCGCCGCCGCGTCGAAATCCATGCCCTCAGGCATAGGGGCCACGTCGTCGGCCGTCACGGCTATGAAGTCCGCGTAGGTGCCGTAGACGGCCATGTGGAGCACATGCACCGGCTGGCCGACCGTGAACCCCGAGACCCCCGGACCCAGCGCCTCGATCGTGCCCGCGCTCTCGTAGCCGATGGTAACGGGGAAGGGGCAGGTGAGCCACTGGCTGCGCCCCATCCTTACGCGCCAGTCAGCCTTGCATACTCCTACTGCCCTGGTCTTGACCAGTACCTGGCCCTGACCCGGTGCCGGGATCGGTAGGTCAACATACCTCAGGACCTCGGGGCCGCCGAACTGTTCGAACACCACTGCTTTCACAGGACTTCCTCCGAGGGATGGTCGGTCCGAGGACGCTTGCGCCTGACTACCCGTGCGCAGCTCGGCGCCCTCCCTTGCTCCGGCTCAGACTTGCATACTCGCGCGCGGCACGCCTAAGTGCAAGACTTGGGTCGCGTCCTCAAGGGTACCTGCGTACTGTTCGCGCAGTCCCGACTCCTATCACGCGAAAGGTGTAGCTATGAGTCTGTTCCGGTACAGCCCCCACCCGCACATCGCCGCCCGTGCGCAGAAGCGTCCGGTCAAGGTCAAAGAGTTGCACCGGGCGGGCTTCAACGGCAGGATCGCCGGCGTCATCACGGAAGGTGTGGGCACCATGTGGTGCGCGTACGCCTTCGCGGCACTCGCCCTCGTCGCGCTTCCGCAAGCGATCCACGGGGGCGCGCTCACGATCGTCCAGTGGATCTCTCAGACCTTCCTACAACTGACCCTGCTTTCGATCATCATGGTCGGGCAGCAGGTGCTCGGCACCGCCTCCGATCAAAGGGCCATCAACACCTACGCCGATGCGGAGGCGATACTTCAAGAAGCCCAGCAGATACAGGCGCACCTTGCCGCGCAGGACGCGGCCCTCGAGATACTGGCGACCCGCTTGGGCGTAGAGCTGGAGACGCTGATCAAGCCGACCGACGGGTCGGCTGGCACGAGCGAACGGACCTAGTGCTGCCTCTACCTGGCCAGGACGGTGCGCGGTCCCGCCGGGGTGCCCAGTATCGAGCAGGTCGGCGGGACGCATGGCGAACAGACCGGCCGTGACCACCCCGGGGATGTTGTTGAGCCGCTGCTCCATCTCCACCGGGGCGTTGATGGTGAGCCCGTGAACGTCGAGGATGATGTTGCCGTTGTCCGTGACGAAGCCCTCGCGCCAGACCGGCATGCCGCCCAGCTTGACCACTTCGGCCGTCACATAGCTCCTAGCCATGGGTATGACCTCCAGCGGCAGGGGGAACCGGCCCAGCACCTCCACCAGCTTGCTCTCATCGGCGATGCAGACGAATCGCCTGCTGGCCGCGGCCACGATCTTCTCCCGGGTGAGCGCCCCTCCGCCGCCCTTGATGAGCTGGAGGCGGGGGTTCGCTTCGTCGGCGCCGTCCACGTATAGATCCAGACGGCCCACGGCGTTGAGGTCGAGCACGGGGATGCCATAGCCGCTCAATCGGGCGCTGGAAGCCTCCGAGCTGGACACGACCCCGTCTATACGCTTCTTGCTGGAGGCGAGGGCATCGATGAAGTGGTTCACCGTCGAGCCCGTGCCGACGCCGATGACGCCGCCTTCGACGTAGGTGAGGGCCTCGAGGGCGGCCTGCTTCTTCATCTCATCCTGGACTGAGGGCCGCTGCATGACGCTCCTTCCTCGGGCTCTCCGCTATCCGCGCCTCACAGGGGAATCATACAAGCACTCAGGCGGCGTGGTACGGTGCACGCGAAAGGAGTGGCATAGTGGCGATCGCGACCGCAGAGACAGCGACCGAAGAACGCCTCACGGTGGGGGTCATCGGGACCGGCAACATGGGGTCCGCCCTCGTGCGCGGCTGGTCGCGCCTGGGTCCGGCGGGGCCGCGTCTGCTCGTGTGGGACAAAGTCCCCGGCGCCGTGCGGCGGGTGGCGGAGTGCGAGCGGGTGGTCTGCGCGGATTCGGCATCCCAGGTGGTGACCGAGGCCGACCTCGTCCTCATCGTTGTCAAACCCAACGACGCCGCCGGAGTCCTGGCCGCGATTGCTCCTCTGCTGCGCGAGGGGCAAACGTTGATCTCGTCCATGGCCGGCGTGGAACTCCTGCAGTTGCGGCGGATGGCCGGTCCCGCTCCGGCATTGTTCCGGGTCATGCCCAACCTGGGGGTGGAGGTGGGAGCCGGGACCATCGCGGTGGCGGCCGAGCCGGGAGTCGCAACCGAGCCGCGACCCGCGGGTCAGGCCGGGCGCGTCGGCGATGAAGCGGCCCAAAGCGAGGCCGAGCGGCGGATATTCGAGCTGTTCGGCGCCCTGGGGCTTGCCGTGATGGTGCCGGAGAGCATGCTCGATGCGGTGACCGCCGTTTCGGGAACGGGCCCGGCGCTTCTGGCCCTCGCTCTCGAAGGCCTGGAGGATGGGGGAGTGGCCGCCGGTCTGCCTCGAAACCTCTCCCGAGCGCTGGCCCGCCGGACGCTCCTTGGCAGTCGCCCGGACGCTCATCGCCGGCGAGGCGGTCGCGCCGGATCAGCAGCATCTCGACCCGGCCGGCGGCGCGCTTGTGGAAGGGAAAGCCGTACTTGAAGAGCGCTGTGTGGGAGAGGCTTTTCGGCAGGCCGTGGAGGCCGCGGCGGCGCGCGCCGCGGAGCTGCGCGCTCGCGCGGGCGGCCGCACGTAGTTGCAGTAAACTGAGAAGCGGGTCAGGGAATCGGTTGCCAGGAGGATCAGATGCTAGTCCGCGACAGGATGTCCAAGATGCCGATCACGACCAATCCGGCCGCGACCGTTCCTGACGCCATGCAGGTGATGCGTGGGAGCAAGGTGCGCCAGCTGCCGGTGGTGAACGAGAAGGGGGAACTGGTGGGCATCGTCTCCCTCGACGACCTGCTCCGCGTGTCGCCCTCGCCGGCCACTTCTCTCAGCGTGTGGGAGATGGACTACCTTCTGGAGAAGATCACCATCGAGAAGATCATGACCCGCGACGTGATCACCGTGACCGAGGACACGGCGGTCGAGGAAGCCGGTCGCATCATGGCCGACAACAAAGTGAGCGGTCTGCCGGTCTTGAGGGACGGCGAGTTGGTAGGGATCATCACCGAGTCGCATCTCTTCAACATCCTGCTCGAGCTCTTTGGAGCCCGGGAGCCCGGTATCCGGGTGACCACCAAAGTGCCCCGCGAGAAAGGGACCCTGGCGAGGATCTCCAGCGCCATCTCGGCGCTGGGCGCTCAGTTCGTGGCCTTCGGCATCGCGGCCGACTCCGAGACGGTCACGTTCAAGGTCCAGGACGTGGATCGCGACGAGCTCCTCAAGACCCTGGAGCCGCTCGTGGAGAGCATCATCGACGTCCGGGGGGCCTGACAGCTTCCAGCGGGCCGACGCCTCGTTTCGGCGAGCCCGCCGCTTTGCTCATGCGGCGGGCGAGGGTCCTTCCTTGCGTTCGACCAGCAGCCACTGCCTGAGACGCTCGTCCAGTCTGCCGGTGTACGACTCTATTGTGGCCACATTGCCGGTGGCGACCGCGGCCTGCTCGGCCTCGCTCAGCCTGTAGTCGCGCAGCGCCTCTTGCGGGTCGCGCGAGAGGCGCGTCCGAAACGTCGGCTCGTGGCTGGCCCGATGCAAGGCTGCCAACATCGCGGCGCCGGCGGTCACGTCGTCGAGCTTCTGGATCTTCACCGGGCAGGTCTTGTACGCCGGGGTCTTGGTGACCGGGTCGAGGGTATCCGCGCGGGAACTGATGAGCCGGTTCGTGGGACATTCCGCGAAGTGGAACGCCATGGCCACCATCCCGGCCGGCACGGCCTTGGTCACCCTGGCTCTGACCTCCACCTCTCCCTGCCGTGACGTCACCCGGACCAGGTCACCGTCATTGATGCCCAATGGTGCGGCGTCGAGAGGATTGAT
This sequence comes from uncultured Actinomycetota bacterium, assembly GCA_963822135.1. Taxonomy (GTDB): domain Bacteria; phylum Actinomycetota; class Thermoleophilia; order RBG-16-64-13; family RBG-16-64-13; genus CAIQPS01. The sequence continues at coordinate 252,826 of CAWGGI010000005.1, read as the reverse complement.
CTGCGCGAGCTCCTCGGAAAGGAGGGCGTTGAGGGCGTCCACCTTGCGGGTCATCGTGGCGTGGTAGTGGTAGAGGCGGCGGCCGGTCATGAGCATGAGCGGATAGTCCGCGGTCGTGGCCTCCACCGGGGGCCGGTACTGGAGTGGGACGAAGTAGCCCTTCCCGCCCGGTCGCGCAAAGACCTCCGAATGCATGATGCAGGTGCCGGGATGGTCGTCGCTGGGGCAGGGCCACTGCAGGCTGCCGTCCTCGAGACGCTTGTGGCTGATGCCTCCGTAGTTGGGAGTGAGTCGGGCGATCTCGTCCATGACTTCGGCCGCGCTCGTGTAGTCGAAGCCGGTCGCGCCCATCCGCTTGGCGATCTCGGAGACGATCCACCAGTCGGGCCGGCTCTGGCCGATAGGCTCGATGGCCTTGCGGACCCTCTGAACGCGCCGCTCCGTGTTGGTGAAGGTGCCGTCCTTCTCCGCAAAACTCGCTGCCGGCAGCACCACGTCGGCGAACTCGGCCGTCTCGTTGAGGAACAGGTCCTGGAAGACGAAGAAATCGAGGTTCTTCAGAGCTTGGATCACATGATTGCCGTCGGGGTCGGTTAGCACGGGGTTCTCACCCATGATGTACAGCGCCCTGATCTGTCCCTCCCGAGCGGCCGGCATCATCTCGGTGAGCTTGAGCCCCAGGTAGGGGTTGAGCTCGACGCCCCAAGCTTCCTCGAACTTCTTGCGCACCGCCTCGTTGTCCACCTTCTGGTACCCCGGGTAGACATCGGGAAGGGCGCCCATGTCGCAGGCGCCTTGCACGTTGTTCTGGCCGCGCAGCGGGTTGACCCCCGCGCCGATCCCGCCCACGTTGCCGGTGAGCATCGCCAGGTTCGCCGCGGCGATGACGTTCTCCGTGCCGTGACTGTGCTCGCACAGCCCCATGGCATAGAGGATGGTGGCCGGCGCGTTCTCCGCATACATGCGGGCCGCCGCGACGAGAAGTCCTTCGTCGATGCCGGTGATCTCGGCGACACGCTCCCGGGGGTAGTCTTCCAGCGCCTTCTTGAACGCCTCGAAGTTCTCGCACCGCTCCTCGACGAACGCCGAATCGTGCAGGTCCTCGTCCAGGATGATCCGACACAGCCCCATGAGCAGGGCCACGTCGGTCCCGGTCCTGGGCCGGAGCCAGAGGTCGGCGTCGCGTACGAAGTCGACCTCCATGGGATTGGCGACGATCATCTTGGCCCCGCTCTGGCGGATCGTCCTGCGGATCTTCATCGCCAGCACCGGATGGGCCTCGGCGGTGTTCGTGCCGATGGCGAGGACGCACCTGCTGTTGCCAAAGTCGTCGATGTTGTTGGTCATCGCCCCGCTACCGAACGTGGCGGCCAGACCGGCCACCGTGGGGGCGTGTCATAAGCGGGCACAGTGATCGACGTTGTTGGTGCCCAACACCCCCCTTCCGAACTTCTGCATCACGTAGTTGTCCTCGTTGGTGGCGCGGGCCGAAGAGACCACCCCGATCTCCTCGGGAGCGAACTCCTTGAAGCGGCTCGCCACCAGATCGAGCGCCTCGTCCCAGCGTGGCCTCTTCGAACACCCCGTTCCTCTTGATGAGGGGGGTCTTGATCCGAGACTCGTGGTGTACGAAGCCGGCTATCCCGAAGCGCCCTTTCACGCACAGGTGCCCCTCGTTGGCCGGCCCTTCCTTGTCGGCCCTCACCCCGACGACCTCGCTGCCGCGTACGCCCAGATACATCTGGCAGCCGACGGCGCAGTACGGGCAGGTGGTCCTGACCTCGCGGGTGGCTTGGCGGCTGTCGCGATAGACGAGCGCGCCGGTAGGACAGCGGCTGATGCACTCGCCGCAGGTCTCGCAGCGCGAGAGCAGGATCGGCTTGTCCCCGAACCCGCTGATGGTCGCCGCGTTTCCGCGAAAAGCGATATCTATAGCATCGATCCCGGTGATCTCGTGGCAGGACCGCACGCAGCGGGCGCAGAGGATGCACTTGTTCATGTCCCGGACGTAAGCGGGGTTGCTGTCGTCTAGGGGACGGAAGAAGGTGCTCTTGCGTAGTCGCTTGAAATGGTCCTCGTCGACGCCGACGTAGCGTGCGACCCGCTGCAACTCGCAGTTCTGGTTCTGCGCACACGTAAGACAGTCGCCCAGGTGGTTCGCCATGATCAGCTCTATCGTCGCCCGGCGCGAAGACTCGACCTCCGGCGTATCGGTTCGCACCACCATCCCCTCGGCGGCCAGAGTGGTACAGGAGGTGGGCAGGCCTCTCATGTTCTCGATCTCTACGATGCAGAGCCGGCAGGCCCCGTACGGCTCCAGATCGTCGTCATGGCACAGGGTGGGGATGTAGACGCCGGCCCTCCGGGCGGCTTCGAGGACCGTGGTCCCTTCGCGCACCTTGGTCTCGACCCCGTCGATCGTCAGGGCGACGGTCTTCACGCTTCTCACCCCTGTCTCAGGCGCGGTGGCTGGTGTCATCACTGGCCTCCATCATCTTCACGATCAACGGGTGCGTCAGCATCGGCGGACCCATCGCTGTCGACGGGCATGTCTCGGTCGCGCGAGCGGGCCCGCGCGGTCACCGGGACCGGTGCGGCGGGGGCCGCGATCGGCCTGCCCGAACTCTTCACCACAGCGTCGAACCGGGGCGGGCACGCAGCCAGGCAACTGCCGCACTTGGTGCATTTGTCCTGGTCGATGACGTGCACCATACGCTTCTCGCCACTGATGGCGTCCGCCGGGCAGACCCGGATGCACCGGCCGCACGCCTGGCATTTCTCCGCATCGATCCAATAGTCCACGAGTGCCTTACAGGACAGGGCCGGGCAGCATCTCTCGTTGATGTGGGCCTCATATTCGTCGCGGAAGTAGCGGATGGTCGTGAGCACGGGGTTGGGCGCCGTTCCTCCGAGGGCACAGAGCGAGCCGCCCTTGACGGCCGCGCCCAGCTCCAGCAGGAGGTCGATGTCACCGTCGCGACCCTTGCCGGCCACGATATCCTCGAGGATGTCGAGCATCTGTTTGGTGCCCCAGCGGCAGGGGATGCACTTACCGCACGATTCGAGTTGAGTGAAGCTGAGGAAGTAGCGGGCCACGTCGACCATGCAGGTCGTCTTCGTCCATGACCACCATGCCGCCCGACCCCATGATGGAGCCGGCCGCGGCCAGCGATTCGTAGTCCACCGGCGAGTCGAGGAAGCTGGCGGGCATGCATCCACCCGACGGTCCGCCGGTCTGGACCGCCTTGAACGTCTTGCCCTCCGGGATGCCGCCGCCGATCCCGTAGATGATCTCCTCCAGGGGGATCCCCATGGGCACCTCGATGAGACCGGTGCGGTTGATCTTGCCCACCAGGGAGAAGGTCTTGGTGCCCCGGCTCTTCTCCGTACCGTAGGCCGCGTACCAGGCGGCCCCTTTCTCGAAGATCGCGGAGACGTTGGCCCAGGTCTCGACATTGTTGATGTTGGTGGGCTTGCCCCAGAGACCCGACTGCGCCGGGAAGGGAGGTCGGGGCCGGGGCATGCCTCGGGCGCCCTCGATGGAGGCCATGAGCGCGGTCTCTTCCCCGCAGACGAAGGCGCCGGCGCCCTCCTTGATCTTGACATGGAAGCCGAACCCCGAGCCCAGGATGTCGTCGCCGAGCAGGCCGTCGCTCCTCCATCTGCTCGATGGCGGTCCGCAATCTGTCGATGGCCAGGGGGTATTCGGCGCGCACGTAGATGTATGCCTCGAGGCGCCGATGGCGTAGCCGCCGATGAGCATGCCCTCGAGGACGGCGTGGGGATCGCCTTCCAGCACCGCCCGGTCCATGAAGGCGCCCGGGTCGCCCTCGTCGGCATTGCAGATGATGTATTTCTGACTGCCGGGGGCGTCATGGCAGAACTGCCACTTGAGTCCGGTGGGGAACCCCGCGCCGCCCCGGCCGCGCAGCCCGGACCTCTTCACCTCGTCGATGATCTCCTGCCGGCTCATCGCGAACGCTCTGGCCAAGCCCTTGTAGCCTCCGGCCGCGATGTACTGATCGAGGTCGGCGGGGTCGATGTTGCCGCAGTTCCGCAGGACGATGCGCACCTGGGGTTTCAGGACCGGCAGATCGAAAAGCCGGGGGATACCCTCGACCTCGCCCGCACCTCTCGTGCCCAGGGCGAGATCCGCCCGGGGATCGTCGCCCGTCAGGTAGTCCCTGACGATCTCGGTCATGGAAGCGGGGGTGAGGTTCCCGTAGAAGATGCTGGGCCGTCCGGGTTTGATGACCTCGATCAGCGGCTCGGCGTAGCACAGACCGATGCAGCCGACCTGGGTGATCTCGGCCTCCAGCCCGTTCCGGCTCAGCTCGCTCTGCAGAGTGGTCAGGATGTCATCGGCGCCGGCGGCTGTGCCGCAGGTGCCGGTGCCGATCAGGATGCGGGTGATTGCGCTCATCGGATCCACCGGTCAGGAGGTCGGGTTCAAAGGACGTAACATGTCTCTCACCTTCTCCGGGGTCATCCAACCGTGGACCTTTCCGTTGAAGAGCAGCACGGGCGCCAAGGCGCAGGAACCGAAACAGGCCACCGTCTCGAGCGTGTATTCCAGGTCGGGAGTAGTCTCGCCGTCTTTGATGCCAAGGAGTTTCTCTATCTCGTCCAACAACCGGGGCGCGCCCTTGACGTAGCAGCCGGTACCCCTGCACACCTTGACGATGTTCCGGCCTACAGGAGCGAACTTGAACTGGGCGTAGAAGGTGGCCACTCCGAAGACGGTCGACTCCGGCATCCGGGTGAAGTGGGCTATCTCTCTCATGGCCTCTTCGGGAAGGTAGCCAAGCTCCTGCTGGACCTGCTGCAGGATGGGGATCAACTCGGCCTTGTCACCGGTGAACGACAAGAACACCTCGTCCAGCACTGCGTTCATTCAGGACCTCGCGATCGGTGTCCGACTCTCCAGCAGCTTTTGACAGACCCGTACGCCTTCCATGGCATCGTTCGTCCATTGGTCGGCGCCGATGTAGCAGAGCAATGTGCTCGTCGATGGTGGCTCCCCCAATCACGATCAACGGTACGGCACCCTCCGTGCTGTCGGCCCTGATCATCTGTACCGTCTCCCGCATCGAATCGAACGCGACGGTGAGCAGTCCCGAGAGCCCTACCACGTCCGGGCGGCTACGTCGAGCGGCTGCCACGAAGTCCTCTGGGGGCACGTCGACACCCAGGTCCTCCACAGCGAAGCCGTACGTGCGAAAGGTGAGGGCGGCCATGTTCTTGCCCAGGTCGTGGATATCGCCCGCCACCGTTCCCAGAAGCACGCGTCCGGAGGCCCCCCCGTCGAGACTGCTTTCCCAGTCAGAACGTACCATATCCATGACCGCACGGAAGATCTCCCCGGCCATGATGAGACCGGCCAGGAAGATATCCTGCTGCTCGTAGCGCTCGCCCACGCGCTGGAGTCCCACCTGAGTGGCCCGCACGATGTCGACCGCAGGGGCTCCGCGGTCGACAGCTTCGCCGACCAGGCGGAGCGTCTCGTTGTAGTCCAAAGCCGCCACCGCGACAGCGATACCCTCCATGTCAGGCCGCCCCTACTCCCTCGGGCGACACCCCGATATGCGTGCTCAACTGGAACTGATCGGCGCGGCAGACGAACCTGCCCCAACTCACGGGCCGTCCCTCGAAGTCGAGGAAGATGTGCTCCAGAGAGAGGGCGGGCGAACCCTCCGGCACCTTGAGGTGCCGGGCTTCGTCGGCGTCCAGGCTGACCGCTTTGATGGTGAGACGACCACTCGGCATCCCGACTCCGCGCTCAGCGGCAAGGACTCCATCGAGCGATGTGGTCTGGAGTTGCGATTCGATAAGAGGCCTATGTTCGTCGTAGATCACGTGCTCCACCTGATAGACCAGGGGGACGCCGCGCCGCTCGACGAGGCGCCGCATGTAGACCAGCGCCCGTCCGGGTTCCAGGTCCAGCATCATTGCCGCCCTGTCGTCTGCCGGTCGGATACCGGCCTCGAGCAGCCGCACCTCCGCCGATTCGTCCCCCGTCCACGTGTCGGTGATCTCCTGCAGCCGGAACACGGCCTCGCCGATGCCCTGCGCTCGGACAAAGGTGCCCTTGCCCTGGGTGGTCGTGACCAGACCCCGGTTGAGGAGGATGGTGACCGCCCTGCGGACGGTCACCGGGCTGACCCGGAACTGCCTGCGAAGTTGCTGCTCGGTGGGGAGTTGGTCGCCGGGCCGGTAGACCCCGGCCCCGATCTGCTCGGCAATGGTGCCGGCGATCCGCAGATAAGCAGGCTCGAAGGACGATGTATCCCGTCGGCTACGCTGCATACGTCCAGAGTCTCTGCCCGCGGCTTCAGATCGCGATGGATCCTGCAATGTCTGCTCCAACGTGGGCCCCCGGCAACGTGTCTGCGGAGTCGTTCTTGACATTTAGCTATATAACTATAGTATAGTGCCACGGTTAGGGGAAGAGCCCTGGGTCGGACGGTACTGACGCCCAGGTCGAGCACCACGAACCTTGAAGGGCGGCAAACATGACGAAAGACATGCCGGACGCCGGTCCGGCCTATCTGGACGGCACCATCGCCTCCTATCTTGATAAGCTCGCGAGCGCCGAGCCGGAGCCGGGGGGTGGAAGCGTAGCGGCGCTGGTCGGAGCGTTGGGGGCCGGTCTGGTCACGATGGTCACCAGCCTCACTCTGGGCAAAGAGAAGTTCGCAGCGGTAGAGGCCGACATGGCCGCGATCGCGGCGGCGGCCGAAGAGCTGCGGGCCAGGCTGGGCGAGTTCGTCAGTCTGGACGCCAAGGCCTACCGCGCGGTCGCCGTGGCCATGAAGCTTCCCCGCGACACCGAGGAGCAGAAGAAGGAGCGTGGCGTCATCCTCCAGGACGCGCTGAAGGGAGCCGCGGACGTGCCCCTCAAGGTCGCCGAGGCGGCCGCCGAGGTGGCCAGGCTCTCGCTGCCCGCGGCCGAGAAGGGCAACCCGCATGCGGTGTCCGACGCCGGAGTGGCCGTGCTCTTGGCCGAGGCCGCTGCTCAGTCGGCCGCCCTCAACGTCAAGATCAACCTGGCCTGGATCGAAGATGCGGAGTTCAACAGGCAAGCGTGGGAACGGACAGAGGTCATCCTCGCCGAGACGGCCCGTCTGCGCGAGGAGGTCATGGCCCTCACCTACAGCAAGCTCTGAGCGGCACAGACGGCGAACATCGGCGGAGCAGGTCTCACCCGAGGAAAGAGAGACAAGAAGTGGCAGCCAAGATCATCGACGGCAAGGTCATAGCCTCCGAGTTACGCGAGGAGTTGTCCCGCGAGCTGGAGGAGCTCAAAGCGGCTGGAGCCGAGCCCGGTATCGCCACCCTCATGGTCGGTGACGACTTCGGCGCCGGCATGTACCGGGGGGCGGTGGAGAAGTTCTGCGCCGAGATGGGTCTCGGCTATCGCAATGAGACCTTGGGCGCCGACACTACCGAAGAAGCAGTGGTGACTACCGTGCGCAGCCTCAATGACGACCCGGCGGTGTCGGGGATCCTTCCGCTGCGCCCCTTCCCGCCGCATATCTCCGACTCTGCGGTCATCAACTCCATCAGCTTCGACAAAGACGTCGACTGTTTCCATCCCTTCAACATGGGTCGGCTCACCCTGGGCGAGCCGACCTTCCCGCCCGCGACCCCTTCCGCCTGCATCGAGCTTCTCGAACGGTATCTGCGGTCGGAGGGGCGCGACGTGACCGACGCCCTCGAGGGAGCCGAGGTCTGCGTGGTGGGCCATTCGAACATCGTGGGCAAACCTCTGGCCGTGATGTTCCTCAATCGCAACGCCACCACCACGGTGACGCATGTCTTCACCTCCAACCGCGGCAATCTGGCCAAGCACACCAAGGTGGCCGACATCCTCGTCGTGGCTGCCGGCGTGCCCCAGCTCATCGGCGCCGATCTGGTGAAAGACGGCGCGGTCATCCTCGACGTGGGGATCAACCGGGTCGTGGTCTGCCCGGCATGCGGCACCCTCAATCGCAGCAAGAAGAATCCCTGTCGCACGTGCGGCGCCGACCTCGCCGAGGCGCAGAACAAGACTGTCGGAGACGTGGACTTCGAGCCCGTCGCCGAGAAGGCCGGGGCCATCACTCCGGTTCCGGGTGGAGTGGGCGCGGTCACCAACATGATGCTGGCGCGCAACACCCTCCGGGCGGCGCGCATTCAGCTGGACAAGAAGTAGGAAGCAGCGAAGCAGCGGGCGGTATAGTGGAGCAAGGTGACTAGCAGGGCAACCCACGAGCGTGCGGGCAACGAACCGGGCGGAGAGGTAAAGCCGATGGTCAAAGAGATTCCCTTAGTCTGGCTGCCGGCGGCAGCGTGTACGGGGTGCAGCGTCTCGCTGCTCAACACCGCCAGCCCCACCATCAAGAACGTGCTGGTGGACCCGGTGATCCCCGGCACCCACATCAACCTGCGCTTCCATCCGACCGTCATGGCCGGCTCCGGCGAAGTCGCCCTCAAGGTGCTGGACGACACCGTTGCCGAGCTCAAGGGCGGATATGTCCTGGCAGTGGATGGCGCCATCCCGACCGGACCCACGGCCGACTACTGCGTCATGGGTGAGCGCGATGGCAAACCGGTCACCATCGAGAGCCGTTTTGTCGAGCTCGCCACGGATGCGCTCGCCGTGCTGGCCGTAGGCACTTGCGCCTCGTTCGGTGGCATCCCGGCGGGAGGGACCAACCCCAGCAACTGCGTCACGGTCAGGGAGTCCCTCAAGCAGCACGGCATCGACAAGCCGCTGGTCAACATCCCTGGGTGTCCACCCCATCCGGATTGGTTCGTGGGAACGGTGGCGGGCATCCTGCTCGGCGGACTGCCGGGTCCCGACGACCTCGACGCCGATCTCCGTCCCAAAGCGTTCTACGGGAAGCTCATCCACGAGAACTGCCCGCGCCGTGCCTATTTCGACGAGGGCAAGTTCGCCAAGAAGTTCGGCCAGGATGGCTGCCTCTACGAGCTCGGCTGCAAGGGCCCGATCACGTACGCCGATTGCCCCACCCGCCATTGGAACAGCGGGACCAACTGGGTCATCGGAGCGGGCTCGCCGTGTCTCGGGTGCACGCAGCCCGAGTTCATGAGCCTGCCCTACTACGAGAAGGTCACTGACGTTCAACTGCCGGTCGTCGGTGCCTACTGGCAGAGCAAGGAGGCAGAATGATGACCAAGGTGACCATTGACCCGATCACCCGGATCGAGGGCCATCTCAAGATCGAGACCGAGATCGAGGACGGCGTCGTCAAGGACGCGCGCAGCACCGGCAACCTGTTCCGCGGCATCGAGATCATCCTCAGAGGCCGCGATCCTCGCGACGCGCAGGTGATCGCCCAGCGGATCTGCGGCGTCTGTCCGCAGTCCCACGGGGTGGCCGCCGCTCTCTGCCTGGATAGCGCCTTCGGGCTCGGCGACAAGATCCCCGACAACGCCCGCCTGATGCGCAACCTCATCCAGGGCGCGCACGTGGTGCAGGACCACATCCTGCATTTCTACCTGCTGGCCGCCCTCGACTACGTCGACGTGACAGACGTGGCCAAGTACCAGGGCAAGGATCCGGAGCTGAACTCGGTCAAGGACTTCATCGCCCGCGGCGCACTGGGCCCGTTCGCGCCTCGCTACGAGGGCGACTACCGGCTGCCGGTCGAGATCAACCAGATGGCGTCCGCTCACTACCTGCAGGCCCTCGACGTCCGGCGCATGGGTCATGAGGCGGTGGCCATCTTCAGCGGCAAGATCCCGCATTCGGTGGGGATCGTCCCGGGTGGCGTCACCGACACGCCTACGGTCGACAAGATCACGGCCTTCCTGTGGAAGGTCAGGAAGCTGCAGGATTTCGTCAACACCGTCTACCTGCCGGACGTGATGGCCATCGCCGGCGTCTACAGCGACTATCTGGAGATCGGCGCCGGCTGTCGCAACCTGCTGTCCTACGGCGGCTACGACCTTCAGGGCGACGACGCCGATCTCACCCGGCGCAGGCGCCTGTTCAAACAGGGTACGGTCGCGGCGGCCGACATGAAGCTTCAGCCGCTCGACATGACCGGGGTCACCGAGGGCGTGCGCTACTCCTGGTACGAGGACTCGGCAGCGGCCAAACACCCCTCCCAGGGAGAGACCAAGCCCCAGTACGGCAAAGAGGGGGCGTACTCCTGGGTCAAGGCCCCCCGCTACCGCGGCGAGGTCTATGAGGTTGGCCCTCTGGCGCGGCTCACCACCACCTATCTCGACGGCGATCCCGTCGTGCGGCAGTTGGTGGACGGCGCCCTGGCCGAACTGAAGGCTCCGCCGTCGGCCCTATTCTCTGTGATGGGGCGCCATCTGGCCCGGGCCATCTGCGCCAAGATCCTGGCGGACAACCTGGAGAAATGGCTCCTCGAGCTCAAGCCGGGAGAGCCGACCTACGTCGAATACGAGATCCCTGACGAAGGCGCGGGCATGGGGCTCATCGAGGGCTCCCGCGGCGCTCTCGGTCATTGGATCGAGATCAAGGACAAGAAGATCCACAACTATCAGGCCGTTGTCCCCACTACCTGGAACGCCTCGCCTCGAGATGACGCCGGCAACCCCGGCCCCATGGAACAGGCTCTCATCGGCACCCCGATCAGGGACAAAGACAACCCGTTCGAGCTGGTCCGTATCGTCCGGTCCTTCGATCCGTGCCTAGCCTGCTCGATCCATTGATCCCGGCCAGAATGAGGAATGATGTTACGGTCGAAGCAAAAATCATTTGAGAGGATCCTCAGCTACCTCGAAGGCGAAGACCGGGTCTTCGTCCTCGGGTGCGACGGGTGCGCTCAGGCCTCCGGTACGGGGGGTCCGGTGCAGGTGGCCGAGATGAAAGCCAAGCTGGAGGCCGAGGGCAAGACGGTCACCGGTACCGAGGTGGTCGCCTTTCTCTGCGAGAAGGCCCTGATCAGGTCGCGGCTGGCTCCCAAGACCGACGAGATCATGTCGGCCGATTCGGTACTGGTTCTGACGTGTGGAGTCGGCATCCAGGCGACCGCGGCATCCATCAACAAGGTCTGCCATCCGGGATGCGACACGCTCAATCTGGGTGGGAGCCGCGGTGAGTGGCCCGGCAAAGAACGTTGCGGCGAGTGCGCCGACTGCGTTCTCGACCGGACGGGCGGCATCTGCCCCATCACCACCTGCACCAAGCATCTACTGAGTGGCCAATGCGGTGGGGCCTCAAAGGGCAAGTGCGAGCTCGATCCGGCCAAGGACTGTGGCTGGGAACTCATCTACCACCGGCTCAAAGAACTGGGCCGGCTCGACAAGCTGACAATGGTGCCTCACGCGAAGAAGTGGGGGAGGATGTCCGCCGATCCCAGCATCCTGGGCACCGACCACTATGCCCTTGAGTATCCGGAGAAAGAGGAGGTGGTGGCCGAATGAGCTTCAGGTCCAAACTCGAAGCGGGCGAATTCGCCATCACGGCCGAGATCGGTCCCGGCAAGGGGACCGACGTCACCGAGATAGCCGAGGTAGCCGAGCTTCTGCGCGAGCGGGTCACGGCGGCCAACGTCACCGATCAGCAGAGCTCGGTCATGAGGTTGGGCTCGTTGGCCACGAGCCATCTGCTCACCGACCATCACCTCGAACCCATCCTGCAGATGACCTGCCGCGATCGCAACCGTATAGCTCTGCAGTCCGACCTGTTGAGCGCCTGGGCGCTGGGGGTCGAGAACGTCCTGGCCCTCACGGGCGACCTGCCGCAACTTGGCGACCATCGCGACGCCATCGGGGTGTTCGACCTCGACTCGGTGCAGTTGCTCAGTGTCATCGGACAGCTGAACGCGGGCACCGATATGATGGGCAACGAGCTGGCCGGCAAGACGGACTTCTACGCAGGTGCGGTGGTCAACCCCGGTGCCGATACCGAGGCCAGCTTCGAGTCCCAGCTCTACAAGATGGAAGCCAAGATCAAAGCGGGGGCCAAGTTCTTCCAGACGCAGGCCATCTACGAGCCCGACCGCTTTGCCCATTTCATGAAGAGAGTGGAGGGATTCGGAGTGCCGGTCATGGCCGGGATCATCCCGCTCAAATCGGTCGGCATGGCCCGCTTCATGAACAAGAACGTCTCGGGCGTGTTCGTCCCCGAAGAGACCATCCAGAAGCTTGCCGCGGCGGAAGACAAGAACCGCGCGGGTCTGGAGCTTGCCGCCCAACTCATGAAGGATCTCAAGGACCTGTGCCAGGGTATCCATATCATGCCCATCGGCTGGGAAAAGAGGATCCCGGAGTTGCTCGATCTGGCTGGATTCTGACCGCCGCATCCGTGGGGAAGTCGTGACCAAGCTGGCCATCATCGGCTCCGGTCCGGGCGGCTACGTGGCCGCGCTTCGAGCCGCGCGCCATGGGGCGGAGGTCGCCCTGGTGGAGCGCGACCTCGTGGGGGGTACGTGCCTCAACTGGGGCTGCATCCCTACGAAGGCCCTGCTTGCGAGCGCCGACGCGCTCTCCCGGGCGCGGGCCGGGCAGGAGTACGGTTTCGTGGTGCCCGGCGAGATCACGCCCGACTTCTCCCGCATGATGCAGCGCAAAGACGCCATCGTCACCCGCCTGCGCGAGAACGTGGAGATCCTGCTCAAGAAGGCGGGGGTGCAGGTGCTTCGCGGCACGGGCAGGCTCGACGGACCCGGCAGGGTCGTGGTCGAGGGCTCGGACGGGACGGTCGTGGTCGAGGCGGACAGGACCATTCTGGCTACCGGCGCGGTACCGGCCCGACTGCCCATGTTCGACTTCGGACACCCGGCTATCTTGACCTCTACTGAAGCTTTAGCCTTGGAGACGATCCCCGAATCGCTGATCATCGTGGGCGCCGGGGTCATCGGCTGCGAGTTCGCCTCCTTCTACAGCGAGCTCGGCAGCCGTATCACCATGGTGGAGATGCTGCCCCAGATGCTGCCGCTGGAAGACGTGCGCCTGGCCAAGCAGTTCCAGAGCACATATCGGAAGCGCGGGATCCAGGTGCTTCTCAAGACCAAGGTAGAGAGCATCACCGAGTACGCCGACGATCATGTCACCGCTACGCTCTCTGACGGGTCGGAGATCACCGCGGAGAAGATCCTCGTATCGGTGGGGCGCACCCCCAACACGGCCGGCCTCGGGCTGGAGACAGCCGGTGTTGCGGCGGACTCACGGGGCTACGTCGTGGTCGACGACTACCTGCAGACGACCTCTCCGAGCGTGTATGCCATCGGCGATGTCAACGGCGGCCAGATGCTGGCGCACGTCGCCTCCTACGAAGCCTTCGTGGCCGTCGACAACTGTCTCGCGGGCGCGCCGGAGCAACGCCGCAAGCGGGACCTCCGGTCGACGCCATCGTGCACGTACTCGACGCCCGAGGTGGCAAGCGTCGGGCTCACCGAGGAGCAGGCCAAGGACCACGGCTATGAGCCGGTCACCGGCACCTACCGGTTCGCCGCCCTGGGAAAGGCCATGGCTATGGGCGAAGAGACCGGCTACGTGCAGCTCGTGGCCGATCGACAGACGGGCCTCTTGTTGGGCGCGAGCATGATGGGTGCACACGTCACCGACGTCATCCATGAAGTGGCCGTGGCCGTCCAGAACGGGCTGACGGTGCAGCAGGTGGGCGAGACCATCCACGCTCACCCCACGATCGCGGAAGCAGTGATGGAAGCCGCGCATGACGTCCACGGTGAGTCGGTGCACATCGCGCGGTAGCGAAGCGAAGGAAGCAATGGACTCGAGGGAAGTAGCGACGCAAGGAAGCGACGGGAAACGTCAATCGAGCAGAAGGGTGCCTCGGCGCCCGAGAAAGGAGCCCCAATGGCCCACGAACTGGTAGAAGCCATGGCCAACATGAAGGAACAAGAAGCCCTTAAGATCGTGGACGACATGCTGGCCCAGGGCGAAGACCCCAACAAGATCCTAGACCTCTCCTCCGAAGCCATGCAGGTGGTCGGGGAACGCTATCAGGAAGGCACCTACTTCCTCCCCGAACTCATCATGAGCGGCGAGATGCTCCGTAAGATCGGGGAGATCCTAAAACCCCTTCTCGCCGCCAAGACCGCCGAGACCAAGAAGCTGGGCGTGGTGGTCTTAGGTACCGTCCGGGGCGACATCCACGACATCGGCAAAGACATCGTGGGCTTCATGCTGGAAGTAAACGGCTTCGAGGTCTCGACCTCGGCATCGACCAGCCCGAAGAAGCCTTCGTCAAAGCCGTCGCCGAACACAAACCCCAGGTCCTTGCCCTCTCCGGCTTCTCTAAGTGTGGCCTTTGACTCCATGAAGTCCACCATCGAACAGGTGGAAGCCGCCGGACTGCGCAAAGACCTCAAGGTCATCATCGGCGGCGGCCAGATGGACGACACCGTGCGCAAGTACACCGGCGCCGATGCCTACGGCGACGACGCCATGGCGGCTGTTGCGTTCGCAAAGGAAGACGGTGGGGGTGGCCTGACATGGCAGACAAAGCCTGGGCCGCATATGACCCCGGAGGAGAGGCGCGCCTGGCGTATCGACAAGTGGCGCAACCCCGATGTCGACGTTCGCTTGCCCCGAGGCTGAAGCGACCTACAAAGCCCGGGTGGACCGCATCGTGGCCGCGATCAACCTGGAGAAACCCGACCGAGTGCCCGTGCGCCTCAACATGGGTTTCTGGCCGGCCAAGAGCGCGGGTCTCACCGCGTACGAGGCCATGAGTGACGTACCCGCGGGCGCTAAGGCCTGGAAGGACTTCAACCTCAAGTTTCAGCCCGACGCCTCCGTCGACCCGCTGCACAATACGGTGCCGGCCGCGATGTTCGCCGCCCTCGAATACAACCTGTACGCGTGGCCGGGCCACGGTGTGTCCGAAGCGGCCAGCTACCAGTACAACGAGAAAGAGTGGATGGTCCCCGAGGACTACGACCAACTCATCTCCGATCCCACCGACTATCTGCTCCGGACCTACCTGCCCCGCACGGTCGGGGCGTACAAGGGCTTCGGCGATCTGTCGTCGTTCTGGGACTACATCGAGTTGCCCTTCGTGTTCGGGCAGGTCCTGGGCTGGGGCAGCGACGAGATGGTCGCCAGCCTGGAGAAGCTCACCGCGGCGGCGAAGGCGGCCAACGAGTGGTTCAAGCTGGCGCTGCCCGGCGATGGCCGAAGTCCAGGGCCTTGGCTTTCCGCCTTACGCGGGATGCGCTACAAAGGCCCCGTTCGACATCCTGGGCGACACCCTGCGCGGCACCAAGGGCGTGATCGTCGACATGTTCCGCTATCCCGACAAGGTGCTGGCGGCGTGTGAGCGCTTGGTGCAGGTCGCTGTCGACTGGCCGCTCCGCAAGACCGGGAGCCCGGTGGTGCCGCTGTGCTTCATCCCGCTCCACAAGGGTGCGGACGGCTTCATGAGCGACGAGCAGTTCCACACCTTCTACTGGCCTACTCTGCGCAAGACCCTCATCGGGTCTCATCGACCGAGGGCATGATCCCCTTCCTGTTCGCCGAGGGGCGCTACAACAGCCGCCTGGAGGCGATCATGGATCTGCCGAAGGCCTCGACGGTGTGGCTGTTCGACCAGTCCGACATGGCTCGGGCCAAGGAGACCATCGGTACGGTGGCCTGCATCCAGGGCAACATGCCTCTGTCGCTGATGCACGCGGGCACCGAAGAGCAGGTGGCAGAGCATACGCGCAGGCTCATCGATGTCGCCGGCAAAGACGGTGGTTTCATCCTCGATGTCGGTGCTGTGGCCGACGAAGGCAAGGACGAGAACCTTCTCACCATGGTCGACACCGCCAAGGAGTACGGCGTCTACTAGGCGTGTTGGTAAGAGTAGCTGCGACGGAGACCGGCGGCGGGCGGGACGGCCCCGAAGGGCGCCCAGCCCCCGGCCCGGTCGCCGGGTGGATGGGAGTAGTGGTATGCCGCGCCGAGTGATCCTGGCGTGCGAGATGATCGAAGACGAAGTCCGGCTGGCCCTGGAGTCGCTCCCGCCTGAGGACAGGCCGCCGCTCGTGTGGATGGAGAGCGGCCTGCACGACCGCCCGGAGAGGCTTCAGGCCTCGCTGGGCGGGCTCATACGTCTGCTCGACGAAGGCGCCGAGCAGGGGGAGCCGGTGGTCGTTCCTTCCGTGAAGCCCGGCCGCGGACCCGCCTCCGAGCGACGCGAGGAAGTGACGGTCGGTCCGGTGGATGAGGTGGTCCTAGCTCTGGGTTTCTGCGGGAACGCGCTCAAAGACCTGAGTGCCGAGAACCTAACCCTCGTTTTCCCGCGGGTGGACGACTGCGTCTCGCTCCTGCTCAACGATGGCTGCGTGCGCGAGGAGATCAAGCGCAACCCGCGCTGCTACTACCTCACCAAGGGTTGGTTCAGCCACGAGAGTTCGATGATCGCGTCCTTCGACGAGTGGGACCAGCGGTACGGCCGCGAGCGGGCGGACGCTCTGCGGGCCACGATGTATGCAGGCTACGAGCAGGTCAATCTCATCGACACCCAGGCCTACCCGGTCCACGAATGCCTGGACCAGAGCCAGGCGGTTGCCGACAGGTTGAACCTGGAGCACGGAGTGGTTCGGGGCTCCGTCCAGCTGCTCGAAAGGCTGTTCAGCGGGGAGAGCGACAGCGAGATCGTCGTTCGTCCCCCCCAAGCAGAAGATAGGCTTCAACCACCTCTTCGGAGAAAGGGACACATAGAAGTGGAGACTCGAGTATCAAGC
Source organism: uncultured Actinomycetota bacterium (assembly GCA_963822135.1). Classification (GTDB taxonomy): domain Bacteria; phylum Actinomycetota; class Thermoleophilia; order RBG-16-64-13; family RBG-16-64-13; genus CAIQPS01. Next base: position 236,147 of record CAWGGI010000005.1, on the reverse strand, counting down.
GCGACCCGTGAAGTCATCATCGGCGGCGGCCGTCCCACGGTCCTCATCGGCGAGCGCATCAATCCCACCGGCAAGAAGCGGCTGGCCGAGGCCCTGCGCGCCGGCGACCTCAGCGTCGCCCGTGAGGAGGCTCTCGCCCAGGTAGCAGCCGGCGCCGACATCCTCGATGTCAACGTCGGGGCCACCGGGGTCGACGAGATCGACATGCTGCCGCGGGCGGTGGAAGCGGTGGCAGCGGTCGTGGACGTCCCTCTTTGCATCGACAGCCGTAAGGTCAAGGCCTTGGCGGCGGCTCTGGCCGTCTGCCCGGGCAGACCGATCGTCAACTCGGTGACCGGCGAAGAGGCGTCGTTGGAGGAAGTCCTCCCGCTGGTGAAGGAGTTTGGCCTCCCGGTCATAGGCTTGACCCTCGACGAGAAGGGCATCCCCGCTGAGGCTTCTGCTCGAGTCGAGATCGCGCACCGCATCGTCGAGCGGGCCGAGGCCATCGGCATTCCGCAGAGAGGACGTCATCATCGACTGCCTCACGTTGTCGCTGGGGGCCAATGTCAAGGCCGGTCTGGCCACCCTGGAGGCCACGCGGCGGGTGCGCGACGAACTTGAGGTCAACCAGACCCAGGGCTGCAGCAACATCTCCCACGGGCTTCCCAACCGGCCGGTGCTGACCAGCGCCTATCTGGCCATAGCGATCGAGGCCGGTCTCACCTGCCCCACCGTCGATGTGGCCCTGGTGCGGATGGCGATCCTGTCGGCCGACCTGGTTCTGGGCCGCGACAACTATGCCATGCGTTTCATCCAGGCCTTCCGGGCGGCGCAGGCTGCACAGGCCGAGGCGTAAGGGCTTGGACAGGTGGTAGCGGGAACCACGCGGATGATGTCCAGGGTGGAGCGCGGCTGTAGGCTGCGATACGCAGGTGAACGGTATCCGGACAGGTATGGAGACAAGGGGCCGCGAGAGGCTCCGACAAAACAAGGGGGGTTTGATGAGTGACAACAGCATATCGAGGCGTGAGTTCCTGAAGATCGCCGGCATCGCCGGCGCGACCATCGGCGTCGGCGCCGGTCTGGGCGGCGTGCGTCGCGGCCTGCGGCGAGGAAGAGACCACCACTACCACGGCCGGCGCGACCACGACCACGGCCGGGCGCCACCACGACTACGGCCGGCGCCACGACCACCACGGCCGCCGGTGTCGAGATGGGCCGCGAGATCAAGCTCGGCTGGGTCACCATGACCACCGGCGTGTTCGCCGGCCTCAGCGAGCCGGACGAGTTCCTGCTGGCCAAGGCCAAAGAAGCCATCGGCGACGGGCTGGTCTGCGCCGACGGCAAGAAGCATCCCATCAAGCTTCATCGTCAAGGACAGCCAGTCCGACAGCAACCGCGCCGCGGAAGTGACGGGCGAGCTCATCACCAGCGACAAGCCGGACGCCATCTTCGCCGGCATGACCCCGGTGGTCAACATCCCGGTGGGCCAGCAGTGTGAGGCCAACGGCGTCCCGTGCGTCACGTACGGCTGCCCGATGGAACCCTGGTTCTTCGGCATGGGCGGCGACCCGGCGGTCGGCTTCAAGTGGGCGTACAACGTCTTCTGGGGCATCGGCGGCGATCTGCTCCCCGTCTACATCGGCCTGTTCGAGAAGCTGCCCGACCAACAAGAAGGTGGCCTGCCTCTACGCCAACGACCCCGACGGCATCGCCACAGCCGACGAGAAGACCGGCTTTCCCGCCGCCCTCGACGGAAGCCGGCTACACCTTTGTCAACCCGGGCCTGGTCACGAACGGCACCGAGGACTACTCGAGCGTCATCAACCAGTTCAAGTCCGAAGGCTGCGAATGCCTGAGCGCCCTCATGAACCCGCCGGATTTCGCCAACTTCTGGAAGCAGGCCATGCAGAACGGCTTCGTGCCCGAAAGTCACCGCCATCGGCCGGGCCATCCTGACCCGTCCCGACATGGATGCCATCGGCGACATCGGCAACGGCCTGAGCAACGAGGTCTGGTGGGAGAACACCCATCCGTTCAAGTCCTCGCTCATGGGTCTACACCTGCCAGGAGATCGTCGACGCCTGGAACGCCGAAGTGGGCACCCCGTTCAGCCCGGCCCTGGGTCTGACCGGCGGCGCCGGTTTCGACGTCATCACCGACGTGGTCAAGCGGACGGCCAACCTCGGACGACCCCGCGGTCGTATGTCGAGGCGATCAAGGCCACCGACCTGGCGAGCCTGGTCGGCCCGATCAAGTTCGCCAACGCCCTGCCCAACTGCGCCATCACCCCGCTCGTGGGCGGCCAGTGGATCGGCAAGACCGGCGCGTGGGAGCGGAAGGTCGTCGACAACTCGCACTATCCCGACATCCCGCAGACCGGCGAGATCGTGGACCTGACCACGCTCTAGGACTCTCGGACGGATCCATCTGACGGGCACGCCATCGGAACGAGCCGTCTCGTGACCGTCATCCTCGAGGCCAAGAACCTCACGAAGTCGTATCGGCGGCGTGAGCGTGGTCGACGACCTGAGCGTCTCCCTCATCCAGGGGGAGGCGCTCGGGGTCGTCGGCCCCAACGGCGCGGGCAAGACCACCATGCTCAACCTCCTCACCGGCATCGTGCATCCCGACGGCGGGACGGTCATGTTCGCCGGCCAAGACATCTCGCGCTGGTCGCCCGATCAGCGTTGCCACGCCGGCCTGGGCCGCACCTATCAGATCCCCAAGCCGTTCGAGGGCATGACCGTGTTCGAGAACGTGCTGGTGGGGGCCACCTACGGCCGGGGCAAGTCGGAGAAGGCCTCCTACGAGCTGTGCGCACGGGCTCTGCACCGCACGGCCCTGCTGCCCCGCGCGAACGTGCTGGCCGAGTCCCTCAGCCTCCTGGAGCGCAAGCGCCTCGAACTGGCTCGGGCCCTCGCCATCGAGCCCAAAGTCCTTCTCCTGGACGAGATCGCCGGGGGCCTCACCGAGCACGAGGTGCAGTCGCTCATCGAGACCATCAAGCGCTTCGATCCGAAGGCATCACCATCATCTGGATCGAGCACATCGTGCACGCGCTGCTGGCGGTGGTCGACCGTCTCATCGCCATCGACTTCGGCAAGCTCATCGCCGAGGGCGATCCCAAGACGTCATCAACAGTCCCGAGGTGAGGGACGTCTACATGGGGAGCATGGCGCCATGAGCCTGCTCGAACTCGAGAAGCGTCAACTCAGGCTACGGGCATTTCCAGGCCCTGTTCGATGTGAACCTGCGCATCGAAGAGGGGGAGACCCACGCCATCATCGGCGCCAACGGCGCCGGCAAGTCCACGCTTGCTCCGCACCATCTGCGGTCTCATCCGCACCGACCCCGAGAAGGTGCGGTTCGACGGACAGGCCGTCGGCCAGATGCCCCCGCACAAGCGGGTGGGCTTGGGATCTCCTACGTCCCGGAGGGACGCTGGGTATTCCCGAGCCTCACCGTGCACGAGAACCTCCTGGTAGGGGCGCACTCGCGCCGCAAGGGCATCTGGACCATCGACAAGGTCTACGAGCTGTTTCCCCTGCTCGCCCGGCTGCGGCAGCGGCAGGCCTTCAGCCTTTCCGGGGGTGAGCAGCAGGCCCTTGTCCATCGGCCGGGGACTCATGGCCAACCCGCGGCTGCTCCTTCTCGACGAGGTCTCGCTGGGCCTCGCGCCCGTGGTCGTGGAGAAGATCTACCAGGCCATGCCGGCCATCATCGGCTCCGGCACCACCGTCCTCCTGGTCGAGCAGGACGTCGGCCAGGCCATGAAGTTCGCCGACCGGGTCACCTGCATGCTCGAAGGACGGCTGGTCCTTGAGGGCGCCCCCGGCGAGATCAGCAAGCGAAGACATCTTCGCCGCCTATTTCGGAGTGTGACGGGTGGTCTGGGCAAACGACATCATCCAAGGGATCCTTCTCGGCGGGCTCTACGCGCTGTTCGCCGCCGGGCTGGCGCTCGTCTTCGGGGTCATGCGGCTGGTGAACCTCGCCCACGGCGACTTCAGCATCATGGCGGCCTACATCGCCCTGGTCTTCGTCGGCTCGCTCGACATCAACCCGTTCTACACGCTCATCCTGGTCATGATCGTCATGGCCGTCTTCGGCTACCTGATCCAGCGCGGGCTGTTCAACTTCGCCATGGACGCCGGGCCCATGCAGGCCATCCTGGCCACCTTCGGGGTCGCCATCATCATCCAGAACCTGTTGCTCGAGGGCTTCACCGCCAACAGCAAGGGGCTGGACGCCGGGCGCATCGAGAACGCGTTCATCCGCATCAGCGAGCAGATAACCATCGGCTGGTTCCCGCTCATCACCCTCATCGCCTCGGTGGTCGTGCTTCTCGGCCTGCAGTTGTTCCTGGGCCGCACCCGCATGGGCCGGGCCTTCCGCGCAACCGCCGACAACCAGCGGGCCGCCCAGCTCATGGGCATCGACAACCGCCATCTGTACGGGATGGCCATGGCCGTCGCCCTGGCCATCGTGGCCATCGGCGGGGTGTTCATCGGTATCCGCACCACCTTCAATCCCAGGCGCCGGGCCGTTCAGGCTGATCTTCGCGTACGAGGCGGTCATCATCGGGGGCCTGGGCTCGCTGTGGGGGACCCTGGTAGGCGGGCATCATCCTGGGCATCGCCCAGGTGCTGGGTGACCACATCCAGCCAGGGCTGGGGGATGCTGGTCGGGCACCTGGTGTTCCTGGCCATCCTGGCGTTCAGGCCCCAGGGTCTCTTCGCGAAGCAGGTGCAGTGATGGCCGACCTCAGAGCCGAAGGTGACCAGCAGTCAGCTCGACCAGCCCGTCAAGGTCGAGCGCTACACGCGCACCAGCCGCATCGCCCTCCCGGTGGCCGCGGTGATCATCATCGCCGCCGCCACCATCCCTGCCTGGGGCTCTTCCGCCGATGATGAAGCAGTCGGTCACGCTCCTGACCCTCTTGGCCCTCGCCCAGATGTGGAACCTGCTCGCCGGGTACGCCGGACTGGTCTCGGTCGGGCAGCAGGCCTACATCGGCATCGGGGCCTACACCCTCTGGGTCTTCTGCCGAGAAGGTGGGCATCAACCCGTTCGTCTGCGTGCCCATCGCGGGGATCGTCGCGGCCCTCTTCGCCGTACCCACCGCCGGTCTCGCCTTCCGGCTTCGCGGCGGCTATTTCGCGGTGGGCACGTGGGTCATCGCCGAGGTCTACCGGCTGCTCGTGACCCAGATCTCCTGGCTGGGCGGAGGCTCGGGGGTCAGCATCAACAGCGTGGGCCGGATCGACCGGGATACCCGGGAGGCGGTGGTGTTCTGGCTGGCCCTGGGCGTGGCGGTCGGTTCGATCGCCCTCGTCTACCTGCTGCTGCGGTCGCGGCGCGGCATCGCCCTCACGGCCATCCGGGACGACGAGACCGGGGCCCGCGGTCTGGGGGTGAACGTCACCCGCTCCAAGCTCTGGGTCTACATCATCGCCGCGTTCGGCACCGGCGTCGACGGGCGCGGTCATCTACCTCAACCTCCTGCGGGCCCAGCCCGAGGCGGCCTTCAGCCTCCAATGGAGCGCGCTGATGATCTTCGCCGTGGTCATCGGCGGGCTGGGCACCATCGAGGGCCCGATCATCGGGGCGGTCGTCTTCTTCGCCCTACAGCAACTCCTCGTCCGACTACGGGACGTGGTATCTGGTCCTCATCGGCGCCCTCGCGGCGGTGTGGTCGTGTTCGCCCAGCGGGGCCTCTGGGGGACGCATCGTGCGGCGACGGGCGATCGACCTGTTCCCCGTGCGCCGCCGGCTCTGTCTGGAGACGGTGTGCTTCTCGAGGAGTCGCCCAGCGGCCGAGAGATCCGGCGCCCGGCCCGAGGAAGGGCCCGACGACCTGCCGGCCGGGACGCCTCCGTCGCGGACGAGCCGCCCCCCGCCGGGTAGCCGAGCGGGGACGAGGCCGGGAGACCGAGCAGGACCATGCAGCCGAAGCGACCGGTATTGGCGATGCTGCGGCTGTCGACCCGGTGGAGGTCACGCTACGCGAGGTCGACGCCAACAACTGGCGTGATGTGGCGACTCTCCGTGTCCCGGCAGAGCAGCGCGCTTCACCTGGGCGAGACTGGCGAGTTCGAGGGGTTCGCTCAGGACGAGCCCGTGGCGCGGCTGGCACTGGACCGATGACTCTTCCCTCGCTTCGAGAGGTCCTCCGGCTCCCTGCCTTCCGCGGAGCCGAAGTGCTCACCGGTCACTCGCGATTGGACGAGCCGGTCACCTGGCTCCATGTTTCGGAGCTCATGGATGCGTGGCGTTTTCTCTCCGGGGGAGAGGTGCTGGTGAGCACCGGCCTCGAGCTGGCCCGCGCCTCCCCCGAAGCGAGGGTGGCTTACCTGAGGTCGCTGGTCGACGCCGGGGCCCAGGCGCTGGTGCTCGAGCTGGTCCAGTGGCTGCGCGAGGTGCCCGACGAGATGTTGCGCACCGCTCGGCTGATGGACTTCCCTCTGGTCGTCTTTCGCGAGGAGGTGCGCTTCGCAGATCTGACCAAGGACGCGCATGAGTCGATCCTGAGACCTCACCTGCCGCCTGACGCCGAGCACTGGCTCGACGGTCTGCTGGATGCGCTCGTCGAGACGGGCCGCAGCGCACGATTCGTGGAAGAGCAGTTGGGTCCCATACTCGGTCTGCCCGGACGGCCCCGGGGCACACTCTTGGCCACACTCCAGGCCTTGTTCGATTGCCAGTTCAACGTCGCCGAGACCGCCCGCTGCTTGGGGGTGCGGCGCCAGAGCGTCTACTACCGGCTGGAGCAGCTCCGGGGGCTTCTGGGCGACCTCGATACCCCGCGCCGGCGCATGGGATTGATCGTGGCGCTGGAGCTGCTCAAACGGGCCCCGACTGCGGACCGGCTGTAGCCCACGCACGGTTGTTTTTGCTGCTCTTTTGACACTCTGTCCGTTGAATCTTGGGGAGCGACATGACTACCATATCCCATCCTATATGAGAGGAAGTAAGGACATGGACTCAGCCCAGGTGGTGAAGGACGCACGCGACTACACGCTCTTTCCGTGGTCGGTTCAGGGCGCCGTCCAGCCCATCCACATGACCAAGGCCGAAGGAGTCTGGTTCTGGGATGGCGACGGCAACAAGTGGATCGACTTCTGCTCCCAGATCATGAACGTCAATGTGGGTCACCAGCACCCCAAGGTGCTCGAGGCCATCAAGCGGCAGGTGGACGAGCTGTGCTACGCGGGACCGACCATGGTCACCACGCCCAAGGCCGAGCTCGGCAAGAAGCTCGCCGAGGTCACCGGGCTGGCCAAGTCCTTCTACTGCCTGTCGGGCACCGAGGCCAACGAAAGCGCCATGAAGATCGCGCGGCTGGTCACCGGCCGCAACAAGATCATCACCCGCTATCGCTCCTACCACGGGGACACCATGGGCTCCATGAGCGCCTCCGGCGACTTCCGGCGCTGGCCGGTGGAGCCCGGCATCCCGGGCATCGTCCGGGTCTTCGACCCCTACTGCTACCGCTGCCCCTTCGGCGGGACGGTCGATACCTGCAGCCGCGCAGTGCGTGAGCCACATCGAGGAAGTCATCCAGATGGAGGGGCCGCAGAACATCGCGGCCATGCTGGCGGAGGGCATCACCGGCACCAACGGCCTTCTGGTGCCGCCCGACGACTACTGGCCCAAGGTGCGGGCGCTGCTCGACAAGTACGACATCCTGCTCATCGACGACGAGGTCATGGCCGGTTTCGGGCGCACCGGCAAGTGGCTGGCCACCCAGCACTACGGCATCAAACCCGACATGGTCACCTGCGCCAAGGGTCTCACCAGCAGTCTGATGCCTCTGGGGGCGGTCATCGTCTCCGAGAAGATCGCCGACTTCCTCGAGAACCACATGCTGTGGACCGGCCTCACCGGTGCCGGCCACCCCGTCTGCTGCGCCGCCGGCATCGCCTGCCTCGAGGTCTACGAAGAGGAGAAGATCTTCGAGAACGTCGCGAAGCAGGGCGCCTATCTGGCCGAGCGGCTGGAGGCCATGAAGGCCAAGCACGCGTGCGTGGGCGACGTGCGGTACAAAGGCCTTTTCAGCATGGTGGAGCTGGTCAAGGACAAGGCCACCAAGGAGCCGCTCGCTCCCTACGGCGGCACCTCGCCGGAGATGGGCAAGCTCGCCGCGTTCCTCAGGAGCAAGCACCTGTACACGTACTCCCGCTTCAACGTGTTCTTCATCGCTCCCCCGCTGGTCATCACGACCGAGGAGCTTCGATACGGTCTGGACATCGTCGATGAGGCCTTGAGGTCAGATTTTCATAGCACCGAGGGCGCTGAAGAGTGCTGGCAATCCGGCTAGGCAATCATTCAGTACGCCAAGATAGAGAAAGGCCAGGGAGATAGACGTGGCAGACATGACAGACCCTTAATTATTGCGTCAACGATGAGTGGTGCGAGTCCGCCACCGACAAGTACATGGACGTGACCGACTCGAGCACCGGCGAAGTGTTCGCCCAGGCCCCGTGCTGCACGGCGGCCGAGGTGGAAGCCGCCATCCTGTCGGCCCACGAGGCTTACCAGACCTGGTCCAGCCTGCCCATGCAGAAGCGCACCCAGGTGCTCTTCAAGTGGAAGCAGCTGCTCGAGGACAACATGGACGAGCTCGCCTACATCTGCTCGCGCGAGGTCGGCAAGAACCTCGACGAGGCCCGCGGCGAGATCGTCAAGATCATCGAAGGCTGCGAAGTCGGCGTGGCCGCCCCCATGATCGCCAAGGGCGAGTCGCTCATGAACGTGTCCACCGGACACGACACGGTGAGCTACCGCGAGCCGCTGGGCGTGTTCGCCGGTATCGCCCCCTTCAACTTCCCCGCCATGATCCCCTGGGGCTGGATGATCCCGCTCTGCATCGTCACCGGCAACACCTTCGTGCTCAAGGCGGCCAGCATGGTGCCGACCTCGTCCATCCGCCTGCTCGAGCTGCTGCAGGAAGCCGGCCTGCCCAAGGGCGTCGTCAACGTGGTCACCTGCAGCCGCAACGAGGCCGAACTGCTCCTGACCCACCCGCTGGTCCGTGGCGTCAGCTTCGTGGGCTCCACCGACGTCGGCAAGCACGTCTACTCCGTGGCCGCCGCCCACGGCAAGCGCGTCCAGGCCCAGACCGAAGCCAAGAACCACGGCCTGGTGCTGGAGGACGCCTCCCTGGAGCGCGCCGCCGCCGGCATCATCAACTCCACCTTCGGCTGCGCCGGCATGCGCTGCATGGCCCTGCCGGTCTGCGTGGTGCAGAACAGCGTGGCCGACGAGTTCATCGGCTACATGAAGAAGTTCGCCCAGCAGCGCGTCGTCGGCTGCTCCTACGATCCCGAAGACCGAACTGGGCCCGGTCGTCAGCGCCGAGCATCAGGCCTTCGTCAAGGGCTGGATCGACAAGGGTGTCGAAGAGGGCGCCGACCTCGTGCTTGACGGCCGCAGCCTGGTCGTTCCCGGCTACGAGAAGGGCTTCTTCGTCGGCCCGACGATCTTCGACAACGTGACCGAGGACATGACCGTCGGCCGCGACGAGATCTTCGGCCCGGTGCTCGCCATCAAGCGGGTGGAGGACTTCGAAGAGGGCATCACCATCATGAACGCCAGCCGGTTCGCCAACGGCTCCTGCATCTTCACCGAGAGCGGCTACTACGCTCGCGAGTTCGCCCGCCGCACGCACGCCGGCATGGTCGGGCATCAACGTGGGCATCCCGGTCCCGGTGAGCTTCTTCCCCTTCGCCGGCCACAAGGACTCGTTCTTCGGCGAGAGCCACGTGTTCGGCCTGGACGGCATCCGCTTCTTCACCGAGACCAAGTGCGTCACCTCGCGCTGGTTCACCGAGGCCGAGAAGAAGCAGAAGAAGGTCGACACCTGGGAGGGCACGGTCAACCGGTAGAGTCCGGCGACAAGACGACCGCCGGCGCGCTCAGGGCGCCGCTGCGGGTCTGATAGCAGCACCGGCCGGGCCCCGCGCGACGCGGGGCCCGGCCTCTTCTTCCGGTGTACGATGGAAGGGTCGAGGTCCGTCGACTCCTGTTCGGTGCCGATAGGAGGTCCGCGTCATGGCCGACCGCGGTCGAACCAGGCCCTTCGTCTGCCAGATCGGCCTTCACGCGTGGCAGGCCGCTGCCCGAAGGCGCTGCCCGGCCACCCGTGATGGGGCACTCGGCCTATCTGGTGGAATGGGAGTGCGCCCGCTGCGGCCGGAGGAAGATCAAGACTCTGAGCGGAGGCAGCCGCGAGTCCCTGGGGCGGCCGCCGGTGCGCTGATCAGGCTGCTACTCCACGTAGTAGGTCACGATCGCCACGACTATGGCGCAGGCCGCGGCAAACGGCGGGAAGAACGTCAGCCGGTTGAAGTAGCGCTGGGCTGCCGGCTCGCTGGGTCACGGCGCAGGACGAGCGCGGGGATCGTCATGGTCAGCGACGGCCACCGCTGCCAGCAGGCCCGCACCATCCACGGCGACGGGCTGAGCCAAGGCGATGGCCACGATCGCCACTGCGTCGGCCACGATGATGCGGGCGGCCACTCCGGGCCCGTGCGTGCTGGCCAGGGTGGTGATGCCGACCATCCGGTCGTGGACCACGTCGGCCAGGTCGTTGGTGAGGTTGCGGCCCGCCTCCCAGGCGAACAGCAGGAAGAAGAAGGCCAGCGCTCCCCAGGTGGCTTCGCCGACGGCGAACCAGCCCGCCAGCCCGCCCACAGCCACCATGGTCGCCGCCGGGATGACCTTGAGCCAGGTCCGCCGGCGCAGGCTGCAGTAGAGGATCTCCAGCAGCGCGCAGGCGATGAACAGCCAGGCGCAGAGCGGTCGCAGCAGATAGGCCGCCGTCAGCCCGATGACTCCCAGCACCGACACCCAGGTCACGGCGGCCCACAGCGGGCAGGGCCCCGGCGGCGACGGGTGCCGCAGAGTCACGATGTCCATGTGGGTCACCTCGGGCTTCCACGCGAGCGGATCGGGCGACGACACCCGGATCTCCTCGCGGTCGGCCGCAGATCCAGGAGGTCGTTGAGGGAGTACACGCAGAAGTAGCCGGCGAGAGCCGCCAGGATCCCCAGCAGGCATACCCTCAGCGAGGGGATGGTCCCGGTCGCCAGCATGGCGCCGAGGACGGGCTCGCTGACCGAGAGCAGGGCGGACCTGCCGCGGGCCAGATCGAGGAACAGCAGCACCCTTCTCATGAAGAGACGGTATCACCCTTTCCAGGCAGCCTCGTGCCGCGTTTTCCGAACACTTGATGGTCGGTTATTGCGGACCTGGTTGATATACGTGCCCCGGTGCCCTAAAGTTCAGAAGGGTCCACTGGGGTGGACCGAACACGCCCCGCATGGGGAGATGACCGAAGGAGGACAGGTGAGAGTGAGAAAGTTTGGTTCTTTTCGGCTTGATCGTCGCTCTGGCGCTCGGAGCGTTCGCGGTGACCGGTTGCGGCGGCGGCGGTGAGGACGAGGCTGCGGCCAAAGCCGCGGTGGCTGCGGGGCTTGCCAAGATCGACACCGCGGTGGCCGATCTGACCGCAGAAGGGCACCAGTCGGCGCCCGGATGTGGCAGGTATCAAGGCCGCTCGCGACTCCATGAAGGCCGAGTGCGAATCGGTCCTCGCGAACGCCAAGAAGATCAAGGGAGCGGACGTGTCCAAAGCCGAACAGGCCTGGACCGATCTGGACGCGGCGATCACCGCCCTGCCCGACTCCGCGACACTGATGGATGCAGCGGGCGTGCTCCTGACCAAGGTGCCGGCCCTGACCTCTGCCCTGGCCGACCTCAAGGCGCTGGTCACGCCGACCAGCTAGGCGAGTCACCTCGACGGACGCGGCGCGCCGGCGGATGCCGGCGCGCCGCCCCGCTTCCAGCGCTTCCGGGCTTCGCTTCGTGCCGGCGCGGCTCTTCTTCCGGCGCCCCTGACATCTCGTTTTCCTAGCAACGTGCGGGTGTCTGTTTGTCGCGGAGTGGGCCAAGAGGCGCGCACACACGTTCCCCATCGATTATCATTGTGGCCGATGGACCGACGACCACCACAAGAACCGAGCCGGCCGCGCCGTTGGCCCGCCGGCTCGTCGCATGTCTAGAGCCGGAGTAAGGCCTGTGAGCGTGTGAGCGGCCACTGGGACCTCATCGCGGTCGTCGCCGTGGCGCTCATCTTCGACATGATGAACGGCTTCCACGACGGCTGTAACGCCGTCTCCACCGTCATCTACACGGGCGCGCTCAAGCCCCGGTTCGCCATCGGTCTCTCCGCGTTCTTCAACTTCATCGGTCCGCTTGATCATGGGCGTCGCCGTGGCCAAGACCATCGGCGGGATCATCCAGTCCGGCGATGCCACCGCCCACCTGGTTATTGCCGCGCTGCTGGGGGCCATCGTGTGGGAGGTCCTCACCTGGTTGTGGGCGCTGCCCGTGAGCTCGTCGCACGCGCTGGTCGGGGGCTTGCTCGGGGCCGGGCTGGCCGCCTTGGGGCCGAGCGGCATCGTCTGGCAGAAGCTGGTCCTCGTCTTCGCCTCGCTGCTCATCTCGCCGTTCCTGGGGATCATCACCGGGTTCCTGTTCATGAGAGCCAGCCGCCTGTTCTTCACCATGGTGCGCTGGGACATGGCCAGGGCCGACCGCTTCTACAAGCGCATGCAGATCAGTCTCGTCGAGCTGGGTCTCGTTCAGCCACGGCTCCAACGACGCCACCAAGGTCATGGGCATCATCGTCATCTTCCTCGCTGCCGAGAGCTGGCATGACCGTCGACGAGTACGGGGTACCGCTCTGGGTGATCATCTCCGCGGCCTCTGCCATGGCCATCGGCACGTTTCTGTCGGTCAAGTCGTTCCGCCTGATCCGCACCCTGGGGGAGAAGATCACGAAACTGCATCCCATCAACGGGTTCAGCGCCGAGGGCGGGGGGGCGCTCATCATCCAGATGGCCTCGCTCTTCGGGCTGCCCGTGTCGACCACTCACGTGGTCACCTCGGCTGTGACCGGCACCGGTCTGGCCAGCCAGTTGGGCGGGGTGAGCTGGAAAGTCTTCCGCGCCATCATGCTGGCCTGGGTGGTCACCCTTCCCTTCTGCGCGATCATGGCAGCGATCTGGTATTTCATCCTTAATCTCGTGTTCTGAAGAGGCGGCCATGGCTAAGTCGAGGCTCAAGAAGATACGGCGTACGATGGGGGGCGAGACCACCCTCGAAGGCGCTATCGACGCCATGGGCAAGGAGCGCGAGGAGCAGGTGCTCGAGCGCATTGCCGGGTTCACCGACGAAGTGGTCGTGGTCATCAGGAAGCTCCAAGACGTGGTCGAGCGCTTCGCCGGCGACGACTATGAGGAGCTGGCGGAATCGGCCCGCGAGCTCGACGAGCTGGAGAGCAAGGCGGACGACACCAAGGACGAGATTCTGGACCGGCTGTCGCTGGGTGGCGTGTTCCCCATGAACAGGGCCGACCTCTCGCGTCTGGTGGGGTCGATGGACAGCATCAACAACCTGTCCTCCGGTGCTGCCGACCGCATCGTCATGCGCCGCTTCACCCTGCCGCCGCGTATGAACGAGCTCCTGGTCGAGCTGGCCCGCGCCGACGTCGAGGCGGTCCTGGGTCTGCAGGCGGCCGTTGTGGCCATGGGTACCGACCTGCGCGAGGCCATCAGGCTGGCGGCGGTGGTCGACAAGATGGAGAGCCGGGCCGACGACATCTTCGCCGAGCTCTATCGTGACATGTTCGAGTGGGACACCGACTACAAGACCTTCCACCAGCTCAAGTCCATCCTGGAGCGGCTCGAGTCCATCGCCGACCGCTGCAGCCAGAACGCCGAACTGGTGCGCCACATGGCGCTGGAGTACATCGAGGCCGAATAGGGGAGAGCTGCCCCACGCGGCCTCGCACTGCTGCATGAGTTATTGCAGTAAGCAATGAATGCAACAGCCGTGCAAGAATCGTCCGCTCGGCTTCTCGGTATGATGGCGCCATGAAGATCGGGCTCGCCCAGATGAACTCCCGGCAGGACAAAGCCGCCAACCTGGCCGCGGCGCAGGAGGGCATCGACAAGCTCGCCCGCCAGGGCGTCGACCTGGTCCTGCTGCCGGAGATGTTCAACCATCTGGGGAGCGACGAGCAGAACGCCGCCGCTGCCGAGGAGATCCCCGGTCCCAGCACCGAGTGGGCGCGACAGCAGGCCCGGGAGCGGGGCGTCTTCGTCCACTGCGGAAGCATCATCGAGCGGCGCGTGGACGGCAACTACAACACCAGCGTCGTCTTCGACCGCGCCGGCGATGAGGTCGCCCGCTACAGCAAGCTCCACCTCTTCGACATCGTGCTGCCCGACGGCACCCGGTATCTGGAATCGGAGGCGATAACCGCCGGGGACCGGATCGCCGTGTTCGACTGCGAAGGCGTCATCATGGGCCTGGCCATCTGCTACGACCTGCGCTTCCCCGAGCTGTTCCGCGCCCTTGCCGAGGCGGGGGCCGAGGTGTTCCTTCTCCCGGCGGCCTTCACCGTTCCCACCGGGATGTATCACTGGGAGCCGCTCCTTCGCGCCCGTGCCATCGAGAACGGGTGCTACTGCAGTCGCCGCGGGGCAGTGGGGCCCGTGGGCCCGGGGCAAGCAGTGCTACGGTCACAGCATGGTGGTGGACCCCTGGGGGACGGTCATCGCTCAGTGTCGCGAGGGAGTCGACACGCTGGCGGTGGAGCTCGACATGGACTACCTCCGCTCCGTCCGCGAGCGGATGCCGGTGCTGGAGCACCGGCGCCGCGACCTTTTCGAATAGGCGGGAGCCCGTTCTCGAAGGGCCCCGGCGCCCGGCGCAGCCGCGCTCAGCGCGCCGTGCCGCGGAACCGCGGCGCCGCCCGGAACCGCATCTCTAGTACTTGGCGGCCTTCAGAGCCTGCAGGTCGCTCGAGCGCAGACTCCCCAGGAACGCGAGGGTGAGGCCGCCGGCCTGCTGGATCTTGGCCTGACTGCAGTGTGAGTATGTGTCCCCAGAGGTGTGGTACTTCGTATCCTCGCGCCACTCCAGCCATGCTGCCGGGAAGCCCGCGAGCTCGAAGGGCTCGTGGTCGCTGTATCCGTAGCGCGACGGGTCCCTGAGGTAGACCAGCCCCCCGTCGGTGGTCTTCGAGAAGGCGATCAGCATACTCACCAGGGTCCGGGGTCCCCTCTCCATCTGGCGGATGTTGAAGGTGCTCCCGACACCGATCATGTCCAGGGAGATCATGCCCACGAGGTTCGCCCTCTGCTCTGCCGTCATCTGAGCGAGATAGCGACGGGAACCGTAATGGTGGTGATCGGGGTTGCCGTCGCCCAGCGGTTCTTCCTGACCGAACAGGACCAGCACCACCGTGGGCACCACATCCACGTCTTTGAGCGCCCGGGCCAGCTCGAGCACGGCCGCCGAACCGGAGCCGTTGTCGTTACCGCCCGGTGACACCCCGTAGCTGTCGATGTGGGCGCCGACCACCACGGTCAGCGCGGAGGACCCCTGCTTGACAGCCACCACGTTGTGCGACGTGCGGCCGCTGATGACGGGGACGTCCATCACCTGCGGCTGGTAGCCCAGCGCCGTGAAGTGGTTCACCGCGTACTGTATGGCGCTCATCTCGGCCGTACTGCCTCCGTGTCGCACCCCGATGTCCACCGCCAGCTCGTGGAGATGCGCCATCGCCTGGGTGCCGCTGAAGGCCAGGTAGGAGAACGGAGCCGCGGTGAGGCTCCCGATCACTTCGACCGCGTCGAGGCCTACGTTGGTGTTGGTCGCCGCGGCGCGCTTCTCGCCGGTCCACTCGAACGTGACGGTGTGGTTCCCGGCCGGAAGGATGCCGCTCGACCACACCCTCTGCTTGTAGAGGGTCGACGCGCTGTAGAGATCGACGGTCGCGGGAGTCCCGCCGTCCAGGGTCACGCGTGCTTTGCCGTAGCTGGCCGCCTTCTTGGCGAGGAGATTCAGGCTGACTCCGCTGAACTGGATGGTGACCGACGCCCCCGAGGAGTTTGCATATCTCGCACTGCCGCCGGAGTAGTAGGTGCTGCTGACCTTGTTCCAGCGTCCGGTCCAGCCCAGACGGCGGTCGGTCTGCTCCAGCCGGGTGACGGCCAGCAGATTGCCGGAGACATCGACGGCATCCATGCCGATGTTGGTCGCAGTGGCCCGACTGTTCTTGGTGCCGGTCCACTGGATCTTGACCGTGTGGTACCCGGGAGCGAGGGCGCCCGTGTCCCACACCTTCTGTTGGTAGAGAACGGTCGGGCTGTAGAGGTCGACAGTGAAGGTGGTCTTCCCGTCCAGGGTGACCTTGGCCATGCCGTACGCCGAGCTCTTCTTGGCTATCCAGGCGAAGTAGGTGCCGCTGAAGGTGGCGGTGACCGAGGCTCCCGACGCGTTGGCGAAGCGGAAGCTGCCTCCCGAGGCCAGGCTGGTCGACGACACCGTCCAGGTGCCGGTGTAGCTCAGGCCGGCGGCGTTCTGCTGATAGCGGGTGACGGTCGCCGCGTCCGCCCGGTCGCCGATCCCGACCACCAGGACAGTGGTCACGGCGAAAAGCAGCAGGGCAAGAATGATCGTCTTCTTCATATAGGCATTCTATCGGCAACCGGCCGCCGGCGCTTCAGACGCTCTTGGTGACATAATTAATTAGAATATGACATAATGTCATAAAACGGTAGCCGCACAGTCGGCAGTTCGGGGTGGACCATGAGGACGATGTCGATACGGGAGCTGCGGGATTCGCCTCGCTTCGATCAGCGAGATCGTCGAGAGAGACGGGGAGATCCTGCTCACTCGCCACGGTCGGGGAGTGCTGAAGTTGGTGCCCCTGGAGACGCGGCGCGCCGCGCCCAGTCACGCGGACCTGCGCGCGAGCATGCCCCGGCAATCCGTCCCCAGCGAAGAACTCGTCAGACAGGATCGGGACAGGGGGTAGTCCCACGGGCGTGTACTTCGACACGAGCGCTCTCGCCAAGTGGTATCTCAATGAGCCGCGCTCGGACGACGTCGAAACGTACCTGCGCCGAGTGTCGCCGGTGTACATCAGTCTGCTGACCAAGGCGGAGATGAGGTCGCTGATGGCCCGGCGTGTCCGGGAGGGCGGCATCGACGCGGCGGCCCAGGGCAGGGTGCTCGCCACCTTCGAGGGCGACATCGCTCTGGGTCATCTCATCCTGCTACCGCACACCGTCGAGTCGTTCCTGCTCGCAGAATCGCTTCTGGGCGCGCACCCTGGGCTGCCGCTCCGCACCCTCGACGCGCTTCACCTGGGGGTCATGCTGTCCGCCGGCGTCACCACCCTTGCCACCGCCGATCGCGTGATGGCTCAAGCTGCGGTAGTGCTTGAGATGGAGTGCGAGAGCTTCTTCTAGCCCGCTCTAGAAGTCCATCTCGAAGTGGATACACGCCCTCGTTCAGGCTGCTCCGCACCTTCATGCCGCTGTGGTTGATGACCGCCTGCATCGCCTTGTTGTCGCGCATGACCTCGGCGGTGAAGCCCGAGATGCCGTTCCGCTTCGCGATCGTGGCCAGGTGCTTCATGATGAAGCCCCCGATGCCGCGCTTCTGCCAGTCGTCGCGCACCACGAAGGCGACCTCGGCGCGGTTGGTCTTCTGGTCGAGGTAGTAGCGGCCGATGGCGATGATCTCCTCGCCGTGCGCCTCGGGCACCGTGCCGACGATGGCCACCTCGTTGCGGTGGTCGACATAGACGAAGTTCTGCAGCTGCTTCCGCGGGATCCGCTTCATGTGCGACATGTAGCGGTAGTAGACGGTCTCCTGGGATAGGGAGTAGAACAGGTCGCGGGTGGCCGGCTCGTCGGTGGGGTTCATGGCGCGGAAGCTGATCAGAGTGCCGTCGTCCAGGAGCATGGTGGTTCGGACTTCCTTGGGGCCCACGAAGAATCGGCCCTCCACGTCGGCCATCTCGGGGCGCACCCACTTGTACTCGATGGCCTTGGCGAGCAGCTCCTCGCGGAAGTCGGGATGAGCGATGGTGATGAGCGCCATGGCCCGCTCCTGCACGCTCTTGCCGTGCAGATAGGCGATGCCGTACTCGGTCACCACGTAGTGGACGTAGCCCCGGGTGGTGACCACCCCGGCGCCCGTGGTCAGCGACGGCACGATGCTGCGACCTGGTCCCCTTCTCCGCGGTCGAGGGCAGGGCGATGATGGCGCGCCCGTCCGTGGAGCGGCCGGCCCCCAGGTTGAAGTCGGCCTGCCCTCCGATGCCTGAGTAGAACCTCGTGCCCAGCGAATCGGAGCACACCTGGCCGGTGAGGTCGATCTCCAGGGCGGTATTGATGGCCACCATCTTGTTCTGCTGGCCGATGACGAAGGGGTCGTTGACGTACTCGGTGGGGTTGAACGAGAACATCGGGTTGTTGTCGACGTAGTCGTAAAGCCTGCGGTGCCCATGGCGAAGCTGGTGACGATCTTGCCGCGGTCGGTGGACTTCTGGGCTCCCGTGACCACCCCGGCCTCGATCAGATCGATGATGGGGTCGGTGATCACCTCGGTGTGGATGCCCAGATCCTTCTTGTCCTTGAGGAACTCGATCACCGCGTGGGGGATACGGCCGATGCCCACCTCGAGGGTGGATCCGTCCTCCACCAGAGAGGCGATGTTCTCGCCGATGGCGCGGGCGATGTCGGTGCGACTCGGGCGAGATCTCACCGGTGCGGACGTTGTCGGTGAACGTGAACTCGCTGGTCTCGATGAGCGGCTCGTCCACGGGGACCAGGATGTCGAGGTCGTAGATGCTGATGAAGCTGTCGCCCATGGTCCACGGCATCTGCGGGTTCACCTGGGCGATCACGAGGCCGGCGTTGGCCGCCGCCGCCTTGACGATGTCCACGGAGATGCCCAGGCTGCACCGGCCCTGCAGGTCCGGAGGGGTCACCTGGATCAGAGCGACGTCGATGGGCATGCGCCCGCTCTCGAACAGCGCTGGGATGTCGAACAGCGAGATGGGCGTGTACTCCCCGTAGCCCTGCTGGATCATCTCCCGCACGTTGGCGGAGACGAAGAAGGTGTTCACCTGGAAGTTGTCGGCCAGCTCCTTGAAGGCGTAGGGAGCCTCACCCAGGGTGAGGGAGTGGAGCACCTCGGTGTCGGCCAGCTCGCGATGGCGCCCGACCAGAGCCTGCACCAGATGGAGCGGCTGCGCGCCGCCCGTGCCGATGAAGACCCGCTGTCCCGGGCCGGATCTTGGCCACCGCCTCCTCGGCGGTCATGATCATGCTGCCGTACGTGTCCTGCCAGTTGCGATCGTAGTTGGGCATCTCGGAGCCGCTCACAGCGCACCTCCCGGAGCCAGCTGGATTCGGGCGTCGGCTGCCACGGAGTCTTCTCCCATGCTTGCCGACGATGAAGGGGTTGATGTCGAGCTCGGCGATCTGCGGGAAGTCGGTGACCAGCTGGCTGATGCGCTGCAGCGCCTCGCCGATGGCCGCCAGGTTGACCCCCTGCTCGCCGCGCACGCCTTCCAGAAGCTTGTACGATCGGGTGCCCATGAGCATGCTCATGGCTTCGGCGGAGGTGATGGGGGCCAGGTGGAAGGTGACGTCCTTCATGACTTCCACGAAGATGCCGCCCAAGCCGAACATGAGCATGGGGCCGAACTGCGGGTCGCGGGTCATGCCCAGGATGACCTCCCGGCCCTTGGGCACCATGTGCTCCAGGTAGACGCCCTCCAGGAAGGCGTCGGGCATGGTCCGGCCGATGCGCAGCATCATCAGCTCGAAAGCGTCGGCCACGTCCGTGGGCGCTGTTGAGGTTGAGCTTGACCCCGCCCACGTCGGACTTGTGGATGATGTCGGGGGAGACGATCTTCATAGCCAAGCGGATAGCCGATCCGCGGGGCCGCTTCGACGGCTTCCTCCACGGTGGTCACCAGGCGGCCGTCGGGCACGATGAAGTCGTAGGCGCGCAGGATGTCCTTGGCCTTGGCCTCGCCGATGTAGAGACGCCCGGTGCGCAGCTGCCGGGAGATGATGCGCTCCACGCGGCGCCGGTTGACCGGGAAGCGGGTGACGATGCGCGGCGGGCGGAGGCGCCAGGAGGCGTACTCCACGCATGGCCTTGAGGGCGGCCACGGCGCGCTCGGGCGAGGGATAGTCGGGCAGGTTGGCAGCCACCAGCTCGTCGCGGCCGGGCATGATGTCCGCGCCGCCCATGAAGCTGGCGAGCACCGGCTTCTCCCCGTTGGCCCGGGCGGCGATGGCGCGCGCGGTCTCCAGCGGGCTTGGTCATGGCCTGGGGCGTCAGGATCACGATGACCGCGTCCACCGACGGGTCGTCCTGGGCCGCTTCGACCGCCATGGCGTACCGCTCGGGGTCGGCGTCGCCCAGCACGTCGATGGGGTTGCCCACACTGGCGGCGGCGGGCAGCTTCTCCCGCAGCTCCTCGGCCACGTCTGGGTGGAGCGAGGCCACCTTCATCCCGGCGGTCTCGACCGCGTCGGCGGCCATGATGCCCGGCCCGCCGGCGTTGGTGATGATGGCCACTCGGTCGCCCTTGGGCAGAGGTTGCATGGCCAGGGCGGTGGCGAAGTCGAACAGCGATTCGAAGGTGTCGGCGCGGATGATGCCGGCCCGCTTGAAAGCGGCGCCGTAGGCGATGTCGGCGCCGGCCAGGGCGCCGGTGTGCGACGAAGCGGCCTTGGAGCCGGCCGAGGTGGTCCCGGCCTTGAGGATCACCACGGGCTTGACCGCCGCCACGGATTCGGCCACCCGGATGAACTCGTCCCCGGAGCCGATGCTCTCCAGGTAGCCGACGATCACCTTGGTCTCTTCGTCGTCCGCGAAGGCGGCCAGAAAGTCGGTCTCGTCCAGGTCGGCCTTGTTGCCGATGCTGATGCAGCGTGGCCAGGCCCATCTTGCGCGAGGCCGCCCAGTCGAGGATGGCCGTGCAGAGAGCGCCCGACTGCGAGAGCACCGATATGCCGCCTCGTTTCCGGCATGTGGCTGGCGAAGGAGGCATTCATCTTGTGATGGGTGTTGATGAGCCCTAGGCAGTTGGGGCCCATCAGCCGGGCGCCGGAAGCGCGGCAGAGCTCGGCGATCTCCCGCTCCATGTCGCGCCCCTTCCTCGCCGACCTCCTTGAAGCCGGCGGTGATCACCACGACGGCCTTGGCGCCCGCCTTGAGCGACGAGATGACGGCTCCCTTGACGGCCGCCGTCGGGACCGCGATGACGCTTAGGTCGATGGGCTTGCCGTACTCTTCCAGGCTCGCGTAGAGCTTGTGGCCGAGCACCTCGCCGCCCGACGGGTTGACGGGGACGATTTCTCCCTCGAATCCCCCTTGGATGAGATTGGCTACGACGGCGTAGCCGACTTTGCCCAGGCGTGCGCGATGCCCCCATCACCGCGACCGCCTGTGGATAGAGCAGAGAGTCAAGCATGGGAACCTACCCTGTTCTCTCGGTGTCCTCAGTACGGTTGCAGCAGCAGCCAGGAATGATACTACGTCGCGACGCTGCCTCGTCCGAAACCCGATCGAGGATACAATGACCAACATGCGAAGTGGGCTGAAAGCTCTGGGCGCGATCCTGGTGGTCGTCGCTTTGTGCGCGCCTCTCATGTTCTGGCCCCTCGAGGATACTCAGCCCACTGCTCTCGGCCTGGGTACGGTCACCGTCACCGTGCCCCCTACCGTCGTGGTGGCCACCACTATCCCGGGTCTCGAGACCACCACCACGACCACCGAGCCGCCGAGCGAACCCGCCCCGTCCACCACTTCCACCAGCACCACCACTACCACCGGCCCCATCGACATCACCGTCGCCGCAGTGGGGGATGTACTGACTCCCGCGTCGATACTGGAGTCGGTGAGAGACTCCGAGACCGGGGCCCACGAGTTTGGGGCGATCTTCGCGCCCATCGTGCCCTATCTGAGTAAGACCGACTATACGGTCGCCGCTCTCGGACCTCGCCTCGCCGGAACACAGGCGGCCTATGGCCTTGTCTCTCGTCCCCAACGCGCCGCGCGAGTTGGCCTTCGCGTTGCGGGCGGCGGGTGTGGATCTGGTGGCGACCGCGAACCGCCACTCGCTGGATCTGGGCTGGGAAGGGGTGACCGGGACGCTGGACCGTCTGGATGCGGCCGGGCTCGCCCACGTGGGAACGGCGCGTTCCGCCAAGGAGAGAAGCACCCCCGTGATCGTCGATATCCGGGGGATCAAGGTGGCCTTTCTCAACTACACGGAATCGGTGGCCGGTAGAGTGCCGGTCGAGGAGCCTGCTGAGGACTCAGACGAGCAACAGGCCGGCAAGCCGAGGGACTATGCGGTCAACCTCCTGACCCTCGAGCGTGTCGCCGAGGACGCCATGACTGCGCGGACTTGGGGCGCCGACGCCGTGATCGCCATGCTCAACTACGGCACCGAATACGCAGCGGAGCCGACTCCCAAGCAGGTGGAGCTCTCCCAGCAGATGCTCAACAAGGGTGTCGATGCCATACTGGGCAGCAGTGCACGGGTGGTCCAGTCGATCGGGCACATCTTCACGTACGCGAGTTGGCGGACCAACGACAAGTACGTGGCCTATTCCCTGGGCAGCTTCCTGTCGGCGTCGCAGGCGGACCATGTCGACAGCGGTCTGATCGCCTACCTCCATCTGCAGAAGCGCGGCCTGCGCACCTATGTGACGGGCGTGAGCTACTTGCCCCTCTATGTCCAGGCATCCGCTGCGCAGACGCCGCCGTCTCCCGGCTCCACCACCTCGGTCACGACCGCCGAGGATGCGCCCCTCATGTATCGCATTCTTCCCGTGATGCCCGGTCTCGAGCCCGAAACCGATGTGGCTTTGACCGAGGAGGATAAAGAGCGCATGGCGCAGATCTGGAACGAGGCGCGCGAACGTCTCTATCGACCCGACGAGAAGATCTCGCCCCTGGTGCTCAGCGATCTTATCGGGTTCTGAGCCCTCGCGGGTCTGTAACCTTGCGCGGGACCGGGAACCTCCGGTAGCATGCTCCAACCATGCTTGAGTTCGAACGCAACGCGCCGGTCGACACGGCCGTACTCGCCGCTCTCTTCGCCCGCTGCGGGTGGGCGGAAGACGGGGCCGACGTCAAGCTCTCCTGGGCCCTGGCCGCGTCGGAGGAGTGGATCGTCTGCAGGCTGGATGGAGAGTTGATAGGCTTCGGACGCTCCTGCCGGCTTGGACCGGTCAAGCGCGTGGTGTTCGACGTGTTGATCGATCCCCGCTTCGACCACCTCCTGCTTCGGGGGCAGATCGTCGGGCTTCTTGCGCAGACCGCCGGAAGTCTCGAAGAAGTCTCGGTGTTCAGCGAGCGCGATCCGGGCCGGCCCGTAGGGCAGGTCACCGCGGCTACAGATCTGGAGACGACCTACACGGGCGGGTTCTTCATCCCCCCGGCCTCGCCCGAAGCGTACCTGGGGCCGGCGCGCACCATGGAGGAAAAGTGATGACCGAGTACAGAGTCACCTGCATCCCGGGTGACGGCATCGGCCCCGAGATCATGGCGGCCGCCAAGGTGGCGGTGGCGGCCACCGGCGTCCGGATCCACTGGATCGATGTGGAGGCCGGCGCCGACGTCATGGACAAGTACGGAACACCGCTCCCGCAAGCCGTCATCGATTCGATCAACGACACGAAGGTCGCCCTCAAAGGGCCCATCACCACCCCGGTGGGCTCGGGCTTCCGCAGCGTCAACGTGGGCCTGCGCAAGGAGTTGGACCTCTACGCGAACCTGCGGCCGGCGGTGAGCATCCCCGGCGTCAAGTCGAGATACGAGGACGTCGACCTCGTGGTGGTCCGCGAGAACACGGAGGATCTCTATGCCGGGGTGGAGCACATGGTCGGCCGGGACGCGGCCGAGTCCATCAAGATCATCACTCGCCAGGGCAGCGAGCGGATCGCCCGCTTCGCTTTCGAGTACGCGCGTCGTGAGAAGCGCCGCAAAGTGACGGCGGTGCACAAGGCGAACATCATGAAGCTCTCCGACGGGCTGTTCCTGGAGGTGGCGCGCGAGGTGGCAGCCGGCTACCCGGACATCGAGTTCGAAGACCGGATCGTCGACAACATGTGCATGCAGCTGGTGCAGAAGCCCGAGCTCTACGACGTGCTGCTGTGCCCCAACCTCTACGGCGACATCGTAAGCGATCTCTGCGCCGGCCTTGTCGGTGGGTTGGGGGTGGCTCCGGGTGCGAACATCGGCGAGCGGATGGCGGTGTTCGAACCCGTGCATGGTTCGGCTCCGAAATATGCCGGCCAGGACAAGGCCGACCCCACCGCCCTCGTGCTCTCGGCCGTGTTGATGCTCGCCCATCTGGGGGAGGCCGCGGCGGCTCACGCCCTGTTTGAGGCGGTGCGGGTCGTGATCGGCGCCGGCCGCCGCGTCACCTACGACCTGGGTGGTACTTCCGGGACCAAGGACATGGGCGATGCCATCGCCGAAGAGGTGAGCCGGCTGGTCTAGGCCGGACCGGGCGCCGCGGGCTGCCCGGAGGGATAGCCGTCGCCGCCCCAACCCCGCTTGACCCAGTAGATGCGCACGCGCCGCCCGAGCTCCTCGCGGTCGAGGGCCGGGGCCTTGTCGGTGGCTTGCTGGAAGAACCTCTCCGCGACGGTGTCGTCGGCGGGGGAGACCCCCAGGGAGAAGTTCAGCCGCCGGATCCGCGTGAGCGTCTCGGTGCAGAGCTCCTCCAACTCGGCCTTCGCCACCGGCGCTCCGTTCAGCTGGGCGGCCGCGGAGGTCATGAAGTCCCAGGTGAGCAGATCGCGGTAGAAGCGGCACATGGTGAGACTGTCCATCAGGAGCATGCGGTCTTCCCAGTCGATGTAGGTCCGCGACGTAGGCGTCGTCGTCCAGATTCTCGAGCAGGCCTCCCAGCTCCGGCTTGTAGAACGTGGCCCGCAGGTGGCAGGCGCCGCGCGGGCTCAGCGCGTAGCTGAGGGCCATCCCCTTGAGCTTGCGGGGTTCGTAGCCGGCGGGATCGAGCCCTTTGCTGGTGATGGACCACTCGCTCATGCCGAAGTCGGCCAGGGCCGGGTCCATACCCTCGGCGAGGGTCTCGCCGAGGCGCGTGGAGCGCGTGGCTATCTCATCCAGAACGCGGTCGATCGCCGCGACGTCGCCGGCCTCGGGGGCGTCCGCCAGAGCGCCCCAGCTGGCCGGCTTTGATGGCCGCGCCCACCAGGTTGGCGGTGCTCATGGTGTCCATCCCCAGGAGGTTGCAGCGCTCGTTGAGCTTGGCCACGTCGCAGAGCATGCTCGACCATGCAGGAGCCGCCGAAGGCGTAGAGGGTCTCGTACTCCGGCCCGTGGATCTGCCGGCCCGCCTCCGGGCCCTCGGTGAGGGTGAGGACGCTTGCGGCAGCTGAAGCTGGCACGGGGGACAGCTGTCGTTCTCCACCGTGCACCACTCCGTGCCAGCGCTCCACCTCGAGGGTGGCCCGGTGGGGGGCGGCGCCCTTGGCGAAGAAGTCGGTGGGGAAGGCCCCGGCCTCGTTCACCAGCGCGACCATCACCGGCGTGCCGTAGCGATGGTAGTTGCGGGTCGCGGGGGCCTCCAGCGCCTTGGCGGCGACACTGCCGGCGCATCTCGACGAACTGCTCCTGGGCCTCGGCCTTTGCCGGCCCCGGTGAGGTGACGGTGAAGGCCTTCAGCTTCTTGCTGCCGAACACGGCGCCCATGCCACCCCGTCCGAGGGTGTGGGCATGCTCGTGCATGACCGAGGCCACCTTCACCAGGTTCTCTCCCGCCACGCCGATGCAGAGCAGCGGCGGAGCGCTTGTCAAGCCCGGCAGCAGTTCCGCCTCGGTGACGGCGGTGTCTTTGCCCCAGAGGTCGGCGGCGGGCAGCGATCTCGGCCCCCTCGGCGGTGACGTGCAGGCGCACGGGCTCAGCGGCGGCGCCGCGGATCACGACGGCGTCCCACCCCGTCTCGCTCAACGTCCGCGCGAACGTCCCCCCGCAGTACCCCTCCAGCCAGATGCCGGTGAGGGGGCTCCTGGTGAAGGCGCCGAACCGGTTGGAGCCGTACATCCCGTAAGCCGACAGCGAGACTGGGCGTGATCGACGATGACGTTCTCGGGAGCCAGCGGGTCGGCCGCGGGATCCAGGTACTCTTCGAGCAGGCGGATGCCGAGCACCTTCCCGCCCAGACCCGAGAGTGCCCGGGCGCGTCGACGTCGTCGGACCGCGCAGCTCGCGGTCGTCAGGTCGACCACGAGGACCCTTCTCATGTCGCTCATTGCCAACCTCCTGACCTTCGATCGTCTGCCGGACCGTCGCCCTCTCTGGCGTGCCCCGGGCGTCAGCTCGCCGGCTGCGCCTGGCGCTCACCTGGGCGAGCGTCTCCTCGAGGATGTCCAACCCTCGAGCCAAGGTCGAGTCCTCGATGGTGAGCGGCACCAGGATGCGCACGACGTTGTGGTAGGTGCCCGCGCCGACGTTGACGACGCCGTTCTCGTAGAGCTTGGTGCGGAAGGCCTTGGCGAAGTCGCCGGCCGGCTTCTTGGTCTCGGGATCCTCGACCAGCTCCATGGCGGCCATGGCCCCGATGCCGCGCACGTCG
Organism: uncultured Actinomycetota bacterium; assembly: GCA_963822135.1. Classification (GTDB taxonomy): domain Bacteria; phylum Actinomycetota; class Thermoleophilia; order RBG-16-64-13; family RBG-16-64-13; genus CAIQPS01. Next base: position 209,655 of record CAWGGI010000005.1, on the reverse strand, counting down.
CCGATGACCGGATACTGCTTCTGCAGCTCGCGGAAGCGGGCGCGGATCCGGTCGCCGACCACGGTGGCCCGCTCCAGCAGTCCCTCGCTCTCGATGATGTCGAACACCGCCAGGCCCGCGCCGGCAGCCGGTGGGGTTGCCGCCGAAGGTGGTGCCGACGCCGCTGGGATGGACGGTGTCCATGATCTCCTGGCGTCCGGTGATCCCCGAGATGGGGAAGCCGGCCGCCCAGGGCCTTGGCGGTGGTCATGATGTCGGGCTCGACGCCCCAGTGCTCCATGGCGAACCACTTGCCGGTCCGGCCCATGCCGGTCTGGATCTCGTCGGCGATGAGGAGGATGCCGTGCTTTTCGCAGATCCTCTTGATCTTGCCCATGTACTCCGGCGGCGGGACGATGAAGCCGCCCTCGCCCTGCACCGGCTCGGCGATGACCGCGGCCACCTCCTCGGCGTTGACCTGCTTGGCGAAGGCCTGCTCCAGCAGACCTGCGCACTCGCAGCCGCAGCCCGGGTAGGACAGGGCCAGCGGGCAGCGGTAGCAGTAGGCGTAAGGGATGCGGTAGACCTCGGGCGCGTACGGCCCGAAGCCCACCTTGTAGGGGCTCACCTGCGAGGTGAGGCTGAGCGTCATGTAGGTGCGGCCGTGGAAGGCGTCCTCGAAGGCGATGATGGCCTTGCGCCCCGTGGCGTAGCGGGCGATCTTGATGGCGTTCTCGACCGCCTCGGCGCCGGAGTTCATGAAGAAGGTGCGCTTGGGGAAGTCGCCGGGAGCGTGGCTGTTGAGCTTCTCGGCCAGCTGCAGGTAGGTCTCGTAGCCGAACAGGCCGAAGCACATGTGCGAGTAGAGGTCGGCCTGCTCCTTGACGGCCTCGACCACCTTGGGGTGGCAGTGGCCGACGTTCATGACGCCGATGCCGGCGGCGAAGTCGATGTACTCCCGGCCCTCGACGTCGGTGATGATGGCGTTTCGCGCGCTCGGCGACGTAGACAGGAGCGGTGGCGGGCACGCCGCGGGGGACTACCTGTGCTCTGAAGGCGGTGAGTTCGGCGTTGTGGTCATGGCTCCTCCAACCGTGTTCGCCGCGGCAGGCGACGTCGCCGTGGCGCTCAGTCGCTTGTGGACCTGAGCGTACCACGAGCGTGCGGCGCGTGCCCGGCGCTGCGAGCCTGCGCTAAACTACGTGGTACGCTTGGTGCCCTGTCTGGTCCACGCTTCAGCTTGGGAGTCGTCTTGGAAGGCATCAGTCATCGCGTGTATTCCGGTCCCGCTCGGGCGCCGCACCGTTCGCTCCTGCGCGCTCTCGGCGTCGGCCGGGACGATGCCGGCCGGCCGCTCATCGGCATCGCCAACTCGTACAACGAGCTCATCCCGGGGCACATGCATCTCAACACCATCGCCCAGCAGGTCAAGTACGGGGTGTACCAGGGCGGCGGCATCCCGCTGGAGTTCAACGTCATCGGCGTGTGCGACGGCCTCGCCATGAACCACGAGGGCATGAACTACTCGCTGGTGTCGCGCGAGGTCATCGCCGACTCGGTGGAGATCATGGCCAAGGCCCACGGCCTGGACGGCCTGGTGCTCATCCCCAACTGCGACAAGATCGTGCCCGGCATGGTCATGGCCGCGGCGCGGCTGGACATCCCCGTGGTCGCTCGTCTCGGGCGGCCCGATGCTGGCCGGCGACTACCGGGGCAGCGAAGGTCAGCCTCTCCCAGATCTTCGAGGGGGTCGGCAAGTATCTTCAAGGGCGATATCACGGAAGAGCAACTGGCGACCTCGAGGACGCGCGTCTGCCCCACCTGCGGCTCGTGCGCCGGGCTGTTCACCGCCAACTCCATGGGCTGCGTCATGGAGACCCTGGGTCTCACCCTTCCCGGCGACGCCACCATCCCGGCGCCGTTCTCGGCCCGGCTCATCCTGGCCCGCAGATCGGGCGCGGCCGCGGTCGAGGTGGTCCGCAAGGGCTGGACCGCCCGCCGCTTCCTCACCGAGGCCAGCATACGCAACGCGCTGGCGGTCGACGCCGCCCTCGGCTGCTCCACCAACACGGTGCTGCACCTCATGGCCATCGCCAACGAGGCCGGTGTGAACCTGGCGCTCGAGACCTTCAACGAGGTGGCCGACCGCACTCCCAACCTGGTCAAGCTGGCTCCTTCGGGCCCGCAGCACATGGAGGATCTCCATCGCGCCGGCGGCATCATGGCCGTCATGAACCGGCTGGGCGAAGCGGGACTGGTCGACGGCTCGGTGCCGACCATCGCCGGCGTCGACATGGCCACCCAGTACGAGGCGGCCCCCGTCCGTGACGACGAGGTCATCCGGCCGCTCGACCGGCCGTACCGCACCACCGGCGGTCTGGCCATGCTGTTCGGCAACCTGGCGCCGCGGGGCGCCGTGGTCAAGGAATCGGCCGTCCTGCCCGAGATGCTGGTGCACGAGGGCCCGGCCATGGTGTTCGACGACGAGCCCACGCTCATGGAGGCCATCGAGAAGGGCAGGATCAGTCCCGGGTTCGGTGGTGGTCATCCGCTACGTCGGGCCCAAAGGCGGTCCGGGCATGCCCGAGATGCTCACGCCCACCTCGGCTCTGGCGGGCGCGGGTCTCGACTCAGAGCGTGGCCCTCATCACCGACGGCCGCTTCAGCGGCGCCAGCCGGGGGGCCAGTATCGGCCACGTGGCGCCCGAAGCGCTGGACGGTGGCCCCATCGCTCTCGTCAAGGACGGGGACCTCATCAGCATCGACATCCCCGGGCGGACCCTGACCCTTGAGGTCGCCGACGACGAGATGGAACGAAGGAGAACGGCGTGGCAGCGCCCGGCTCGAGAGTATTCGGGCGTGCTGCGCCGCTACGTAGCCTTCGTGTCCGGGGCCGAGACCGGGGCGGTGCTGGGAGGCGGGGACCCGCTCTCCTGAGGCAGCCGCCGCGGACGATCGGCTCCGGCTTTCGCCCGGCGTCGTGGCCTCAGCAGGCCGGCGGCGGTCGGTGGTCGGGTCAAACGCACTGGACGACAGCGGAGCTAGAGCGATGAAAGCAGCAAGAGTGATCCTCGAAGCGCTCAAGCGCGAAGGGGTCGACACCATATTCGGATTTCCCGGGGGAGTCCTGCTTCCCCTGTACGACGCCACTCTACGATTTCGATATCAACCACATCCTGGTGCGGCACGAGCAGGGCGCCGGCCACGCCGCCGACGGCTACGCCCGGGCCTCGGGCAAGGTGGGCGTGTGCATGGCCACCTCCGGCCCCGGCGCCACCAACCTGGTCACGCCCATCGCCAACGCCTACATGGACAGCGTGCCCATGGTGGCCATCACCGGGCAGGTCAGCCGCCACCTCATCGGCCTCGACTCCTTCCAGGAGGCCGACGTCACCGGCATCACCCTGCCCATCGTCAAGCACAGCTACCTGGTGAAGGACTCGAGCCGATCTGCCGCGGATCATCCGCGAGGCCTTCTACATCGCCGGCACGGGCCGTCCCGGCCCGGTGCTCATCGACATCCCGGTGGACGTGACCAAGGAAGAGATGGACTTCGACCCTGCCGAGCTCCCGCACATGCACCTGCCCGGCTACAAGCCCGACCGTCAAGGGTCATCCCAAGCAGATCACGGGAAGCGGCGCGGGTCATCGCCGCGGCCGAGCGCCCGGTCATCTACGCCGGGGGCGGGGTGATCATCGCCGGCGCCTCCGACGAGCTGCGCGAGCTGGCCGTCTACGGCCATATCCCGGTCACCACCACGCTCACCGGCAAGGGCTGCTTCCCCGAGGACCACGACCTGTCCATGGGCATGCTGGGCATGCACGGCACGCCGTACGCCAACTACGCGATCAGCCAGGCCGACCTGATCATCGCGGTGGGCGTGCGCTTCGACGACCGGGTCACCGGCAAGCTGGAGGCCTTCGCTCCCGACGCCACCTTCGTCCACATCGACGTCGACCCGGCCGAGATCTCCAAGAACGTGGCCGTGGACGTCCCCATCGTGGGCGACGCCAAGACGCGTGCTGGCGGCGCTGCTGGTGGAGCTCAAGAAGCTCGAGCCTGTCCCCCGACCGGCACCTGCCCTGGATGGAGCAGGTGGAGGCCTGGAAGCGCGACCACCCGCTGCGTGATCAGCGAGCCGGAGGACGGCGAGATCATGCCCGAGTGGGCCATCAACAAGATCTGGGAGGTCACCCGCGGCGAGGCCGTCGTCTGCACCGAGGTGGGCCAGCACCAGATGTGGGCCGCCCAGCACTATCTGTGCCGCCATCCCCGGCGCTTCATCAGCTCCGGCGGCCTGGGCACCATGGGCTTCGGCTTTCCCGCGGCCATCGGGGCGCAGGTGGCCTGTCCCGGACCAGCTGGTGATCGACATCGCCGGCGACGGCTCCTTCCAGATGACGCTGCAGGAGCTGGCCACGGCGGTGCAGTACGGACTGCCGGTGAAGGTCTGCATCATCAACAACCAGTATCTGGGCATGGTGCGCCAGTGGCAGGAGCTGTTCTGGAACAAGCGCTACAGCCATACCTGCATGGAGTGCCAGCCCGACTTCGTCAAGCTGGCCGAGGCCTACGGCGCGGAGGGCTACCGGGTCACGAGGCCGGAGGATCTGGAAGAGGTCCTGCGCGCTGGCCTTCGCCAGCGACGGCCCGGCGGTCATCGACATCCGGGTCAAGCGGGAGGCCAACGTGTATCCCATGATCCCTGCCGGCGGCACCGTCGCACGACATGATGGAGCGTGAGCCATGAAACATACGCTCTCTGTCCTGGTGGAGAACAAGCCGGGCGTGCTCACCCGGGTGGCGGGGCTGTTCGCCCGGCGCGGGTTCAACATCGACAGCCTGGTGGTGGCCGAGACCGAGAACCCGGACGCTCTCCCGCATGACCATCACCGTGGACGAGCAGGACCACCCGGTGGAGCAGGTGACCAAGCAGCTGCACAAGCTCATCAACGTGCTCAAGATCACCGACCTGGACCCGTCGGGGAGCGTGGAGCGGGAGCTGCTGCTGATCAAGGTCAAGGCCGACGCCCAGCGCGCGGCCGAGATCATGCAGATGGTGGAGATCTTCGGAGCGACGATCGTCGATGTCACCAGCGAGGTGCTCCTCATCGAGATGACCGGCACCCGCGAGAAGGTGAGCGCCTTCATCGATCTGCTCGCGCCCTTCGGGGTGGTGGAGCTCATGCGCACGGGTCGCCTGGCCATGAGCCGCGGCCGAAGGCGACCTAGGGCCACGCGCGGGCGCCGACGGCGCGCCGCGCGGCCCGAGTCACGTGTGTTACCCTGCCCCGACGCACCAAATAGGAGGTAGTTGAAGAAGATGTTGTACGAAAAGGATGGCGATCTCGATCTTCTCGACGGCAAGACCGTAGCCGTCATCGGCTTCGGCAGCCAGGGGCATGCCCATTCGCAGAACCTGCGCGACAGCGGCGTCAAGGTGGTCGTGGCCGAGGCCCCGGGCACCGCGGCCTGGGATCGCGCGGCCGCGGCCGGCTTCGAGGTCATGACCGCCAACGCGGCGGCCGCCATGGCCGACGTCATCATGATGGTCGTGCCGGACCAGACCCAGAAGGTGGTCTACGAGACCGCCGTCCGCGACAATCTCAAAGACGGCGACATGCTCATGTTCGCCCACGGGTTCAACATCCACTACAACCAGATCGTCCCGCCCAAGACGCGTCGACGTCACCATGATCGCCCCCAAGGGCCCCGGTCATCTGGTGCGCCGGGTCTACACCGAGGGCGGGGGCGTCCCGGCCCTGCTGGCCGTCTACCAGGACGCCACCGGCAAGGCGCGCGAGCAGGCCCTGGCCTACGCCAAGGGCATCGGCGCGCTGCGCGCCGGCGTCATCGAGACCACCTTCAAGGAAGAGACCGAGACCGACCTCTTCGGCGAGCAGGCCGTCCTCTGCGGCGGCTGCAGCGAGCTGATCCGCGCGGGCTTCGAGACCCTGGTCGACGCCGGCTATCAGCCTGAAGTCGCCTACTTCGAGTGCCTGCACGAGCTCAAGCTCATCGTGGACCTCATCTACGAGCACGGCATCAGCGGCATGCGCTACTCGATCTCCGACACCGCCGAGTACGGCGACATGACCCGCGGCAAGCGCATCATCAGCGAGGAGGTCCGCGAGGAGATGGACATACATCCTCGAGGAGATCCAGACCGGCGAGTTCGCCCGCGAGTGGATCCTCGAGAACATGGCCGGCCGCCCCGTCTACAACGCCATCAAGCGCGAAGAGTCGGAGCACGAGATCGAGATCGTCGGCCGGCAGCTGCGGGGCATGATGCCCTGGCTGGGCAAGGGCGGCAAACTGGAGTAGCAGTCTGTCGGGAGCGGGCGACCCTCGTCCCGGCTGCGCTGGTGCGACTCCTCCTTCGAGGGGTCGCCGCGCTCCCGTGTAGGCTTGGCTCGCCTCTAGTCCGCGTCGCCGGACAGGTACATCTTCACGTGCAGCATGAGCGCCCGGGCGGCACCCGTGGGCGAGCGGTCCCTGCCTGGATGAGATTGAGGTCTCGGCTCATGCCCCCCTCCACCCTCAGTACCGCGAGTCCACCCCCGGCAGACTCGCCCAGGGTCATGGCCGGCAGTATCGATATCCCCAGGCCCTGCCGGACGAAGTTCTTGACCGACTCCACCGAGCCGGTGCGGTAGGGCACGTGCGGCTCGAAGCCGGCTGCCCGGCAGGCTTCCATCACTTGGACGGTCACATTGAACGACTCCGAGGGAAAGAGAAAGTCTTCGGCGGCGAGCTCGGGCAGCGCCACCGAACGCTGGCCGGCCAGACGGTGCCCGGGGGGAATCACCACCATCAGCTCCTCGGCCGCGAGAAACGTGGTGTCGAGTGTCGTGGGGGAGCCCGACGCGGTCACCACTGCGAAGTCGATGCTGCCCTCGAGGACCATCCGCGCGAGGTCGGCATCGCCGCCCTCGACCAGCTCCACCGTGACCCGGGGGAAGCTCGCCCGGAAGGACGCGAGGAGTCTTGGCGCGACGTAGGTCGCCACCGAGGGGTTGCAGCCCATCCGCACCTCGCCGGTCTCCACTCCCAAGTGCTCCTTGAGCACCCGCAGCGCCTCGTCGGCGCGAAACAGGACGGCCTGCGCCAGGGGAAGGAAGACCTCGCCGCTGGGGGTGAGCTTGATCCGGCGGTGCTCCCGGTCGAAGAGGCGGGTCCCCAGTTCTCGCTCCAGCCGCTGCATCTGGTAGGTGAGGGCCGGCTGTGAGACGTGGAGTGATTCCGCGGACCGGGTGAAGCTGAGGGTGTCCGCGATGTTCACGAAGTATTTGAGCTGAATGAGTTCCATATAGGAATAAGTATATTCTATACCAAATATAGAAACAATATATTGGACTTATGGGCCGACGCCCATTACACTACAACTCGGCTGAGCACTGAACCAAGGTGATCATCGGGAACCCCCCCTCCCAGATCGCTACAGAGCAAAGCAGCTTTTCCCGCGTATAGCCGACTCTTTCCCCCAACGGAGTCGGCTATGCTACTTTGTGGACCGCATTCCGTCCAGTCTGCCTGCGAGGCATAGCCCGTGCGAGTCACTCAGCGTATCGAGCGGCTTCGGCCGCATGACCCCGCCCGGGTGAGGCTTCTCGCCGAGTTCGGACTGGTCGCAGCCGCGCTTATCTGGGGGTTCAACTTCATCCTGGTCAAGATGGCCGTCGAGCAGATGCCCCCCCTCTACTACGTGGGGCTGCGCTTCTTGGTGGGAGCCGTCTTCCTGCTTCCGTTCTCGTACCGGCAGATGAAGGCCCTCGACCGGCAGGGGTGGCTCATCGGCATGGGGGTCGGAGTGCTGCTGTTCGGGGGCTTCATCCTGCAGACGGTCGGCCTTGTCTCCACGTCCCCCGGAGTCTCGGGGTTCCTCACCAGTCTCTACGTGATCATGGTCCCCGTCTTCATCGGCCTGGCCACGGGCCGGTGGCCGTCGCCCATGGTGGGAGTGGGGGTCGTGGTGGTGGTGGCCGGGTTCGCGCTCCTCTCCCTGTATGGCGACCTGTCGTTCGGATGGGGAGAGATCTTCACCCTGCTCGCGACCATCTTCTGGGCGCTGCACATCCTCGGCGTCGCCTACGGGTCGACACGGTTGGGCGCCCTCGCCTTTGTCCAGTTGCAGCTCACGATCTGCGCCGTCCTCTCGCTGGCCGGCGCGTTCGTCTTCGAGAGGCCGGACCTGTTTCCCGGGCTGGGCCGCCACGGGCGCCGTGCTGTGGACCGGGATCATGGGCAGTCTGGTGGCCTACGTGCTCATGGTCCTCGGTCAGCGCTACACCCCGCCGACTCTGGCGGGGGTGATCATGAGCCTGGAAGCCGTCTTCGCCCTGATCTTCTCCATCATCGTCGGCTACGACAGCCTGACTCTGCGGACTCTGCTGGGATTCACGGTGGTGTTCGTGGGCACCACGGTGGCCCGCATCGGCACCGAGCGCGAACCGGAGATCGCGGCCGAGCAGGCGCCGCCGGCACCGTAGGGCGTCGTCGCAAAGACGCCTGCCAAGAACGGTCGTCCGGCCACCTCGCCCATGAACTGCCCCACCACCTGGGCCACCTCGAGGATTCTCAGCGTGGTCGCGGCGGCCTGTCCGTCGCCCCAGCGCACCCAGCCCATCGTGCCGGCAGCGGCGGCCTCCCGGCGGTCTTGGCCTGCCCTGCGCCGGCTCTGTGCAGCGAGTGGTCGCCGCCGGCCATGACGTACAGCCTTCCCGGGTGAAGCAGCCGCTGCCAGCAGCGGGCGCAGCAGGTCGGTGTCGCAGAAGGGGTCGTTCTCGCCGATGCAGAACAGGCTGGGGACACCGATCTTCCTGAGGGGCTCACGTGAACAGCGTCTCCTTGTGTCCCGGCCGGTGCAGCGGGTAGCCGAGCTCGACGAGGCCGGCCGCCAGCAGGCCTTCTCCCTCCTCGCCCCGCGAGACCAACTCGGCGGCTACCCGTCCGCCCATGGACTTGCCGCCTACGAAGACCGGCGCGCCCGGCGCCGCCAACTCGTCCACCACGTGGTCGTGGACCCGCCTGAAGGTGTTCTCCAGGGTGGTGGCCGAATCGGGCGAACCGGCGCCGCGCTCCGCGTAGGGGAAGTTGAAGCGCACCACCATCGTGCCGGCCTGCGAAGAGAGTACCTGGCGATCGTCGCCAGCAGAGGATGGTCGAGGTCGTTGTTGGCGCCGTGGGCCAGGACGAGCGCCGGGGTTTCGGGACCGAGGCGAGCGGGCATGTCCACCTTCGTCGTGACGGCGACCCGCTCGTTCACGTGGATCTTGAAGACGGCCAGGTTGGAAGCCGGCATCGGGCACCCCCTTGTCCGCGATCGTGACGACTGTGTTTAATATACAGGCGGATACCCCGAGGAGGACGCAGTGGAACGCATCATCAGCAATCTGGACAAGGCCAAGCTCAAGCTGGACGAAGCCTTCTTCTATCTGGACGAGATCGAAGAGCTGATCCAGGAGGACGAGCTCGATGAAGCGGCGGGCTCCAAGGTGAGTCAGGCCACGGGGCGGCTCACCGGCGAGCTGGCCGCGCTCAGCGGCAAAGTGGCCGAACTCCAGACCATCCTGCTCGCCCTCGACGAGCAGCAGAGCGGGTCCGCCGACTCCACGCAGACCTCGTAGCGCGGGTCGAGCGGGACCATGCCGGGCTTGCGGGCGCGCCGGCGCGGCGCGGAGGCTCGCGCTCGGCCCGCCAGCGTCGAGCCTATGCCGCGCTCGAAGATGCCGCTGACGGACGCCCCCGACTGACCCCCTAGCGGTACCGAGTATCTAGGGGTAAAAGACGGGGTAATGTGTCCGTAATATTACCCTTGCTTTTCTCACCCCCCGTTGTATGCTTATGTTGCATCGATAGGAAATCTCCACGCGACGTGCAGAGTGCTTCATTACTCGTCCGTCCGCAGGTGCATCCGAACGCATGCGGTTTTAGTAACTGGTATCTGTGGAGGACTGAATGAGCACGGCAAGGCTGTACGTCGGTAACCTCTCCTACGGCACCACCAAAGAAACCCTGGAAAAGGCGTTCGGAGAGCACGGCGAAGTCGTGTCGGTCAACATCATCACCGACCGGCAGACCGGCCGTCCCAAGGGCTTCGCTTTCGTCGAGATGAGCACCCCCGAGGAAGGCGACGCGGCCAAGACGGCCCTCAACGGCACCGATCTCGACGGCCGCACCATCAACGTCGACAACGCCCGCGAGCAGGCAGCGCAAGCCGGGATACGGTGGCGGCGGCTCCCGGGGCGGCTACGGCGGCGGTGGCGGCTACAGCGGAGGCGGCGGAGGGTACAGTGGCGGCTACGGCGGCAGTTCCCGTTCGGGAGGCTCCCGCTACTAGCCACCAGCGACAGCGAATGCGAGACGAGGGGCCGGGCGACCGGCCCCTTCTGCTTTCTAGGGGCGGTTCGCGAGGAGTCCGGCGAGCTCGGCAGGGTCGCCGGTAGGAGGCGCACACGTCGAGCGGCGGCACACCCACGCCGTGGCCGGTTCGCCCGGTCGGGGCTCTCTATCAGCGAGCAGGGGGATGGCGGACGTCGCGCCGGCCGGCCTGGCGGCCAGCACCATCAGGGGTCGCAGCGTACCTCGTGCCGCCGTCAGCAAGGCGGCGCCGCGCGGGTGAGAGAGATCGCCGACGATGGCCACCTCGGTCACTCCGGCCTCGGCGAGCAGGGCGGCGGAGAGCCACTGCCCGCACATGACCGGCGCCCGGCTCGCCTCATAAGCCAGCGAAGCGGCAGCCTCGTCGGCCAGATCGAGGTAGCGGTCCTCGCCGGTAAGAGCGGCCATCCTGAGAAGCACCGTAGAAGCCATGGAGGTGCCGCTCGGGGTGGGGCTGTCGAAGACCGCCCGCGGCCTGGTGATGAGGGTCTCGTGGTCGCGGCTGGTGTCGTAGAAGCCGCCGGCCGGTCGCCGGAAATGCTCGACCAGGTGGTCCATCAGTCCGCGGGCCGCCACGAACCACTGCTCGTCGAACGTGCAGCCGTACAGTGCGAGCAGACCCTCGGCCACGCAGGCGTAGTCGTCCAGGAATCCGGGACCGGAGACACGCCCATCCTTCCACGAGTGGGCGAGCGCACCGCCTCCGGGCCGGCCGCACAGTTCGCTGAGGATGAAGGCGCCCGCCCGCTCAGCCGCCTCCCGATGGGCGGCGACGCCCAGGGCGCTCGCCGCCTCCGCCAGCGCCGCGATGGCCAGCCCGTTCCAGCTCGCGATGATCTTGTCGTCGCGAGCGGGGCGCGGCCGCGACTCGCGTACCCGCAGCAGCTTCGCCTTGGCTCGGGACAGGAGCGCGGCCTCTTCGCCGCTCTGGGACCCGGGGTCCGCGGGGCCGGCGCCGGCCTCGCGGCCGGCCCGCGCCTCGTGGGGCAGATGCAGGATGTTTCGGCCTTCGTAATCGCCTTTCTCGGTCAGACCGTACGCAGATTGGACGGCGTCGGCCTCCTCTGGTGTGAGCGCGGCGCGCACTTCAGCCGGTGTCCAGGTGAAGTAGGCCCCTTCGCCGGCGGGGGTGTCGGCGTCCTGGGCGCTGTAGAAGCCTCCCTGCGGATGCTGCATCTCGCGCAGCAGATAGTCGAGCGTCTCGGTCGCGACGTCGCGGTAGCGCGGCCGGCCCAGCGACTGCCAGGCATGCAGGTAGCAGCGGGCGAGTTGGGCGTTGTCGTACAGCATCTTCTCGAAGTGGGGGACCAGCCAGTAGGCGTCGGTGGAGTAGCGGTGGAAGCCGCCGCCCAGATGGTCGTACATCCCGCCGGCGGCCATGGCATCGAGGGTGACCGAAGATCGACCTCGAGCTCAGGTCGAGGTTCGATGGCCCGCAGAGCGAGCAGGATACTCGAGGACCAGCGGCTGCGGGAACTTGGGGGCTCCGCCCCAACCGCCATGGACCCGATCCGCGGACGTGCTGGAGTTCCTCCGCGGCCTCGGCAAGGATCTGTCCCCGGTCGAGGCTCCAGCGCGGCCGGGCGGCAGCCGGGCGCGTGGTCGGATTCCTGGGCTGCTCCTTCCTCCCGCCGCAGGTGTTCGCGCACCGTCTCCGCGGTGCTGTGGAGGTCGGCGCGCCGGGCGCTCCATGCCTGGACGATGGCTTCGAGGACCTGGCGGAAAGAGGGCATGCCCCGTCGAGCGACCGGGGGGAAGTAGGTGCCGCCGAAGAACGGCTCCCCAGTCGGGCGTCGAGCCAGACGCTGAGCGGCCAGCCCCCGCTGCCCGGTGAGCGCCTGCACGGCGGCCATGTAGATGGCGTCGAGGTCGGGCCGCTCCTCCCGATCGACCTTGATGCTTACGAAGTGCTCGTTGAGGAAGGCGGCGGTCGGCTCGTCTTCGAACGACTCCCGCTCCATGACGTGGCACCAGTGGCACGAGGAGTAGCCGATGCTGAGGAAGATCGGCTTGTCCTCGGCGCTCGCCTTGTCCAAGGCCTCGGACCCCCATGGATACCAGTCGACGGGATTGCCGGCATGCTGCAGCAGGTAGGGGCTCGACTCGGCTGAGAGACGATTCGGCATGACGTGATCACCCTCTCGCTCGGTGCACGCACCGGTCCGGTCGAGGCCGATGGCGACTTCTCCTGGGCCGGCCCTACTTCCTCACCGGGGTCGTCGTCGCCGGCGGAGCCGCCGGTTTGGGTAGCGGCGCCAGTCCCGCCAGCTCGCCGATCACGTTGATCAGCTCGGCTGTCGGCGGGGACCACGACCTTGGCGTTCTGGGCCAGGGCCTTCTCCACCGCCTCCAGCTTGCGTAGGATCTGGGCGTTGCCGACGAAGTACTTGTCGGCGGCTTCGTTGACCAGCTGGATGGCCTGCGCTTCGCCTTCGGCCTGGAGGATCCGGGCCTGCTTGATGCCCTCGGCCTTCTTGATCTCGGCGCGGCGCTGACCGTCGGCCTGGGTCTCGGTGGCGGTGGCGAAGTCGATGGCGGCGACCTTCTCGTTCTCCGCCTTGACCACCTTGTTCATGGTCTCCTGCACGTCCTCGGGCGGATCGATCTCCTTGAGTTCGGTGCGGAGGATCTCGATGCCCCAGCTGGCCGTCTCCGTGCAGAAGGGTCTGGCGCAGTTCGGCGTTGATCTTGCCCCGCTCGCTGTTGGCCGATTTGAGGGTGAGGGTGCCGATGATGTTACGCAGGGTGGTGCGGGCCAGGTTGACGATCTGGTACTGGTAGTTGGTGACGTTGTACTGCGAGGCTTTGACGCTCTCCTCGTCCGCCTTGACCTTGAGATACACCTGGGCGTCGACCTGGGCGTTGAGGTTGTCGTTGGTGATGATCATCTGCGGCGTGGCTTCGACCATCATCTCGCGGATGTCCACCTTGAACATGCGCTCGACGATGGGGATGATCAGGTGGAAACCGGGCTCGGAGTAACGGTTGTACTTGCCGAGTCTCTCGACAAGTCCGCGCTGGGTGGGCCGGACGATCCTTATCCCTGCGAAGAGGATGATCAGCACGATGATGATCGCGATCACGATGCCGACTATCGCCCAAACGTCCATGAGCCACCCCGCCTTTCGTTCTCTTTGCTCGGGCCGTCGCACTGCCGGCCGCGTCTTCCACTCTAGGTCAGGGGAGCGGGGGTGTCAAAAGCGGAGAAGCGACCCCCGGGTTTGCGGGGAAGGGAGTTGTGTCGTAGCCTGTGAGCGGTGGACGGCGCGGAGCGACCTCGGCAGGAGGTGTGGTGGGTCACGGGGGGCATCTGGGCAAGGAGCATCAGGATCTTGCCCGGCGGCTGCAGCACGGCACCGTCGCGTCTCGTGGAGCCCACCGACCCGGCCGCGAAGGCGGCTTGGCGAGACATCCTCGAGACGCTCTTCTCGCGCGAAGAGGCCGATCTGGCCACGAAGATACCGGTGATCCCCGCCTCGCTCGAACACATCGCCCGTCCGGGTCGGGGAGGACAAGGAGCGGGTCAGGGCCCGTCTCGAGGCCATGGCCGACAAGGGGCTGGTGATGGACCTGCTCGATTCGCGCACCGGCGAGACCATCTACATGCTGCCCCCGCCGATGGTGGGGTTCATCGAGTTCTCGATGATGCGCCTGGCCGATCATCTGCCCAAGGCCAGGCTGGCCGAAGCCTACGAAGTCTACTGGCGCGACCCCAGCCTTCTGGAGGAGATCGCGGGGGGGAGACGGTGATCGGCCGGACCCTCGCGCACGAGTCGGCCTTCTTCGACGACCTGTTGTCGGAGGTACTCGACTGGGAGCGGGCGAGCGCGGTGGTGGAGGGAGCCGGGCTGGTGGCCGTCACCAACTGCTACTGCCGCCACAAGGCCCATCATCTGGATCGCGCGTGCGAGAACCCCCTGGAGATATGCATGAGCCTGGGGACCGCCGCCGACTACCTGGTCCGCCACGGCATTGCCCGGGAGATCACCGCGGGAGGAGGGGCTGGAGATCCTCGTCGCCGCCAGGGAGAGCGGACTCGTACAGATCGCCGACAACCTGCGCAATGACGTCTCCTACGTATGCAATTGCTGTTCCTGCTGCTGCGAGGAACTCGGCTCCGTGCGTCGGGGACTGTCGGTGGTCGTGCCGAGCGGCTTCCGGCCGGTGGTGGATATCGACAGCTGCAACGGATGCGCTCGGTGCCGGCGGGTGTGTCCGGTGGAGGCCATCTCTCTCGCGCCCAGGACGGCGGCGGAGGCCGCACCCAGGACGCCGGCGGAGGCCGGCGACGCGGGCGACGCGGGCGAGCCAGGCGCGGCAGGCGCGGCGGACGACGCCGCACCGGAGGGGCGGCCCGTCGCGGTGATCGACTATCAGCGATGCATCGGCTGCGGCGTGTGCGTGGATTCGTGCAGACCGCGCTCGCTGAGGCTGGAGCGCCGGCCGGAGCAGCGGTACATTCCCGCCAACTCGGTGGAGTTCGCCGTGCGGAGCATGATAGAGCGGGGCAGAGTGGCCGACCTCCTCATCGACGGCACGGCAGGACGCGGTCCGGCCTTCGCCAACGCGGTCATCCGGACCATCGCGTCGCTGCCCCCGGCCGAGCGTCTGCTGGCTCGGGAGCAGATCCGGTCGCGGTTCGTCACCTACGCGCTCAAGAGACTGCAGCCGCCGACATATGCCGGCGCGAAACCTGCGCCGACCCGCGGCGGCGAGTAGCGCCGGCGCCGGGACCTATAGCAGGTCGCGCAGTTCCCGCATGGCCTCGGGGAACTCGGCCTCGCCGAAGCAGTAGCGCAGGACCAAGAAGCTCCGGCGCAGGTCGCGCACCTGGTCCTTCACCTGCCGGTCGCCGAGTACGACCGCCGCGATGAGCTCCGCGACCACGGCGAAGTCCTCCGGTCCCATTCCGAAGCGGGTCATCTCGGCCACGCCCAGGCGCAGCGCCCCGGCCGCGGTGAAGCCCTCCTCGTCCGGGCTCGCCTGGTAGTTGCAGATGATGTTGTTGTCCTCGAGCCGCTGGGCCATCTCCGGTCCCCTGCCGTATCCGACCTCCACGATCACCTGGTGGGTCTCCGTGTAATCCGAGGGCCGGGTCGCCGGCCACCCGCAGTCCCGGCTCCGCCAGTGCGCGGGCGAAAGCCTTGGCATTGGCGATCACGGCCGGCTGGTACGCATCCTTGAAGGCGTTCATCTCGTAGGTGGCCACCAGCAGACCCAGGAGCGTTCCCAGATGATGGTTGGAGACCGACCCCGGGAAGGTGCGGCGGCGCACCGTCTTCCACAGTTCATACGCTCCGGTCCCGCTCGTTGAAGCCGGCTGCCGATGACTCCTCGCTGGGTGCCGAAGAAGGTCTTGTGGGTCGAGCCGGTCACCAAATCGGCTCCTTCGGCGAAGGGCTGCTGGAAATGCGGCCCCACCAGCCCCAGGACGTGGGCCATGTCGTACATGATCACCGTGTCCGAGGCCCAGCTCGTCCACGAACCGCCGGATCTCGGCCACCGGTTCCTTGTAAAGACCATGCTCTTTCCGAAGATGATGAGCTCGGGCCGGTACCTCTCGATGAAGTCGAGCGTCCGCGCCACGTCGATGCGGTAGCGGTTCTCGGGCAAGACGGGGAAGTTGACCACCGCCGGCCGGTCGGTCAGGGGGTCGATGGCCACATAGTCCCTGAGCGCCCCCATGGGCTGCGCGCTCAGGTGTCCACCCTTGCCGATGTGATTGTTCATGACCATGCCGCATGCGGCGGGGCTCCCCTTGCGGTTCCAGCGGTTGAGGTACTCCACCAGCGCTGAGAACACGGCCGCATTGGCCATCTGCCCGCTGATCACCCGGGTCTCGGCCTCCGCGGCCCCCAGGAAGCGGCACATCTCCCGCTCGAGGGCCTGTTCCACCTCGTCGATGAAGCCTGTCCCCTGGTAGTAGAAGATGTCGAGCTCGTAGAAGGCCTCAGCTTGCGATGCTCCGCGTAGCGGAAGGCGGGGTCGGTCGCCGAGACCAGACGCACGAGCGGGGAGGTGGTCATCTCCGAGGGGATGAGGTTGATGCACTCCTCCTGCCGCCACCGATGGTTGGCGATGGTGCGGCGGGCGAGATCGCCGACCTCGCGGCGGGCGTCGGACGGCGCGAGGGCCGGCAGCGGAGCTCGCTTCCTGGGGTGACCGGTAGACGATGGGCCGGGCGTAGGGGGGAGCGTCGGCGCGCAGGTGATAGGGGGCGATCACGGCCGGGATCGGGTGGCCGCGGACATCGACGGTGACCTCGTCGTCCTCGCGAAGATCGCTGTCGAGGAGCGCGAGGCAGATCGAGCGCAGCTCGTAGTCGTCGCCGGGGCGCGACTCCAGGCCTTCGCCGGCGAACCTCCAGTACGGGACCATGGTGCCGCTGGTCACCCAGCCGGCGCGGCGGCCGGAGTCCGTGCGCAACACCGGTGCGCCCGCTCTGGCCACGCCCCGCGCGGTGAGCGCCACGGGGCGGCTGAGGCGGGGCAGGTCGGCGGCGAGGGAGGAGTCGCCGGCAAGCGAGCGAACCCCCGCGAGCGAGGAGTCCCCCGCGAGGATGCGTCTGTAGGCTTCCTGCTGACGCAGCAGGGCGGCCCGCCCGACATAGTCGCCCTTCGCGGGCGAGAAGCTGACCGCGAACTGGGCCAACGGGGAAGAGAAGAGCGGGATCTCGCTGCCTTCGGGGTCGACGCCCAACTCGTTCCCGTACAGCGGCAGCCCGGCTTCCAGGCGCAGAGTGTCCCGCGCCCCCAGGCCACAGGGAACGGCTCCTGCTTCGATGAGAAGATCCCAGAGGTAGAGCGCGTGCTCGCCGGCGACGAAGAGCTCGAACCCCAGAGGTTCTCCGGTGTAGCCCGTCCGTCCCAGGAGGACGTGGGCGGGGCCCACCTGGACCACGGACAGCGCATTGCGCCGCGGCTCGGGGAGGGAGCCCTCGGTGAGCAGTCCCGTGATGATCTCGCGGGACAGCGGTCCCTGGAGCGAGAACATGGCCATGTCGGCGGTGCGGTCTTCCAAGGTCAG
The DNA here is from genome assembly GCA_963822135.1 of uncultured Actinomycetota bacterium. Lineage (GTDB taxonomy): Bacteria > Actinomycetota > Thermoleophilia > RBG-16-64-13 > RBG-16-64-13 > CAIQPS01. Next base: position 192,269 of record CAWGGI010000005.1, on the reverse strand, counting down.
GGGGAAAGGTGCCGGGTGAGCGGGCACCGGATCGCCGAGCGGGGGCGCCGCGGTTGGCGGCACCGGCTCGGCAGACGCCGCGGCCGGCTCGGCAGTTGCCGCCGGCACACCGCCGCCGGCGACACCGCGGCTGCCGGCGACACCGCCGCCGCCCGTGCCGCCGGCCATACCGCCAGCCGGCTCTGAAGGTGAGCCAGGTCCTTCCTACGGTTGGCGGCGTTCACCACCAGCAGATACTCGTCGGCGACGAATCGGTATAGGTAGGCGTCGTCGATGGCGCCACCGGTCTCGGTGGGGATGAAGGTGTACTGCGCCTGACCCACGTCGAGAGCGGCGACGTTGTTGCTGAGGACGGTCTGGAGGAACGGGAGGGCTTCCGGGCCGCCGAACACCAGCCTGCCCATATGGGAGACGTCGAAGAGCCCGGCGTGACGCCGGGTGGCCAGGTGCTCGGCGACGACCCCGGTGGGGTACATGAGCGGCATCTCCCAGCCGGCGAAGTCGACCAGCTTGGCGCCGAGGGCGACGTGCCCCGGATGGATCGGGGTCCTCTTGAGGGCGGTCATCGCTGCGCTGCCGGCTCGGGAGATCCGTCAAGGTCGAGGTGCTCCTCGGGCGCCAGGAGCATCTCCAGCTCGATCTCATCCCGGATGGGGATGCCGAAATTACCGACCAGCGGTATCTGCGGTTTGAGTCTCCGGGCTACCTCGCGCAGATCGCGGTGAACGGCCACCAGCGACATCCCCCGGCGCTGATAGAAACGGAGCGCGTCGAGGTTGTCGTTGGTGGTGATCAACCAGAGCCGACAGCAACCCGCTCGGGCGGCGGCCTCCGTGACGGCGGCGAGGAGGGCGGTACCGACGCCGACCCATTGCCGCATGGCGTGCATGGTCACCACCTGACAAGCGTCGTCCACGATCTCGAAAGTGACCAGGCCTAGGTACTCACCGTCGGCAGCCACGGCGCAGAAACCAGGCAGATCCTGGGGGTGGATCTTCCTTCCGCGTGCCACTACGAAATCGGCGCCCCAACCGTGGACGATGTGCACGACCCAAGGCCGGTCAGCGTCTTGCACGGGGCGGACGTCAAAGGCCGCAGGCTGGGAAGGGTTCTGGCTCATAGCCAAGAGTCTACGCTCAGGATCCGGGCGCCGCTACGGATCCACCGGCTGGGCCGGGCCGGCCCCCCGGTGGGCCGACCCGACACCCGGTGGTCAAGGGGGGGCTAGGTTGAGGGCGGGACTTTCGCCCGCAGGTTCCAGAGCAGCTGGGCCACCTCTGCCCGAGTGGCGGGACCCACCGGATCCCAGGTTCCCAGTTCGCCGCTCGGGCCGACGATGTTGTCCAGCAGGTCGTTGAACTCCGCGATCCGCAGGGCTTCCGCTATCCACGGGTCGGGATGGGTGAGGGTACCGAAGAAGTCGGCTGGGGGATCTGCGAGGGCGTCTCCGCCGGCCAGCACGATGGCCGAGACGGCTTCACCGCGGGTCTGGCGGTAGAGCGGCCGGAAGGTGCCGTCCCCGAAGGTCGGCAACACGCCTCTGATGGCGGCATGGGACACGTAGTGATACGGGTAGAGTCCCTCGGGCAGGTGCACGATGGGAGGCTTGTCGGCGAAGTCGTACATGTCGGCCTCGGAGACCGGATAGCCCATGGTCCGGCAGATCATCTCCGCGAACTGCTGACGGATGAGCCAGTCCTCGGGCCCGAAGTTGCCGTCACCGTAGCCGCGCATGATGTTCGCACCGGCGACACCCTCGATGGCTGCGAGGTAGTGGTGACCGCTGGGCACATCGGGGAACATGGTCGCCTCGGACGCAGGCACCGCGTAGTAGAGGCCCTTGCTGCCCCACCAGGCGATGCGGCCGCCGTCGACCTCAGGCGAGCGGGCGATGTCTCCGCCTTTGGAGACCTCGAACGTGGTGTCGGAGGAGATCTCGTAACCCTTGACTGCGGAGGGGGTCCAGGTCTGCCAGGCGACGAGATCACCGTCTATGGACGGGTTCAGGTTGCCCCCGGCGTTACTGGTGATGGTCGAGGTGGAACCACCACTGATGTCGTACAGCTTGATCTGATAGGTGGTGGACCAGGTGTTGGCGTTCGCGGGGGTCCAGATGTCTCCCGAGGACCATACGACGTTACCGTTGTCGATGCGCGGATGCTCGTTGTTCTTGCCGGCGTCCGCGATGACCGTGGTCTCGGAGGTGTCGAGGTTGTAGAGGATGATCTCGCTGGCGTTGGGAGCGGTCGGCGAGGTCACGTCCTTGACGCAGACCACGTAATGTCCCCATACGTCGGGGTCGCGATATTCAGGGCCGGCGAGGATCAGGGTGGCGTCGCCGCCCCCGATGTCATAGACGTATATGCCCGAGCCCACGGTAGGATCGGCGGTATCCTTCTCCCACACCACCAGTCCGCCCTCGATGCGGGCGTTCCAGTCGTTGCGATCGCCGTCCAGACCTAGGGAACTGATGAGCCTGAGGTTACCGTTCTCGGAGTTGTACAGATAGATCTCGTCGTAGCCGCCCGTGGGCGAGCCCTGGAACACCACATACCCGTCCTCAGCGGCGGGATTGTAGTAGGAGCCGGAGGGGCCGGGGTCGAGGTACTTGTTGCTGCCGGAGACGAGATCGAACAGGTACATCTTGGAGATGCCCTTGTAGGTGCCCGTCCAGGGGAGAAGGTCACCGTCGGCGCTGACGAAGGACGGATTGCATTTGGCCACCGGGGTGGCGACGAGCCGGATCTGATAGGTGTCGGCTGCCAGCGCCACCGGCGGGGACGCGCCCGCGAGTATTCCGACCGCCAGCGCAGACGCAGCTACTGCGAAAAGACTTCGCTTGATGATGTTCCTCACCGCGCACCTCCGGGAGGCGTGGCCCGCACGGTCGAGACATTAGCGACCGGTCGGCCGAGGGTCGATAGAACCTAAGTCCCAGAAGGGCGGCCGGGCGCACTCACTTCCTGCCCCGTAATATCGGTAGAATCGTGGAGTGGCTTGAGGCGCGCCGGAGACGGAGTGCACCGCGGCGCGCGCCGAGCCGATCCGGCCGGCAGCGCGCCGGGTGAACCGGCAGCATCACAGCAGTGGAGCACTCACCGCTAGGAGGAACGTCGTGGACTGGGAAAAGCCCTCGCCTGAACTCATTCGCATCCTCGAGGAGGTCTCCGAGCCCTTCGAACTGATCGAGCGGCGCAAGATGTTCGGGTGCCCCGCCTACTACATCAACGGCAACATGTTCGCCGGCGTTTATGGGCAGCAACTGTTCCTGAGACTGCCCGAGGAGGCTCGCGCCGAGCTCAGAGAACGGCTGGATGCGAAACCTTTCGAGCCCATGGCCGGCAGGCCCATGAAGGAATACGTCACCATGCCCGAAGCGGTGTGGAGCGACCCCGCGGCCCTCGACGACTGGATGCGCCGCTCCGTCGAGTTCACGGGTGCCATGCCGCCCAAGCAGCCCAAACCGCGCAAGAAGGGACGATGATCATGGCCGATGCAGACCCCGCGGGTGGCGACCGAGACCGTGTCCCGGCCGGGACTCCCGGCTACGACCCCACCCGTTTCGATGCTCTACGCACTCCGCTCCGTTTTGGCCCGCTGGTCGCCAAGAACCGCGTCGAGGCGGCACCCACCCTGGTCTGCCTCGCCAACGTCGACGGTTCCGCCTCCACCGAGCTGGTCGACTACTACCGGGCCAAAGCCCGAGGCGGGGCCGGGATCGTCACCGTGGGCGAGAGCGCGGTGGATTCCGACTACGGCATCACCCACGCGGGCCAACTCTTCCTGGATCACGACAACAAGATCCCGGGCCTCAGCCGGATCGCGGATGCCATCCACCGTCATGGTGCCCTGGCCTCCATCGAACTCTGCCACGGCGGGGGACAGACGATGCCCGGTCTCATAGGCGACCGCCCGCCCATCGCCCCCTCGATGATGACCAGTCAGCTCCACGAGGCGCTTCTGGGCCGCAAGATCGACGTGCAGGTGATGGACCGCGGTCTCATCGAGCAGGTCGCAGAGAACTACGCGCAGGCGGCCTTCCGCGTGAAGAAGGCCGGCTTCGACATGGTCCTGCTGCACGGCGGTCACGGCTGGCTTCTCGCGCAGTTCACCTCGCCGCGGACCAATCAGCGTACGGACGAGTACGGGGGCAGTCCCGAGAACCGGGCCCGCTTCCCCCTTCGGGTGCTCGCGCGCATCCGCGAGCTGTGCGGCCCCGATTTCGGCATCGAATACCGGTTCAGCGCGGACGAACTGGTGCCGGGCGGCCTCACCCAGGAGGAAGGGCTCGAATTCGCCGCACTCATCCAGGACCACGTCGACCTGTTCCACGCCTCCTGCGGCACCATGGGGGAGATGCGGCTGATCCCCTACGTCCATCCCGCCTACTTCCTGCCGCAGGGCAAGAACGTCCACTTCGCCGCCAGGCTCAGGCAGGTGGTGAACAAGCCGGTGACGGCTGTGGGTGCGGTGGTAGACCTCGACCTGGCCGAAAAGATCGTGGCGACCGGACAGGCCGACATGGTGGCGATGGCGCGGGCGCTGATCGCCGACCCCTGTCTGCCGGGCAAGACCTTCCACGGTCTCCAGGACGAAGTGACCCCCTGCATCCGCTGCAACGAATGCCTCTCCAGGGTCGCCCGGTTCATCCCGGTGCGCTGTGCCACCAACCCCCGGGCGGGCATCGAGACCGAGATGGCCGCTGTGCCTCCCGTCTCGCCGTGGCCCCAGAAGGTGGTGGTGGTGGGAGGAGGTCCGGCCGGACTGCAGGCCGCCATCACAGCTGCCGAGCGGGGGCATCACGTGGTGCTGTTCGAACATGGCTACTGGCTGGGCGGCAACCTGATCGCCGCGGCCGGGCCCGCCTTCAAAGACGAGATGAAGCGCTTTCTCCGCTTCCTGCGCACGAGGGTGGAGGTTCTGGGGGTCGACGTGAGACTGGGCGTGACGGCCGATGCCGCGACCGTGGCGGCCGAGCACCCCGACCGGCTGGTCATAGCGGTGGGCGCCGAACCGGCGCGGCCCGACATCCCCGGTCTGGGTGAGGCGCGCGCCGTCTGGGCGGGCGATGTCTGCAGCGGCGAGGCCGAGACCGGCGATCGCGTGGTGGTGGCCGGAGGCGGAGGCATCGGGTGCGAGACCGCTCTCCATCTGGCCCGGCAGGGCAAGAAGGTGGTCGTGGTCGAGATGTTGCCCGAGGCCGCCCTCGACTTCAACTTCATCAACCGGGGCATGCTCCTGGACCTGCTCTCCGAGGCCGGGGTGGAGGTGCGCACCGGGATGAAGGTCGTGGAGATCCGCGGCGACGGGGTGACCGTGGAGCCGACCGGCGCCGGCCCGGGCAGCGCCCCCGGCTCCCTTGCCGCCGGCGCCCGCGGTCGATATCCCCGCCGACACGGTGGTACTGGCTCTGGGGATGACCCCGCGGACCGTGATGGTGGAGGCTCTGAGGGCCGCCGCGCCACGCGTGAGCGTGGTGGGCGACTGTGCGGCACCGCGGTTTATCATCGACGCTGTGCGGGAAGGTTTTCACGCTGTAGCCGAACTCTGAGGATGGACGCCTCGACCGCGGAGAGTCTCGACTCAAAGGATCCAGAGCACATGCCCGATTGCCCGAAGCCCCTGGGGACCCTCGAGGGATGCGCGTGCTATCTCGATGCGTTCTTCGAGCGTTCCCATATGCCGCTGGTGCTTCTCGACCGCGACTTCAACTTCATCCGGGTCAACGACGCCTACGCCAGAGCGTGCGAGCGGAAGGTGGAAGATTTCCCCGGGCACAATCATTTCGAGTTCTATCCCTCCGACGCCCGGGTGATCTTCGAAGAGGTCCTCCGCACCAAGGAGCCTGTCACCGTCCAGGCGAGGGCCTTCGAGTTCCCCGACCACCCCGAGTGGGGCGTGACCTTCTGGGACTGGAGCCTCACCCCGTTGCTGGATGATTCCGGCGAGGTGGGGGCCATCGTGTTCTCGCTGCAAGACGTCACCGGCCGCAGGGGCTATGGACACCGGCCGGCGCACCTGGCCCGTGTGGCTCGGAGACGGGCTCCTTCAACGGCGCGGCGCGGTCTGGGCGATTGTGATCGCGATCGCGGCGGAGATCGCCCTGCTCGCGGTCGTGGGGAGCCTGGAGTCGCCCAGCAGGTACCTGGGTATCCCCGGGGCGGCGGCGGCGTTGATAGGGGTGGTGGCCGCCGTGGCCGCCGGGCCCGTGGCCGGGGCGGCCGTCGCGCTCATCGGCGGGGTGGCCTTCTTCGCTTTCGTGACCGACTTCGGACGCACCGTCATCTGGCCCACCATCGTGCTGTCCATTCTTCTGTGGACCGCCGCCGCGGTCGTCGCCGGTCTGGCCGCCGACTACGTGCGCCGCCGCGCCGCGGCCCGCGAGGCCGTGCTCTCGCAGTCGGTCAAGGATAGGGAATCGCTTCTCGAGTCCCTCAAGACCAGTGAGGAGAAGTACCGCGCCCTGGCCGCGGAGAACCAGCGGCTCTATCAGCAGCAGTTCGACATCGCCGAGAACCTGCAGGGAGCACTTCTCGATATCCCCGCGGAGATCGGCACGGTCAAGCTGGGGCACCTGTACCGCTCCGCCAGCGAAGCCGCCCGCGTGGGCGGCGACTTCTACGACGTGTTCGGGGACAGAGACGGCAATGTGGGCATCCTCGTGGGCGACGTGTCCGGGCACGGCATCCAGGCGGCCCGGACGGCGACGCTGGTCAAGGACGTCGTCCGCGCCTTCGCCCACCAGTCGCTCGAGCCCGACGAAGTGCTCGGGCACACCAATCAATTGCTCATCGAAAAAGGGTTGCCGGGTTTCGTCACCGTCTTCCTGGGGATTCTAGAGTGTGGGACAGGACGCCTTCGCTACGCGTCGGCGGGACATCCGGAAGCGATCCTGAGGAAGGCCTCGGGGAATATGGAGAAGCTCCTTTCACGCTCCTCGCCGTTGGGGGTCTTCGCCGAAGCCACCTGGAAGACCCGCGATGTGGAACTCGTCACCGACGACCGGCTCCTCCTGTACACGGACGGGGTGACGGAGGCCCGCCGAGATGGCGAGCTCTTCGGGGAGGAGCGGCTGGAGAGGCTGGTGGCGAAAGCTCAATCGCCGGTGGAGGAGCTGCCCCGTCTGGTCCTGGACGAGGTGCTGGCCTTCTCGGGCGGCGCCCTCAAGGACGACGTGGCCGTGCTGGCCCTTTCGGTGACAGACAGGTGCATGAGCAGTGCGGTCGCGCAAACCGCGGCGAGCAGCGCGGCGTGAATCGCCATGTCTGATCGTCGTCGACATCCGGTACCGCGCTCGGTGGTCTTGTCGCCTGATTTCGCCGAACTGTCCCGGGCTCGGGATTTCGTGGCCGGGGTGGCCCGCGAGGCCGGCTTCTCCGACGAGCGCGTGTTCGACATCGTCCTGGTGTGCTCGGAGGCCGCGGCCAACGCCATCGAGCACGCGCCGGTCAAGGGGAAGGTCGAGGTGAGCGCGCTGCTGTACCCGGATCGGCTGGACCTGAAGATCGAAGGACCGGGGGAATTCCAGACGCCCGACCGGTTGAACGAGCGGGGAGCCCGGGGCCTGGGACTGCCCCTGATGGCCAAGCTCTCCGATCATCTCGCGCTCTTCTCGGCGCCGGAGGGCGGCACGCTGCTCACCCTCACCTTCTATCGCGATGGCTTCCGTCCCGCCCGGATCGGATCGCCGCTGCCTCCGGGTCTGCTCGAGCTCTTTCACGCCAGCGATCTGGTCGAGTCGGTGTTCGGTGTGATGCCTCACGGGTTCGCCGTGTTCGACGACGAGTGTCGCTGCGTCTACCTCAACGATGCCATGGCCGCTCAGGACGGACGCTCCAAGGCGGAGCTCCTCGGCCGTCCGCTTTCGGCGGACCATCCAAACGACTGCCGCATCCTGCCGCTGCTCGAGCGGGCCAAGGCCGAAGGGATCGAGGTGAAGGACCAGTTCCAGCACCCTTCCGAGGAACGATGGGCCGAGGTCTCGGTGGTTCCCTTCGCCGGGGGCGTGGCTTTGCTCAGCCGCGACGTCACCGAGCGCAGGCGTGCCGAGGAGGCGATGAACGAGAGGGACCAGGCCCACCGGGCCATGGCCGAAGAGAACGAGCGTCTGTACCGCCGGCAGCTCGAGATCGCCGAGAGTCTACAGCAGGCTCTGCTCAACATCCCGTCCGAGATAGGCCGGTTCCGGGTCGGCCACCTCTACCGCTCGGCCACCGAGGCGGCGCGTGTGGGAGGCGACTTCTACGACGTGTTCGAGGTCAAGGGCGGGCTCGTGTGCGTGCTCGTGGGCGACGTCGCCGGCCATGGCATCCAGGCGGCCCGTACCGCCACACTCGTCAAGGACGTGGTCCATGCCTTCACGCACCAATCCGTGCGCACCCATGAGGTCTTGCGTCGCACCAACGCCCTGCTTGTGGAGAAAGAACTACCCGGCTTCGTAAGCCTCTTTCTGGGAATCATGGACGGCGATACCGGTTCGTTCCACTACTCCTCGGCCGGCCATCCCCAGACGCTCCTCCGGCGGGTCTCCGGGGAAGTGGAGGCGCTCGGGTCGGGATCGGCCCCTCTGGGGGTCTTCCCCGAGGCCTCGTGGAGACCGGGGGCCGTCGATCTGAAGGCCGGAGACCTCTTGCTGCTCTACACCGATGGCGTCGTCGAAGCCCGTCGGAACGGGGAGCTCTTCGGCGAAAGGAGACTGGAGAGGCTGCTCAAGCGCAAGCGCATCTCAGTCGAGCGGCTGCCCCATCTCATCGTGGACCAGGTGCTGGCCTTCTCGGGGGAGCGCTCCAGGACGACATCGCCGTGCTCGCTCTGTCGCTGACCGAAGGCTGTGGGACCACCAGACTCGGTCCCAGCTTCAAGCAAGAGCGGCTGGTGGAGTAGGGGGCGATCCGTCCGCTCTTTGATGAAGGTTTGGAAGAGTCGAACGGTGGGCATACAAGAACTGTGAGTCCCAAAAGGTAGCGCGTCCCAATCAGTCTCGACGAGCGCAGCGAGCAGTCGATGCAGCTGAGAGGGGAAAGCGGGTCATTTGGGGCTCACCTTTTTTGTGCTCTGGTCGGTGCCAATCACACCCATCACACCACAGATGAACAGGAGGAACCGTGAACATCTACTGGCCCGGGCTGGTTGTTCTCTTCTACGCCCTCATCGGCCTGGGGTACACCATCCACGGTGTCTATGCCCTGGACGCGTGGAACACTCGGAGGAAGCACGGCGACCAGGCCCATGTGAAGGTCGACAAGGCCTAAGGCCGTATTCGCCCTGGGGCATGGATCGTCTGGTCTGGTCACGCACCCCCCGGATCGGCTGCCAAGCCTCGCCGGCCGTGATTCTTCTACGGCGAAGCTGGGAATAGGACACATCGTTGAGGTGTCGGTGCGCTCGAAGGGAGAGTCCCTCATGGATGTGATCGAGGCTGCGATCGACGGCGTCCCCCTTATCGTGCTCGACGGAGATCTTGACCAGTCGTCGAAGCAGGTCGCCCGCGCTGCGGTAAGCGAGATCCTCCACGGGGCGTACCCGCCTCAGACTCTCCTTCTCGACCTGACTGAGTGCGAGTTTCTTGATAGCGGAGGATTGGGTGTCCTTCTGTACGCGTTGGGGGAGTTGCCCGGTAGACGGCTGGCTCGGTCTTATCGGGGCCTCCGCGGGCGCGAACCGAGTCCTGACGTACACTGGGTTTCTCGATTCTGACCGAGTGCGCTTCTTCTCTTCCCGCGGCGACGCCGCCGCCTCACTTGCTCGCGAGAAGAAGCTGCTTCAAGGACAAGAGCGCTGAGCCAGTAGGAAGACGTCGCTCGGTCACCGACCTGGCTCGGGTCGTTCTGCTATCGGATAATTGGCCCCCGGCCGGGAGTGTGGTAAACCTGTACGGCGCGCACCGCGCCTGGCGGCGCACCGGCCGGCGGCCTGCGCCAACGCGGCGCGGCCGGTTCCGCAGCGCGGCACGGCCGGCCATGCCGGCCACGAACAGGACATCACAGGGGGAGAGAACGTGGCACTCAAGTACAAGGTCTTTCTGCACAGCTATCTCGGCTTCAACAGCAACTCCACGCTGCTCTACGGGGAGAAGGACGCCATCCTCATCGACGCGTCGCAGTGCCTCAGCGACAGCCACAAGATGGCCGCCGAGATCATCCTCACCCGCAAGAACCTCACCCACATCTATGTGTCCCACTTCCATCCGGATCACCACTTCGGAGTCGAGGTGCTTCACGCCGCCTTCCCCAAAGCCAAGGTGGTCGGCCTGCCCACGGCGGTCAAGGACATCGTCTTCACCTCCAGCGACAAGGTGGACATGTGGGCCATCGACCGCTTCGGTCCCGATATCCCGTCCAAGACGTTCATCCCCATGCCCATGCATGAGCCTCGACTCGAGCTTGAGGGAGAGGAGATCCTCTTCTACGACGATATCGAAGGCGACAGCATCCACAACTCGATCGCGTGGATCCCCTCGCTGAAGGTGGTGTGCGCTACCGACGTGGCCTTCCACGACTGCCACCTGTGGCCCATCGAGAGCAACGTGGAGCGGCGGGTGAAGTGGCGCAAGGACATCGCGAGCATGATGGATCTCGATCCGCGCATCGTGATCCCCGGCCATTGCGACGCCGCGAAGATCAAGATCCTGGAAGAGGTGCAGGAAGACACGTCCCGCACCTACACCGACTGCGTGGACTGGTCGATCGCCTACCTCGACAACTACGAAGAGGTCTACAACACGGCCAAGACCGGGGCCCAGATGGTGGACATGATGTTCAAGCTCTACCCCGACGTGAAGGCCGAGGATTTCGCCATCCACTGGCAGGCCCGTCTGCTGTTCCCGCACAGCTCGCCCGACTGGCTGACGCCGCTGCCGGGCAAGCCCGGGGAGATCTTCCTCAACCCGGACGGCGGCTACGACGGGGACCCGCCCAAGGAGTGAGCACGGGGCAGGGGAGTCGCGGCTGCCCCTCCCTGAATAGTGCTTATTGACCTACTCCTATTGGTCGTTACAATCAGAAGTAACAGGCCGTGCGAACGGCTTCCCGGCCGTAGCGGGCGCCGACCTGCTCATCGTGCGCTTTTCTTCGATCCGGAGGGAGGTCCGCGTGAAGAGGAAGTCCGAGCTGTTCAAGGTGCTGGTGTTCGTCGCGGTGCTGCTGGCCGCGATGCTCGGGATCTCGGCGACCGCGGGAGCGTGGTCGGAGGGCAACACCCCGGCTGCGGTAGGCACCCACGACAAGCTCATCGCCCTGGCGGCAGTCAGTCGCCAACACCAACCGCGCAGGTTCGGCCGATTGGCTGACCGTCGCCACCGCGCAGGCGGTGAGCCACTACCCCGACGAGGTCTACAAGGACACCAACAACCACATCTACGACGTGTGGGGCCTGCTGCGGCTGGGGACCGCCCCGACCGCAGTCAAGAGTCATTACGGCAAAGCTGTCGCCGCGCTCAAGGCGGGCAATCTCAAGCTTGCCAGCCAGGAAGTGGGTCTGATGGCCCACTACTACGACGACATCTGGAACCCGTGGCACACCACCTATGAGTACTCCAACCTGGGGACTCAGGCCCTCTATCACACGCGCTACGAGACCGACGTCCTCACGCACGAGCCCGCGAGCGTGACCGCCGACGGCTATAACGCGGTGACCGACGCGGCCACGGCCACCAAGACCGCGGCCGGCATTTCGCGTGGCTCGTATTCCACGATAGCCAACGCGTACATCTCCCGCGCCGGCTATACCAGCGCCGTCAACACGGTGACGCAGACCATGCTCGCCAAGGCGGCCAACGGCTTGGCCGACCTCATCACGAGCATAGCGGTAGCCGCCGGTCGGTAGTGATCCTCGGGCCGGGGCCCGCTGCCGCGGGCCCCGGCCACCCTTCCCCGGCCGGCGCCCGGGGTCGCGCGGCCGTCGTTCACGAGCGGCGCGCCGCGGCCGGGATGTTTCCCGCTCTCGGTACGGCGGGTACGTGGTCTTGCGGGCAGGCGCTCGCAGAGAGGGGTGGGGGACAGATGCCGGAGACGCTACCTTCGAGTATGACTACGTGAATCTCCCGGGTCCGCAGATCGGGGAGGGTTCGCCCTTCCGTCTGACCATCCCGCCCGACTTGGCCAAAGTGTCCGAGGTCCGTCGCTGGCTGGGTCGGATCGCCGAGGAGGCTGCTCTGCCCGACGACCGCATGTTCGACATGCAGGTGGCGGTCTCCGAGGCGGTCGCCAACGGGGTGGAGCACGCCGCCAGCGCTGTTGAGATCGAAGTGTGGCTGCTGCCCGACCGCCTCATCATCGAGGTGTCGAACGACGGTGAGTTCAAGCCGGGCCGGAGTATCGGCGAGAGCCTTCGCCGGCGGGGCCTCGGTCTGCCCCTCATGGTCTCGCTGGCCGACGACGTCCACGCCATCCGCGAGCCGGGGGGCAGGACCCGCTTCAGTCTCACGTTCCTGCGCGGGCCCCGGCAGGACTGGGAGGCAGCGCCCGCGGCGGGCACCGCGAAGTCGGCCGCAGGGGGCCCTGCGGCGGCCGCGGGCGCCGGCCCCGAGGCTGCGGCCCCCGCGGCGGCCGACCCCGCGCCTTCGGCGGCGGCTTTCGCGCCGGCCCTGGGGCCGGCCTCCGCGGTCCGCAGGCTCGAAACGGAGCGGCTCAAGGTCACCGAGGCCACGTCGCGGGCCGATCTGCTGGCCGACCTCCTGGAGCACGTCACTCAGCCCTTCGGCGTGGGTCTGGCGGACGGGAGCATCGTGATGTTCAACTCCGCGTACGCCGGGCTCCTCGGTTACACCCGCGAGGAGTTCGGGATGCTCGACTGGGCCCGGGAGCTCACTCCGCCCAAGTGGTGGGGCTTCGAAGCGGAGAAGCTGAGCGAGTTGGCTACGGGTGGAGGACCGGTCCGCTATCAGAAGGAGTATCTGCACAAGGACGGGACGCTCGTGCCCGTGGACCTCCTCGTGGAGGCCGTGCGCGACGACTCCGGCGAGCCCGCCTATTTCTACGCCTTTGTCACCGACCTTTCCGATCGGGCCCGGGCCGAGGCGGCTCTGGGGGAGAGCGAAGAGCGCTATCGCAGACTGTTCGAGAACAACCCGGTACTCAACATCACCCTGCGGGCGGTCCGCGACGAGGCGGGTGCGGTGCTGGACTGGGACTACGTGGACGCCAACCAGACGGCGCTGCGGATCATCGGCGTGGATCTGCCCGAGCTGCTCACCCGTCGTCCGGGCGACTTTCGCACTCCGGGCGATACCGCCACGGTCGGCACGGTGACGGTCGCCGAGGAGTCGGTGCAGGCGGGATGGGTCCGCACCCTGGAGACGGGGGAGCCCTTCGCCTACGAACGGACCTTCAGGGATCTGCACTACGACCTCCGGGTGTTCCGCCTGACCCCGGAGTGCATCGTCATCGCCGGGCTCGACTGCACCGAGCGCAAGCGGGCCGAGCACGAGCGCGGCCGCATTGCCGGCGAGCTGGCTGGCGAGCGGTCGCTGCTGGGCGCCATCGTGGATGTGACTCCGGCCGCGCTGGCCTTGATCAAGGGCAGCGACCTCACCTACCTGGTGGTCAACCCCGCCTACCAGGCCATAGCGCCCGACAGGCAGATACTGGGCCGCTCGGTGGGGGAGGTGTGGGCGGAGATCGCCGCCGACCTGGAGGTGATCTTCCGCCGGGTGCTCCGGACCGGTGAGTCCTACCAGGCCGCCGATCAGGTGTTCGAGTTGCGCAGCGCGCCCGACGGGCCGCTGGAGCCGCGCTCGTTCACCTGGACGCTGCTCCGGGTGGCTCTGCCCGGCGAGCAGGGCTGGGGGCTGCTCAACACCGCCGTGGAGACCACCGAGCATGTACGCCGGGACGCGGCGCTGGTGACGAGCCAGGAGCGGCTGCACGTGGAGGAGCAGAAAGCCGCCGCCGGCTATGCCCGCAGCCTCATCGAAGCCAGCCTGGACCCCCTGCTCACCATCAGCCCCGAGGGCAAGATCACCGACGTCAACGAGGCCACGGTCAGGATCACCGGCCGCGCTCGGAGCGAGCTCATAGGCACCGACTTCTCCGACTACTTCACCGACCCCGAGAGCGCCCGCCGGGGCTACCAGGAGGTGTTCGCCAAAGGGTCGGTGACCGACTACCCCCTCACCCTGTGCGACGGGGAGGGCGTCCTCACCGACGTCCACTACAACGCCTCCGTCTACACCGATCCCCAGGGCCAGGTGCTGGGGGTGTTCGCCGCCGCCCGGGACGTCTCGGTGCTCAGGGAGCTGGAGATCCAGCGCCGCATCGCCACCACGCTGCAGCAGACCCTGCTCGACCTGCCCTCCGCCATCCCCGGATTATCGTTCGGCTATCTGTATCGCTCGGCCACGGCGCAGGCGGCCGTGGGGGGCGACTTCTTCGACGTGTTCGAGGCCAAGAAGGGCCGGGTGGCCCTGCTGATAGGCGACGTGGCCGGACACGGGGTGGAGGCGGCCCGGATGGCCACGCTGGTCAAGGACAGCATCCACGCCTTCGCCCATCAGTTCCGGCGCCCCAGCGTCATACTGCGCGAGACCAACGCGCTCCTGCTCGAAAAACGCATCCCGGGGTTCGTCACCATCTTCCTGGGGATGCTCGACCGGGAGACGGGTCTGCTCACCTACTCGCTGGCCGGACACCCGTACCCGCTGTGGCGACGCGCGGGGGGAGAGGTGGAGGAGCTCACCGGTGCCGCCGTGCCTCTGGGGGTGTTCCCCGACCAGTCGTGGAACGAATACCGGGTGCAGGTGCACCGGGACGATCTGCTGCTGCTCTACACCGACGGAGCCAGCGAGGCCCGCCGCAACGGCCGCTTCTTTGGGGAGGCGGGGCTGACGGAGGTCCTCACCCGCGCGGAGGGCGGCACGCCCGAGGCTCTGCCGCAGCTCGTCCTGGACGACATCCTGCGCTTCTCGGGCGGCGTCCTCAGTGACGACGTGGCCCTGCTCGCGGTGGGTCTGAGCCCGGGCTTTACAGGTTCTTTACAGGGCAAGGGGTAGACTCACGATACCCCCTCCTCTTCGAGTACCCCCTCAAGAGCGACGAAGGCCCCGGCTGACAAACAGACCGGGGCCTTCTCCGTTCCGGGAGCAAGCTAACCCCGGCCGGCAGAAGGCATGTCTTCGACAGTCGCCAATCCCTTATCGGTGATGCGCAGCCAGATGTTGCTGAGCAGAGGATCCCATTCCACCAGTCCTCGTCGGGCCAACTCGGCCACCACCTGCTTCACCGTCGCGGCGTCGAGACCCAGCGCGCGCTCGAGTTCGGGCCCGGAGACCTCCGCCTCGGGGTTGGCCCGGTGGACGGCGGCGAGGTAGGAGAGGATGAGGCGGCTGTCTGTGATCAAGTAGTTCTCTGAACGTATTCATTCGGGGTACAAGTGCCAGGTGGGACAACGAGATGATACGACATGGAGGGCTGTGGATTGTCCTTCGAAGCGCAGCCAGATTCTTGATGCAGTTGGCCATTGAGTTGCACCAGAGTCGTCATACGCATCGCAGGAGTGCCAACATGATCCAACGGCTCGATGAGCAAGACCCAAGCCCCGCTGGCGCGAATTCTCACGGATAGTGAGGTATCGCCCTCGCCGATCACTCGAGGCGTCGAACCGCGCGGAGGACGCGGTGACCGAGCTTCTGGAACAAGCACTGCTTTGCCAAGCCGGCGAGGTCTGCTTCACGAATGCCGACAGACGATACCGAATGCTGACCGCCGCAGCTCAACCCAGACTCGAACTGACGAATTCGGCCTCGGCGGTCCTTTGGCAGCAGTCGCAATTTGCGTTTCTGAAATAGTCTATTTCCGTCACGTACCAAAATATTGCGCAAATACATGGTAATATGCCGGGAATGTGGTGAGTCTAGCTTTTCGCTTCTTCGCACCGAAGAATGAGTACAACATACGAGATAGAGACATAGCCACGAAGCACCATGGAGAGACCCTGAGCATCATATATTGACAATGACAAGATATGCGATTAGGCTGTGGAACAGTCCGTTGCTGGGATGACGGAGGTTGGCAGTCAGGCCTGAATGGGGAGTCTGAGGTCTCGGGTTTGTGAGGCGGTCGCGAATGGGGCGACCGGAAGTCTGCGTCCCAGAGCCTGATGGCGGGAAAACCGGGAGGAGAGAGAAATGCACTTAAGGCCTACTGAAGCGAATTCGCCTAGCTAAGGTACTCGCCCGATCGGACCGATAGACATGAGGAGAATTCGAACCTCGCCGAAAGTGTTCGATGGGTCGAGACGAGTCAACGCCAGGAAAAGCCGGCGGGTTTTCTCCAGATTCGACCGATTCGGTGTGGTCCAGGCTCTATGTTTTTTGCACTGGCATTCTTGCGCTTGGCTTTTTCCTGTTCCTTGATTACACCCACTTTCTTCGTCCACCGCTCGGCCCAGCTGGCCATTCTCCTGGCGGGGCTGGTATTGCTCGTTGGGGTTGCTGTCTTCGCTGAAAAGCACAGCATTCGGGTCAAGCCGGGCATGGAAGTCTCGGCAAGCTTCTTCCCTTCATCCTGAGTGGGCCCTTATTGGGCCCTTGGAGGGTTCGTTGCAGGGGCCATAGCCCTCTCCTCCTTTTGAAGCGTCGTGACCATTTCGCCCGATCTGGTATCGTCCCTCGCTTCCCTTCTGGCGGGTGGTTGTGGCCTTGCTACTGGCTGCTTCTCGACTGGGCGGGCTAAGGCCCGGTAGATTCGGCCATCGCTGTCGCGGCGGTGGGCGTCGCCGGCGGAATCCTATTTCAGATCCTGAATTTCGCTGTTGATTGCGCCCATTACTGGCTGCGGCGGGGCATCGGCCGAGTCCGGTTGGCGTGAAGCCTTCCAACCTTTCTTGCCCTTCCACTTCTTCTTCCTGGCAATCAGTCTGGGCCTGATCTACATCTACCGCCTGTACGTCCTGCAGCCCGGCGGGCGTCTCCACCATCTACTCCAGCTTGCTCATTATGTTGTGCCTGCTGCCGGTACTGGGGCTCATCTACGCTTTCCGCGCGTACGCTCACCAGCGTGAACTGGCCCAGCACAACGCTCGCCTAGCCTTGCGCAACGAGCGTTGTTTCTCCAGGCCGTCAAGAGCCAGGTTACGGCCCTGGACGTCAAGGATAACTACACCGCTCGGCATTCAGCGGCCGTGGCGCGGTGGGCCACGGATATCGCTCAGGCTATGGCCCTTAGCAAGCACGAACAGAACATCACCCATCTCGCCAGCCTAGTGCACGATGTGGGCAAGATCGGGGTACCTGACGAGGTGCTCAACTACCCCGGGAGGCTGGAAGGGGCTCCTTGGGCCCTGATCGAGGCGCATTGCCTGAATGGCCACAAGATCCTCAAGACCATCGACCAGTTCGGCGAACTTGCCGAGGTGATTCTCTATCATCACGAGAGGTACGACGGCTCGGGATACCCCGTGGGGCTTGTCGGAGAGAACATCCCGCTTCTGAGCCGAATAATCTGCGTGGCCGACAGCTACTCCGCGATGGTGAGCGACCGTCCCTACCGAAAGGCGCTCCCCGCAGAGGTTGCGCAGGGAGAACTTCGCAAACACGCCAGCTCGCAGTTCGATCCGGTGGTGGTGGAGCACTTCCTCAATATCCTTGGCGAGCACGATGGCGCATACCAGCGCGGAGAGCTGGCCGACTTCGACCTAGAATTCTCGAGCGACCGCTTCCTTCGCGAACTCCCTCACGAATCGCTTGAAGAAGAGCCAGGAATAGCGGCCTCACCCGCGAAATCGTAGCTGTTATCCTGACGGCGGTCGTGATGACCTTAACGCCGCGATAGAGGCTGAGTTCTCTTCCTGAGGAGACCATGGATTTCCGTGTGGTCGGGCGCGTACTCGTTGCCCAGGGGCTCTCCAGCGTCGGCACGTCCATGTCGACGATTGCGCTGGCCTTCATGGTGTACGAAATCACCGGGTCGGTGCTGCACATGGGTGGGATCATGGCGGTATCGATCCTCCCCTTGGTGGTGACTGCCTGGGTAGGTGGTGCCTTCCTTGACCGTACAGCGCCCGGAACATCATGGTACTCGCCGATGCTGCCCGGGCCGTCCTGATCTTCTCCATGCCGTTCCTGGCCCAACAGGCCACCGGCCTCATTTATGTTGTCGCCGCGCTACTGGGGATCTTTTCGGCGCTGTTCAACCCGGGACAAATCAAGCTTGTCGGCGAGGTGGTGGAGAAGGAGCATCTGGTGAAGGCCAACTCCTATCTAGGGATATCCCGGGACGGGGCGGAGTTGATTGGCTATCTGTTGGGCGGCGTTCTCGTGACCTACTTGGCTACACCCTGACCTTCGTCCTCGATGCGGCTAGCTACGCATTGTCCGGACTGCTCCTACTGGGGCTGCCTCGAGGCCTGGTGCACGCCGGGCCGGCGCCGAAGGTGTGGACTCTGGTCGCTGAATCGCCCGCCGTCTTCGGTCGCCTGTGGCGCCACCCGCCCTGCGCACCAATCTGCTCCTGGCGGTATTCGCTCTGGCGCGGCGATGATGCATGTGCCGAACTCCTTTGGGCTGGCCCTTGAGGTCTTTGACCGAGGCGCGGCCGGGTTGGCGACGCTGGAAGTCTTCGTGGCAGTGGGGTTATCCTGGGTGGTCTGCTCTATCAGCCGATGCGCCTTCGACGCGACAAGAACGGATATGTGCTCTCCTCTCTTGTGCCTGGGCGGTCTGTCTGATAGCGGTCAGCTTCAGTGGGCAGTTCTGGGCTGCGATGTCTCTCATGGGATTGGTCGGTGTGGCCAGCGTGGGCGTGTTCGTGCCCTCGATTACCTTGTATCAGGAGACTCCGGCCGCAGCCGGACAAGGGACGGCTCATAGCCATTCGGTCTGGCTTCGGGCAACTCGGTGTGATGGTCGGCTATCTGCTGGGTGGACTGCTGGGAGCGGAACTGGGCATTCTGGCCGGCTCTTCTTTGTCGCGGGGGTGGCCACCATCCTCATTGCCCTGGTCATTTATTTCCCTACCGGTGGCGGGCTTCCCGCCGAGCCAAAACTACTTGGGACGACCGCGATAGAGGCGGGTGCGAGAAGAAGCACGCCCGGCAGATGGCGAGGAAGCCGCGTTAACCGGGATCACGACCAATCCCGGCGAACTCGGCACGGCCTGGGCCATGGCCGGCGAAGCAGCCGCGCAGGGAGGAGACATGAGTGCGGCCGGTCCCCACGAGCACTGACAGAGTAGCCGGAGCAACTGTGGCGGCGCCATTGCCCGACACCAGGTGTGGCCGCCACCGCCGCGGGGCCGCCGGCAGAGCCGGATCCCCCCGCATGGGCGGCATCGCCCTCAAGAATGGGCTGGTGCTCGTCTCCGACGACTACTGGGCGGCCGCCATCAGAGAGACCGATGGCAGCATCAGCGTCAGTTCCGGGCGCAAGACCCGGCTCCCGTCCGGTGGTTCTCGCAGCAGGAGGACGGCCGAGATCGGAACGGCAGCGAGGTCAGGATCCGCCAGGGGTCGCGGACAGACTTCGGCTGCCGCGGAGACGCCCGACCTGCAAGGCTTGCCGATGCTGCGCGGTTTGGCCCGCTTCGCCGAGACCCTTCTTGTCGTAGCCCAGGTCAAGGTCCGGATGCCTCAGGCGGAACTGCCCCTCGACGGCGGGCGTATTGCCGCAGCGCTGGCGACCACATACGCTGCGACATCCACGGTGCGGGCGGTGGGACCCCAGTCCAGGATCGCTCAGGAGACTGGGGCCGCGCTCGCGGCTTTCGTCCCTGCAGTCCTATCGCTGAAGAACTCGACCATCTCCGGCTACCACGGAGCCGAGCACAAGGTCATCGCCGGACGCGAAGCCGAGTTGCGCCTGCGCACCGCACGGCACGCATATCCGGGGGGATCTGGTGCCGGGCAGGGTCCATCGGCGGCGGCGTCTGCCCCGAAGGAGCACGACCGCTGCGGTTCCAATCTGGTGGGGCCCCTCCTGTTCACGACCATCGCCGCCAACGCGCTTATAAGGGGCAAGTCCGGGAGGATGTCCCCGGTAGGCTCGGTCGTCGCGGGGGCCGTCAGCCTTGGAGCTGCGCTGGAGGCTCTCCGCTGGGCCACCAAGCACGGGGATTCGCTGGCTGCGAAGGTACTCATGTCGCCGGGTCGGATGATCCAGAAGACCCTCACCACCTCCGAGCCGACGCCACAGCAGCTGGAGGTGGCCCAGCGGGCCATGAAGGAACTTCTCAGGCTGGAGGCGGCGGGGGTCGAGACGTTGTGGTTTCGGTGGCCGCGGCCGGGCCTATACCGTCTGCAGCAGGATATTGAGCTCGAAGTCGCGATCCTCTGGTGCATGCGCGTAGCCGCTGCGCGTGCCGGCGGCGCGCAGGCGGGTGTCTGCAGCCCTTTCAATCAACGCTAAGTTCGCTCTCGCCCGGCCGAAGTCAAACAGGCTCAGATCTGGCTACCCGACCGGAGGCGTCAGGATCCAGAAATAGAGTGGCTCTGCTGCCACGCATCGGCGAGTCGCGCCTCCTCACTCCAAGAGGCGAAGAAGGCGTTTGCGTTGGTGGATGTCTTCGAGCGAGATGACGGCCGTCGCGGCTGTTGCAGCCTGTCGAGCGCCACCGAGTACCCATTCGAGTTTGCTGAATAGCGGGAGGAGCGGGAGGAAGGGTTCTGAGCTAAAGGACCAGGGATTCGACGAACTCCTTGGTCCCAACGGCGCGAGCCTTGGCGTCAGCGCCGTTGCTCTCAGTGATGAACTTGTCCCTCCATTGGAGAAGGCTCCTCTGCTTGAGTAACGCCTGGTAGACGCACCGAAGTAGGCGTTTCGGTAGCCTCGCTTGTGTCCCGGGTCGCCAGCGAGGTTGCCGTTTTGTAAGACCAGTTGTAGAGTCTGAATGAGCGGTTTCTTATCAAGGTTGGGCGAGGTTCGAGGGCAACGCCGGTCAGTGGTAGTTCACTTCGATAGACCAGTCCCGGCGTTGGCTCCGGGTCAAAAGCTAGGCCCGAACCCAAGAGGGGCGGCACGGTTACCAGGCAACGGTACTCTGGCCGCTTTTGTTCTTCTCTCACCCCGAAAGAATCCTTGTTTCCATCGGCGTCCGGTGAGAGGAGAGGTCCGGCGAGAGCGATGATGAGTAACCATCGGTGCGGCACGGCTGTCCTTCTGTGGTCCTGACGGTTTTGGCGTTCGCGATCGCACTCGGGCTACATCCCCCCTGCGCTCTGGCGGGTGCGATCACCGTCACCCCCACTGGGTCGAGCCCTGCCACTTTAGCGTCGTCAACAGTGGCGGAGATCCCGCCATTCCAGACGTTGTAGTCACCGGCGCCGACGCGGGGAACGGCACCTACCTCGATGCGGGTAGCCTCATCGGCCAAGCGAATCGGGGCGATATCGTGAGCGTCGCTATTAGCGCGCAGACGGTTTGGAGTCTGACCGGCACAAAAGCCGGTACGCTCGCCATCCAGGGGTACAGCAGCCTCACCTTCACAGGCATCGATCATCTCGTTGGTGGTGACGGCGATGACAGCTTCGTCTTCGCGGCTTAGTGGAGGTGCCGAGGGAAGCATCGACGGCGGAGGCGGCGCCAATACCCTGGACTACTCCGCTCTTTCTACCGGAGTCTCGGTAAATCTCGCTACGCATAACGCGAGTCGGACGAACAGCGTTAGCAACATTGAGAACATCATGGGCGGATCCGGAAATGACACCCTCACTGGAGACTCACTTGCCAACGTTTTCACCGGCGGGCTCGGCAGAGACACCATTACCGGTGGGGGCGGGCTCGACACTGTAGCCGAATCTCGGGACGCGAACTTCGCCTTGTCAGACACCAAGTTGACCATCGGGGCAGAGGGTGAGGATACGCTATCGGGGATAGAGGCGGCGCGGCTGACCGGTGGTTCCGGGGCCAATAGCCTTAGTGCTTCTGCCTTCACTGGCTCCGTGGTACTCGACGGCGGCGGAGGAAACGACGCTCTCACAGGCGGTTCAGGGTCTGACGTGTTGATCGGCGGAGCCGGCGACGACATTCTCAGCGGCGGTTCCGGCAACGATACCTATGCGTTCGATGCCGATACCGCCCAAGGAAGTGACACCGTCACCGAAGCTGTCAGCGCCGGCACTGACACGCTTGATTTCTCCCCGACCACCACCGCACATCTGAGCATCGACCTGTCCACGACGGCAGCGCAAGCGGTTGCCTCCAATCTGACCCTCACCCTGGCGGCCGGAAACACGATCGAAAACGTCATCGGAGGCGCCGGGGCGGACACGATGAAGGGCAACTCACTCAATAACGCGCTGAGCGGCGGTTCCGGCAACGATACCTATGCGTTCGATGCCGATACCGCCCAAGGAAGTGACACCGTCACCGAAGCTGTCAGCGCCG
This sequence comes from uncultured Actinomycetota bacterium, assembly GCA_963822135.1. GTDB lineage: Bacteria > Actinomycetota > Thermoleophilia > RBG-16-64-13 > RBG-16-64-13 > CAIQPS01. Next base: position 169,957 of record CAWGGI010000005.1, on the reverse strand, counting down.
GCACTGACACGCTTGATTTCTCCCCGACCACCACCGCACATCTGAGCATCGACCTGTCCACGACGGCAGCGCAAGCGGTTGCCTCCAATCTGACCCTCACCCTGGCGGCCGGAAACACGATCGAAAACGTCATCGGAGGCGCCGGGGCGGACACGATGAAGGGCAACTCACTCAATTACGCGCTGACCGGCGGGCCGCACAGCGACATGCTCACCGGAGGGGGCGGGTCGGATACCGTGGTCGAGACTCGCGACGCGAACTTCACGTTGACCGATGCGACCCTGACCATCGGGGCAGAGGGTGCTGACACCCTGTCGTCGATAGAAGCTGCGCATCTGACCGGTGGCCCCGGGGCCAATAGCCTTAGTGCTTCTGCCTTCACTGGCTCCGTGGTACTCGACGGCGGCGGAGGAAACGACGCTCTCACAGGCGGTTCAGGGTCTGACGTGTTGATCGGCGGAGCCGGCGACGACATTCTGAGCGGCGGTTCCGGCAACGATGAATACACCGGTGGGCCGGGGACAAACACTCTCATGGAGATGGTCAACCGCGGGACCGACACGGTAGCCGAGACCTCCGACGCCGACTTCACGCTAACGGACACGAGCCTTACCTGGCGCGTGGGCACCGACATCATCGGTAGCGACCAATCCCTTCTCAACATCGAAAACGTGCGTTTGGCCGGCGGCTCCGGAGACAACGATTTCAGCATCTCTCCGCTCAAGGGCGGTTCACTCTCGGTCGATGGGGGGACCGGCAATGACACCCTCGCGCTCGGTCCCTACGCCACGGACGCCCACCTCACCACCGGCGCCGTCCACAGGGGTTCAATCGGTGACGTACGAGGCCCTCGAAGCGCTGAGCATCGACGGCGATGCCGTTGTCTCCGCTGATGCCACCTTGACCGCCGGAGCTTACGAGTTTGGCAGCTTGACCGTAAACAGCAACTCTACCTTGACGCTGGGCTCTAATGTCGCGGCCATCGGATTCCCAGGCGTCACCATCATGACGAGCGGCGACCTCTCGGTCGCCACAGGGAGTCTGATCTCCGCGGATGGACAAGGGTATGCCGGCGGCATGGGACCGGGAGCCGGGGGTACAGCGAGTTCGGGCGACACCACGTACGGCGGCGGAGCGGGCTACGGCGGACCCGGTGCGACGGCGACCAAGGAGCCTCGGGAGGCGCCACCTACGGCTCGGCGAGTGAGCCGGCCGACCTCGGTAGCGGAGGCGGAACGGCGGCGGAGCGGGAGGTGGCGCGATCCGTCTTCAGGTAGGCGGCACACTTCTCGTGGACGGCGGGATTGTCTGCCGGGGAGCGGAGGGTGGCGACTACGCCGGGGGCGGATCGGGAGGAGTATCTTTCTGACTGCCGGTACGGTGGCAGGATCAGGCATGGTCTCGGCTGCTGGCGGCGACGCCGGCCAATACGCGGGCGGTGGGGGAGCGGGACGGATTGCTCTCTGCTTTGCCGTCGAGCGTTTCTCCGGGACGATAACGGCACCAGAGGGGACGGGTTTTGAGCCCGGTGGGACGGGCACCACCTTCAGCCTCGACGCGGGTCGGTCGACTCTTACCCCGCTCACCTCGACAATCACCGCCGACGGCACCAGCACCCAGGCGCTGACCGTGCAGACTAAGGATTCCTCCGGAGCGAACATCACGATGGGGGGCGCCACCGTCACCATCACCCAATCTTCGGGGACCGGATCCATAGGTCCGGTCACGGATAACAACGACGGTACCTACACGGCTATAGTCACCGCCCCGACCGATGTGGGTAGCGGCATCTTCGTGGCAAGCGTGAACGGTCTGCCGGTCATGAACGGAGCCACAAGCCCGACCCAGGCGACGGTCCATTCGTTCGCGGGCCGGCGACTAGTATCGAAGTGACGTCGGCCACCGATACGGTGAACCCGGGCGCCACGGCGACCTACACCGCGACCGCCTCCGACGACTACGGCGACACCTGGGACGTGACCGGCGCCACCAGCTTCTCCATCGACTCCGGCGCCGGGGGAAGCTGGGGCGCCGGCTCGTCGAGCAACGTGTTCACCTCGGAGAACTCGGGCACCTGGACGGTCACCGGCACCTACGGTTTGCTCTCCGATACCGCCAGCCTTACGGTGAACGCGACACCGCAAGGAGAGCCGTCGCAAGACAGTCAGGCGGTGGTGTACGGCGACGCCATCGCTACCGTCACCATCGACGCCACCGATGCCGACGGGGCCGCCTCTGGACTCGCTATCGGCAAGTTCTCCTACACCTTCGATAGCGGCGCCTCGACCTCGGGTCTGCCGAGCTGGCTGAGCCTGTCCGCCAAGACGACGGTGACCGAAGGCCCGCCGAGCGAGGCGACCTGGGCTGTGAGTGGCACCGCCCGCACCCCGATTGGGACCTACGTCATCAGCTACGCAGTGACCGACGGCGCCGGGGCCTCCTACAGCGACGACTTCACCATCACGGTCGGAACGAGAGACCTGAATGTCAGCGCGACTGGCATCGAGAAGTCCTACGATGGCACGACGGCAGCCACCGTCACCCTATCCTCGGACAAGCTCTCCGGCGACACCCTCACCCTCGATTACTCCGGCGCCAGCTTGCCCAGGCAGATGTGGGGACCTGGTCGGTGGCCGTGACGGGTTCTCCGTCAGCGGCGCGGACGCGAGCAACTACGCGTTGGCCAGTACGACGGCTACGACGACAGCCAGCATCACCCAGGCCACTCCGGGTATCAGCATCACCTGGACCGGCTGGACCTACGATGGTACGGCTCATTCCGCCAGCGGTTTCGCCTACGGGGTGGGCGGAACCACGGATGTCCTCACCTCGCCGGTGACCTTCTCCTATAAGGGCACCGGGTCGACCAGCTACGGACCGACCGACCAGGCGCCGAGCACGGCGGGCACCTACCGGGTGACGGTCAGTTTCGCCGGGAACGCGAACTACCAGGCCACCTCTGCGACCAAGGACGTCACCGTCACCAAAGCCGGCACGCAAGTAAATGTCACCGTAGCTCCCAGCACCATTCAGTGGATGGCTAAGGTCGATTTCCGGGCGCAGGTCTCCCCGACCAATTCCAGCCTGACGGACACGCTTACCGGCAGCGTCACCTTCTCGGTCGGCTCGACCATCTACGGCACGGCCCAGGTGACTCGAGACGCCGCCGGTCACTTCGTCGCGGCTCTCGCGGGTGTCCAGATCGCGAACTCGCCGGGCGGAGGCAGCGGGACGAACTACACTGTGACGGCCGCCTACACCAGCACGAATCCCAATCTAGCCAGCAGTTCGGGTACCTACCGGTCTCTCCACGTCGATCCGCGGCCGGCGGATACCAACGACGCGTGGGGCTTCTATACCGGTGACCGGGTGGCCTGGACGACCGGGGGCAACTCCGCGACGGTGAAGCTGGCCGCCACGCTGGTCGACCGCAACTCGGCGGCACCGGGCGACCTTACTCAAGCAACGGTAACCTTCCTGCTCGACGGGCAGCCGATAGCGAGCGCTCGGAACCTGCCCGTTGGTCTCGTCAATGCCAGCGATCCGACCGTTGGCACGGCGGCGGCCATCGCCCAGATCAACCTATCCAAGGGAGCGGCGTCAGAGTCACACCTGATCACCGTACAAATAGGTGGGGCCTACGACAACGGCGTAGGCGTGTCCGACGCGCAGCTGATGATCGTCGCTCCCGTGCCCGGAGGCCGCATCCTGGGCGCTAACGCCGCCCTTTCGAACGTCACGCTCGTGCCGGCGGGCTACAAGAATGCGGCAGGGTATCTGGGCAAGCATTCCATCGGCTCGCAGAGCGCCTTCGACATCCAGTACAGCAAGAGCCTCAAAAACCCGCAGGGTAAGCTGAGTATCCTCATCATGAGCATGGACAACGCCAACGGGCAACTCGACGGACTTCCGCACGTCTACCGGGTGGCGTCCACCGCCATCGCCACATTGCAGGTGGCGGGGAACACGGCTCTCTTCAGCAGCAAGTGCACGGTGAGCGAATTGGTGAACGGCGCATGGACCAGCCTCGATGGCGGCGCGAAGCTGGATGTCTCGATGACCGATCTCAACCCGGCCAACCCGTCGAAGTACGACACGCTCGGTCTCACCGTATACAGGAGCAAGGGGGGGATGTGGTACTCGAGCAACTGGAACAGCGCCTACACCACGGAAATCAACACCGTGCTCAGGGACATGCTGACGGTCCAGTAAGCGGATCCCGATCGGCAGCGACACGACCAGGCAATGCATAGAGGCGGGGCTCAAAAACCCCGCCTCTCGATGCCTAGTCGGGCACCCGCCGCCACGCAACTCGCCAATACTATTACCCGTGAGCAATAGTTTTCCGGAGCAAAGCAAGTAATCGCAGCCGGGCGAGACAGTGACCTGCTCGTGATGCACTGGGATGAGTTCGTCTGAGGTGCGCTCTATCGGAGGAACTGCTAATGCGCACGGCTCCGTGGAATCTCTTTTAGTAAAGGGTGGTCTCCCTGCCAACCTGTTCAACGGGGATACACCGAGGGCAAAGGGCCAATCCTTGCTAGCCGTCGCGGCTACTCCCAGATCAGCACATTGACATACTCGAAGATGGGCCAGTCCCAGACGATTCCAAGGACGGACGCGTCGCTCGGCATACCGAAGACCAGGAATCCCGTGAGCGGCCAGGACCCTTGCCCACCAGAGGAAGCGGTCTCCTTCCAGGGCACACTGAGCGGGGAGTACTTGTTGCCCTGCCGGTCGTAGGCCGTGAAGGTCCCACCGGGACAGCTGCTCAGGCTGACCTCGGCGACAACAATCTTCCCGCCCTCAGGCTTCTGTTTGCTCATGACCTCGACCGGCCTCTCCACCGCCGCGTAACAGTTGTTGATCTCGGCGCGCTCCCCCAGCTGTGAGTCCTGCTCCCCGCCGTCGTGGTTATGGTGCCCTCCGCTGTGATGTTCATGGTGCCCGCCGCCACCGTCGTTGACGGTGTGCTGGTAGTCACCGTACGGGTCGTGCTCGTAGCCACGGTAGTGGTCGTGGTGGGGGGCGCCGTGGTGGTCGTGGTGCTCGTAGGGGGCGGCTCCGTGGTGGGAGTGGTGGGCGGTTCCGCGCTGGTGGAGCCGGAACAACCGGCGACGACACCGATGCAAAGCACGAAGATCGCTGCCAGTGCCATGTTGGTGACGGCCTTCGCCATGGTAGCCCTCCTTCGCTCGTTCCCCACGGGCTCTGCGAGCCAAACCCTATGGCACGTTAGACACCCGAGGCGCCTGTGTTTGTCGACATTGACCAAGGGTATGGTGGGCCTATACTGAGCAAGGTCAATCCAAGCGGTAGTGCCAGGCGAGAGGAGCCGACGTGAACATGAAGCCCGTGCCGAAAGGTCGCGTGAAAGAGCTCGCTTTGAAAGACCTCGACGTTGTTCGAGACCTCGCCAGAAAAGACGCGGGCTTCTTGAAGGGCCTTGTGAAAGATCTTGCGAAGAAAGACGTCGCCATTGTGAAGGATCACGTGAAGGCGGATTTCGTGAAACGTTTTTCGATCGTTGACCGTGTGAGGGCGAGCCGGTCGCCCAAACGCAAACGCCGGGTCTGGCTCGTGATCGCGCTGACCATACTTGGCGGTCTCGTCGTGCTGGCGACCGCGGCCTTCGTGCTGCTTCGTGGACGTCGTCTGTCCTGCGGGGCTCAAGAGCAGACGGATCTCCTGGCTGACGGTTCGCCGGATTCCGCGGTCGCGCTCGAGCCGAGCGAAGGGCCCGCATACCCCGTGGAGGTAGCCTCCGAGCAGCCCGAGCGGCGCAGGGCCGTCAGTCTGCTCGACATCGAGGGCGTTGGTCCCACCTACGCGGAGAAGCTCGCCGGCCTGGGTCTCAAGACCACCGACGATCTGCTGACCGGGCGCCGGCCCGAAAGGCCGGGAAGACCTGGCGGCGGCCACAGGCATCAGTGGCAAACTGATCCTCCGCTGGGTCAACATGGCGGATCTGTTTCGGGTCAAGGGAGTGGGCGAGGAGTACGCGGATCTGCTGGAAGCCGCGGGGGTGGATACTGTCCCCGAGTTGGCCCAAAGGCGGGCCGACAACCCGACCCAGAAGATGGCCGAGGTCAACGAGCAGAAACCGCTGGTCCGCAGGCTCCCCACCGGAGATCAGGTCGCCGGCTGGATCGAATATGCCAAGAGCCTGCCGAGAGTGGTGACGCACTAGAAGGCTTATGGCCCCGATCCTGCGCCCCCGGGATCAGGGCTGTCAGAGGGCCGCGTGCTGCTCCTGGCGCCACAGCCTGAACTGACGGCCGAACTGCGCGTAGGTGCTACCTTGCGGCATTCTCGCCTGGTCGCACAGGACGCTGGGCATGACGTCGCTGCAGTTCCACAGCTTCCCTGTGAGCTTCCAGACGGCCAAGTCGTCCCGAGCGTAGACGGCCTCCTCGAGGGCCTCGCGAAGATCGCCGGGGGCGTGACCTGAGACGAACGGCAGAGGAGGCATGGCATCTTCCTTTTCGATCAACAACGACAAAAGCGAGACACGCCTGCTCGGACTGGTAGTCCAAGCTTTGTCTCGCCTTGCCTTGCCATGCCAGAGCGCCCTATGGCTTCGGGCGCTAGTCTCATCATACGCTTCTGTCTCGACAATCGAACACCCCCGCTCAAACTCATTGACGCGGGGGAGAACCGGCCTACACTGGAATAGTACGGGGAGTGAGTCACTCTCCCCACTCACAGCTCGGGCCGGCCGTGGAGACGGGGCCTCGCACGAGTTCACACACCCGCGCAGCGTCCCGTGCGGACACCCATCCTGCCCGAGGAGGAGGTGTGTCCTATGAAAACCAAGAAACCGCTCCTTCTGGTCGCCCTGCTCGTGTGTGCCCTCGCCCTTTTCTTCTTCGCGGCCACGGCGAGTGTCCAGGCGGCGGAACAGCCATTCAAGGGCAGCGTGAACGGGCAGGTGTGGTACGACTGGGTCATGGTCGGGACACCGGATGCCCACCCGGTGCAATCGAACTCGTGGGCGGTCGGGACTCTCGGGCGGTTCGGTCGGGTCACCATGTCAGCTACCATGCCACGCCGCCCCTGGGCCAGGACAACTTCGGTCCTGGAACAATGGTCCTGACCCTCCTCAGGAGCGGGTATAAGATCTATGCCACGTACACCGGCTCTGCCCACTTCGTGCCGGGGAACACCCGGCCTTGCTCAAGGGTCCCAGCAGCTTCGTCATAACTGGAGGCACCGGCCCCTTCGCGGGTGCGACCGGGGAAGGCACGATGACCCTCAAGCTGCACTTCCCCGGACCTGCCGGTCTTGGTCCGGACTCTCCTCCCTGGAAATCTCATTGGACCATCGAAGGCACCATCAGCTACTAGGTCACCAAGGCCTCGCGTGACGGATGAAAGGGAGGGGCGCCCGCGTGCGGTGTCCCTCCCCTTTGGCTGCCCGAGCCCAGCCACCCGGGCCTCAGTTCCCTGTTGACGCAGAGTAGAAACGGCCTATAGTCGGACTAGACGGGGAGTCGGTGACTCTACGCGCTTCTTGGCCGGACAGCTGTCGAGGGATCATGCCCGACCGATGCCATCAAACTCGTGCTCGCCGAGGATGCTGAGATGGCTAAATTGGCGGTGGCCGAGGGTCTGGAAGAATTCCAGGCCGACTTGGGCACCAAGCCTGGGTCCACTACAAGCACCTTCACCGCTGGACCAAGGCATTTGTCTCCGGCAGTGTGGCCTTCGGAGACACCGACGAGTGTGCCGAGGGAACGAACGTGACGGTCAGCATCGCCGGGGTTCCTGCCGCTGAGGGTGGGCCAACAACTACGGGGAATTCGTGGTCGACGAACTCACGTCTGGTCTGGAATACACTGTCACAGTACAGGCTCCCGGCTACGAGTCCTTCTCCACCACGATCCACCTGGAGAAGAGCTTGAATCTGGGTCTGGTGCTGCTTGAGCGGGGAGGTGGGTGACTGAGGAGAAGGGGGTTGGGTTAGGCGAGCCGGGTTCGGAAACGAGCTACCACAGTCATGACGCGAACGCAACTGGCCCAAGGAGGGAACCATGGATGAGCATGAGAAAGATGCGAGCGTCGGGAGCAGTCCGCCGTCGCGAGTTCCTCAAGACCGCCGGGGTGGCGGGAGCCGGGTGGGTCTTGGCGCGGGACTAGGCGGCCTGGTAGCCGCGTGCGGCGAGGAAGAGGCCACCACCACGAGCGTGGCGCAATCCACGACTAGCACCGCGGCACCTACCACGACCACCGCGGCCGCTACCACCAGCACAACGGTTGAGTCGGCTGCCGGCAGAGAGATCAAGATAGGCTTTGTCGCACCTCTCACGGGCGCGCTCGCCAGCTTCGGAGTGGCCGACAGGTACTGTCTGGAGCGCTGGGAGGAGTTTGTCGTAGACGGGCTTGTACTGCGGAGACGGCAAGAGACACCCATCAAGTTCAGCGTTCAGGACAGCCAGTCCGACACCAACCGGGCGGCGCAGGTAGCCGGCGACCTCATCATGAACGAGAAGATCGACATAATGATGGTTGCCTCCACGCCGGAGACGGTCAGCCCAGTTGCCGACCAGTGCGAGGCCAACAGCATCCCCTGCTACAGCAACGATGCCCCTTGGCAGGCGTACTTCTTCGGCCGCGCCGAGCGTAGATACGCCTTTCAGGTGGACGTATCATCACTTCTGGGGCCTGGAGGATCTCACCGCCGTCTACCTGGCGGTCTGGGGAGAAGTCGGCAACCAACAAGATCGTCGGAGCGTTGTGCCCAACGACTCGGACGGAAACGCGTTTTCCGATCCCGAGACCGGTTTCCCAGCCGTCTGCGAGCCCTTGGGCTACAAGATCGTGGACCCCGTCGCCTCCTAACGGGATGGAAGACTTCTCCGCCATGATTTCTCAGTTCAAGAACGAGGGGTGCGAAATCCTCACCGGAGTGCCCATCCCGCCTGATTTCACCAACTTCTGGAAGCAGGCGACGCAGCAGGGCTACCAGCCCAAGATGGGCAGCATCGCCAAGGCCCTGGATCTCCCATCGGGCGTGGAGGCCCTGGGTGATGCCGGCAACAATTTCACGGTCGAGTGTCAGTGGACCCCGCGGTTTCCGTTCAAGTCGTCACTAACCGCGAGACCTGCCAGCAGTTCGCCGACGAGTTCGAGAAACGTGCTGGCATTCAGTGGGCCCAGTATCTGCTGCATTACGCGGTCTTCGAGGAACTCGCCGACGCTCTCAAGTGCTGCCCTGATGTCGATGACAAAGAGGCTATCATCGAAGCGATTGCCACTACCAAGCTGGACACCATAGCCGGACCGGTGGACTTCACCTCGCCTGTCGCCGAGGGCACCATGCATCCGGTCAAGAACGTGTACCGGTCTCCGCTGGTATCGGGCCAGTGGGTCACGGGAGTGAGCGAGAAGTTCAAGTACGAATTCGTCGTAGTCGACAACACCAACTATCCCCAGCGTCAGCGTCGACCAGGAACTCTTCGTATCGGTCTGAGTAGACTGGCGCTATTAGGCAGGCGTGCAACCCGTGGATGATCCCTCTGGGTCGCACGACATGGCCTTTTGGCAGCGAGGCGGCAAGCGACCGCAGGCACAGTTCAACGCCGACTGGTGGAGAGAGAATAAGGAGGCTTGATGGAGAAAGCGCCCAACTGGGCCGCGCAGGTGTTTCTGGTGGTTGCTGCCCGCAGCGGTCGGCTGCCTTCTGGGTTCGCTGATCCTGGATCCGAGCGGCGGGATTCGCGGGTTCGTCATCGCCTGCGCCACAATCGTGGCTCTCACTCTTTGCGCTGGGGGGAGACATGTGCCCCCGTCTTGGGTAGCAAGAAGCCGTTGCGCTCCTATCGCCTTCTTGCCGGAGTAGGTCGTTCGCCCCTCAGCCGTCAGGCGGCCCTTGGTGGGGTCTTTTCGCGCTGCTTGTGCTGATCCACTCGATCCTGGTGCTGGCAGGCATCTACGCCACATGGTTCGGCATCGTCAGCTGTGGCGGTAGGCGCGGCGGCGACGCTGGCCGCCGGCCTGGTCTATCTTCTGGGGGCCCAGCCAGCTTGGCGCCACTGGTCGACCCCGGTCTCCCTCTTTGGCGGTGCCCCTGGCCCGTAGGAGTGGCCTTTGGGCTCTTGTTGCCGCCCTCGGCTGGCAGAGGGCTCACTGGGAAGAGTGACCTCCGCCGGGCTGTTCGCCGCCCGGCTACTGGCCCTTATCGGCTGTGTCGCCCGCTGGCGCCTCTCTGATCCTCGGCCGTTCCCTGCACCTCCCGGCGAGTGTTCCTCGCGCCAGAGAAAGACTGGGCACTAGACCCAGCACAGACATACGCTCAGAGGTCAACTGGGCGCGCGCGGTCCTTGGGCAGTGATCGCCGCCGGGAGCGCGGCGGTGGTCAGCTTCGGGTCTGGCCATGGGCGATCATCCTCGCCTTCGCCGGGCTGCTCGCGGCGGCGCAGTTTCTTGTGTGATGGAGGCTCTTCTTCGTGACCGAGGATCCAGTTGAACTGGAAGAACGAGGTCCGCTGGTCGCTTGCGCCGGGAACTCCACCAGAAAAGGAGGGATGATAATGGCTGAATCACGGTGGTCCTCGAATATCGCCGAAGCCTTCTGGAAGGACCGCCGCGGCCGAGGGCACTGCCCGAGAGCAAGGGTAGGTGCCAGATCGTTCCCCAGGCCCTTGAGGGAGGGGAGTGGAAGAAGGTCATGTGCAAGCTGTGCGGCAACAAGACTTGGTGCACGGCCGAAGCCTATGTGAAGGACGGGGTCATCCTCAGCGTGGCCGGCGACACGGAGAACCCCGTGAACGGCGGGAACCTGTGCGGCCGGGGCCAAGCGGCCATGATGAACGTCTACAACCCCTACCGGGTGAAGGCGCCGATGAAGCGCACCAACCCCAAGAAGGGTCTGAACGAGGATCCCGGCTGGGTGGAGATCGCTGGGAAGAGGCCCTCGACACGGTGGCGGCAAAGATGCGGGAGATCGCGGAACGCGGCGATCCCCGGCGGTTCGGTCATTGCTTCGGGTTCGCGGCCTGGGCCAACATCGTCTCGGACGAGGCCTTCTGCCGGGCGTTCGGAAGCCCGTACGACATTCAGGGCCGGGGCCACCTGTGCCCGGTCCACATCGGGGCCTCGTTCGTCAACGGGACCTTCCTCGACAAGCAGGACGTGGAGTACGCCGACTACTTCCTCACCATCGGCGGCAGCCTGGGCCCAACCCGGCAGCGCCCACGGCATGCGGGCCGTCTCGCGGGCCATGGAACGGGGGATGAAGTTGGTGGTGGTCGACCCGCGTATGAGCCCGGAAGCGGCTATGGCGCGACGAGTGGATACCCATCCGGCCCGGGGGAGACCTGGCCTTCACTCTCAGCATGCTCCACGTCATGCTCCACGAGATGCCGGTCACCGATCTGGACCTGCGCTTCATCAAGGAACGGAGCAATCTGGTCTACCTCATCGGCGAGGACAAGCTCTATCTGACCGATCCGAGAGCGGCAAGCCGCTGGTCTGGGACCCGGTGGACGACGACGCGAAGACCTTCGACGACCCCACCATCAAAGACTACGCGCTTGAGGGCACCTATGGGATCAAGGGGCAGGTAGGCACGCCCGCCTTCGCTCTTCTCAAGAAACGGATGGCGGAATACACGCCCGAATGGCAGGAGCAGCACACCACGGTCCCGCCGGAGACGATCCGCCGGGTGGCCCGCGAGTTCGTCGCCGCGGCCCGTCATCGGGACCATCACCCTGGACGGTTTGAGTTCCCCTTGCGCCCGGCCGTCATCAAGTCCGAGCGGGGCGCCTACTCCACCACCCACGGCGCCTACCAGCACTTCGCGGTGAAGATCGTGGCCGGTTTGGTGGGGGCGACCGACGTTCCCGGAGGATTCCTCGGCTCGGAGCAGGGCCCGGTGCTCAGTCCGGGTCCGGACGGGGTGGTCTCGCCCAAGCAGGAGGCGCAGCCCGTCCCCTGGCAGCAGCCCCTCCCTCGATCTGCGCGAGTTCTACCCGCACCGGCACACCGGCCCCTTATCTTGCCTGGAAGACGGTGCTCGAGCCGGAGAAGTATGGGGTCGACCACACCCTCGACATGCTGATGGTCTACGGCAGTAATCCCATCCACTCCAACTGCACGCCTCTTCGGGCGGTCGAGGCGTTCAAGAAGATCCCGTTCATGGGTCGTCGCCCTGTCTACGACGAGACCACCCAGTTCGCCGACATCCTCCTTCCGGAGAGCACCATATTGGAACGGCATGGGCTCCTCGAGTACGGCGACCACGTCGTGCACGCGGCCGACGAGCCCATCCTGCGGACCCGCACGCTCCAGGTGACCAAACCGGTCATCGATCCGGTCTGGAACACCCGCCAGGCGGACGACATGTATATCGAGATCGCCGAACGGGCCGGCTTCCTTTACGGAGAAGATGGTTGAACGCCCACATCAATCGCACCCTGGACCTCTGCGACGAGCACAGCTCGACCTGAACACGAAGTACCTGACTCCCGAGCTGATCGACCGGATAGCCCGCTGCCACTACGGGGAAGAGTACGGGCTGGACTACTTCGACGAGCACGCGCTCGATCCCGGAGCTGCTTTCGAAGGCGCAGGCCTACAACTTCTACTAGTTCCCTGGGGCAAGACCCGGCATCCTCTCTACTTCAACCAGTTCTATGCAACGGCCAGGAGCTCAAAAAGAACCTGGCCAGCGTCGGGCCTGGAGGCGCCTCCTGGTTGGGACGCCGGCAGTTCTGGAAGCACTGGGAGCCGATCCCCCAGTGGGTAGGCCGGTGTGACGAGGCCTACGCCGCCGAATACGACCTGCGGGCCATGGTCGGACCACACCGCAGACGCGGATGTGCGCGGGCGACCAGATAGGCAACCCCTGGGTACGGGAGCCGGTCGAGCCCTTCGACCCCTACGACTACCGCATCCTCATCAACACCGAGACGGCGCGCCGAGAAAGGGCTCGACGATGGGGACCAGGTGAAGGTCGATGCTTTCTGGGGCGGTAGCACCAAAGGCGTCCTGAGACTGACCCAGTTCATCCATCCCGAGGCCCTTGGCTTCCCCGGTCATCACGGCTTCAAAGGCCGCCTCCGCAACCCCATCACCTGGAAGGGCCCCGACTTCAACGATCTGCTCTCCGACCGGGAAGGCGAGTTCGACCCCATCTCCTGCGCCACCGACATCAGCCCGCGAGTGCGGATCACCCGACTGGCCGCAGGGGAGAAGGAGGTGCCCGATGAGATACGGCATGGTCATCGATCTCTCCAAGTGCTCTGGCTGCATGTCCTGCGACGTCGCTTGCAAGCGGGAGAACTTCACACCGCCCGGGGTGCACTGGAGCAAGGTGCACATCTACGAGACCGGCCGGTACCCCGATCGCAAGCTCCGCGCACTACCGACCCACTGCATGCACTGCGACGAGCCGGCCTGCGAGAAGGCCTGCCCGACCGGAGCGACGCAGCCACGGCCGGATGGGGTGGTGTCCATCGACAACGATCGCTGCGTCGGGTGCGGCTACTGCGCCATGGCCTGTCCTTATGAGGCCCGGGTGCTTGAATCGGACCGAGCCCACGCCCCTACCATGCGCCTCACGATTTCACGCCGTTCGAGAAGATCGGCTACTTCAAGCGGCTGGGAGCGGTCGAGCATGGCAAAGGGGTGATCGAGAAGTGCACCTTCTGCCTGCACCGGCTGGAGCAGGGAGGCCAGCCGGCCTGTGTGGACACCTGCCCGGCCGGCGCCCGCATCTTCGGGGATCTGGACGACCCAGGCAGCGAAGTGGCCGGGCTGGCGAAGGAGGCGAAGGCCCGGCTGGAGCGTCAAGGGACGAGGCCGAAGGTCCTCTACCTTTTCCTGAGGGAGCATCTGGGATAGGGTCCCTGGCTCACGTCCTTCCGCCTATCGGTCCGGCGGCACCGGCCCCGTTCTCGCTCTCTTCAGCAGGGAGTTTAGCTCGCCATCGGGATCGTCTGAGATCAGCACGTACCCGTAGTCGTCGATGTAGGGCAGGGTGGCGTGGGCGATGTCCGAGCTGTCCGGATACTGCCTCTGACCAGCCCGTGAGTCTCTCTTCGGCGAGCTGGATGTCTTCGTCGGTTCGCAGGGAGGGATCGTAGTAGAAGAGGATCGCCAGGTCGCCGCTCGCGAGCTCGTAGCCCTTGGCCTCACTCACCGTGATCTCCGGCTCCGCGTCGGCCAGCCACGCGAGCTTGTCGGCGCCCAGCGCCCGGTAGGGGAGGGTGCCGGGAAGGTCCTTCCACTCCAGCAGGATCTCGAACATGGCGTCGACGCTCCCGAAGCTCATCTGACCCGGCGCCAGCGTGGTGGAGGTGTCCTTGCCCCACCAGGCGGCGTACCTTGTCCAGAGTGGTGGAGACCTCGGGCGCGAGTCGTTGGCGAACCGGTCTCCGAGGGGCATGAAGACGCCGTAGCTATCGTTCCAGGGAAGGTAGGCGCCGGTCGCTCCGGAGCCTGTGACCAGCTCCTCATCCGACAACTGGCTGAACACCAGCAGCTCATCACCCGGTTCCACCCACGGCCGGTTCTCGGCGCCGTCCTGAGGCAGGAGCAGCACGAAGGGCACGGGGACACCGAGGCGGGACGATCCCTTGAGCACCTCGTCGGGCTCCAGGTAGAAGATCAGGTAAGGGTTGGAGAAGGAGCCGTTCCCTGTCCGGGGTTCATCCACACCCGCCACGGTGCCGTGCACGATGAGCCGTGATTCACTTGTGCACTGATCCACCGCCGGCGTCCCGAAGAGGGTGATGCCGGTGAGCTGAGCCGTGGCCAGCTCGTTGGTCTGCTCCAGCCTCTGCTGCTGCGCCGCAGCGTCCGGCTGCGTAGTGGCGTCGGTGCCGGCGGAGCCCGGAGGCGTGGCGCCCGGAGCCGTCGCGCCCGAAGCCATCGTGGGGGAGGTCGCGCCGCTCGCGTTGGGATCGGTGGTCATGACGTAGCAGCCGATCGTGGTGGAAACGCCCGCGGTCCCGATCTTGGTGCAGCCGTTAAGGACGATCGCGGCAAGAGCGACGACAGCGAACACGAGCGCAACGCATGCGGCGATGGACATCGTGCGGACTGCTGCAAGCGATAGCGCGCGGCCCGGTCTGCGCCTCATGGGATCCCCCTCCCTGGCTCGCTCGGTATCAGCATACACCCGATACGGAAGCGCGGCGCCCGCCCCGGGTTCCGGAGCGGGCTCCGCGAAACAAGCGTCGGCGCTAGGTGGACGCTGTCCCAGCGGCTACGGCTGGGGCGCGGGCAGGTACCAGGTGCCGATATCGATCGTCCCGCCTGGGGCGCGATTGAAGGTGCCGTCGAGGTAGCCGTCCCAGTGCAATCCGTCGCCCTCCTGATAGAGCCGGAACGCCAGTAGGTCCAGGCCCCGCAGCTCGAAATAGCCATCAATCCTGGTAGTGGCCGATCTATCGTCGTCGCGATAGGGCTCGCCGTAATAGTCGAGGTACTCGGCAACCACCCTCACGTTTGCCAGAGGCGTGTTGGTACCCCGTTCCAAGAGGTAGCCCGTCACGCAAAGCTGGTCGTACCGCTCGAGGATCGCGTCGAGCTGGGCCGCGAGATTCTCGTTGAGGTACCCATCCGCGGTGAGCAGCCAGGCCTCCTTCCACTCCGCATCGTAGACCTCGGGGCCGTTGACGTACGCACCCCAGTTGTAGGGCTTGAGGCCGAGGAACTCGTAACCGCCGCCGGAATCGGTGAACGCTGTGCCGAAGGAGGTGTTGATGAGTCCATCACCCTGGATGGCGAGCTTGACCCTCATGTCCGCCCAGGGAACGACGGATTCGTTCTCTACCTTAGACACATATCCAAAGATCCTGCGGGGGCTCCCGTCCAGGACCACGCTGATCCGCGACGTCGTCTTGGCGGTGGTCACCACGACGTTGGTCCCTTGCTGCGGCACAGGGGCGTCGGGATAGGCTTCCATGCAGTACTTAGTCAGATCGGCCGCCGCCGGCCTGAACCAGATGCGGTAGGTCCCCGCCGGGACGCTGAGCGAGTAGGCGCCGCTGCGATTGGTCTTGGCGGTATAGAAGGACCCGTCTGTCTTCTGGTAGGGCATCCACTCTTGATGGATGCCGCCGGAACTGTCGTACCACGGCTGCGTGGCACGCCACACCTCGGCGGTGACCCCGACCACCGGCTTGCCCACGGTGTTGAGGACGATCCCCGTTATCGTCCCGTTCACCTGTTTGACCGTGCGTGCCTGAGCCACCGAGACCACGGCGAGGATCAAACACACGGCAAGGACGAGGACGATAGCGAGCGTGATGGGACGTCTGCTGCTGCGCACGGCACCACCCCCTGTGCGATTTGCCCTTTCGAACCAACATACGCCGCCTTGCACTCACACACAACACCCTTTCACTCCACGTACGGCATCGCGCTGTCCCGGTCGTGACGCTGCCGGGTGCCCACGCCAGATGTGAGCACTCACTCCATTTGCGTACTGGCGCGGACGGCGGCCACTCTCTGAGAGACAACATGCATTTTTACAGCCAAAAAGACTCGGAAGTCCGGTGTATCGCGCTCGTGAACGGATAGCTCCTGTAGCGAAGATGGCCGTGCGTGATGTGCGCTGGGCAAGTATTCTTGACTCTATTGAACTGAGTAGCGTCCCGTAGTCCTCGAGCCAAGGTGGTGCAAGAGCATGTTCTATCCCGTTGAAATCGATATGCCGGAGCCTCAAAGGTCAAACAGGCCATCGTGGTGCTCAACCCGGCCGAGTCGAAGCGGCTGCTGGCCAAGACCGTGGCCGGTCTGCCCGAAGTGCAGGACGCCTACAAGAACGGCCGGTTGTCGGTGTCCACCTGCTCCACCAGCGCGTTCGTCATCGAAGAGCTCACCGGTGAGAAGCTGGTGCCGCACTGCTACTGCATCGGTATGGTGGCCGACGGTATGCTCACCACCAGCGTCAAAGAAGATCGGGAAGCCGTCCGCTTCTACGTCAAGGGCGAACGGGTGACCATGGACGCCCTCCCGTTCTACGACACCTTCGACACGGGCGACGTCGTGATCAAAGGGGGCAACGCGGTGGACCCGCTCGGGGACGCAGGTGTGCTCGCCAGCAACTCACAGGGGGGACGATCGGCGCCCTCATCAGCTTCGTCATGGTGCGCGGACTGCCGGTGATCATGCCGATAGGGCTGGAGAAGCTCATCCCGTCGGTATCCGAGGCGTGCGCCGGTTGGGGGCAAAGGACGCTTCTCAAGAGCATGGGGGAGAAGGTCTGGCTCGTTCCGGTCATAGGCTCTCTGGTCATCACCGAGATCCAGGCGCTCGGCATTCTCGCGGGCGTAGACAGCCGGCTCGTGGCTAGCGGCGGCATCGGCGGCAGTGAGGGCGCCGTAGTCCTGCTGCTGGAAGGAAGCGAGAAGCTAGAGAAAGCGTTCGCGATCGTAGAGAGCGTGAAGGGCGAAGCACCCATCCCGGTGCCCCGGCACCAGTTCTCCTGCTGAGCCAAGGAGGTGCCGCGGCGCGGCCGCGGCCGGTGTGTCGGAGGGAACCCTCTACCGCGTCTTCGGCAGCAAGCGTGGCATCCTCCTCGCCGCGGTCGACAAGGTGCACGACCACTTCCTCGAGCTCATGGCGGCCAGTCGCAGGGACAACCCCCTGGAGATGCTCGAAGAACTCGGGCGTCTCCACACCGAGTCGATGCTTTCCTCGGGTGTCGATCACTTCATCGCGCCCCTGTTCGCCTTCATGACCGCGCCCGCCCACTGGGACTGCGGGAGGCCATGGCGAAGGGTCAACAGAAGATCGTCGAGGCCTACACCGAGATCCTCGAGGGGGGAAAGGCTCAGGGACTGATACCCCCCGATGCCGACGTGCGGCAGGCGGCCTGGATGATCACCGCCGTGTTCTGGGCGGAAGACCTCTCTTCGCTGGTGGGCATGCCCGGGTTCGTGCTCGAGGGCCGCTCCAAGAAAGCGCTGGCTCACATCCTGCGCTGTTTCGCACGCTGTGGAGGTTGTCCGGAATCGGCGAGTCCAGGGTTTAGGGGACGGGGCGCGCAGGGATAAAGCTTCTGAGAAGCTAGGCTGTCGTCCCCGCTAAGGAGGGGCATATGTGGCTCTGGATCCTGCTGCTCGTCGTCGTGATCATCGTCTTTGGACTGGGGTTCGCGTTCAAGGCACTTTTCTGGGTGGCTCTGGCCCTGCTGATCATATGGCTCATCGGCCTGATAGTCACCGGACTCCGGAAGTAGCGGGCTCCTGGCTCGCCGGCCGCTGGCCCTCCGACCGCGAGCGGCTGCCGGAGTAGTAGGCGCGGCAGCCGCCGGAGCAGGCAGGCGCGGCGCGGGCGGCATGCTCCCTCCCCGGCGAGTTTCCGAGGGGAGGGGGCTCGTCGCCGGGGGTTCAGATCCGTCAGAGCCCGCAGTGGGAAGCGGTGCCACGGCAGGCTCGCGGCCGTCGTGGTCGTCGGCAGGGCGCCAAGCTCGACGTGGATATCCGTGACGTCGGTAGACGTCAGGTCGATCACGGGTGCGTCTTCGAACGACCCACCGCCGTCCCAGAACTGCGGGGGGACGAACGCGGCGTCGAAACTGACGCCGAGCTTGTAGCGCCCGGGGAGCAGGCCGACGATCAGGAACGGGTAGCCTACCCCCGCCAGCAGAGGCTCTGTCCCGCTGACCGTGGTGCGGCCCTCCAGCATGGCGCTCCGAAGCGTGTCGCGATGCTGCAAATCGTACGCCTGGATATCGCCACTCAGCCGGGTCCCTTGGGTCCAGGACACCTCCCCTTGGATGCTGAGGCCGGGCTGCAGCACGAACTCGGCGACGTTGCGCCCGGGCTGCAGATTGACGACCTGGGACTCTGATATGTCATGGCCCTGCACCGGCAGACCGCCGTACCACTGCGAGATGTAGCCGGTGTCAACGCTGATCGCCCAGGCGATACGTCCCCGGCTCGAGACCCTTGAAGTCGTAACGTACCGTCCCGAAAGTCGATGAACTCTCCGGCCTCGTTGTACAGACTGACGTGCACGACGCCTTGCGGCTGCGACGCTGCGAATGCCACCGAGCAATGGAGGTCGACCGGGCCGGTGCCGGTGGAGGTGGTGCCCAGCCAGTCGGGACCTTCGTTGCTCGCGCTGACGGGGACCGCGAGAGAGCTTGTGGTCTCGTCTCCCGACGAGGCGGTCGTCGCCGCGGCAGTCGATGTAGTGGTCTTCGGGGCCGTGCCGGTATCCACGGCGCCTTCCCCGCAGCCTGTCAAGGCAAAAGCGAGCAGGACCAGAAGCGAGGCCAGGCAGATGCCTACGAGACGGACATGACCGATGTGCCGGCCTCCCATCGACTCCCCCAAATCAGGGTACGGCCACGACTATCGGCACTACGGCCATCGAGAACTGACCAGCTGGCTGGCGAAGGCGCTTCTCGACCGGGGGACTCAGTCGTCGATCGGCTCAAGGCCTTTGATCCCGTCCTTCATGGCTTGGAGCGCTTCGGGGGAGTGCCCCTGCCAATCTGTGACCTCGCCCGTGACCCGCAGCGGCATCCGGGAGCGGTATGACTTGGTCGGATTGCCGGGAAACTTCTTGTCCGTAAGATTGGGGTCGTCTTCGATCGGGCCGGTCGGTTGCACTGTGTAGATCCTGCCGGGACCTCCGCCGTGGGCCAACTCCGCTCCCCAGGTGGCTGCATCCAGGGTGGCGGTCAGATAGACGTAGGTGGGTGATCCTGTCCCGCTTACCGAAGTTGGGGGAACGGCCGGGCTCGATCAGGTCTCCCGGTTTCAGGTCGGCCTTCGTGCCATGGTAGAACTGCGGCGAACTCGGATCGTCCTTGACTGTCACCGGCCCGCTCCTTTCAAACTGTGCGGCATGGCCGCCCCGCCGCGCGCCGGGGACGCCTCGCCGCTGCGTGCCCGGGCGGGTTTGCAGTGCTGGTCCGGGGACCACTAGTCGCATGCT
This sequence comes from uncultured Actinomycetota bacterium, assembly GCA_963822135.1. Taxonomy (GTDB): domain Bacteria; phylum Actinomycetota; class Thermoleophilia; order RBG-16-64-13; family RBG-16-64-13; genus CAIQPS01. Next base: position 150,056 of record CAWGGI010000005.1, on the reverse strand, counting down.
CTCAGGTTGTTCGAACGGCGTCCAGTAGCCCCACTCCTCCGCGCCGATCAGCCCATGGACGGCGGATGGAACTACGCGTATGATCAAAGTGATGGACGAGATGATTCCTCAGCGTCACTCGAGGCTCCGCCTCTTCCGCTTCTGGGCTCGCTACCGTGCCAGCAAGCCAGGAGACGATCGAGGTGCTCTCCAGTCCCGAGGGCAGACACGACGTCAAGGCCGCGCAGAGTGCGCAACGGTCGAGCCAAGCTAAGGGTGCGGCAGAGGCCAGTAAAGGCGGCGCATACTGGGGAGGCTAGCGGCCTCGCGGGCCAATCCGCAGCAGTCCCGGGCTGAGGTGAGGCATGGTCAGGAAGTCGGTCCTTCTCGGGTTCGTGGGAATCCTGTTCCTCGCCGTGGCATCCTGTGGCTCCGATGCCGTGCCGGCGACGACGGAATCGACCGGCACCGCGCTCTCATCGACGCTCGACGCCGAGCGCGACTTCATGGAGCAGCTTGGTCCCGACTTCATCTCCTGGGTCGGCGTCATCGAGGATCGCCAGGCGAACAAGGTCACCGACGAGGTCGTCTACGCGGAACTGCAGCGCCTGCAACAAGCGTGGAACGGTCGCCCTGCTCCATCGACCAGGACTCAGGCCTTTCTCGATGGGTGGCTTATCGACCTGAGCACGTGCGAAGACTGGGCCCTGATCGTGAAGGACGACGCGGCTGGGGCCGACGCGATGCGCAAGGAAGTCGACCAAGCGATCGTGGGCGCGCATCTTCCGGAGACACTGGCAGCCATCGTCTCCGACCTGGGCATCTACCTCGACACGGTGACTACGGAAGCGCCCTAGGCGCCGCCACCTTTCACCGTCTTGGGCTCAGACTACACTGGACCGCCTTGATCGCGACTGGTGTTCAAGGCCGTAAGCTTCCGCCTGCCGCATCGCTCGCATTGCACCTCGACCGTATAGCGGGTGGGTGGCGCCATGGCCCGGTCTGAGTGCAGGCCTATTCTGCAAAGGAAGGGCTTCTTCCAGACCTGTGCGCTCATGGTGCCCCCCGGTGTGCCTCAGTCGGTGTCCGCGCCATGGTATACGCCGTTTTTTTTTTTTTTTTTTTTTTTTTTTTTTTTTTTTTTTAAAAACCCCCCCCCCCCCCCCCCCCCCCCCCCCCCCCCCACACAAAAAAAAAAAAAAAAAATGGGCACTCCGATTCAATGTATCTTTCTTCGCGATCTTTTAGCCCTCGGCCAGGCCGGAGGAACCCAGACTCGCTGTCGCAGTAGTCCCCTCAGACGACATCCCAGTCGATTTTTTCCTTTTTTTTTTTTTTTTTTTTTTTTTTTTTTTTTTTTTTTTTTTTTTTTTTTTTTTTTTTTTTTTTTTTTTTTTTTTTTTTTTTTTTTTTTTTTTTTTTTTATCGAGAAGTAGGGGAGTGAACGAGCAGATTCCTCATGCCCCGAGCCTTGATTCCGGGAACGTCACGGGGTGGCCCTTCTTGTCCCCCCTCGTCCCGGAACTTTGGAGCCGAGAGTCGCGCTGGGCCTCGCCGATGACGCTCAGCTCTCGGTGAAGGACTGCCGACTTCGCACGAGATCGTCGACCGACGGATCGCCCAGCCGGGCGGGGCTCAATGCTGATAAGGCAAGAGGAAGGGAGGGATGGACTACCGCTAGCCTCCCACTATTTCTTATCGACCAAGTAGAGGTCGTCACGCCGCGCGAGCACCGTCCCCCCCTTTAGAACACCCTGCCCGTTGAGCTTTCTAACCTTTGACCCTGACCCTTTTTTTTTTTTTTTTTTTTTTTTTTTTTTTTTTTTTTTTTTTTTTTTTTTTTTTTTTTTTTTTTTTTTTTTTTTTTTTTTTTTTTTTTTTTTTTTTTTTTTTTTTTTTTTTTTTTTTTTTTTTTTTTTTTTTTTTTTTTTTTAAAAAAAAAAAAAAAAAAAAAAAAAAAAAAAAAAAAAAAAAAAAAAAAAAAAAAAAAAATTTCGTGCCCCCCGGCGATGAGCATTTCGCATTGTAGCCTGGCACGAGGTCATCAAACGTGCTCGGCCAGAGGGCGGAAGCGCTCGTCTCCTGCCTCGAACCAAAGCGTTGTTGTCGCTCGCAAAGAGCGAGAACCCAAGCAGGGGTGCGAGTTCGTGGTGCTATCCAGACCGGGGTCCCCGTGACCAAAATTTTCTCAATATCCAGATAGCCCCCGATGGAGCCGACGTTTTCAAGCTTCCATAACGTGGAGGCCCTGCCACCCCGGTGCCCTGTTCCACGAAGTTGTACGCGACACCCCCGATGGCCATGTCATCCACGTCGAGTTGCAGTGTGCCCGCCAGCGATGTTCGTTCGGCCCAACTGAGTTGGTGTCGCTGAAATAGCGCGCCAGTCGCAGCCAGACTGACCATGGCAACGATCAGTAGAAGGAGCACGGCCGACGGAATGATCCATTTCAGTCTCTTCTTCACAACGGTCCCCTTTTCTCGTATGGCGGCGCTACCGGTTTCTTGGCCAGCCAAGCAGCGCCGAAAAGGGCTAAGCCCTTTGCCCACAAGGTTGCCTGACGGGAGTGCAATAAAGCCGATCCGAAGCACCACCTCCTCTTTCCGCGTCTATCTCGCCATTTCTAGGAGAGGGGACCGCCCCAGCCCCAAGGAGATCGTCAGCCTGGACTGGTGCGGTTTCCTCCGATGTAGGTGTGGTTTCGGTGTCCCCGTCGACGACAGTGGGGGGCGGAACCTCGAAAGGCGGCTGGGCCGGATCAAGAGGCGTCTCAGTTGTCGTCGTGGTGGTAGACGTGGACTCCGTAACGGCTGGCCCCTGTGTGTCGGGCGGTGGTGGCACCTCGCTCGAGTCCGTGCCTACCTCGTCGACCAGAGGTGGATCGTCGCCCGCAGCGGCCGTTCCTGTCGCGTCTGCTTCTGCGATCTCCCACTCGCCCGCACTGACCTCGCCCGACAGCACCTCGTTGCTGCGAAACCAGGGACCTGATGCGAATCGGAAAGTTGCGCCTTCTGGAGCAGTCGGCCCAGCTTCGGTACCCAGAACCGGACTACACCCACAATTCGCACATCCTCGGCCTCCCAAGTGTCGGGAACGCCGTTGGCATCACCTTGAGTTACAAGCGGGTCCACTTGTAGAACGCGGTGGGTCACGATCTTGTCCTTCACCTGCATCGTCACGATCATGCCCGGTTTCAGCTGTCTGGGAGGTTTTGTAATGACGATGAGGTCGCCCTGTCCGATCGCTGGCTGCATCGAGCCCCCGTCCACGGCCAGGACGTGATACCAGCGGTTATTCACCAGTCCGTACCCGAGAAGCACGCCGAAACAAAGAACCAGGACAAGGAGCGCGGTGGAGGCGTGCGAGAAGACCTTCCTCCCTGGTCCGGGCGCTCGTCCAGTTCGCGAGCCATCCGTTCGCATAGGGCCAGGCAAAGAAGGAGCCGGCTCGCGGCCAGACTCCTCCCGTTCCTGAATGGAGAGTCTGAGAAACGCCGTGCACTCAGCCACCCCGGCTCCTCCTGCAAAGCCCTGGTAGCTGGCCCGGTAACCACCGCATCTCTCTTATGCTCTGGTCCTGCTCGGATTCAGATATGGTTGCGCCGTGCCCAGTCTTCCCTAGAAGACCGGGTCATTGGGCTGGTAGGCGTCGATCTTGACGTCGAACTGGATTTTCGCGCCTTGGTAGTCGTTGCCGGCACTCGGATCAAGACGGAACGTGAATCGGTAGTTGCTCGTATAGTTGGCGGGAAAGATGCCGCCATTGTGTAGCCTGGCCTCACCGTTCACCGTCGACTGCATGAGGAAGTCATTGAAGGGCCCCTCGTAAACGGGGTCCCAGTCGCCGGGAGCCATTCCGGCATACCAGCCGTCAAGATGTACCCAGAGCTTGTCCTTGAGGTTGACGCCTCCGGTTCCCCCAGATGCGACGACGTTCGCAAACGAGAACTGGTACTTGAGAGGCAGCGCGACGACTCCGGCCGGTCCGGCCCCCTCTTCGTTGTAGGCACCAATGCGGAAAGTCTGTCCAACTGGAACCCATGCCCCGGTGTCCCCAGATCCAGCCGGGAACATCCCGGTTACGACCATGGGAATAACGGCGCCGCCGTCGACGGCCCGAAGGTCAATGTTCAGCTTGCCGGCAGCAAGACTATTCCCCGAGATGGAATCGGTATGCGGCCAACCATGCCCCAGTTCCGACCGCTCCCCCCACCATTATTCCGATTGTAACGGGAACGATGAGAGCGATGAGGTATCTCTTCTTCATTTCTCTTCCCTTCCTTTCGCGGCATCTCTCGACACCGAAGAGTCTTCGTGCGAGATGGCTGACTCTTTCCGGAGTGCAGTTACAGCAAAGGCTGCATCAGTGCGCAGAAACCGATGACGCAAGATCCAAAAGCGCCTCCCCTCTCGTATGGGGTAAGTCAACTCCGATGTGTTCCCGGATCACCCTCTTGACGCAAGAAAAAAGGGCAGCCAGGTGCCGTTCCCGGCAACCCAGCCGCCCATCAAATCTGTGGGCCGATGGCTTTGCGTCCCCGCCTTTCAGCGGGTTTGCCTTTATCGGGCTACTGCGCCACTTCGAGTCGATCCCCGACCCGCCTTGTCGCGCGCCTCTCCACGGAGGCGTGATTCTAAACTAGAACGGAATTATGCGACTGTCAAGCTCAAAACTATTGCGAGACGATAATTGAGATTGCATTTCGCTTCGCTATGCAGAAGTCTATATAGCGATGATACGTATAGTTTCTGTTTCAGTAGCGCAACTTGGTTGTGGCCCAGAGGGACTTGTCCAGTCCGCTTCACCGCTGGCAGAGCCATCATCACCACTTGCGCAGTTGGGTGGAGGCTAACGAGGAGATTGAGGCGGCGAACCGGGCGGCGAGAACCTTCTCCGGTTAGGAGAGCTGCAATTGGCTCATCCGGCTCTCGCCGTCGAGCCGCATGAGGGCTGACTCGGTGAACAGCGCTATGTCAACCTGGACGTGCTCGCCCAACATAAGGCCGGGCAACAATGTTTCGTCATACCGTGAGCCCAACCTGCCGGACACAACCATCGTCAGCGTGAGCCTGCTAGCATGATGTGGCAGGGGGCAAGCATGGAGCGGCGCAGAGGATATAGGGTCGTGCCCTTCACGGTTAACCGGCGCATGTCGGCCGCGAGCGCCGCTGTTTCCAGACGCCGCAACACGATCCACACCATCACCGAGGTCGATGTCACCGAGCCACGGCGCCTCATCCGGGAGAATGCCGAGCGCACCGGGGAGAGATTGTCCTTCACTGCATACGTGGTCACGTGCTTCGCTCGCGCGATCGCCGAGAATCCGTATCTCAACTCGATGCGCAAAGGACGCAGGCTCATCCTGCTGGATGACGTCACCATCAGCGTGCTTGTGGAACGGACCATCGACGGCGAGCAGATACCCGAGCCGTTCGGTATCCCGGCGGCGGACAAGAAGAGCTACCGTCAAGTCCATGACGAGATACGCGCAGCCCAGCGGGAGAGTGAGACGGGTCTTGGCGGGCTGTCCGGCGCGACCTGGGTGCGTTTCATACCCAGCTGTCTCTTTCGGATGTTCATCACGGCCGCTGCGCACAGCATCTACATGGCCCGACGCTATGGCGTCGCGGCCGTGACGGCTGTGGGCATGTTCAGCGATGGTCCCCTCTGGCTCGTGCCGCTCAGCGCGGCAACAGTGGCGGTCGCCGTGGGAGGGATCGTCGAGCGGACGGTGATCGTCGAGGGCCTGCCGCAGACCCGCGAGCACCTCTGTCTCACGATCTCGTTCGATCACGACATCGTCGACGGTGCCCCGGCCGCACGGTTCACGAAACGGTTCGCCGAGCTGCTCGCAAGCGGGGAAGTGATCCGCGAGGGATGAGCGGGCCGGCGAGCGGCCGGTGAGAGCCGGCGAGAGGCCGCGACTATAGCGGCGTCTTCAGCAGTTCCACATCCTTGATGGCTATCTGCTCGCCGTTGCCCTCGACGATGAGGTTGAGCTTCACCAGGTCGGCGATCTGGCCCTTCTTGAGGTAGAACCTGGTCTCGCGCGAGGTCCAGCCGGTGGTGCCCTCGACCGTCTGGTCGGTGCCTCTGCCGAAGAACTCTCCGCGTCCGGGAACGCGCACCCACATCTCCAGATACGCCCGGCCATCGAGCTTCTGTGTGCTCAGGCTTGCGCGGTACGTGAGCATGCACTGTTCCACCTGCAGGCCGCCGACCTCGAAGAGGTTCACGGTGCCGGTCTTGGGCGCTTCCATCACCCAGCCGTCTGTGGAAGGCGCGACCCTGTCCTGGGTCACGGTGGGGTCGGCCGGCTGGAAGCGGCGGAGGGTCACGCTCGGTCCGCTGGGCTCCGATGGACGACCCAGAGATTTGAACCACCTAGGCATGGGCAGACCTCCTTGGGTATGCGGGGCGGCGGCTTGCGGTCCGTCGCCCAGTATTCGGCTCGGTGCCGGGTCGCGGTTCGTCTCGGGCTGCAGCCCGGCGGCTGCCCGCATCTTGCGCGTCGACATTATCGGGTGGCCCCGACAAGCACAAGGGCCGGGGATTCACCCGGCCCTTGGCGCTCGCCACGCGGCGCCCGCTCACCCGGCCCGTTCGCCGCGCGCCCGCTCACCCTTCCTCCGCTCGCCCATCCTTCTGACGAGCAACCACGGTAGAGCGAGCAGCGCTAGAGCCGCAGCGCCGCCCACCAGGGCGCCTGCGGTGGTCCCTGGAATCTGGAAACCGGAGGCCGCGAGAGCCACGATGCCCAGCACCGCGCCGGCGACGGCGACCGCGGCCACGTTGCGGAGCCACAGGGTCACGGCGCGTCTGTCGACTCGAGCGCCGGACGGCATCTGCGCCGACCAGAGGAGGAGTTCGGCCAGGACCAAAAGACCGGCGGCGTAAGCGACAACCGAGAAGCGACCTGCACGCCCGGTGGCTTCGACGAGCACGTACGCTGCGGCCAGGGCGAAGAGGGTCACGCCGGCAAAGCGCGCGCGCACGAAGATCGCGAGCAGGGTGCAGGGCAGGCCCACAACTGCGAGCGCGACTACAGCCGGTAGCAGGCTACCGGCGCGCACGAGGGGGTAAGCGGCCAGGGCGGCGGCCAGGACGACGGCGCCAACCGCCAGCCCTACACGGAGGCGTGTCGCGCGTAGCGGCGAAATGACGTCACCTCCTCCACCACGGCCATCAACGGTGCGTCACCATCCCACTGAAGGACGGCGACTCCCAACTCTTCCAGTCGAGAGCGCATTGCGTCGCGCCAGAGGCGCCAAAAGCGGGTGGCGAGCGCGTCCGAGATGTCCCCGCGGGGATCCCGGCCTTCGCTTTCCTTGGCCAGCGGAGAGATCTCCACCACCACGAGGTCGAAGCCGCGCCTGCGAAGGTCTATCAGCGCGCTCAGCCCCCGCTCGTCGAGCAGGGGGGTGAGGGCTATCACCAGCGCCTGCGGCGTCAGACTGCGCGCGGGCAGCACGTCGATGTCCTTCCAGGCGAAGGAGAAGGCTATCTCCGTCGCGAGGAGAGCCTCGATGATCCGGTAGCGCTGGATGCCGCCACTGCTCGGAGTGAGCCAGCGCACGACTCCACCGAAGCTGACGAATCCAACGCGGTCACGCACGGCAAGATATTGGGTCGCCAGCGAAGCGGCCGCTCGGACCGCCAGATCGAGGGTGCTTCCACCTCGGCTTCTCGCCTCTGCGAAGCTGTCCACGAAGATGACGACGTCGCTGTTCCGCTCCGGGTGCTGCTCGTTCACGTGGAGTACCTGATGTATCGACGAAGCCCGCCAGTTGATCCGGCGCAGGCGGTCTCCCGGCACGTACTGCCGCACATCGGCGTACTCGACACCCTCGCCACGGGTCCGAGCCACCCGGTTTCCGGCGAAGGGTTGCGTCTCCGAAGGCGCGATCAGCGTCGAGAGCCTTTCGATCCCGGGGAAGACCTGCAGCGGTGCGTGGCCCCGCGCCCGGACGTCGGTGAACCGAAGGCCGGCGCCATCGCTCACACGCCAGAGGACGTCCCCAAGCCTGTAGCCTCCCCAACGGTCGCCGACCAGAGGTACCGGCACTCGCCGCTCTTCGCCCGCGCGAAGCGCCAGGACCCAGGTGGTCTCACCCTCGACCGCCCGGACGCCCTCCGGGAGAGAGAGACTGAGATAGAGAGCCGGGGTGCCGGACGATGCTCGGACGACAACGCCCGCCTCGACTTCGTCGCCTTCGAGCACGCGCTCCCTAGCCACCTCGAAGAGAACCTCGGCTCGAGCAGGGCCCGCTGTCGCCAGCCCGAGCACGAGGACCAGTGCGAACGGCGCCCCCAGCGCGGCCAGCTCGGGGCGGCCGAGGGCGAGCGCGAGTACAAAGACGGTCGCGGCGAAGGCGCCGTAGATGACCAGCTTGGGCGAGCGTCTCACGGGCGGACGGATCTCATGCGCGCGCCGCTGTCACGCGGCGCCGACCTCGGGCGGGCGCCAGTCTGGCCTGCGGGCGCCGGTCTCGGGTCGGCGCCGGTTTCGGCGGGCACTCTCATGCCGACGTCGGCCCTGTGTCTCGAGGCGGCGGCGTGGGCACGGTGTCGAGCACTTCGCGGACGACGTCCTCGGTCGACACGCGTTGCACCCAGAGCTCCGGCCGCAAGGTGAGGCGATGGGCCAGTGCCGGCACGGCGACGTCCTTGACGTCCTCCGGGGTGACGAAATCACGTCCCTGGAGGACGGCCCGGGCGCGGGCCAGCGTGTAGAGAGCCAGCGAGCCTCGCGGGCTGGAGCCCACCTGCACCCGGCGGCTCTCCCGCGTCTGTCGCACCAGGTCGACCATGTAAAGGCGGATGCTCTCCGAGACGTGGACCCCCTCGACGGCGCGCTGCATCGCCAGCATCGTGGGTGCGTCTATCACCGGGTCGAGCTGGATCATCTCCTGCCGGCGCTCACCGCGCTGCGCCAGCACCTGCGCTTCGTCGCCACGCTCCGGATACCCCACCGAGATGCGCACCAAGAAGCGATCCAGTTGCGCCTCGGGAAGGGGATAGGTGCCCTCGTACTCGATGGGGTTCTGCGTCGCGAGCACGAGGAAGGGTCGGTCGAGCCGGTGGCTGACGCCTTCGATGGTGACCTGCCGTTCCTGCATCGCCTCCAGCAAGGCGGCCTGGGTCTTGGCCGGGGCGCGGTTGATCTCGTCGGCGAGCAGAAGGTTGGCGAAGACCGGTCCGGGATGGAACTCGAACTCACTCCGTTTCTGGTCATAGATGGAAGCTCCGGTCACGTCGGAGGGCATGAGGTCGGGCGTGAACTGGATGCGCCGGAACACCAGGGAGGTGGCCTGGGCGAACGAGCGGGCGATAAGCGTCTTCGCCAGCCCGGGGAGGTCCTGGATCAAGACGTGGCCGTCCGCCAGCAGGCCGAGTAGGACCATCTCGAGGACGGCACGCTTGCCGACCACCGCCCGCTCTACCTGTTGCAGGATGTCTGCTGCCAGCGAGGCGACCTGCTCGAACGTCAGGTCCTCGCGGTGACCGTCCGGCTGTTCCATCAGAGTCTCTCCAGTTCCTCGACGAGTTGCTCCAGTTCATGTTCCGACCATCCCGGCGCCGATCGATCGTCCGCTGAGCGGTAGTCCGGGCGCATGAGTTCCCATGCGCGTCCCCTTCCCAGAATCGCCTCCGCTCGGTCCGGCTCGTGGTCCAGATCTATGCCGTAGTCCCGGAAGAGACGGGCCGCGACGATGTCTCTTACTGGGGGACGCAGCTGGACGTATAGGTCGGTGCGGCTGTGACGGGATATCGCAAGCGAGAGCTTCATCTTCTCGAACTGCTCCACCTCGATCTCGCCCCGACTCGGTGCGGCGAGCATCCTCCTGAACTCCACGGCCGGGGGCAGCACGTCCCGCAGGCGGCCGACGATGGTGACGAGGAGCATCGCGACGAGAAAGAGCACATAGATGAGCAGGGCCAAGCCATCTGCCAAGCCCGTGAGCGTAAGGGCGATGACGAAGGCAGCGGTGGCGGTGAGCCCCAGCACTACGGCCTTCCAAACCTTCATGGAGCCTCTCCTCCCAGCTCGTGGCGAAGGGCGAAAAGGGCGCTGATGGCCTCGCGGCGCGCGCCCTCGTCGACGGCGTGAAGGCCGAAGCGAGCGCGCTCGTACAGCCTGGTGAGAGCCTCAGCAGGCGGCCGTCTCACATGGACGGCGCGAGTCCAGCGGGCCAGATATTCGAGAGGGGCTTCGGAGGGCCTACGCGCCAGGCCGTGCTGGGAGAGGGTCTGCTCCAGGTTCACGTAGGCGCGGATGACGGCTTCTCGGGGGTCAGGATCGTCCTCCAGATCCTCCAGCGACGCCTCCACCGTAGCCAAGAGCTCTATCCGCTCAGGCGGTTCATCGTCGCTACGCGTGTCGCGATCGGCTCGACGCTCGCGACGGCGACGGACCAGGACCACAAGCAGCACGCCGGCCAGTCCGAGCAACGCCAGTCCCAGGAGGACCCACCAGTGGATCACGAAAGTCTGGGCCCTCGCTTCGGAGCCCGCGAGGGGAGGTAGGGGGGAGGGAGGCGCGAGTCCCGGCATGCCAGCGGAGTCTCCGTCACCACCGCGGGCGGCGATCCCGATGAACACGGCGAAGACCATCAGCGCCGCCAGGCCGGCGACGAGCCGTTGAGTCCAAGAACTGGGACGAACCGATCTGCCTGCTTCGGGGTCCGCGTTTCGTCTGCGCAGATACGACACCCAGACGTACACCAGCAGGACGAACTCCGCCACCAAGACGGCACCGAGGATCACGAGGAGGTCACCAAAGGCCACGCGGGCATCCAGGAGGGCGCGCGAAGAGGAGACGTTCGCGAACGAGCGGCGGCTACCGAGCGCCACGAGGAACACCAGGACGGCCGTGAGCGCCGTCAGCCATGCCTGTTTCGACACGGCGGACCTACGCTGCCCCTGCTGTGCGGTACGCGGTACGGTCCTACCTCCTGCCCAGGAGACCATCACCACAATGGGACAAAAGGCTGCCTGTGTCCAGGGGCGTGGGCCGCGAACGTACGCGCAGCTTGCGTCGCGCGCCGCCCGGGATGGCCGCGTGCTATCGTGCGAGAGTCGACTAACAACTCGTTTCAGAATGGAGCCGCGGCCGCCCAGTGCGTGCTGGACGGCACGATAGCTCGTCCTCGGTCGCGCCAATAGCGCTGCTATTCACGCTTCCTGCGTCCTTCTCTCGCGCTCGCCCAGCGCGTCCCTGACGTCGGGGCCTCATTCTGAAACGAGTTCTAGGGGGAGGCGCGCGTGGACGTCCTGACCTCTCTCGGCCTGGCGATGCCGGCCGGTCTCAATGCCTACATCCCGCTGCTGGCGGTGGCGCTGGCGGAACGCTTCGATTGGCTGGACCTCCGCGAGCCTCTCGACATCCTCGGCTCCTGGTGGATGATCGGCATCATCGTGGTGCTGCTGATCGTGGAGATCGTGGCCGACAAGGTACCCGGCGTGGACCACGCCAACGACTTGGTCCAGAGCGTGGTCCGTCCGGCCGCCGGTGCCATCGTGGCGGTGGCCGCTTCGGGGAGCGGGTCGACCGTCAAACCGTGGGTGCTGGTACTGATGGGCGTGCTCCTTGCCGGTGGGGTGCACATGGTCAAAGCCACCACTCGCCCGGTGGTCAACGCGACCACGGTGGGGGTGGGGGCCGTCGCGGTGAGCACCGTGGAAGACGTCGGCGCCGTCGCGATGAGCGTGATCGCCATCGCCATCCCCATCCTGGTCATCGTGCTGCTGGTGGGTCTACTGGTGCTGCTGGTGCTGCTGTGGCGCCGCCGCCGCCGGCGGCGGCGGCGGGAGGCAGCGGAGACGGCAGGTCCACAGCCCTAGCCCCATTCACCAGCCGGGATCGCGCGCGAGGACCAGGGAGCGCAGATCGCCCTCGGGGAGCCCGAGCAACGCCACCAGGAAGTCGGCGAGCGCGTCGCCCGCGAGCCGGGAGTCAGCCGACCACCGCGGCAGGGAGAGCAGCACGCTCGGCCGGCGAAGGGCCGCGAGAGTAGCCCGAGGCGTCGAGAACCTCCCGCGGCGGTCGAGCATCGCATCCAGGTCCAGGTCGATCTCTTGAGATACCGCGTCGCTGATGCCCGCAGGCCCAAGAAGGGGATCCTCTGACGGTAGGCCACCGCGGCCACTGCGGCGCTCTCCATCTCGACCACGGCTGCCGCCGCCCGCGTGTCCACGGCTGCCGTTGCCCTGTCCACGGTTGTTGCCTGCGCATCTCCGCCAGGTGACCCTTCGGCTGCAGGCGCCCGACGGTCACGAACCGTACCGGCCGGGCGCCGAGGCCCGTCAGGGAGTCTTCAAGGACCGGAGTGACTCCGCAGTTGTATTGGAGTTGGATACGGTCGGTCACTGCGTCGTGCGTCGCCACTTCGCGAGACCAGACCACGTCGCCCACGCGCAGTTCCGGGGATAGACCGCCGGCGAATCCCGCCGACAACACGAGATCGAGGGAGTACCGCGCCACGAGGCAGCGGGCCGCCTCGGCGGCGTGGCGTACGCCGATCCCGGTCTCGAGCACGAGGATCTCCCTGCCTGAGATCTCACCGATCCACGAGGTGTAGCCGTGAACGGCCGCCATTCTTCCCGGGTCGAGCAGCCTCAGCAGAGGGCGGTATTCTCGGGGCATTGCCACCAGCAGTGCGATCCGCACGGATCTTCCTCTCAGAACGGGCCGGTGGCCGGGGTGCGATCCGGGCTAGAGCAGCCCGAACGCCTCGGTGAGCTTGTCGAACGTCTGGTCGAGCGACTCGGGGATCACCCGCACGTCGCCGATAACGGGCATGAAGTTGGTGTCGCCCTGCCAGCGGGGGACGAGATGCAGATGGAGGTGGTCCTTGATGCCGGCACCCGCGGCGGCTCCCAGATTGAAGCCCAGGTTGATGCCGTCGGGACTGAAGCTCGCCTTGAGGGCGCGGGTAGACTGCTGCGCCAGATCCATCATCTCGTGCAGGGTCTCCGGGGCCAGATCCTCGAGGTTGGCCACGTGGGCGAAGGGCGCCACCATGATGTGGCCGTTGTTGTAGGGGTAGGTGTTCAGCATCACGTAAGCGAGGGCGCCGCGGCGGACGATGTGGGCGGCCCGGTCGTCTCCGGCCAGGGGCTTTTCACAGAAGATGCAGCCGCCCTCGCTCTTGTCCTTTGCGACGTACTGCAATCGCCACGGTGCCCACAGCCGTTCCATGCGCCCTCCTCTCGACCTGTGCGTCGATTGTAGCGCCGGCAGCGACCGCCCGTCCGGTGGTCGAGCGGTCTAGCGGACGAACACCTTTCGGGCGACCTCGCGGCCCACGGGGCGTCTGACTCCACAGATCTCGACGGTGAGCGGGCCATCGAACGGTTCGACTCCCCGAATCTGGATCGCAGCCTCGGGAAACAGACCCAGCGCGGCAACGTAGCGCAAGAACTCCGGGGTCTCGTCGGCTACGTGGGAGACGGTGCAGACCTCCCCCGAGCGACAGTCGGCCAGTGCACGAGTGCCCTCCCCGAGGGTCGCGCCCTCGTCGTAGGGGATCACTCGGCCGTGGGGGCAGGTGAGAGGACGTCCCAAGCGGGTGGCGAGGCTCGCCTCGACCGCTTCACTCAAGACGTGCTCGAGCTTGCATGCCTCGTCGTGCACCTCGTCCCATGGCAGGTCGAGATAGTCGGTGAGAAAGCGCTCGCTGAGCCTATGGCGGCGCACGAGGGCGATCGCTTCGCGACGACCACTCTCGGTGAGCGTCACCCGGGCGCGACCGGGCGTCTCTCGAACCACCGCGCCGGCCTCCTCCAGCCTTCCGATCATCTGGGAAGCGGAGGCCGGTCTTACCCCCAACTCTCGCGCGATTCGAGTGACGGTCGCGCCCTCCTCGCTGGAGGCCAGCTTGAACACCGCCTCGAGATACTCGTCCCTGCTATCAGTTCCGCTCACGGGCAGCCTCCGCTTTTGGTCCCGCGGGTGCCCGAGTGACTCCAGACCTTGACTGCCGCCAAGAAACTGCCGTGTCCCACAGCAGGAGGACCACGGGGACCGCGATGATCACGCCCATGAGGATGTCACCGGCAAGGCCTCCGGTCAACTCGCCCGCCTCTTCGAAGAAGCCATTGGCGAAGGGCAGCACGCCCAGTTCGCCGAACTCGTGCAGGCTTCCGAGGAGCAGCTTGGCTCCCAGCGCCAGGAGCGCCCAACTGGTGTAGCGGAAGAACCGGCGGATGTCCACGCGCACGCTGCCCCTGACGAACAGGACCGCGAACAGGACGGCGAGCAAGAGACCCACGAGAGCCCCGACCAGGTTTGACAAGCTGGCCTCGCTGCCGAGAGTGGCGGCCTTGAGGAAGAGGACCAACTCTGCACCCTCCCGAAGAATCATGAAGAACACGAATCCGAAGAGGCCCAGAACCGCGGCACTACCGGTCTTGGCGCCAGTGATGCTTTCGATACGGGTTTCGACCCCTGTCCGCAGTCCCGTGACGGCCCTTCGCATCCACAACACCATGGTCACCACGAGCAGCCCCGTGACTCCCAGGAGTACTCCCTCGAAATAAGGGTTCTCCACGTCGATTCCGATGGATTCGAACACCACCGCCAACGCCACCGACGCGGCGATAGCTGTGCCGACCGCAGCGAACACGTAGCCCCTCAGACTACTGCGCCCGGTCTTGGAGAGGTACATGAGTACGATACCTACGATCAGCGCGGCTTCGATACCTTCGCGCAATGCGATCCCGAGTGAAGCAACCATCGCGGACCCTGCCTTTCCTGCGTAATAGCGGTCCTAACCAATATTGTTAGGCATACCTAAGACCGTATAGTAGTCCTTACTAACTCGGTGTGTCAAGAGACAACGGATCTTTCTTTTTTCCCGCCGGTCGGTGCCCAGCTGCCCGGGCCCGGGCGACGGTCCCATGCTGATACGTCCGCCCGCCTCCTCTGATAGTCTGGCGGGACGCCAAAATGGATGGAGGATGTTGATGGGTCGCGGGACTGAGGTAGGCCGGGCGACGAGACGCCGGGTAATGGGACGCCGCGCGACGAAACGCCGCGGAATGCTCGCGCTGGCAGGCGCGTGCGTTCTGGTGCTGATGTTCCTGCTTGCCGGGGGTACCGCAGCGGCCGGTCCGGAGACGATCATCGCCTGGACCCCTTCGCACCAGAACGACACCGGCCGGCAACCCTGGCACGAGTACCTGATCTGCGGAGACATCGTCCAGCGGACGATGGCGCTCCTCGAGGGCGACTTCACGAACGTCCTGTGCTGGGAGACCGGCATGGGGCTCACGACTCGCAACATCCCCGCTCTGAAGTCGGAGACCGACCAGGCCAACGCTGCCGGAGCGCAGATCTTCATCTCCGTCCATGTGAACTCCGGTGCGGCCAGTGGCTTCATTGGGTTGTATCAGGCCGGTGATTCCTCGTCCGCTCAGTATGCCGAGGCCTTGCTGCGGTCGGTGGCCGCCACCATGGGCATGCGGTATCACTACGTGTCGGGGCGGACGGACCTCGTCGGACTCGACCCCGTGAACAACAAGGCTCCCATCCGCGTGGTCCTGGAGCTGGGCGACGAGCTGGCCGATCGAGAGCTGCTGCTAAGTGAAGACGGGCGGCAGCGGATGGCGGAGGCTCTTGCCCAGGCCGTGCGGCAGAACACGCCGCCGCCCTCGTACTACCAGCAGAGCGACACGCGCATCGCCTACACCGGCACCTGGACGGTCTTCAATACCAGCGGCGCCTCCGGGGGCAGCTATCGCTACGCCGCCGCCCCAGCCACGGCCACCATCTGGTTCGACGGCACCCGCCTCGACTGGATCGCCACCAAGGGCGTCACCATGGGCAAGGCCACCGTCAGCCTGGACGGGGCCGCCCCGGTGCCCGTCGATCTGTACAACTCCTCGGTCCTTCGTCAGCAGAAGGTGTGGTCCACCGACACCCTGGGGCCCGGCCTTCACAAGTTGGTGATCAAGTGGACCGGGCAACCGAGCGTGACCGGCGGCGGCATCCGGGTCAACATCGACGCTCTGGACGTCACGGGGACGCTCGTTCAGGTTCCCAAGGTCACCCGCTACCAGCAGAGCGACACGCGCATCGCCTACACCGGCACCTGGACGGTCTTCAATACCAGCGGCGCCTCCGGGGGCAGCTATCGCTACGCCGCCGCCCCAGCCACGGCCACCATCTGGTTCGACGGCACCCGCCTCGACTGGATCGCCACCAAGGGCGTCACCATGGGCAAGGCCACCGTCAGCCTGGACGGGGCCGCCCCGGTGCCCGTCGATCTGTACAACTCCTCGGTCCTTCGTCAGCAGAAGGTGTGGTCCACCGACACCCTGGGGCCCGGCCTTCACAAGCTGGTGATCAAGTGGACCGGGCAACCGAGCGTGACCGGCGGCGGCATCCGGGTCAACATCGACGCTCTGGACGTCACGGGGACGCTCGTTCAGGCCACCAGATAGTCGTAACGCCCGTCCTGGTCGCACCGCTGTCCCGGCCCTCGGGCGCGTCGATGCGATATCATCGGACGGTTGGATCACAGTCTCAAGGGAGGCACTGGTGGGAACGCCCCAAGCGCCGGAAACCACAGTGGGCGAGCCTCTGCTCGCTCTCACCGACAGGTACGCGGGCCCCTCGTCCGAGCAGGTGCTCGCCCGTCTGCAGCAGCCCGACATGCAGGGCATCAAGGGCGTGCTGTCCTGGCGTGGTGCTTTCCTCGGCGGCGATGCCTGTCCGGTGGAGCTGGGTCTGGCCTACCTGAGACTGCTGCAGCAGGAATCGTGCGGGCGGTGCGGACCGTGTCGCATCGGAGTGGACATTCTCATCGAACTCATCGAGAAGCTCGTCGCCGGCACCGCCGAGGTGAAGGAAGGGGAAGACCCGGTCGCCCGCATCCGCCGGCTGGCCGAGTCGATCGATGACGCCGCGTGGTGCGGGATCGCCAACACCATCGGGCCGCCTATCGTCGCGCTCCTCGATCTTGCCCCCGAGCATTTCGCGGCGCACGCCGAAGGACACACCTGCTCGCCTTCCACCAAGGTCGGCTGGGTCACAGCTCCCTGCCGGTCCACCTGCCCGTCGACGGTGGACATCCCCTGGTATATCTTCCACGGCTTGGAGGAGCATCCGCACCTGGCCACGCGGATCGTCAAGGGCGACAACCCGCTGCCCGCCATCATCGGTCGTACCTGCCCGCATCCCTGCGAGGCCAATTGCACGTTGGCTCCCACCGGGCAGCCGATAGCCATCAACAACATCAAGCGCTGGTGTGCCGACCGGGCCGAAGACCTGGCCGACGACCGTTGCGCCTCCGGATGCCTTGTCGACCCCACCATGGGCGCCACGGCTGAGCAGAAGGCCGAAGGCGGCCCCCTGGCCGACACCGCCGCCCTCATCGCCGGCGGACCCCACGAGATCACCGAACTGGTCACCGCCCAGCCCGGGCATTGGCCGCTGGGATCGCCGATGGCCTCACCGGCCGCAGCGGCGGCGGGCGGCAACGGCGGCGCCCCGGCCGCCGCGGCAGACGCTCCCGCGGACGCAGTCGCTCCGGTTGCCGCGGCGCCGCGCAAGAAGGTGGCCGTCATCGGCGCGGGGCCGGCCGGGCTCTCCGCCGCCTACTATCTGGCCCGTCTGGGCTACGCCCCCACCATCTTCGAGGACCTCCCCGTGCCGGGCGGCATGGTGCACGTGGGCATCCCCGAGTACCGCCTGCCCCGGCACGTCATCCACCGCGAGACGGAGCTCATTCAGCAGCAGGGCGTCGAGATCCGCTACAACACGCGGCTTGGTCGCGACATTCAGTTCGAGGGTCTCGCAGCGGAGGGCTTTGAAGCCACCTTCGTGGGCATCGGGGCCCACGTGGGGCGCCCACTCGGGATTCCAGGCGAGAACCTGCCGGGCGCCATGGATGCCATCGTCTTCCTGCGCAAGGTGGCTCTGGGCGAGCCGGTCGACATCGGCGACAGCGTGCTGGTCCTGGGTGGCGGCAACTCGGCCATGGACGCCGCCCGCACTTCGGTGCGGCTGGGAGCCAAGAAGGTGCAGGTGGTCTATCGGCGTACCCGCAACGAGATGCCGGCCAACGCCTGGGAGATCGAGGAGGCCGAGGAAGAAGGGGTGGAGTTCCTCTATCTGGCCGCTCCGGTTGAGTGTCAAGGTGAAGATGAGGTTCAGGGCTTGGTCTGTCAGCAGATGGAACTCGGGGAGCCCGATGCCAGCGGCAGGCGGAGACCCGTCCCGACCGACATGGCCCCATTCGTGCTCAGCGCCAGCAGCATCATCTACGCCGTGGGACAGCAGCCCGATTTCGATCCCTTCAAGAGCGACGAGCAGATCAAGCTCAACAAGTGGGGTTATATGGAGGTCGATCCCTACACGCTCATGACCACGAAGCCCGGCGTGTTCGTCGGGGGGGACGCGGTGAGCGGTGGCGGGACCATCATCGAGGCCATCAACGCCGGCAAGACGGCGGCCAAGTACATCGACAGGTACCTGCGCGGCGAGCCTGTCGAGGAGGACCTCGAGGACAAGACCAAGCGTCTGGCCGTGTATCTGGGGGCTCAGGACAGCCGCGAGCCCCTGGCCGAGAACGTCGACTACGGCACGCGGGAGAAGATGCCCATGGTGGATCCCGAGATCCGCAGGCACACCTTCGAGCCGACCGAACTGGGCTACTCGCTGGAGCAGTGCAAGGCCGAGGCCGACCGCTGCCTGAGATGCCACCGGCCCATCCTGGTGGCGGTGTAGCGCGGGACGGGCTCGTCCAGCGACAATCCGACCCGTAGCGTGGCGCTGACCTTCCCGTTCCCCGGACCGCCCGGTCCGGGCGAAGCGATCGAGATACTGCCCGGTCTTCATTGGCTGCGGTTCCCGCTGCCTCTCAAGCTCGATCACGTGAATCTGTGGCTTCTGGAAGACGATGACGGCCTCACGGTGATCGACACCGGTCTGGCCGACGAGACGACGCGAGGCCTGTGGGAGGGATTCCTGCGGTCGGCACGAGCGCCGGCGCATGCGGGTGCCTTCGAGGCGACCGCGCCCGTGCGACGCATCCTGGTGACGCACCACCATCCGGATCACTGCGGCCTCGGCGATTGGGTCGCCGACAGGTGCGGTGCTGCAGTGGTCATGAGCAGTGCAGCCCACGAAGCGGGACTGGTCCTTCGGGACCGGCAGAAGGGCACCGACATGCGGTCCACCGCGGCGCGACTGGCCGGTCACGGGTTGTCGGCCGAGGCCGGCGCGTTCCTGGTAGACCACGCCGCGGACCTCGAATCTCTCAGACCCGGACTGCCCGCCGAATTCATCCCGCTCGCGGATGGGGATACGGTCGCGACCGGCCGCTACACGTGGCGGGTGATCTTCGGACAGGGTCACGCTCCCGACCACGTCTGCCTGTATTGCGCCGATCCGGCGGCGGCTCGGTCGGGCGGTGCCGCCTCCGGCACAGCGAGGGGTGCCGCCTCCGGCGCAGCAAGCGGCGCGGGGGCCGCGGCGAGCGCCTCGGCGGGCGGTGCCGGCGTGTTGATCTCCGGCGACATGGTGCTGCCGCATATCTCCACGCACGTCGGCTCTCCGGCCACGTGGCTGCCCGGCAACCCTGTGGCATTGTTCCACGAGTCTTTGCACCGTCTGGCCGGGCTTCCCGCCGATACGCTCGTGCTCCCGGGGCACGGTCTGCCCTTCATCGGTCTGCACGAGCGCGTGGCCGAACTGGAACGGCATCACGAAGAGAGGTGCCGGACGATCGCGGGCGCGCTCGACGAGCCGCGCTCCGCCGCGGAGTTGTTGCAGGTGGTCTTCCAGCGCGAGCTGGATCCCTTGCAGCTGATGCTGGCCATGAACGAGGCCGTCGCTCATCTTGAATACATGACCGATCGGGGAGAGTTGGAGCGTCTTGCCGGGGCGACGGGGTGACGCGCTACGTGCAGAAAGAGCGGCTGGGGAGGGCCACGTGACCTCCGTGCTCTTCGAGCCGACGGGCATCCGAGGGATGGTCATGAGGAACCGCTTCGTCCGCTCGGCCACGTGGGAAGGCCTTGCGGATCCTGCGGGCTGCGCCACGGGCGAACTGGCTCGACTGTATGCCGAGTTCGCACGGGGCAAGGTCGGACTGGTCATCAGCAGCCATGCCTTCGTCAGTCCCGAGGGCAGGGCGGGGACTCAGCAACTCGGAGCCCATGACGATTCGGTGATGCCAGGGCTGGCACGGCTCGCATCCGCCGTGCACGAGGCCGAGGGCAAGGTGGCATTGCAGGTCGCCCATGCGGGACTGTGGGCCCAGCCTGATAGGGTAGGTGACGAGGCGGCGCAGCCCCTCGGCCCCTCGGTCCGGCAGACCGAGTCGGGTCCGGTGGGCCGGGAGATGTCTCCTGGCGACATCGCAGTCGTCACCCAGGCGTTCGCCGCGGCGGCCGGGCGGGCTCAAGCCGCCGGCCTCGACGCGGTCCAGATCCACGCCGCGCACGGGTATCTCCTGAGCGAGTTCCTCTCTCCCGCCTTCAACCATCGTACGGACGCGTATGGGGGCGACGTCGCAGGGCGGGCGAGGCTGGTGGTCGAGGTGATCGCCGCGGTGCGCGCGGCCGTCGGGCCCGACTATCCCGTACTCATCAAGGTCAATTCCGAGGACTTCATTCCCGGCGGCCTGACTGTGGACCAGATGCTGGAGAGCGCCCTGTTGATGGTGGAGGCTGGCGTGGATGCCATCGAGCTGAGCGGAGGGACGAGCCTTTCCGGCGACCTGGGGCCGATACGCACCCGCGCGGGGATCCCGGTGGAGCGCGAGGCCTATTACGAAGAGGCTGCCAGGAGACTGAAGCAGACGGTGAAGGTGCCCGTGGTGCTTGTCGGCGGCATCCGAAGCCTGGCCGCCGCCGAGACGCTTGTGACCTCGGGATGTGCCGACTGCATCGCCCTGTCCAGACCCTTGATCCGCGACCCCCACCTCATCGCCCGCTGGGAGAGCGGCGACCGGGCGCCGTCGGCCTGCCGATCCGACAATCGCTGCTACTACAAAGGTCTGAAGCGGGAAGGCATGTTCTGCGTGCACGTGGCGAAGGCCGAGGAAGGTGATCGGTGAGCGAGTCCAAGGACAAACGTATCGCGGTGATCGGCGCCGGCATGATGGGGCAGGGTTGTGCCCAGGCATTTGCGATGGCCGGCTATGAAGTACGGCTGCAGAGCCTCGACGACGAGCTGTTCCGCGGGGTGCGCGACCGCATCCGCCGCGACCTCGTGTTCCTCGCCGAACGGGGGTTGGGAAGCACCCAGCGGGTCGACGAGACCCTATCTCTGATCAGGACCACCACCCGTCTGGACGAGGCCTTGGAGGGCGCCGATTTCGTGCTGGAGTGCATCTTCGAGAACCTCGACGCCAAGCGAGAGCTCTTTCGCGAGATCGAGGCGCTGGTGACCCCCGATGTCATCCTGGCCACCAACACCTCGGTCATCCGTATCGCCGAGATCGCCGACGCGTGCGTACTACCGGGGCGCTTCGTGGGTACGCATTGGTGGAACCCCGCCTACCTCATCCCCATCGTCGAGATCATCCCGGGGGAGAAGACCACTCCCGAGACCGTCGAGGCCGCTACCGCGCTGATGCGCGAGGCGGGCAAGTTGCCCGTGCTTGTCAAGAAGGATGCTCCCGGCTTCGTCGGGAACCGCCTCCTTCATGCCCTCTACCGCGAGGCCATGTCGATCGTGGAGCAGGGCATCGCCGACCCGGCCACCGTCGACCTCGTGCTCAAGTACGGGCCGGGCATGCGCTTCCAGGTGATGGCTCCGTTCGAACACATGGACATGGTGGGTCTCGATCTGGGCATCGCCGTAGAGAGCTACCTGTGGCCGCATCTGGAGGATACGCATGAGGTGTTCCCCATGCTCGAGGAGAAGGTGGCCAAGGGCGAGCTGGGCTGGAAGACCGGGGGAGTAGGCTTCAGGACCTGGACCCCCGAGGAGCAGGAATCCTTCCGCCTGGGACTCCTGGATCATCTGATCCGCCAGGCGCGAAGGTGAAGCTCAGGCTCGAGGACCAGGGCGACGGGTGGTTCTGGAGCCGTCCGGCGATCGAAGCAGAGGTGGTCGAACAGGCCTGGTATCACTCGCGCCGGTACTACAAGGTCCGGCTCCACCCACCGCTCGAGCAGCAAGAATCGGGTGCATCCTCGTTCTCCGAGTCACGCCTTGTGGTCTATCACGTCGTCTGGCTGTCCCCACGCTGGGTGGGGCACGAGATCGGCCCTGAATCCGACACGTCCGCCTTCCTGTGGCTGGCTCGCGGGGAGGGCGAATCGGCGCCCCCACCGGCTGATACCTCACCCTCCGCGCGGGTGTCTGTCAGAATGTGCAGTGGCTCTTCAGACGGGTGACGGCCGGGCAGCCCGCGACTCGCCTGCTACCCGCCGGCCGGTGAATGAGCGGCATCCAACCTTGACACCGATTGGAGACCCGACGCCATGGCGATAGTGACGGGCAAAGAAGCACTCGTGCAGATACTGCGAGCCGAAGGAGTGGAATACGCCTTCGGGATCCCGGGCGCCACCGAGGCCCAGTTCGTGGACGTCCTCGAGGACCACCCCGAGATCAAGTACGTGCTCTGCATGCATGAACTCACCGCGGTCGGCATGGCCGAAGGGTATGCGCGGACCTCGGGCAAGGTCGGGTTCCTCAATCTTCACACCGGCACAGGTCTCGCCGCGGGCATGCCCCTGCTGTCCAACGCCTACTGGGGAGGGGTGCCCCTCGTCGTGACGGTCGGCCAGCAGGACACCCGGATCCTGGCCGAGGAAGCCGCGATGTCGGACAACCTCGTCAAGATCGCCGCCCCCTTCACGAAATGGGCGACGGAAGTCATTCGTCCGGAGGACCTGCCGACCGCTATGCGGCGCGCATTCAAGATCGCCACTCATCCTCCGACGGGGCCGGTCATGGTCTCCTTGCCGCTCGATGTGCTCGCAAACACCCTCGACTTCGAGTACCAGCCGAGCTGCCACTCCTACACCCGGCTCCATCCCGACGATCGGGCGGTGGAGTCGGCCGTCGAGTCGCTCCTCCAGGCGAAGAGTCCGGCGATCATCGTCGAGGATGGCGTGACCAAGTGTGAGGCCCTGGACGAGATGGTCGCGTTCGCGGAGCGAATCGGTGCCCGCGTTTATCAGCCCTGGATGGCGGACGTCAACTTCCCGGTCCACCATCCGCTGTACATCGGCGACCTCGACCCCAACAGCATCGCCACCCGGGAGATCCTCGAGAAGGCCGATGTGCTCGTGGTCGTGGGCGCCATGTTCTTCCAGCAGGCGATCCCCACTCCTCAGCCGCTCGTTCCGCCTTCCACCAAGGTCATCCAGATCGACAACAACCCCTGGCAGATCGCCAAGAACTTCCCCGTCGCCTGCGGCGTGGAGGGCGACATCAAGGTGGCGCTGAGTGACTTGAACGCCGCGCTCGACCAGAAGATGACGCCCGCCGGGCGCGAGGCGGTGGCTGCGCGGGTGACGGCTATCTCGGCGGAGAAGCGGGCGATGATGGACGCCTTCGAGAAGAAGGCTCAGCTCGAGCGGGACGATGTCCCTATCTCCGGAACAAGGGTCATGACCGAGCTCAGAGACGCAATCGCTCCCGGCACCATCATCGTCGACGATTGCTGGTCCTACTCCGCGATCCTGCGCCGGACTCTGCCCCTCAAAGAACTCCGCGAATACCAGCGCGCCCGGGGAGGAGGAAGCATCGGTGCCGGCCTGCCTGCCGCCATGGGGGCGAAGCTGGGCGCACCGGACCGGCCGGTGGTGTGCGTGAGCGGCGACGGGAGCGCCATGTGGTCTATCCAGAGCCTCTGGAACGCCGCGCACTACGACATCCCCGTCACCTTCATCATCCTTTCCAACCGGGCCTATCGACAGGTGCGGATCATGAAGACCCGGATACTCGGCGAGTACGCCAAGGGCCGCGATCTGGGGACCGTCCTTTCGCCCCCCGACGTCGACTTCTGCAGCATCGCGAAAGGCATGGGGCTCGCCGCCCGGAAGGTCACGGAGCCCGACGACCTCGCTTCTGCCCTCCACCAAGCGCTGGGCTCCGGGGTCCCGAATCTGATCGACATCACCGTGGACGCGTCCTTCTGACGCTGACAGCGAGGGGCTCAGTGAAGATAGCCATCATCGGAGCAGGCAACATCGGCAGCCTTCTCGGGGCTCTCCTGACCGATGCCGGGCAGGACGTCACCCTGGTGGAGTTGAGAGAGGACATCGTCCATGCCATCGGCGCCGAGGGAGTCCGGATCGACATGTCCGACGGCCGGACCTTACAGACTCCGGTCTCTATCACCGGCGACGCCGGCTCGATCGGGATCGTCGATCTGGTGATACTGGCGGTGAAAGCGAACGCCACCCGGGACGCGATCGCCGGAGCGCGGGGGCTCATCGGTGAGGGCACCTGGGTGCTCTCCGTACAGAACGGCGCCGGGAACGTCGAGGCCATCGCCGAGGTGCTGGGGAGCGAGTCGCACGTGATAGGCGGTGTGTTCTGGTCCGTGGTGACTCCGCTCGGGCCCAACCACTTGAGCTGGGTCGTCGGCACCGGCGGGCTCAAGATCGGTCCCGCCACCGGGAGTCGTGAGCCCGGAAGTGGAAGCCATAGCCGCCGTGCTGCGCAGCACCGGCACTCGACGTGGGGATATCCACCGACGTGCGCCAGCTGATCTGGGGCAAGGTGATGCAGAACGTGCCTCTTGCCCTGGGAACGGCCATGAGGCTGACGAACGATGAATACGCCGCATATCCGCACGCCAGAGAGCTGATCGCGAAGATGGCCGAGGAATGCCGTGCGGTCACCTCTGCCGCGGGGATCGATCTGAGCGACGGGGGCGATCCCGTGGAAGGCCTCATGAAGACCATCCAGAGGTTCCACGAATCGGGGACCAAGCCCAAGTGCTCCATGCTCCAGGATCTGGAGAGAGGCAGGCTCACGGAGATCGATGCCATCAACGGCAGCATCGTGCGCGAGGGTAAGCGGCTGGGCGTTCCGACCCCGGTCAACGACGTCATGGTGGCGCTGGTCAAGCTGCAGGAAGAGAAGAACTGCATCGGTGTCCGCACGGAGCGTCTCTGATACATTCGTGTCCATGCGGATAGAGGTCATCGACAGTGCGGTCCCCCTTGAACACCTGAGGCAGATCGCCGAGGGTGGGTTCGGCACCATGGTCAAGGCGGTGATCGACGTCGACCGGGGGATCATGGCTGTCGGCGGTGAGCTGCACGCCGACGAAGAGGCCATCCTCCTGGAGCAGGGATCCGAACAGCGCGATCTTTGGGGAATCAATATCTATCCCGAGCTCGCGAAAGAGGAGCGCGTCGAATTCGACTCGATGATCAACATCCGGCCGACTCAGGGCAACCGCTCGCGAGGCGTTGAGGACCCGGCAACACGCGCGGATATCCTTCGGATAGTCGAGGATCTGGTGCGGGAATGAGTCCTACGACAGGAGCGCAGCACCGAGAGCTCGCCGCAGGAAGATGGCGTTCGTTGTCCCTTCTCGAACAGCTCGCACATACGGGGAGCGAGGTCGAGAGAGCGCTGAATTGGGCGGCGAAGGGGAATGCCGAATACAGCGCGTCGGCCGTCGATCGCGCGCTCGAGCTTCTGGATCTGACGATCGCCGACCCAAAGAACAAGCACCGTCTGAAAGAAATCACCCGCGTCCGCGAGGTCTTGCTCGACTATTTTGTCGGCTCGAACGAGTTCGCGTCGTCGCCGGCCCGCTGGCACGCTTACTTTCACGCGTACGGCATGGCGGTCGCGCTAAGAAGACACGCCGCTTCGGCCTGACCGGTATCACTCCGACGCGGCCAGGTCGGTCCACCGCGGGCCGACCCGATTCTTCCGGGCAGCGTACTTGCCCTCATCCCGCGCCGGCGTTATACTCTGTGCAATATAACCATGGGGCGGTCTTGTCCCTTGGCGCAGGAGTCGTTCGTGAATCTCAGGTGGTCCCGAAGATCGGGTATAGCCTTCGCTGCTGCGGTCGTGCTCATGCTACTCGTTGTGACCCTGGCGGCCTGCGGCTCAGACGGCGTGGGCACCGCGACCACGGGTGCGGGTGGAGCGACGACCTCGCCGGTTGGGGGGCAGCGGGAACTGACCGTGTCGGCCGCTTCGAGTCTCAGGAACGCTTTCACCGAGATCGGCGCTGCCTTCGACGCAGCGAACGGCTCCGTCACCACCTTGAACTTCGACGGGTCCGGTACCCTGCAACGGCAGATCGAGGCGGGGGCACCTGTCGACGTGTTCGCGTCGGCCGCGATGAAGCAGATGACCTCTCTTGCCGACCAAGACCTCGTCGATCCAGAGTCGGTGCAGATATTCGCGGGCAATGAGATCGTGCTGGTGGTCCCGGCCGAGTCGAAGCTGGCGATCTCCACCTTCGAAGACCTCACGTCGGCGGATGTGAAGAAGATCGCCTACGGCGATCCCAAGGCTGCTCCCCACGGGGTCGCCGCCGAGGAGATACTCACCACGCTGGGTATCTTCGACCAGGTCCAGCCCAAGGTCGTTTACGCGCTGAACGTCTCCCAGGCCCTGGAGTACGTTGCCACCGACGAGGTCGACGCCGGCATCCTCTTCGCGACGGAAGCGAAGGCTGGAGGCGACAGGGTGAGGATCGTAGCCGTTTCCGACCCAGCCTGGCACAGTTCCATTGCCTACCCGATCGCTCTCGTGACATCCGGGGAGGCAAAGGATCTCGGCTCTTCGTTCATCGCCTACGTGATGAGTCCGGAGGGGCAGTCGATCCTCCAGAAGCACGGGTTCCTACCGGCCCCGGCGCCGTGAGCGTTCTCTTCCCACTGCGTCTCTCTCTCCAAGTCGCGGCCGTCGCGACCGTGTTCGCGCTGATCTTCGGCATCCCGCTGTCGTATATCCTGGCCCGCAAGCACTTCCGGGGCAAGGAGTTGTTGGACCTGATCCTCACGCTGCCGATGGTGCTCCCTCCCGTGGTGACAGGCTATATCCTGCTCCGACTGATAGGCGATAACGGGGTCATCGGCCGGGTCGGTCGAAGCCCTCACGGGACAGGAGTTCGGCCTGGTCTTCACCTGGGACGCGGCAGCACTCGCGTCGTTCGTGGTGTCGTTCCCCTTCATGATCAAGACGGCGCGTGTGAGCATGGAGGCTGTAGATCAGAACCTTCTGAACGCCTCCTACACTCTGGGGCGCGGCGAGCTCTACACCGCCGCGCATGTGGTCATCCCGCTGTCGTTCCGCGGCGTTCTTGCGGGTGCGACTCTGGCATTCGCGCGCGCCATGGGAGAGTTCGGCGCGACGATCATGGTGGCGGGAAACATACCAGGCAAGACCACCACCATGCCGGTAGCCATCTACTCGGAGACGATCTACGGCTCATGGAACTCGGCGGCGTGGATGGTCGCGCTGTTCGTGGTGGTCGCGGGAGCCGTGATGTACATCTCGAACCGCCTGGGGCGGAAGGCGGTAAAGGCCTGAGGGTGCGGTTCAGGTGGTGCGGTACCCCAGGGCCGCCGACACCTGGAGTGTCAACCACATGGGAACCTGGGACGTCCAGGTCATCGACGAGCTGGCTCCGGCTGCCGGAGAGCGCATCTTCTACAACTGGCCCTTCAACGTGCTGGAGGGAACGGGGCTCTACGAGTATCTTGAGGAACAAGGGGTGGAGACCGTCGTGCTGACGGGTGTGGCTACCGGCATGTCGGTGGGGACGGCGGCATGGGCCCTGGCCGAGCGGTTCTACAGCCTGATCGTCCCGACGACGCGGCGACTGACGGCAACCCCGAGATCCACGAAGCGGTAATCCAGCGGCCGGCGAAGGTCTCCGAGAAGAAGGGGGTCAGGGGGGATGAGCGGGACGATCCGGGTGGCCGGGATACAGATGGCGCCGGTCCTTGCCGATCCGAAGGCCAACCTGGCCCGTATGCTGGACTTTCTGCGCGAGGCGGCCGGAGCGGGAGCCCACCTGGTGGTGTTCCCTGAGGCGTGCCTCACCGGGTATGTGTTTCACAGTCTGGAGGAGGCCATCCCCGTGGCGGAAACCATCCCGGGCCCGAGCACGGAGGCCGTCGCCGACGCCTGCCGCTCGCTGGGTGTGCACGCGGTGTACGGCTTGCTGGAGAAAGCGGGGGACCGCTGCTACAACGCCTCGGCGTTCGTCGGGCCGGCAGGGTTGATCGGCAGGTATCGCAAGCTCCACCTGCCTTACCTAGGAGTGGATCGTTTCGTCACACCCGGCGATATCCCCCCGACGGTGTACGAGACCGAGGTGGGCAGGATAGGACTTGCGATCTGCTACGACCTGGATTTCCCCGAGTACGCGCGCGTCCTGGCGCTCATGGGCGCCCAACTCATCGTCACCGTCACCAACTGGCCCGACGACATCGAGTTCGTCCCCGACCACGTCGTGCAGACCAGAGCGCGCGAGAACGTGGTGAACCATGTTGCAGTCAACCGGGCCGGGGAGGAGCGCGGCGTCAGGTTCATCGGCCGCAGCACGTTCGTGGACTGTCGGGGCACCACCCTGGCCGAAGGCAAGCATTTCGTCGAAGACATGATCTTCGCCGACCTCGACCTGACGGCTGCCGACCAGAAGCACAGGGTAGTCGTGCCGGGCGAGTTGGAAACCGACATGCTGCGCGACCGCCGGCCAGAGTTCTACGGCCGGCTGACGCAGTAGGTCCGGTTCCGCCGCAGACCCGCCCGTCGCTCTAGTACCAGATGGTGAGTCCTGTCTGAGAGTCCATCTTCCGCACCACCGGCTGGGCGGCGGAGAGGGTGGTCAGCAGTATCTCCATGTTGAACACGATGGTGTTAGGGCCCAGATGCCCGCCGAAACAGCGGCCCTGGTCGTCGGCGAACGTGATGTGCGCGTGCACGATCGGCTCGCCGTTGAGCAGAGAGACGTTGCCCAGCATTCCCGCCACCTCGAGACGCTGGTCGTGCTCCAGGTCCATCCAGGCCTGCTGAGGCTGGTCGTAGTAGCGGATGGTGGCTCGAGAGACGGCTCCCAGCCCGGAGAACCAGGCCAGGTTGATGCCTTGGGAGCGGACAAAATCCCCGAGCTCTTTGAGGAGGTCGCTCCCGAACGGGGGCTTGAGGATGTGCACGGGTCCGACCGTCGCCTGAACGTTATACATGAGCCCTCACCTCGTGTCCTCGCTGGTCAGTGCTGCTCAGTGATTCAGCCCTCGGGTCTCAGTCGTCCCACTTGAACTCGGGGGCCGTCTTCTGGTCCCAGATCTCCTCGGTGGCATCCTCGAGGACCCTCTCTTCATCCGGCGTCATCGCGGTGATGAGTGTCGAGGGGTCGCTCAACAACTTGACCTCCAGCTCAGAGGCGTCCAGCCGGCCCTCGTCGTCGACGGAGGCGTTCTTCTCCCTGAACATCGCCGGCAGCTCTTCGAGGTCCATCCCCTCGCGATGAAGCGTCACCCGTTCGTCGACGTGAGCGTCGCGACGCAGATCGACCAGGTACTGGTACCAGATGATGTCCCAGATGATGGTGAGCAGGGCCCGCGGTTCGGCTCCGACCAGCTTGGTGAGGTTGGCCTTGGGTTTGCCCAGACTCCGGCGGACGTCGCGGATACGTGTGGTGAAAGTGCTCTCGTTGAAGTAGCGCTGCGCCAGTTGCACCTCGGCAAGCTGGAATCCGGGCCGCGTGTGGGGCTGGCCGGTGGGAGGGGCTACCGGGGGCGGGACCAACGGAGGAGTGGCCGGCGGCAGCGTGGACTGTGCATCCGCGCCGGCGGAAGATGTGGCTGCCAGGGAGGCTTCGGTGCTCGTGGCCGTCAGCTGCGCCTCAGGAGTCTCGGGTGATCCCGTGGCCTCTGATGGCTCCGCCGATGGGACGACGGCCGGGATCGCGGCCGCGAGAAAGGCCTCGGCGGGGACGGTCTCGGCGGTGGCATCGAGGTCCCAGGCTTCGTCCTCGCCGGCCACCGCCTCTTCGCCGGGCAGTTCCGGCCACTGGGGCTCGCCGGACGTGACTGCCGCCGCCACGGCGGCGGGAACGACCGAGACATCGGGAACGACCGGGACGTCGGAGTCGGACCCGGCGGCGACGGCGCCCCCGACCGCGGCGGCGCCCGCTATGGCTGCCGCAGCAGCGGCTGCACCTGTCCGTCCGGGCTCGGCTTCAGGCTGCTGTGCGGCGACGGCGCCGCCGGCCGCGATGAGCAGGGCCTCGGTCTCCCGCAACCTCGCTCGGGTCTGCTCCAGCTCGAGCTCCACCGTCTCCAGGCGGCTCTCCACCGTGGCCGTCTTGTCGAGGTTCTCGGAGATGACGCCCGCCGCGAACGTCTCGAGAGACGCCGCGAGGCGTTGGAGCGCCGCCTGCATCTCCCTTTGCAGAGTCATGAGATCGACAACAGGAGTGAGAAGCTCCCGCGTCCGCTCCATAGGATCGAGCTCGGACGCCGGGTTGGGAGCCGCATCGCCTAGCCCGGCCCCGACTGCGAGGCTCTCGGGGTCGGGTTCGAGATCATCGGGGAACGAACCGGAGAGCTCGTCTCCCTCACTCTCGAGGGATGCTCCCGCGGCACACTCCGCACAAAGTCTGGCGATGCTGCCGTCGGCGAACTCTTGGATGATGACCTCGGCGGAGAGTTCGGCTCCGCAGATCTCACAGTGGTCACCGGAAAGCAAGCTGTCGTCGGGGAAAACCATGCTCGGCGCCTCCGTGGCATTAGCGCCCATCCGCCCAAGGAATGGGGTGTCGGTTGCCGGTAGTATACCAATGCCCCGGCGAAGCGACGGACAAGGGCCGGCGGCAGGTCGAGCGGCAGGTCGAGCGGGACGAGACACGGCGCTGAGCCGGGCGGACACGGCGCCGAGCCGGGCCCCGCCGTCACCATGCTAGACTCTCAGGGCCATGATCGAGGTCAGACTGTACGCCAATCTTGCCCCGGTGGGACGCCCTCTTCCGCACCTGGCAAGCGGGGCGGCCGGCTTCGAGGTCGAGGCGCGTAGCGGCCTCACCGTGAGGGACGTGGTCGCCGAAGCGGCCCTCCAGCCTGACGACGTGGCAGTAGTCATGATCAACCACTCCCGGGGCACTCTCGACTCGCCGCTTCGCGACGGAGATCGCCTCGGTCTGTTCCCCGCTGTGGCGGGGGGCTGAGTCTTGCCAGACTCCATGGAGGCCTCGATGTCCGTAGTAGCGAAGAAGATCGCAGAATTCTCGTGCCGCTCTTCCTGGATCAGGGAGATGTTCGAAGAAGGGGCGAGACTCGCTCAGGTGCACGGGTGCGACAACGTCTTCGACTTCAGCATCGGTAACCCCAACTTGGAGCCGCCCGAGGCCTTCCAGCGGGTGATCGAGGAACTTGTGCGCGACCCGACTCCCGGTCTGCACGGCTATATGTCCAACGCCGGCTACTCCCAGACCCGGGCCGCGGTGGCGGACTACCTATCCGGCGATCAGGGCGTGGCGCTGACCGGAGACCATGTGGTCATGACCTGCGGGGCGGGGGGCGCCCTCAACGTGATCCTCAAGACCATCCTCGATCCCGGCGACGAGGTCATCGTGCCCAGCCCGTACTTCGTCGAGTATGCCTTCTATGCCGACAACCACGGGGGAGTGCTCAGGCCCGTCCCCAGCGGCGCCGACTTCGACCTCGACGTGCAGGCGATTGCAGCCGCCATCCGCCCACAGACCAGGGCGGTCCTCATCAACTCACCCCACAATCCCACCGGCCGCGTCTACCCTGCGGAGTCGGTGGCCGAGCTCGGCGATCTCCTGCGCCGCGCTTCGGCCGAGTCGGGGCGCATCATCTATCTGGTCTCGGACGAGCCGTACCGCCGGATCGTCTATGACGGCTGCAAGGTCGCCTCCGTGATGGCCGCTTACGAGAATACGGTCATAGCTTCGAGTTACTCGAAGGAGCTCTCGCTGCCTGGGGAAAGGATAGGCTTCGCGGCCGCCAATCCGTCGGCAGCGGGCATCGACGCTCTGCTGGAGGGCCTCGTGCTGGCCAACCGGATACTCGGCTTCGTCAATGCCCCGGCGCTGATGCAGCGGGCGGTGGCCAGGCTGCAGGGCGTGTCGGTGGACGTCGCCCCCTACCGGCGCAATCGTGACGTTCTGTACGCAGCGCTGAGCGAGGCAGGGTTCGAGGTTTTCAAGCCGCAAGGGGCTTTCTATCTCTTCCCGCGGGCGCCCATCGAGGACGACGTGGCCTTCTGCCGGGAACTGCAGCAGCACCTGGTGCTGGTGGTGCCGGGTAGCGGATTCGGCATGAAGGGCCATTTCCGCATGGCCTATTGTGTAGCCCCCGAGGTCGTGGACGGGGCTCTTCCCGCCTTCCGCGAGGTCGGGGCCAAGTACTTCGGCGGCTAACGGGCGGGACGCGGACGCTCCTTGTAGGTGGCGTCGTCGATGGTCATCTCGTAGACGAGTGTCCGGGCGAGATCGACCTCGTCGAACGGCGCGTCCCCCGCTCCCGGATCGTACTTCGTGACGATGGCGCGGAGTCCGAGCTTTCGCAGGCTTTCCTCCTCCAAAGGCCGAGCCCGGCCCCATACCAGCAGGGAGCGATACGAGAAACCGTCCGCGCACGGCGTCTCGCCCTGCTCGAAACCGACCTGCCCGGTGACCGCGAGGCACACCCGCGGGTCGGCTGCCAGCGCGACGGTCTTGCGGCCCTCACCTGTGTGGAAGTAGATGCAACCGCCCAGGCGCGCCGGCGAAGGAAGCGGCGCGTCACCGAGCGGCAGACCGCGAAGGGCCGGGTCACGAGGCGGCACATCAGGGGGAGCGGAGAGACCCCCGGAGAGGTACACGAAGTTGAGGGGGACGAGGTATGGTCCCTCGGGCTCGATCATGGCCAGGTAGGCGAAGGGGGCTTGGCCGAGCAGTTGTTCGGCCCGTGCGACCTGTTCGTCCGTGAGAGGGCCCGCGGCGGTGTCCATGCCCTCCACGATACCGCACGGACGGGGGAGGGATACCGCCTATAATGGAGCCCGCGCGAGAGACCCATGGCCGGGGTCGCCAGGGTCGTCAGGTTCGCGCCACATCTATCGGCGGAGCCGCTTGTGAAGAACGTGGTGCTGATCATCGACGGGGCGTCCGGGTGGCCGGTCGCCGCTCTACGGGGGCAGGACCTCACTGGAGGCCGCCCGCACCCCCAATCTCGATAGACTTGCGCGCGAGGGCGCCGTCGGAATCGCCTCCAACGTGCCCGCCGGTATGGAAGCCTCCAGCGCCGTCGCCTGCATGAGCGTCATGGGCTTCGATCCGTCCCTCTACTACGCCGGCAGGGGCCCGATCGAAGCAGCCGCCATGGGGATCGAGCTTGAAGCCCGGCCAAGTGGCGATGCGGTGCAACCTGGTGACCGTGCTCGAAGGGAACATGGCGAGCTACTCCGCGGGCAATATCTCCTCGGAAGAGGCCGCCGAGTTGATCGCGGCCCTGAACGACGGCCTGGGAGACGAGCGCGTCACCTTCTACCCGGGAGTGGGCTTCAGACACATCCTCACCGTGCGCGATGGGGCCGATCTCCTGGAGACTCGGTTCACCCCGCCGCACGACATCGCCGGACGTCCCGTGGAGGAGTCGGCGCCCACGGGCCCGGGGGCCGCCTTGGTCCTCGACCTCATGGAGCGCTCGCAGGCCATCCTGTCCGGGCATCCGGTCAACCGGCGGCGCGTGGCCGAGGGCAAACCGTCTGCCACCCAGATCTGGCTCTTCTGGCCGGGCATGCGCCCGGCCGCGATGCCGGCCTTCGCCGGGCTCTACGGGGGCCGGAGGGCGGCGCTGACCTCGGCGGTCGATCTGTTGCGCGGACTGGCCGTGCAGACTGGGATCGATGTCCTCGACATCCCCGGCGTCACCGATGGACCGGACAACGACTACGAGGGGCAGATGAAGGCCGCCCTGGGTGCGCTCGCCGACCACGACGTGATCTTCGTGCACGTGGAATCACCTGACGAGGCCGGACACGCGGGCGATGTTGCGGGCAAGCTGGAAGCTATCGAACAGGTGGACAGGCTCATGGTCCCGCACCTGACGGCGGCCATGAGCGAGTGGGGCGCTTCGACCGCCTCAGTGCGCGATGCACCTGCATCGGAGGGCCTTCGCGTCCTGGTGCTGCCCGACCATCCCACGCCGCTCGAGATCAGGACCCACGTGGCCGAGCCGGTTCCCTTCATCATGTGGGGATCGGGGTGGGGCCCAACGGGGCCTCCGCCTACACGGAAGAAGAAGCCCGGGCCACGGGCTTCGCCGTGGCGCCGGGCCACTTGCTGATGTCCATGTTCCTTGGCTAGGAGGCCTCTGGCCGCCTCGCCACAGGCAGATCACTCAGCCATCATCTCGAATTCGTCTTTGCTCGCGCCGCAGTCCGGACATTCCCAGTCGTCGGGCAGGTCTTCGAAGGCGGTCCCCGGAGCGATCCCCTGCGTCGGGTCCCCCACCTCCGGATCGTAGATATACCCGCAGAGCAGGCACTGCCACTTTTCCATCCGGTCCATCCTTTCTCCTCGATCTGGGTCCCGCACTGTGCTGTGGGTCCCGCTGACCTCCATTTACGGGTGGATCAAATCTAGCCTATCAGAACCGGCGCCGCGCGCGCGCCACCTTGCACTCTGGCGACGGACATCGGGTCGAATCCTTGATTGAGTCCCGGGGTTTCGGTACGATGAGCGATTGGGTCGAGCCCGCGAGGGGGGGCTTAGCGGGCGGCGCCGAGCCGCGCCCCACCCGTTCGGAGACCTTGTACGAGAAGGAGGCAATGCTGCATGGAACGTAAACCGCGCGATAGCGCGCGCGCGCCGCTGGAGGAGGATTCTCCTCTTCTCGTCGCGCTCGCGTCTCACTCTTCGCCTTCGCGCCCGCCGCGCTGGCGGAGGGCGGGTGGTGAGGCCAACCTCATCCTGCCCGACCTGAACCAGGTGAGTTTCCACGGCATCGCCGGCGGCTCTCTCCTCGCTCTGGGGCTCATCATCTGCGCGCTGGGCCTGGCTTCGGTCTCGTGATCTTCTACCAGGTCCGCAAGCTCCCCGCGCACAGGTCGATGAGGGAGATCTCGGAACTGATCTGGCAGACCTGCAAGACCTATCTTCTCCAGCAGGGCAAGTTCCTCATCCTGCTGTGGGTGTTCATCGCCATCGTCATCGGCGTCTACTTCGGGCTCTCGAGCGACTTCACCGGCACCAAAGTGCTCATCATCCTGCTCTTCAGCATCGTCGGGATCCTGGGCAGCTACGGCGTGGCCTGGTTCGGCATCAGGGTCAACACCTATGCCAACTCTCGCACCGCTTTCGAGAGCCTTAGGGGCAAGCCGTACGGCATCCACGCCATCCCGATGCGTTCGGGCATGAGCGTGGGCATGATGCTCATCAGCGTCGAGCTCATCATCATGCTGATCATCCTCCTCTGGATCCCGCGCGACTATGCCGGCGCGTGCTTCATCGGCTTCGCCATCGGCGAGTCGCTCGGCGCGGCCGCCCTGAGGATCGCCGGCGGTATCTTCACCAAGATCGCCGACATCGGCTCCGACCTCATGAAGATCGTCTTCAACATCAAAGAAGACGACGCCCGTAACCCGGGCGTGATCGCGGACTGCACCGGCGACAACGCGGGCGACTCCGTAGGCCCCAGCGCCGACGGTTTCGAGACCTACGGTGTCACCGGCGTGGCCCTCATCACCTTCATCATCCTGGCCGTGAGCGATCCGCTCATCCAGGTCTCGCTCCTGGTGTGGATCTTCGCCATGCGCGTCATGATGATCGTCTCGAGCGGCGGCTCCTACTTCCTCAACGCGGCCATAACCAAGGCTCGCTACAAGAACGCCGACAAGATGAACTTCGAGGCCCCCGCTGACCTCCCTGGTCTGGCTGACCTCGATCATCTCCATCATCCTGACCTTCGTCGTGTCCTACTTCCTGATCGGCGGCAGCACCGACATCGGCCAGGCGCACCCGGATTACTGGTGGCTGCTTTCCATCATCATCAGCATGGGCACGCTGGCCGGCGCCCTGATCCCCGAGCTGGTCAAAGTGTTCACCTCCACCAAGTCGGCGCATGTGAAGGAAGTGGTCGCCTCGACCAAGGAAGGGCGGGCCCTCGCTCAACATCCTCTCCGGCTTTGTGGCCGGTAACTACAGCGCCTACTACATCGGCTTCGCCATCATGGTGCTCATGGGCATCGGCTACCTCGTCAGCACGCAGGGCTTCGGCTCGACGGGGCGCATCATGCTGGCGCCGGCCGTGTTCGCCTTCGGTCTCGTGGCCTTCGGCTTCCTGGGCATGGGCCCGGTGACCATCGCCGTGGACTCCTACGGCCCGGTCACCGATAACGCTCAGTCGGTCTATGAGCTCTCCACCATCGAGGAGATCCCCGGCATCGCCGCCGAGATCAAGGGCGACTTCGGCTTCGAGCCCAACTTCGACGTGGCCAAAGACAACCTCGAAGAGAACGACGGCGCGGGCAACACCTTCAAGGCCACGGCCAAGCCGGTGCTCATCGGCACGGCCGTTGTCGGTGCGACGACGATGATCTTCTCGATCATCATGGCCCTCACCGACGGTCTCACCAACAACCTCGAGAAGCTGTCGCTCATGCACCCCCCGTTCCTCCTGGGCATCATCATGGGTGGCGCCATGATCTACTGGTTCACCGGCGCCGCCACCCAGGCGGTCACCACGGGCGCTTACCGCGCGGTGGAGTTCATCAAGCGCCATATCAAGCTTGATGTCGAGGCGGGCAAGGCGCTTCGTCGAGGACAGCAAGAAGGTGGTGGGGATCTGCACGCAGTACGCGCAGAAGGGGATGATCAACATCTTCCTGGCCGTGTTCTTCGGCACCCTGGCCTTCGCCTTCCTGGAGCCGTTCTTCTTCATCGGCTACCTGATCTCCATCGCGGTGTTCGGCCTCTTCCAGGCCATCTTCATGGCCAACGCCGGGGGAGCCTGGGACAACGCCAAGAAGATCGTCGAGACCGACCTGAAGGAGAAGGGCACGGAACTGCACGCCGCCACCGTCATCGGCGACACCGTGGGCGACCCGTTCAAGGACACCTCGTCGGTGGCCATGAACCCGGTCATCAAGTTCACCACCCTGTTCGGCCTGCTGGCGGTAGAGCTGGCCGTCAGCATCGCCAACGATCAGGGCAGCCACACGCTCACCTACATCCTGGCGGCCGTGTTCTTCCTGGTCTCGGTCACCTTCGTGTGGCGATCCTTCTACGGGATGCGGATCAAGAGGCAGAAGACCACGTAAGACCTGTTCGTCTGAAGGCGCGCCGCTCCGCGGGGAGCGGCGCGCCGGATGCGAGTCATGAAGCCGCCCGCCGCACAGGTGCGGCGGGCGGCTTTGTGCGCGGGCACTTGACCGCGGGGCCGTCGGAGAGAAGAATTGAGCGCACGGCCCGGTGGCGCTAAGGGGTCCACACTGACGCTGAACAAGGAGAGCGAGTGGGTACTGGTTCGGCTCTGAAGCGCGGTCTGCTCGGACGGCCGATCGCCACGGCCCAAGAGATGCAGGAGCGGCTTTCGAAGAAGTTCGCTCTGCCGGTCTTCGCCTCCGACGCCATCTCGTCGACCGCCTACGCGACCGAGGAGATCCTGCTCGCTCTGGTGCTTGCCGGGGCCGCGGCCGCCAGTCTGCGTTCCCCATCGCGATCGCCGTCGTGGTCCTTCTTGTCATCGTCGCCCTGTCGTACCAGCAGACCGTCCACGCCTACCCCAACGGCGGCGGGTCGTACGTCGTGAGCAGGGAGAACCTGGGGCTCTTCCCGGGACTGTCGCCGCCGCGTCGCTCATGGTCGACTATGTGATGACGGTGGCCGTGAGCGTGGCTTCCGGAGTGGCGGCCATCATCACCGCGTTCCCGTCCTCTGTGCGGATACCGGGTCTGCATCTGCGTAGGAGTCATCGTCCTCGTCGCGATCGCCAACCTGCGCGGAGTGCGCGAGTCGGCGCGCCTCTTCGCCGTTCCCACCTACGCCTTCGTCGTTCTGTGCGGAGGGATCGTGGTGGTGGGTTTCGTCCGTTGGCTGTCGGGCAGCATCGAGCCTCTTCCGGTGGACGGCGCACCACTGGCCTTCAGGGCGCGGCTCTCATGTGGATCGTCCTTGCGGGCCTTCTCCGGCGGCTGCTCGGCCATGACCGGGACCGAGGCCATCTCGAACGCCGTGCCTGCGTTCAAGCCGCCGGAGAGCGCGCAACGCCTCCATGACCCTCGGGATCATGGCCGCCATCCTGGGCTTTCTCATGCTCGGGGTCACAGGACTCACCCAGGTCCTCCATGTCCTGCCCGAGACGGAGAGCACGGTCCTCGGCAGCCTCGGCGCACTGTGTATGGCGGCGGATTCTTCTACTACGCCCTGCAGATAGCCACCATGGCCATCCTGGTGCTGGCGGCCAACACCAGCTACGCCGGATTCCCTCGTCTTTCGTCTCGTGCTTGGCCCGCGACGGACTCATGCCGCAGGCAGTTCATGAACCGGGGCGACAAGCTCGTGTTCTCCAACGGGATCATCGGGCTGACTGTCGCGGCCATCGTCGTGCTCGTAGCCTTCGGGCGGAAGTACCCACCGACTGATCCCGCTCTACGCGGTGGGAGTCTTCACCAGCTTCACGCTGTCTCAGTCGGGGATGGTGGTGCACTGGTTCCGGCTGCAGCACGCCCGGGTGGCAGCGTCGAGCGGTCATGAACGGTGTGGGCGCTCTGCTGACCGGGATCGTCACCTTCGTCGTTCTCGTCACCAAATTCACGCACGGCGCCTATCTGGTGGTCATCGCGGTCGCGGTGCTGATAGCCGATCTTCTATATCGTGCGCCGGCACTACACACGGGTCGCCCGCTTCCTCGAGCCCCAGAACCCTGCGCAACTCGAGCGGCTGGGTCAGGTGGCGATATCCAAGCCGAGGACGACCGTGGTGCTCTTCGTCTCCCAGGTCAACGAACTGACGGCCCGTTCTCTGGCCCTGGGCCGCGGGCTGTCGCCCGACGACTTCCATGCTGTCACCATCGCCAGCGACCCGCAACAGGTGCTGGCGCTCCAGCGGACCTGGGCGGAGATGGACATCGACGTACCTCTTGTGGTGGTCGACTCGCCGTATCGGGAGTTCACCCGGCCGGCGTTGGAGTACGTGAGGTCACTTCGCCCGGGCCGGGTCACACGGTGACGGTCATCATCCCCGAGTTCGTGGTCGAGCATTGGTGGGAGAACTTCCTTCACAACCAGAACGCTCTCCGACTGAAGGCTCTCTTCTGGGTGTGCCCTGGGTGGTCGTGATCAGCATCCCCTTCCACATCGGCGTTCCGCGAACGTCGAGGGGGATTGAGCACGTTTCTGCGCCTGATCAAGCGGGGACTGCTCGGCCGGCCGATCGCCACCGCCAGGAGATGCACGAGCGGCTGCCCAAGAAGTTCGCTCTGCCGGTCTTCTCGTCCGATGCCATCTCCTCCACCGCGTATGCGACCGAGGAGATACTTCTTGCGCTGATCCTCGCCGGCTCCGCGGCGCTGACCCTGTCACTGCCCGTGGCCATCGCCGTGGCGCTCCTACTGGCCATCGTGGCTCTCTCGTACCAGCAGACGGTCCACGCGTACCCCAGCGGCGGTGGTTCCTACGTCGTGAGCCGCGAGAATCTGGGGTTGGCTCCCGGGCTGGTCGCCGCAGCATCCCTGATGTTCGGATACGTGGCGACCGTGGCCGTGAGCGTGGCCTCGGGCGTGGCCGCCATCACTTCCGCATTCCCGAGCTCTGTTCGAGTGGCGGGTCTATATCTCGGTCGGCTGGTCCTCCTGGTGAGATCGGCAATCTGCGCGGCGTGCGGGAATCGGGCCGCGTCTTTGCCGTCCCCACGTACGCCTTCATCGTGCTCTGCGGGGGGTTGATCGTGGTCGGCCTGATCCGCTGGCTCATGGGCGATCTGCAGAGCTACCAGGCGGGAGAGCGTCGCCGGCGTGCAGGAGCTCACCTTCTTCCTGATCCTGCGCGCATTCGCGGGCGGTTGCGCGGCCATGACGGGGACGGAGGCCATCTCGAACGCGGTGCCCGCCTTCAAGCCGCCCGAGAGCAAGAACGCCGTCGGTCACGCTGGGCTCATGGCGGCGGTGCTCGGGTTTCCTGCTCATCGGCGTCACCGCTCTGCCCAGGTCATCGAAAGTCCTCCCCGCGAAGGGGACACGGTTCTCAGCCAGGTGGCCCGCGCTGGTCTACGGTGACGGCGGATTCCTCTACTTCGCTCTGCAGATCGCCACCATGGCCATCCTCGTGCTAGGAGCCAACACCTGCTACGCGGGCTTCCCCCGGCTGTCCTCGGTGTTGGCTCGGGACGGGCTGATGCCTCGTCAGTTCATGAACCGGGGGGACCGGCTCGTCTTCTCGAACGGCATCATCGGCCTGACGGTCGCTGCCATCGTCCTGATCGTCATCTTCGACGCCGACACTCACCGCATGATCCCGTTCTACGCGCTGGGGGTCTTCATCGGCTTCACCCTTTCCCAGTCCGGCATGGTGGTGCACTGGCGCAGGCTCGGGCGACGGGTGGCGGCGCAAAGCGGGCATGAACACCCTCGGGGCCGTCCTGACCGGGGTGGTGGCCGCGGTGATCCTGTCGACCAAGTTCACCCAGGGCGCCTAGATCGTCGTCGTCGGCGGTCCCGTGCTGGTCGCCCTCTTCTACTGGTTAACCGTCACTACCGGCGGGTGGCCGAGGTCCTCGAGTCGCAGGACGTCGGAAGAGCTCCAGCGTCTGGCCGAAGAATCCCCCGTCGACTCGCGCACCACCGTGGTCATCTTCGTGGCCCAGGTCAACTCGTTGACCGCCCGCGCGCTCGCTCTGGCGCGGGCCCTGGCGCCTCACGATGTCCGTGCGGTCACGATCAGCAACGATCCGGATGCCACCGAGCGGCTACAGGCGACCTGGACGGACCTGGAGCATCGAGGTGCCGCTCGAGGTGGTGGACTCGCCATATCCGCGAGTTCGTGAAGACCGCCGTGGCCTACGTCCGCTCGCTCAACCCGAGTCCCGAGCATACGATCACGGTCTATCCCGAGTTCGTCGTGGAACACTGGTGGGAAGCCATGCTTCACAACCAGGACGCGCTGCGGCTGAAGGCCGCGCTGCTTCGCGTGCCCTGGGTCGTGGTGATGAGCATCCCTCTGCATGTAGGCGCCGCGCGACGCAAGGCCGAGCGAGCGCCGGATGCGCGAGTCGGCGAGGCGGCGGTCCCGGCGGCTACGCCGGCATCCGCGGCCGAACCGGCGCCGGACGGCGGGATGCGACCCAAGCGACCAAGCACGCGGCCGACAAGCAGTAGTATCCTTCTTGTTTCCCCGGAGCTAGTATGGGATCGAAGGCACTACTGGACGGCACAGAATGGGCGTGGTACTGGCCGACGTGATCATCGATGGCGATTCTCTCAGGCTCGAAGATGTGGTCCGCGGTGGCACGGGGCGGGGCCGACTGTGGCGCTGGCCCCGCGCGCGGTTCCGCGCATCGAGCGGGCCCGCGAGTACGTCGAGCGCTTGCTGGCCGAGGACGCCCTCGTCTACGGCGTGACCACCGGTTTCGGCAAGTTCGCCGATGTGCGGGTCGCCGGGGCCGACGCCCTGGCGCTTCAGCGCAACCTGGTCTTCAGTCACTGCTGCGGCGTCGGGGAACCCCTCGGTCCGGAAGAGACCCGGGCCATGATGCTTCTGCGGGCCAACGTGCTCGCCAAGGGCTACTCGGGAGCCCGCCTGGTGGTGCTCGAGACCCTGCTGGCCGCGCTGAACGCCGGATGTACTGCCGGTGATCCCGCAGCAAGGGCTCGGTGGGGGCCTGCGGCGACCTGGCACCTCTGGCGCATCTCACGGCGGTGCTCATGGGGGAGGGAGAGGCCTTCTACCGGGGGCGGCGCATGCCGGGCGGCGAGGCGCTGCGGCCGGCCGGTATCGAGCCGGTGGTCCTGCGAGGCGAAGGAAGGACTGGCCCTCATCAACGGCACGCAGATGATGACCGCGGTGGGGGTGCTCAGCCTCCTCGAGGCGGAGAACATCAGCAAGGCGGCCGACATCGCGTGCGCCCAGGCCGTGGAGGCGCTGCGCGGCACCAACACGCCCTACCTGGACATCACCCACCGGGTACGGCCGCATCGCGGGCCAGGCGGCCACGGCCCGCAACCTCCTGCGCCTGCTGGAAGACAGCGAGATCACTGGCCTCCCACGTGGCGTGCAGCAAGGTGCAGGACGCCTACTCGCTGCGCTGCGCCCCGCAGGTCCACGGGGCGGCGAAGGACGCCCTCGCCTTCGTGCGGGGGGTACTCGAGGTGGAGATCAACTCCGCCACCGACAATCCGCTGGTCTTCCCCGAAGAAGAGATGGTCATCTCGGGCGGCAACTTCCACGGCCAGCCGATCTCGCAGGCCATGGACATCCTCGCGATGGCTCTGGCCCAGCTGGCCAACATCTCCGAGCGCCGGTGGAGTGCATGATGGACCCCAGCACCTCCGACCACCTACCCGCCTTCCTGACCCAGCACGGCGGGACTGAACTGCGGCCTGATGATCGCTCAGGTCACGGCGGCGGCGCTGGTCTCGGAGAACAAGACCCTCGCCCATCCGGCCTGCGTCGACAGCATCCCCACCTCCGCCAACAAGGAGGACTTCGTCAGCATGGGCGCGTTTGCCGCTCTCAAGGCTCGGGAAGTAGTGGGGAACGTACGTGACGGGTGATCGCCATCGAGCTGCTCTGCGGGGCCCAGGGGCTGGAATTCCGCGAAGGGCTGCGGCCGGGACGAGGAGTGGCCGCTGCCCACGACTTCATCCGCGAGGCTGTACCCCACTTCTGGAGGATGATCGGCCGCAGACGCCGGACATCGAGGCTTTGAGCGAGATGGTGCGTGATGGTTCGCTGATCGCAGGGTGGAAGAAGCACTGGGGCCGCTGGAGCCGGCATACGGGAGATAGGGGGAGGAGCGTGGAGGAGTCCGCGAGGACGCTGGGTCGAAGCCGATCTGATCATCAAGGACGCAGGGGAGGTGCTCACCTGCGCGGCGGACGCTCGCGACGGGCACGGGCGCTCGCCGACCCTGGGACAGATCCGCGGACGGGGCCGTGGCAGCCCGCGATGGGCGCGATCGTCTGGGTGGGCAGCGGAGCGCGCGCTGATGGAAGAAGTCCGCCTGGTGCGGGGCGGGCAGACGGTCGACGCCGACGGACGGGTGGTCATGCCCGGCCTGGTGGAGTGCCACTCCCATCTGGCCTTGGCCGGCGACCGGGCGGACGAGTTCCAGATGCGGGTGGCCGGCGCGACCTATCAGGAGGTCGCCGCGGCCGGGCGGCGGCATCATGAGCACGGTCCATGCCACCCGCGGCGCGTCCGACGACGTGCTCCGCGCGCTGGCCCGCAAGCGGCTCGACCGGTTCCTCCGCTACGGGGTGACCACTGTCGAGGCCAAGAGCGGCTACGGCCTGTCCCTGGAGCAGGAGCTGCGGCTTCTCGAGGTGTACCGGGATGTCGCGCTCGCCCACGCCGTCGACGTGGTGCCCACGCTGCTGGCTGCCCACGTCGTGCCGGTGGAGTACGCGGACCGGCCGGACGACTACGTGAAGATGATCGTCAAGAAGATGATCCCGGCGGCGGCCAAGCACAGCTGGCCCGTTTCTGCGACGCGTTCTGCGAGCAGGGGGCCTTCACCGTCGAGCAGTGCCGCCGCGTGCTCGAGGCCGGGCTCGAGCACGGACTGCTGCCCAAGCTGCACGCCGACCAACTCAGCTACATGGGCGGCACCGAGATGGCCGCCGAGTTGGGCGCGGTCTCGGTCGACCACCTCGACCACGTGAGCGAGGCGGGCATCGCGGCGCTCACGCACGCCGCCGGCGGACAAGCGCGCGCCGGTGGCCGTCCTGCTGCCGGGTGCCACCTTCTTCCTGGGCGAGGGCGGCTACGCGCCGGCCCGCCGCATGCTCGACGCGGGCGCGCGCGTGGCGCTCAGCACCGACTTCAACCCCGGCTCCAGCCCCACTCAGAATCTCTGGCTGATGGCCACCATGGGCTGTTC
The DNA here is from genome assembly GCA_963822135.1 of uncultured Actinomycetota bacterium. Classification (GTDB taxonomy): domain Bacteria; phylum Actinomycetota; class Thermoleophilia; order RBG-16-64-13; family RBG-16-64-13; genus CAIQPS01. The sequence continues at coordinate 106,077 of CAWGGI010000005.1, read as the reverse complement.
GCAGCTGCGGATGACCGCGGAAGAGGTGCATCCGGGCCATCACCATCGAGGCTGCGGCGGCGCTCGCCCTGGACGACGAAGTGGGGAGCCTGGAGGTCGGGCAAGAAGGCCGACATTCTTATCCTCGACCACTCGCGGGACGTCGAGATCCCGTACCGATATGGGATGAACCCGGTGTGGCGGGTGTTCAAAGACGGCAAGCTGGTGGTGAAGCGGGATATCTACGGGGAGGATGCAGCGATGAGGCTCATCGAGTGCGTGCCCAACGTCAGCGAGGGGCGCGACGCAGCCAGCGCTCGAGCGGATCGTCGGAGCGGTCAAGGCCACGCCCGGCGTCGACCTGCTCGACTGGAGCGCCGATCCCGATCACAACCGGGCCGTGCTCACCTACGTGGGCGAGCCGGAGGCAGTGCTGGCGGCCACCCAGGCCCTGTGCCGGAAGCCTTCGCCGCATCGACATGCGCAACCACGAGGGAGCGCATCCGCGCATGGGCGCGGTGGATGTGATCCCGTTCGTGCCTCTGCGCGGGGTGACCGACGAAGAAGCGGTGGCCCTGGCACGACGGCTGGGGGAGTGGATCGGGGAGCAGGGTGTGCCCGTCTACTACTACCAGGAGGCGGCCACCCGGCCCGGAGCGGCAGTCGCTGCCCGACGTGCGGCGGGGCGAATACGAGGGCCTTGCGGCCAAGTTGGCCACTCCGGAGGGAGCGCCCGACGCCGGTCCGGCGGTGTTCAACGCCCGCTCGGGCGCCTCGATCGTGGGAGTGCGCTTCCCGCTGATCGCCTTCAACGTCAATCTGGCCACCAGCGACCTCGTCAGTGGCCCGGCGCATCGCCGAGGCGGTGCGCTTTTCCAGCGGCGGATACCGGTACGTGCGGGCCATGGGAGTGGCGCTGGAGGACAAGGGTCAGGTGCAGGTCTCGATGGACATCCTGCACTACGAGAAGACGCCCGATCCACCGGGTTCTGGAGACCGTCCGATCCGAGGCGGCCCGCTACGGGGTGGCGGTGGCCGGCTGCGAGCTGGTGGGGCTGGCGCCGCTGGAGGCGTTCGACGAGGCCATCCGCCACTACCTGCAGACTGCACGATTTCTCCGTGGAGCCAGGTCATCGAGAGCCGGCTTCTGGAGGTGTGACCTCCCGCCAGAGGAGCGTTGCACCAGTAACCCGTCTGACACTCGGTCTACCCGAGGAGCTTCCTCCGGCGGCGACCTTTGCCCCCGGGATCCGCCGGGCGCCCGGACCGCGGCTACACCCTGTCGCCCCGCCAGACCGCGCTGGCGCTCAAGAACGCTCTGCGCTACGTGCCGCCGGCGCTGCACGAGGCGGTGGCGCCTGAGTTCCTGGCGGAACTCAGGGAGCGGGGGCGCATCTACGGCTACCGGTTCCGGCCGCGCGCCGGGGGATCGCCGGCGGAGCGGCGCTGGCCGACGCCGACGGCAACATCAAAGCCCGGCCGGTGGACCAGTATCGGGGCATCCTCGAGGCCCGGGCGCTCCAGCTCAACATCGACAACAACCTCGACTTCGCCGTCGCCCTCTATCCCTACGAGCTCGTCACCTATGGCGAGACGGGCCAGGTGTTCCAGAACTGGATGCAGTACCGGCTGGTCAAGCAGTACCTGGAGCAGATGACCGAAAAGCAGACCCTGGTGGTCGCCTCCGGCCACCCGGTGGGTCTGTTCCCCAGCCGTCGCGACGCCCCCCGGGTGATCAACACCAACGGCCTCATGGTGGGCGAGTTCGACAACCCGGCCGACTTCCACGAGGCCGCCCAGCTGGGCGTGGCCAACTACGGCCAGATGACGGCCGGCGGCTGGATGTACATCGGGCCCCAGGGGATCGTGCACGGCACCTATCTGACGCTTGCTGAACGCGGGCCGCCTCTACCTGGGGATACCGGAGGACCGAGATCTGGCCGGCGTGCTCTACCTGAGCTCGGGGTTGGGCGGGATGAGCGGGGCCCAGCCGAAGGCGGCCGACATCGCCGGGGCGGTGAGCATCACGGCGGAGGTCGACGTGTCTCGGATCGAGACCCGGCAGGAGCAGGGCTGGGTGCAGCGGGTCACCGCCGATCTCGACGAGGCCTTCTCCTGGGCGGCGGCTGCGCGCGCCGCCCGCACCCCGCTCTCCATCGCCTACCACGGCAACGTGGTCGACCTGTGGCAGTACGTGGTGGACCATGACATCGCCGGTGGAGTTGGCCTCCGACCAGACCTCCTGCCACGCCGCCTACGACGGCGGCTACGTGCCTCAGGGCCTTGACTTCGCCGCGTCCCGGGAGCTGCTCAGCGCCGACCCGGCGGAGTACCGGCGCCGGGTGGACGCCTCTCTACGCAGGCAGATCGAGCTGATCGGCGTCATGGCGGGCACGGGGCACCCACTTCTGGGACTACGGCAACAGCTTCCTCAAGGCGGTGTTCGAGGCTGGGGTCCACGAGGTCGCCGCCAACGGGCTCGACACCAAGGAGGGCTTCATCTACCCCTCCTACGTGGAGCACATCATGGGCCCGCTCTGCTTCGACCGGGGATACGGCCCCTTCCGCTGGGTATGCTGCAGCCTCGATCCCGGCCGATCTGGCCGCCACCGACGCGGTGGCGATGAGCTGCATCGACCCCGAGCGCTGCTGGCAGGACCGCGACAACTACAACTGGGTGCGCGACGCCGCCAAGAACCAGCTGGTGGTGGGCTCTCAGGCCCGCATCCTCTACTCCGATGCGGAGGGAAGGGTGCGCATCGCCCTGGCCTTCAACGAGATGGTGCGGCGGGGCAAGATCGGCCCCATCATCATCGGCCGCGACCATCACGACGTCTCGGGCACCGACTCCCCCTACCGGGAGACGAGCAACATCCACGACGGCTCCAACGTCATGGCCGACATGGCCTTCCACTGCTGGGCCGGCAACGCCGCCCGGGGCATGACCCTGGTGGTGGCTTCCAACGGCGGGGGGGTGGGCATCGGACGGGCCATCAACACCGGCTTCGGCCTGGTGCTCGACGGCTCGGAGCGGGTAGACGCGCATCATCCGTTCGGCGGTGGAGTGGGACGTGATGGGCGGCGTGGCGCGGCGCGCGTGGGCGCGCAACGAAGCCGGCGCTGGAGACGGCGGCGGCCTGGAACGCCGCGCAGGCTTCCGGCGCGCAGCCCGGCCACGCGCAGCCCGGCGGCCATATCACCATGCCCCATCTGGTCGAAGACGGGTTGGTGGAGGGCCTCGTCGCTCAGGGCTCGTGATGGCCCCGCCACCGGCCGCCTGTCTCCCGCTGGACACGACGGCGGTTGTCCGGGATAGTGTTCTGCGGCAAGATCCTGGGCCGGGTCAGGCGCACCGGCCCGATCCGCATCTGTAAGAGGTGTCGCATGAAACTGCCGACCGCCGCGGTTACCGGCCGCAACGCCGGAGAGGTAAGGCTCTGGAAGGCTCGATAGGTGCTCGCCCGGGTAGAGGCGGTGTGAAGTCATGATGCGGGCGGCCGTGGTCGACGACGCCTCGGCGCAGCAGAGACGTCTCGGCAAGAAGGGCCTCATCGCCTTCCTGACCTTACTGAGCGCCTTCATCCCTCTCTCCACCGATCTCTACCTGCCGGCCCTGCCCGGGATGACCGAGTACTTCGGTGTCCCCGAGTACCAGACCAACCTCACCCTCATCCTCTTCTTCGTCTTCTACGCCGTGTCACTGCTCGTGTGGGGTCCTCTCAGCGATAGGTACGGTCGCAGGCCCATCCTGCTCGTCGGTCTGTCGGCGTACACACTCGCCGGTGTGCTCTGCGCGATATCCCCCAGCGTGTTCCTGCTCATGTTCTTCCGTGTCATGCAGGCCCTGGGTGCCGGTGCCGCCACGGCCGTGTCCACGGCCATCGTCAAGGATGTCTACCGGGGCAGGCGGCGGGAATCGATCCTAGCCTTGGTCCAGTCGATGACGGTGATCTCCCCGGCGGTGGCTCCCATGATAGGGGCGCTGATACTGAACCTGACGTCTTGGCGAGGGACGTTCTGGGCTCAGGCTGCCTTGGGCATTCTCGTGGTGGCTCTGACCGTCGCCTTCGACGAGACCCTGACGGCCAGGAGCACCGGCTCGCCTCTCGGCTCGCTGCGTCGCCTGGGCGTTGTGCTCAGACACCGGACCTTCGCGATTCTGCTGGCCATCTTCGCTCCGGTCAGCATCTCGGGCATGGCGTTCGTATCCTCCTCTTCGTACATCTACCAGGAGGACTTTGGGGTGAGCAGCCAGGTCTTCAGCTTCTTCTTCGCCATCTTCGCCATCGGACTGGCCATCGGTCCTCTCATCTACATCAGGCTCTCTCAGACCTGGAGGCGCACCTCCATCATCACCGGCACCCTGGCGGTGATCGCCCTCAGCGGACTGCTCGTGCTCCTTCTCGGGGGGCGGGGACCCTGGGCCTTCATCCTGACCATATTGCCCAGCGGTATCGCCTTGAGCTGCATGCGGCCCCCGGCCACCTATCTCCTGCTCGACCAGCACGAGGCCGACGCCGGATCGACGTCGGCCCTCATGGGCTCGACGCATATGGTCATGGGGAGTCTGGGGATGGTGATCGTCTCGCTGCAGCTAGGCGACCGGGTGATCGTGCTCGGCGCCTTGACGCTCGCGGTGGGGCTGCTGAGTCTGGGCTTCTGGCTCCGGGTGGGGCGAGCGCTGGTGGCAGGCCCGCGAAAGCGGTGAAGCGTTGCGCGAGGAATGCGTACGCGCTATACCATCTGCCTTGGAGCCCTACGGTCACCAACCCTCCGACGATGAGAGAACAGGCATGATCAAGACCATCATCCTCCACCACCTTCTCGACATGAACGATCTGCCCGCGGCCGAAAGATGGTTCTATCGCTACCACATCCCCGAGGTGCTGCGGAACCAGCCGGTCAGCTACGTGAGCTACCGCGCCGTCCCGCCGCCGCCGGGTGCAGAAGCCTACGGCTACTTCAACTACAAGGTGCACGAGAACATCAACCGGGGCGAGGCCGAGAAGCCCCTGGGCCTGCTGGCGATGAGCAAGGAGGTGATGCCCACTCAGAGTGATCATGGTCAACGTCCCCGCCACGCCCACAGAGGACTTCCTGGGCAGGGAGCACGTCCTTCGAGGAGAAGACCATCCTCCGCTGGATGATCGCCTTTCGCTACCCGAAGGGGGTCAGCGTGGAAGAAGGGGACGAGTGGTACCTCAAGACGCATGCCCCGGAAGTCATGCGGCAACCCGGTCTCACCCGGTTCTTCAGCTATCGGGTCATCGCTCCGCCTGAGGTCATGAAGCAGGTGGTGCCGGCGTTCCTGCATCCGCAGTCGGAAGTCTCTTCCGACTGGCACCGCATCTCCGAGTTATGGTACGAGGACGGCAACGGCTGGGTCGACTCGGTGGTCACGTCGCCGCCCGCGTACACGAAGCCGCCCTGGGCGACGCACGAGCGCTATCCGTTCTTCGAGCCCGGCGTGGACTTCGCCAGCACCTTCCTGCTGGACGACCGACCGACGACTGGCTCAAAGAGGTGCCGCGGTTCTACGTGTGATCATCCGAGGATCCGGAGCGCCTACTCGCCGTGCGACTCGCCGGCCTCCGGCTCGGCCAGCCGTGGCTCGGCGAGATGCGGAGCAGGCAGGGGCTTGCCCCCCGGCCCCCGTCGCGGCCACCAGCTCCATCTGCCCAGCAGCACGATGATGGCAGGCACCAGGGTGGTCCGCACCACGAAGGTGTCGAGCAGCACGCCGAACGCCACCGCGAAGCCGATCTGCAGGAGTCCCAGGAGGCTGGCGCTCAGCATGCTGGCGAAGGTGCCGGCCATGATGATGCCGGCCGAGGTGATGATGCCGCCGGTACGGGCGAGGGCCAGCCGGGTGCCCGCCCGGGTGCCGTGGACGGCCACCTCCTCCTTCACGCGCCCGATGAGGAAGATGTTGTAGTCCATGCCCAGGGCGACCAGCATCACGAACATGAACATCGGCACCCACCAGACGATGCCCGCGCGCTCCCAGGAGGTCGACGAAGAGCAGCCGCACCACGCCCAGGGTCGCGCTGTACGAGAGCAGGATGGTGAGGATCAGGTAGACGGGGGCCACCAGGGCCCGCAGCAGCAGCACCAGCACCACGAAGATGCCGCCCAGCACGTAGATGATCGCCCGGGTCATGTCCCGGTTGGAGGCATCGCGCAGATCGAGCAGCACGGCCGAGTTGCCCTCGACCACGTCCTCGAACCCCTCGCTCGGCCAGCGCGCTGGCGGATCTCCTCGGCCGCTGCGATGGCCTCCGGGGTGTAGGGCCCAGCATCGAGTACCACCTGCAGGCGGGTCGCGGTGCCGTCGGCGGAGATGTAGGCGTCGCGGAGGGCCTTGAGACCCTCGTTGCTCTCGAGGTAGAGGTCGGGGAGCAGGATGGCGTCGGGACGGGCGGCGAACGTCTGCTGGAGCGCCTCCGAGCCCCTCGGCGAGAGCCGTCAAGCTGTCGCGTCGAGCCTTCGGCAGCGATGGCCGCATCCGCTCGTTGCGCGTCCCGCCGGCTTCCTGGCAGAGCCTGCGGGACTCTGGCCAGCTCCGCCAGAGCGCGGCGGCGGCCTTCTGGTATCCCGGGTCTTGCGACGACCTCGGGGTAGCCCTGGGCGAGTTGGACGAGGTAGCCGTACAGGCCGGCGAGGCCGGCGGCCGTCTTGCTGCAGCTCCTGGGCCGAGGGGCCCGTGCCGGTGCTCAGCCCGCTGCTGGAGCTTCGCCGAGCGCCTTCTCGCACCGCGGCGCCTGGACGCCCAGTTGGTCGGCGACGCTCAGAGTCTTCGCGTCGAGCGACGACCGGCGAAGCTGCGCACCGGCGTCACGTGAGGCAGCGCAGCCAGCGTGGCTCTGCAGAGCGCTTCGTGCGCGCCAGCCCTTCCGGGCGTGTCGAAGCCCTGCTCGTCGACCACCACGACGTTGAGCGGCTGCATGTGCCCCGGCCCGAGGTGCTCGGCCAGCACGTCGAAGCCCTGCGCGGGTCTCGTCCTTCTGGGGAGGTCGCCCAGCAGGTCGAAGTCCCGCGCCAGCCCGCTCCCGTAGATGGCCAGCGGCACCAGCACGATCACCGGCACGAGCAGCGCGACGAGCGGTCTCTCCATCACCTTGGCCGCCCACGCGTGCCAGATGCCGGCCTCCTTCATGTGCCGGGCCTTGCGGGGCCAGAAGGCACGGTCGCCCAGGATGCGGAGCATGGCGGGGGTGAGGGTGAGCCCGGCGAGCAGGGCGATGGCCACCCCTATGGCGATGGCGGGGCCCGTGGTGTTGTAGAGGCCCAGCTCGGCGAAGATCATCATGGCCAGGCCCACGATGACCGTGCCGGCGCTGGAGGCGATGGTCTCGCCCACGGCGCGCACCGTGGTCTTGACCGCAGGGGTCGGGTCGGTGCGCGTCGGCCATCTCCTCGCGGAAGCGGCTGATGAGGAACAGGCAGTAGTCGGTGCCCGCGCCGAACAGCACCACGATGAGGAACACGTTGGTGTACATGGAGATGGTCAGCGCGCTGGCGCCCAGCAGGGCGACCACGCCCCGGGAGATCAGCTAGGCGAGGGCGATGGTGATCAGCGGGATGAGGGGGCTGACCGGCGAGCGGTAGATCACCAGCAGGATGACCACCACCAGCACGATGGTGATCCAGGTGGTCGAATCCATGCTGCTCTTGGAGCTGCTGTTGTAGGCGGCGAGGATGGGCCCGTCCCCGGTCATGTAGACCTGCAGCGCCTGGAGGGCGCCTGGTCGAGCCGCGTCTGCGATGGCGGCCAGGGCCTCCTTGGTGCTCGGTTCGGTGCCGATTGCTCGAAGCGCACCAGCATGAGCGCCACCTGGCTGTCGGCGCTGGTCAGGCCGGCCCTGGTCTGCTCGTCGCCCGAGGTGGGTGACCACACCTGATCGACCGCGGCCGGCGCCTCGGGGCCGCTCAGCCAGGTCGGTGAGGTCGGCCACGAAGCTCGGCGGCCGCTCCCTCGTCGACCCGGCCGCCGGCGCCCGCGTCGACCACCAGCACCGCGCTCGACGGGCGAGACCCGGTCGGGGAAGTACTCCTTCAGCCGTCTCGTTGGCCTCGAGGCTGGGCGCGGTAGTCGGGGAGGAAGGCCCGCTGGTCGCTGACGGCGACGTCGTCGATGTTGGGGGCCACCAGGTGAGGACCAGCGGCCACCACCACCCAGGCGGCGATGATGAACCAGCGGAAGCGGACGGCGAACGAGCCTAGGCGGGCGAACATGGCGCTGCTCAGACGCGCTGAGCGAGCCGTGCTGGTCGCGGGGCCGGTCATGGCAGGGCTAGCGCGGGTGATCTTCTTGCGGCGCTTGTAGGTCTTGGCCAGCTCGAGGAAGATGCCCACGTCGCGGTCGAGGTCGCTGTGGGTGCCGTCGAAGTAGAAGACCCGGATGGGGATGTTGTCGTGGTCCCTGCTCACCCGCGGGTAGATGGCCTCGGTGACGATGCCGTTCATGCAGGTGAAGGGGCTGATGTCGACGATGCCGTCGGCGCCCTGGTGGTAGAGGTAGATGGCTCCCCCGGTGGAGAGCACCATCTCGCCCAGGGCGCCCGTCTGAGGCAGGTAGGGGTGGGCGTACTCCAGGACCTCGTTGACGTGCGGGCTCGGGCCGCTGGGCGAAGACGTCGTGGAAGTCCTCCATCAGGGCCTTCTCGTCGCTGTGCATGATCCGGGCGGTGAGGTACGTCTTGAGCCACTCCTTGCTGAAGCGGCGCTTCTCCTCGCGGTGGCGGCGGAAGGCCTCGTCGTTGGTGTACCAGACCCACTCGCCCATGCCGGCGAGCCAGCACTCGCCGCCCTGGGCCTCGATGTGGCGGATGAGCTCGTTGTTGGCGAAGGTGTTGAGGCGGCAGAAGATCTCGCCCACCACGCCGATGAGCGGCCGGTCCTCCTTCCTCACCGGGATGGCCAGGAACGCCTTCTTCACCCGGCGCGAGCCCGGCTTTGAGGTCCGCCATGCGCTCCTTGTTGGTGATGCCCTGCCGGGCGATGATGTCGCCCATGAGGTCGAGGCACTCCAGGTAGACCCGGTCGGTCTGCCCGGGTTCGACCTCGTAGGGCCGGGTCATCAGCAGCAGCTTCAGCAGGATGTCCTGCACCACCACCGCCGCCAGGCGGTGCGGATGAGCTCGCCGGCCTGGTCGCCGATGCCGGCGTAGCCGTCGGCCGAGGTGAACGAGAGGACGTCGCACGTCTTCGTAGCCCTGGTCGTCCAGGATGCGGCGCAGCAGGCCCACGTACTGGCCGAAGCGGCAGGGACCGTTGGCGGTGGGGAGGAGGAAGGCGGTCTTCTTGGGGTCGAGCTTCTCGTCCTCGATCAGCTTCATGTAGTCGCCCAGCACGATGCGCTGGGGATAGCACTCGTCGCCCGAGTGTACTTGCCGCCCAGCTCCAGCGTGCGGGCGTCCTCGTCGGGCGTCACCCGGGTGTCGAAGCCGATGGACCGGAAGGCCGCCGCCAGCATGCGCGAGCCCCCGTAGGGCATGCGGGACAGCCACAAGCGTGCGGTCGTTGATGTCGACGTCCGCGCGCTGACCATGGGGCTGGTGTCGGCGCCGCGGGCGGCGACCGGCTTGGGGGCAGCGGCGCCGAGTGCCGTCTCGGCCGCCTGCCTGGTGCCCTTGCCGTTGCCGCTCTTGGTCGAGTGTCGGTGTCTCCGTGTCCATCAGCGTCTCCCGACCGGCTGCTTGGCCCTGTCCTCGCGGGCCCACCAGCGCAGGAAGCCCTTGCTGTCGAGGTAGGCCTCGCAGCGGGTCATGGCGCCGGCGTCGTTGGTGTGCTCGTCGAACTGCAGCACCAGGAACGGCTCCGGCGAGGCCGCGCCGATGAAGTGCTTGATGTACGAGTCGGGACCGCACTTGAAGTTGGTCATGTAGATGATGTGCAGGTTCGGGTGCTCGGCCACCACCTGGGCCGCCTGCAGGATCTTGCGCCCGTAGTTCCAGAACATGTTGGGGGTGACGTCGCGCGTGTCCCTGCCCCACAGCGGCAGGAAGTCCAGGGGATGATGTTCACCCCGTAGTAGCGGCGGAGCTTGGCGGGGATGTCCATGTTCACGCCGGCGTCGTAGATGTTGTAGGGCCGGCCGACCAGGACGATGCCCAGCTCGTCGTGCTCCTCCAGCGTGGCCAGGGCGTCGGCCCCGGCCGCCATGAGCCGCGCGCGGAACTCGGCCTGCGCCTCGTAGGCCTCCTTGAGGGCCTGGTCCACCACGCGGGGGCTACTCCCAGGGGCTTGAGGGCCGCGCGCAGCGCGTCGCCGCACGTACTCGGGGCCGCGGCGGAAGTGCAGGGTGGGCGCGAAGAACCGGTGCTCGGAGCCCTCGAAGTGCGGGGCCAGCCGGATCACGTGGGGGAGGGTCTGGCCCCAGGGGCAGGCGTGCGACTCGATCTCGGGATGGTCGGTCTCCTCGTTCAGCAGGTTGGGCATGAAGACGTAGTCGGCGCCCTCGTCCAGCAGCTCGGCCACGTGACCGTGGGCCACCCGGATGGGGAAGCAGGGCTCGGCCACCGCTCCCTCGATGCCCATCTCGCGGATCTTCTTGTCGGTCTGGCGGGAGACGCATGACGTCGAACCCGCACGACCTTGAAGAAGGTGGCCCAGAAGGGCAGGCGGTCGTAGGTGTACATGGCCCGGGGGATGCCCATGGTGCCCCGAGGGGCGCCGCTCCCGGCCTGAGCGCAGGAGCGCGGTGTAGTCCTCGGCCTCGGTCGACGTAGGAGTAGAACAGCGCGTTGCGGAACTCCACCAGGTCGCGGATGATGGGCTCTCTGTCCACCTTGGCCCGCTTGCGGTAGCGGTCGGAGCACTTGTCGCCCCAGTAGGTCTTCTCGTCGCCGATGGTGAACTGGCGGATGTCGCACTCGTTGCTGCAGCCCTTGCAGGTGAACTCGCGCATGGTGTAGTCCACCTTCTCCAGGTCCCAGCCGCGGAAGCGGGACGGAGCCGAGGTGGCCGACATCTTCTCGCGGGCCAGCAGGGCCGCGCCGATGGCGCCCACCACCCCGTTGTACGGCGGCACGATGATGTCCTTGTCCAGGATCATGCTGAAGGCGGCGGCCACCGAGTCGTTGTAGGCGGTGCCGCCCTGGAAGTAGATGGTGTCGCCGATGTGGCGCCGGCCCACCAGGCGGTTGAGGTAGTTGTAGGCGATGGAGTAGGCCAGGCCGGCCACCAGGTCCTTCTTGTCGGCGCCCCGCTGCAGGTAGGAGTTGACGTCGCGCTCCATGAAGACGGTGCAGCGCTCGCCCAGGCGCACCGGCGCTTCGGAGGACAGCGCCAGCTCGGCGAACTCGCCGATGATGTTGATGCCCAGCTTCTCCGCCTGCTCCTCCAAGAACGAGCCGGTGCCGGCGGCGCAGGCCTCGTTCATGGCGAAGTCCACCACCACGCCGTCCTGCAGGCTGATGAACTTGGAGTCCTGCCCGCCGATCTCGAAGATGGTGTCGGGCACGCGGTCGATGAGCTTGCGGCCGATGAAGGTGGCGCCGGTCTTGTGGGCGGTGATCTCGTCGTTGACGGTGTCGGCGCCGATGAGCTCGCCGATCAGCTCCCGGCCGGAGCCGGTGGTGGCCACGCCCAGGATGTTCAGGCGGGGGCCCATCTCGTTCCAGATGTCGGCCAGGCCCTTGTTGACCACCTCGACCGGGCGGCCGTCGGTCTTGACGTAGATCTCCTTGACCACCTCGCCGGCTCTCGTCCAGCACCACCAGGTTGGTGGAGACCGAGCCGATGTCGACGCCCAGGTAGGCGCCGATCTTGCCCTCCGGCGGGGAACTCGTAGGGCTTGACCCGGTCGCGCAGCAGGATGACCCGGTCCATCGAGAGGCGCGTCGCTGGTCTGCGAAATCAGCGGACTGTCCCTGCCCCAGGCGGCTCGACGTCGATGGTGACCATCTCGACGCCGGCCTCCTCGTCGGCCACGGTGAGGGCGCTGCCGATGGCGCCCATCCACGCGTAGTAGGCGGGGACGATGAGGTGCTCGTCGTCCATCTCGAAGGCCTCGCGCATGGCCGCCGACGGCGCCCTTGTTGGCCGCCACGCCGCCGATGAAGGCCACCCGGCTCGCCGATCTCCTTGCCCTTGGTGATGGTGCCGCGGTAGTTGCGCACCACGGCGTTGCAGAGGCCCTTGAGCACTTCGGGGGGCCGGTAGCCCTTCTGCTGGGCGTGGATCATGTCCGACTTGGCGAACACCGAGCAGCGGCCGGCGATGGAGGCGGCCTTGCCGGCGCTCCCGACGATGTCGCCCACGTCCTCGATGTCGTAGAGCAGGCGGTTGGCCTGCTGGTCCATGAACGAGCCGGTGCCGGCGGCGCAGTCGCCGTTGGTGCCGTAGTCGGCGATGCCCACCCGGCCGGAGGCCTGGTCGGTCTCCAGCTGGATGAACTTGGAGGTCTCGCCGCCCATCTCGAAGACCGTGGTGACGTCGGGATGCAGCGCCCCGATGGCGCGGGCGATGGCCTTGAACTCGTTCTCGTAGGGGAGGTCCAGCATGCTTGCCGACCAGCCGGCCGCCGGTGCCGGTGACGCGCACCGCGGTGATGGTGCCCTCGGGCAGGGCCTCGAGCACCTGGGTCAGGAGCTCCCGGGCGGCTTCGGCGGGGCTGCCCTTGATGCGCCGGTACGCGGTGGCCAGGATGGGCGGAGCGTCGGGATGGGGGAAGCACCTGTCTTCGCCCGCCTCGGGGCGTGGAAGAGAGGCGAGCGTCCGCGACCGGAGTCCTGGAACGGAAGTCGCGATCGTCGGGTCCGCCGACCACCGCGATCTTCACGCTGATGCAGCCTATATCGATGCCAAGCGTCGCCATCGTTTGTGCAGATCCTCCGCATGTGTAGCGGGGGAACCGCACCGATGATGATGGCCGCAGAGCAGCCCGGCGCGGCCTGACCGCTGATCTAGTCCTGGCTTTACAGCCCGCATAGCTTACCACGAGGAAGCGCCCCGGGGCCCGCCTCTCGGCCGACCCGGGGCGCGGGGAGCAGGCTGGGGAGGCCTGCGGAAGAGGACGAGAGCGCGTCAGCCGATGGCCAGAGTCCCGGTCTCTCCGGTGCGGATACGAATGCACTCCTCGAGGTCCATCACGAAGATCTTGCCGTCGCCGATGTTGCCGGTCCGCGCAGACTCGGTGATGGCTTCGATCGTGGGCGCCACGAAGGCGTCGTTGACCGCGATCTCGAGCTTCACCTTGCGCAGGAGGCCCCGGTTCCACGTGGCTGCGGTAGATCTCCGCGACCCCCTTCTGTCGGCCTCGACCCATGACGTCGGACACCGTCATGAGGTTGATCTCCGCCTCGGTGAGCGCCCTGATCACCTCGTCGAGCCTGTCTGGTTGGATCACTGCGATGATGTACTTCATGCTTCCTCCTCTATTCGCACGCATCGTACAGGGAGGGGCCACCCCGGCCATCCGCCCGGAGGCAAGAATCGACAGCCAGTTACTTGTACAAAAGTAGTACGGCTGCACCGTTGTCCACCGCGATATCCTCGCAATCGCAACGCCTGCCACCTGACGGATGCCCCCTATGCTTAGCCCAATGGCCAAAGATACCTCGCAGTGGTATCTTCTCTGCGCTATGCCAGTGACGGTTGGTCAGATACTTGAATTGCCGGTCCTCAAGGAGGCGCGCCTGCTCGCGGGCGAGGATGGGCTCGACCGCAAAGTGAGCTCGGTCACGGTGGGGGAAGTCCCCGACATCGCCGACTGGCTGTCCGGCGGAGAGTTGGTGCTTTCGACCATGTTCGCGGTCAAGGGCGATCTTGACCGGCAACGCGAGTTCTGCCGCAGGGTCATGATGGCCGGAGCGGCGGCTCTGTTCGTCAAGACCACCCGGTTCGTCGAGAACGTCCCTGCCGACGTCATCGACCTCGCAAGGAAGCGCAAGTTCCCCATCGTGGAGGTGCCGCAGAGCCTGCGCTGGACACGGCTGATGCAGGATGCCACCGAGGTGATCATCAACCGTCAGGCCTCGCAACTGGAACAATCACAGGCGATACACCGCAGTCTTCTGGGTGTGGTGATCCGCGGCGGCGGCTGGCAGGAGCTGGCCGAAGAGGCCTCTCGCCTGCTCGAGCGGCCGGTCTTCGTGGTAGACATGTCGCTCGAACTGCTCGCAACTTCGCCAGGACTCCCCATGCCTGCGAGGCGAGCTCGAGGAAAGCCTGCAGCGCCCGGAAATACGGCTTCTGTTCAGCTCCCTGGGGATGGCGGAGAAGCTCTTCCGGGTAGACCAGGAGGACGTGCCTCAGATGCTCGCCCTCCCTATCGTCGCTAGTCACAAGCGCCTGGGATACCTCTGCGCGGTGACTGAGGCCGCGGAGCCCTCCTCGATGGAGATGTTGGTGCTCGAGCATTCCGCCACCATCGCCGCGCTGGAGATGGCCCAAGACCGGGTGAGGTTCGAGACCGAGGTGCGGCTCAAGGGCGATTTCGTGGATGACGTCATCAGCGGAGGCGAGCGCGCGAGCGACTCGTTGCTGCGCCGGGGAGCTTTCCTCGGCTGCGACCTGAGTCAGGGTGCGAGCGTGCTCCTGTTTGCTCTCGACGAATTCGGGGGCGCCAGCGTCTCGAAGGCAGACGGGTCAGGAGGAGGTGGAGGCGGCGCTGGAGCGGTTCTTCACCCAGGCCTCCCGCTACGTCTCGGCCAAGGAGTCCTCGTCGCTCACCAGTCTCAAGTCGGGTCAGATCGTGATCTTCGTCTGCGGCAAGACGGCGCGCGAGCCAGAGGCGCTGCGTGGGCTCGCCCTGAAGCTCCAGGAGACCGGCCGAATCGCGGGGGGCCTGAGCTATCTCGGCCGGTATCAGCGGCTTCGTTCCCGATCCCGCGCACATGGACCGCGGATACCAAGAGGCGCTGGTGGCCCTCAAGGTCGGTCGTAAACTGCACGGCTCGGGTACGGTGCTCCATTTCCGCGACGTGGGGACGTACCGGTTGCTCTTGGACATCTGGGAAAGAGATCCCGGTCAGATCCGCGCTCTCTACGAGGAGACGATCGGCCCCATCGATGACTATGACCTGGCTAACGGCACACAGCTGGTCCAGACCCTCGCCGTCTTCTTTCAGCACAACGAGAGCCTCACCAAGACCGCGGCGGAGCTCTACGCCCACCGGCACACCATCCGCTACCGGCTGGAGAAGATCGCCGACATCAGCGGGTTGAGCGTCTTCGAGACGGAGCACAAGGAGCGTCTGGGCCTGGGCCTCAAGGCTCGCAGTCTGCTCACCACCTGACCGCGCTTCTCGGCCCGATCACCTGGGTCTCTCCGCACTTGCCTTCGCCAAATGTATAACAGAACCCCCCTATTCTTGTACATCCGGAGATGATCCGTCGCGCGTGCGCCTACGCTTTAATCCCTGGCAAAGAACGAAGGGAGTAGACATGGCGAACATTGACACGGGCGATACTGCGTGGATGCTCATCAGCACGGCGCTGGTCCTGCTGATGACTCCAGGCCTTGCCTTCTTCTACGGCGGACTGGTGCGCCGGAAGAACGTTCTGTCCATCATGATGCAGTGCCTGATCCTGGTGGGCGTCATCAGCATCCAGTGGGCGCTATTCGGCTATAGCCTGGCATTCGGGCCTGACCATGGCGGGCTCATCGGCGGACTCAGTTGGGCCGGTCTGAGTGGGGTGGGAGTCGAGCCCAACGCCGACTACGCGGCCACCATCCCTCACGTATTGTTCATGCTCTTTCAGATGATGTTCGCAGTGATCACTCCGGCTCTCATCATCGGCGCCTTTGCCGAACGCATGAAGTTCAGCGCGTTCCTCATCTTCTCCATACTGTGGGCAACCATCGTCTACGATCCGATGGCTCACTGGGTCTGGGGAGTAGGCGGGTGGCTGCGCGAGCTGGGGGCTCTGGACTTCGCCGGCGGCACCGTCGTACATATAAACGCAGGGGCGGCGGCGTTGGCGGCCGCGCTCGTCATCGGCAAACGTAGGGGCTATCCGGATACTTCGCCTCCGCACAATCTGCCGTTCGCGATCCTCGGGCGCGGCCCTGCTCTGGTTCGGCTGGTTCGGCTTCAACGCCGGAAGCGCGCTCAGCGCGGGCGGCCTGGCGGCCTCGGCCTTCGCCACCACGCACATGGCCGCCGCGGCCGCCGCCGTGGCCTGGGCCGGACTCGACTGGGTACGGACCCGCCGTCCAACCGCCCTCGGGATCATCTCGGGCGCGGTAGCGGGCTGGTCGCCATCACTCCGGCTTCGGGCTACGTGACCCCGCTTGCTGCCATAGTCATCGGCCTCCTGGCCGGCCTGGTCTGCTATGCCTCAGTCATGTTCATGAAGGGCAGACTGGGCTACGACGACTCTCTCGATGCCTTCGGGATACACGGCGTAGGGGGCATGCTCGGCGCCATCTGCACCGGGCTCTGGGCCACCGTCACCATCAACCCCGCAGGAGCCGATGGTCTGTTCTATGGCGGCGGCAGAGTTGCTGCTGTTCCAGTTCATCGCCGTCGTCGGATCGTTCGCGTACTCCTTCATCCTGTCCTACGGCCTTCTCAAGCTGATCGACAAGGTCATCGGGCTGCGGGTGAGCGCGGACAACGAGAACATCGGTCTCGACCTTACGCAGCACAGCGAATCCGCCTACACGGTCGTCGGCTAGCGCCGGGCAGGGAGGTCCGAGATGAAGTACGTCATCGCTATCATCCAGCCCGACCGCCTCGACGAGGTGATCGCGGCGCTCGAAGAAGAGGAGATCATCCTGCTCACGGTGTCGGAGGTCATGGGGCGAGGCCGGCAGAAGGGAGTTGCCGAGGTCTACCGTAGCCACGTCGAGCGATCCGGCCTGCTGCGCAAGCTCAAGGTGGAGTTGGCGGTGAGCGAGGACAAAGTCTGGCACGCGGTCGACGCCATCGCTCGCGGTGCCCGCACCGGCAACATCGGTGACGGGAAGGTCTTCGTTCTCGATCTGGACGAGTGCCTGCGCATCCGCACCGGGGAGACCGGGGTCTCCGCCCTGGCCTAGATAGCCGGCGGATCCGCGCTCAGCACCAAGCCTCTCATAGCCGCCCGGCATCCGCCGGGCGGCTATGCCAGTTGGCCAACCAGCCGCCTCAGATGCTTGTACATCTGGCGATAAGACAGCTCATCCGCCCAGCCTACACTCTCGATGGGTCTCTCGTACTGAAGGAGTGAGCATGGCGAGCGTGGACTCGGGCGACACCAGCTGGATGCTGATCAGCACGGCACTCGTGATGCTGATGACGCCGGGACTGGCCTTCTTCTACGGCGGACTGGTGCGGCGCAAGAACGTGCTGTCGATCATGATGCAGTGCCTGATGCTGGTGGCCGTCATCAGCATCCAATGGGTACTCTTCGGGTACAGTCTGGCGTTCGGGCCGGACCATGGCGGGCGTCATCGGCGGACTGAGTTGGGCGGGGCTCAACGGCGTGGGGCTGGAGCCCAATGCGGACTATGCCGCCACCATCCCTCACCAGCTGTTCATGGTCTATCAGATGATGTTCGCGGTCATCACGCCGGCGCTCATCGATCGGGGCGTTCGCCGAGCGCATGAAGTTCAGCGCCTTCCTGCTCTTCTCCGTCCTGTGGGCCACCATCGTCTACGACCCCATGGCGCATTGGGTGTGGGGAGCCGGCGGATTGCTCAAGGAGACTGGGCGTCCTCGACTTTGCCGGCGGCATCGTGGTCCACATCAGCGCCGGGATGGCGGCCCTTGCGGCGGCGCTGGTGGTGGGTAGACGGCGCGGGCTATCCGGACATCTCGCCGCCCCACAACCTGCCGTTCGCCATCCTCGGCGCGGCCCTGCTGTGGTTCGGATGGTTCGGGTTTAACGCGGGTAGCGCGCTGACGTCGGGTGAGCTGGCGGTCTCGGCGTTCATCTCCACCCACATGGCGGCCGCGGGGGCCGCGGTGGCGTGGGCGGTGCTCGAGTGGATCGTCGCGACGACGCCCGACGGCGCTGGGCCTCATCTCCGGGGCCATCGCCGGTCTGGCGACCGTCACGCCGGCCTGCCGGCTATGTGACCCCGCTCGCGGCGATCGGCATCGGCGTGCTAACCGGTATCGTCTGCTACTTCGCGGTGGTGATCGTCAAGAGCAGGCTTGGATACGACGATTCCTTGGACGCGTTCGGCGTTCATGGCGTAGGAGGGATGTTCGGTGTGCTGCTGACCGGGGTCTTGGCTTCAACGGCGGTCAACCCGGCCGGGTGCCGACGGTCTGGTCTACGGCGATGCCCACCAGTTGCTGATGCAATTCGTCGCCATGATCGTCTGCGCCGCCTTCTCCTTCGTGCTCTCGTACGGGCTGCTCAAGCTGGTCGACAAGCTTGTCGGTCTGCGGGTCGCAGCCGACCACGAGAACATCGGCCTCGACCTTACCCAGCACAGCGAATCCGCCTACACTGTGGTCGGATAGACGTAGAGAAGGAGCCAGACATGAAGTACATCATCGCCATCATCCAGCCCGACCGGCTGGACGACGTGATCGCCGCTCTGGAAGAGGAGGAGATCAACCTGTTGACCGTGTCGGACGTGATGGGCCGCGGCCGGCAGAAGGGGGTGGCCGAGGTCTACCGCAGCCATGTGGAGCGAGGCGGGCTGCTGCATAAGCTCAAGTCGAGATCGCGGTGAGCAACAACAACGTGTGGCAGGCCGTAGACGCCATCAGCCGCGGGGCGCGCACCGGCAACATCGGCGATGGCAAGATCTTCGTTCTGGAGATGGAGGAGTGCCTCCGCATCCGCACGGGCGAGACCGGAGTCTCAGCTCTGGCGTGACCCGTTCGTCCTGCGTCGCAGCGAGTCCGCTCTGGACCCGCCCGTCGATCATCCGTTGTCCGGCTCCACGATGGCCGCCGTCCCGTAGGCAAGCACCTCGGTCATGTTGTTGCCCAGGTCGGTGGCGTCATACTTCATGGCGATGATGGCGTTCGCGCCCATCTGCTCCGCATGCTGCACCATCCAGGCGAAGGCCTCGGCCCGGGTCAGCTCGCACAACTCGATGTACTCGGGGATCTGTCCGCCGCCGAGGGTGCGGAACGAGGCCATCATCTGGCTGCCGATCCAACGGGCACGAACAGTGACCCCGCGCACCACACCGAGATTGCTGACCACGCGATAGCCCGGGATCGTCAGCGCTGTGGTTGTGAGCCGATGGTCCACGTTTCTTCCTCCTCCTTGACCCTAAGGTCTTGTATCGATCCCACCGGGGCGATAGTACACCCCGCCTGTGCGCGGAGGCATCGAGCGTCCCTGCACCAGTCTTCTGCTTGCCCGGGCGCCTGCCCAGGGAGGAGGCGCCGCAAAGCGCGGCCGGAGCGGGTAGCGCCGAGGTCTCCGTCACCGACCCCATCCTCGGCCGCAGGCCGCCGGGCGTGTTCCTACGTTGAGGTATGGACAGCCAGCGCATGTGTCTGGGGGAGGAGTCGTGAAACGCAGCCGGAGCAGACATGTACGCTGGCTGCCCACCACTCAGGGCAAGAAGAAGCCCGGCGGCCTTTCGGCCGCCGGGCACACAGCAGGGTGGCGCTGTCTGTTCAGGAGGCTACTTCAAAGCGAAGCCTCGGCCGCCGGAACGCACTGTCCGCGCGTGCCCATCACGCTCCTGCGGCGAGGCGTCACTTCTCAGCAGCCTTAGAGGATGGGAAGGTAGCGCGAGATCTCGTAGGGAGTGACGAGCGTCTTGTAGTCGTCCCACTCCGCCCACTTGTTGCGGATCAGGTAGTCGCACACGTGGTCGCCCAGCGCCTCGCGCACGAAGCTGGACTTCTCGAACTCCTTGATGGCCTTGTAGAGGTCCTCCGGCAGCGAGCCGATGCCGGCCTGTTCGCGCTCTGCCTCGGTCATCTCGAAGATGTTGTTGCTCGCTTCGGGCGGAAGCTCCATGCCCTTCTCGATGCCGTCCAGGCCGGCGGCCAGCATGGCGGCGAAGGCCAGGTAGGGGTTGCAGGCCGGGTCGGGGTTGCGCAGCTCGATGCGGGTGGCGTTCTCCTTGCCGGGCTTGTACAGCGGCACGCGCACCATGGCCGAGCGGTTGCGGCGCGACCAGCAGATGTAGACCGGGGCCTCGTAGCCGGGCACCAGGCGCTTGTAGGAGTTGACCCACTGGTTGGTGATGAGGGCGATCTCCTTGACGTGGGCCAGCAGGCCGGCGATGTACGACTTGCCGACCTGGGAGAGGTTGTACTCGTCGCTCGCGTCGAAGAAGGCGTTGCGGTCGCCCTTGAACAGCGACTGGTGCACGTGCATGCCCGAGCCGTTCACCCCGAACATGGGCTTGGGCATGAAGGTGGCGTACAGACCCTTGGGCTGCGCGATCTCCTTGACGGTGAGGCGATAGGTCATGACCTGGTCGGCCATGGTCAGCACGTCCTTGTAGCGCAGGTCGATCTCGTGCTGCGAAGGGGCGACCTCGTGGTGGGAGTACTCCACCTGGATGCCGAAGGCGTGCAGGGCGTTGATGGTGTCGCGCCGCAGGTCGCTGCCGGCGTCGAGAGTGGTGAGGTCGAAGTAGCCGCCGTGGTCGAGCACCTCGGTGCCGCAGCTGTCCTCTGAAGTAGAAGAACTCCAGCTCCGGGCCGACGTTCATGGTGTAGCCCATGGCCTCGGCCTTGGCGACGACCTTCCTCAGCACGTTGCGGGGGTCGCCGGGGAAGGGTCGCCGTTGGGCTGGCCTGATCTCGCAGAACATGCGGGCGGTGCCGCCGGCACCGGCGCGCCAGGGCAGCAGCTGAAGGTGCTGGGATCGGGCCAGGCCACCATGTCGGACTCCTCGATGCGGGCGAAGCCCTCGATCGAGGAGCCGTCGAAGCCCATGCCCTCTTCGAAAGCGCCCTCGAGCTCCGCGGGAGTGACCGCGAAGCTCTTGAGGAAGCCCAGCACGTCCGTGAACCAGAAGCGGACGAACTTGATCTGCTTCTCCTCGACGATCTTGAGGACGTCCTCCTTGGTCAGTGTATTCGCCATCAGCTGCTCCTTTTCGAAATGGGCCATTACCTTCCGTGCCGTGTGCATGCCGTCATCGATGGCATGCACGACCAGCGACGCGCCATTGCGCATGTCGCCGGCCACGAACACGCCGTCGACGCTGGTCATGTGACGCTCGTCTCGGGCGATGAAACCGCGGGGATCCTTGGCGATGCCGAGGCCTCGACCAGTCCGTCGGGCTGGGAGCGACGAAGCCCATGGCGAGCAGCACCAGGTCGGCATCGAGCGAGAAGTCCGAGCCCTCGACGCTGCGCGGGCAGAGCCGCCCCGTCGCTTCGTCGTAGGCCCACTCCACCTCCACGCACTGGACCTGCTTGACCGCGCCGTTCTCGCCGGTGAAGGCGGTGGTGTCGACGCTCCAGCGCCGGGTGGCGCCCTCCTTGTGGCTGCTCGAGTCGCGCCGCATGAGCGGCCACTGCGGCCAGGGGGTCGACTCCGAGCGGGCGGCCGGCGGCTCGGGCAGGATCTCGAGTTGCACCACCTCGGCCGCGCCCTGGCGCCACGCCGTGCCGATGCAGTCCGAGCCGGTGTCGCCGCCGCCGATGACGACCACGTTCTTGCCCGCGGCGCTGATGCGCTCCTCGCGGCCGAGGGGCTCGCCGCCGACCAGCCGGTTCTGCTGGGTGAGGAAGTCCATGGCGAAGTGGATGCCGGCCAGTTCGCGGCCCGGCACCGCCAGGTCGCGGGGCACGCCCGCGCCGCCGGCCAGCACGATGGCGTCGAAGCGGTCGCGCAGGTACTGCTAGGAGATGTCGTCGCCGACGTTCACGCCGCACTCGAAACTCACGCCTTCGCGGCCCATCAGGTCGACGCGCTGGTCGACCACCCACTTCTCCAGCTTGAAGTCGGGGATGCCGTAGCGCAGCAGGCCGCCGGGCCGCGCGTCCTTCTCGTAGACGGTCACGTTGAAGCCCGCGCGGTTGAGCACGTAGGCGGCGGCCAGCCCGGCCGGGCCGGAACCCACCACCGCCACCCGCTCGGTCCGGCGCACTCGGCCGGCTCGGCCGTTGACGTAGCCGCGCGGAAGCCCTGCTCGATGATGGCCAGCTCGATCTTGCAGATGTTCACCGCCGGGCGGATGAGGCCCAGCACGCAGGCGCCCTCGCAGGGCGCGGGGCAGATGCGCCCGGTGAACTCGGGGAAGACGTTGGTGGCGAGCAGCAGGTCCAGCGCCTCCTTCCAGCGGCCGCTGTAGACGGCTTCGTTCCACTCGGGGACCACGTTGCCCAGCGGGCAGCCCGTGCTCGACCCGTGGCAGAAGGGGGTGCCGCAGTCCATGCAGCGCGCCGCCTGCTCGTGGATCTCGTCGTCGGTCAGCGGCACGTCGACCGAGCGGAAGTCCTTGAGCCGCTCCGCGACCGGCCGGTAGCCCACGTCCTGCCGCGGTCGATCCAGGAATTCGCGTTCTCGTGACCATGGCTAGTCGCTCACCGCCACTTCGCGCTCGACGGCCTCGTCCTCCTGGCTCAGCCTGCCCAGCGCGCGCTTGTACTCGGTGGGGAAGACCTTGACGAAGTAGGGCAGGTGAGCCTCCCAGTCCTCGAGGATGTGGCGGCCGCGCTCGCTGCCCGTGTACGTCACGTGGCGCTCGATCATGGTCCTCAGTTCGGCTGGTCGTCCGGGTCGGTCATCAGTTCCAGGTCGACCATGTCCAGGTTGCAGCGCTCGTCGAAGAGCCCGGTCTCGTCGAAGACGTAGGCGATGCCGCCGCTCATGCCGGCCGCGAAGTTGACGCCGGTGGGTCCGAGCACCGCCACGCGCCCGCCGGTCATGTACTCGCAACCGTGGTCGCCGATGCCCTCGACCACGGCCGTCACCCCGCTGTTGCGGATGGCGAACCGCTCGCCGGCCCGGCCGCAGATGTAGACCTCGCCCGAGGTGGCGCCGTAGAGCGCCACGTTGCCGGCGATGATGTTCTCCGCCGGGTCGAACTCGGAGCCCGGCGGCGGCTTGACCACGATCTTGCCGCCCGACAGGCCCTTGCCCAGGTAGTCGTTGGCCTCGCCTTCGAGCACCAAGGTCATGCCCTTGGAGAGAACGCGCCGAAGCTCTGGCCGGCCGAGCCCTGGAAGTGCAGGGTGATGGTGTCGTCGGGCAGGCCCTGGCCGCCGTACCGGCGGGCGATCTCGCCCGAGACCATGGTGCCGACCGTGCGGTGCACGTTGCGGATCGGCAGGGTGACGCGTCACCGGCCGCCGCGGTCTCGAGCGCGCCGGCCACGAGCGGGAGGATCTCGTTGTCGTAGGCCTTGTCCAGGTCGTGCTGCTGTGGCTCGGTGTTGCGCACCTCCTGCGGTGCGGCCTCCGGGCGGTAGAGGATCTTGGAGAAATCCAGCCCCTTCGCCTTCCAGAAGGTGATGGCGTCGTTGACCTCGAGCAGGTCGGAGCGGCCGACGAGGTCGTCCAGCGTCCGGATGCCGAGCTGCGCCATGTGCTCGCGCGCCTCGCGCGCGACCATCGTGAGGAAGTTCACCACGTACTCCGGCTTGCCCGGCGAACAGCTTGCGCAGTTCCGGATCCTGGGTGGCGACGCCGACCGGGCAGGTGTTCTTGTGGCAGGCGCGCATCATGACGCACCCGAGCACCACCAGGAGCGGTGGTCGCGAACCCGAACTCCTCGGCGCCGAGCAGCGCGGCGATGACCACGTCGCGCCCGGTCTTGAGCTGGCCGTCCGCCTGCAGGCGCACGCGGCTGCGCAGGCCGTTCAGCACCAGCGTCTGCTGGGTCTCCGCCAGGCCCAGCTCCCAGGGCGCGCCGGCGTGGCGCATCGAGGAGAGGGGCGCGGCGCCGGTGCCGCCGTCGTAGCCGCTGATCAGGATCACGTCGGCCTGGCCCTTGGCCACGCCCGCGGCGACCGTGCCCACGCCGACCTCGGACACCAGCTTCACCGAGACCCGCGCCTCGGGGTTGGCGCAGCGCAGGTCGTAGATGAGCTGCTTGATGTCCTCGATGGAGTAGATGTCGTGGTGCGGCGGCGGCGAGATCAGGCTGACGTACGGGGTGGAGTGCCGCGTCTTCGCGATCCAGGGATAGACCTTGTCGCCGGGAAGCTGGCCGCCCTCGCCGGGCTTGGCGCCCTGCGCGATCTTGATCTGCAGCTCGCGGGCGTTGACCAGGTACTCGGCGGTCACGCCGAAGCGGCCGCTGGCGATCTGCTTGATGGCGCTGCAGCGGCTGTCGCCGTTGGGCAGCGGGATGTAGCGCTCGGGGTCCTCGCCGCCCTCGCCGCTGTTGCTCATGCCGCCCAGGCGGTTCATGGCGATGGCCAGCGCCTCGTGCGCCTCCTGGCTGATGGAGCCGAACGACATGGCCCCGGTGACGAAGCGCTTGACGATCTCGACTCTCGGGCTCCACCTCGTCGAGCGGCACCGGCTTGACGGTCTTGAACCGGAACAGGCCGCGCAGGGTGCTCTGCTGCCTGCTCCTGGTCGTTGATCAGCGCGGCGTACTGCCGGTACAGGTCGTAGTCGTTGGTGCGCGTGGCCTGCTGCAGGTAGGCGATGGTCTCGGGGGTCCACAGGTGGCGCTCGCCGTCCTTGCGGTAGCAGTAGTGGCCGCCGCTCGGCAGGATCCTCGGCGCGCGTCTCCGCGTTCTCATGGGCCGCCTGGTAGCGCGCCTGGGCCTCGCGCGGCGATCTCGTCCAGGCCGATGCCCTCGATGCGCGACGCGGTGCCCTCGAAGTACGGTCGACCACCTCGTGGTTGAGGCCCACGGCCTCGAACACCTGGGCGCTGCGGTAGCTGCGCAGGGTGGAGATGCCCATCTTCGACATGATCTTGAGCAGGCCCTTGCAGAGGGCCTTGATGTAGTTCTCCAGGGCCTTGGTCGACGCCCACGTCCTTGCTCAGCCGGTTGCGCAGCGCCAGGTCGGCGACGATCTCGAAGGCCAGGTAGGGGTTGATGGCCGAGGCGCCGTAGCCCAGCAGCAGGGCCATGTGCATGACCTCGCGGGCCTCGCCGGTCTCGACGATCAGGCTCGCCGACGTGCGCCGCGAGGCGTTCAGCAGGTGCCGGTTGACCGCCGACACCGCCAGCAGGGCCGGGATGGCCATGGTGCCGTCGGGCAGGTCGCGGTCGCTCAGGATGAGCATGCGTTCGCCGCCGGCCACCGCCGCCTCCGCCTGCCTGCAGAGCTCGTCCAGCGCCGCGGCCAGATCGGCGCCGTCTCCGTCCGCCGGGAAAGCCGATGGGCAGGGTGCGGCAGGCGAAGTCCGGGAGGTTGAGGCCGCGGATGCGGGCCAGGTCCTCGTTGGAGAGGATCGGGTGGTTCAGCTTGATCAAGCCGCGCCTGCTGCGGGCCTTCGGCCAGGATGTTGGCGGGCGAGCCGATGAAGGTCATCAGCGACATGACCAGCTCCTCGCGGATGGAGTCGATGGCGGGGTTGGTGACCTGGGCGAAGAGCTGCTTGAAGTACCAGTAGAGCAGCTGCGGCTGCTCGGAGAGCACGGCCAGCGGCTCGTCGGCCCCCATGGAGCCGACCGGCTCGTGGCCGGTGGCGGCCATGGGGTCGAGGATCAGCTTGAGGTCCTCGCGCGTGTAGCCGAAGTAGCTTCTGGCGGCGGAGCAGGCTGCCGGTCTCGGGCGTCGAGCGGCGCCACGGCGCCGAAGAAGCCGTGGATCGCGATCTTGTTCTCCTCCACCCAGCGGCGGTACGGCTGGCGGCGCGCCAGCCGGGTCTTGATCTCGACGTCCTTCGAGCACCCGGCGCTCCGGCCAGGTCCACCAGGATCATCTGCCCGGGCCGCAGCGCGCCCTTCTCCTCCACCTGCTCGGGGGGGAAGTCGAGCACGCCGGCCTCGGAGGCGAGCACCATGAAGCCGTCCTTGGTGATGGTGTAGCGCGCGGGCCGCAGCCCGTTGCGGTCGAGCAGGGCGCCGACCACATGGCCGTCGGTGAAGGCCACGCGCGGCCGGGCCGTCCCAGGGCTCCATGAGCCCGGCGTGGTACTCGAAGAAGCCGCGCAGGTCGGGGCCCATGGGGTACTTCGCGCCCCACGCCTGGGGGATGAGCATCAGCATGGCGTGCTGGAGGTCGCGGCCGCCGGTGGTGAGCAGCTCGAGCGCGTTGTCGAGGCAGGCCGAGTCGCTGCCGCGCTCGTCGATGACCGGCAGCAGCTTCTTGATGTCGTCGCCGAACAGATCGGACTGCCAGCTCCGCTCGCGCGAGCGCATCCAGTTGAGGTTGCCGCGCAGGGTGTTGATCTCGCCGTTGTGCGCCAGGTAGCGGAACGGCTGGGCCAGCTCCCAGGAGGGGAACGTGTTGGTGCTGTAGCGCTGGTGGACGACCGCCAGGGCGCTCTCGAACAGCGGCTCGTTGAGGTCCGGGTAGAAAGCCGGGATCTCGGTGGCCATCATCAGGCCCTTGTAGACGATGGTGCGGCAGGAGAAGCTCGCAACGTAGAAGCGAGCGTCGGCGCCCAGCGCCTCGGTCACGGCTCTCTCGCACTGCCTGCGGGCGACGTAGAGCTTGCGCTCGAGGGCGTCCTCGCCCAGACCCGCCGAATCGGTGAAGCACTGCCAGACCGCCGGCCGGGTCGCCCGGGCCGCCTCGCCCAGGGCGGTCGGCTCGTCGGCACCTCGCGCCAGCCGAGGACGCGCAGGCCTTCGCCCGCGAGGGCCGTATCCACGACCGCCCGGCAGGCCGTCCGGGCCTCGGGCTCCAGCGGCAGGAACATCATCGCCGCGCCGTAGCTGCCGGCCTGCGGCAGCGAGAACCCGAGCGGGCGGCATGCGTCCTGGAAGAAGCGGTGCGGGATCTGCACGAGGATGCCCGCTCCGTCGCCGGTGCCCGCGTCGGCGCCGGCGGCGCCACGATGAAGCAGGTTGTTGAGCACCTCGATGCCGCGCTCGACGATGGAGTGAGAGGCCTTGCCGCCTATGTCACAGACGAAACCGACCCCGCAGGAGTCTCTTCTCGTTGCTGGGGATCGTAGAGGCCCTGCGGCGTGGGCAATCCCCACCTCAGCGGCCTGCCGGCGGGAGCGCTGTCGATGATGTCTACGCTCTCCACGAATCTTGTTTCCGGCAAGGGCCGGCCGGTGCCTCGTGCCGACCGGCGTCTCCGCGCGCGGGGACAGTACATCCCCAAAACATGGACATGCTTCTCATCTGTCTAGCGCCACCCCTGGAGCTGCTTGACTGTGTCCGGACCGCCAGATATGGCCTTCCGGTCTCGGGTAGCATACCAGCGTGCCACTCTCCGGCATCTGTCCGCATGGCCGTGATTGGCGGCCATCCGATATACATATGGCTAAACAGCTCAGTCAGGTCTCGAACGGGCACCCCCAGACTTCGCGGTTGGACCACGCGCAGGGAGCGCAAGATACGCGCCACCCGCTTGCGGGAGCGCTCGGGCAGCGCGGCCAGCACCCGCTCCACCCACTCGGCGTTGCCGATGTTCACCAGCAGCAGGGTGAGGATCATCAGCGGGAACGGCGCCACCTGCAGCACCTGGGAGGGGATGCCCGGCAGGCTGGGCTGCAGCACCACGCCCAGCCACTGCAGCAGGGCGAAGAGGTAGGCGCCCGAAGGCCACGCGCACCGGGTTCCAGGCCCCGAAGATGGCGATGGCGAGCGCGATCCAGCCCATGCCGTCCAGCCCGGAGATGGTGCCCTTCCAGCCGGCCTTGACGCTGAGCGAGTACATGGGGCCGGCCAGGCCGACCAGCGCGCCGCCCAGGATGGTGTAGACGTAGCGCACGCAGGTTGACCTTGGCGCCCCGGGCGAAGGCCGCCGCCGGCCGCTCGCCGACCGCGCGCAGCATCAGGCCCGGGCGGGTGCGGAAGATCCACCACCAGGCCACGACGATCAGCACGAAGCTGAAGTAGGTCATGACGTCGTGCTTGAAGAACAGCGTGCCCAGGATGGGGATGTCGCTCGAGGCCGGGGATGGGGATGCACGAGAGCCGCGGGCCCTGCTCGCCCATGAACGGGTTGCCCAGGAAGTAGGCCAGGTCGCGGCAGACCAGAGCGAGCACGAAGCCGACGGCCACCTGCGACTGGCGCAGGGTGATGCTGCCGAAGGCCACGACCAGGGCCACCACCGCGCCGATGACGCGCTCCGGCCAGGAAGCCCAGGACCAGGCTGTCGGTGGTGACGGCCGCGGCGAAGCCGCCCATGGCCGAGAGCAGGATGGTGCCGTTCACGGAGAGGTTGATCACGCCCGGCCCGCTCGGTGAAGGTCTCGCCGATGGACGGCGAACACGCACGGGCGCCGCCGTCGCCAGCACGCCGGCCAGGCCGAGCAGGATCGGTGTGGCCGCGTCCATCGGAGCTGCTCCTCGCCAGTCCGCGACGCCGACGCCCTCGGCGCAGGTAGCGCTGGCGCGCCCCCTTCGACCAGGATGACGAACAGCACCAGGGCTCCCTGGAGCACCCCGGCCAGGGTGGAATCCAGCTTGAGCACGATGGGCAGCTGGATGCTGCCGATGTTGAGGGCGGCGAAGAACAGGGCCACCGGGCCACCCAGACGGCCCGGTACAGGATGAGCATGGCGACCAGCAGGCCCAGGTAGCCGTAGCCGCTGGAGATGGAGGGGATCAGCCGGTGGTAGACGGCGGTGACCTGGAGGGCGCCGGCCAGCCCGGCGAGCGCCCCGCACAAGAGCGAAGGCCAGCAGCCTGTACTGCCAGGTGGGCACGCCCGAGCAGGAAGGCGGCCGCGGTTGCTGGCCCGACGGCCTTGAGCGCGAGACCGAAATAGGTGCGCTCGCAGCAGGATGTAGACGACGATGACCGCCAGGATGCCCAGGCCGAGCGACCAGGGGCTCAGGCGCAGTGCCGGCGATGGTGGCAGCGCACAGCGGCTCGGGGAAAGGCTCGGTGCCGCTCATGGAGCCGACGCCCGGCCGCTTCCAGGGGCCGAAGATCAGCCACAGGGTGAGGGCGGTGGCCACGAAGTTGAGGCCCAGGCCGCCGAAGATCTCGTTGACCCCGCCGAAGGTCTTGAGCACGCCGGCCAGCGCTGCCCACAGCGCGCCGCCCACCATGCCGGCGAGGATGGCCAGACGATGATGACGCCGGGGGAGAGCGCCGTGTCCTGCAGCAGCCGCAGCACCCAGGTGGTGAGCACGGCCCCGAAGACGATCTGCCTTCCACCCCGATGTTCCACAGCCGGCGGCGAAGGTGACCAGCAGGCCGGCGGCGGCCAGCAGCAGGGGCACCCAGGCGACCAGCACGTTGGAGAAGCTGGTGAGCGACCCGACGGCCCCGTTGATGATCTCCCGGTAGGCCGGGAAGGGGGGGTGCGCCCGCGGCCAGCAGGATGACGGTGGTCGAGGACCAGGGCGCAGGATCACGAGCGCGCCCACCTGGCAGACCGAGGTCGATCCAGCGTTCTGCTCGCGAGATGCGTCCGGAGTCGCTCAGGCCATCGACGAGCCCCGTCAGCTCGCTCTCCCGCCGATCAGCTGCCCGAGCTGCTCGACGTCGGTGGCGGCCGCGTCCAGCGGGCCCGGACACCCGCCCGGCGAAGAACACCAGGATGCGGTCGCTGTACTGCAGGATCTCGTCCAGGTCGGCGGAGGTGAAGATGATGGCGCCGCCCTGCTTGCAGCGCTCCTTCAGCTTGCTCCACATGTAGATGGCCGACTCGATGTCCAGACCGCGGGTGGGGTGCTCGAGCAGCATGCAGCTTGGCGCCCGGCTGCACCAGGGCGAGCAGCGCCCGCTGCTGGTTGCCGCCCGAGAGCGACTCGACCGGGCTGGCGGGTGTGCCGCGGATGTTGAACTCGGCGATGCGCTCCTGCGCCAGCCGGCGGCCGCCTCCCAGTCGATGAAGAAGCCCCGGCTTCCTCTGGGCCAAGCAGGAAGTGCTCGGTGAGGGTGAGCCCGGGGACCAGGCCTTCCTCCAGGCGGGCGGCCGGCACATAGGCACCCCCGCTGCTTGAAGTGGTGGTAGGTCTTGCCGGT
This sequence comes from uncultured Actinomycetota bacterium, assembly GCA_963822135.1. Lineage (GTDB taxonomy): Bacteria > Actinomycetota > Thermoleophilia > RBG-16-64-13 > RBG-16-64-13 > CAIQPS01. Next base: position 76,212 of record CAWGGI010000005.1, on the reverse strand, counting down.
CAGGTCGGCGCCGTCGCAGGAGACACGCGACCGCCGGTAGTGCGGACCAGCCCGGCGCACGCCCGCAGGAGCAGGCTCTGGCCGCTGCCCTCCATGCCCGCCAGGCCGATGACCTCGCCCTGGCGCACCTCGAGGTCGATCGCCGCGATCAGCTGCAGGCGGCCGTGCTCCGCGCTCATGCCGTCCAGGCGAGAAGAGCGATGTCGCCGGGAGCGCAGGACGTCCGCTCGCCTGGGGACGACCTCCCGCTCGAACATCATCGCGACCAGCTTGTCCACGTCTGGAACGGGGGCAGGGCCTCGCCCACCAGCCGGCCCTGGCGCAGCACGGCCACCCGGGTGCACAGCTCCTCCACCTCCTCCAGCTTGTGGGAGACGAAGATCACGGTCTTGCCCTGGGCGGCCAGGCGGCGCAGGGTGTCGAACAGCTTCGTCCTTCTGGGCGGCGCTGATGCCGGTGGTCGGCTCGTCGAGGATCAGCACGCCGGCGCCCAGCCACAGCAGGCGCAGGATCTCCAGCTGCTGGCGCTCGCCCACGGTGAGCGATTCGACCTCGGCCTTCAGGATCGATGGAGAAGCCGAACGAGCCGGCCAGCTCGCTCGAACGCGCCGCGGCCGCGTCGGCCCTGCGGGGAACGAGCCTGCCGCGGGGCCGCCGATGAGGAGGTTGTCGACCACCCGCATGGGCGGGAAGTCCAGCGGATCCTGGTGCAGCATGCCGACGCCGTGCCGGATGGCGTCGGCGGGCGAGCGCATGGCGACCGCTTGCCGTCGAGCAGGATCTCGCCGCTGTCGGCGCGGCTGGAAGCCGGACAGGATCTTCATCAGCGTGCTCTTGCCGGCCCCGTTCTCGCCCAGGATGCCCTGGATGGTGCCGGCGGGCACGACAAGGTTGATGCCGTCGTTGGCCTGGACGGCGCCGAAGTGCTTGTGGATGTCGTCTGAGCTGGACTTCCACTATCGGTCCTCAGTGTCCGGTTGGAGAACCAGAAAGGGGAGACCGGGGCGGTCTCCCCTTTCGCTCGATCTATGGTCGAATGCGTGACAAGCTCTACTTCGGCTACGCTCTGGCCTTCCATGCCCTCCAGCAGCTGCGGCAGGTACCAGATCTGCTGCGCGGTCGCCTCTCGCCTTCGGCCAGGTAGCGAGGTGCCGTCCTGGAGGTTGAGCGGGCCCTTCCACAGGTTCAGGCCGCCGGCCAGGGCCTTGATGAACTCGTCGAGCTTGGCGGCGGCGTCGGCCGAGAGGCCTTCGCCCTTCTCGAAGCCGACGGCGGAGGTGTCGGGGTTGTTGATGTCCGCCCAGTCGGGCGCGTCCAGTTCCAGAAGCTGCGTCCACTGTGCCGTCGCGGGCCGTGGTGACGGCCTCGACGTAGGCCGGGCCCCAGTTGAAGTAGGGCACGCCCAGGCCGACGTCGGGCGCTTCATCGATGCGAGCCGACGAAGTCGTAGGGGATGGCCCAGACCTTCTTGCCGGCTGCGGCGAGCTTTGCCCGCCTCCACCAGCGCCTCGGTGGTGTCGATGCCCGACATGACCACGTCGTAGCCGCTGTTGATAGAAGTCGTCGGCCACCTGGGTCGGGTCGGAGGTGACGCCGGGGATGTTGAACCAGAAGCCGATCCAGTTGACCTTGAACTTCAGGTCGGCGGGGTCCTTCTTCAGGTACTCGGTCCAGGCGTACCTGGCGCCCAGGTAGGCGGAGGCAGCCAGGCGGCGGGTCTCGTCGTTGATCAGCGGACCGAGGTAGCCGATCTTGCCGGTCTGGGTGGTCAGGGCGGCGGCGCACGCCGGCGATCATCTTGCCGTACTCCATCCGGCCCATGATGTTGCCGAGGTTGGGCAGGTCCTTGAAGTCCTTGCCCTCTTTCCAGGCGCTGTCGCCGGAGGCGTGGATCACCGGGATGTCCGGGTGGGCCTTGGCGAAGTCGATGGCGCCGTCCTTCATGTCGTCCGAGTTGAAGATGATCATCTTGGCGCCCTGGGCGAGCAGGTCTTCGGCGAGCTGCTCGGCGGTGGTGCCGGGGCGGTCGGCCGGGTTGACCTTGTCGACGTAGACCATCTTGGCGCCGGGGATCTTCTCCTCGACGTACATGCCGGCCTCGTAGTGCGCCTGGCTCCAGCCGTGGTCGTTGTACGGGCCGACCAGCAGCATGCCGAAGATGAACTCCTTGGCGGCCGCGGCGGTGGTGGTGGTCTCGGCCGGGGCGGCGGTGGTGGTGGTCTCGGCCGGGGCGGCGGTGGTGGTGGTCTCGGCCGGGGCGGCGGTCGTGGTCGTCTCTTCGGCCGCCTCGCCGCAGGCAGCGGCGAACAGGCCGACGGCTACGAGAAGAAGCACGAGCGCGCTGCAGAATAAGACGCGACGAAATCGGGATGCGGGCATTACGGACTGCACCTCACACTTCTTGTCAGGGATACTGCCATCGGTCCAGCATGCGGAGAACCGCGATCGATGCTCGGTGGGACCTCCTTTCGTCCTCTCTTTTGCGCGCGCACCTCGTGAGGCGACAGCCTCGGGAGGCAGAGCCATTCTAATCGTTTCGGGGCCCTCAGTTCCAGAGTCTTTGTAGCGGGCCGGCCGTCAGAAGTCGATGATCCTCATCTCGTAGATCTCTTCCATCTCCAGACACCGGTCGATGGCCTCTTGGGGGACGTCGTTGTCGAGTCCCAGGATCATGATCGAATCCCGCGAGATGTTGTTGTCGCCGCTCGAGGTGACCATGCGAGAGATATTAACGCCGTGTTCGCCCATGATGGTCCCCACCCGGCCGATGACCCCAGGGACGTTTTTGTGGGGCACGTAGGCGAGTCTGCCCTCAGGTACGAAGCTGATGGGGAAATCGCCGATCTGAACGATGCGTGGGTACCGGTGCTCCAGCACCGTTCCGGCGATCACGAACTGCCGGTCCTCGCCCTCGGTCACGATCAACTGGATGAGGTTGCGGTAGTCGCCCGTCTCCTTGGAGATGGTCTCCCGCACCTGGATGCCGGTCTGCTCGGCCAGCAGTCCGGCGTTGACGAAGTTGACGGTCCCCGAGGCCATGATGCCTTCGAGGATGCCCTTGAGGGCCAGCAGCGACAGGATCCTGGCGTCCTCGGGTTCGTCGATCTCCTTGCCGGCGAACACCGTCTCCACGCGTTTGACGCTCTCCCGCCTGATGTGTCGGTAGAGGACCCCCATCTGCTCGGTGAGACGGATGAAGGCCTGCAGCCTGGAGAAGGCTTCATCGGAAAGTGCGGGCATGTTGACCGCGTTCTTGACCATCTGGCCGCGGAGTCCGGCGATGACCTCGGCGATCACCTCTTCGCCCACGCGCCTGGAGGCTTCCAACGTGGAGGCGCCCAGATGGGGCGTGCCGACCACGCTCTCGAACTCGTAGAGAGGATGGCTTTCCTGCGGTTCGTGGACCCAGGTGTCGACGCCCAGTGAGGCGATATGCCCGGACTGGACGCCCCGGTAGAGCGCGTCTTCGTTGAAGAGCCCGCCTCGGGCGCAGTTGACGAGGCGCACGCCCGGCTTCATCAGCGCTATCTCCCTATCGCCGATGAGGTTGAGGGTCTCCTTTGTCCGTGGCGTGTGGATGGTTATGAAGTCGGACTCCGAGAGCAGCTCCTCCAGCGTCTCCTTCCTCTCGACGCTCAAGTTGCCGAAGCGCGAGTAGGGGATATACGGGTCGTAGGCGATGACCCGCATAGCGAAGCCGCGAGCCCGCTGGGAGACGAGGCTGCCGATCCTGCCCAACCCGATGATGCCAAGGGTCTTTCCGTAGAGCTCGCTGCCCTCGAACTGTTTGCGCCCCCACTTGCCGCTCTTGATGAAACGGTTCGCCCAGGGGATGTTGCGGCTGCTGGCCAAGAGCAGACCCATGGTGTGCTCCGCCGCCGAGACGATGTTGCTCTCGGGGGTGTTGCAGACGATCACACCTTTCTGGGTGGCGTAGCCGACATCGATGTTGTCCAGCCCCGAGCCCGCCCTGCCCACCACGCGCAGATTGGCGGCTGCGTCCAGCAGGCTCTTATCGATCTGCGTCTCGCTGCGCACGATGATCCCGTGGTACGAGGGGATCACAGCGAGCAGTTCGTCGTGGGTGAGGCCGTACTTGACATCGACCTGGGTGGCCGCTGCGAGCTGGGCGATGATCTCCTCGTCCATGAGCTCCGCCACGAGTACCTTCATCTGAGCAATGTCTTCCAACCCTGCCTCCGTTACCGGCTCGCTTCCGCCCCGATTCTCCCCTCCGGCGGCCCCCTAGGCTAGCACACGGCCATGAGGCGTTTCCACGGGGTAACCAGCTGCCCGCCGTACGTAGCGCGGGACCCGCATCCTGAGCCGAGGGAGGGTGAAGAAAGGGGCGCGGCGGGCACCGCCCGCCGCGCCCCGAAGGCTCGGTCCACTCCCGGGAACTCCGGCTCAGGCGTCGCCGCCCGGCCAGCGCGACCAGAGGATGCGCTCGAGCGGACGCCGCTCGGGTACCGGCACGTTGGGTACCGTCCCCTCGTTCCATTCCTTGGAGACGTAGAGGTTGCAGTAGCAACTCCCGTACTCCTTGACGTCCGGTTCCCGGTAGTCGCACGGGCAGATGATGTCCTTGTCCGCTTCGCGGTCACTGGCGGCCAGCCGGCAGGGGCAGCACATGTAGCCGTAACGTTCCTTGTTGGTCAGCAGACCGTCGAGGAGCCCGAGGACCAACTCTCGGTTCTTGTTGAAAAAGTAGCCCTTGGGCTCGTTGACCTTCTTCAGTCGCTCGTAGAGCTCTTCTGCACCGTTCACAGTCCCAACGCCTCCAGGATCTCAAGCTCGCGATAGCCTACGATCACTTTGTCACCGATGATGAGAGTGGGGAAAGCCGCCTGCGGGTTCACCTTGCGGACCTCCTCGATGGTCTTGCCCATCTCGTCACGAGGAAGAAGGTCCACATCGACGAAGTCGTACTCGACGTTATGCGCATCAAGGAGTTTCTTGGCGTTCCTGCAGTGGCCGCAGGTACTGAGCGCGTAAAGGAAGACCTTGGGTTGATCCATGTTCGCACCTTTCACGTGTCCGGACGCGTTTGCTCTCATAGGATACTTCGCATCAGCGGTACCCGTCGATGGTCTATACCATGCGCGTCTCTCCCGCTAAGATGGTGCCTGGTATTGGCAGGTCGTCGGATCCGTGCAGAGGAAGCGTCGCCGAGGGAGCGGGATGAAGCATGCCGTGGCGGGTCATGAAGCGTAGCCTTTGCGCTGCGGCGCGGGTCGGGCGCGGGTCGCGACGTCTTGTTGCCGGCCTTGTCCTTGGATCGCTGTTCGCCGCGCTGCTGCTCGGCGGCGGGCAGGCACAGGCCGCCGGCGAGTCTTCGCCGGCCCTCGGACCCGGTGACGACTACGTCGAAGCCGTTCAGGCGCTGGCCCTGCGCAGTGTCGTCAAACGGCACGGCGACCCCCCGACCCCCGCGGCCGGCCCCGTCACCCGGGCGCAGATGGCTGTGTTTCTCGCCCGAGCTCTTCATCTGCCCGACTGCGAGTACGGCGACTTCCTGGACGTCCGGTCTTCAGACTGGGGGTTCGGAGAGATCGGCGCGGTCCACCGCGCGGGGATCATGGACGGAAGCTCGCCGCTCACGTTCTCTTCGAACAGGCAGGTATCGCGGCAGGAGGCCGCTGCTTTCTTGATCGCCGCGCTCCGTTTCGCGGCCGAGAAGCAGGGCGCGAAGCTCGGTGATTCCCTCACGCCCTACAGAGTTGAAGAATGCTTGGCCGGCTTCGCCGATAGGAAGCTCATCGCCCCGCAGTACCTCTCTTCGGTCGCCATCGCGTCTCGGGTAGGACTCCTGCCCGCGTCCGATACCTGGCTGTTCCCCTCGCTCGGCCTGACCCATGGAGAACTGGTGCCTCTGCTCTACAGGGCGTTCGTAGAGCCCCTCTCTCCGCGGGCCGTGTACGCGGCGGCCGTGGATCCGGTGGAGGGCTATCCGAATCTGGCCAGAGGAGCGAAGGGACCCCTCGTGCTGATGCTCGAGACCCGTCTGACGGCGCTTCATTACCCATGCGGGCCGGTGGACGGCAAGTACGACACCCGCACCCGCGACGCGGTTCTCGCCTTCCAGAAGTACGAGAGGCTCAAGCGGACGGGCAAGTTCGGGGCGCAGTCCTGGCAGCACCTGTTCGCGGCGCAGGTGCCCAAACCCGTCAAGCCGGGCACGGGAGAGGACCGTCTGGAGGCCGACCTCACCCGACAGATACTCATGATGATCCGGGATGAACAGGTAGTCATGGTACTGCACGTCTCCACGGGTAAGTACGGGACGCCCACCGGCGGCTGGCATCTGCGCAGCAAGAACCGGGGCTGGGTGGAATGCTCGCTGGGCCCCATCTATTCGCCGTGCTACTTCATGCCCAAGAACGCGATCCACGGCTATCCCAGCGTCCCCACCTATCCGGCGAGCCACGGCTGTATCCGGACCCCCATATGGTTGCAGGACGTCCTTTTCCGCTACCTGTCGATCGGGATGCCGGTGGACGTCTTCTACAACAGGGCCAAGTAGGCGGGAGTGTCGGCCGGGGACGAGCTCGCGACCGTCGGTCCTCGGTCGGACCGGCCGCCGCGTCCTCCGATCACCTAGCGGCCCGCGGCCTCCCTCAACAGCCTCCGTCGCAGAAGATCCACCGCGGCCAGCGCGGCGCGCTCGCGGATCTGGTCGCGGCGGCCGAACAGCCGGAGCCGCTCCACTTCGGTGCTGCCTGCGACGACGCTGCCCACATAGACGAGCCCCACCGGCTTGTCCTCGGTCCCTCCGCCCGGCCCGGCCACTCCCGTGGTGGAGAGCGCGCAACCGGAGCCAAGCAGCCGCTGTACCCCCTCGGCCATCGCCGCCGCCACCTCGGCACTTACCGCACCATGCTGCTCGAGCAGTCCGGCCGGCACGCCCAGCACCCGGGTCTTCACCTCGTTGCCGTAGGCGGTCACGCCGCCCACGAAGTAGTCGCTGCTCCCGGGGATGTCGGTGAAGCGCTTGCCCACCAAGCCACCGGTGCACGATTCGGCGACGGCGACGGTGAGGCCGGCCCGAAGCAGCAGTCTGCCCGCGATGTCGGGGAGTTTCGGACCATCTACGCCGAACACTCGGTCGCCGAGGGTCGCGCGTACCCGGGCTTCGATCTCGTCCAGCCGGAGCGTGCCTTCCGGAGTGTCCGCGCCTCTGAGGATGATCGTGAGCTCCTCCAGGCTGGCCCGTGTGCCGATCTCGACCTCGGATCCTCGCCAGGGCAGGTCGGACAGCATCTCTGCCGCCGCAGACTCCCCGACGCCGAACACCTGGATGCGTCTCACCGCATGTCCTACCGACGCCCCGGATCGCCTGTCGAGCAAGGGCTCGACCGTGCCCTCCCACATCTCCTTCAGCTCCCAGGGCACGCCGGGAAGGGCCACCACAAAGATCCCGTGGTGGTCGAGATAGAACCCGGGAGCGGTCCCCGAGATAGGGATGGCGGTAGCCCCTCGGGGAAGTTGGGCCTGCTTGCGATTGCTCTCACCCATGCGGTAGTCGCGAGCCGCGAAGCGCTCGCGGATCTGCTCGAGAAGGTCTTCGTGGTGCTCCAGCGGCAGGTTCAGGGCCTCGGCGGTAGCCTCGCGGGTGAGGTCGTCCTCGGTGGGGCCCAGGCCCCCCGAGAGGATGATGATGTGCGGCCGGCGGGCCAAGCTCTCCTTGATAGCTGCGACGATCGCCCGCAGATCGTCGTGCACCGACAGGGCATGAGTGGCGAAGATCCCCAGATCGAGCAGCCTCTGCCCCAGATAGGACTGGTTGGTGTTGATGATGTCGCCCCGTAGGAGCTCATCGCCTGTGAAGATCATCTCCGCGTTTCTGTCCATTGGGCCTCGCTGTTCTCAAGTGCCGCGCAACGGTGTATCATACGCCCGCACTATCGATGGTTTGACCCGAAGAGGCGAAATGGCGGCACAGGCGACATATGGTGGGACGCGGCGTATCGCCGTCCGGCCTCGTCGCATGCGCTCGTCCGGATCTCTTCGTGGTCGCGTCGGTATTCTTCCCGTACGGCATTCCTTGTGGTCCTAGCCCCTCGCGGTATGCGAGGGGCGCCTCCAGCGGCCGGCTGATCTTCCATCCGTCCGGCCGGCCTCGGGCGCGGCGACGCGCCACCCGTTAGGACAGCGACCACGAAAGAAGAGACATGCCAGAGCAGACCGACAGCTCAGAGCCTACCGATATCCCCGAGGCTTTCTCCGCCATCAGATTCGACGCTAGAGGACTCGTGCCGTGCGTGGTGCAGGAGTGGGACACCGGCGAGGTCCTCATGCTGGCCTACATGAACGCCGAATCCCTGCGGCGCACGCTCGAGACCGGGACCACCTGGTTCTTCAGCCGCTCGCGGAACGAATACTGGAACAAGGGCGCCACGTCCGGCCATTTCCAGAAGGTTCGCGAACTGCGCTACGACTGCGACGGCGACACTCTGCTCGCGCTCGTCGAGCAGACCGGGGCCGCCTGCCATACCGGCGACTTCACCTGCTTCGACGGCCGATGGCTTAGCTCCCCCTCCGGAGAGAAGCCGCCTTTTCTCGCTCGCCGAGAAAGGTAGGCGGTCATGACATCCGGCACTATCGCCACCGCGCCCTCGCTCGAGGAGGTGCGGAGGCTCAGCGACAGCTACAACGTCATCCCCGTGTTCCACCAGTTCCTGGACGACACGGAGACGCCGGTCTCGGCCTTCCTGAAGCTCCGGCAGGGCGCCGGCTGCTTCCTTCTTGAGAGCGCGGAGCAGGGCCAGCGGGTGGGTCGCTACTCCTTCCTGGGCATCAAAGCGTGGGAGAGCATCCGGCTGACCGGCGGGACTGTGACCATACGGCGCGGAGGCGTAGACACCGCCCTCGACTTGTCGGCGCACGGGGCAGACCCCTTCGGCTTCATGGCGCAGCATATGGCGCGGTATCGCGTACCCCCACTCCAGGGGCTCCCGCCTCTTGTGGGGGGCGCGGTGGGGTACTTCGGCTATGACTGCATCCGCTATGTCGAACGCCTTCCGCAGGCGCCCGCCGACGATCTCGGTCTGCCGGAGATGGCCTTCCTGCTCACCGACGTTGTGGTGGTGTTCGACCATCTGCTTCACACGATCACACTTCTCACCAACATCTTCTGCGAGGAAGAGCCCGTCCACCCAAGACGCCTACGCATCGGCGGTGGCACGGTTGGCCGACGTGAAGGCCCGGCTCCGCGGACCGGTCCCGCTGGCGGAGCGGGCCACGAAACAGAGCGACGGCGGACAGCAGCCACGGGGTGGCGTGGATGTCGAGGCCGGGGAAGCGGTGATCCACTCGAGCTTCGACCGCGAGGCGTTCTTGGGCGCCGTCGAGCGGATCCGGGAATACATCTACGCGGGCGACGCCTTTCAGGTGGTCCTCTCCCAGCGCTTCCAGACGCCTGTGAGCGTGAGCGGTTTCTCGATCTACCGGGGGCTGCGGGCCGTCAATCCCAGCCCCTACATGTACTACATGTCGTTTCGTGACTTCGAGGTGGTCGGCTCGAGTCCCGAGCCGCTGGTCACCGTCACCGGCCGAAGGGCCGAGACCCGTCCCATCGCGGGCACCCGGGCACGAGGCGCCACGCCGGCCGAGGACCACAGGCTGGCCCTGGAGATGCTGAACGACGAGAAGGAGAAGGCCGAGCACGTCATGCTGGTCGACCTGGGACGCAACGACCTGGGACGGGTCTGCCGCCCGGGCACGGTCCTGGTGGAGACCTTCGCCGAGGTCGAGCGATACAGCCACGTGATGCACATGGTCTCGTCGGTCACCGGGGAGTTGGAGGACGGTATCGGCGCTACCGACGCCCTGCGGGCCGTCTTTCCGGCAGGCACAGTGTCGGGCGCGCCGAAGGTGCGGGCCATGGAGATCATCGACGAGCTCGAACCGCTCCGGAGGGGTCCGTACGCAGGTGCCATCGGGTATCTCAGCTACTCCGGCGACCTCGACTCCTGCATCTACATCCGGACCGTGCTGGTGCGCGACGGCGTGGCGTACGTGCAGGCCGGGGCCGGCATCGTGGCGGACTCGGATCCCGAGCGAGAGTACCGCGAGACTGAGAACAAGGCCCGGGCGATGTTCAGGGCCATCGAACTGGCGACCGCCCAAGACGAATGGGAGTAGGTCTGATGATGATGAATACTCGACAGGATCAGATCACGGCGGATGCGTCCGGCGGTACACGATCGGGCACGCCGGCGAACATAGAGCTCAAGCAGAGCTTCAGTCTGGGGGAACACCGGGCCGGATTTCCCGCTCCGGGGCTCAGCGACCTGCGCATCCTCATGATCGACAACTACGACTCCTTCACCTACAACCTGGTGCAGTACCTGGCGGAGATCTCCGGCACGAGGATCCACGTGTTCCGCAACGACGAGGTGACCGTGGACGGTATCCGCCGGCACGGCCTCACCCATCTGGTGGTATCGCCCGGCCCTTGCACCCCTGACGAGGCCGGAGTGAGCCTGGAGGCCGTCGCGGCCTTCGGCGGCGTGTGTCCCGTCCTGGGAGTCTGCCTGGGGCACCAGTCGATCGGACAGGCGTACGGGGGCCGGGTGATCCGGGGCGAGGCGCCGGTCCACGGGAAGACCTCGCTCATCCACCACGACCGGCGAACCATCTTCGCCGGCGTCCCGCAGCCGTTCGTCGCCACCAGGTATCACTCCCTGGTGATCGACCGTAATCTGCCGCCGGAACTCGAATGTTCCGCCTGGACTCAGGACGGCGTGATAATGGGGGTACGGCATCGGGAGCTCAACGTGGAGGGCGTGCAGTTCCATCCCGAGAGCCTCCTGACGGCCGTGGGCAAGGAACTACTGCGCAACTTTCTGAGTAACCGGAAGGCCCTGCGGTGAGCGCCGTACAGACCGGTCCGCGATCCGACGCGCGGACCTACCGCGCTCGCCCACGCTCTTTCGCGGATATCCTCAGGACATTGGCCGAGGGACGGGACCTCACCCGAGAGGAGGCCGCTTCGGTCCTCGATCGGATGGCCGCCGGCGGACTCGACGACGCGCAGGTGGCCGCCTTCCTTATGGGTCTCCGAGTGAAGGGGGAGACCGCGGACGAGATCGCCGGGCTCGCGGACGGCATGCGGCGGGCCGCGGTGGTCGTGGATAGCGCTCATCGAGACACTCTTCTGGATATCGTAGGCACCGGCGGCGATGATCTGGGGACGTTCAACATCTCCACGACCGCGGCTTTCGTCGCCGTGGGGGCCGGGGCGAAAGTGGCCAAACACGGCAACCGGGCGGCGAGTTCGCAGTGCGGCTCGGCCGACGTGCTGGAGGCGCTTGGCATCGATATCGGCCTGGGGCCGGAGGAAGTGGCCCGCTGCATCGACGAGGTCGGCATGGGGTTCATGTTCGCCGCAGCGCATCATCCGGCGGCGGGCAGGGTCGCCGGCGTGCGCCGCGCGCTCGGCATACGCACCGTCTTCAATCTGCTAGGGCCGCTCACGAACCCTGCGGGAGCCGGGCGGCAGCTGATCGGGGTGAGCAGTCCGGTGCACCTTCGCCTCCTGGGGGATGCCCTCGCCCGCATGGGCTGCGAGCATGGTCTCGTCGTCTGCGGAGATCCGGGGATGGACGAGCTGTCGGTCACCGGTGCGTCGCTTCTCGTGGAGGTCAGATCGGGGACGGTGAGCCGCTCTTTCCGGATCGAGCCTGAGGAATGCGGACTCGCCCGGCATCCACTGTCTGCCCTGGCCGGCGGAGACGCCCACGCCAATGCGGCCATCACCCGCGACGTGCTGACAGGTGTCTGCGGGGGGCCGCGTGACTCCGTGCTCCTCAACGCCGGGGCGGCTCTGTACGTCGCCGGTCTGGCCTCTTCGTTGTCTGAGGGAGTGGGGCTGGCCCGCTCCTCGATCGACTCGGGGCGGGCTCTCGATACGTTGGAGCAGATGGTCCGGGTGACGAACCGACGTGGCCGGCACGATCCCCGGTCCGGTCCCGCGGGCGGCGGGGTGTCGTGAGCCGCCGGTCCTATCTGGACTCCATCCTTCCCGATGTCCGGAGGCGGTTGGCGGAGCGCATGTCGCGCGTCCCGGCGGCCGAGCTGCTCAGCCCTCCGGATCTCGGCCCTCGCCCTTCGTTCTCTGCGGCGCTCCGGTCCCCCGAGGTCTCGCTGATCGCCGAGATCAAGCGATTCTCGCCCAGCAGGGGGCCGATAAGGCCGGATCTGGATGCCGCCGCGCTTGCGCACCTCTATGAAGCTGGTGGCGCCGCCGCCATCTCCGTCCTCACCGAGGGCGACCACTTCGGCGGAAGCCTCGCCGATCTGAAAGAGGTGACCGGGGCCACGTCGCTGCCCCTGCTTCGCAAGGACTTCATCATCGACCCCTATCAGATTCTCGAGGCCCGGGCCTTCGGCGCGTCTGCGGTGCTGCTCATCGCCGCGATCCTCGACGATGAATCGCTCTCGGATCTGGCGGCACTGGCTGTGGAATCCGATCTCGATGTGCTGCTGGAGGTACACGACGAAGGGGAGATGACCCGCGCGCTTGCACTGGAGGACGTGATGATCGGCATCAACAATCGCGACCTTCGCACTTTCGAGGTGTCGCTCGAGACGAGCGAGCGACTGGCTGCGCTGGTGCCGCCGGACAGGCTCCTTGTGGCCGAGAGCGGGATCAGGGACCGAGCAGACGTGGAGCGTCTGGCGGCGGTCGGTGTAGACGCGGTACTAGTGGGGGAAAGCCTCCTTCGTAGGGAGGACGTCGAAGGGGCGGTCGCCGACTTGGCGCGTGCCTTCCGGTCGACCCCCCGGATGGCTGGTGGAGTGACGGACAGAGAGGGGGCACGATGATCACATCTCTTCTGGTGGCAGTCGATTCTTCCGCGTACGCCCGCGCTTCGCTTGAGCATGCGGTGGCGCTGAGCGGGGCCTACAAGGCCAGGGTGACGGGACTCTACGTGCTCGACATCCGTTATGTAGAGATGCCGCCGTACGTGGACTACTCCTACACGTTCGAAGCCGTCCCGCCGACGCTCGCCCCGCTCGACGTCATGGAGAGCTATCGGGTCAAGAGCGAGCGGATACTCGACGACCTCAAGCAGTTCGTGGCTGCGGCCGGGCTGTCCGTAGAGACGCGCACCGAGGAGGGTGTGCCCAGCCAGGTCATCGCCGACATCGGTAAGGCCCACGATCTCATCGTCATGGGTAAGCGGGGTGAGCACGCCAAGTGGGGGAGAGACCTGCTCGGCTCGACGGCGGAGAACGTCGCCCGGCGCTCGGCCACCCCGGTGCTCCTGGTCGAGTCCGCGTACCGTCCACTCATCAAGGCCTTGGTCATGTTCGATGGCAGCAATCCGGCCAACAGGGCGCTCAAGCTGGCCGCCGACCTTGCCGTCAGGACCGGTCTCGCCCTCAAGATACTCACGGTCGACGACGACGCGGCAGAGGGCGCCGCCACTCAGGCCGAAGCCACCGCATATCTGGATCCCCTGGGTCTGCAGGCGGAGTACGCCGTGCTTCCCGGCAGAGCCGCCAAGGCGGCCTCCTCGCTGATCTCCAAGGAGCCGGTGGACGTGGTGATCATGGGGATGCGGGGTCACTCCGTGCTCCACGACCTCATCCTTGGCAGCACCGCCGAGCAACTCATGCGCTCCGTCCCGCTTCCCGTCATGCTCGTCCCGTGAGGATCCCGCTCACGAAGCCTGCCCGGCCGCTCGTCAAGGTGTGCGGTCTCATGCGGGCGGAGGACGTGGAGTTGGCAGCGATGCTCGGGGCCTGGGCCGTGGGCTTCATCTTCGCGCCCAGCCCGCGCAGAGTGACGCCCGACGCGGCTCGACGTCTGCTGCTGGCGGCCACGCCGGCCGCGGCAGCCGCATCGACCGCGGCGGCCACGCCGACCGCGGCAGACTCACCGGCCGGGCCACCCCCGCTGACCGTGGGCATCTTCGGCGACACGTCTGCTGAGATCGTCGCGGCGGTGGTGGCCGACGTGGGACTGGGGGCCGTGCAACTGCATGGAGCAGAGCCTGACCTCTCTGCGGTCAGGCGGGCGCTGGCCGGTGGCGAGCGGGAGGTGCTCCTCCTCAAGGTGATCGCGGTGCCGGTCGCCGTATCCGATCGGGGAGCGATCGAGGACGCCGTCGCCGGGGCGCGGGAGCTTGCCGACCTGCTGGTGTTCGACACGACCTGGCGCGGCGGGTCGGGCGGCACGGGTCGCACCTTCCCTTGGGAAGTGGCCCGGGCCGCGGCCGAAGGGGCTCCCTATCTAGTGGCGGGGGGGATCGGTCCCGGCAATGTCCGCGAGGCGCTGGAGAGCTCGGGGGCCTGGGGCGTCGACGTCTCCAGCGGGGTGGAAGCTGCGCCCGGTCAGAAGGACCATGAGTCGCTGCGCGCCCTGTTCGCCTCGGTCGCCGCGCCCCGATCACGAACGGAAGGAACGATGAATTGAGCACGCCGAAAGACGAATCGAGCACGGCTGCGGATCTGACGACCTCTCCCAACCCGACCATACCCCACCGTTTCGGGCCGTACGGGGGCCGCTACGTCCCCGAGACCCTGGTGGCGGCGCTCGAGGAGTTGGACATCGCCTACGCGGAGTACCGCGACGACCCCGTCTTCGTCTCCGAACTGCAGAGCCTCCAGACCCACTACGCCGGCCGTCCCACGCCCCTCTTCTGCGCCGAACGCCTGTCCGAGCGCGTGGGGTGCCGCGTCTACCTGAAGCGCGAAGACCTCGCCCACACGGGCGCGCACAAGATCAACAACACTCTCGGTCAGATCCTCCTGGCCTCGCGCATGGGCAAGACCCGCATCATCGCCGAGACGGGGGCCGGTCAGCACGGAGTCGCGACCGCCACCGTGGCCGCCCTCTTCGGGCTCGAATGCCACGTCTATATGGGCAAGGAAGACATCCGTCGCCAGGAACTCAACGTGTTCCGCATGAAGCTGCTGGGAGCGGAGGTGGTCCCGGTCACGTCGGGCAGCGGTACGTTGAAGGATGCCACCAACGAGGCCATCCGCGACTGGGTGGCCAACGTCGGCGACACGCACTACATCATCGGCTCAGTCGTGGGGCCGGCGCCCTACCCCGCGATGGTCCGAGACTTCCAGGCGGTCATAGGCCGGGAGACCCGCACCCAGATGCTGGCCCGGGAGGGGCGCCTGCCCGATGTCCTGGTCGCCTGTGTCGGCGCGGGCAGTAACGCCATCGGCCTCTTCCGAGAGTTCGTGGACGAACCGGGTGTCAGGATGGTGGGCGTCGAGGCCGGCGGGCTGGGACTCGGAAGTGGCAAGCACGGCGCCTCGCTGGCGCGGGGCACTGCGGGCATCCTCCACGGTTCGTACTCGTACGTGCTTCAGGACGACGATGGGCAGATCCAGGAAGCCCACTCGATCGCCGCCGGCCTGGACTACCCGTCTGTCGGGCCGGAACACGCGTTTCTCAAGGACTTGGGAAGAGTGGAGTACACGACGGCCACCGACCAGGAGGCACTGGACGCCTTCCAGATCCTGTCCCGGCTCGAAGGCATCATCCCGGCGTTGGAGAGTGCGCACGCCATCGCATACCTGTTGAGCGACTGCCACGGGTTCGGTCCGAACGATGTCGTCGTCGTGGGGCTGTCCGGCAGGGGTGACAAGGACGTGTATAGCGTCGCGGGCATGCTGGGGCTGGGTCTATGAACCGGCGCCAAAGCCGTCTCACGCAGACATTCCGGGAAGCCGCCGGTCCTCTGTTGGTCCCTTATGCCGTGGGAGGTTACCCAGACGCGGCCACCTGTCTGGAGATCCTCAGGGTCTACGCAGACTCCGGTGCAGGGATCGTCGAGATAGGCATACCTTTCTCCGACCCGCTTGCCGATGGGCCGGTCATTCAGGCGGCATCTCAGGCAGCCCTACGGGGAGGCACCCGCCCGACCGACGTGCTCGACGTGGCGGGGGAAGCGGCCCTCTCGGGCCCGCCGGTGGTCCTCCTCGGCTATCTCAACACGATCCTCGCTTACGGTGCGGACCGATTCTTCGCCCGCTGCCGTGCTCGAGGAGTGGCGGGGATAGTGGTACCGGACGTGCCGGTGGAAGAAGCGGGCGATCTGCAACGGAGCGCGCAGGCCCATGAGGTGGACATCATCCTGCTTGCCGCTCCCACAAGCACCGCATCGCGCCTTGCCCGCATCGCAGCCGCGGCGTCGGGATTCATCTACTGCGTGTCGACGACCGGGGTGACGGGGACCAGAGCATCGCTCCGGGCCGACCTTCCCGAATTCGTGGAGCGCGTAAGGCAGCACACCGACCTACCGCTTGCCGTGGGCTTCGGTGTCTCCACCCCCGAGCAGGCGGGGGATATCGCTCGCTATGCCGATGGGGTGATCATCGGGAGCAGGCTGGTCGATCTGGTCGCCGGGAGCGACAGCAGGGAGGCAGCACTGGCCGGGCTGCGGTCGTTCCTGAAAGAGGCCGCGAAGGCTGTGGAAGATGCGCGATGAAGCTGCGCTGCGCGCGGACGCGGAACGTCAGTGGGTGATGAGGACGCCCTCTTTTTCGAGGTAGTCCTTGAGAGCCTGCGGCCGGATGCCGTAGAGCCCGGAGAGATAGGTGAGGTCGTCCTTGCGGATGGTAAGAAGCTCCTGAGAAGGATCGTCGCGGAGCTTGCGCAGGAACGCCAGATAGGTCTCGAGCGGGCGCCGTTCTTCGGCAGTGAGACGGTCAAGAAGGTCGAGCCGGATGCGAAGCGGAGCGCCCTTGCTGAGCGTGCGCTGGAACTCGGGTTCGTCCTCGACGTCGAGGATCGACATGGGCGACTGCCCATAGATGGTTGCCAACTCGTAGAGTCGTTCGAGGCTCAGGCTGCGCTTGCCGCGCTCATAGGCGCTGAGGGTGGAGACCACGAAGGAGTCTCCCGAACGTTCGCACACCTCCTGCAGGCTGAGACCGCGGTCTTGGCGTAGACGTCGAAGTCGTTCGCCGACCATCTCCGCATAACGTTTCTCATTATCCTGCTGGCGTTGGTCCATGTCGAAAAGTGTAGCAGCCTCACTGAGCGAAATCTATGGGAACTTGATTATTCCGAACGCAGATTTTCGCGTTGTGGGGCAGAAATCCTTCACCAGCGTGGCCCGCGGAAGCCAAGAAAGAAGCAAGGCCTCATGAAGTTCTGGATACAAGCGTCTTTCGTAGCCATACAAGTGGTGAAAGCGGCGAAAGCGGTGGCGGTTCCCGGAGGTGCCGAAGGCGGGGGTCGAACCCGCACGAGGTGTGAGCCTCACTGGAGTTTGAGTCCAGCGCGTCTGCCAATTCCGCCACTTCGGCTCCCTGACGATCGGGGGGTATTATAGTCGAAGGCGACACGCTGCGGTCGGCGCTTCTGGAGAGTGGAGGTGTACCGTAAGATGGATTGCCATACCGTCCTGCGGTATACATCTGAGGGCGGGTCCGCAGCTTCTAAGCTGTCGGCCGATAGGTAACGGAATGGTGTAGAGTAGTTCTCGGACTCTCGCCCTCAAGTGGAGTCGTGTTCCGGAATGCCGGGTGGTTTTTAGTGCTGCCCGTCGGGGTCGATTGGGCGCTGAGCCCATGCCCCGTACCTGAGTCGCATCGACAACAAGACGTGGAGGTCGAATTAATGGACAAGCTCATCATCACCGTGGCGACGCACCGGCGCGATGACCACCAAAGAGAACACGCCGTACCTGCCCACCCAGCCCGAGGAGATCGCCGAAGAGGTCTATGCGGCGCTACCAGGCCGGCGCCGTCATCGCGCACATCCACGTGCGCACCGAAGAGGGCAAGGCCACCATGGCGCTCGACAGGTTCGAGAAGACCGTCGGCCTGGTGCGCGAGAAATGCCCCGACATCATCCTCAACATGACCTCCTCCGGCGGTCTGGGCTTCAGCGACGAGGAGCGCATCCTGCCTCACACCATTCTCAAGCCCGACATGGGCACCTTCGACGCCGGCACCATGAACTTCTACAAGGGCGTCTTCCAGAACAGCCCGATGTTCCTGGAGAAGCTCGGCGCTGCCTACATCGAGCACGGCATCAAGCCTGAAGTGGAAGTCTTCGACGCCGGCATGGTGTGGAACGCCAAGCGTCTCCTGGCCGACGGCTTCCTCAAGGCGCCCATCCACTGGCAGTGCTGCATGCACGTGCACGGCGGCATGGAAGGGTCGGCGCGCGAACCTGGTCCACCTGGTCGACTCGCTGCCGGAAGGCTCCACGTGGTCGGCGTTCGGGTGCGGCCCCACGGCCAACCTCATCATGGCCATGGCCATCAACATGGGCGGCCACGTCCGGGTGGGCATGGAAGACAACGTCTACCTCAGCAAGGGCGTGCTCGCGCAAGCACAACTACGAGTTCGTCGAGAAGGTGCAGCGCCTGGCCGCCGAGTTCGGCCGGCCGGTCGCCAACGCGGCCGAAGCCCGGCAGATCCTGGGCCTGCCCCCCAAGAAGTAGGGCGTCGTCCGGCCGGGCCCAGGCTCGGCTGAAAGAAAGAGCACGTACGCCCGGAATGGACCGTACGGGCTCTGTGGCCGGCAATGCGACCGTGGTCGCCGGACGTAGGAGTGAGGAATGAAGAAGGTTTCTATCAGCGACGCAGTGCGGTATTTCCCTCCGGCGCACAATGACTGCGCCTGCTTCAGGCTGCAGGGCAAGGAGGAGACGGGTACCACCCAGTTCTCTCTGGGCTGCACGCACTTCCTGCCGGGTGGCGGAGCCGATTTCAGCCCGGGCAGGCCGTTCGACACCATCTACTTCTGCATCGAGGGCGAGATCACCATCACCGACAAGGACGGCAACGACATCAGTCCTCAAGCCCCACGACTCCATCTTCATCGCCGGCGACGAAGGCCGTTCCATCAAGAACAAGACCCAGTACCCGGCGAGCATGATGGTGATCCTGGGCATGCCCAAGGAAGCCTGAGCCGGCTGAGCGAAGACAACACGAGCGGATCGGGAGGTAAGAGAATGGCTGAAGACACACCAAGGAAGTCTGTCGAGGAGCTCAAGAAGATCTTCGATCTCGACCGGCAAAGTGGCGGTGGTCACCGGCGCGGGCGGCACGCTGGGCCATGCGCTTGCCAAAGGACTCGCGGTCTTCGGCGCCGACGTGGCCTGCTGGGACATCAAGACCGACATCATGGACGATGTGGTGGCCGACATCAAGGGCCTGGGCCGCAAAGCCGCCGCCTACGGCGTCGACGTCACCGTCGGACGCCAGCGTCAAAGCCGCCATGGAGAGGTGTGGTCAAGGACTTCGGCAAGGTCAACATCATGGTCACCGTGGCCGGCACCGCCGGCAACCGCCAGCCCGCCGAGACCTTCGACATCGACGAGTGGCAGAAGGTCATGAACGTCAACGTGCGCGGCACCCTGCTGTGCGCGAAGTACGCCGGCGCCGAGTACATCAAGCAGGGCGACGGCGGCAAGGTCATCACCATCGGTTCGGTGCGCGGATTCCTGGGCCATCCCGGCGGGTACGCGGCCTACGGCACCTCCAAAGGCGCCGTCCATCTGCTCACCAAGCAGCTGGCGACCGAGTGGGCCAAGTACAGGATCAACGTCAACGCCATCGCTCCCTCCATCTTCTGGACTCCGCTCACGCAGCAGGTCCGCGACAATCCGGAGATGGTCAAGATCTTCATGGCGCGCATCCCCATGGGCCGGGCCGCCGAACTGGACGACTTCATCGGCGCCGCCGTCTACCTCTCCTCCCCGGCGTCTGACTACGTGACCGGCCTCATCCTCTCCGTCGACGGCGGGGCGGTGGCCGGATGATGAAGCTGGAAGACGTCAAGAAGATCGCCATCGTCGGTGGCGGCAGCATGGGCCACGGCTGCGCCATGGTCTTCGCCGCGGCCGGCTACCCGGTCGGGCATGTACAGCCGCAGGGCGGAGACCCTGGAGAAGGGCATCGAGGCGATGCGGAGCGACCTGACGTTCCTGGCCGAGCGCGGCCTGGGCAGGCTCGAGGATGTCGAGCCGACCATGGCCCGCGTGAGCACCACCCAGGACATGGCGGAGGCCGCCGCCGACGCCGACTTCGTGCTCGAGTGCGTCGCCGAGGACATGGGTCTCAAGCAGGACACCTTCCAGAAGCTGGACCAGATGTGCAAGCCCGACGCGATCCTGGCGACCAACACCTCGGTCATGAGCCCGACCGAGATCGCCAGCAAGTCCGCAGAAGCGCGACCGGATCATCGGGCACCCACTGGTGGAACCCGCCGTTCCTCATCCCGCTGGTCGAGGTGGTGCAGACCGAGGAGACGCCGCGCGTGGGTCATCGACGTGACCATGGAACTGCACAGGGCCATCGGCAAGCGCCCGGTGCACTGCAAGAAGGACGTCCCGGGCTTCATCGCCAACCGGCTGCAGCACGCTCTGTGGCGCGAGGCCCTCTCCATCGTCGAGCGCGGCATCGCCGACGCCAAGACCGTGGACGAGAGCCTCAAGTACGGCCCGGGTCTCCGCCTGCCGGTGCTGGCTCCGTGCGAGAACGCCGACATGGTGGGTCTCGACCTCACGCTGTCCATACACAACTACGTGCTCAAGTACCTGGAGGACTCCCACGAGCCCTCGCCGCTCCTCAAGGAGAAGGTCGAGAAGGGCGAGTTGGGCTTCAAGACGGGCGGCGTCGGTTACCAGACCTGGACGCCCGAGGAGCAGAAGGCGCTGCGCGCCGCCTGCTCAGCTACCTGACCAAGGCCGTCCGCGAGATGAACGAAGCGGAGGGCAAGTAGCCAGTCGACTAAGTCGGACGAGGACATCCGGGCGCATCGGCGCCCGTCAGTCGCAAGGCAACGAGTAGAAGGAGAAGAGTAGGAACCATGGGGAAAAAAGTATGGGTTGATCTGACACATCCGTTCAGCGCGGAGATCCCGCGGTGGCCGTACTTCGTGAAGCCGGTCATCGACTCCATGCACACCATGGCCAAGGGCGGCGTTCTCACCCAGCGTGTCGACTGTGTCCAGCACACCGGCACCCATGCCGACGCGCCGCGTCACGTCATGGAACGCGAATTCGACGGCAAGAGGGCCCGCTACACCCACGAGATGCCGGTCGACGCCTACACGGGCGACGCCGTCTGCCTCGAGATCAAGATCCATCCCTGGGGTCTGATCGGCCCGGCCGAACTCGAAGACGCCTGCAAACGCGCCAACATCAAGCCGGAAGAACTCGAAGGCATGGTCGTGTGCCTCAACACCGGCATGCACCGCCTGTTCGACGACTCCAAGGAGTACTACCACTACGCCTGCGGCACGGGCATCGAAGCCGGCAAGTGGTTCGTCAAGCACAAGGTCAAGTGCGTGGCCATGGACTCCCAGGCTCTGGACCATCCGCTCCACACCGCCATGGGCAAGAACGGCCCGCCGATGATGAACCTCCGCGGCGCCACCGGCAAGCCGATCACCGAGGAGTACATCGAGAAGTTCGGCATCGAAGCCTACGCCGAGTTCGACAAAGAGGTCTACATCCAGGTCCACGGCAGAGAAGCTTACGACGCCAAGTTCGGCGAACTCGAAGCCCTCGGCCAGGAAGGCACCTGGGAACCGTGCCACAAGTACATGCTTGGCCACGGCATCGTGGGCGTCGAGAACCTCGGTGGCGACCTGGACAAGGTCGCCGGCAAGCGCTTCCGCTTCTACTGCTTCCCGATCCGCTGGTACATGGGCGACGGCTCCATGGTCCGCTGCGTGGCCGAGATCGACGAAGACGACGTCGTCAAGGGTGTCCCGGATCGCACCTACACCTACTGCGGCACCGGCTACGGCCCGGCCGCCGAGAAGGAGCGCTACGACATCTACCCGCTGAAGTAGGCCGCCCGCTCCTGTTCGCCGTAAGGCGAGTGAGGCGGTCCGGTAGAGGCCGCTCGAGCCCCCCGCCGGCTTTGCCCGGCGGGGGGCTCCTCTTCCGATATCGCCACGGGACGCCGGCGTTGCACTTGTCGGAACCTTATGCCGCTTGACGGGATACTGGTCCTGGTGGCCTTCGGGCGGCGGCCAGAGGGCGAGAAACGCGCAGAGTTCGAATATACGACTCGTTTCGGTCTTCGATACGCGTCGCCGGTAGGCTCGCGGGGGCGACGGGCCTCAACACGAGTGAGCGGAGGTCAGGACGATATGGGAAAAGTCGAGCGATTTACGAACTGCACGACCGGGCGGTCCCATCTTCGTGGATGTGGAAGACGGCAAGATCGTCCGCATGATCGCCCATCGACCTCAACGAGACCGATCCCGCAGAGCTGGACCATCAGAGGCCCGCGGCCGGGAATTCAAGCCTCCGAGGCGGACCACTTTGTCCCCGCACGCGGTGGCCCAGAAGTCCATGGTCTACTCGCCCAAGCGGATCCTCACCCCCCTCAAGAGGGTGGATTTCGATCCCAAGGGTGACCGTAACCTCGCAGAACCGGGGTGTCTCCGGCTACGAGCCCATCAGCTGGGACGAGGCCCTTGACATCGTCTGCGACGAGATCGTCCGGCTACAAGAGAGGTGGGCCCGGCCGCCATCCTCACCACCCCCGGTTCCCACCATCTCTGGGGCAACGTCGGCTACGGCACAGCACCTACTTCCGGTTCATGAACCTCATCGGCTTCACCTACGGCGAGCACAACCCCGACAGCTGGGAGGGCTGGCACTGGGGCGGCATGCACATGTGGGGCAACAGTCACCGGCTGGGTATCCCCGAGCAGTACGATCTGCTGGAAGACGCGCTCAAGCACACCGAGATGATCGTCTTCTGGTCGGCCGACCCCGAGGCCGTCCGGCGGCGGCATCTACTCCGCGTTCGAAAGCACCTCACGCCGCTTCTGGATGAAAGAGCTCGGTATCAAGATGGTCTTCGTCGACCCGCGTTTCAACGATACGGCGAGCCTGTATGCCGACAAGTGGTTCGCGCCCCGGCTCGGCACCGACGTGGCCTTCGGCCTGGGTATCGCTTACACGTGGTTGACGGAGGATCTGTACGACAAGGCGTACATCGCCGGCGCACCGTCGGCTTCGACGAGTGGAAAGACTACGTGCTAGGCAAGACGCGACGGCGTACCCAAGACACCGGAGTGGGCCGAGGCAGAATCGGGCATCCCGGCCCGCGAGATCCGCGCCCTGGCCCGGGAATGGGGCACCAAGAAGACCATGCTGGCCGCCGGCGGCCTCGGAGGATGGGGCGGCGCCTGCCGGGCCGCGACCGGCAACGAGTGGGCCCGGGTCATGATCGCTCTTGCCGCCATGCAGGGGTACGGCAAGCCGGGCAGCAACATCTGGGGCACCTCCCAAGGCGCGCCGTGTGATGAACAATTCTTCTTCCCCGGCTATGCCGAGGGCGGCATCTCCGGCGACGTGGACAACTCGGCCGCAGGCTACGAGTTCGTCTACCGCATGTTCGCCAACACCCGGGGGGCCACCCGCACCGCCCACCACTCCACCGAGGGCCAGACGGTGCCGCGCATCCGCATCCCCGAAGCCATGATGCACGAGACGGTGGAGTGGCACGGCAAGGGCTTCTGCGGCTCATCCATCGAGTCGCAGCTCCAGAAGTACAGTATCCCGCCCCGGGTTATCCCCATGTCCAGATGTACTGGAAGTACGGGACCTCGTTCATCGGCACCATGACCGAGACCAATCGCTACGTCAGGGCGTACCGAGAGGGCAAGGTCGGCATTGTGGTCAACCAGTCCATCTGGTTCGAGGGCGAAGCCCGTTTCGCCGACATCATCCTCCCGGCCTGCACCAACTTCGAGCGCTGGGACATCAGCGAGTTCGCCAACTGCTCGGGCTACATCCCGCACACGGCCACCCAGTGCAACCACCGGATGATCGTGTTCCAGAAGAAATGCATCGAGCCGCTCGGCGAGTCCAAGTCCGACTACGAGATCTACCGGATGTTCGCGGAGCGGCTGGGCATCGGTCGAGATCTTCACCATGGGCGGCAAGGACGAATACCAGTGGATCAAGGACTACTTCTACGCCACCGACCTGCCCAAGATCATCACCTGGGACGAGTTCGAGAAGAAGGGCTACGTCGTGGTCCCCTTCCCCAAGGATCACCGGTCGACGCCCGCCATGCGCTGGTTCGCCGAAGGCCGCGTACGCGACACGCCCGACTGGGGTCCGCATCCGGCCGACACCGTCGGTCTGAAGGGACTGCAGACCTCTACCGGCAAGATCGAGTTCGTGTCGAGCAGCCTCAAGCGTTTCGAAGCCAACGGGTTCATCGACGCCGAGCGTCCGGCCATGGGCCCGCAGTACATACCTTCGTGGGAAGGGCATCACACCAAAGCCCTCTACGAGAAGTACCCGCTGCAGATGGTCTCGCCGCACCCGCGGTTCAGCTTCCACACCATGGGTGACTCCAAGGAGAGCTGGCTGAACGAGGTCAAGGACCACCGGGTGCTCATAGACGGACATCGCTACTGGGTCATGCGTGTCAACGCCAAGGACGCCGCGGCCCGCGGTATCAAGGACGGCGATCTGATCCGCGCCTTCAACGACCGGGGATCGGTCATCCTTGCGGCCCAGGTCACCGAGCGCGTGCCATCCGGCACGGTCCATTCCTATGAATCGTGCGCCGACTACCTGCCGCTCGGAGAGCCGGGCTACTCGCCAGACACCTCGGGTTGTGTCAATATTCTCGCGCCCAAGCGTTTCATCACGCCGACATCAACGGCGATGGCCAACAACTCGACTCTGCTTCAGGTGGAGAAATGGGAGGGACAGACCAAATGAAGAAGTGGAACCTGGTCATCGACTGCGCTCGCTGTCACGACTGTAACGACTGTTTTCTTGCCGACAAGGACGAGTTCGTCGGTAACGACTTTCCGCCATATTCAGTGGCGCAGCCGTGGTCCGGCCATAGGTGGATGAACATCGAACGCAAGGAGCGGGGCCAGTTCCCCATCGTGCAGACCGGCTACCTCCCGATGCCGTGCATGCACTGCGATAGCGCTCCCTGCCTGACGGCCGACAAGGCGGTCTACAAGCGCGAGGACGGGCTGGTGATCATCGATCCGGTAAGGCCAAGGGACGTCCCGAGATCGTCGATACCTGTCCCTACGGCGCCATCTACTGGAACGAAGAGGCCGAGGTGGCCCAGAAGTGCACGGGCTGCGCTCACCTGCTGGATGCAGGCTGGACCGAGACCCGCTGCTCGCAGGTATGTCCGACGGGGGCCATCAAGCTGGTGGCGGCCGAAGATGCCGACCTCGCGGCGATGGCGGCCTCGGAAGGTCTGCGCGCCTACAAGGCCGAGCTCGGCACCCGGCCTCGAGTCTGGTACAAGAACCTGCACCGCTGGGACAAGGTGTTCGCCTCGGGAAGCGTCGCCTTCAAGGACACCGATGAGTGTGCCGAGGGCGCCAGGGTGACGGTCGCCGCGGCAGGCGCGGTCGCGGGCGAGGGAGTGGTCAACAACTACGGCGAGTTCGTGGTCGACCACCTCGAGCCCGGCAAGACCTACGAGGTGACCATCGCGGCGGAGGGTTATCGGGCGGTGGCCAAGAGTGTGACCCTTGACGAGAGCCTCAATCTCGGGCTGGTCATGCTGGAGAAAGCCTGAGAGTCCGGTCGCGGGGCGCGCAGGAAAGCGCTTGTGCTGTCCCGCTCTGCGGAAGCCCAATCCATTGCGCAGGATTCGCGGCCCTGACGGCCGCGTCGCAACGCCGTTCCCGAAGCGAGCGGCCGTATAGTAAGAACGAGCGACAAGGACGACAATCGTCTCTACGTTCAGCACGAGACCGTTGGGGATTTCCAGGACTAGCCAAGCGTCGGTCCGCACAAGAAAGAAGAGAGGTAAGGAATGGGCGAAATGATCCGCATGACGAACTCGAGCACGGGCGGACCCGTCTTCGTTTATGTGCAGGATGGGAAGATAGTCCGGATCACCCCGATGGATTTCGACGATTCCGTCGACGCCGCGTCGTGGAAGATCGAGGCCCGAGGCAAGACGTTCAGCCCGCCGCGCAAGACCACCTACTCGGTCTACACCGCCGGCTTCAAGTCCATGATCTACTCCGACAAGCGCATCAAGACGCCCATGAAGCGCGTGGACTTCGATCCCAACGGTGAGCGCAACATCCAGAACCGCGGCATCTCGGGATACGAGCCGATCTCTTGGGACGAGGCTACCGACATCGTCGTCAACGAGATCAACCGGGTCAAGCACGAGGCCGGCCCGGCCGCCATCCTGTCGAGCCCCAGTTCCCATCACATGTGGGGCAACGTGGGCTATCGCCACAGCACGTACTTCCGTTTCATGAACATGATGGGTTTCACCTATGCCGATCACAACCCCGATAGCTGGGAGGGCTGGCATTGGGGCGGCATGCACATGTGGGGATTCAGCTGGCGTCTGGGTAACCCAGAGCAGTACGACCTCTGCGAAGACACGCTCAAGAACAGTGACATGATCGTCTTCTGGTCGTCGGACCCGGAGGTCAACACCGGCATCTACTCGGCCCATGAGTCCACCGTCCGCCGCAAATGGATGAAAGACCTGGGCATCAAGATGGTGTTCATCGACCCGTTCTACAATCACACCGCCGGCCTCATCGCCGACAAGTGGTTCTCGCCCAAGATCGGGACCGACCACGCTCTGTCGTTCGCCATCGCCTACACGTGGCTGACCGAAGGCACCTACGACAAGGAATACGTGGCCACCCACGCTCATGGGTTCGATGAGTGGGCCGACTACGTCCTCGGCAAGACCGATGGCGTTCCCAAGACCTGTGAGTGGGCCGAGGAAGAGTCCGGAGTCCCGGCTTGCGAGATCCGCGCCCTCGCGCGCGAGTGGGCCAAGAAGCAAGACCATGCTGGCCGCCGGGGGTCTCGGTGGCTGGGGTGGGGCCTGCCGGGCTTCGCACGGCATCGAGTGGGCCCGCGGCATGATCGCCCTTGCCACGATGCAGGGCATGGGCAAGCCGGGCTCCAACATCTACTCCACCACGCAGGGCGCTCCGGTGGACTACGATTTCTACTTCCCCGGCTACGCCGAGGGCGGTATTTCCGGCGACTGCGAGAACTCGGCGGCAGGCTTCAAATTCGCGTGGCGGATGTTCGACGGCAAGACCACGTTCCCGTCACCCTCCAATATCAACACCACCGCCGGCCAGCACATCCCGCGCCTCAAGGTGCCGGAATGCATCATGGACGGCAAGTTTCAGTGGTCCGGCAAGGGCTTCTGCGGCGGGGACATCCAACATCAGATGCATCAGTACGAGTATCCGGCCCCCGGGTACCCGAAGATCAAGATGCTGTGGAAGTATGGGGGTCCCTGGATCGGCACGATGACGGCCACCAACCGCTACGCCCAGATGTACACCCATCCGGGTCTGGAGTTCGTGGTCAGCCAGTCCATCTGGTTCGAGGGTGAAGTGCCGTTCGCCGATGTCATCCTGCCCGCCTGCACCAACTTCGAGCGCTGGGACATCTCCGAGTTCGCCAACTGCTCGGGATACATCCCCGACACCTACGGGCAGTGCAACCACCGCGTGATCTCGCTGCAGGCCAAGTGCATCGAGCCGGAGGGCGAGTCCAAGTCAGACTACGACATCTACTGCATGATCGCCGACAAGCTGGGTATCGGACCGATGTTCAGCGAGGGCAAGACCGACCTGCAGTGGGTGGAGCAGTACTACAACGCCACCGACATGCCGAAGCATATGACCTTCCAGGAGTTCTTCGAGAAGGGCTACTTCGTCGTGCCCGACAACCCGAAGCGCAAGAAGACCCCGGCACTCCGCTGGTTCGCGGAAGGCCGCGAGAAGGACACCCCCGACTGGGGGCCGCGCCTCAACAACCAGGTGGGCCGCAAAGGCCTGCAGACCCGCACCGGCAAGGTCGAGTTCATCGCTTCCAGCATCAAGAACTTCGAGGAAGCGGGCTACGTCGACGAGTATCGTCCGGCCATGCACACGTATGTGCCCGCCTGGGAAGGCCCGCGCTGCGAGCTCGCCAAGAAGTACCCGCTGGGCATGCTGGCTCCGCACCCCCGCTTCTCCTTCCACACCATGGGGGACGGCAAAGACAGCTTCATGAACGACATCAAGGACCACCGCGTCCTGGTGGACGGGCACTACTACTGGATCATCCGCATCAACAAGGTGGACGCCGACGCCCGCGGCATCAAGTCCGGCGACCTCGTGCGCGCCTACAACGATCGCGGCTCCGTCATCCTGTGCGCCCAGGTGGGGCAGAGGACTCAGCCGGGCACCTGCCACACCTACGAGTCCTGCGCCGAGTACAACCCGCTGGGCAAACCCGGCAAGTCTGCTGATCGCGGCGGCTGTGTGAACATCCTGTCTCCCGATCGCTACATGTCCAAGTATGCTTCGGGCATGGCTCCCAACACCATGCAGATCGAAGTCGAGAAGTGGGACGGCGGCATCTACGAGATCGACTGATTGACGGTAATCGACGCGTCTTGCATGACTGATAAGGAGTCAGCGAAGTGAAGAGATGGTACAAGGTCATTGACGTGGCTCTCTGCCACGACTGCAACAACTGCTTCATGGCGGACAAAGACGAGTTCGTCGGCAACGACTGGCCCGGATACGCTGCCGCTCAGCCGCGCCACGGCCACCGCTGGGTGGACATCCTGCGGCGCGAGCGCGGCCAGTACGCCCGCAACGACGTAGCGTATCTGCCCGTGCCCTGCGTGCACTGCCAGAACCCGCCGTGCGTCACCGCCGACGGGGCCGTGTACGCCCGGGAAGACGGGATCGTCATCATCGACCCGGTCAAGGCCAAGGGTCGTCCGGAGATCGTGGACACGTGCCCGTACGGCGCCATCTACTGGAACGAAGAGTCGCAGCTGCCCCAGAAGTGCATCTTCTGCGCGCATCTCATCGACGATCCCACGTGGCTGCCGCACACCACCCGGTGTACTCACTCCTGCCCGACCGAGGCCATGAAGACCTACTTCGTCGAGCCGGCCGAGATGGACAAGATGATCGAGGCGGAAGGACTGATGGCCTACAAGCCCGAGCTCGGCACCAAGCCCAGCACCCTGTACAAAAACCTGTATAGGTACACCAAGAACTTCATCACCGCCGGTGTGTTGGTCGACGGCGACTGTTACGAAGGCGCTACCGTGACCCTGCACTCCAAGGAGGGCGGCGTCGTCTGCAACCTCTCCGGCGCCGGGGTGGCCAACTGTCTGGATACGTCGACCTGGCGACCCGTGCCACCAACTTCTTCGGAGAGTTCAAGTTCGATGGCCTCGAGAACGGTGACTACACGGTCGAGGTGGATGCCGACGGGAGGAAGTACTCGAAAGCGGTCACCATCAAGGACGAATCCGTGAACATGGGGTTCATCAAGCTGTAGCGCACGTCACAGAAGGTTGACGGGGAGAGAGGGCGCGGAGCGGCCCTCTCTCCTTTTGTCTCGAGAATCGGAGCGAAGAGGGCAGACGCACTGCCGGGAGGCTCACGTGGCCGCGAAGAAGATAGTCATTTTCAACGGCAGCCCGCGTATGGACGGGAACACCGTCACGCTGCTCAACCTGATCGCCAAAGGCGCCCGCGACGCGGGCGCGGAGGTCAAGTTCTACACCCTCTTCAAGATGAAGTTCATGGCCTGCCAGAGCTGCTTCTCGTGCCGGATGAAGCCGGATTGCGCCATCAACGATGAACTGCGTGCGGCCCTCCAGGAGGTCAAGGACGCGGACGGGTGGTCGTGGGATCACCCATCTACATGATGCAGATGACCGGTCCGGTCAAGAACCTCTACGACCGGCTTTTCCCCCTCACCGACGACCAGTACCGGCCTCGCTTCGGCCCCAAGAAGATGGTCACCGTCTATTCCCAGGGCATGGACGACCCCACCCTTTTCGAATCGTACTTCGAGTACACGGCCGCCATGTTCCCCTGGTTCGGGTTCGACCTCATCGAGCAACTCGTCTGCACGGGCGCCAACGACCCCGAGAGTGCCGAACGCGATGTCGAACTCAAGATCCGCGCCTACGAGGCCGGCACGAAGCTGGCGCGCGGAGGCTGAATCTTCGCGGCCGCCGGCCTGCGCCTGAGGTCGACGGCCCGCGCGCGGCGGCCCCGGATCCCGGCAGGCTGGGCTGCGACCCAGCAAGGCTTGGGGTCCTGACCGGAGCCCGCGCGAGTTATCCTTGTGGCACGTGCGCGACCGCAGGCCGCGTGAGAGCCAAGGGGGTGAGATGGGCCACAGCGACGAGAGTCGGAGCGGCCAGGAGCGGACGATCGTCCGCGATCTGAGCTGGTGCGGAGTGGGGGCAGGGGCGAACGCCGCCATGGTGGACGCAAAGGACGGGAAGATCGTGCGCATCCGTCCTGCCCGGTACTATGCGCGCTACAGCCGGGAGGAAGTCAAGCCCTGGGTCATGCGCGCCCGCGGCAAGACCTTCGAGCCAAGCGACAAGAGCCTCATCGGACCCATCAGCCTGGCCTACAAGAAGCGCGTCTATTCACCCGGCACGCATCCGCTTCCCGATGAAGCGGGTGGATTTCGATCCGGCCGGCGCCCCGGGGTCGGTGGGCCGGGAGGGCGGAACATCCAGAACCGAGGCGTCAGCAAGTACGTGCGCATCTCCTGGGACGAGGCCCTCGACATCATCACCGGTGAGATGCTACGCATCAAGCAGGCGTATGGACCCACCGCCATCCTCTACCAGTCCGACCAGCACGGCGAGAACAAGGTGGTGCACGGCCCCCACGGCTGCGGGCGCAAGCTGCTGCGCCTGTTCGGGGGATACACGCTCCAGGCGCGGCAGCCGGACAGCTGGGAGGGCTGGTGGTGGGGAGCCAAGCACGTGTGGGGCTGCGAGCCGGTGGGTCAGCAGATGCCGCAGAAGAACCTGCTCCTCGACATCTCCCGGAACGCGGAGCTTCTCCTGTTCTGGGGCTGTGACCAGGAGACCACCACCTGGGGCTGGGGAGGGCAGCTGCCCAGCCGCTTCAGCTTCTGGTGGACGGAACTGGGCATCCGCCAGATCTACATCGCCCCCGACTGCAACTACGCCAATGCCGTCCACGCCGACAAGTGGATCCCCATCCTGCCGAACACCGACGCGGCGCTGTATCTGGCCATCGCCCATCAGTGGTTCACCGAACGGGACGTACGACAAGGAGTACCTCGAGACCCACGCCTACGGGGTCGACAAGTTCGAGGACTACGTGATGGGGCGCGAGGACAGGGTCCCCAAGAGCCCGGAGTGGGCATCTCCGATCACAGGAGTACCCGCACGGGTCATCAGGGCCCTGGCAGCCGAATGGGCTTCCAAGCGCACCACGGTGGTCATCGGCAACGGCGGACCTGGGATCCGCGGCCCCTACTCCACCGAGCCGGCCCGCCTGCAGGTGCTGTGCCTGGCGATGCAGGGTCTGGGCAGGCCCGGCTGCAACCAGGCCAAGATGATCGAGTGGGGTCTCCATCACGACTGGGAACAGATGTCGCCGCCGGCGCCGTCGGTGTTCACCAGCGTCCTTGCCGCGTACACCGGCGGTACGCCGGGCGACAAGCATCCGAACTTCGTCCCCAAGAGCCTGGTCCCCAGAGCCATCCTGGAAGGATCAGTGGACTGGTGGGGTGCGGAGGAGGAGTTCGCTCCGCGGGAGAACCAGTTCGTGCGTTACACCTACCCTGCCGACGGGGCCTCCCGGATCCGTATGATCTGGACCGACTCTCCCTCCTGGATCACCTGCTGGAACGACGGCAACCACTTCATCCGGGCTCTCCGGGATGAATCCATCGAGTTCGTCTTCTGCCAGCATCCGTGGCTGGAGAATGACTGCGCTCTTTGCCGACGTTCTCCTGCCGGTGAACACCAAACTGGAGGAGGATGACATCGCCAACGACGTATTCGGCGGGCAGATGAACCTGCTGTTCCCCGAGCCTCGCTGCATCGAGCCGCTCGGCGAATCGCTGAGCGACTACGAGATCGTATGCAAGATCGCCGAGCGCCTGGGACTCGCTTGAGGCGTACACGGGCGGGAAGACGGTGGAGGAGCTGATCCGCACCGGCTACGAGAATTCCGGCGCGGCACACCTGGTCAGCTGGGAGGAGTTGAACGAGAAGGGCTACTACGTGGTGCCCCCGGCCTTGGACTGGGAGGCGATACCAGCCGGTCTGCTCGAGTTCTACGAGGATCCCGAGAACCACCCGCTGACCACACCCACCGGCAGAATCGAGTTCTATGCCACGGGGCTGGCCGAGCATTTCCCCGATGACGACGAACGGGGGCCTGTACCCAGGTGGATCCCCGCGGGGGAGACGCACGAGGAGACCCTGGGGACCGAGCGGAGCCAAGAAGTATCCGCTGTTGGTGGTTAGTAACCATCCCCGCTGGGGAGTGCACTCCCAGCACGACGACGTCACCTGGTTCCGTGAGATCGAGACCTGCAAAGTGAGGGGCTCCGGACGGCTATCAGTACCATCCCTTGTGGATGAACCCTGCGGACGCCCGCGCGCGAGGCATCGGGCACGGAGACGTGGTGAGCATCTTCAACGAGCGAGGGACGGTACTGGCCGGAGCCTACGTGACCGAGCGCATCATGCCCGGTGTGGTCGGTATCGATCACGGGGCCAAGTACGATCCTGTCGTTCCCGGGGAGATCGATCGGGGGGGTGCCATCAACACTATCGTCCCGCGCAACACGACCTCGAGGAACGCGGTGGGCATGGCGGTCTCCGG
This sequence comes from uncultured Actinomycetota bacterium, assembly GCA_963822135.1. GTDB lineage: Bacteria > Actinomycetota > Thermoleophilia > RBG-16-64-13 > RBG-16-64-13 > CAIQPS01. Next base: position 43,586 of record CAWGGI010000005.1, on the reverse strand, counting down.
CTTCCTAGCCGAGGTGCAGAAGACTGATCTGGAGGCGTTGAGTCGTCGCTACCCCGAGGCGTTCGAGAGGGAGTGCCACGCCGAAGCGGGTCCGTGTATCGCGGGCGTACTGATGGAGAAGGCGGATGGCTAGGGCGGGAGGACGGCCGCGCGCATCCCTGGGGGGGCGTTCGGAAGAGGAGAGCGAGCTCTTTGTGCGGGCCCTTGCCCGCGGACTGTCGATTCTCGCGCTCTTCGACGTCGAACACCCGGAGTGGAGCCTCGACGAGATCTGCCGACGGACGGGCGTATCGAAGACCACGGCCTACCGGGTTCTCCGCACCCTCGAATGGAAGGAGTTCGTGGCCTTCGACCCCGATGCCGAACGCTATCACCTCGGCAGAGCCATGATCCCCGGGGCTTACCTGGCCCTCTCGTACGTCAGCTTCGTCCGCTATACCCATCCGTTCCTGGAGGATCTTGCGAAGGCCACGGGAGAGACGGTCGAGCTGACGGTAGAGAGCGCTCAGGGCGCCGTGGTCGTGGATCAAGTGGCCACCTCGCACCCGTTCAAGCCCAACCTGCCGACAGGCCGGATCCTCGCCAACATGGCCAACTCCGCCGTGCGGATGTGGGTGGCGACGAGGCCCGACGAAGAGCGGGCGCGGCTGCTACGCGAGCCGCAGGTCAAGTTCACACCTCAAACCACCACCGACCCGGGGGAGCTGGCGGCCATGCTCGATCGGGCGGCGGGCGAGGGGGTCGCATTCGACCTGGAGGAGCAAGACCTGGGCGTCTGCGCGGTCTCGGCCCCGGTCTTCGGACCCGGGGGCGACGTGCTCGCCGTGCTGACCGTGGTGGCTCCGTCGGACCGTTTCGGAGCCGAGGCCCGCGGGAAGAATGCTGAGGCCGTCAAGAGGAAGGCGGCCGAGATGACCGCCTACTTCCGCAGCACCTCGGTGGCCGACGTGACGGCACGTTGAGCGCAGCGACAGAGGATTGACGTGGGCCGGTGGCGCGTGCCAAACTTGGCATGTCGCAAATGACGGAATAGCTATTCCGTTGGACGGAATAGCCGAGATACGGAAGGAGGTACGATGGCAGAAGACCGAGCCCCGAACGGCAAGTCGGGCGAAAGACGCTGATACGCGACATCAGCTTCTGCGGGGTGCCCGAGAACGGGTCGAATGCATCGATGGTGGACGTGAAGGACGGCAAGATCATCCGCATCCGCCCGATGCACTACGACTGGAAGTACGACCCCGAGAAGGACATGAACCCCTGGAAGATGGAAGTGCGGGGCAGCACGTTCGAGCCGAGCATGAAGACGCTCATCCCGCCGTATTCCATCGCCTACAAGAAGCGGGTCTATTCGCCGGCCCGCATCCGCTATCCCATGAAGAGGGTCGACTGGGACCCAAGCGGGGCCCCGGTCACCGGCCCCGGCGGGCGCAATACGCAGAACCGCGGCAAGAGCAAGTACGTGCGCATCTCCTGGGACGAAGCGCTCGACACCATCGTCAGCGAGATGAACCGCATCAAGGAGAAGTACGGGCCCGACCGCCCTTCCTCTACCAGTGCGACCAGCACGGCGAGAACAAGGTCGTGCAGGCCTGCCACGGCGCCGGCCGCAAGCTGCTGCCGCTGTGGGGCGGCTACACCCTGCAGATCCGTCAGCCCGACAGCTGGGAAGGCTGGTGGTGGGGCAGCAAGCACTTCTGGGGCTGCGAGCCGGTCGGCCAGGGCAAGCAGAGCAACCTGCTCTACGACGTGGCCAAGAACTGCGAACTGCTCCTGTTCTGGGGCTGCGACCAGGAGACCACGCCGTGGGGCTGGCAGGGCCAGCTCCCCAGCCGGCTGTCCTACTGGTACACCGAACTGGGCATCAAGCAGATCTACGTGTGCCCCGACCTCAACTACGCGGCCGCCGTGCACGCCGACCGGTGGATCCCGGTGCTGCCGAACACCGACGCGGCCCTCTACCTGGCCATCACCTACCAGTGGTTCAAGGACGGCACCTATGACAAGGACTACCTCGCAGACCCACGCCGTCGGCGTCGAGGCCTACGAGGCCTATGTCATGGGCGAAGAGGACGGCGTGCCCAAGACGCCGGAATGGGCGGCGCCCATCTGCGGCGTGCCTGCCCGCGTCATCAAGGCCCTGGCCGAGGAGTGGGCGTCCAAGCGCACCAGCGTGGTCATCGGCAACGGCGGCCCCGGCATCCGCGGCCCTTACGCCACCGAGCCCGCCCGCCTGCAGAACATCTGCCTGGCCATGCAGGGTCTGGGCAAGCCGGGCATCAACCAGGTCAAGATGATCGAGTGGGGCCTGTTCGACTTCCCCGATCAGTACGCCCAGCCCAAGCCGTTCCGCGTGCCCAACCTGCGCACGGCCTACACCGGCGGCCACCCGTCGGACCTGAACCACCCGTCGCTGCCCAAGACCTACGTGCCCAAGGCCATCCTCGAGGGCAAGTGCGACTGGTGGGGCTGCGAGTCCGAGACCGCTCCGCGCGAAGACCAGTTCGTCCACCGGTTCTATCCGGCCGAGGGCTGCTCCAAGATCCACGCGGTCTGGACCGACTCCCCGTCGTGGATCACCTGCTGGAACTCGGGCAACGACTACGTCCGGGCCATGCAGCATCCCGACATCGAGTTCATGTGGGCGCAGCATCCGTGGCTGGAGAACGACGCGCTGCTGGCCGACATCATCCTGCCGGTCAACACCAAGCTGGAAGAGGACGACATCGCCGGCGACATCTTCAGCGGCCAGTACAACCTGCTCTTCCCCGAGCAGAAGTGCATCGAGCCCCTGGGCGAGTCGTTCAGCGACTACGAGATCGTCGTGCATGCTCGCCGATCGTCTGGGCCTGCTGGAGGAGTACACCGGCGGCAAGACCATCCCCGAACTCATCAAGTACGGCTACGAGACCTCCCGCTGCGCCGACCTCATCAGTTGGGAAGACCTGAACGAGAAGGGCTACCTGGTCATCCCCACCGCCGACGAACTGGGAGAACGAGCCGGCCGGCTTCCAGCGCTTCTACGAGGACCCCAAGGCCAACCCGCTCACCACTCCCACCGGCCTGCTGGAGTTCGAGTCCACCGGTCTCAAGGAGAACTTCCCCGACGACCTCGAACGGCCGCCGGTGCCCAAGTGGATCGCCAAGGGCATCAGCCACGAGGAGACCCTCGGCACCGAGCGCGCCAAGAAGTATCCGCTGCTGGTCTGCTCCAACCATCCGCGGTGGAGCGTCCACTCGCAGCACGAGGACATCACCTGGCTGCGCGAGATCGAGACCTGCAAGATCACCGGTCCCGACGGCTACCAGTACCATCCGGTCTGGCTGCATCCGTCGCTGGCGAGGCGCGCGGCATCAAGCACGGCGACGTGGTGTCCATCTTCAACGAGCGCGGCACCGTGCTCGCCGGCGCGTACATCACCGAGCGCATCATGCCCGACGTCATCTATATCGACCACGGCGCCAAGTGGGACCCCATCGAGCCCGGCGTCATCGACCGCGGCGGGGCCATCAACACCATCGTCCCCGGCCAACACCACGTCCAAGAACGCGGTCGGCCACGCGGTCAGCGGCTTCCTGGCCGACGTCGAGAAGACCGACCTGGAAGCTCTCAAGCCAAGTATCCCGAAGCCTTCGAGCGGCCCTTCCATCCCTGTGCGGGTCCCGGCTTAGAGGCCTGCATCATGGGAGGTGAATGATGGGCAAGGTACTCGTCATCAACTACGACATCTGCAACGGCTGCTACAACTGCCAGATAGCCTGCAAGGACGAGCACGTGGCCAACGACTGGTCGCCCATCGCCAAGCCGCAGCCCGACACCGGGCCAGTTCTGGAACAAGGTGCACGACAACGTGCGCGGCCAGGTGCCCAAGGTCAAGGTCACCTACGAGCACAGCATCTGCCAGCACTGCGACGACGCCCCGTGCATCGAGGCCTGCAACGCCCACGCCATCTACAAGCGCGACGACGGGATCGTCATCATCGACCCGGACAAGTGCCGCGGCAACCAGATGTGCATGGCCGCCTGCCCGTACGAGAACGTCATCTACTTCAACGACGCGCTCAACATCGCCCAGAAGTGCACGTTCTGCGCGCACCTGCTCGACGACGGCTGGAGCGAGCCCCGCTGCGCGGACGCCTGTCCCACCGGCGCCTTCACCTTCGGCGACGAGGACGACCCAAGATCAAGGCGCTCATCGCCAAGGCCGAGCCGCTCAAGCCGGCGCTCGCCCAGGTCAAGCCGCGGGTCTACTACATCGGCCTGCCCAAGAAGTTCATCGCCGGCGCGGTGTTCGACCAGGAAGCCGACGAGTGCGCCGAAGGGCGTCACCGTCACCGCCACCAACAACAGCACCGGTGAGAAGTCCGTGGCCGCGACCGACAGCTACGGCGACTTCTGGCTGCGGGACCTCAAGGACGGCGTCTACACGCTGCTCATCGAGAAGCCCGGCTACCTGACGCAGAAGTTCGGTCCGGTGGACGTCACCCAGAAAGACATGAACGTCGGCGACATCGCCATCTGGAAGGCGTGAGCCACGAGTCCGGAATGAGGTCTCGCTGAAGACGTGTGACGGCTGGGGGCCCGTCCTGCGAGGGGAGGGCCCCCAGCTTCGCTGTCGCCGCGGGACTGCGTTCGACGGAGGAAGGAGTGTTCTGGATGACCGCCAAGATCGAACATATCGAATGGCCGGATAGGCCGGACGTGATGATGCCCTATGCGCCGGCCATCAAGGTGACCGGCGGGAGCATCCTCTTCTTCGCCGGGGTCACTGCGGCTCCGGTGTATCACAGTCATCCTCACGTGCCCGCCGAATTCGACAGCATCCCCCCGGACATGCTGAGCCAAGCCCGCATGACCATGGAGAACCTCAAGAAGTCGGTCGAAGCGGCAGGGGGGACTCTACAGAACGTGGTCCACTGCAAGCGGTACCTTACGAACCTCGATCTCCAGGACGACCTGAACAAGGTGTGGAACGAGTACATGGGCGCTTACAAACCCACCTCCACCACCGTCCAGGTGCAGCGGCTGGCAACGGACCCGCGCTGCCTGGTCGAGATCGACGCCATCGCCGTCGTGGACGAATAAGGAGTGATCATGCGCTTCATCGACGCCCATCTGCACACCGACATGATCGAGGACAAGCAGCTGCAGAAGCTGGTCATGATGGGCATGGAGGCGGCCGTCGTCCCCAGCCCGCACATGTTCCTCGGCAGCCGCGATGCCGATGCCGTTGTACTCCTGTGGGAACGCTTTCTCGGCATGGAGACCACCACAGCCAAGACCCTGGGTTTCGAGCTCTTCACCAGCCTCTCGGTGCCCTTCTTCGGAGTCAACCGTGCCGACACCGAGAAATGCCTGGCAGAGACTGCCCGAGTTCCTCAAAGAAGACCGGGTGGTCGCCCTGGGCGAGATCGGCCTCGACACGGCGACCGAGTACGAGAAGGATCTGTTCCGGGAGCACCTGCGGCTCGCCAAGACTCATGACCTTCCCGTCATCCTCCACACCCCCATCCGCTTGGCCCTCAGGGCAAGACCGTGCTCCCGCAGGTGTTCGAGATCATCAAGGAAGAGGGTTTCCCCGTGGAGAAATGCGTCTTCGACCATGCGGGCGAGGAGACCCTGGACTACCGGGCGACCACGGGGGGCATGGTCGGGCTGTCCATCTGCTGGGACAAGATGCCGCCGGAACCCGCCGCCCACTACGTGATCGATAATCCGGAGATGCGGGACAAGATCATCATCAACTCCGAGCTCGGGGGGGAGGGCAACGACTACTTCATGGTCCCGCGAGTGATCCTCGCCATGAAGCTGTTCGGGCTCGACAAGGCCACCATCGACAAGGTCTGCTACCAGAACCCGAGGGACTTCTTCGGCTTGCCGGTGGATTGAACTGCGAGGTATCGCGCCCGACAAACGAGGTAGTTGTCAGGGATTGTCGAAGACCAAGTGGTCGGCCTACTATAGGGGCGGACAGGGTCCGAGAGCCTGCTCTGCGGAGCCGTGAAGGCAGGAAAGGGGGAGCGCTACGGAGAGCATCGCTGAGATCGGCAGCCGCTCTCGCACAGAGCTCGGTGCAGCATGTGCGTCGTGAACTGCATCAAGGAGGGGTAATGTCTGACAAGGAAGAACGTCCACTCGATTCCGGCCTGAGCCGCCGGGACTTCCTCAAGATCGCCGGGGTCGCCGGCGCGACCATCGGTGTCGGCGCCGGTCTCGGCGGCCTTGTCGCTGCCTGCGGCGAGGCAGAAGAGACCACGACCACCACCGCCGGCGCCACCACGACCACTGCGGCCGGCGCCACCACCACCACGGCCGGCGGCGCCACCACCACGGTCAGCGCCGGTGCCGAGATGGGCCGCGAAGTCAAGATCGGCTTCGTCACCCCGCTGACCGGCGGCTTGGCCTCCTTCGGCGTGCCGGACGAGTACTGCGTCGAAAGGGCGCAGGAAGCTATCGGCGACGGCGTCGTCTGCGGCGACGGCAAGAAGCACCCGGTCACGATCATCACCAAGGACAGCCAGTCCGACGGGGCCCGCGCCGCCCAGGTGACCGGCGACCTCATCAACAACGACAAGGTCGACATCGTCACGCGGCTTCCACGCCCGACACCGTCAACCCGGTGGCCGACCAAGCCGAGGCGGCTGGGACTCCCTGCATCACCAACGACTGCCCGTGGCAGCCGTACGTCGCCGGCCGCAGCGCAGGGCGACCTCACCGCGGTCTTCAAGTGGACCTACCACACCTTCTGGGGCCTGGAGGACGTGCAGGCCACCTTCCTCGACATGTGGAGCCAGGTGCCCAACAACAAGGTCGTCGGCGCCATGTACCCGAACGACGCCGACGGCAACGCCTGGCTGCCGGGCTGGGAACCCGTCTGACGCCGGCCGGGCTCACTGCCGACCGTCCCCAGCCAGTACCAGGTCGGGCACCGAGGACTTCACCACCCAGATCACCCAGTTCAAGAATGCCGGCGCCGAGATCGGCATGGGCGTGTTCATCCCGCCGGACTTCACCAACTTCTGGAAGCAGGCCATCCAGCAGGGATGGAAGCCCAAGCTGGCAACCTATGCCAAGGCCCTGCTGTTCCCGCAGTCGGTGGAGGCGCTCGGCTCCATCGCCAACGACCTCACCACCGAGGTCTGGTGGACGCCCAGCCACCCGTTCACCTCGTCGCTCCTCGGCGAGACCTGCCAGCAGTTCGCCGACAAGTTCACCGCCGCCAACGATGGCGCCCAGTGGACCCAGCCGCTGCTGCACTTCATCGTCTTCGAGATGGCGGTGGACGCCCTGAAGCGGGCGACCAGTGTCGACGACAAAGAGGCGATCATCCAGGCGGTCAAGACCACGAAGCTCGACACCATCGGCGGCCCGATCGACTTCACCGCGCCGGTGGTCGGCGCCACCCCGCCGTTCCAGGTGGGCCCGTGCCACATCACCGAGAACGTCTACAAGACCCCGCTGGTCGGCGGTCAGTGGCGGAAGGGAACCAACTATCCGTTCGAGCTGACCATCGTCAGCACCGCCGCTGCCAAGGACCTGGGCATCCCGGTCCAGGACAAGGTGCAAGAGTACGTCTAGAGCAGACTCGCTCGCATAGCGGACTCTTTTGGCCGGCTGCCGCGTGGGTCACCGCGCGGCAGCCGCCTTTTCCTGGCAATAGCGGCCTTTTGTGCCCGTCTAGGGCCGCCTTTTCCTTGACCTAGGGGCGCGTTGTATGACATCCTGAGTTGCTGCATGCTGGGACCATTCCGGGCTGGGCCCTGCGAAGTAAAACTACACACAGGGAAGGAAGGGGGACTGGGATGACGCATGGAGGTGGTTCCACTTGACGGTAGCTCTTGAAACCCAAGGCCTTCGCAAGTCGTTCGGAGGGGTCTTGGTCATCGACGATCTGAGCATCAGCGTCGACGAAGGCGAGGCGCTCGGTATCGTCGGTCCCAACGGGGCGGGCAAGACCACCTGGTTCAACCTGATCACCGGCGCGGTCCACGCCGACGCCGGCAAGGTGATCTTCGGAGGGCAAGGACATCACGCAGCTCTCCCGGCACGAACGCTGCCGCCAGGGCATCGGCCGCACCTTCCAGATCCCCAAGCCCTTCACGGGCATGACCGTGTTCGAGAACGTCCTGGTGGGCGCCACCCACGGCCGGAACATGGGGGAGCGCGCCTCCTACGAGCACTGCGTGGACATCCTCGAGATCACCGGCCTGCACAAGAAGGCGAACATTCTGGCCGGGTCGCTCACCCTGCTCGACCGCAAGCGGCTGGAACTGGCCCGGGCGCTGGCGACCGACCCCAAGCTCCTGCTCTTGGACGAGATCGCCGGTGGTCTCACCGAAGCCGAGGTGGAGGAACTCATCGAAGAGATCCGCAAGCTCCGCAAGACCGGCATCACCATCGTCTGGATCGAGCACATCGTGCATGCGCTCCTGGCCGTGGTCGACCGCATCACGGTCATCCAGTTCGGCCGCAAGCTGTGCGAGGGCGACCCGCACGAGGTCATGAACAGCCAGGAAGTCCAGGCCTGCTACATGGGAGGGACGCCGGCATGAGCCTGCTCGAGATCGAGAACATGAGCGTCTACTACGAGGACTTCCAGGCCCTCTACGACCTCAACATCAAGGTCGAAGAGGGCGAGATCTTCGCCTGCATCGGCGCCAACGGCGCGGGCAAGTCCACCATGCTCAAGACCGTGGCCGGGGTGCTCGTGCCTCGCCGCGGGCCGCATCCTCTTCGACGGCCAGCCCATCGACCACATGCCCACCTACAAGCGGGTGGAGATCGGGATCTCGATCGTGCCCGAAGGCCGCCGGGTGTTCCCCAGCCTCACGGTGCACGAGAACCTCATCATCGGGGCCTACCGGAACCGCAAGGGTCCCTGGACCACCGACGCCATCTACGAACTGTTCCCCCTGCTGCAGCCGCTCAAGAAGCGGCAGGCGGCCGGGCTCTCCGGCGGCGAGCAGCAGGCTCTTGCCATCGGCCGGGCCCTCATGGCCAATCCGCGGCTCATCCTCATGGACGAGGTGTCCTTGGGTCTGGCCCCGGTGGTCATCAAGCGCATCTACGACGCCTTCCCCACCATGCTCGAGAACGGCTGCACCATCCTTGTGGTGGAGCAGGACGTCCAGCACGTGCTCACGGTGGCAGCCACGTGGCCTGCTTCCTCGAAGGGCGCATCGCCCTGCAGGGTAGGCCCGACGAGCTGACCAACGACCAGATAACCGCGGCCTACTTCGGGGTGTAGATATGGACTGGATAAACGCTGCTGTCCAAGGCATCCTTCTGGGCGGCCTCTACGCTCTGTTCGCGGTCGGCCTCTCGCTGGTGTTCGGCACCATGCGCCTGGTCAACCTGGCCCACGGCGACTTGACCATCCTCCCGGCATACGTCGCCCTGATGCTCGTCAACGCCTTCCAGTTCAACCCCTTCTACTCCATCCCCATCACCATGGTGATCATGTTCATCGTCGGCTACCTGCTCCAGCGCGGGTTGCTGAACTTCATCGTGGGCAAGGGAGACGTCGCGGGCGTCATCGTGACGTTCGGTATCTCCATCGTGATCCAGAACGCCCTGCTGCTGGCCTTCACCGCCAACTCTCAGGGCTCGACGCCGGCCGCGTCGAGAACCTGAGCATCAAGATCAACGACCAGCCTGGCCGTCGGCTGGCTGCCGCTGATCATCTTCCTCATGGCCATCGTGGTCATCACCGTCCTGCAGGCTGTACATGGGCCGCACCAAGATGGGCCGCGCCTTCCGCGCTGTCTCCGACGACCAGGAAGCCGCCCGCCTCATGGGCATCAACACCAAGCACGTCTGGGCCGTGGCCATGGGTGTCGCCCTGCTGATCGTGGCCATCGGCGGCGTCATGATGGGCATCCGCACCACCTTCGACCCGCTGCTCGGCAGCCAGCGCCTCATCTTCGCGTTCGAGGCCGTCATCATCGGCGGCATGGGCTCGAGTTGGGGCACGCTTCTGGGCGGGGTCATCCTGGGGCTGTCGCAGACACTTGGGCGCCCAGGCGTTCGGCTCGGCCTGGTCGATCCTCGTCGGGCACGTGGTCTTCGTGCTGATGCTCGCCTTAGACCGCAAGGCCTCCTGGCAAAGACGGTGACGGCATGAACGACTACAGACACAGTCACGTTGGACGGCAAGCGCTACAGCGTCCGGGTGGCGAACCGCACCAACCTCATGATCGGGCATCTTCGGATTGCTGATCGTCATCGTGCTCGCGCTGTTCCCGCTCTTCGGCGGGACGCCCTGGACCCGCCGGCTGGTGGACTTCTTCACCCTCCTGGCTTTGGCCCAGTTCTGGAACCTCATGCTCGGCTACGCCGGCCTCATCTCGGTGGGGCAGCAGGGCTTCATCGGCATCGGCTCCTACACCCTGTGGCTCTTCGCCGACGTCTTCCACATCAACCCCTTCATCGGCGTCGTCTTCGCCGCCATCGGCGGTGCGATCATCGCCCTGCCGGCCGCGGCCCTGGTGTTCAAGCTCAAGGGTGGCTACCTGGCCATCGGTACCTGGGTCATCGCGGAGATCCTCCGGTTGATCGTGGCCAACATCAAGCGCACCGGTGGCGGCTCCGGCATCACCATCCAGGCAGCCACCAAGCTGGGCACCGAGGTGCGGGTGCCGGGCAGCTACTGGTGGGCGTCTGGCCTCGGCGCTCATCGCCATCGGGGTCACCTATCTTCCTGCTTCGGTCCCGTACCGGTCTGGGTCTCAAGGCCATCCGCGACAACGACCTCGCGGCGGAGAGCAGCGGCGTGAACCTGTGGCGGATGAAGCTCTACACCTACGTCATCGCCGGCGCGGGCTGCGCCATGGTGGGCGCCATCGTGGCCATCCACCTGCTGCGGGTGCAGCCGGCCGCCGCCTTCTCGGTCAACTGGACCGGCTACCTGATCTTCATCACGGTCATCGGCGGCGTCGGCACCCTCGAGGGACCGATCATCGGGACCCTCATCTACTTCATCTTGCGAGAGACGACAAGCAAGTACGGAGAGTGGTACTTCATCGTGCTCGGTATCCTGGCCATCGTCGTGACGGTCTGGAGTCCCGCCGGCATCTACGGCTTCGTCGTGCGGAAGACCAACTTCTTCGTGTTCCCGCTGCAGCGGAAGCTGCGATTGGCATCCGCGCTGAGGACGGCCCAAGGAGTCGTCCCCGAGGCAGAAGCCGTGAGGCGGTCCGCTTAGGCCGCGCGTAACCGCGAGTGTCAGAGTCGACGGGGCCGCCCTCGGGGCGGCCCCTCCTTTTAGGTCGGGACGGCCCGCATTGGCCGGGCTGTTGCCAGCGCTCGAGGTCGGGTGGTATCGTTGGCCGGTCGCCGCAGAACGGTGCGCCGGTTCCGCGCATGGGACACAAGCCAGCGATCTGAGCGGCGGCACGCGAGGCCGTCACCGGACCGGAGGACTGTAAACCTGGGGCGATATCGTGACTGACGACCAGCAGACCCGCGGGCAACTCGGACGACGGCGATCTGCAGCGTGCGCGCCGTCGTGCGGGCGGTCGTCCATCCTCGAGCAGTTCACCTCGGAGCGGCCGGAGCTCAGCCTGACCGAGATCAGCACCGGCATCGGCCTCAGCAAGAGCACCACCCACCGACTGCTGAGCACGCTCGAGGCCACCGAGATGGTCGAGTTCGACAGGCGGACCGCCCGCTATCGCCTGGGGCTGAAGGTGTTCCGCCTGGGGAGCATCGTGGCCAAGAGCATGGAGTTGGTCAAGCAGGCCGATCCACTTCTGCAGGCCATCGCTGAAGAGACCAACGAGACGCTCGTTCCTGGTGGTCGCCGACGGGAACGAAGCGCTCTGCCTGCGGCGCTTCGATGGCGGCCACCAGGTGCGGGTGCTCTACCTCGAGGCCGGGCAAGCGCTCGGCCTTCAACTGTGGGGCGGCTCAGCGAGTGCTTCTCGCCCATCTGCCCGATCGCCCAGTGGGAGGAGGTCGTGGCCGCACACGTGCGGCGGATGACCCAGTACTCTCTGCTCACGCCGGGAGAGTTGGAGCGCGACCGCCGGGAGATCCGCGAGCGGGGATACTCGGTGGGCTGGGAGGACGTGACCCTCCACGCCTGTGCGCTGGGTGCCCCTGTCCGCGACGCGACCGGCGAGGTCGTGGCCGCGGTGAGCATCTCCGGCATCGTCCAGCGTTTCTCGGCGGAACGTCTGCCCGGCCTCATCCGGAGCGTCATGGAGCTCGGAGACGAACTATCGCGCCGGCTCGGGCTACCTGCCCCCGGACCGGACAGGCGGGTGAGTCTAGCGAGGAGCAGAAGCGTCGGCCTCCTCAGAGCAGACTCCGCAGCGCCTCGGGCGCTCGAGCAGGTCTCTGACCTTGCCGAGGAAGCGGGCCGACGGGGCTCCGTCGAGGATGCGATGGTCGGTCGTCAGCGCCAGCGCGACCATGCGCCGCTTGACCACGCTGGTCCTGCTGAAGACGGGAGTCGGCACGATCGCCCCGACCCCAAGGATGGCCGCCTGGGGAGGGACGATCGAGCGGGTCGAAGACCTCCACTCCCGAACGCCGCCAGGCTGGTGATGGTGAATGTCGCCCCTGCGTAGTCGTCCGGACCCAGTCTGCCCGCCTTCGCGCCGGCCACGAGCCGGTCGAGTTCCGCAGCCAGGTGCCCGCATGTCAGAGCCGCGCGGCGTCGTGGACCACGGGGATGACCAGACCGCGGTCCCCGAGGTCCACCGCGACGGCGATATTGACCTCGGGGAGCACGCGGATCCCCGCCGCCTCCACCCACTGGGAGTTCACCAGGGGAATTGGGCCAGCGCCAGCGCCGCGGCGCGGACCACGAGGCGTCGAACGACACGGCGGATCGCTGCTCGCCGCTCGGGGCCTCGGGCCGATCTTCAGGGCGCGCCGCAGGTCCAGCGCTTCGGTGACGTCGCAGCGCAGCGTGTAGGTCACCTGGGGGATGGTGGTCGCGGACAGGGTCATGCGCTCGGCGGTGATGCGGCGGGTCCGGGTCAGCGGCTTGACGTCGGACATCGCCGAGCACGTCCCTCTCGGTGATTCGCGTTCAGGGCCGAGGGCACGCCGCGCTGATGTCGATGCCCAGCGCTCGGGCTCGGGCCCGGGCCCGGGGAGAGGCCAATACGCGTCCCGGCGCAGGCGACCTGGGTCTCCCGCCGCGGTGGCGCCTGCGCCGGGCCGGGGTGCTCCGCGGACGAGCCGGCGATCTCGGCGGGCAACGGCGCCCGGCGATGCGAGTCGGCCGCGGTGGGTGCCGCGCCCGCTCGGGGACGCTGTGACCGCGCCGGGGATGCGCCGGCACTGCCGCCCGGCGGCGATGGCGCTCGAGATCCTCCGCGTTGTCTCGCCGAGATAGGCGACGACCGGCGCCGACCGTCGACGGTCTCGCCCTCTTCCGCGACGACGCAGGGCCAGGTCCCGCGGCCGGGAGAAGGCGCGTCGGAGGTGGCTTTGTCGGTCTCGACGAGGAACAGAGGCTCGCCCTCGGCCACCGGCTCGCCCACCTCCTTGAGCCAGGCCACGACGTGCCCCGTTCCATCGTGAGTCCGAGGACCGGCATCGTCACCTCGATGATCACGTCGCCTCCACTCGCTGCGGGCGGCAGCCCCCGGCACCAGACGCCGCGCGGCCTCGCACGATGTCCTCGGCCTGCGGGACGACCGCGGCCTCGAGGCTCAGGTTGTAGGGGATCGGGACGTTCTTGCCGCACACCCTCATCGGGGGGGCGTCGAAGTAGTCGAAGGCGTCTTCCAACGCGCAACTGACGATCTCGGCCCCCACGCCCGCCCGCTCCGGCGACTGATGGGTCACCAGCAGCCTGCCGGTCTTGATGATCGACCGGGCCACCGTCTCGTCGGTCGTAGGGGACCAGGGTCCGGGGGTCGATCACCTCCAGCTCGATGCCCTCGGAGGCGAGAATATCCGCCGCTTCCAGAGCCTTCTGGGCCATGAGCGACACGGCGACGCAGGTGACGTGCCGCCCTTGCGAAGCATCGCCGCCTGCCCGAAGGGCACGGTGTAGTCGGTCTCGGGGCACGGGTCCGCTCACGCCGTACAGCAGCTTGTGCTCGAGGAACACCACGGGATCGTTGCTGCGGATGGCGGTCTTGAGCAACCCCTTGGCGTCGTAGGGGGTGCTGGGCAGGGCCACGGTCAGGCCCGGGGTGTGGGCGAACCACGCCTCGAGGCTCTGCGAATGCTGGGGCCCGTTGCCCCTGCCCGCGCCCTGCTGGGTGCGGATGACCAGGGGCACGTCCACGTCTGCCACCGAGCATCCAGCGGATCTTCGCCGCTTGGTTGCAGATCTGGTCCATCGCCAGCATGGCGAAGTCCACGTACATGTACTCCACCACCGGACGAAGGCCCGCCAGCGCGGCGCCCAGGCCGACCCGGTGAACCCGCCTCGGAGATAGGCGTGTCCCGCACCCGCTCCGAGCCGAACTCTTCGAGAGGCCCCTGGTGACGCCAAAGACGCCTCCGCCTCCCCACACGGCGATGTCCTCGCCCATGAGCATCACCCGGCGGTCGCGCCGCATCTCCTCGCGCAACGCCTCGTTGAGGGCCTGAGCGTAGGTCAGTGACCGCTGTCCGCTCATGAGAACAGACCTTCCATCACGGTGCCGGGGTCGGGATCCGGGCTCGCCCCGGCATAGTCCACGGCCGCCGCTCACGGCGGCGACCGCCTCCTCCGACCATGCTCTAGATCTCGGGTGAGGCCAGACCCTGCTCCTGAGCAGTTGTCCGTAGTTGGGGATGGGGTCGAGGGCTCTCCAGAGGGTGGGCTCCTCCTTGTCCCGGTAGGTGAGTGGGTCACCGACGTGGTGCCCGAGAAAGCGGTAGGTGTGGGCGATCACGTAGGTGGGCCCCTCGCCGCGGCGTGCGCGCTCCACGCCCTCCTTGACGCCCAGGAACACGTCGATCGACATCCATGCCGTCGCACTCGAGTGCCGGGAATGCCGTATGCCGCCGGACGGCCGAGGAAGCCTTGCCTCCCCAAGCGCGAGCATCTCGTCCACCGAGCCGCTCATGCCGTACAGGTTGTTCTCGCAGAGGAAGACGCACGGCAGTCTCCAGATGGCAGCAAGATTAGACACCTCGTGCAGGATGCCCTCGTTCAAGGCGCCGTCGCCGAAGAAGCACAGGGTCACCTTGCCGTTGCCGAGCATCTGCGACGCCGAGCGCCGACCCGGCGGCGATGCCGATCACCTCCGCCCACGATGCCGTTGGCGCCCAAGATGCCCCGGCTCATGTCCGCGATGTGCATGGAACCCCCCCGGCCCTTGCAGTAGCCGGTGGCCTTTCCCATGAGTTCGGCCATGCAGCGCTTCTCGTCGGCGCCTTTGGCCAGCACGTGGGCGTGGCCGCGATGGGTGGAGGAGATGTAGTCGTCGGGGCGCAGGCCCAGACCGCCCCCACGGCCACGGCCTCCTGCCCTGGTAGGTGTGGGTCACCCCTCTGATGGTCCCGGACCGGTAGAGCGCCGCCGACGCTCTTCGAACTCGCGGATGAGGCTCATGCGTCGGAACATGCCTGTGAGGCTTCGCCCGAAGCCCGGTGAGCCCCTCCGAGCGTGGCGCTCTTCGAGCCGGGTCGAGGGTTCGGGAAAGGGCTTCCGGCCAGGCTTGTCTCGATGGTCTCGCCATCGCGTTCTCCTCGGCACAGTGCAGACGGGCGGCAATGATATTGAGTGCCCCCGGGGGTGTCAACCCGGGCCCAGCTCTGCCGGGTACCGCCCGCGGTAGAGGAGTGTGCTTTAATACAGGGCGGAGCCAGTCGGGTCCTGCGGCGACGCGTTCTGGTGCGCTGCCGGAGGACGGCAAGAAGGAGTTGACGGATGCCCAGTTGGATCGGACCTTGGGAGATCGCCATCGTCTTGGTGCTGATCCTGCTCATCTTCGGTCCCGAAAGCTGCCCGAACTCGGATCCTCGCTCGGCAAGTCCATTCGAGGTTTCAAGAAGGGCATGAAAGAAGGCCAGGACGAGGTCCAGCAAGACGGTCGCCGAGGTCAACGAAGCCACCGACATCAGCGATACCCGCCGTCACCAAGACCGAGACGGCCGCGACCGCAGGCCCCTGCCGAGGCGCCTACCGCGGCCACGACGAGCGAGGCGGTCGCCGCGGAGACGGCGACGGCCGAGACCCAACAGGCCAAGCCCGAATAGCCCACCGCGCTCTCAGCGAGGTTCTTATGGTCGCGCATGAGAACTTCGTCTATCTGGAGATCGCCGAGACCATGCGGCGGCTCATCATCACGCGGCGAACTGCCCCGGGCGAGCGTCTGCCATCCGTCCGCATCATGGCCGAGCGCTGGAGATGCACCCCCAACACGGTCAGCCGCGCCTACGCGGTCCTCTCTCGCGAGGGACTGGTCGCTGGCCCGCCGGGGTGGCGGGACCCGCGTGGTTCCCCTCGGCGGCGCCCCGCGGCGCTCGCGCCGCCCGAATGGCAGTGGGCCGATCTGGTGAACCGCGCGGAGAGCTATCTGCTGGAGGCCATCGGGCTGGGGCACAGCCCCGCCCACGCCGAAGCGGCGCTGGCCGCGGCCATAGGCCGCTGGGAGGAGGTACGCGAAGACCGTGCCGGGCGCACAGCCGGGGCAGGCATCGGACGCTGTCGTCGGAACTCCGGTTCGCCGGGAGCCACGACCTCGCCGTAGAGATGCTGGTGCGGCTCCTGGCGGAGCGGACCCCTCCGGTGACGCTCACCGCCGACTTCGTCGGGAGTCTGGGTGGGCTGATGGCCCTGGCGCGAGGCGAGGCCGACCTCGCCGGGTCGCCATCTGTGGGACGAGTCCACGGGGCTGTACAACGTGCCCTTCGTTCAGCGGTGCTGCCCAATCGCGCCGTCGTGCTCCTCAATCTGGTCAGGCGGCAGCAGGGGTTCATCGTGCCGCCGGGCAACCCGCAGGGGTTGCGGGAGATCGCCGACCTGGCCCGGCCGGGGACTCGTCTTCGTCAACCGCCAGCCGGGTTCGGGCACCCGGGTCTGGCTCGATGTGCAACTCAAGCGCGCAGGGATTCCTCCCGGCCGCATCGCTGGGATACGACCACGAAGAGACCACGCACATGGGAGTGGCTCGGGCGGTGGCCGAGGGCCGGGCGACGGTCGGCCTGGGCATCAGGGCGGCGGCCAGTGCGTACGGTCTGGATTTCGCGCCCCTGGGCGAGGAGCGCTACGACCTGGTGGTCCCGGCCGAAGTCTGGGAGCGCCCCGCGCTCAAGGCGCTCCGCTCGGTCGTCGTCTCGCCGCACTTCAAGGACGCCTCTGCTGGCGCTGGGCGGCTATGAGGTCTCGCAGACCGGGAAGAGACCCGGCTGGAGTGACGGCGATGCGCAGGGGGAGAGCCGGAGCATGGACCGTCTGCGCCGGGGCCCCCGCAGGAGCGGGGCCGCTCTTCCTGCTCGACGGCAACAACATCGCCTATCGGGCCTTCTTCGCTCTCCCGCAGGACATAGCCACCTCCGACGGGCTTCCCACCAACGCCCTCTACGGCTTCTGCGCCATGGTCATCAAGATCCTGGCCGACTACCGCCCGGGCGCCGTCATCGTGGCCTGGGATTCGCCGGGAGAAGACCTTCAGGCACGGGGAGTTCGAGGAATACAAGGCGCAGCGCAAGCCCATGCCCGATCTGCTCTCGCAGCAGTGGCCGTATCTTCCGAGCTCTGCGGAGGCCTTCGGCTTCGTCAACCTGGTCGTCCCCGGCTACGAGGCCGACGACATCCTCGCCACGCTCGCCCGCCAGGCCGAGGCCGAGGGACGGGAGACCGTACATCGTCACCGGCGACCGCGACGCCCTGCAGCTGGCCGGCCGCCACGTCAGCATCATGGCCAACACCCGGGGCATCACCGAGGTCAAGATCTACGATCCGGCCGCGGTGGAGGAGCGGTTCGGCGTGCCGCCCCGGCTCATCCCCGACCTGATCGGTCTGAAGGGCGACACGTCCGACAACATCCCGGGGGTCCCCGGCATCGGGGAGAAGACCGCCGCCCAGCTGCTGGCAGCAGTTCGGCGACCTGGACGGAGTGCTCGACCACGTCGACGAGGTCGTCCGGCGCCAAGCGGCAGGAGCTGCTGAGGGAGCACCGCGAGCTCGCCCTGCTCTCCAAGAGGCTCGCCTGTCTCGACCGCGACGCGCCGATCGACATCCACACGGCCGAGGTGCTGCCTCACCAGCTCCAGCGAGGAGCGGCTGGACGAGCTGTTCACCCGCTTCGAGTTCAACACTCTGCTGGAGCGGGTGGAGGCGCTCGAGGCCGCTCGCCGTCGCGTGCCCCGGCAGAGGACGGAAGGCCGGCCGGAGTCCGTCGCTGCCCGAGCCCGTGCGGTAGCCGGCCGACGCGTCGGAGGCGGCGGCGGCTCGGCGACGTTCGACCTGGTCGCGGCCCATCGGCGTCGGCGACGGATGCGGACGGCGGCGGACGGGCGGAGGCGGCGGTCTCTGGCTGGCTCAGGCACCCGCAGGCGACCCGGCCGACTTCGCCGTCGTTCACGGTGGCCGAGGTCCGGGCGGGCGGCGCGACGAGCGCGTCATTCCTGCGAGACGCTGGTAACCGGTGGCACGGCGTGCTGCCACGACTCTCAAGTCTCGCCCCGCTCGTACGCGACTGGTCGTGGGCAGGCGGCCCACGACACCTACATCGCCGCGCTACCTGCTTGGCGCCGGGCCGCGCGAGTACCGGTTGGAGGACTGGCCCGGGAGGCCGGGATCGCGCCGCCCGTGCGGGCCGGTCGGGCGGGCGCCGCCGCGCCCCGGGGGCCGTGCGGCGGCGCTGGCCCTCCCGGTGGCGGCCGCCAGGAGCGGGCGCTGCGCGACCAGGGCATGTGGGATCTCTTCCAGGACATCGAGCTGCCGCTGACCCGGGTGCTGATCGCCATGGAAGAGGCGGGCATCCATCTGGACTGCTACCGGCTGGGTGAGATCACCGGCAAGATCCAGGACCAAATGGAGGAGCTGGAGGCCATGCATCTACGAGCTGGCCGGCGAGGCGTTCAACCTCGGCTCGCCGCAGCAACTCGGGCACATCCTCTTCGAGCGGCTGGGGCTTGCCCGGCAGCGCAAGACCAAGACCGGCTACTCCACCGACGCCAAGACGCTGGAGAGCCTGCGCGACAGCCACCCCATCGTCGGGCATCTCCTCGAACCACCGGGAGCTGTCGAAGCTGATGTCCACCTATCTTGCTGGCTCTGCCCCAGGCGGTCGACCCCGGCACCGGGCGGCTGCACACCACCTTCCACCAGACGGTGGCGGCCACCGGCCGCCTGTCGTCCAGCGACCCAACCTGCAGAACATCCCGGTACGCACCGCGCTGGGCGCGCAGATCCGGCAGTGCTTCACCGCCGAGCCGGGCAACCTGCTCGTGGTGGCCGACTACTCGCAGATCGAGCTGCGCATCATGGCCTATCTCTCCGGGGAGCCCGCCCTGCTGGAGGCTTTCGCGCGAGGGCGAGGACATCCACACGCGCACGGCGGCCGAGGTCTTCGGTGTGGCTCCCGACGCAGGTCGACTCAGACGCACCGGCGCTACGCCAAGGCGGTCAACTTCGGCATCATGTACGGCATCTCCGCCTTCGGGCTGAGCCAGAACCTGGGCATCGACCGCGAGGAGGCGGCGGCCTACATCGAGCGCTACTTCGAGCGGATGCCCCGGGTCAAGGCCTTCATCGAAGACACCATCGAGACGGCCCGGCGCCAGGGCTACGTGGCCACGGTGTTCGGCCGCCGCCGGCCCATCCCGGAGCTGGCCTCGGGCAACTCACCAGGAGCGCTCGCTGGGGGAGAGGCTGGCGGTCAACTCGGTCATCCAGGGCAGCGCCGCCGACATCATCAAGGTGGCCATGATCCGCTGCCACGAGCGGCTCCGGCGCGAGTTCCCGGCTCCCGGCTGGTGCTGCAGGTGCACGACGAACTGGTCTTCGAGGCTCCCGGAGGCCGACGCCGACGCGGTCCGGGCGGCGATGGTGGAGGAGATGGTCGCCGCCTATCCCGATGGAACCGCCTCTCGGTGTCGACGCGGGGAGTGGGCCCGGACTGGCTGGCGGCCAAGTAGGCTTCGGAGCGGCAGCGTGCCGATCTGCAGGTTGCTTTTCCCGGGCGCCTGCGTATACTACCCGCACGTGAGCCATGCGAGGGCATGGCTCGATTGTGCATTTTTTGGGAAAGGGAAACGGAAACTACATGTCAGACCAACACACCGACGAGAACGTAGCAAACACTGCAGGGCGGCCAGGACCTCATGATCGAAGTCGACGGGAAGATGGTTCCCAACTACGACGCCACGATCATGACCTTCGAAGAAGGGGACATCGTCACCGGGACTGTGGTGCGGGTCGACAAGGACGAAGTCCTCGTCGACATCGGCTACAAGAGCGAAGGGGTAGTCCCGGCCAACGAGCTGTCGATCAGAAAGTCCGTCGACCCTGCCGAAGAAGTCTCGGTGGGCGACATCGTCGACGCTCTCGTGCTCACCAAAGAAGACGCCGACGGCCGGCTGATCCTCTCCCGGAAGCGGGCGCGGTTCGAGCGGGCCTGGCAGCGCATCGAGAAGGCCGCCGAAGAAGGCACCCCGGTCTCGGGCAACGTCATCGAAGTGGTCAAGGGTGGTCTCATCCTCGACCTGGGCGTGCGCGGCTTCCTGCCCGCCTCGCTGGTCGACATCCGCCGGGTGGCCGACCTGGACGAGTTCCTGGGCCAGACCCTCGAGTGCCGGGTCATCGAGCTCAACCGCTTCCGCAACAACGTGGTGCTCAGCCGCCGCGCCGTGCTGGAAGAAGAGCGCCGCGGCGCGCGCGAGCAGATCCTCGACCGCATGAACGTGGGCGACCTGGTCACCGGGCACCATCTCCAACATCGTGGACTTCGGCGCCTTCGTCGACCTGGACGGCATCGACGGCCTCATCCACATCTCCGAGCTGTCCTGGAGCCATGTGAACCATCCGTCCGAGGTGCTCACCATCGGCCAGAAGGTCGAGGTCCGGGTGCTCGATATCGACCGCGACCGGCAGCGCATCTCCCTGGGTCTCAAGCAGACCCAGAAGGACCCGTGGCAGCAGGTGTTCGAGAACCGCCAGGTCAACGAGATCGTGCACGGCCGGGTCACCAAGCTGGTGTCGTTCGGCGCCTTCGTCGAGATCGAAGAAGGGGTCGAAGGCCTCATCCACATCTCCGAGCTGGCCCAGCACCATGTGGAGGATCCCTCCGAGATCGTGCGTCCCGGGCCAGGAAGTCAACGTCAAGATCATCGAGATCGACCCCGAGCGTCGCCGGCTCTCCCTGAGCCTCAAGCGGCTGGAGCCCGAGTACCGCATCCATGAGGATGCCCTTGGCGAGCCGAAGAGGGTGAAGAGGGCGAGGAGTTCGAAGAGGCTGCGGAGAGCGAGCGACGTCGAGGCCGCAGCGGAGAGCGGCGAGGTGGACGAGGCGGAGGCTGCGGCGGAGGCCGACCTGTGGTCGAGGCCGAAGCCTGTGGCCGAAGCCGAACCTGCGGCGAAGCAGAGCCTGTGCAAGAAGCCGAGCCCGCGGCAGAGGCCGAACGCCGAGGAAGCGGCGCCTGCAGAAGCCGAAGCTGCGGCAGAAGCCGAAGCTGGTCGCGGAGCCCGAGCCGGGAGGCCGAAGCGGTGAGGCTGAACCGGTGAGAGACTGAGACCGGCGGAGACCGAGGCGGCAGAGACTGAGCCGGCCGCCGAGAGCCGACGAAGCAGGCGACCGCCGAGGAAGCCGAAGAGACTCCGAGGCGAAAGAAGAAGACTGACCGTCCGAGCATAGGGCATCATGCGGGAGCGCCCATGGGCGCTCTCTGTTTCTGTGGAGGCGGCCTGGACGCGAGTGGAGAACGCAGAGGTGGTGGCCGTCGGCCTCACCGGAGGCATCGGGGCCGGGCAAGAGCACAGCGCTGGCGATTCTTCGGGGAGTCGGGCGCGCTCACCCTGTCGGCCGACGAGGTCGTGCACGCTCTCTATAGGCGAGACGACGTCCGAGAAGCGCTGCGCGGCTACTTCGGCGTCGAGGTGCTCGATCGCTGAGCACGGCGTCGACCGACGGCGTGTTGGCCGAGGCGGTGCGAGGGCGGCGGGAGCGGCTGCGCTGGCTGGAGGCACTCACCCATCCGCTGGTGGCCGAGGAGATCGAGCGCGCATCGGCGAGGCGCCCTCGGGATCGGTGGTGGTCTGTGAAGTGCCGCTGCTGTTCGAATACGGCTATGCGAGGACCTGTTCGACCTGGTCGTCACCATCGAGGCAGGCGCGCGACCGGCGACGCCAGCGGTCTATCCACGACTTCGATCTGGACATGTTCGCGCGAGTTCGAGGCTCTGCAGGCCTCGAGCGAGCAGAGGGTGGCGCGGCAGCGACCTGGTCTTCTTCAACGACGGTGACAGTGGAAGAGCTGCGGCGTTCGTGCGCGAGGCGTACGAACGCGCGCGTCGTGCTCGCCGAGGAAGCCAGATGAGCACGCGTCGGCAGCGCGCGGCGCCGTCGGGCGTCTGCTGGGTGTCGTCTTGCTGGTGGTCGTGGTCTGCTGGCGATCGTCTGGCGTGGTGGGTCGCGGCCATGACGGGTCGCATGGTGGTGCCGGGTGTCGTCTCGGATCGGATCTACCCCCTGCATTACGAGGAGAGATCGCCGCGGTGGCCGAGAAGTACGATCTCGACCCGTACTTGGTGGCAGCGGTGGCGAGGACCGAGAGCGGCTTCGACCCCGACGCCGTGTCGCACGCCGGGGCCGTGGGGCTCATGCAGCTCATGCCCGAGACGGCCGAGTGGGTCACGCGGCTCGACAGCTGGAAGGGACCCGACAATCCCGACCTCACCGACCCGAGGACAGCCTGGAGTTGGGCGTCTGCTACCTGGCCTACCTGCAGCGACCTCGGCGACGATACCCGCTGGCCGCGTCGCCGCGTACAACGCCGGGCAGAGCGGTGCGTGGATGGTCAAGGAGGCGGGAGGCAGCGACGTCCTTCGGCATGGACGACATCCCCTATCCCGAGACGCGGGAGTTCGTCGGACGGGTGGAGCGCTATCGGACCATCTACCAGCAGGTCCACCCGAGCGTTCGCGCGACGCGGCCGAGCTGGGTAGCCGATGGCCTCCTTCCGTCTTCGCGCCGACTACGAGCTCAAGGGCGACCAGCCCGAGGCGGTAGCCGCGCTCGCCGAGGGCCTGCGTCGCGGCGACCGCTTCCAGACCCTGCTGGGCGTCACCGGCTCGGGCAAGACCTTCACCATGGCCAACATCATCGCCCGGCTGGGCAAGCCCGCGTTGGTGATGGCGCCCAACAAGACGCTGGCCGCCCAGCTCTGCAACGAGTTCCGGGAGTTCCTCCCCGAGAATGCGGTCGAGTACTTCGTCTCCTACTACGACTACTACCAGCCGGAGGCCTACCTCCCGGCCACCGACACCTACATCGAGAAGGACTCCTCCATCAACCAGGAGATCGACCGGCTGCGGCACGCGGCCACCTCCAGCCTGCTCATGCGCGACGACGTGGTCATCGTGGCCTCGGTGTCCTGCATCTACGGCCTGGGTTCGCCCCAGGAGTACCTGGGGCAGGTGGTGCTGCTCAAGGAGGGCGACGACATCAGCCGCGACGAGGTGTTCGCCAAGCTGGTCAAGATCCACTACGAGCGCAACGACGTCGGCTTCGCCCGCGGCAAGTTCCGGGTGCGCGGCGACAGCTTCGAGGTCTGGCCCGCCTACGACGACTACGCCGTGCGGGTGAGCCTGTGGGGCGACGAGGTGGAGGAGATCGTCAAGGTCGACCCGCTCACCCAGGAGGTGGTGGCGCGGCTCCCGAGCGTGGCCATCTACCCGGCCACCCACTTCGTCACCTCCGAGGACGCCATCGAGCGGTCGCTGGAGGAGATCGCCGCCGAGCTGGAGATGCGGGTGGCCGAGCTGGAGGCGCAGGGCAAGCAGTTGGAGGCCTTCCGCCTGCGCCAGCGCACGCAGTACGACATGGAGATGCTGCGCGAGCTCGGCTACTGCAACGGCATCGAGAACTACTCGCGCATCCTGGCCGGGCGCAGAGCCGGGCGAGCCGCCCTACACGCTGCTCGACTTCTTCCCCGAGGACTTCCTGGTGCTTCATCGACGAGTCGCACATGACCGTGCCCCAGCTGCACGGCATGTACGAGGGCGACCGCAGCCGCAAGACCATGCTGGTGGAGCACGGCTTCCGCCTGCCCTCGGCCCTGGACAACCGGCCGCTCCGCTTCGACGAGTTCATCGAGCGGGTGCCGCAGATGGTGTTCGTCTCGGCCACGCCGGGGGAGTGGGAGACGTCGGTCTCCACCCAGGTGGTGGAGCAGCTGGTGCGGCCCACCGGTCTCGTCGACCCGCATGGTCGAGGTGCGGCCCACCCGGCACCAGATCGACGACCTCATGAACGAGATCCGCGTCGGGTCGACCAGGGTCAGCGCACCCTGGTGACCACGCTCACCAAGAAGATGGCCGAGGACCTCACCGACTATCTGCTGGAGATGGGCTTTCGGGTGCGCTATCTGCACTCGGAGGTCGACACCATCGAGCGCATCCGCACCATCCGCGAGCTGCGGCTGGGCGAGGTGGACGTGCTGGTGGGCATCAACCTGCTGCGCGAGGGCCTCGACCTGCCCGAGGTCACGCTGGTGGCCATCCTCGACGCCGACAAGGAGGGCTTCCTGCGGGGAGAGACGGCCCTCATCCAGACCATCGGCCGGGCGGCGCGGAACGTCGAGGGCAAGGTCATCATGTACGCCGACAAGCGCACGGTGGCCATGGACCGGGCCATCTCCGAGACCGAGCGGCGGCGCGCGGCCCAGCTGGCCTTCAACGCGGAGCACGGCATCGAGCCGCGCACCATCGTGAAGGGCGTCTCCGACATCGCCGAACTGCTGGGCATCAGCGGAACGGTGCCCTTACAAAGAGCGGCGCAAGACCGCGCGCGGCGAGGAGATGTCGGCGGAGGAGATCGAGCGGCTCATGGCCACCCTGGAGGAGGAGATGTTCCAGGCCGCCGAGGAGCTGCGCTTCGAGTATGCCGCCAAGCTGCGCGACGAGATCAAGGACCTGGCCCGCGACCTGGCCCGGCTGCGCGCGGCGAGATGATGGCTACTCCACTCTGACGGTCCTGACCTCTTCGACGTCGGCGATGAGGGCGGTGAGCTTGGGCGCGTCCACTCCTCGCGGCAGATCCAGCAGCAGGTGTACGGTATCGTTGGCTTCTCCCCCTGTACGGTTGCGATCTCTCTGACGACGACGTGGGCCTGCTGCAGCGCGCCGACAAGTTCGGCCAGAGGCGCATAGCCGGGAGACCGGAAGTGCACCCGCACTCCCAGCGCCTTCCCGGAGCGGGGATAGAGCAGCCGGTCTTCGATCAGGCGGAGCAGGTAGAGGCTGGCGATGACCACGCCTGTGGTGACGAGAGCCGCCGAGTAGAAGCCCTGGGCGGCCAGCAGACCCACCGCGGCCACCGCCCACAGACTGGCGGCAGTGGTAAGGCCCCGGACCGAGGCGCCGTAGCGGACGATGGCGCCGGCACCGAGGAAGCCGATGCCGGTGACCACCCCGGCCGAGATCCGGTTGGGGTCGATACCGGTACCTTCGAGACCGTAGGACGAGGCCACGGTGAAGGCTGCCGCTCCCACAGCCACCAGGATGTGGGTCCTGAAGCCCGCGGTGTGCTCCCTGATCTCGCGCTCGAGACCGATGGCGCCCCCAAGCACCGCCGGCGAGGATGATCCGTATGGCGACGTCGGCGACATCCATGCACTCATAGTAACGCCCCTTGCCGCGGCCACGTGCCACCTATGTCGCCGCAAACATGATTGGCGCTATTCATACCCCATCTGATACATTCATGATGTGTGCTCTTTGGGCTGACCGGCGGGCTTAAGGGGAAGCCGCCGAGGACCGCAAAAGGAGGGTGTGCAATGAGGAAAGCGTTCATACTAGGCTTGGTGCTCGTGTTTGCGCTGGGGGTGGTTCTCGTTGCCTGCGGCGAGGAAGAGACCACCACCACGGCCGCGCCGGCTACCACGGCGCCGGCCCGACCACCGCGGCCGCCACCCCGGACATCGTCGATACCGCTGTAGCGGCGGGGAGTTTCAATACCCTGGTCTCCCTGGTACAGGCGGCCGGTCTGGTCGATACCCTCAAGGGCACGGGGCCGTTCACCGTCTTCGCTCCCACCGGACGAGGCGTTTGCCGCCGTCCCCAAGGAGACCGTGGACTCGCTTACCGCCGATCCTAAGGGGACACTGACCCAGGTACTCACCTACCACGTGGTACCGGGCAAGGTGATGTCCACCGATATCACCGACGGCATGGAAGCCGCCACCGTCGAGGGCTCCACGGTGAAGTTCAGCATCAAAGACGGCATGGTCTATGTGAACGACGCCAAGGTGATCCAGCCCGACATCATCACCTCGAACGGGGTCATCCATGTGATCGATGCCGTGCTGATACCGCCGGATCTGGGAAGCACCGGCACCACCCCGGCCACAGTGACGGCCTACCCGGCCGGCAACTGGAAGTTCACTTTCAACTCGTTCTTCCCGGCAACCAACAAGATCGCCGTCGTGGCCGAGATGTGGATGGCGGAGATAACCAAGCGGACCAACGGCGCGGTCGACCTTCGAGTATCTGCCGGGAGCCTCGCTCACGGCCGGCCAACAAGGTCTATGACGGCGTGACCACAGGGATATCCGACCTTGGGCTCTCGGTGTTCGCCTATACTCCGGGGATCTTCCCGGTGATGGACCTGCTCGATTACCCGCATGGCTACCCGGCGGGATATGTGGCCACCCATGTGGTCAATGACTACTATCAGCAGTTCAAACCCGCCGAACTCGACGACGTCCATGCCTTGATGTTCTACGGGACCGGACCCCAAGTCGTGTTGACGGCCGAGAACCCCGTCAAGACCCTCGAGGAGATGAAGGGACTGGTCATCCGTTCGACCGGTGTGGGCGCGGCGATCGCCACCGCCCTGGGGGCCGAGGGGTATGCAGCTCCCCAGAATGAAGCATACGAGCTCATGTCGAAAGGCGTCGTGGATGGAAGCCTGGCTCCTCGCGAGGTACTCGCGGGTTGGAAGCAGGCCGAGGTGGTCAAGTCTGTGACCAACTGCTTCTCCGTCGGCTCCGATCACTTCCATGTACATCATCATGAACAATGACAAGTGGGGCGAGTTGCCGCCCGGACGTCCAGCAGGTCTTCACCGATGTGAGCAACGAGTACGTCGAGTACTGGGCGAAGGTCGCATCGGCTCTGGATGCGGCTGGGGTGGCACTCCTCATGCAGCAGCCGGGCCGCGAGGTCATCGACTCTCAGCGGAAGAAGCGGCCAAATGGTATGAGGCCGTGGTGCCCATGATCGAGAAGAAGAAGTCCGACCTCAAAGCTGCCGGGCTCAACGAGGACTACGACGCCTTCATCGACAGCCGGATCGCATACTGGCAGCAGAACGTGGTCTCTGACGCCGATTGTGCCGCCTGGGTCGCCGAAAACGTCAAGTCCCCGTCCGCCCAGTAGAGGTCGCGTCACGACGGGACGTCATAGAGATAGTGGCAAAACCGGCATAGAGGCGGGGCGTGTGCCCCGCCTCTATCCATAAGCGAGGGTTGTGGCAAGGGGGTGGTCCTATGGAGATGCTTGCGCCCGGATCAGGAGCCTCTAGCGATACGAGAGAAGGGGCCGCAGCAAGGCATCCTTCCCAGGCTGGACAGATACGTAGCGATCGGTACGAAGGTCCTCTTCTATATCGCCGGCATCGGACTGGTGGGGATGCTCGTACTGATCGTGGCCGATGTCATCGGCATCAAGATCCTGTCCAAGCCGGTGCCGGGGGGCATCGAGTACGTCTCGTTCCTATCGGTGGTGGCCATAGCCTTCGCCGTCCCCTTCACCCAGGTCATGAAGGGCCACGTGGCCGTCGACTTCATCATCGAGCACTTCCCCCGCCGCTCCAAAGCCGTCGTAGAGGTTCTCACCACCCTCCTGAGCGTCTGCCTCTTTGCCCTGCTCACCTACTACAGCTTCAAGTACGCGGGAGATCTTCGCTCGTCCGGTGAGGTCTCCATGACTCAGAAGATCCCCTTCTATCCCTTTGTCTATGGGATGGCAGTGGCTCTCGCGGCCACGCTTATCGTGCTGCTTCTGGACCTCGCCAAATCGATCGTCAAGGCGGTCACGACATGGACCCGGTGACGATCGGCATCATCGGCATCGCGGTCCTCGTCGTCCTCTTCCTCCTGGGCATGCCCGTGGGCTTTCACCATGGGCTTTGTTGGGCTCGTCGGGTTCATCGCTACCAAGGGCTGGACCGCCGGGGTCAGCATTCTGGTGCGCGACTTCTGGGAGACGTGGACGAGCTACAACCTCACTGTGATACCGATGTTCGTGTTCATGGGCTCGGTGGCCTTCTACGCAGGGATGAGCGGCCGGCTGTACGACGCCAGCTATACGATCTTCGGCAAGTGGCGCGGGGGACTGGCCATGGCCACGGTGGTGGCGACGGCCGGGTTCTCGGCGATCTGCGGCTCGACGAGCGCAACCGCGGCCGCTATGGGCAAGGTGGCGATCCCCGAGATGCGTCGGCACGGATACGATCCCGGACTCGCCTGCGGCTGCATGGCGGCGGCCGGGAGTCTGGGGATCATGATCCCGCCCAGCACGATCTTCATCATCTACGGGATCCTGTCAGAACAGTCGATCGGCAAGCTGTTCGTGGCCGGAGTGGTCCCCGGCCTGATACTTGCGTTTCTCTTCTGTATCGCCGTCTATATCTGGGCCCGGTTCAAACCGACGTCCGCGCCTGCCGGAGGCGCGACCACCCTCAAGCAGAAGCTGCTGGGCCTGACCGGCCTCATCGAGATGCTGTTCCTGTTCGTGCTGGTGCTCGGCGGTCTGTTCGCCGGGCTGTTCAGCCCCACGCAGGCCGCGGCGGTGGGCACGGCGGCAGCCATCCTCATCGGGCTGGTCAGACGTCAGTACGATCTGCGCAGGTTCTGGCTCTCGATCAAAGACACCCTGCTGATCACGGCGATGATCATGACCATCGTGGCGGGGGCTACCGTCTTCGGTCACTTCATGGCCGTCACGGGCATCCCGAGCGCTGCGTCCGACTTCTTGGGCAGCCTTCCCGTGCCGCCGACCGTCGTCATGATCCTGATACTCGTCATGTACCTCGATCGCCGGGTGCTTCATGGACTCTCTGGCGATGGTCACCCTCACCGTGCCGATCCTCTATCCCGACGGTCGTCGCCCTGGGCTTCGACCCCATCTGGTTCGGGGTGATCATCGTGCTGGTGGTGGAGATGGGCGTCATCACGCCGCCGGTGGGCATCAACGTGTACATAATCAAGGGAGTTGCGCCAGACGTACCGATGGGGAAGATCTTCAAAGGAGCGATGGCCTTCTTGGTCGGCATGGTCATCCTGGCTGCGTTACTCCTGATCTTCCCGGAATTGGCCACTTGGCTGCCTAGCTTCGTGACGTACTGACGCAGAGCCGACGAGCGACATCGCTGCCGCCGTGGCCACCCCGCCGGGGCGGGCCGCTCGCTTTCCCTGCTATCGGTATCTCCATTTGACCAAAGACGGCCCAGCCGATACAGTCGTTGCACACCACCAGGCGGTCATGCCCGCAGTCAAGGCGGAGGTTCGATCTTGCGCATCGTACTGAGCGAGAGGTTTGTGAATCGACCTGCCCGCGCTGGAGCGTGGCATGAGGAGTAGCCGCCCTTCGTACGGCTGGGTCATCGTGGCCGTCTCTTTCATATTGCTGGTGGGATCGTTCGGTACCCAGCTGTGCTTCGGCCTGTTCCTCAAGCCCTTGGCGGAGGAGTTCGGGTGGTCGCGTGCCGCGGTCTCAGTCGCCATGTCGCTGCTGATGGCGGTCTCCGGGCTGATGGGAGTGGCCATGGGGAGGGTGACCGACCGATGGGGTCCCCGGGCGGCGATCGCCCCCGGGGTATTCATCGGTGCCGCGTCCTTCGTCCTGATGTCACGAATCGACTCGCTCTGGCAGTTCTACGTTCTGTTTGGCGTAGGCGGCGGGATCTTGGCCGGATGCGGCTACACACCGAGCGTCACCACTGTCTCCAAGTGGTTCGACGCCGGGCGAAGGACGATGGCCATCGGGGTCGCGCTGCTGGGCATCATCGTCGGGCAGATGGTGCTGTCTCCGGTGATCGCGGGAGTGATAGAAGGTAGCGGTACTGGATTCACGATCCGCAGCCTCGAAGGTGACCCTCGGCATGGCTGTGGGATTCCTGCCCTGTGGTCTTTCATGGGCCATGATCGTGAAGGCCGCCACCACCCAAAGCGCCATGGCGGGATTGGTGATCATGCTGGCCTTTGGCCTCGGCACGGTGCCGGCCCTTTTTTTGCCCGGCCTTTCCGCATCGCTGATATCCGTCCGGTTGCGCCTTGCCGGTGAGCGACTGGCGGCACTCTCCGTCATCGCCATGGGCCTGTTGCTGGTCTATAAAGGAGTGAAAGTCCTTGTTTAAGCCCTCCGACCGCCAGAGGTTGCCTCCTCCCCTCCCCCCTATGGCTGCGGCAAACCGTGAGTCACCAACCTTGAAGTCCGACTCCCGACAGCCACCCCTCCCCCTAGAACATCCGACCTCCAACCTCGATGCCCCGGGTGAAAAGTGCGCTCTTTGCGGTCTTCCGGTGGGACTCGTGAGGAATGAGACTGCGCTGCAGGGCACCGTCATGCGGTTCTGCTGCCCGGGTTGCAGGGCTGTGTTTCTGATCCTCTTCAACAGTCCCGGCGGCGCACCGAAGAACTTCCAGGAATCTGACCTTTATCGCGTCTGTGTGGCCTCGGGCATCATTCCCGCGAAGGAACAGACGGTTCTCCCGGAGTCTGAAGCTGGGATGAGGGCCGAAGCGGGTCCATCGGGATGGCCTGAAGCGCAGAACAATCTGGCCCAGGAACTTACCCTCAATATAGAGGGGATGTGGTGTACCGCCTGCGCCTGGGTTATCGAGGCGTTGCTGTGCGGCATCAAGGGAGTCCTTGATGCCAGAGTCTTCTTCTTTTCCGACCTGGCGACGATCAAATATCTTCCCCACCTGGTGGTTCCCGGCGAGGTATTGAAAGCCGTCGCGCGCCTGGGATATCAAGCAACGGTCGTCGACGACCAAAAAGAAGCCCCAACCGAGAAGAATCGTTTGCTGTTGCGCCTTGGTATTTCCTGCATCCTCACCATGAATATCATGATGATCGCTTTCGCTCTCTACGCCGGCTTCTTTCAGGAACTGGGTGATAATGGTGTCCGATATCTTTCCTATCCTCTCTGGCTGCTCGCCACCCCGGTTGTCTTCTACGGAGGCTTTCCCATTATCAAGAGGGCCTGTCAGGGACTCGCCTTCGGTTTGTTGTCCATGGATGCCCTAATCGCCATCGGGGCTCTTTCGGCCTATTTTTACAGTGTTGCCATGATGGTCGACGGCAGCCTGCATCTCTATTTCGACACCGCGGCCATGCTCGTCTCTTTGGTGCTGCTCGGGAAATACATCGAAAGTGAGGCCCGGGCAAAGGCCGTGAGGGGAATTGGGGATCTCTTCCAGTTCTGCCCCGGGAAAGCCCGCCTTTCACGGAAAAGCGGGAGATCTCGGTTTCGTCGAGCACAGTCCGAGTCGGGGATGACTTCGTAGTGCTCAGTGAGGAACGGCTTCCTCTCGACGGCGTGATCCTTTCGGGTAGCGCCGACCTGGATGAATCGATCGTGACCGGTGAGTCGCGTCCCGTGAGGAGAGCTGCCGGAAATGAGGTCCTTGCCGGTTCCCTGCTGCTGAATGGGCAATTGTTGCTGCGAGCGACCCGCCCGGCAGCGGAGAGTTCCGTCAGCCGGATGCGGAAGTTGATCCACCGGGCGCTGGCGGAGAAGAACCCTTTCGAGCTCTTTACCGATACCGTGACCCGTTGGCTGGTGCCGGGAATCCTTCTTCTTGCCGTAGGGACTGTCCTCTTTTGGCGCCATCATGGGATCCCTCTGGATGATGCCCTGCTCCGCGGTCTGACCGTCCTGTTGATCACCTGTCCCTGTGCCCTCGGGATTGCCACGCCGCTGGCAAGAGTGGCAGCCATCGGCGTGGCTCGAAGCAATGGTGTTGTGGTCCAGAAGCCGGAAGCTTTCGAAAAGGCGAAAGAGATCGATACCCTCGTCTTCGACAAGACCGGAACCATGACCGAGGGCGAGTTCCTCCTGAGTGAGGTTGTTGTCGCCGGCGTCGAAAGAGAGGAAGCGCTGCGCCGGGTGGCCTCCCTTGAGGTGCATTCCGACCATTTCGTGGCGCGGGAGATTGTCCGACGAGCGGGACAGGATGGCCTCCAGCTGGAGCAACCGCGATCGTTTGAAGTATTCGAAGGCCGGGGTGTGAGGGGTTCCCTCCGTCGTGGCATGGTTTACGCGGGAAATGCCCGCTTCATGGAAGAGCAGGGTCTCATGCCCAAACCGCTTCTCCTTGAACAGGCCGTGCTCCATCAGTCACGAGGGATGACGGTTGTCTTTTTCGGTTGGGAGCAGGTTGTTCGAGGCTTCCTGGTCTTTGGAGATACGCCGAGAAGCGAGGCGAAACCGCTTATCTCCGAGTTGCACGCAAGGGGGCTCGATATCTGGCTGGTATCGGGAGATTCTCGGGCGACCACCCGTGCCGTAGCCGAGGATTTGGGAATTCAGCAGTTCGTAGGGCGTTCCCTGCCGGCGGATAAACGGGACCTTGTGCGCAGGCTCCAGCAGGAAGGAAGGCGAGTGGGGGTGATCGGCGATGGGTTCAACGATGCCGCGGCGCTGGCTCAAGCCGATCTTGCCGTCGCCTTCGGGAATTGGATGGTTTCAGGAGAGAGTGCCTGTGATATGACGGTTCTCAGAAAAGACCTGAGAAAGATCCACGAAGCGTTCCGGCTCTCCCTCCTCACCAGCAGAGTGATAAGGCAGAACCTGGTGTTTGCTTTTCTCTACAATATCTTGGGCATCCCGCTGGCGGTTGCGGGGATGCTGAACCCGCTCGTTGCGGTTTCTGCGATGCTTGCCAGCAGCCTCACGGTCATTGCGAATACCCTCAGGATCTCCAAGCTATTCAGACCACCCCGATCGGCATGATGGAACGGGCATGATCTTGCAGGCGCGCAGCATCAATCCAGCCCGGCGTTCGGCCCAACAATTATCTCAAAACTGTTGCAGTCCGGTCTCAGGGCACAACCGCGGGCACTCCGACCCACAGGTCACTATTGGGTGGGAGAGATGGACTTCACAACGATCGAGTAGTACCTCCAGCTGTTCCGTCTGCACCGCTGACAGCTGGTCGAATTTCAACCCGCACCGTCTGGTCACCATACCGGAAAAACTGGGTCTCTCGACCAGTATGTCATAGACCAATCTGCATGGCACAGGGCCTGCAACTTAATAAGGGTAGGCTTCCCGTTGAAGATATCAACCTTTACCGTCCCTGTCCCTCTATTAACGGGCCTTTCATAGGGTCCAAAAGTGCTGTACTCAAAGCTGACGCCATTCCTACCGATGTCGCAGATTCTCCCAATTAGCTCGTGACAGCATTCCACAACTATGAATAGATCCGCCCGAGGTCTGCACCGTCGAGAACGTCTCCGCTCTATTTGTGTTCCTTTGCTCATTTCGCCGCTCCTGCGTAACCGTAATTTATTATAGAGACAGAACCGAAGTCGGTCCTGTCTCTAACTCAAGGGGGAGGTGGGGAATCGGGGGGGACGTATGATGATACCTTAACTTAAGCATACTTGATGCCAGAGCTCGACAGATGGTCCTGAAGCAAACATAGTAAGGAAATTTAGTTAGTTGTCGAATTGCAGAGAAAGGTGCCCCGCAGACGAAGCCGGGGACTGGGCGGAGACGATTTGACAATAGTGTCAAGTCACGTTTCTGGAGGTTTGGGCCGGCCATCGTCTTCCCATGCAATTTCAATGGCTTATGCTTCTAAATGGGGTTCATATTATTCTCATCAGACCATGACCGGGATAGGCAATCTTCATTCTTGAAAAATGATTGCGATATCCTGAAGAATTCATGATATTTTTCAATCGTTCCTGATCGATCTTGATTCCGGGCGGTATTTGCCCAATTTTCGGAGCAGGAAATGACGAGTGCCTGCCAAGGACATAGTATGACGGTTTCTGCGATGCAGCATGCCAGGTCGTTACCAGCTGTTTCCCTGGACTTCCTTGAGCCTCCGGCCGATTCAAGGATTGGGACAGGGTTTCCATACCGTTGAAGCATTGAAGGTCGTGGGGATGAAAAACAAATCGAAACAGGAGCTCCTGCGTGAGATCGAAGAGCTTCAAGTGCAGCTCGCTGAAGCCAACAAGACCGTGCAGGCGATCCGAGGCGGCCAAACGAAGGTCCGGGGTTCGGAACTGGTGCACCGCAGCCAGGCGGAGGAAAGCCGGCAGCTGTTTGCCGCTCTCCGCCAAGAAAAGGACCTGCTCACCGCGCTGGTGGAAAGCATCGACGACGAGGTCTGGTTTGCCGACACCCGAAAGCGATTCACGCTGATGAATCCAGCCGCTCTGCATAGGTTTAACCTCACGTCCACCGAAGCGATCGAGGTGGAAAGGCTCGCCGCAAGCCTGGAAGTGTATCGTCCTGACGGCAGCCCGCGCCCAGTTGAAGAAGCCCCGGCGTTGCGTGCCCTGAAGGGTGAAGTGGTCAGAAACCTGGAAGAGATCATTCGCCTTCCCGCCAGCGGGGAATTGCATCACCGTCAGGTCTCGGCCGCCCCGGTGAGGGATGCCGCAGGCAAGGTCCTGGGGTCGGTTTCGGTGGTGCGTGATATCACCGAACGCAAAAGAAATGAACAGACCCTGAAGGAAGCGCATGAGCAGATGAGGTGGTTGGCTCGTTTCCCCGAGGAGAATCCGAACCCGGTGGTGCGAGTCTCCCGCCGAGGGGAACGTTCTTTATCGGAATGCGGCAGCCGCAGAGATGCCCGGCTGGGCGTGGGGAGTCGGACAGGCGTTGCCGGGTACCCTCCATTTGCCATTCAACGAGGTCATGGCGGAGGATCGAGGAGTCCAGCGGGACCTGGAACTGGGCGGCAGGTTCTATGCCGTGACGCTGGTGCCATTCCCCGCCGAGGGCTATGTGAACGTCTACGGAATCGATGTCACCGAGCGCAAACAGGTGGAGCAGGAAATTTTGAACCGAGCGGCCCAGTTAGAGGCCACCATCGGGGCGATGAGCGACGCGGTGCTCATCTACGACTCCGGGATGAATGTGCAACGAGTCAACCCAACTTTCCTTTCGAGTTACGGCTTTGATCCGGTTGGCCTCAACCTGAGGGAAATCATCCGCCGGGTGTCATGCCGACACCTCGATGGCCGGCCATTGGTCCTGGAAGAGCAGCCCACGCCACGCGCGCTGCAAGGGCAACAGATTACCGGCGCTCATTTCCTTGTCACGCGACCCGATGGTACCGACGCCGTGGTCGAGACCTCATCAAGACCGATGCAGGTGGGCGGTCTCATCATCGGATCGGTCACCGTGTGGCACGACATCACGGAGAGCAAACGGGCTGAGGAGGCGCTACGGGGGAGCGAAGCGCGCTTCAAATTGCTCTCAGAGACTGCTGGGGGGCTGCTGGCGTCGGAGAATCCCCAGGAAATCGTCAATGAGCTATGCCGGCAGGTCATGGAACACCTGGACTGCCACACCTTCTTCAACTTCATTGTGGACGAACCGGCCGGCAAACTGCATCTCAATGCCTGGGGCGGCGTCCCGGAAGAAGAGGCCCGAAAGATCGAATGGCTGGACTATGGGGTGGCGGTTTGCGGCTGCGTGGCGCGGGACGGGGCACGGATCGTTGCCGAGGACATTTTCAATACCCCCGACGTCCGAACGGAATTGGTCAAGTCATACGGGATCCAAGCCTACGCCTGCCATCCCCTCAGGGTCGAGGGCCGACTCATCGGGACGCTTTCCTTCGGCACCAGGACGCGAACCCGTTTCTCGCTCGCGGAACTGGAGATCATGAGGACGATAGCCGACCAGGTTGCCACTGCCATGGACCGGATACGACTCATCGAAGAGCTTCAAAGATCCAGGGATGAACTGGAAATCCGTGTTCAAGAGCGGACCAGGGAACTGGTAATGGCGGAAGAGGCGGTTCAGAGGGCAAACCGCACCTTGCGAACAATCAATGCCTGCAACCAGGCTCTAATACACGATATGGAGGAACAGGACCTACTGAATCACATTTGCGAGATCATCGTCCAAGCCGGCGGATACCGTATGGCGTGGGTAGGTATTGGTGAACCGGATGAAACAAAGAAGGTACGTCCCTTGGCATGCGCTGGCTACGATGAGGGCTATCTGGAAACAGCGGACATCTCATGGGCAGACACCGAGAGGGGAAGGGGGCCTACCGGCTTGGCGATCCGTGAGGGCAGGATCCACACTGGAAGCAATATACAGACACAGCCCAACCTGGGCCCTTGGTGTGCTGAAGCTTTGAGGCGCGGGTATGCCTCTTCCATCGCCCTTCCACTGATTGTAAATGCCCGCACCTATGGCGCACTTATGATTTACGCTTCCGAACCGGATGCCTTCAACGAAGAAGAGACAAAACTACTGGCTTCCCTGGCAAATAACCTTTCGTATGGGATAGCGTCAATTCAAGCACAGACCGAACGCAAACGGGCAGAAGAAGAGGTAATTAGAGCCCAAACAATGCTGCAGAAGGTCTTCGACGGGATTTCAGATCCCCTGTTGTTGGTTGGGGAGGGTCTTGTCGTCAAGATGCTCAATGAAGCCTCTTTCAACTATTTTCAGGTTAACAACATGGAAGAGGCGATTGGCAAAACCTGTTACGAATTGGCCCGTGGAAAGTGCCCTGCTTGCGACGCTTGTGCCATCCATGCGGCCGTTTCGAAGGGTGAGAGAGTCACCTTTGAGCGGAAGGGCCTCTTTGAGCCCGGGCACGTGGAACAAGTTACCATTTATCCTACCGAAGATGCCGATGAGTCTCCCGGGGCCACCATCCGCATCACTGACATTACTGAAACCAAAAGGCTTGAGGAACACATGATGCATGTGGACCGTCTGTCCTCGCTGGGCCAGCTTTCAGGCGGTATCGCACATGAAATCAGAAATCCTCTGGCGGGAATCAACCTCTTCTTGGATGTACTGAGTGATGAAGAAAAATTTGCTCGAACAAGCCAGGAATTGAATATTCTGGACGAGATCAAGAGGAACATCAAAAAAATCGATGGTATCATTAAGAGAGTCCTGGATTTTTCAAGACAGTCGAAAAGTACCTCCCGGAGTAAACTGGAAATAGGCTCACTGATCGAGGATACCCTCAAACTCTGGCGGTCAAAGATAGCAAGGGAGGGCATTGAATTGAGATTATTCGTCGAGGAGGACCTTCCCGAAGTTCTCGGGGATTCTATTGAGATCCAGCAGGTCTTGAACAATTTGTTGGACAACGCCGTGGACGTGATGCGTGGAGGTGGCCTGCTGAGCATCGCCGCTCGCAGGGGTACCTTCTCCGCTGACAGAGAAGCGCCCCGCAGTGAACATCACGGTTCAGGACACTGGTTCCGGAATTCCGGTCGAAGCACAGGACAGCATTTTCAACCCCTTTTTTACCACCAAACCCACGGGCACCGGACTGGGTTTGGCTATTTCCCACCGCATTATCAGCCATCACGGGGGGATTATCTTTTTCGAGACTTCCGCGAACGTGGGCACCACGTTTCATCTCGAGTTTCCGGTTGCATCAGGAGGCTGAAATGCCAGAAACCACTGTGCTTGTCGTCGATGACGACAAAAGTTTTCTGACCGCTCTCAGGATGACCCTCGAAGGGGATTATGCCGTCTGCACTGAAGAGAATGGCGTGAATGCTCTCAAACTGTTACGTGATATAGAACCCGATGCGGTCTTGCTCGACATCGGGCTTCCGGATACTAGCGGCATCGAACTGATCAGCCAGATCAAAACCTTGGCCCCTGACATCGTCATCATCATGGTCACCGCAGTTGAAGAAATCGTTAAAGCCCTGAAACTCGGGGCCTACGACTATCTCATAAAGCCCATCGATGCGCAGGAGTTGAAAATAACCCTTCAAAACGCCCTCGAAACCCGGGGCTTGAAGGGACAAGATCCGACGCGTTCAGAAGCCGAATACGGAACGCTATCGATTTGAGCTGATCGGCCAAAGCGCTCAGATCAAGGCCATGATCGAAACGGCTCAGAAAGTGGCGAGAAGTCCGGACACACCGCTCCTGATCACGGGCGAGACCGGTACGGGAAAGGGTGTTTTGGCGCGCACCATTCATTTCAGCTTCGCCGAACTCCCTTGCGCGAGAGAGTGGATGATATCATGCCCCTCACCGAGTCCTTCATCGGCTTCTATAATCAAAAGTACGGCAAGAAATTCAGCGGGGTTGCTCCGGAGGCCAGGAAGTTCTTGCTGGATTACCCGTGGCCGGGAAATGTGCGGGAACTCAGAAACATGGTGGAAAGAATCATCCTGCTTGAAAGCGGGAACGTCAACCCGCATCATTTTGCTGCTCTTCTAGCAGAGCGGGAAGCAGCGGCCCTTTCGGGAAAGGATTCGTCGGACGGACGGCTTGATTATGAAGAGACAATCAAGCGGGTGATGCAGGAAGCACTTGCGAGAGCCGGTGGCAATGTTCTGGAAGCGGCCCGACTCTTGAATATGCCGACCCACAAGATGAGATACCGGATCAAAAAATACGGGCTCAAGAGCGGGTGATAGTAAGGCCCCTTTGGGGGATGACATATTGGGTCCGTGTTTATTGCAAACTGGTACTAAAATTTGTCTGCCGCATCATACGGTAGTCTTGCATCACACCCGAAAGTGACGGCGGCTATCTCTGCCTGCGTCGTGCATTCGGCGCCTACCACGGTCACTACTCCAAGAGTTGCTTCCAAATTCCGAATCTTGATAAACCACATTTGGCTCTCGCTGTCCCATTTCATTGGACCATAATCAGACACCTCCAGATTGGCTCTGCTATTGAATTTACTGGAGGCGGCCACAATGAGGGTACCGGTATCACAGGATCTTCCCTTGAAGAAGACGGCCAAAACGACATCCGTTGAGCAGTTTCTGTCTGGGGAAACCCGTGAACCGGCACTCATCTCAAGAGTTCCAACCGAGAGGGAAAGCGCAAAAGCGGCAGTGATCAGGATAATGGTTCGTGTTACATGCATTTGAATGATCTTTCGACGTTGCTTTCCTCATCAACCATATCACTCGGATAGGTTTTTCCCCCTGTCACACCGCTGAACATGCTGACCTGGCCAACCCGAAGGGTGTGGAAACCGCTGCCAATACAAAACACATAAAACGAAACTCCCTTTGCCTGTTCACATTCTATTCACGCTCTGTTCCTCCTCCTGACCAACCAAACGTTCTAACTCCTTTTTCGCGTTCGTGGCTTATGAGCGGAAGGCCCGTTGGACATCTATGCGATGAAGATCCCCCCATATCTTCACCAACCGCGTGCCTCGCTTGGATCCGAGCGAGTTTCTGCCTCTGCTCTTCAGCAGTAATCTGGATCCTTGAGGCGCACTCGCTGATAAAGCCGTATGCCAAGATGTCGCCTTCGCCTTGAGACTCAGACAGGCGGGCAGCCTCAACGAAAAGAAGCAACTGAACACAGAGATCGTCGATTTGCCAAAAGCCCTCACTGTAAGCAGGCACCATGTGCTCCCCCCTTTTCCTTTCAATGAAATGACCATCACCTCCGGGTATCTGGTCCTCCTGAAGAACCGACCATTTATGAAGACACTCCGCGATACCCCCGCGCAACAATCCCGATTCGGCTTATTCATTGACAGACTCTGCTAAAAAGAGTCAGGCGCCCCGCAAAGCCCGCTCTGCGATTCCTTGCGAAATTGCCTCTTTTAAGGATTGAATCTGAAAAGGTTTTTCAAAGTAATTATTGACTCCCCACTCCCTTGCCTCGGCAACACTCTCTCTCGAGCAATGAGCTGACATGAATATCGGGATAATTTGAAGGTTTTGTTCCCTGAGCTTTCCAATGACCTCGAAACCATTCATATCAGGAAGCCAAAGATCCACGATGAGAACGTCATACTTCTCTTGGTTGCCTTTCTTGATGGCAGCATTTCCTGTACCGGCAATATCCACTGAGTACTCATTTGATCGAAGCAGGATCGCAAGGCTCCGAAGGATTGATGGTTCATCGTCTACGACAAGAATGCGATACATGGTCTACCTTTGCTTCTATCAATTGACCTCTTGGTGATCAAGGCAGCCGTGGATTCTAACAGCATTTAGCGTACCATACGACGTCAGGACGGTGGATAATTGAAAGAGATTGAATGATTATCAGTCATTATAGAGGAGGAAGAGCTGATCTGAGGGTAAAAACGAGGAGGTTTTCAGCAGTACAATTTAAGAATATTGAAAAACGTGCACTTTGAAGGTTGGATAAGTAGCACGTTTTTACATATACTTCAATAGGTTAAGCATTCCATGGGACATAATAATATTCTCATCAGGTTGTTACTCAGCAGATCGGATAAAATTGATGGCAGGGTCATCTACCGGCTTGCGCCGATGAGGCTATATGAAGGCAGGGAGAGCACAATGAGCGTCACCGTGGCAATAGGTTCGAGATGGGAAGAGATATGACCAGCAATGCGCAAACTCATCCAATTCTGGTCGTGGGCAGCTTTGCGCAAATTGGTCTTCACGAAGGTAGTCTTGCCTGCGCAGCGCTTCAAAAAGGATGTTTGTCCGCATCTTATCGCAAACTGCTCCTGTGGGAATGGCAGGGTTTGTCTCCAGAGCCAAAGTTTCGT
The DNA here is from genome assembly GCA_963822135.1 of uncultured Actinomycetota bacterium. Classification (GTDB taxonomy): domain Bacteria; phylum Actinomycetota; class Thermoleophilia; order RBG-16-64-13; family RBG-16-64-13; genus CAIQPS01. The sequence continues at coordinate 2,772 of CAWGGI010000005.1, read as the reverse complement.
GGTGGACCATGATGGCGAGCTCTTCATATCCGGGCCAGCCGTCGTCGAAATCCTCTATGGCAAGAGTGCCGTGTAGGAGCGGTCTTGGTGTTCTCTCATGAAAAGGCAGGGTTGCACCTACAGTCCCATGTGGCGGAGGAATCGTTAGCCGATTGACCAATACCTCAGGTATGGAAAGCTGCCTTCCTCCATCAAGATCGAGGATCAAAACGGTGAGGATTCCAAAAGGATATCTTGCACCATTCACTGCCACTCTCATGTGCTTGAGGGTGTTAAGATATCGCCACTTTTTGCCCGCCTGCAAACGGATGATTAAATTCTATTGAAACAATTAAAATGGAGGTGTTTAGCCATGAGTAGGTTTAGGTGGGCTCGTAAGATCGTAGCCGTTTTGGTTTTAGTCTTCATGCTTGCAGGATGTGCCGGAATGAGCACGACCCAGCAGAGGACATTGAGCGGTGCAGCGATAGGGGCTGGAGGCGGTGCCGCAATTGGAGCCATCACAGGAGGATCTCCAGGAGTTGGAGCAGCTGTAGGCGCCGGAGCCGGAGCATTGGGGGGATACCTGTATGATCAGTCCCAAAGGAGATAGTGGAGAAGCCAGGCTGGCAGGCTGGCGGACTTTGTATTCCCACCAAGTCCGCCAGCTTTTAGCCCCAAAGTGTCAATTCCGTTGCTGATCCTGCCCTGGGCCAGTTGTACACTTCAATACCCTGCATCAATGATGACGGGACGGCCTGATAAGAATATTGTCAAGTCTCCAGAGAGACTCAACCATTTGAAATCGCATTGAGAACATCGTGGCCTTTCCAGGCTCGCGATTAAGACTCGACAATATTGTCAAATTCACCCCTGATGACATGTCTTTCTTTGTGTGAGAATAGTCCCTAAAGATTCCCCAACCATCCGTCGATTTTGTCTATCCCATGTTTGACATACCATTTGGTAAGGCTTGGCACAAAATATGCCTCTTACGACTGGCACCCTATTCAGGGGTGTGAACGCTCTACAAAACCCTTCGCATCGCTGTAGCGCGTAAGTTCAAGAAGCGATCACAGCGCTTCAGGAAACCAAAGATGGATGAACAAACCTATGCTTCAATATTCTTGTTCGCGGTCTTTCTGATTCTCTTTGTAAAGGAGTCCTTCCGGTTGGTCCAGGAAGAGACTGACGAAGACGCGCGCTTTAGCACAGATGATTGTTTTGGGAATGGTCTCCGGCAGTAGATGAGTTTTGAATGATGCCAACGTACCCAAACCCCATAGCAGCGAAGCTTGCGGGGAGTCCACCAAAGGTGGAAAGGAGGGTCATGTGTGCAGACTATGACTCCTGCCTCGATAAGGCGACAAGCAGAAATTGGCGTGGCTTCTCGTGCCGGAAATGTCACGCGTTTCATCCCCTACAACTCACCTCCATTGAGTGGCGTTTGGATTCCCTGACATGCACAGTTTTGCTTGGAGTTCCAGAGTACTCCGCGAGTGTCAAACAAAAACCGCGTTGGGAGATCATCGACAAACTGCAGCATCTCCAGTCGCGGGGGGAAATTTTAGGTTAATAGTTTTTTGCCGCCTGTCTTGGCTGTTGCGAATTAGGGTTTGAATCGGTGCCTTGCACTCGGCGGATTGCCGGAGGGGCAGTATCCCAATGCCCTCAATTGCCAAGGACACCAAGGAAAGAAAACCTAGAGGGAGATTTATCAACGACAAATCCATGGGAGTAATTCATGGGAAATGGGTCGAAATGTTTTACCGCAAAACACAACTTCATCCTGCAGCAAGGTCTGAGTGACGTTGCCCAAGAATATGCTCCGCCCAGTTCACAGCGCTCCAGTTTCAGCCGAGAATAGTCGCCTCCTTGGTGTTGTTGGGAGTTATCCTGCAGTCAGCGGCGCTGTTCTTAATGTTGTCAGCGCTCCTTTGGTGGAGCACACTCATACCGCAATGGAACCCTTTTGACATGACCCATAATCGTATCTTCGGTACCCGACCGGGAACCGTTCTGCTCGGGCAGGCGCCCGCTCCCCCGTAGATTCGCACAGGGCATGGCCGGCACGTTTTCGCTGGTGATCGGAACGCTGTTGCTGGGCGAGTGGGGATGGGCTGCGTTCTTTTTTAGGCCCTCTTTCTATCGGCAATCGCCGCCCTTGTCCTCGGTCGCTTCTGCCTGGGCTCGTTCATTTATCACATCCTCCATGGTCGCGCCTCCTTCGCTATGCGCACCCTCCCTTGGGTTCGAAATGCGAAGAGTGTTGAGAGCTTATGCCGCGATTATGAAACTTGTTTGAAACAATAAGGAGCCCAAAATGCCAAAATACGATTACGCCAAATGTATAGAAATTTCAAAACGTGTCCGCTGGGATATCGATAAGGACTTGATCCGGGGACGTACCTTTGACTTCTCCAAGAAGTTCCTACCGGATGGCATCTCAAAAGTCGCCAAGTTCGATTTCATGAACGAAGAGCAGAAAAGGTTTCTAAGCCAGATTCAGGGCAGAACCTACGCCAACATGTTCGGCTTTGTTGAGCGCTTTATTGTGGCCAAGATCCTTGAAATTACCCGTGGTCACTGGCTGGGGGATCAAGTTGCGCTGGAAGCTTTAGTGCGCTTCTGCGATGAAGAGTTGAAGCACCAGGAATTATTCAGGCGGATCGAACCCATGATGAATGCGGGGATGCCGGAGGGATATCGTTTTCTGGCCGACCCGAATCAAGTGGCGGCCGCGGTGTTAAAGAACTCGACTTGGGCTGTGCTGGGTCTGATCCTTGAGATAGA
>CAWGGI010000004.1:0-249770 GCA_963822135.1 uncultured Actinomycetota bacterium | reverse complement strand
CTCAGGACTGAGGCGCGGGCCGATCGGTCGAGACTCGGGCGCTCCGCCCGGGACCTCGATGTTCTGGTCGGCCGCCTCGACGGTTCGCTCCGTGGCCTCGGATGCGACGGCGGTCTCGCCTGCCTGGATCCTGGCGCCGCTTGGCCGGCAGCCGGCGGGATCTTTGTCGGGCGCAAAGGTATCGGCACCACCGGGCGCGGCTGTCCGCCGGTCGCGGCCCCGGCCGAGGTTGCAGCTGAAGGTGCTTCTGACAGCGCCGGAGATGCCGCGGCCGGCGCGGTTGTCTCGGCCGGCGTCGCCGGGGCCGGCGCTGAAGTTGCCGCCACAGTCGTTGCAGTCGCGGCGAACACGGGGCTGCCGGAGCTACGATCGTCGCGGCACTTGGCACCGCAGCCGTGGCGGCCGGCGTCGCTGCCGCGGCCGGAGCTACTACCGGGGCGGGCGCAGCAGCCGGGGCTGTTGGAGTCGCTGCCGCTGTCGCCGCCGCAGTCGCGGCGAACACAGGGGCTGCCGGAGCTGCGATCGTCGCCGCACTTGGGGCCACCGCCGGGGCTGCTGGAGTCGCGGCCGGCGTAGTCGCCGCTGCTGCCGTGGCTACCACCGGGGCTATTGGAGCCGCGGCCGGCGTTGTCGCCGCCGCCACCGCCGCCGCAGCCACCACCGCGGGCGCCGGCGCTCCGGTGGCCACCACCGTCGGCGCAGTCGCCTCGCTAGTTGGACTCGTCGTCGGGGACGTCGGGACTACCGGCGGCGGGACTGTCGCCTCACCGACCGGCTGCGTCGGGACTACCGGCGGTGGAGGCGTCATGTCGGCGACCGGCTGCGCCGGGGCCGGCTCGGACGCGCTCGGCTCGCCGGTCGGGGTCTCAACGGCCTCTGTGCCAGGGGTTTCGCCGGGCGGGGGGACGCGGTCTCCAGAGCCGCCGCTTCTCCCGGGCCCGCGGGAGGGGTTTGTGGAGGTGCGACTACCGCAGGTTGCTGCGGTGGCCGATTACGGCGTCGGCGGAGGATCAGCACAAGGGCGATGACTATCGCTGCCAGAACGATCACACCCGCGATCGCGACTCCGATGATGGCTCCCCAGTTGTAGACCACGCTCTCGGCATACATGTCCTTGGCCTCGGAGAGCCCTACATTCCAGATGAGGGTATTCCCGTCTACCTCGTCAGCGTTGTGGTCCTTGATCGAGCCGGGCAAAGTGACGCGGTTGTCGATGATGAGTACCTGACCGAGGATCCGGCCGGCTATGTCGGCTACCGACTGGGCCCGCGACGTTATCGAGCCGGTGTCTGCAATCGCGGTGAAGACCGTCTTGGTGCTGAAGAAGCCCCGTTCCTGAGTCAGCGAGAACTGGTCGGTGGAGATGAACGAGGAAAGGAAGCCTCCTGAAAGGATCTCTTCCAGTTCCTCGGGGCTCGAAAACGAGCGGGTGAGGGTGAGCCAGCGGGCACCAGTGGAATCTGTGCCCCTCTCGGCCGTCCAGTCCCCAGGGATCTGACCGATGATGAGGTTGAACAGGTCATCGGCGCTCTGCGGGATGCCGCCGGTGATGCCGCCCAGGTCGCCGAGGATGCCGAGGATGCCCCCGATCTTCCCCCCCAGCCCGTCGGACACATCGGACAGTGCATCCTGCAACTCTTTGTCCGCTGCCAGCCGGAGGGCGATTGTTCCAGAGCCATCCGTCTCGACCTTCGTATCGAGCCCGACCTGGACACTGCAACCGGTGAGCGCCACCGCGAGGAGTACGATCACGAGGATCGCGACCGCGGACGTCTTGAGCGCCGCACCGCGGCGACGGGACCTGCCGTCGAAAGAGGTTTGAGTAGTAGTCACGGGAACCCCTCTGGTTAGAGATCCTTCATCGGATGCCTGGCTTTTCCGGGCCTGTGACGGCAGGATACCCCTGGGGGTTCCGCCATGACCTACTTGTCGACCGGCTCCAGATAGAAGCGGACCCAAGCTATCTTGCCGTCCTCCAGGATGTGTATGGCCACACCGGCCATGTCTCCCGGAGAACCGTCAGCCTGGGTGCCTTGCCAGAGCCATTCCGCCCAAGCGGAATGATCGTTCACAGCCGAACGGACCACCGTGGCCTTGAAGTCCTCCAGCCTAGCCAAGATGGGCGCCCAGTTGCGCCAGATCTGATCGCGGCCGCGGAAGTCGCGGGACGGGTGGGCGGGGTACTCCACGACGACATCGGGCTGGAAGCAGTCGACCAGCCCCTCGATGTCGCGGTCGTTGATCGCCTGCTCAAGCCGCTTGAGGATATCGCTTGCAGCGGGCTCCGCTTGCCTTTCAGCCACAGCATGACTCCTTTCTGCCGCCGTACCCCGACTCGGGCAGGCGCCGCGCCCGCCCGCGTCCGTCTCGCTCGGAACGTCAGACCTGATCGCTCTTGCTGTTCCCCTGGGTCCCGGTGTTCTGGGCTGTATCGTCGACGGGACCTTGGGACTGGGCGTCGACCTTGCCGTCTTCCTTGATAGCCTCTTTGAAGCCCTCTTCGCCCTCCTTGAGGCCTTTCTTGAGTCCCATGATCGAACCACCCAGCGAACGGCCTAGGCGGGGGATCAGCCTGCCTCCGAAGATCAGCACGATGATCACGACGACGATGAGGATCTCCCAAGGGCCTAACCAACCAGGCATCCTGATACTCTCCTTGCTGCTGCTCGAGGTAATCCAACGCATATTGTCGCACGGTTTGGATGTTGACGGCTGCTGCGGCGAGGACTAGCTTCTTCCTCAGCATCGACCGGCTCTGGAGATGACACATGCGCATCGAAGTGAAGCGTCTCTGTCCGCAGCTCCTGGACGACTACCTCCGGGGAAAGTTGCCGGCTGGTGTCACGCGGGTCCGAAAGGCTACTTCCCCGTTGTTGTCGAGACGGAAGAGCTGGCCGAACCGGACATCGAGGCTACCGGCTCGATCGTGTGTTTCAACATCGCTCCCGAGCGGCGGCGTCTGGGGATCGCGTCCGCACCGCCGGCTGCCGAGCTATCAGGTGGTGCGCAAGGTGCTGGGAGGACAAGCGGCATCTGCATGAACGAACGAATATGGCTGCCCGGCAAGGATTCGAACCTCGGCTAACTGGTCCAGAGCCAGTCGTGCTACCGTTACACCACCGGGCAACGTGCCAGAAGTTTAACACCCGCGACATGCATGCTGGCTAGCTCTGGCCCTGCTTCTTCTCGATCCTGGCCCACGCATCCTTGAGGGTGACGGTACGGTTGAAGACCGGCGCACCGGGCTGGCTGTCCCCCGCGTCGGCGCAGAAGTAGCCGAGTCTCTCGAACTGCAGTGTCGTGCCGGGAGCCACGCTGCCGAGGGAGGGCTCCAATTTGCAGTCCGTCAGGACCTCGAGCGAGTTCGGGCTGAGACCCTGTACGAAGTCCTCGCCCTCGGCCACGTCCTCCGGATCCTCGGCTTCGAAGAGCGTGTCGTAGAGCCGCACCTCGGCATCGACGGCATGAGCGGCGGAGACCCAGTGGATGGTGGCCTTGACTTTGCGGCCGTCGGGAGTGTCGCCGCCCCTCGTGGCAGGGTCGTAGCGGGCGTGTATCTCCAGCACCTCGCCTGTCTGCGGGTCCTTTATCACTCCTGTGCAGGTGATGAGATAGGCCGACCGTAGCCGCACTTCCGTTCCCGGACTGAGGCGGTGATACTTGGGCGGCGGTACTTCGCGGAAGTCGTCCTGCTCGATGTAGATCTCGCGGGAGAAGGGGACGCGGCGCGTCCCGGCCGACGGGTCCTCCGGATTGTTGATGGCCTCGAACTCCTCGACCTGACCTTCGGGGTAGTTCTCGATCACCACCTTGAGCGGCCGCAGGACGGCCATGGCGCGCTGGGCCCGGCGGTTGAGATCGTCGCGCACGAAGTGTTCCAGCAGTCCCAGTTCGACCATGTTCTCGCGCTTGGCCACACCGATGCGGTCGCAGAAAGCCCGTATCGCCTCCGCGGGATATCCGCGCCGGCGCATCCCCGAGATCGTGGGCATGCGCGGGTCGTCCCACCCGCGGACCCGTCCTTCCTGCACGAGCCGCAGGAGCTTGCGCTTGCTCATCACCGTGTACGTCACGTTGAGCCGCGCGAACTCGCGCTGGATGGGATGGACACGGGGCAACTCCAGGGCCTCGAGGATCCATTCGTAGAGGGGCCGATGGACCTCGAACTCGAGTGTGCAGATGCTGTGGGTGATGCCCTCGATGTAGTCGCTCAAGCCGTGGGCGAAGTCGTACATGGGATAGATGCACCAGGCATCCCCCGTGTGGTGGTGCGACGCATGACGGATCCGGTAGAGCACCGGATCGCGCAGCCACACGTTGGGGGCAGCTCATGTCTATCTTGGCGCGCAGCGTACGAGCCCCGTCGGGGAATTCGCCGGCCCGCATCCTCCGGAAGAGGTCGAGGCTCTCCTCCACCGAGCGCTCCCGGTAGGCGCTTTCCCGACCCGGCCGGTCGGGTGCGCCTCGCATCTCATCGACCTCTTCGGCGGTGTGGTCGCACACGAAGGCCTTGCCTCTGCCGATGAGCTCCAAGGCGTACTCGTACAGCGGCTCGAAGTAGTCGGAGGCATAGAAGGGCTCCAGTGCCTGCCCGGACCCCCGCGCCTGCTCGGCCATCACCGGGGGCAGGTAGAAGTCCTCATGGCCGTTCACCAGGCGCTTTTCAGCGAGGCCGCCGACGGGCTTGAGGCCGAGACAGTGATCCGCCCAGCCGGCGATGAGCCAGGTGACGTCCTCGGTGATGGAGTCGACGTATTCCACGTCTTCTTTGGTGGGGTTGGTGTCGTCCATGCGCAGGTTGCATCTACCGCCGAACTGGCGGGCGATGCCGAAGTTGAGACAGATGGACTTGGCGTGGCCGATGTGGAGATAACCGTTGGGCTCGGGCGGGAAGCGGGTGACGACCGTCTCTATGCGGCCTGCTGTCAGGTCTTGCTGGATGATCTCGCGGATGAAGTCCTGACGTTCCTGCGCCTGCGGATCCTCGGTGGCTTGATCGCGGCTGTTGGCCTCCCGGTCCGTGTTCAAATCCACCATCGGCTTCCCTTCCACCCTGTTCGTCGGCCGGCCGGCGCGCACCTGTCCGGCTCGGTCCCTCAGGATACCCTTTCCGCGCTGGATCGAGGTAGCCGGCCGGCGGTCGACCAGGCCAGAGAGGGAGACTCGTGCTGCCAGATCCTCAAGTAGCGTCACCGCTTCCGGTGACGATCTGGTCTCCAAAGGGCGAGAACGCGCAGGCCCAGATGGCGTGAGTGTGACCATCCATTGTCATCTCGCAAGTGCCGGTCCCTGCGTTCCAGAGCTTGAAAGTCTTGTCGATACTGCCGGAGACTATCCATCGACCGTCGGGGGAGAAAGTGCACGCCCTGACGCCGCGGCTGTGTCCCTTGAGCGTCTGGAGACACTTGCCTCTGTCGGCTTCCCACACCTTGATGGTGCCGTCCATGCTTCCTGAGACGATCCGCGCTCCGTCGGGCGAGAAAGCGCACGTCTCGACAGGACCCTTGTGGCCCTTGAGGGTCCGCACACACCTGCCATCGCTCAGGTTCCACAGCTTGACGGTGCTGTCCATGCTTCCTGAGGCCACCCGTGTTCCGTCGGGCGAGAACGCGCAGGCATTGACCTCTCGGGTATGGCTCTCCAATGTCAGGACGTGGGTCCGCTTGTGGGGATCCCACAACTTCAGGGTGCGATCGTAGCTTGCGGAGACGATAGTCCGTCCGTCCGGAGAGAAGGCACAGTCTTGGACCGCCTCGTCATGCCCGACCAGACTGGCCTCGCACCTCCCGGTCGCTACTTCCCACAGCTTGATCACCATGTCGTCGCCGGCGGAGACCACGCGGAGTCCGTCGGGTGAGAACGCGCAGGCCTCCACCGGCCCCCTGTGACCCGTGAACGTTCGCAGGCATTCCCCGGTCCCCGCGTGCCAGAGCTTGAGCGTGCCGTCGAGGCTCGCGCTGACGACGAGCCTGCCGTCGGGCGCGAACATGCAGGAAGTGACATAGCTGTCGTGACCCTCTGGCCTCCGGAGGGGCTCGTCTGTCTGCCTGAAGTCCCGATCCAGGTGGTCAACGGTCGTCTGGGCGAGCGTTCTCATGGCCTTCCTCCTTGACGCTTTGCTGTCCTCGCGCCCCTAGCATCGGGGGCGGTGGTCAAGCGGAGGCAAAGCCGAGACAAAGAAGAGGAAAAGGCTGTCCTTCCGAAAGAGGTCGCCATGCAGACGGTGAGGGCATAATAGTATCGGACCAACTCACGAAACGGAGGATCACCTCATGCCCACTCTCTGGCTGAAGAACGGCAGCGCGCCTCTCGGGACGATCGACGACGCCGACCTGCAGCTGCTCCGCGACCAACTCGAGGAGGAGAGCGAGGAGGACATCGACTACTACATCACCCCGATGACGATCGAGTTCCTCGAGCAGAACGGGGCCAGCCCTGATCTAGTAGAGATCCTCAAAGTGGCCGTGGGAGACTCGGAGGGCGTGGACGTCGTCTGGGAGTGAGCCGACCGCGCGGCCTGCCGACCGGCGGCTCTGCGCCCGGCCGACCGTCGGCTGCGCTCCCGGCCGACCGTCAACCCTGGCTCCGGCGCACCTCCTCCTTGATGCGCTGGATGTGACCCCGGCCCAGGGCCTTCACTTCGCAGCCCAGCTCGAAGTACCTACGGATCTTGGCGTCGTCCAGGATGCCGAAGCAGTCGATGACGGCCAGCTTCGACCCGGCCCAGTCCACCACCTGGTCGGGATCGAGGTCGAGATAGGGCGAGTGCCGCACGGCGAGGATCAACGCCTCCATACCCTGGAGGGCGGCGGCAAGGTCCTTCTGCACACGAAGACGGGGTAGATCCTGCTGGTTCCGGAAGAAGCGGGCCAGCGAGTGGCCTGCCGAGGGATACGTATCCGGCGTCTCTATCTCGTACCAGTGCTCGACGTACGGGTCGTGCACGCTGAGCTCGGCACCCATCTCGGTGAGCTTCCGCAGCACGAGTTCCGAGCCGCTGTAGCGGGTGTCGCCCACATCCTCCCGGTAGCTCGCGCCGCAGAGGAGCACCTGGGCTCCAGCGATGTAGCGCCCCATGTTGCGCAGGGCATCCCTCGTGAGCTCAGCCACGTGGAGGGCCCGCGTGTCGTTGATGTCGATGGCCGCCGTGGTGATGCGGAAGATGTCGTCCTCGAAGCCCAGGATGTGCTTGTTGGCCCAGAAGCCTAGGCCGCCGTCCTTGGGCAGGCAGTAGCCGCCGATGCCGGGGCCGGGAAAGATCATGTTGCTGTGGGTCGGGCGGACCTTGATGGCCTTGATGACCTTGGTCAGATCTACGCCGTTGCGCTCCGCGAAGAGGCTCCATTCGTCCAGAAACGCGAGGATCGTGGCCCGGTAGGAGTTCTCCACGATCTTGGTGGTCTCACTCTCGATGGGCCTGTCCATGACGGTGAGCGGGAAGTCCTCGGTGTTGAGGACCTCGTTGAGAAACTTGACCACTCGCGCAGTGGCCTCGTCGTTGCAGCCCGAGCAGACGCGCCAGAAGTCCCGGATGGAGGCGACGTACTCCTTGCCGGGCATGACCCGCTCGTAGCTGTGGGCGAGAAGGGGAGGGGACTCGATCCCGCGGGCCTGGAAGGCCTTCCTGAGAAGGGGATACGCGACGAACTCGGTCGTCCCTGGGGCCACGGTGGTCTCGATCATGACGAGACAGTCCGGCGGTATCTTCTCGCCGATGGTCCTCATGGTGGCCTCCAGGGCCGCCATCTCGACCTCCCCGGTCTTCATGTCGCCCAGGCTCTGCTTGGTGTAGTCGCACTGCACGTCCACCACCACGCAGTCCGCGAACGTGAGGCAGTCGCTGTTGTACGTGGCCGTAAGAGTCTTCTTGTCACGGACGCACCGGGAGATCATGAGGTCGACCTCGGGATCCTCGGCCTTGACGGGTGACTGGCCACGGTTGAGCAGGGGGATCTTCCAGTAGCTACGGGTGCTGGGACGCTGGCAGCCCACCACGAACTTGCTCGGATCGCCGTTCTCGTTGACGGCATCGGCGATGATGGCGGCCATCACGGCGCCGACGAAGCCCACGCCCATGACCACGACCACTTCTTTGCCCCCGGCCTTCGCCGTTCTGGCAAGGGCTTCGACGCGGCTGAGCTCTGCTGCGTAATCCTCCGGACCTGGAAGTGGGAATACCTCGCCGGACGGATCAACCGATACTTCAGACATCATGACTCCCCATGAGACGACGAATGTGGTCCATTCACAACCCAGTCCCCTCTATCTTCGGCAGGTTCGCGTCAAACCCTAGAGGCGGTGCCCGCACTCCCGGGTCGCCGACGGGCTACTCCCGCGAGCCTCCTGCACCCCGGGCCCGCAGCTGTGTGCCCCTCGAGCGCGATCCAGCCACCTTGTATGCCAGCCCCGCAGCGACCACGGCCGCATAGACCCCGAACCAGATCTTGAGCCACAACTCGGACCCCAGGTCATAGCCCAGCACGAGGCCGTGGACGAGCACTGCCGCGAACAGCAGATAGTTCAGCCGATGGATCCATCTCCAAGAGCGGCGTAGACGCCGGCGGTAGAGGGCGCTCACCATGGTGACGACCAGCAGCGCCAGGACCGCGGGACCTACCCAGACCGGCAACTGCTGGTAGCCGGTGATGCCGAAGACAAAGGCCATGGTCCCGTGAGCGACGGCCAGCGCGAATCCGATGAGTGCGGCCGTCTGGTGCATCTGTTGCAGCGCGCGCGGCCTGACGACCTTGTTGAAGAGCGGACGGAAAGTGCTGAGCACGATGGTGATGAATATCAGCGTGAGAGCTTCGAGCGCGGCCAACCGCAACGCGGTCCAGAGCGGGTCCGCAGAGGCCGTGCCGGACAGAGCCACCGTCACCACTGGGATCGCCAGAAGACCGAGACCCAGGGCTCCAAGTGCGACCTGGATGACATTGCGCCGCTGGGCCACTGCTACTCCAACGCGCCGACGACCGGCATCTTCGCGAGCAAGGACCGCATGTTGCCGGGGGCTCTGGCAATGAGCTCGGAAAGGTCCTGTCCGGCCATGGCTCCCAGGTTGCAGGCGCTGTGCCTGCCTCCGGACCAACGCGCGCTCGCCGAAACGTCGTACACCACTCCGTCGACGGCCACATAGGCCGCACGGCCGTCACTTCCGTCGAACTGGGCCAGCTCAGTCAGAGTGAACACCTCGGTCTGCGCTGTGGTCTGGGTCGAGACAGACTCCGTCGTCGTAGCGCCCGTCGTCGGGGCGCCCGTCGGCGCAGACCCCGTCGTTGGCGCCCCTGTCGCGATAGTGGTGGCCATGTCCTCTGACCCGCATGCCGCTATCCCCACAACAGCGATCAAGAGGAGCGCCAGAATCGCGGTTGCCGGCATCTTTCTCATGTCAGCTCCCTCGGTAGTCGTTGTCACCCCACAACAATAGCGCGGCCCGGCCGATCGGCGGGGCCGGCCTAGTTACCCTCCACCTCCGGACGTGCGAGATGCGTCGTCAGGTGTTCGCTCATCAGCTGCCAGGCCTCTTCCGCCCCAGGCTCGCCCAGGTGGGTGAAGGCGTGGTGCGCATCGTCGAACCGCCTGACGGTCACCGCCACCCCGGCGTCGACGAGCCTATCCCCAAAAGCCTCGGCCTCGGGAGCCAGCGAGTCCTGGCCGGCGGTGACGATCAGAGTGGGCGGGAACGAGCTCAACTGATCCGAACCGGCGTACCAAGGCGAGATGAGCGGATTCTTTGCGGCCTCGCGGCTGCCGGCGTAGGCGATATCGAACAGGCGGGCGAGCTTCGGGGGGATGGCCTTCTTAGGCTGGGGCTTGAGGTAGGGATCGGTGTGTATGTCGAGGGGCGGATAGTCGAGTATGAGCGCCCTAGGACCGAGTTCCTTCCTCTCTTCGTCCAGGAGACAGATGGCGGCGCTCAGGTTGCCCCCGGCGCTGTGACCTCCGATGGCGATCCGTTCGGGATCGATGCCCAACTCGGCCGCGTGTTCCTTTGCATACTTGACCACGGCGTAGCACTCTTCGAGCGCTACGGGAAACGGCGCTTCAGGCGCCAGGCTGTAGTCGATGCTGAGGATCTTGACGCCGGCATTGCCGGCAATCCCGGGCATGAAGCGGTCGTCCATCTCGGCGTGCCCGATGGTGAAGCCACTCCCGTGCATGTTGACGAACAGTGGCAAGACCTCGGGTCTCTCGAGCCCGTACGCCAGTACTCTGACCCTGCCTGCTTGGGTGTCGAGATACAGCTCGCGGCCGGACCTCTTGCGTCCAGTCCCCGCCATCCCGCGGCTGAAGATCGGCATGAGCAGCCGATACATCTTCACCTTCCGCCGGATCTGCCCCTGAGTGGGCGTCTTCTCGCCGGGTGTCCTGGCCATCAAGTCCCTGCCTTCCCAGACACGGAGGGGGTGCGCCGGTGACCCAGACCACGATGGTTCCCCACCGCCCGCCCCCTTGTCAAGTGGCTCGTGCGGGACGTGAGTGGCGCTGCTCCCGGATCAAGAGCGTGCACGCCAGAGCCAGCGCCGCCATGGCGGCCGAGACCAACAGAGCGAGATCGTAGTCGCCCGTGCGGTCGAACATCACCCCGGCCGCATAGGCCCACATTCCGCCTCCCAGCGTATGCGCCATCGTGATGAATCCCGTGAGGAGACCGAGATGGGTCACGCCGTACAGCCTACCGAGCAGCGTGGTAGTGAGCGGAGCGGTGACCGACATCGTGAACCCGAACCCCAGCGAGAACACCCAGAACGAGGTCGTCCCCTTGAAGCTGAACAGCAGCGCGCACAGGACGATCCGAAGAGCGAAGGTGACGGCGATCGGGGTCTTGTTGCCGATGGCGTCGGCGGACGGGCCGGCCAGGAGTACCCCGCCGAGGCTGAGCAGGCCGAGCCAGGCCAGCATGCTGGCTCCCGCTTCGGGGGAGATGCCGTAGTCGGTGACCATAGCCACCAGGTGGGTGGTGACGAGGAAGTCCGCACTGCCGCAGATGAACATGACCACCGTGAACAGCCAGAAGGACCGGGTACGCATCGCTTCGGAGAGAGTTAGACCAACAGGGATGGCAGTCGCGGAGCCGTCGGCAGAAGTCACCGCGGCCGACCGTCCGGCCGTGCGGGAAGCCCCTCCGGTCGAGTCTGCTCCGTAGGGCGCCATTCCGAGCTTCTCCGGATCTCCCCGTACTATCGCAAAGGCGAGGGGCAGGTTCACCACCAGGGCGAGGACGGCGATCCAGAGGCTCGTGGTCCGCCAACCGGAGTCGAGAACCATGTCGGAGAAGACCGGTACCAAGAAGAACTGCCCCAGACACGCACCGGCGAAGGCGAGGCTGACGGCCAGTCCTCTCCGTCGTTCGAACCAGTGGCCGACGAGGGTGCCGAAGAGAGGGACGGTGATCCCTCCCAGTCCAGCCGCGCTCACGACCCCGTAGTAGAAGAGGAACTGCCACAGGGAGTCCATGGTCGACATGAGCGCATAGCCGGCCGAGAAGAGCAGGGTGGACACCACGATCACCCACTTGGGCCCGAATCGGTCGTAGAGACGACCGGTGACGACCGTGGCCAGTGCGTACACGGCCAGGCTGAGAAAGACGGCCAACGATATCGCGCCGCGGGTCCAGCCGAACTCGTCCTCCATGGGCTTCACCATGACGCCGAAGACGAAGCGGCTTCCGGAACTCAGGAATAGGATGACGAACGAGGCCGCGAGCACATACCAGCCGTAGAACACGCGGGGCGTGCCGCCCGAGTGGCTCACGGGGCGTGCTCGATCAGGGGGTTAGGATGGCCCGAACCCAACTGGATCTGCCTCGAAGAAAAGAAAGCCCGGCCTCACCGGCCGGGCTTGGCACCAGGTCTAAACCTCCTCGAGCATGGTCGTGAACAGATCGTGATGCTCTTCCTCGTCCTCGAGGATCTCCTTGAACATGAAGGCCGTGGTCACGTCACCCTCTTTGGTGGCCAGCTGGATGATCTTGCGATACATCTCGACGGCCTCCACCTCTGCCTGGGTGTCGAGTTCGAGGAACTCCTTGAGGGTCTTGCCCACCGTGATCTGCGTCGGTTTGGTCGTCGGAGTCCCTCCGAGATACCACAGCCTCTCCGCGATCTTCTCGGCGTGCTTCATCTCGTCGATCGCGGTCTCCTTGAACTTGTCCTGCACGGCGACGGCTTTCACGCCCATGACCTGAACGTGCTGCCACATGTACTGGATGCTCACCTGGATCTCGCGCGCGACTGCAGCGTCCAGCAGTGCTTTGAGCTCGTCACTTGCCTTCGTCACCGGTTCCAATGAAGTAGCCATGGCTCACCTCTATCAGTCCTGTTTCGTGCGAAAGTGGGGTCCCCAGAATCATATCAAGCTGGGGCCGGGACAGAACGGGCTTCTAGTCTCGAGACCTGGGCGATAGTCTCTGCAACACACGTTCCCACGAGCCGGGCAAGGTGACATCTTGAGGGGCTTCAGCGGTCTCACATCGGCAGAAGTCGCCGAGCGCCGTGCGCGCTACGGACCGAATGCGCTTCCCCAGCCTCGAAATCGACTGGCTCGGCTGATCCTCAGGCAGTTCCGGGGCATCTTCAATCTGCTGCTGCTTGCCGCGGCTGCGATCACCTTCGCTCTGGGCGAGCCTATCGACGGCTGCTTCATCCTGTTCTTCGTCTTCCTGGGCACCGGGCTCAACGTGTATCAGGAGTACAAGTCCAACGCTGCCGCGGACAAGCTCAAGTCGTACCTTCGCCACACCATCACCGTGTGGCGGGATGGCAGGGAGCAGGAAGTAGTCACCGAGGACCTCGTCCCGGGAGACATGCTGAGTCTGGAGTCGGGGGACATCGTCCCAGCCGATGCCACCGTCCGCGAGTCGCGCGACCTGTTCGTCGACGAGACGACCTTCACCGGCGAGAGCATCCCCGTCTCCAAACGGGCCGCGTCGGCTGAGGGGGGCGTCGGAGGCGCTGAGATCGGCGAGGAGCAGCTTCTCCTGCAGGGGGCTGTGGTGGTCCGCGGTAATGCTGTGGCCGAGGTGACCGCCACCGGCGTCAATACGAAGCTGGCGGCCATCTCCGCCAAGGCGTCCTCGGTCCAGGCGGAGAGCGAGCTGGTCAAGGGCGTCGACCGCATCAGCAAGTTCATCTTGAAGACGACGGTCATCACGTTGGTGTTCGTCGTTCTTGCCAACGTCCTCATCGAGGGCGGGGACGTAGATATCTCCCAACTGCTCATCTTCGCCATTGCTCTCGCGGTATCAGTGATCCCAGAGGCTCTGCCTCTTGTGCTCACCTTCTCCCTTTCCCGGGGTGCTCTTCGCTTCGCCCAGAACGATGTGATCGTCAAGCGGCTGTCGGCGGTCCAGGACTTGGGATCGGTGAACCTGCTCTGCACAGACAAGACCGGCACCATCACCGAGAACCGCCTGATCCACGTCGACGACTATCTCGCGGCGGGGTCGGATTTCCACCCGCTCGTTCTCGCCCGGCTCGCTGCTCACGACCTGGGCGAACGCATCCCCGAGCCTTTCGACCGGGCTGCGGATGAAGGGCTGTCGCCGGAGCAGCGGAGCGAAGTCGAGCGCTTCGAGCTGCTCGAAGAAGAAGCCTTCGATCCTGCTCTGCGGAGCAACGGAGCCGTCGTACGTCGCGATGATGGCCTCCGACTGCATGTTCAGGCGCGGCAGCCCCGACTATTTCATCGAGCAAGGCCTGGTGGGGCGGGACGAGCTGGCGGGCTGGCTCGCAGACGAGGAGCGGCAGGGCCACAGGGTGCTGGGGGTCAGCTATTCAGCTGGAGAGGGAGTCCAGTTCGGTGGCCTCGTAGCGTTCCAGGACAAGCTCAAGGACACGACCCTCGAGACGGTGGCGGCGGCGAAGGAGCTGAACGTCGCGATCACGATAATCACCGGTGATGCACTGATGGTCGCCGAGGCTGTGGGACGGGAAGCCGGGTTGGTGGACGAGCCGGGCGAGGTCGTCGAGGCATCGACGTTCTTGGCGCTTCCTGTACAGGAGCAGCACAGGCGGGTCGGCAGCATCAGGGTGTTCGCGCGCACCAGACCGGAACAGAAGCTGGAGCTGATAGAGCTTCTCAAGGAGCAGTTCACGGTGGGCTTCCTCGGCGAGGGGATCAACGATGCACCGGCTCTCAAGGCGGCGCACGCCTCCATGGTGGTGGAATCGGCTGCCGATGTGGCTCGCGAGACCGCGGACATCGTCCTCCTGAAGAACGACCTGCGCGTCATCATCGATGGGATCCGCGTCGGACGGGAGACGCACGCGAACACCCTCAAGTACATCAGGGCGACGCTGGTGTCCAACTTCGGCAACTTCTACGCGGTCGCCATCGGATCGCTCTTCATCGACTTCCTGCCGATGCTTCCCAAGCAGCTGCTCCTGCTCAACCTGCTCTCCGACTTTCCTATGATGGCCATCGCTTTCGACCGGGTCTCGGAGCAGGAGGTGTCTCGGCCCCAGCGGTACGATTTCCGGTCGCTCTACATGATCTTCATCACTCTTGGGCTCGTCAGCACTGTCTTCGACTTCGTCTACTTCGGTCTCTTCTACCAGATCTCGCCGCAGGTGCTGCAAACCAACTGGTTCATCGCCAGCGTGCTGACGGAACTGCTTCTGCTGTTCTCGATCCGGTCGATGGCGCCGATAGAGAAGGCCGGGCGGCCGGCGCTGCTGGTGATACTGCTCTCCGCGGGCGCATTCGCCCTCACTCTGGCCTTGGTGCTGATCCCGGCGACGGCCGAGTTCTTCGAGTTCACAAGGCCGACGGCCACTCACATGGCGCTCATCCTTGGATTGGCGGCTCTGTATCTCATTGTCACGGAGCTGGTCAAACGACCTTTGGCGAGCTATCTGAGCAGACAGGATTACGATTCGGTCTCTTCGACGCAGCTGTAGCGGCCGAGAGGCCGCCGACCCGGGACGGGTCATTCCTGGGATCGGCAGCGGACCGTGCCGCGCCTCTCCGGCGGCCGCCGTTCAGCCTGCCGCCGAGTTCCCGACGACCTACTCGTGCGTCGGTCGGCGCCTCAGAGTCCCGATGCCGCGGCAGCGGGCGGCTCGGCGGCGTCGGCGGCGTCGGCCTGTGGGGCCGACCCTCTCTTCCTCCGCCCCTGGTAGAGGTTGAGGTTGGTCCACTCCACTTGCCACAACGTCCGACGTCCGAACGGGCCGTCGAAGTAGTAGGTGCCCCCTTCTGCGTCCACGAAGGTGCCCGGCCCCACCCGATCGGCGTGGCTCTTTGCCATGTCGAAGTAGGGGTGCCAGCCGATCGCCACTCGCTCACCTTCAAGATCTTCGGGGTCTGTGAGGCGGGAGACGACGTAGCGGATCTCTCTCTTGCTTCTCACTCGCGGTCTCCTGTCTGGACCCGGAGATGGACCGGCCATCCGGCATACGAGATTCACGCGGATTCACGGCGGTTCGGCGGAATAGACGGGGACAAGACGGCGGGCCGCGAAGGCAGGCGTGGTCTGATTTCTGAACTGTCATTTTAGCACGTCGCCCGCCCGTGGGGCTTGAAACCCTCCGTACCCGGGAACTTCTGACCCATGGTGCGCCGCGGATTCATCAAAGCCGGCACGGGACTTGCTGCCGGGGCTCTTCTTACCGCTCTGCTGCTGGGCGTCCTCCTGCTTGGCTACCTAGCGGGACTTCCTCTGGTGCCGTTCACGGTCTTCGAGTGGCTCGTCCGGGTGCTTCCCGGCGATGTGGTGAACTCCGGGTTGGATGTGGCGGTCCGAGTGCTTGACGGTCTCGGTCTCAGCAGCGGGGACACGGCCAAGGCGGCCGAGCAGGCCCTCGCCCTCACCTCGCTGTTCGTCGCCGGCCTGATCGCCGGCCTGCTGTTCTTCGTCCTCGTCCGGCCCGGAGACCATTCGAGGATCAGGCGCTACGGACTGATGTTGGGTCTGGTCGCGGGTCTGTTCTCCGCGGTGATCGCGCTGTTCCAGGATGATCCGGCGGGGCTTCCCGGCAAGATCGGCCATACGCTCTGGGTACTTGTCGTTTTTGTCCTGTGGGGCTGGGGGCTTGCTCGCCTGTACCTCGCGACGTTTCCCGCCGCGCGTGAGGTGTTCGCTTCAGCTGAGGCGCCCCCCGTCACGGATAGCGCGGCGTCGGTCAACGCCGGCATCGGCGGGCCTCTGGAGGTAGAGGCCCGCGCGGTCAGCCGGCGACGCTTCATCGTCCAGATGGGAGGGTTGGCGGCCACCATCATCGTGGTCGGGGCAGGCGTGAGCGCCGTCCTGTACAGACAGACGACGTCCGAGCCGCCTGGACCGGGCGCGACGCCCGGCACCCTTCCCAACGACGATTCCCCGGTAGAGCCCGCCCCCGGGACGCGTCCGGAGTACACGCCCGTCGAGGACCACTACCGGGTCGATATCGTTCTCGCCGCCCCGGAGATCGACGAAGCCACCTGGCGGCTGACGGTGGACGGTCTGGTCGATACTCCTCTGTCCCTGTCCCTCGACCAGCTGAGGTCGGACTACAAGGCGCTGGACAAGTACGTGACCATGTCGTGCATCTCCAACATGCTCGGGGGTCCGCTCATCGGGACCACGCTGTGGACGGGCATCCCCCTTCGCGACGTGCTCGCGCAGGCGGGACCCGCCTCCGGCGCCCGGTGGGTTCACATCACGTCCGCGGACGACTTCGACGAGCAGGTGGAGCTCGAACTCGTCGAGACCGACCCCAGGATCACGCTCACCTACGCCTGGGACCGGGAACCGCTTCCGGCTGCACACGGATTCCCGTTGCGCGTCTGCATCCCCGACCGCTACGGGATGAAGCAGCCCAAGTGGATCAATCGCATCACGCTGACGTCGGAGTCGATTCCGGGCTACTGGGTCAGGCGCAACTGGGACGAGAAGGGCGAGATAAAGACTGTCTCGGTGATCGATACCGTGGCTACAAGATCCCTCGTGGCTCGCGGCGGCCAGACATACATCCCGATCGGAGGTATCGCTCACGCTGGGGCAAAAGGCATCTCCAAGGTGGAGGTGCAGATAGACGACGCCCCCTGGCAGTTCGCACAGCTCCGTGAGCCGCTCTCGGAGCTGACGTGGGTCGTATGGCGTTACGATTGGCCCTTCAGCGAGGGGACCCACTGGTTGGCGGTCAGGGCTTACGACGGCCAGGGACAGCTGCAGGAGACCGCCGAGACCGTCTCTTCCGTCGGCACGGCAGTCACCGGCCTATACAAGGAATACAGGACCATCCCCCCGCTGCAGCCCTGAGGGAGCCGCGGACGGACGACGTGGTATACTGCCGGCAAGCATACGTTAGGTATCTGCTCTAGGCCCAGCGCCGAGTCTCGTTCTCTTCGCTCAGTCTCCAGTCTTTCCCTCGCGTTTGTCGCAATGTAACTCCGTTCAATGGAGGCTGTAGTGAATTCAGCAAAACTGTACGTGGGCAATCTCAGCTACGACACGTCCGAAGCGAGCATCCGCACCGCTTTCGAGGCCCACGGCGAGGTGACTTCGGTCAACCTGATCACCGATCGTGACACCGGACGCCCCAAAGGCTTCGGTTTCGTGGAGATGGGATCGGCCGAAGAAGCCCAGAAGGCCAAGGGTGCCCTTGACGGGACCCAGATGGACGGCCGGGCCCTCAAAGTGGACGTGGCCAAAGAGCAGGCGCCGAAACCCCCGCGTTCCGGCGGCGGCTACGGCGGCGGCTATGGTAGCTCGGGCGGCGGCTACAACAGCGGGAACCGCTGGTAGTAATCGCGGCACAAGCGCACTGAACGAACGCCGGCCTTCGGGCCGGCGTTCGCTTTTGTCGGGGCAGGCGGTCGATCGGCGGACGCGGTAGGATGCGTGCACCACGACACCGAGAGGCGGAGCGAACATGAATGTGATCGCGGTCAACGGAAGTCCGAGAAAGGACTGGAACACCGGTACCTTGCTGAAGAATGCTCTGGAGGGGGCGGAGAGCGTGGGGGCGCAGACCCGACTCGTCCATCTCTACGATCTGACCTACAGAGGGTGCACCAGTTGCTTCTCGTGCAAGCGCAAGGGCAATTCCTGCAACGGTCTGTGCGCCATGCGCGACGACCTACGCGATGTGCTCGCGGGAGTGCTCGAGTGCGACGTCCTTCTTCTCGGCTCACCGATCTACTTCGGCGACGTCACCGGCGAGATGCGCTCGTTCCAGGAGCGTCTGCTGTTCCCCAACATCTCCTACGACGAGTTCGGGAGGTCCGACTTTCCCCGGCAGGTGTCCTGCGGTCTCGTCTTCACGATGAACTGTCCGGAAGCGTTCGTGCCGGAGGTCCACTACGACGTCCTCTTCGAGCACCACGCCCGGCTGATGGGTATCCTCAAGGGCACGACCGAGGTGCTCACCTCCCACGAGACCTGGCAGTTCACGGATTACTCGGCGATGAACGCGGCTGTGTTCGACGTCGAGGCCAGAGCCACGAGACGGGCCGAGCAGTTTCCCGTGGACTGTCGGAAGGCGTTCGAGATGGGTGCCCGCTTGGCGAGCGGCTGAAACGGTGGTGAGATCGACGTATAGGCCCGAAGAACTGGGCAAAGAAGTGGTGGCGCCTTCCGGCTACTACGTGCCCATCCAAGAAGAAGTCGTCGAGTACGACGGACGGAGCCTGCTGGT
This sequence comes from uncultured Actinomycetota bacterium, assembly GCA_963822135.1. GTDB lineage: Bacteria > Actinomycetota > Thermoleophilia > RBG-16-64-13 > RBG-16-64-13 > CAIQPS01. Next base: position 231,150 of record CAWGGI010000004.1, on the reverse strand, counting down.
TGTGCGAGGCACAGGCTGCATCGAGTCCTCGTGCTGCGGGGCGGGCACCTGGGAGTACCTCAGAGTGGAAGGCTACGTCTCGGAGCAAGACTTTTCCCGCCATGAGTGCGAGGGGCTGGATCTTGCTCTGGAGACGGTCGAAGACGAACGTGAGAAGGCAGACATAGGTCAGTTGTTGTTAGGCAGACACCCGGGCGCGAGGATAGAGTTCCGCTAGGGACGATGCCACAGGAACACGGAAAGGACGCGGTAATGCGGGTACTCCTGATCAACGGAAGCCCTCACGAGAAGGGCTCGACGTTCACGGCGCTCTCCGAAGTCGCCGGGCAGCTCGAGAACGAGGGGATCGAGACGACCATCTTCCACATCGGGGACAAGCCGATCAAAGCGTGCATCGGCTGCGGCGGCTGTTTCGAGAGCGGGTATTGCGTCTTCAAGGCCGACCGGGTGAACGAATGCATCGATCTGGCCAAGCAGACGGACGGCCTTGTGGTGGGCTCTCCCGTCTATTTTGCGGGTCCGAACGGGGCCCTTTGCTCTTTCCTGGATCGGATGTTCTTTGCGAAAGGCGACAAGTACGCCTACAAACCCGCGGCCGCCATCGTATGCCTGCGGCGCGGCGGAGCGAGTGCGGCGTTCGACCGCTTGAACAAGTACTTCACCATCTCCAACATGCCCATCGTCTCTTCGCAGTACTGGAACGCAGTACATGGGCGGACGGCCGAAGAAGTGAAGCAGGACCTCGAGGGCATGCAGATCATGCGGACTCTGGGCCGGAACATGGCGTGGCTGCTCAAGTGCATCGACGCCGCGAAGGGGACGGTGCCTTATCCCGAGACGGAGACGCGGCAGATAACCAACTTCATCCGCTAGGAGCCCCCACGGGCTGTTCAGCGGGCCCCGTCCACTGATAGACGATGGTGCCGTTCCTGTCGATGTAGGCGTGCTCCGTGCCGGCCTCGTCGAGGGTGACGAGCGCAAGGCCGCCCGGCATGAACGGCCCGGCTTCTGAGAACTGCGCGGGGATGACCCGCTTGCCCTCGCGATCGATGTAGCCCCACCGGTAGTCGCCATCTGCGGAACTGGGCTGCACAGCGGCGAGCCCCTGGGAGAACGGCCTGGCGTCCCAGAACCGGGGCGAGATCACGAGCGAGCCGGATGTGTCGATATATCCGTATCCGGCCCGAGTCTGCTCGCCGCTGAGCCGGACGGCGGCCAGTCCCTCCGAGAACGAGCCGGCCTCGGAGAATCGAGGAGCGATGGCCAAGACGCCTGCAGGGTCGATGTATCCCCACGAGCTGGAGGAGCTCTCACCGGTCCACACTGCCGCCAGTCCGTCGGAGAAGGGTTCGGCAGCCAGGAACTGAGCGGGGATCACCATGGCGCCTGTGGGGTCGATGTAGCCGGATCTGAACGCCCCAGTCTCGTCCCTCACCATGACCGCGGCCCGTCCCTCGGAGAAGGTCCCTGCCAACAAGAACTGAGGTCGAATGACAAGAGCGCCGGTCCGGTCGACGTAGCCCCATAAGAAGAGATCCTCGGTGCGCACAAGAGCCGCCGCCCGACCCTCGGCGAACGGCTCGGACCCGGGCGACCCCGGCCACCCGACGAGATCACCCTGTTCGTCCACGTAGCCGGTTTCGTCGAGGATCTCCACTGCGGCGAGGCCATCGGAGAACGCGGAAGCCTCGTCCAGCCAGGCCGGGATGGCCATCTCTCCAAACCGATCGATGTAGCCCCACGTCTGGCCGTCGGCCACAGCGGCCAGGCCCTCGGAGAAGGGCTGGGCCTCTGTGAAGCGCGGTTCGATGATCATGGCGCCCCGTGAGTCGATGTAGCCGTACGTGCCGGTGATCACGTCGTAAGCGGGGAAGAGTCCCACTCCTCTCAGAACCCCCGCCTCTCCCTCAACGCCGAACCCGAGACCAGCAAGGACTATGACCACCACACCGGCGCATACCGCAAGGGCGCCCTTCCAGCCAGAACGGCGTCCGGGGGGCTCGGAGGAGGAGAGTCGAGTACGACGCGGTGGGCGCGCCCGCTTGGCCGACGGCGTGTCCAACTCCCAGACCGCGCCGTCGCCCGGGACGGCGCCGCCGCAGCTAAGACACCAGTCCACGGCCTCGCGTTCGAGTCGGGATCGGCACGTTGCGCACCTGGCCACCGCGCGCCCCCTTCGGTCACATCGCGGATATTGTACCGCGGGGCGCGGGGTTCCTGATCCGTGACACGCGGTCGGTCGAGCACAAGATCTCGCGCCCACCCGAACAACCTGTCACGTCCGGTCAGAGGACTATTGACCGCGAGGGCGACCGGCCTATACTCGAACTATGTGGGGAGTACGTTGCTCCCCTCCGCAACAGCTCGGTGAGGCCGTCGCACGGGGCCTTCCGCGAGCGTCGCCCGCGCCTGGCTCCTCTTTGCGGCAGCCAGCCCGAAGGGGAGGTGTCGGTCCATGAGACCCGCCACGGGCGCAGTGTACACGCTGCTCTTCCTCGTCTTGATCGCCGTCATCATCTTCGTCGTCGTTTGGGGCGACGACCAGACGCTGGGGCTCACTTCGGCCGTGGGCACCACCGTCCGGGCCGCTGATGGGCCGCGGACTCCGGTCGTCGGCACCACCGCCTACTCCCACGAGCAGCCGCCAACCCGCATCCCGGTCGTCGGCACCACCGCCTCCCGCGAACAGCCCCCAACACGCACCTCGGTCGTCGGCACGATGTTCCTTACCGCGACGACCTGCCCCACCGACGCCGCAGTCATGGGCGACGCGGATCAGGTCCGAAGAGCGCTGGATCATGCGTTACGAGATGTCCGATGAGCGGGTCGATGGGGGCCAAGGAACCACGATCGCGGGACCTGCGAGTGCTCCGCGTACACCGCGACCATAGCCAGGGATGGCCTCGAGCATTTCATCTGGGCCGTGTACGAGGGGACTGCAGACTACTCCGGGCTCACCTATCACATGCAGGCGCGTTTCGTGGCGCTCCCTGGAGAGAGCAGTCCGTTGGATGAGAGCATCGCCGTCACCGGGTGGATCCAGGCGACCAGATAGGGCGTCAGCGCAGGTCTGTCACCTACGTGCGGGCCTTCACCGGCGGCCGGGCCTCGCCTCTGTCGAGCCAGCGCACGAGCGCGGGTACCACTGTGAGCGTCACTACGAGCGCGAAGACCACATCGATCACGATCACGATCCCGAAGTCGTGCAATGCGGGGAATGACGAGGCGATGAGGGCGCCGAACCCGGCCGCGACCGTGAGCGCGGAGGCCGTTATGGCCCGACCGACCTTCGTCACCGCCTCTTCCATGGCCAAGCCGTGGGCCATCCCCTTGCCCCTTTCTTCCCAGTACCTGCTGAGGAGCAGCACCGTGAACTCCGTGCCGATGGCGATGACCAGGGCGCCGAGCACCGCGGTGAGCGGGTTCAGGTCGATCCCGGCGACCCACATGAGGGCCGAAGACCAGCCGGTCACCAGCGCTATGGGGATGACGGCGATGAGAGCCCGTCGCCAGCTCCGATAGATGAGGAGCAGTCCCAACAGCACCACCAGGATCCCGACCCCCGTGATGAGCCCTCGGTTCTCGGTGAAGGCCTCGACCGTTCGAGCGGTCAAGGTGGCCGCACCTCCCGGCGTGAGGGTCACTCCGGCGGGGGCGGCCCCGGCGGTCAGCTCGTCGATCAATCGGTTGAGGCCGGCCATCTCCATCTCGCTCATGGTGAAGGTCAAGGAGGCCCCGGTCCTGTCTGCGGTGACGAGACCATCACGGATCTCGACGGGGAGTCGATCGAGGGCCGCCGCCACCTCCTCCGCGGAAGGGGCGGGTTCGCCCGGCTGGATACCGAGGGCCGTCACCAGGCTGTCGGCTCCGGCGACCTCCGGATGCGACGCCAGCGTCTCCGCCTGGAAGTCGGCCAGCCACTCCACGAAGGCGGGCGCGGTGACGTCCGGAGCCTGGATGAGGACGGGAAGTTCCATGCCGCTGCCGACCACCTCGCGCGCCTGGTTGAGCGCCACCACCCCGGGGGTGCTGGTGGGGATGAGCTTCTCGATGTCGGTCTGGACGTTGAGTTGTCCGTCGACGACGAAACCAAAGACTGCCAGCACCACCGACACCGCCACTACCCAGACGGCGCGGCGGCGGGACCAGCGTGCGACGGCGGGGAGGACCCTTCCCAGGTATAGCCAGTCTCTCTCCAGAAGTCTGCGGCCGCGGCTCGCCGCGATCTTGGTGGAGAGCAGGCGCGGCCGCCGGTCGAAGCGGAAGAGGAAGGCGTTGAGGACAAACAGGGATACCAGGTAGAGCACCGCTGCTCCGATCGCCAGCAGCACCCCGAAGTCCTGCACGGCCGGAACGGCCGACATGAGCAGGGTCGCGAAGCCCAATATCATGACGGCGACCGCCACCCCCACCGTCGGGGCGATATGGGAGATGGAGCTGATCAGGGCCCCCGCCGGCTCCTCGCCCCGACGCATCTCCTCTTCGTAGCGGTTGTGGAACTGGATGGCGAAGTCCACCCCCAGCCCGATGAGAATCGGAAGGCCCGCAAGGGTCACCAACGTCAGCGGCACGTCGGCGACGGCCGCGATGCCAAAGGTCCACAGCACGCCCACCAGCACGAGGGGGAGCGACAGCAGGCGCCAGCGGGCCGGGAAGGTGATGAACAGGATCAGGACCATGAGTACGACCGCGATGACCCCGGTCCGGATCAGACCCGAGAAGATAGCCGACGTGATATCCGAGATCATCCGGGCATTCCCGGCCACGATGGCGTCCGCGGCGAACGGACTGGCATCCACAGCGTCTTGGATGGACCGGACCGCCTCGGATTGCTCGTCGACGGTCAGGCCACCCGCCAGCCGGACCACGACCAATGCGTGGTTGTTGCGGAAGAACCGCTCCAGCTGAGCCCGCAACCCCTCGTCGGCCAGTGCCGCTTCGACGAGCGCGGCCGGGTTGCTGAGGTCAAGGCCGGCCTGTGCTGAAGCTCCTGCCAGTAGCGTGAGCGGGCTCACCACCGAGCGGATCTTCGGGTCGGCCCGGAGTTGCGCCTCGAGTTCGGTGAATCCCTGGAGGGTCTCCGGCGTGGCCAGTTCCAGGGGCGACCCCTTGACGAGGACCAGCATGGTGTCCCCGCCGAATGCGGACTCATACGCCCGGTACCCTTGGAAGGCGTCGCTCTCCTGGGAGAGGAAGGTGTCCTGGGTGGTGAGGACCGAAATCTGCGTGACGCTCCACACGGCGAACGCCGACAGGACCAGCACGACGATGAGGATTGCTATTGCGTGACGCTCCACCAACCGTCCCACGAAGGTCGTGACCCTCATCTACTCCGCTCCTGACCGTGGATCGTCTACTCTATCCGTGCACGCCACCCGCCGCCGCAGGCTGGGGACGTGATCACGAGGTATCTTGGTGACCAGCACCGTGCGGGAGCATTTATACCACATCACATGTATTATTCGTAAGAAGTGAATCATTTTGTGAGGTGCTCGAGAATGACAGGGGAGATCCTGCGGAGATGACCGACCGAGACCGGCTCCTGGACGAGATCGGCGTTCTGGAATTCCGGATGCTCGCCTCCGGGCTGCCGGAGCAGACCTCGTCGCTGCTCGACTACGACCTCACTTTGCAGCAGCTCCGCGTCTTCGCGTTCATCCTCACCCGAGGGCAGACCCCCATCAGCAAGGTGGCGGACGCGCTGGGAATCAGACCGAATGTCGCTACAGGCATCGTCCAGCGACTTGTCGACAGAGAGCTGATCGAACGCCGCGAGGACCCGCGCGATCGGCGGATTCGTCTGGTCACGGTCACCAGTCGCGGGCTGGCCCTGGTCGATGAACTGAGCGAGATCGTGCTCGCCAAATGGCGGGAACTCCTTGACCGCCTGAGCGACGAGCAGCTTCGTCAGCTGAGAGATATCTTTGCCGCCATGGAGTCGTCATAGGAGGGTCCGCACGATGAACAGCATCCAGTTCGAGAGAGCCTACGACCTGAGCGTGCCGACCTACACGGGTATGCAGATGCACCCCGCGGAGGAGGCTGCGGGCGCGCGGACGCTGGTCGAGCGGCATGACATGCCCGAAGGCATGCCCCTCATGTGCGGAGGCGGTAGGGGGCCCGCGCCGGGATGGCCCATCTATCATGACGTGCAGATCACCACGCACACCGGAACGCATGTCGACGGGACCTGGCACTTCAACAAGCTGGGCAAGAGGATCGATGAGTTTCCGCTCGACGCCTTCATGGGACCGGGCGTTGTGCTCGACTTCCGGCACCTGGAGGACTGCACGCCCATCACCGGGGAGGATCTCGAACGGGCGGAGCCCAGGATCGAGGAGGGTGACATCCTCATCATCAATACCGGCCGGCACAAGCGGTTCGGGACCACCGAGTACGGCACACTGCATCCCGGACTGGATGGGGATGCAGTGGAGAAGTTCTTGCTGGAGAAGAAGATCAAGATGATCGGCATGGACACGATCTGCGTGGAGCCGGGAAGCGAGCAGGATCACTGGGACCATCCCTTGCATCGGATCTGCCTCATCGAGAACGAGATACTGCTCATCGAGAACCTCGGGGGAGAGATCGATGAGGTCACCGGGAAGCGCTGCTACATCATGGCCCTCCCGGTGCTGCTTAGGGCCGATTCCGGTCCGGCGAGGGTGATCGCGCTGGCCTGATGGATGGCGGGCGCGGCATTCGGCATCGCTACGATGACCAGCGGATTCTCGGACTACGTGCGATAGATTACGTACAATAGTCGGTGGAGCCGGCAGGATGAACGCGCTCGTGACCGGCAGACCCGATCAGGAGAGGAGCCCGTCATAGCCAAGGTCTTCGTCAGACTCCCCGTTGGCGTGGCGCTTCCAGACATACCAGCCGTCATCGAATGCGCAGGCGCGACGGTCGCGGAGGTTCTCGCCGACTGTGCGGCCAAGGAGCCCCGGCTCAAGGGGCGGCTCTTTCGCCAGGACGGGACTCCCTGGGTGGGAGTCTCCCTCAACGGGCGTGCAGTGCCCCCGGAGCTGGGGCCCGTCACCTCTGTCGAGGATGGCGATGAGATACGGTTGCTGCCACTCGCCGGAGCCTGCTGAGCAAGATGGCCGACAAGCGGAAAGCCTCGTCGATCATCGCCACGCTCGTGGTAGTGCTCGTGGGCGCCCTCATCGCGTGGGCGGGCTCGCAGGGCGGGGTCACGGTCGGCAGCATGCCGGTCTTCGCACTTGTCGTGATCTTCGCGTTCGTCGTGCAATGGCTGGCCTTCATTCCGTCATACCTGCGGCAGACCGAGCGCTTCTACGACCTTACGGGCAGCTTCACCTACATCGCTGCCATCGTGCTCGCGGTCGTGCTGAGCGGGGCTACCGATGCCCGCTCGATCATGCTGCTCATCCTCGTGATGGTGTGGGCGGCACGCTTGGGGTCGTTCTTGTTCCGCCGCGTGCGCCGGGCAGGCAAAGACGCGCGCTTCGACGAGATCAAGCGGTCCTTCTCTCGCCTGCTGATGACGTGGACGCTGCAGGGGCTCTGGGTGAGTCTGACCCTTGCCGCCGCACTGGCGGCCGTGACGTCGAAGGAACCCAAAGGGCTCGACGTGTTCGCGTTCGCAGGCCTCGCCGTATGGGTGCTCGGCTTCGCGTTCGAGGCCGTCGCCGATCTCCAGAAGAACCGCTTCCGCGCCGATCCCGCCAACAAGGGTACGTTCATCAGCTCGGGCCTGTGGTCGATCTCGCGCCATCCGAACTACTTCGGTGAGATCACGCTGTGGGTCGGTATTGCCATCATCGCCCTGCCCGTGCTTCAGGGCTGGCAGTACGCCACCCTTATCTCCCCGATCTTCGTCTGCCTGCTCATCACCCGCGTGAGTGGCGTGCCGCTCCTCGAGAAGAGAGCCGACGCGACCTGGGGTGGCCAGGAAGCGTACGAAGCCTACAAGCGGCGGACGCCTGTCCTGGTTCCCTTTCTGGGGCGCAAGAAGCGCTAGCGGCAGTAGGGTAGGGCCCGAGCGCGCTCTGCCTGGATTGAATGCCACGGTTACCCGATCCCGATTGCGGGAAGTAAGAAGGCACAGACTACCCGCAGAAGGAGGTTCGTCGTGGCCGTTTATACCTCTGGGGATTGGCTCGCGAAGTCAGGCCGCGAACAAGAGTTCGTGGATGCTTGGCGTGAGCTGGCGCAGTGGAGCACTACCGAATACGGCCCCAACGGGTGGGGCAGACTGCTGAGGGACAAGGAAGACCCGGCTCGTTTCAGGAGCGTCGGGGCATGGCCCGACGAACGTGTGGTAGAGGAGTGGCGTGCGAGTGAAGGGTTCGCGCAGCGTATGGCCAAGATCCGCGAACTGCTCGAAGACATGAGCATTCGGACGTTCGATCTGGCCGCCGAAGTCGGGCTCACGTAGGGCCCAGGAGGCACAAGAAAGCTCCGTACCTCTTCTGGGTCGGGTGCTCTGTCAGGTGCTCTGACGCTCGCCTGTGACAACGAGCGCAGCCTGCCTGGTTTCAAAGGTGCGCACGTTCGGATGGCCGAGAAATCCCTCGGCTTCCAAGAGTCTGCGGACGTCGGGGCTCGGTCCGATTATCCCGAGCCAACCTCTCCCACCCAGTGCCTGCACCCAGTCGCGTAGCACCGTGAGACCGGCGTCGTCCACATCGGTGACGCCACTGAGATCCAAGAAGACGATGTTGTGGCGGGCCTCGAGCCTGCGGCGCAAGGCCGCTTCCAGCACGCCGGACGTGCTGCGGTCGATAGTCCCGGTCGCGATCAGCATGGGAACGTCTCCCAGCAGGGCATCTCTCAACTCCATTGCCGGTCAGTCCTCCATGCCGAACGTCACATGCCCGCGGGTGGCTCGTGGTCGCTCTCGCTCACCCGTCCCAGCATGACTGCAAACGTCCCGTTGTCAAGCGGCCCGCTGGTAGAGTGGGGGTGCCCACCCGGGCCCGGTGGGAGATCGCTTGGCGGGAGCGAAGGCGCTGCGGGCGAGCTGGTCTCGCAGTGACTCGGGGAACTGGAGGCGCTCGAGGATGAGGCACAAGTGGTGGGTGTGGGTTCTGGTCGCACTGGCCGGCGTGGTGCTGGCAACCGCACTCGGTTTCGTGATCTGGGCGGAGACTCCCTTGGGACCGATGCCCGAGGCGGTCGCGGCCATGGAGACGGACGAGCAGGTGACGGTCGTCGAGAACGATGTGATCGTGTTCAGCCCGAACGCGACGACTCCGACCGTAGGGCTTGTCTTCTATCCCGGAGCCCGCATCGACCCGGTGTCTTATGCTCCTCCCCTGCGGGCCTTGGCGGCGCAAGGCTTCCTGGTCGTGTTGGTACCCATGCCGCTCAACCTGGCCGTGCTGGACTCGAATCGGGCAGCGGACGTCATCGCGGACTTCCCCGAGATCGGTCGGTGGGTCATGGCCGGCCATTCCCTGGGCGGAGCCATGGCTGCGGCCTTCGTGGCCTCAGGTGATCCCGCGGTGGACGGCCTCGTCTTGTGGGGTGCCTACCCTTCGTCCGGGGACGACCTCTCCGGCTGGGCGGGCCAGGTGACGTCGATCTCAGCCACCAATGACGGCCTGACGACGCCGGACGACATCGCGCGAACGACGCCGCTGTTGCCGACAAGCACCGAGTTCGTGATCATCGCCGGCGGCAACCACGCGCAGTTCGGCTGGTACGGTGAGCAGAGCGGTGACGGGACCGCCACCATCAGTCGCGAAGATCAGCAGAGCCAGACTGTGGACGCCACTCTGCGCCTGCTGCGCGCGCTTGCGACGCCTGACAACTGACGAGCAAGGCCGCCGCGGATTCGGTGGGCGAGAACACGAGCAACGTGGATTCGGCCTCTGAATGATCATCGAGGCTCTCGACCTGCGGATCACTCCAGCGTGATGACGATCTTGCCCTGGTGCTTGCTCTCCCCAAAACGCTTCATTGCCGCGGCCGCGTCGCTCAGTGGGTAGGAGCTATCGATGACGGGTCTGGCGCTGCCTTCTTCCACCAGCTCGGTCAGGTAGCCCAGATCCTTGTTTGGCTTCAGAACGACCACGTGCATTCGCTTGCTGCTCACCAGAGGGAGCACCAAACCGAGCAAGGCGACCTGAACGATCCGGGCCGTGGAGCCGCCGACGGTGACGTAGACGCCGCGGGCCTTCAGCGCCCGCAGGTAGGCGAACGCGGATCGATTCGTCTTGACGTCGAGGATGAGGTCGTACCGTTGCCCAAGGTCGGTGAAGTCCTCTCGGGAGTAGTCGAGCACGTGGTCGAAGCCGAGCGAGCGGAGCAGGTCCAACTTCTCGCCGGCGTCGACGCCCGTGGTCTCGGCCCCATACAGCCTGGCGATCTGGACCGCGAACGTGCCCACCCCCCCTCCCGCGCCGTTGACCAGGAGGGTTTGGCCTCGGCGAAGCCGCCCTTTGTCGCGGAGCCCTTGCACGGCGAGCATCGCCGCCTGAGGTATCGCGGCTGCCTCCTCGAAAGTCAGGCTCGCCGGCTTGAGAGCCAGGTCCTCTTCGCGGGCACAGACGTACTCTGCGAAACCACCCCATCGGCCGCTGAGGTCGCCGAAGACCTCATCACCGAGACGAAAACGCTGCACATTCTTGCCGAGTGCCTCGATCCGCCCCGCAATGTCGGAGCCGAGTATCTGCTTCTTCGGCCTTCGAAGTCCGAACGTCAGGCGGTTCACGAACGGGACGCCTTGAAGGGCCTGCCAATCCCAGTCGTTCACGGATACGGCGCGGACTCGAACCAGGACCTCCCCATCGCCGGGCGTGGGCTTGGGCAGTTCTCTCAGTTCGAGAACCTCCGACGTTCCGTATCGGGTGAACACGACGGCTTTCATGTGTCTCCGCCCCCTGACTGGGCCCGACGCACTTGCTCGGTCACTCCGGCAGCTTGACCCCCTGCTGCCTCAGGTGCGCCTGCAGTTCTCTGTAATCGACGCGGCGCGGCTGGATCCCGTCCCTCACGGCGAGTGCCGCTGCTGTGCCCGCCGCCTGACCGTACGCGACGCAGTGCGGGATGATGTTGAACCATTGGTTGACGCTTGCCTTGGAGGAGAACGCGCGGCAGGCGACCAGCAGCCCGTCGATCTTGCGGGGCACGAGGCAACGGTAGGGGATGCAGATGGACGGGTGTCTCGCGGATATCTCGCCGTTGTCGTTGTTGGCCAGAACCACGATCGTGTCGTCGAACACCTCGTCCGATTCCATGTCGTTGGGGCTGAGGATGTACTCCCCGATGACACGCCGGCCGCCTTGGGTGCCCAACTGGGGCGCCGTCTGCATGATGAAGCACTTCTCGCAGCCGGGCACGTTCTTGCGCAGGAACTCGTAGGTGATCGTCGCCGCCCTGCGGGCCAGCAGGTTCCAGCGCGTCAGTTCCTCGACGTCCATGGCATCGGAGGCCGCGGCGCCGGACGGCTTGATGTGCATGGGATGGAACCAGAGCACCCCCTCCTGATTCTCCAGCAGGCCCTTGAAGTAGAAGGGATGGCCGCCCGCCTCCGCGAGATCGTGCATCAGAAGCGCGAACTCGTCCGGATGCGACCTGCGGAAGTCGTCCAACCTGTTCGTGTCGACATTCGCTATCCAGTAACTGAACGCGAGCGCGGTCCGGAAGCTGCTCTGCAGTTCATCATCGAATTCCGCCCCGGCCGCGACGAAGATGTCTCCGTCGCCCGTGGAGTCGATGACCACCTTGGCGAGTATCGCCTGCCGCCCCGACTTGCTCTCGAAGACGACGCCCTTGGCCGTATCGCCCTCCATGATCGGACGGGTGCCCCACGAATGGAGGAGCAGGTCGACCCCGGCCTCGGTCACCATGTCGTCGAGTTCGGCTTTGAGCATCTCGGGATCCAAGACGGCGGTGTAGAGCAGCCTTTCCCGCCCCCCGAGGTTGGGATCCTTGCGCACGTAGAACCAGCCCATGTTGGCGCCAAGGTAGTAGTCGAGCACCTTGCTGTCGGTCGTTCCGAAATCCTCCTGGTTGGGACAGAAGGCGGCGTTCTTAGCCTTCATCCGGTCGATGATCTCCTGGTTGAGGCCGAAGATGTGCTGCTTCCCGCTGATGTCGCTGAGATTCGGAAAGATGTTGACCAGGCCACCGGTGGCCATCCCGCCAAGGTGGCCATACCGCTCGATGAGCACCGTCTTGGCCCCTGATCTGGCCGCGGATACGGCCGCGGCGAAACCGCCGGGTCCACCGCCGACCACGACCACATCGGTCTCCCGGGCGACCCGTATCTCTCGCGCCGGCTCGAGGATCGTCTTAGCGGGCTGCCCCTGTTGGATGCAGGCTGTGCCGTCATTCGCCCCCCTCACCGCCGGGAGTCGGGTTCGTCGCTACGCCGCGCGTCGTCGTGCCCAGAAGTGATCGTACCGCGCCGGCCTGCTCGCGCCTGAACGCCGCCGCGCCCGGGTCGCCGCTTTCTTCGAGCGCGGCCGCTTCGACCTCGATGGCCTGCCCGACGAGCGCGATGACCCGATCATCCACACTGCCGAGCCTTAGCAGCGAGACCAGAGTCTGCGGCGACAGACCTGAAGCCATGTCGGGGTTCATGTTGAGCGCCAGACCGATGGCCTGCCCGGCGAGCCCGCGAGGCTCCTCGATATCCTTGGCGCCGATCTTCTCCAGGGCGAGGCGGATCAGCCCACCCAACTCCTCGATGAGGCGAAGCACGTAGTCGGTCTGGTGATGCAGTGGACTGTCTCCTAGCGCGCTCGAAAGACCCGGGTGGTGATCACGCGGGCCTTTCTGGGGATTGTATCGCGGCGCGCGTGCCCGCCACGGCCGTCAGAATTGGCGGCAGCATCTGGTCCTTGGCGCGCCCCTCATGCTCGGCTCCCTGTCTGGTGATAAGCGAGGGACAGTGTATCGAGGTCCCGCCGGAATGCGCCAGTGCACCTCGGCAGTGCTGGCGCCCGCAATCAGGCGTGTTACGCTGGTGCGAACGTGACGCATCGTCAGAGGGGGGTTAGTCGTGAGGGTAAGTGACACCCGTCCGGGCACGAAAGTGGCGAGGGGAAGAACGTCCTTTGCGATTCCCGTCGCGCTGCTCATCCTAGCGCTCACGAGCCTGGTCCTCCTCACCGGATGCACTGTCGGTGTCGGGCTCGACACCAAGGTCGAAACCGACGGCTCCGGGACCGTGTCTGTACGTATCTCCGCCGACAAGGCCCTGGACGACGCTCTCTCGGCGATTCCCGAAGAGCCTGAGGACTCGGGTTCGTTCTTAGACGATCTGAAGAAAGCCCTGAAGTTGGACGATGTGGCCAAAGGCTTGGGAGGCTTGGGCAAAGTGCTGCAAGGCCTGGGCAAACTAGGCGGAGCCCTGGGAGGTCTCGAAGATCTGGGCGGAGCCCTGGAAGGTATCGGCGATCTGGGTGGAGGCTTGGGAGACTTGGGCCAAGCCTCCGGGCTGATCCCGGGGAGCGTCGATGAACTCTTCGACATCATCCTGAGCAAGATCCCTGGGGACTGGAAGGTGGAGCGCGGCACCGACGCCGATGGCACCAAATGGGTGGCGTTGACGCGGTCTTTCGCCAACCCGCAGGAATTGCAGGAGATCCTCGCCTCGAGCACTATCGTTTCGGCGGTAGGCGTGGATGAAGTCACGCTCACGCAGGACCAGGGGACGTTCAGCACCAAGACCCGATTCTCCGCCAGGGCCGATGCCAGCGGAGCAATGTCCAAGCTCAGCGATGCCGCATCCGGGCTGGGCATCGACCTCCTTGGCGAGTCACTCGTCATCGAGAACCGCGTGACGCTGCCCGGCAGCATCGGGGAGAACAACGCCGACGAAGTGAGTGGCAACACACTTGCGTGGAACATCGGGTTCAGCGAGGCCCGGACGATGTTCGCGGAGAGCACGGTTTACAACTGGGCGGCCATCATCGGCGTCATCATCGGCGGCGTCATCGTCGTGGCCTTGGTGGTGCTGCTGGTGCTGCTCCTTCTTCGCCGCCGCCGGCGCTCGTCCCCGCCTCAAGTGACTCAGCCGGGCGTAAGCCCGCAGGGGCCCGCGCCCGAGTGACAGGCCGCCCAGCGCAGGCCTAGCGCTGCCCTCGCGCCCCATGCCGCTCTGAAGCTGGCGTTTAGCGATGGCGAGATCGAGAAACGTTGGTTCAGAGGCGAAGATGTGTTCTGTCAGAGGAAGGAACCATGACTGAGGAGAGAGCCAAGAAGGCAGCGAACAGGGCCGATGCCGAAGCGGAAGTGCTCGCGACCATCGCCGCGATGCCGGAACCAGACCGAGCCATAGGCGAGCGGCTCCACGAGATCATCAAAGCCAACGCGCCGGGCCTCACGCCGAAGCTCTGGTACGGGATGCCCGCGTATGCCAAACACGGCAAGGTCATCTGCTTCTTCCAAGGCTCGCAGAAGTTCAAGACGAGGTACTCGACATTCGGCTTCCAGCACGATGCGAACCTGGACGAAGGCGCCATGTGGCCGGTTGCCTTCGCGCTGAAGGAGTTGGCTGCCGCCGAAGAGGCGAGGATCGCAGCGCTCGTGAAAAAAGCGGTGAGTTGAGCGCTGTGCGCGTCTGCACGTCGTGCTGCTGCCACAGAGCAGTGAGCGCACGCACGGCGACGTAGAGGCTGTATCATCGTCAGCTCGACGCGCCGCGGCTCCGCCCGCGGAGCGGCATTCACGATCGACCAACGATAGGGGGCACGGTGACGGCACAATCTCCACCACGCTGGGTCCGGCCCGTGGTCGGCGTGGTGGTGGTCATCGTGTGGATCGCCATAGCCGGATTGGGTGGCCCCTATTTTGGCCGGATCGGCGAGGTCTCGGTCAACGACCAGGCCTCCTACCTCCCGAGCAGTGCCGAGTCCACCCAGGTGCAGAAGCGATTCACCGACTTCTTCGGAGACAGCACGATCCCCGCTGTGGTGGTGGCCGAGCGTGCCGGCGGGATGACCGTCGGAGGACACGACCTGGCTCCAGGCGCGGTCTGCGAGCCTGCCGGAGCAGATCCCCGCCATCTCCGGTGGAGTGTCTCCGCCCATCCCGTCTGCGGACGGGGACGGCCGCGCAGATCTTCGTGCCTTTGTCCACCCGGGACGACGTAAGAGCTGCCGTCGCGGAGCTTCGCAAGAGCCTCGAGGGAGCCCCGGAAGGCCTTGCTGTCTACGTCACCGGCGCCGCGGGACTGAGTGCCGACCTGGGCAACGGGTTCGCCGGCGTCGACTGGCTGCTGCTCGTGGTGGCGGTGACGGCCGTCTTCATCATTCTGGTGATCGTGTACCGCTCACCGCTGCTGCCGATCATGGTGCTCCTCGCGTCGATGGGCGCGCTGTGCGCGGCGGTGGCGACGAGTTTCTATCTGGCGAAGGCCGACGTCCTCAAGATCAACGCGCAGGTGCAGGGCATCCTCTTCATCCTCGTCATCGGAGCGGCTACGGACTACTCGCTCCTGTACGTGTCGCGCTTCCGAGAGGCCCTGCGTGACAACCGGTCGGTCTGGGACGCCACCAAGGCTGCATGGAAGGGATCGGTCGAGCCGATCGTCGCCGCGGGCGGCACCGTCATCGCCGGGCTCTTGTGCCTGCTCCTCTCCGACCTGGCCTCCAACAAGGCCCTGGGTCCGGTCGCCGCCGTCGGTCTGGTCTTCGCGGTACTTGCCGCTCTCACGTTCGTTCCGGCGATGCTGCTCCTGGTCGGCCGGGCCGCGTTTTGGCCTCGACGCGTCGAGTACGGCAGCCAGCACAGCGAGCAGAACCCGAGAAGCGTATGGGTCAAGATAGCCAGCCATGGTCCGAACGCAGGCCCGGACGATGTGGATCGTGGTCGGGATCGTGCTGGTGCTCGGCTGCTTGGGGCTCGTCGGGCTGCAGGCCAGTGGGGTCTCGGCCAGCGACCTGGTTCTGGGGCCGTCCCAGGCTCGCGACGGGCAGAACGTCCTTGCTGCCCATTTCCCCGGTGGCTCCGGCCAACCCGTACAGGTGATCGTCCCAGAGGAGAAGCTCGGCGAGGCCGCCGCAGTCGCTCTCGCCGTGGCCGGAGTGAGCAGCGCTTCGGTGGTCTCGGCGGACTCGCCAAGCGGCATGATTCCGATCCCCGTCCCGAAGGGCGGACCACTGGCGCAGGCGAAGCCCACCGTCGCCGATGGCGACGTGATGTTGCAGCTCACCCTCAAGGACAAGGCCGACTCGCGTGAGGCCGAGCAGACGGTCAGGGAGTTGCGCACCGAACTCCACTCGGTCGATCCGTCGATCATGGTCGGCGGTACGACGGCCACGTCACTCGACTCGAACTTGACCGGCGCGCGTGACCGCAACCTCATAATCCCCTTGGTGCTCGTGGTCATCACTCTGATCCTGATGCTCCTGCTCCGCAGCATCGTGGCCCCGCTCCTGCTGACGCTCACCACGGTCTTGAGCTTCGGCACGGCCTTGGGTATCTCGAGCCTGTTCTTCAATAACGTGTTGGGATTTCCCGGCTCCGACCCGTCGGTCCCGCTCTACGCGTTCGTGTTCCTGGTCGCTCTGGGCATCGACTACAACATCTTCCTGATGACCCGCGTGCGAGAGGAGTCTCTGGCGCACGGGACCAAGGAAGGCGTGTTGCGCGGTCTGGTCGCCACCGGCGGGGTGATCACCTCGGCAGGGGTCGTGCTGGCCGCGACCTTCGCTGCTCTGGCTGTGATCCCGATCCTGTTCCTGGTGCAACTGGCCGTCATCGTCGCCTTTGGCGTGCTGCTCGATGCGCTCGTCGTGCGCGCACTGTTCGTCCCCGCGCTGGTGTACGACGTCGGCGACAGGGTCTGGTGGCCCTCGAGACTCGCCCGCCGGGGGCGAACCGCGCTCCCAGCGTCCGAAGAAGAGTGACGACGTGAATCGCCGGGGGAAGTCTGCGAAGCGAGACCGGTCGGCGCACGGCCGAGACAACCCAGACCCCTCCGGTCATCGGCTGCTGCGGCATACTGCGGATTGTGAGGAGGATCGGTCTACGCCGTTGGAGGGCGGGCATGGATGACAAAGCACGCCGAGTAGTCGTCACCGGATCGGGATTGCTCTGCCCGTTGGGCAACGATGTCCAGACGGTCTGGAGGCGCCTGCTGTCCGGAGAGAGCGGCATCAGCGCGGTCACCAAGTTCGACGCCTCGCGCCTGACGTCACGGATCGCCGGAGAGGTCAGAGGCTTCGACCCCGAGGACTTCATGGAGAAGCGCGCTGCCCGGCGCATGGACCCCTTCTCGCAGTACGCGGTGGCGGCGGCACGCCAGGCGGCGCGCGACGCGGGACTCGACGCGGCTGTGGAGCCCGAGCTTGTCGGAGCAGTAGTCGGCAGCGGCGTCGGCGGGCTGGGAACGTTCGAGCAGCAGTCGCACGTGCTCTTCACCGAGGGGCCGGGACGCCTGAGCCCCTTCCTGGCGCCCATGATGCTCCCGAACATGGCTGCGGCACAGGTCTCGCTGCAGCTGGGGCTCAAGGGTCCGCTCAGCGCGGTCTGCACTGCGTGTTCCGCCGGGGCCAACGCGATCGGTGACGCCTTTGAGATCATTCGCCGCGGCGCTGCTCTGGTCATGTTTGCCGGAGGCACCGATGCGGGCATCAACGAGATCGGCATGGGCGCCTTTGACGCGATGCGAGCTCTGAGTGTGCGCAACGAGGCGCCGCAAGAGGCATCCCGTCCCTTCGACGCCGGCCGCGACGGGTTCGTCATCGCCGAGGGGGCCGGCATCCTCGTGCTCGAGGAACTCGAACACGCTCGGGCGCGTGGGGCTCGGATCGATGCTGAGATAGTGGGCTACGGCATGAGCTCGGAAGCCTTCCACATGACTCGGCCCGATGACACGGGGGAATCACAGGCACGGGCCATAACCGCGGCGCTCAGAGAGGCGGACATGTCTCCCGACGAGGTCGACTACGTGAACGCTCACGGGACGGCCACGCCGGCGGGGGACATCAGCGAGACTCGTGCGCTCAAGCTTGTTTTCGGCCCACGGGCGGCTGAGGTGCCGATCTCGTCGACCAAGTCGATGACCGGGCACCTGCTCGGTGCCGCCGGGGCCGTCGAAGCGCTGTTCTGCATTCGAGCGATCGTCGAAGGCGTGGTACCCCCCACCATCAACCTCACGGATCCCGATCCAGCCTGCGACTTGGACTACGTACCCAACGTGGCCCGGACCGCGTCGGTGCGCGCGGCTATGTCGAATTCGTTCGGGTTCGGCGGGCACGACGTCTCCCTCGTCTTCCGGCGTTACGAGGGCTGACCAAGCGCCCCTCGCCACGTGGGCGAGACCTGCGCGGGCCCATGCCCGGGCGGTCGTTGTAGGTCTAGGTGCCGACCTTCTCCCGGATCTCCCGCTTGATGACCTTGCCAAGGGCGTTACGGGGGAGGGAATCGAACACCACGAGCTTGCGCGGGATCTTGTACGCCGCGACGTCTTTCTCCTTGAGGAACGCCTTGATGTCGGCCAGCGCCACTGACTGGCCCGCCCTTGGGACCGCCACCACGCAGACGTCCTCGTCTCCGGTCCGCGGGTTGGGCAGTCCCACCACTGCCGCCTCCTGGATCGCGGGCATGCCCGCGAGCAAGTGCTCGATCTCCTCGGGGGCGATCTTGAAGCCGCCCCGCACGATCAGGTCCTTGAGCCGGCCGACGAAACGATAGCGGGACGGTTCACCCGAGGCCACGCCGATCTCAAAGAGGTCGCCCGTGCGGAAGTACCCGTCATCGTCAAAGGCCTTCGCCGTCAGGTCAGGCCGTCGCCAGTAGCCGGGGAACATGGTCGGGCCTTTGACGCGGAGCTCGCCGAGCACGCCGGGTTCGTCAACGACCTCGTTTGTCGTAGGATCGACGAGCCGGCTCTGCATGCCGCGGGTGCAGCGATTGGCGAAAGTGAAGCCCTCGGCGCCGAACCGCGGGAAGAAGCGCGCCCGGTCCTCGGGGTCGGGACAGTCGTCGATGCCGCTCGCCAGCACCTGGCCCTCGTTGGCGGCGTAGAAGTTCATGACCACGATCCCTCGCTCCTGCCACCCGGCGACCATCGCCGGTGAAAGAGGCGCGGATCCCGAGCCGATGCAGATCACCGAGGAGAGGTCGGCCTTGGCGAGCAGTTCCTCGTTGCGGAGCAGCAGCGTCAGGAGGACGGGCGGGGCCACAGGGAACTGGGCTTTCTCCACGGCGATCTGTTGCATGTACACGGGGAGGTTGAACGGATGATGCAGGGCCATCTTGCCGCCGGTGAGTATCCAGACGGTCATCATCGCTCCGATACCCGAGAGGTTGACCATCGGGAAGGGGCAGAGGACCGTGCATCCGCGAGGGAGTCGGGCCCCGTCGACCGGGGCCCACGCCGGCGCTATCCAGTGGTTGTGGCTCCGGGGCACGCCCTTCGGGTCGGCCTCGGTACCCGAGGTCCAACAGACCGTGAAGATATCGTTGGCGTCCACGGGGTGGAGTTCGAGCTCGGCGTGAAGAGCGGCGGTATCCTGCGGCTCGAGCAGCAGCTCGTCGAGCGGGATGACCTCCTCGGGCAGGTCTCCCCCGGTGGCGATGAGAGTGGAGAGGCTGGGGAATTCAGGCCGGAGGCCCCGCACCATGTCGAGGTGGGCGTGGCCCTCGAACTCGACGCAGGTGACGAACGCCTTTGGCTCCAGCAGGGGCATCACGTAGCGCAGTTCGTGCGTGCGGAACTGGACGGGCACAGGACTGCAGATCACGCCGAGCCGGGCACAAGCGAGCAACACCTCTACGATCTCGACCGTGTTCGGGAGCTGGACCATGAGTACATCGTCCTTGCGCAGACCGGCGCTCAGAAGGGCCGCGGCGAGATTCTCCACCTGCTCCGTCAGCGCACGATAGGTCAGTCTCCTCGGGTCGCCGCCCAAGAGCTCGGCACGGTTGGGCGGGTCGACCAGCGCTTCGGCCTCAGGTGTCTGCGAGGCGGTCTCAAGCACCAAGTCCATCAGGGTCTTGCCGCCCCAGATTCCCGCAGCGGTGTACTCGGCGACTCGGTCGGCTGAGTCGAGGATCATGGCACCCCCCGTGCTTGGATGAGCGCGGTCACCATGACGGCTCACCGCGTGTGGGCAGTACTATACGGAAGGTGCAGTGGAGGCGCAATCGGCCGCGCGTCAGGCCGAAGTGGCCCGCCTAGCCGAAGCCGAACACGAGGTGACCCTCCGCGATCGGGCCATCGGCGGACGAAGCGACGAACAGCCCCTTGCCAAAGGAAGGTCGCATATCCACCAGCGAAGCGCTGAGGGTGATTTCCACTCCCGCGAGCACCGGCGCGTAGAACTCCCAGTCCTGGATGGCCGCCAGAAGAGCGAGCCTGTCCGTGCCTCCACCTGGGCCGAGAACGGCCACCGCCCCCACCTCGGCAAGTGCCTCCACTACCAGTGCTCCAGGCAGCGTGGCTTGTCCGGGGAGCGGGGATGCGACCACCGGACCCCCGGGGACGAACGTGAGTCGTCCCTCGGCGGCGATCCTTCCTTCGACAGTCGCGGTCACTTTCATCGCCGTGGGATCGGTCTCTTCGGCGTGGATCTCCAGCCGGTCTCCCGGAACGATCGCTCGTCGGAATCGCCAGCCGTCGGCGCGCTTGAGAAACGCTCCGCGGCAGAAGACCTCCTTTTGCACGAGGTAGTGATGGGCGACCTCAGCCATAGCGGCCAGCGTCAACGCGCCTGGGAATAGGGGTTGCCCCGGGAAGTGCCCTTCGAAGAGAGGTTCAAGGGTGGCCACGTTCTCTATGATCCCGACGACACCCGGGCTCGAGATGCTGGGTCGCACAGAGTCGACCAGCATCAGTTCGTTCGAATCACTCTTCCGCTCGCGGAGTCGAGAGAAGAGGTCCCAGCGGGCGACATCTCGCACGATTCCGACCCCGTACCGTCCAGGGTCGAGTTCGACGATCCCGTCTACGAGCACGAACGGCTCGCGGTGGGGGAGGATCTGCTGGATGTCCGCTTTGCTTAGCAGCAACCGTCTACCCTGGCCCGAGACGACAGGAAGCAACACGGAGCGTCCACGGACCGGCCCGGTCGCCGGACCGATACTAGGCCACCGGGGTCGGCACCGCAAGCGTAGGGACTTCGACCTCGAGGTCGAAGCCTAGTAAGCGAAGGTCATCACTCGTTTCGCCGCACTGCCAATGTCACGAGAACGGAGGACGCGATGGCAAGTAACAACGGGTCGGCTGGCTCGGGACCGGCGGCCGGCGGTCTTGTCGGTTCGATCTGGTTTATCGGGTGGCTCTTCACCTGGTCGTTCGCGGAGCTCGTGTGGTGGAAGATCATTGTCTCGATCGTGATATGGCCCTACTACCTGGGGGCGGCGGCAGGGTAATCGCAACAGACGCTGGAGGGGGATTCGAACCCCGTGTCGCCCGGAAGAGCGCGGAAAGGAGAAAAGGGCATGAACGCCGACGAGGCCCCGAACTCTGTAGCGACCGGCAGCCCGGGGAGGACGGGACTCGAGGCCATACCCATCGTCGGGCCGGTGTGGGCCTGGTACAGAGGCTACAGCCGCCGCAACGGCTCTCTGCTCAGTGCCGGCATCGCCTACTACGGGCTCTTCTCGCTGGCCCCCCTGATGCTGCTCACACTAGAGATATCCGGCCTCCTTATCGGCGAATCCACAGCTCAGGAGGAACTGGCTGAGACTCTGGAGGCATACCTGGGGCCCTACCTGGCAGATCTGTTCAGCAGTGTCGTCCTTCAACTTCAGGGCCAAGGCTCCAGTACGACGCTCGCCGTGATCGGCGTCCTTCTGCTCATCTACGGTGCCACCAAGCTCTTCTTGAGACTGCAGGCCTCCTTCAATGTCATGTGGGACATACAGGTACGACCGAGACGGTTCTCGTTTCGCAGAGTGCTGTCACGGCTCTTCGCTTTCGTCTTGGTCCTGGTCCCAACGGTCATTCTTCTGGTCTCGCTGGTCTTGAACGCGAGCATCTCGTGGCTGGAGGGCATCACCGGAATCTCGGGACCGCTGCTCGACCTGGCTGAGACCATCATCCCCTTCCTGCTGGCCTGGGGAGCCCTGGTCATCGTCTTCAAGGTCCTTCCCGACATCCGCATCTCGTGGCGGGATTGCTGGCTCGGCGCTCTGTTCACGGCCGTGCTCTGCGCTCTCGGCACCTGGCTCTTCGGCACCTATTTGTCGTGGTCGACCAGTCAGAAATACGCCGGTTCGGTGGGGGCCCTGATAGCTCTCATCGTATGGGTGGATTACATGGCCATAATCTCGCTGCTCGGGATGAGGTTGAACAGGACGATCTATGAGCGGAGGGGAAAGGTCATCCAGCCATATGAGTACGCCGCGCTCGTCCGGTACGTCCCCGCGGGCGAAGCGCCGCCGGCCGACGCGACACCCTGAGTCAGGCTGCTTCCCGCCCCGCCCGCGGAGTGCCCGAGCCAACCGTTCTCTCACACCGCCATGCGCCCGACCGACCCGGCGACCGTCTCGCGGCTGAGTTCGCTTGTCGCCCGGAGAAGGTTCACGATCTCCGCGGCTCCGCCTATGCGCTGGACGTACTGCTCAGCCAACCTGATCTGATAACCCCAGTTGACCTCGCCTTCGAGAGTCACGCCTCGGTCTTTCACTTTCACGAAGATCCGATCGAAGCCAAGATACGGTTTCTGCTTGAAGTCGTTCCTGATCGCCCGTGCCAGGTCGTAGTCGCCAAACTCAGCCGGGTCCCGCCCAGCCTCGACCTCGATCTCGTTCGTCAGCGCACGTACCCCCGGCACCAGTTTCGTCAGGCTCTCGGCGCGCGCAGCGTACTCAGCGGTCTCGGTGCGGCCGTAGAGGCTCACCACCTCGTCATGCACGGACACCGCTATGGCCTCCGCGGGCAGACTCTGATCCCGTTCGAGCACCTCGAGTACCTGCTGTTTGAGCGTGCGGTCGGTGTTCATCGTTCCTCCCGTTTCGTTTCGTGGTTCTGCGAATAGCCTGGCAGACGGGCCCGCAGTTGGGGATGTCGCTTGTCGACAGCTCCAGCCGCATTTTGTGTAGGCGCCCTCCATCGGCGGGGCCTCAGTGTAGTTCAGCCACAATACGAGGGCTCATGGTTGTGGTTCGAGTACAGGGACCTGGTGGTAGAATCGTCTCGTCGAGCCTGGAGTGACCGTGACTCCTTCCGAGCCCATGGAAGTCGAGAACGCCGGCGTGGCGAACGCGGCGCTGGTTGATCGATCGCTGCGCTGGCTCGAGGCTCTGTCCCCCGACGATCTCCTGCCCCTCATCCCCGAGACTGTTGTCGGCGCGGGAGAGGCTCGGGCGGCATGCCTGCTGCTGGTTGGAACTGCACAGCCCGGGTTCCGGCCGGTCGCTCAGTCGGGCGTCGAACCTGGCGCGGCAGAGGCCATCGCCGAGGCCTTGGGCAGCAGGCCGCTGCTGGCCGATCAGACCGGATGGTACGACCTGACAGTGGATTCTCCGGCCGTCGAGGCGGCCGCTGAGCGGGTCGACGCGTATGTCCTTCGGTCGCACGGCACAGTGCTGGGTGCGCTGGCAGTGATCGTGAACCGCGGCGACCGGCGGCCGCCCCTGCCGGCCCCGGTCCTGCGGTACGCCACGATCGCCGTGAGCAACGCGCTGCAGTTCGACGAGTTGTCGAGGCGCAGCGAGGGCCTGTCCGCCATCACCCAGCTGGAGGACGACATCGGGCTGGAAATCGCCTTCGAGAACGTGGTCGCAAGGATCATCACGAAGCTGCCCACCCTCCTTGGCGCCACCAAGGCGGGGGTCCTCCTGTACGACCCGGCCACGCTGAAGCTGCGTCTCCAAGCACCCGCATTCGGGTTCTTCGAAGGCGAGATGGTTGACAGGTATCAGGTCACGGTGGATACCGGCGGAGCGGCATGGGGAGTCTTCTCGACGGGCAAGCCGTATCTGGGCAACGACTGCTTCTCGGACCCTTGCTGTCGCCAGGAGATCGTGTCGCTCTTCGGTCTGTCCAAGATGATCTGCGTGCCTCTGGCTCGCGCGGGCAAGCGCATCGGGGTTGTCATAGTGGCCAACCGGTTCGACCGGGACTTCAACGAGGAGGACGTCGAGGTTCTCGAGATCCTCTCCAGCCACATAGGCGCGACGCTCGACAACGCTCGGCTGATGGAGCAGGAGACCCAGCGGACGGCCGAAGTGGAAAGACTGCACGCGATCACCAAAGAGCAGCACGACGACCTACAGCGCATACTCGACATACATCTGAAGCTCAATCAGAGCGCGCTGGCCGGCGCCGGCATCCCCGGGGTCGGCGAGCGATTGCACCGGCTCATCCGACGTCCCCTGAGCGTGCTCGACCAGTTCGGTTCGCTGATCTACCGAGCAGCGGCTACCGCCGCGGAGACCGAGGTCCTTGCTGCGACCGAGAAGCAGGCTCAGGAGCTGGGCTCCCGCGACGATCCCGACTGGCGGACCGGCCTTAGAGCTGGGGCGGAAGGCGCGATTATCGCCGCCATAACCGGGGGCGATCAGCGCCTCGGCCACCTCGTCATCGGTCCCGGTGGGAGTGCCCTGTCCCGTTCGGATGTCACCACCATCGAATACGCGTTGGGCATGTTCGCCTTGGAGATGTTGAAGCAACGCGCCGTGGTCGAGGTCGAGCGACGTCTGCAGGGGGAGTTCATCACCGATCTGCTCACGGCGAGCGCCGATGCGGCGAGCCTCGTCGAGCGTGGGTACCGGTTTGGGCGGGATCTCACCAGGCCTCACTGGGTGGTGAGCATCGTACCGGCGGAGGAGGTTCCTTTAGGCCCCGTGATCGAGCGAATGGAACGTTGTCTCTCTCGGGTGCTTCCCGGCGGTGGAGTGTTTCCGCGGGGCAAGGGCGTGGTCCTGCTGCTTCCCGCGGCCGAGGAGAGAGGTCGATACTCGCCGCCGTCTCTCGTGCTCACTCGTGTCGAACTTGAAAAGGAACTGGGTCTGCGGTTGCTGCTGGGTGTCGGTTCCGTCTGCACCGCTGTTTCCGACTATCCGCGAGTGTGGAGGGAGGCCGAGCTCAGTATCGAACTCGGTTCGCGCGTGACGCCCAGAAGGAGCGAGTTCACCTTCCGCGATCTCGGTGTATATCGCCTTCTGTCCAGCGTCCAGGACGGCGAGGTGCTCAGGGCCTTCCGCGACGACGCTCTGGGGCCGCTCATCGATCACGACCGGCAGCACAACGACAGCTTGGTCACCACCCTTGCGGCCTTCCTGGCAAGCGGCGGAGTGCTGAAGACGGCTGCCGCGTATCTTGGCGTGCACGAGAACACACTGCGTCATCGACTCGACCGGGTGGAGAGGATACTGGGAGTCGACCTGTCGCGCACCGGGACGAGGACCGAACTCGACCTCGCCCTGAAGATACAAAGAACGGGCCCGGAGCTTGTCCCTTGACTAGCGAACCTGATAATGGTGGGAGCATGGTCCCAGAGCAACACGGACAAGACAGATCGTATCTAGCGGCCTCGTGCGGCACGTATTGCGGCGCGTGCCCAGCATATCTTGCCAAGCATTGCGAAGACGATGCAGCGAGATTGAGACGGCAACAGCTAAGTTCTTCAGGACAAGCTAGCGAAAACGAAGCGATTCCTGACCCTAACTGGATGGAAGGTCTGCTCTGCGATGGTTGTCTCAGTGGCGGAGAGATTCCTACTCATTGTCAGAACTGCTCCATAAGGAATTGCGCGGAAGAACAACTGAATAGCGGCAACTGCGCTGACTGCCAAGAGTTGCCCTGCCATCGTGTGTCGGCCATGATCGATACGGGATTGCTTCACCGTGCTGAATATATGAGAAACCTTGCCAAGATCCGTGATATGGGCCTTGAGGAATGGCTCAAATACGAGGAAGAACGTTGGCGTTGCTCCCGGTGCGGTCTGCCTATGAGTTGGTATGACGTCGAATGCATCAGATGTGGAGAGGCGAGGTCCGAGCGCTTGTTCCCTCTGAAATAGGGCCCCTGTGACCTCGTTGAAGAGCGCAACAGTCCGATGGCGTGCGGGGCGCGGTTCCTGGGTATAAGCGGCCATACGACACGGCGCCCTGAGGCGTCACCGCATCCGGAGAGGAGTGCAGCGATCATGGCCGGACCCATCGACGCCATCTTGGCTTTCCACAACGCGTTTCGTCGAGACATCGCCACCATCGACGCCGCGGCCCTTGTCTGGGCGCGCGGGGAGAAAGAGCCCGGGCCGGGCCTTGAGCGCTTTCGCTTCTTTAACGAAGCCTTGGTGTGGCATGCCACCGGGGAAGAACGGGCCATATTCCCCGCGCTGGAAGAGGTGGCCCCGGCGGTGGCGGAGGCCTACGAGAAGGACCATCGCGCGCTTGACGCCGCGTATGAGGTCCTAAGCGGGGCGGTATCGGCGGGTGACCCTCTCAAGACCGCTCGGGCTACGGCGGCGTTCAAGTTCCACCTGGATCTGCATCTAGCCAAAGAGGACTCCCACCTATACCGCTTGATACGGGAGCGAGTTTCAGAGCCGGACCAGTACAAGGCGATCGGAATCATGGCCGGTTCGGTCCCGCCGGAGCGGTTCCCGGAAGCGATCGGTTGGCTCTTTCCGCTGTTGGACTCAAATGACCGTCAGAACCTAACGGGCGTGTGGCAGAGGCTCATGCCCCCGGAGGTCTTCGCGGGAGTCGAGCAGCTGATAAAGGGAGCGGTCGGCGACGACCGGGCCGGTTAGAGTGGGCCCGTGAGGTACGTTGCCTTCCTGCGCGGCATCAACGTAGGCGGTCACAAACCGGTCAAGATGGCGGAACTGCGGACGATGTTCGTGGCGATGGGCTTTCAGAACGTCAAGACGATCTTGGCCAGCGGTAATGTGCTCTTCGACGTGCCGCCCGGCGTGGGCCTGCCCGATAACGTCCTTGAACTCGCCGCCCACATCGAGGAACGTCTCCAGAAGGTTTCCGGTTACCCGATCACTGTGGCCTTGCGTACCGTGGCGGATCTTCAGCGCCTGGTGGACTCCGACCCGTTCGAGGGTGTCGCTATCACCCCGACCACGAGACTCTATGTCACCTTTCTCTCCGACCCGACCACGTGCCAGCCAGATCTCACCCACGACGCGCCCGAGAATGACCTGAGGATCATCCGGGTCTCCCCAGGGGAAGTGTGTAGCGTCCTGACCCTCTCGCCGGCGTGGGGGACGACCGATCTAATGACCCTTCTCGAAAGGGAGTTCGGCCGCGGCGTCACCACGCGCAACTGGAATACGATCGGCAAGGTAATGCGGGGGTGAGGTGGGCCAAGGGACCTTGGCATCCTTTGCCAGACGGAGGTCCCGGCGCAACCCGAGGGAGGGGCGAGACTGCTGCCCAAGCGCGACAGGCCTTCACCGCTTCTGCCTAAGCTAACGGGCGCGTCCGTAGAAGCCGGTCTGCTCTTCCTTCGAAAAGACGACGCCGGGACGGTCGAAGTAAGAGAACACAGCGATGATGCGCTCGCGGGTCCCATGCACCGTGCTGACCATGTGAGCAGTGTTCTTGCCCCGAAACACGTTCAGGGTGCCTGCCCTGAGCTTGAGGGTCTTCACCTCGGGGTCGCCGCCGGCGAGCAGCCGGGCGACACCGTCGTAGTTCGGATCGTCGTCGGTCCTGAGATCGGTCCGGTAGACGAAGTCGCCGCCCTCTTCCGGCGCCTGCAGTAGCAGGGTGGTGGTGAACTCGCTTCGGTCGAAATGCCAGCCCAGAGTCTCCCCGTCGCGGTAGAGCATGAGGTTCACACGTGCCAGATCGTCGCGCATGGGATAGAGCGACTCCTTCTCCATCGTCGCTGCGATGAACGTGATGAAAGGAGACCACTCATAGATCCACAGCGGAACCGACTGGGTGATCTGGTCGGCACAGACGGTGTGGTTGACAGTCTCGGCGGTCCTGAGGGCCAGATGGTCCGCCGGCAGACCGGGGATGTCTTTTGCGAAGTAGATGTTGTGACGGCGCCTCTGGGTGAACGAAAGCGCGTCGAAAACGGGGCGGATTTGCTCGAGCGCCTTCGCCAGAGCTGCCGGTCTCACGAAGCCATCGAGGTTGTACATACCTTCACGGGCAAGGTCGGTCCGGCAACGCGCCACCAGGTCATCCCAAGAGGCGGTACCCGGCTTGTCCAGCGGATAGCGTTCAAGATCGAGTATGTCGCGCATGGCGCTCATCGTCCCTCCGTGACGCTTTGCCAGCCCTCCACAGGTTCCTCTCAGACGACTTCAGTGACCAGGAGCCGTTTCTTGGCTTTCCTAAGCGCTCCAGCGCTCGAACTGCACGGGGTTCCGAATTGCCACCGAACTCGTGCGCAAGACTCGAGAGCCCGGTCCGCGGGCTAACCGGGCTGATGGATGCCTATTCGGTTGCCCTCGGTGTCCTTCACATGGGCCAGCCAGCCTACCTTGTCCACAAATGCCTTCTCGGCCAGGACACTCCCGCCAGCCTCCACCGCTCTGGCCAGCATTCCGTCGATGTCTCCCTTCGAATCAAGATAGATCGTCGTGCCGTGAGTGGTGCTCGGGATCGACTGGCCCAGGGCCAGATCCGCACTCACGTCCATGGGGTCACCTGTCCCAGGCGGCATGAGGAGGGCCACCCCTTCGGTGCCCGGCATGTACTCCACGGGGGTGCCCAGAAGATGTGCATAGAACGCGCGAGCGCGCTCCAGATCGAGCACGGGGATGTCAGCCCAGACCACAACGTTAGCCATCTGCCGCCTCCGATGGTAGTGCGCAGGATGGCTGCCATCTTCCCCGTTTCGATGGAGAGTATGCAGCGGTGCAGAGGCTCTGGGGCATCCAGGCAGCGCTCGTGATCCAGTGGCCTTGTCGCTGGGATGGCAGGTACCGTTTGCCGCAAGGAGTTGCGCTCGGGTTGACGGCGATCCCCCTTGACGTAGTATGAGTAGAAGAGTCTCGTGCATCTGTATGGGGAGGCCGGGCCATGACGAGAATCGAGAAGCAGATAGTCGTTGCAAGGCCGCCAGAGGACGTTCTTCGTTTCACCCGCGATTGGCGCACTATCCCGCGGTACCTTGACTACATCCAAGAAGTGAAGCCTCTCACCGAGAACACCGAGGGCAAGGGAGCAAGATACTTGGTGCACCTCACCTATCTGGGCCGCAAGATGACCAGCGAGTGGGAGACGATCGAGTACGACGAGCGCAACGGGTGGACCTTCACGGCGCCGCTCATGGGAATAGTGGCGCGGAAGTACTGGCGCTTTGAGCCGGTAGGTGAGTCGACCCGGGTTACCTTCGCGCTTGAATACGATCCGGAGCCACCCGTGGTCGGTCCTCTAGCGGACGCTCTCCTGTTGCGGCGCAAGTGGGACCAAATCTATGAGCGTGGCATGCACAACCTGAAGCGCATTATCGAGGCGGAGCCAATGAAGGAGACCACGGCCGTCTAGGCTTGATCGCGCCGTTCGTTCGGCTGTCCGATGTGTTCTCGTCCGTCTGGCGCCCGTGAGCGCCGTTGTGTTTGCCCCCGACTTGCCCCCGAACTCGCCTGAAAGACGCGGAAACCGGGCCACGGGGACCCGGTCTCTACACACGTTTCTTGGCTTTCCTAAGCGGAGAGGGGGATTCGAACTCCCGGTACCGTTTGCATGGCACAACGGAAAGGGAGCGCGTTCTGGCTCAGGATGCTTTGCTGTCAGACGGTGTGGCCTTCCGCGCCATGTAGCAGCACGCTTGCATGCTCTCCGCCTTCTCCGCATCCATGTAGACAGGAAACGGAAGACATCTCACGAGTACGAACCCAAACCTATCCATCCATCGGCCGATTTGTCGGCCATGGTGGCGGTACATGGTCACGGATTCGTCGGTCTTCGAGTATTCCGGGCCCAAGCACCAGTTCGAAGTCCTCACGCTCGGTTCGGTCTAGGGCCAGGAACACGAACTCCTTCGTTCCCTGAGTATGCGCGCCGTCTGGGCAAACACGGGGGAGAGATCAGAGAGGAAAGGAAGCACGCCGACGCAGACGACGTGATCAAAGCTCCCCGAAGCATACGGGTACGGCGGTTCGGCAAGGTCGTGTTCTGTAAGGTTGTCGAATCCCTTCCGGCGGCACGCATCAAGCATTTCACGTGAGTTGTCCATGCCATGGACCCTGAGCCCCGCTTTGCGAAACAGAGCCGACGCCAACCCGGTGCCTATTCCCATGTCAAGGATCGACTGGCCCGGCAGGACGTGCGCATAGACCAAGCCGAAAGCGACCTTGGCCCCAGGTACTCGGTCGCTTCCGCTTGTGCGTCATAGGCTTCAGCTGTCGCTTGGGCCTTCGCGCGATCGTAGTCTTCGTCCGGCGACATCACGGCCCCCTCTGATACTTCAAGGTTTTCGCCCTTGCGTCAGCCTATGACTGCGCAGCGTGCCCGTCAAGCCGCCAATGTCGCGACCTGCTGAAACCCCGTCATCATCGGGCCAGGTGGCCCTGCCATCTAGTGCGTCCTTGTCCGTCTCGTTCGTCGGTATGTTGTCGTGTTTGCCCCCGAGTTGCCGCCGAACTCGCGCGAAAGACGCGAGAACCCGGCCTGAGCGAGGAAGACGGACGATTGAAGTTCGGGAAAGAAAGGGCCGCCCCGAAGGACGGCCCGTTGTGTTTGTTCATGCTATTCAGCTACCGACAGGGAGCACAGTTCTGGCTTACTATGAGTTGTTGTAGCGGTCAAGACACCAGTAGAGGCACTCCCCGCCACACTGCCATTGCCAACTGTCGGCTGTGATGTCCTCCTGGAACCACTGGGCCAGCCAGCAGTCGGCACGGCTCATACAGTTGAGCACGCAGCACGATGCGTAGCACCCGTTAGCGACATTCAGTTTGGCGGCGACCAGGGAACGGAAGAGGGTGTAGCTCTTATCCCCGGGTACTTCCTTCATCAAGGCCTGTGCCTCTTCCCGCGGGTACCACTGGCCGCCGATGCACACACCGGTCCAACAATCATGAGTCTTATAGTAGCCCGGGGATTTGCAGTCGGCGCATGCAGAGGCCGTGGCAACCGGGGCTAACACTAGGAGCAGCGCCATGACGATGACAGCGGCGGTTCCAACAAGAATCCATCTACGCATGAGACTCCCTCCCTTTCCTGGGGAACACAGCCTTCGGTGACCTGATTGCTTTATGCTTCGTAGACGGACCCCCTTGTAGTCGACCGACCCTTGCACTACCGTACTGCGAGCCTAGCCGGGAACCTCGGGTACAAGAAAAGGGCGACCAGGCACCGTTTTTCCCGGCAACCCAGCCGCCCGTTCTAACTTGGGCCGATGGCTTTGCGTCCCTGCCTTTCAGCAGGTTTGCCTTTATCGAGAAGCAGCCTGGCGTTCCTTATGCCCGGCCCGGCTTACTGCTTTCTTTAGCTAGGAGAAAGCTCATGTTCAGTCAACGCGAGGAGTGCAAGCAAGCGCTGTGAGGGTGCAAAGGGTGGTCTGACTGGAATGTCGCCACGGGTAGCTAGTCCCAACGAGCATTGATACCGAGGAGCCCCACGGCTGGCAAGGCTGCTTGAGAGCAGCCAATCCGGGGGCGTCTGCTGAGAATACCCGGACGCTCACCGACGGCAGTGCGAACTTGCTGTTCGAACGGTCCCGGCGGAAAGCAGGCTAACGCTGTTCCTCCAGCCAGAGGTGATAGCTGTAACACATTGATACGCCCTCTATCTCCAGGCAGTAGATACCGGGTTCCACGGATACCACCGTCTGTCCGTTTCTGGGCGAGTCGCGCCTGTCAAGAACGCTCTGACGCTTAGTCGGTTCGGCGCCCGGCGCGATGTAGACATGCAGCACGAATGCATTCACAGTCTCGTAGCGCAACCGGCACGGTGCGCCGGTTAACTTGAAGGGTACGGTGATCTTCGAATCGGAGTCGCTTGAATTGAACGGTTGAACATCATCAACAACCGTCACCCACCTTGTCGCCTCCGTGGTCGCTTCGCCGCAGCCGGCTGAGATAAGCGCTAGAGTCAGGATGGTGACCGTTGCAGCCACGATGCCAGGCTTCCTCATTTCCGCTCCTTCCCACGCGGGCGGTGCAACAAACAGAGCATAGGTCCGGGCCGGCAGCGTCGCAAGAGCAAGAGTTGACCCGAGGGCCTCCGGCTGGCAAGGCTTGGTAGCGGCCAACCGTGGCGTTGGGTGGTCGGGCAGGAGATCGACGAAATAGCCCAATACTCGGTCTGGCATTGCACTATTGTGCGAGGCGTGGAGCCCCTACCTCCATCCTCGGCAGGAGCACCGACGCGAGCAACCGTGTGTCTGCGTCCGTCATGTTCCGTCTGCTGTTGTCCACTTTGCCCCCGACCTGCCCCCGAACTCGCCCGAAAGACGCGAAAACCCAGCCCCCGGGCCGGGTCTCGGCACACGATTTGTGGCTTTTTGAGCGGAGAGGGGAAGTTCGAACCCCCGGTACCGTTTGCACGGCAGGTTGAGCGTCAACATCGTGGCGCTGCACTGGACTCAGCGCCTTGGCACCGCTCGTACGTGCTACCCGACCTGGAAGGAGTGGGCCTGAAGTTGCAGTGATACGTGGCCCCTGGGCTCGTGCCTTCGGGCGTCGATGTGAAGTCGTCGCCTACGGAACGTATTCCGAGGCAGTTGCATTGGACCCGTCCCAGGTCCAACCGCCAAACACGACACCGTTGACGGTGAAGGTGAAGGTATATCCACTCTTCGCATTCTTCACCTTGTTGGACTCCAGCACCACTTGCCCGTTGGTGCCGGTCGTTCCGGAGTCGCTGTCGCTGGTAAGGCCGCTCCAAGTACCGGAAACCACTGCCCCCACCACCGGGTTGTCAAGGCCGTCAACAATCGTGATCGTCGCCTGAGCGCTCAGGTTCTTGCCGGCGGGCTTGAGCACCACGTCGATGAAAGAAATGTGGAGCTCCCCATCGCCTACCGGCGCGGCATCCGCTTGAACGGTGGCGGTATCCTACCTCGTCAGTCCTTCTGGATCGGTGACCATGAGTGTCACCGTATATGTTCCGGTGGTCGTGTAGATGTGATCCGCTGTCACTCCGGTCGCCGATGCGGTGCCATCACCGAAGTCCCAGCTGTAGGTCAGAGCCCCTTCCTCCGGGTCCGTCGAGGCCGAGCCGTCGAAGTGCACCGTGTCGCCCACGTGAACGCTTTGGTCAATTCCCGCATTTGCGACAGGCGGCAGGTTGGTCGCCGCGCCCCAATGGAGCGCCGCGTACGCATCCAGCAGTCCCCAGCCATAGGTAGCGTCCCAGCCGCTAGCCCCCAGATCCAGAGCGCTTCCCTGGAGCGCGGCCCGCACCTGGTTCGGAGTGGCCGCCACTCCGTTGCCGATCAGCAGCGCCGTTACCCCGGCAACGTGGGGGCAAGCCATCGACGTCCCCTGGAAGAACCAGTAGCTCGAAATCCGAGACGTTCTTGGTGTCCGGATCGAACGTGTTCTGCAGGATGCCATCGCCATAGCCATCGCCGTTCTGATCGACGGTCGCGTCGCCTCCGGGAGCGACGAGGTCAAGCTGGACCCGTAGTTGGAATAGTAGGCCAGCGTCTTGTCGTAGCGAGTGGCACCAACGGCGATCACGTAGTCGTCGTACGCTGCCGGATAGCTGACCCGGCTCGAGCCGTTGTTACCGGCCGCTGCCACGATGGTCACGCCCTTGTTGTAGGCATAGGCAAGGGCATTCTTTAGCGTGGTCGACGGCAAGGAACCTCCAAGGCTCATGTTGATGACCTTCGCCCCGTGGTCGGCTGCCCAGCGGATTCCGCTGGCGATGTTGAATAACTACCAGAGCCCGAGCTGTTGAGCACCTTCACCGGCATGAGGGTCGCCCCGTAGGCGATGCCGGCGACGCCGATGGTGTTGTTCGTGCTTTGTGCTACGGTCCCGGCTACGTGAGTCCCATGGCTATTGTCGTCATTGGCATGGGTGTCACCGTTCACGAAATCGTACCCGGGCACGAAAGCCGTCGCAGCCAGGTCGGGCGCCTTCACGTAGGACGAGTAGTTCTCGTACGCGATCCCCGTGTCAACGATCGCCACGGTCACTCCAGTTCCCATGGCAGGCGTGCCCCAAGCTTGCTCCATCCCGATCCCACCGGCAGCCGCCGTGCCGAAGTTCCACTGACGGGGATAGAGTGCATCGTCGGGCCACGAGAAAGCCTGAGCGATGTAGTTAGGCTCCGCGTAGACCACGTTTGGGTTATGGGAATACAGGGCTACCTGGGCCTTCACCTGTCCGGACGGGACCTTGATCACCCTGAAAGGTTGGGCGTCGTTCTTGAACTGGACGATTACTTCATCCGGCACATAGGACGGCCGACGCCTTCCCCAGCCCAGGGAAGACGCCCGGCTTGTCTCCTGACGCGTTGACGAATAGCGCACCGAACACCAGCAGCAACAAGGACGAAACGATCAGCGTTGCGATGAAGAGCTTCGCTCTCATTCTTTGACCCCCGCGGACGACGACGTTTTGCCCAGGCATCTGGCGACTCGAGAATTACGGAGCGATTCCCGCTCTGGTCGATGGCCAAACGTGCCGCATCAGCCGGACGATGCGCAGGCCTATATCAGTAGTGTAATACCAAACGGATAGATTGCGGAGAGGCGTGGGAAGGTGCGTCGGCTGGCGGCCGTCCCCGGGTACCTGACCCTGAGAAACACCGGCGCCATGCGGGAGGTACACCAGTATCCGCGATGTCCTCTCGTCCGTCTCGTTACCCTGCCTGCTATCGAGTTTGCCCCCGACCTGCCCCCGAACTCGCCTGAAAGACGCAAGAACCTGGCCACTCGTGCCGAGTTCCAACGTGCGATTCTTGGCTTTCCTAAGCGGAGAGGGGGGGATTCGCGCATCTTGCTTCGCAAGCTGCCGTCCTCGCCTCGCCGTCCGGCTCAGCTCAGACCGCTCGCTGCTCGACAATCCAAAGGGACTGTCTCGCTGACGCTCACGCCCTCGCGGGTTCGGAATCCCCGGCCCTCCTGTGAGCTGCCGCCTCCGCTTGCGCGGGAGAATCTACGGAGAGGGGGGGATTCGAACCCCCGGTACCGTTTGCACGGCACAACGGTTTTCGAGACCGCCGCATTAAGCCAGCTCTGCCACCTCTCCGTGGCGGGCGTCGTCAGACGCCGGCGCGAGTAGCGAGTATAGCGACGGCTGCGAAGGGGGACAATCCAGGAATCATGAAAGGGAAGCTATGAGAGTACGCTTCGACCAGAAGGCCGACGCGCTTCATATTCGTCTCGACAGGTCTCCGGTGTTCGAATCCGAGGAGATCCGCCCCGGAGTGGGGCTCGACCTCGAAGAGCGGGGCGAGGTGATCGGTCTGGAGATGCTCCGTGTGAGCCGGCGCCTGCCCACGGCCACCCGTGAGCCGTCAGTTGGTCGGCGGTCCATCCCCATCACACCTCTCTACTATCAGTGTCGTTCCTTTGACGTCAATGACTCTCGTTCTAGCGCCCTTTTCCACAGGATATCGGGGATTGCTGACTTCAGCTTTCCAAAGCTCACCTCTTGTTCTCACATACCCAACCGGGTTAAGGCTCACCATTACAGTAGCCTCTAAACCTATGAGTTGCCTCATAGGATCATTATCCGGAAAAGCATAAGACTGCCAAACCTTAGTGAACATGATTATATCCTTGACTATCCACAGCACGATAATGGTAATGATCAGCCAGGTGCCCATACCTAGAAAACGCTCTACCACAATCAGTGCGCCGACTAGTAGAAGCAACTCGGCGAAGTGAAGCAGAGCATATTTAAGAATTACCTTCGAGTTAAGCAAGGTATGGCTAACATCCTGGTAGGTCCAGAGCGGAGGGGAGATTCGAACCCCCGGTAACTCCCGCATAGTCCAACGACCTCTTGCGAGTCATCTGTTGCGTATCTATACTATATAGTTAATGTGCGCAGCAAGCAAAGGGTGAAGTAGTGCCCGTCCCAGAGAGCGAGACTGAGCGCCGCATCTCTTCGTTTTCGGAAGCCTTGCGAGGGGCTGGCCTGCGTTTGACCCACCAGCGGCTTGAGGTGGCGCGGGAGATCGCGAGGAGCGAAGCACATCCCGACACGGAAACGGTCTACCGCGAGGTGCGCGCCCGAGTGCCGACCATCTCGCTCGACACCGTGTATCGGACGCTGGCGACGCTCGAGGGGTTAGGGCTTGTGGCCCGGGTCGACGCGACCGCGGGACCGGCACGGTACGACGCGAACCTCGATCACCACCATCACTTCGTGTGTACCCGATGTGGCCTGATCCGCGATGTCTACCACTCCGCTCTCGACGGTTTGGAGGCTCCGGATCTAGCCCATGAACTGGGCAAGGTCGAATCAGTCCGAGTACAACTGCGTGGCTTGTGCAAGAGATGCCAGGAATCCGAGGAGCATTCCATTCCAAGGCTGGAACGAAGGGAGAACAGAGATGAGTGAAGACAGCAAGTGCCCGGTCACGGGCAGGACAGGCAAGCCCGTTGCCGGCGGGGGCACGTCCAACCGGGACTGGTGGCCGAACCAGCTGAACCTCAAGATCCTTCATCAGCACTCGCACTTGAGCGATCCGATGGGCGAGGCCTTCGACTACGCCGAGGAATTCAAGAAGCTCGACCTGCAGGCAGTGAAGAAGGACCTCTACGCGCTGATGACCGACTCGCAGGACTGGTGGCCGGCCGACTACGGTCACTACGGGGGGCTCTTCATCCGGATGGCCTGGCACAGCGCGGGAACCTACCGCATGGGCGACGGCCGCGGGGGCGGGGGGTCGGGCACCCAGCGCTTCGCACCCTCAACAGCTGGCCCGACAACGTGAACCTCGACAAGGCACGCCGCCTGCTCTGGCCCATCAAGCAGAAATACGGCAGGAAGATCTCCTGGGCCGACCTCATGATCCTCGCCGGCAACTGCGCCCTCGAATCGATGGGGTTCAAGACCTTCGGCTTCGGCGGCGGGCGCGAGGACATCTGGGAGCCTGAAGAGGACGTCTACTGGGGCGCCGAAAGCGAGTGGCTGGGCGACAAGCGCTACTCCGGCGACCGGGATCTCGAGAATCCGCTTGCGGCCGTCCAGATGGGCCTGATCTACGTGAACCCGGAAGGGCCGAACGGCAACCCGGATCCGGTCGCCTCCGGCCGTGACGTTCGCGAGACCTTCGCACGCATGGCCATGAACGACGAGGAGACTGTGGCGCTGGTCGCGGGCGGGCACACCTTCGGCAAGGCTCATGGTGCGGGCGATCCGGCGCTCGTGGGCCCCGAGCCTGAGGCGGCTCCTATCGAAGAGCAGGGCCTGGGCTGGAAGAGTAGCTTCGGAGCCGGCAAAGGCGGCGATGCCATCGGCAGCGGCATCGAAGGCGCCTGGAAGCCGAACCCCACCACCTGGGACATGGGCTATCTGAAGGTGCTTTTCAAATACGACTATGAGCTGGTCAAGAGCCCGGCCGGTGCCCATCAGTGGCTGGCCAAGGACGTGGCCGAAGAGGACATGGTGGTCGACGCGCACGACCCGTCGAAGAAGCACCGGCCGATGATGACCACGGCGGACCTCTCGCTGAAGTTCGACCCCATCTACGAGCCGATCGCGCGGCGCTACCAGCAGAACCCCGAGGAATTCGCGGATGCCTTCGCCCGGGCGTGGTTCAAGCTGACACACCGCGACATGGGCCCTCGCTCGCGCTATCTTGGCCCGGAGGTCCCGGCGGAAGAGCTGATCTGGCAAGACCCGGTGCCCGCAGTCGATCATGAGCTGATCGACGCGCAGGACATCGCAGACCTCAAGGGCAAGATCCTTGCCTCGGGACTGTCCGTGTCGCAGCTGGTCTCGACGGCTTGGGCCTCGGCGTCCACGTTCCGTGGCTCCGACAAGCGCGGCGGCGCGAACGGGGCGCGCGTGCGTCTCGCGCCGCAGAAGGACTGGGAAGTCAACGAGCCGGCTCGGCTGAGGACCGTGCTGCAGACCCTTGAAGAGATCCAGAAGGGGTTCAATAGCGCGCAGTCCGGTGGGAAGAAGGTTTCGCTCGCCGACTTGATCGTTCTGGGCGGATGCGCCGGTGTCGAGCAGGCCGCCAAGAATGCCGGCCACGATATGACCGTCCCCTTCACCCCGGGACGCACGGATGCGTCGCAGGAGCAAACCGACGTGGAATCGTTCGCCGTACTCGAACCGGTTGCAGATGGATTCCGCAACTACCTCAAGACCACGTACAAGGTATCTGCGGAGGAGCTGCTGGTCGATCGGGCGCAACTGCTGACGTTGACTGCTCCCGAGATGACGGTCCTCCTTGGCGGCCTGCGCGTCCTCAATGCCAACTTCGGACAGGCCCAGCACGGGTTGTTCACCAAGCGGCCAGAGACGCTCACCAATGACTTCTTCGTGAATCTGCTCGACATGGGCACCACATGGAAGGCCACATCAGAGGCGGACGACGTGTTCGAGGGTCGCGATCGGGCAACGGGCGAACGCAAGTGGACCGCGACCCGCGTCGACCTCATCTTCGGTTCGAACTCTCAACTCCGGGCCGTGGCGGAAGTCTACGGATGCGAGGACTCCCAGGAGAAGTTCTTGCACGACTTTGTGGCGGCGTGGAACAAAGTGATGAACCTGGACCGTTTCGACCTCGCTCGGTCGTAGAGTCGACGTCCCGCAGTGCTTCTGGTAGAGCGTCTACCGAAGGCCCAGCGGGCGCGAAGGCGAGTACAGCGAGGTGTGCCTACCCGGACAACCAACGGACTGCAGCAATGCACCGCCGACCGCTCGGCATCCGGGAGCGGCAGCCCGGTGATCGCAGCGGCAGTCTAGTGTCTGCCCAGCCGCTGTAGCGCTTGGCCGGCAGCAGCTCGCACGCGTGGATCAGGGTCGTCGCTCGCCAGCGTGCGAAGCGCCTCCGCGGCCTGGGCGGCAAGCGTTTCGACCTCTCGCAGGAGATCGAGCCGCGCTTCCGCCGATAGGGAGCGGCTCTCCTGCATTGCGAGCACGGCGGCTGCCCTAGACGAAGCGGTCGCGGCCCTCAGAACCTGCTCGGTAGCGGGATCGAGATGTGGCGAGGCCGGTTGGGCCGGCTGCGGCGACGGCGAAGGCTCGGGTGCCGCGGGTGATCGTGGCGATGGCCTCCCGGCCCGCGCTCCCGCCCCGGGGTCCTCAATGGCCGAGAGGGCCGCCAACATGTCCATCTCTTGGAATGCGCCGTAGCGCTGCGGCGGCCGGTCTGCCTGGCGCCTCTCGGGCGCCGGCCGGTCCGGCTCAGCGCCCCTCGATTCCAGGGGCATATCTGCCGCCCAGCCAAGGGCTGCCGCCTCTGGCGATTCCCTTGAAAGTCGTTCGGCGGCCAGGCTGCTGCTCTTGAGTCCGTACCGGTTGAGCATCCGATTGGCGATCGTTTCGCTCATGAGGTACTCCGCCGGAAGACCGAAGTGCGCGGCAAGCGTCTCGACCGACTCGGGGGAGGGGAGGCGCTCTCCACGTTCGACACGCGAGAGCATGGCGACGGACAGCCCGGTCGCCTCGGACACTTGCTCCAAGGTCTCACCCCGGTCGTGCCGGATTCTTCGCAGCACCGTGCCGAAACCGACCCGCGCCATGTCCTTCACCTCCGGGGCCATTCTACACCCTTGTCAATGGATTTGACAGTTATGGCAAGCGTGCTATCATGACTTTGACAAAGATGGCAAACAATTCGCCTCTCCTGTCCGCGTCGGGGAATAGACTTGAGGAGGGGCCGAGAGAAAGGGGTCGCAGTGGACAGAATCCTCATCAACTTCGTGCTCGACAAATCCGGGTCTATGGGAGCGATCTGCGAAGCCACCATCGAGGGCTTCAACCAGTTCCTGGACGACCAGAAGCGGGAGGGCGGCTCGGCCGCAATGACCCTCACGCTGTTCGACACGCACTTTCGGACGGTGGTGAGCGCCACCCCGGTCGGCCAGGTGCTACCCCTCGATCACAAGAGCTACGTACCCGGCGGCAATACGGCGCTCTACGATGCCATCGCGCACACCATGCGCATCGCGGATGAGTACGTGGCGGCTCACAAGCCCGACCAGGTCCTGTTTGTCATCATGACCGATGGACAGGAGAACTCCAGCAGGGAGTTCAGCCGCGAGCAGGTCATGGACATGATCGAAGACCGGCAGAAGTCCGCAGGCTACGAGTTCATCTACCTCGGGGCGAACCAGGACGCATACCAGGTGGGCGCCGGCATCGGCATCCACGGCGGACGCACTCTCGATTACGCGGCTTCTCCGGCCCAGACCGCGGCCGTCATGGACCGTGTCTCTTCCAATGTCAAAGCCTACCGGCGATCAGGACTGCGGAAACTTGAAGACGACCAGTTCTTCGATGCCCGGTTCGAGGATCTCGGGAAGACGTCGTGGGACGAGTACCAGGCAGCGCGCGACGGCAAAGACACGCCCGCGACCGGGAAGCCCGGCTCCGCTGCCGACAGCAAGAAGGGACGGTAGACATGAACGACGTCATCTCCAGATTGTTCGAACGACTGGAACTGGGCGACCCCAAGAGCGACCAAGGCCTGACGCTGGTGCCGGTGTTCGGCAGCTTCACCGGACTGCCGGAGTTCGTCACGTTGGGACAGGCTCTGGCCGCGCAGACACTCATCGTCACCGAGGTGTCCGAGGGGGGCTCGGTACCGGCACTCAAAGCGCGCAACAGCGGTTCCGTCGGGGTACTGATCATCGATGGCGAGGAGCTTGCCGGAGCCAAGCAGAACCGGGTGCTCAATACCTCCGTGTACATCAAGCCGGGTCAGGAGATCATCATCCCGGTGAGTTGCACCGAGGCAGGCCGCTGGGACTATCGCACGAGCGAGTTCGTGGATTCCGGTTACGTATCCGCACCGGCTATCCGGCTGGCCGCGAGCGAATCGGTCACCTCCAGCCTGCGGCGGAGCCAGGGTTTCCATTCCGATCAGGGTCGTAT
This sequence comes from uncultured Actinomycetota bacterium, assembly GCA_963822135.1. Taxonomy (GTDB): domain Bacteria; phylum Actinomycetota; class Thermoleophilia; order RBG-16-64-13; family RBG-16-64-13; genus CAIQPS01. The sequence continues at coordinate 190,330 of CAWGGI010000004.1, read as the reverse complement.
CTGGACTGAGGTCGGCCTTCTGCAGGAGAGGCACCAGGTCCGCTCTTCCACGTCGGCTGCGCGCGAGGTATACGAGCAGCGCAGAGCGGATGTGGAGCGGCGCGAGGCGGCGTTTGAATGTAGGCCTGGCCAGATCGGGATCCTCGCGCTGTGGCTTGGACGTGTTGCCGGCATGGATGTGGTGACCAGTCCCGAGGCCTATTCCAGGCTCCATGCCCGTCTCGTTCATTCGTACACCATCGACGCACCGAGCGGCGCTGCCTCTTCGGTCGAGGGCGATCGCAGGACCGCTCGGGAGTGGGTGGTGTCTCTCGCGGGGGTGAAGGTCACGGAGCATGAGTCCCCGGGCAACGGTCTCAGCTACCGCTACACCGGCGATGGGGTAGTGGGCTCCGCATTGGCGGTCGACGGCGCTGTCCTCCATGCAGTGGCCTTCGCCACGCAGACGGCCCCCAAACGCGAGGAGCACTACCCTGGCTTCTTCGAGCGCCGGGATCGTTTTCCCTGGTAGGTCAGCTCGGGACAAGGCTTGTGACCACCGATGGAAAGGTCATCCAGGCGTTCCCAGAGGTGGCCGGTCCGCTATCCTCTGCTTGTGGAATCCCAGAGCGCACGACCCGCTAGATCCGACCGACCTGACTCGATCGGCCTCAAAGCTGGGAGGGAGCGCCGAGTTGCTCGAAAGGAGCCCTTGATGGCCGTGGAAGGACCGCTCAGCGGGATCACCGTCGTCGACCTCAGCCGGGTGCTGGCCGGTCCATACTGCACCATGGTGCTGGCCGACCTGGGGGCCAGGGTCATCAAGGTGGAGGCCCCGAAGGGAGGGGACGACTCTCGGCACTATGGGCCATTCGTAGCAGGGAAGTCCGCCTACTTCATGTCCCTCAACCGGGGCAAGGAGAGCATCGCGCTAGACCTCAAGGCCGAGGAGGACCGCGCGGTGTTCCTGGCCCTTCTTGGACGAGCCGACGTGCTGGTGGAGAACTTCCGTCCGGGGACGATGGACAGGATGGGCCTCGGCTGGAATACGCTCCACGAGCGCTATCCGCGGCTGATATACGCCGCCGTGTCCGGATTCGGGCGCACCGGCCCCTATGCCTCGCGTGCCGCGTACGACATCATCGTGCAGGCGATGGGTGGGATCATGAGTCTCACCGGGCATCCGGATTCGTCGCCGGCTCGGGTGGGCGCCTCGGTCGGGGACATCGTGGCGGCGCTGTTTCTGGCGACGGCCGTCAACGGGGCCCTCTACCACCGCACCACGAGCGGCGAGGGCATGCTCATCGACGTGGCCATGCTCGACGCCCAGGTGGCTGTTCTCGAGAACGCCATCGCCCGCTATGCCGCCACCGGCAATGTGCCGGGGCCGCTCGGCGCCCGTCATCCGTCGATCACGCCGTTCGACGCCTTCGCGGCGGCCGACGGTTACCTGGTGGTCGCCGCGGGGAACGACGCGCTCTTCCGGCGCCTGTGCACTGTGCTGGACCGCGCCGATCTGGCCGATAACCCGCTGTTCGCCACCAACGACCTGCGCACGGTTCACCAGGCCGCGCTCAAGGACGAGATGGAGTCCGTGCTCCGACTCCATCCGGTCGAGCACTGGTTGACCGCGCTCGAAGAGGCCGGGATCCCCTCGGGGCCCATCAACACGGTGGACAAGGTACTCGCCGACCCTCAGGTCCGCTCTCGCAACATGGTGGTGTCGACCCAAGATCCGGGTGCGGGGCCGCTGATGATGGCCGGCAACCCTATCAAGCTCTCGGCCTTCCCGGATCCCGGTGAGCGAATGCCGGCTCCGGGCCTGGACGCCGACCGCGAGAACATCCTGGACATGCTCGCGTGAGGCTCTGAAGTGCGGGCCCTTCTGCCCGCGGTCCAACCAAGGTTGCACCAGTCCCGGGGCTCGCAGCGGCTAGCGTTGCGGCATGGACCGACGGCAGATCACCTTCAGCGCGCACGCGCTCGATGTGCTCGAAGAGCGGATGATCGATCAGGAATGGGTCCAGCGGGTGGTGGATACGCCTAGCCTGCTTATTCCTGACAGTGAAGATCCCCAGCTCCTTCACGCACTGGCGCCGGTCCCGGAGAACGGAGGGCGGGTTCTGCGGGTCATCTATAATGCAGAAGCGGTTCCCGCTCACGTCGTGACCGCGTTCTTCGACCGCTCCGCGAGGAGGAAGATATGAGAGTGCGATTCGACCAACAGGCCGACGCCCTCTATGTGCGTCTTGACGAATCTACCATCGCTGAATCCGAAGAAGTTCGGCCGGGAGTCGTGTTCGATCTGGACGAGCGCGGTGAGATCGTTGGTATCGAGATACTGAGGGTGGCGCAGAGATTGCCCACGGCCGAACTCAGGCATCTCGAGTTCGACCTCGTCTGACGATTGGGGAACCCGCGCACGCTCATTGCGCCGTCGCTGCGACGCGGACGACTCTAGGGCAGCGTGGTCCGGAACTTGCGCCCGTCCTCGTGGCAGACGAGTTGCGTCACCTGACGCCCGGTCATGACCCCCGAGGGCAGACCGCCTCCGGGCGCTACCCATTGGCCGGCCAGATAGAAGCCCCTGAGCCCTGGCAGCGTCTTGGGCATCTCCAGCGTCAGGGTGGCCGGGGTCGGTTGCCAGCCTTCGAAGCTGCCGCGCCAGTTGCCCGTGTACCTCTCGAACGTGATGGGCGTGGCCACGTCCACGACTTCCACCCGGTCGGCGGCACCCGGGAAGCGGCTCTCGAGGACCTTCACCACTGAGTCGGCGACGGCCTTTTTCTCCGCCTCGTAGGCGGTGCGGTCGCGTGCCAGTTCATTCCAGTAGTCGTAGTCGATTGGGATCATCGACGTGATAGCCGTCTTGCCCGGCGGCGCCATGGTGGGGTCGTAGTTGTGGATCCGGAAGCCCAGCCGATTGATGGTCTGCCCGTAACCGTTCATCTGCAGGTAGCACCCGGCGGACAGTCCGGCGATGCCTGCTCCGATCACGGCGACGCGTTTGATCGGGATGGTTGTGGACGTGTCGCCCGAAGCCGTGTTCATCCTCCTTGCAGTGACAACGATCGGTGCCGAGGCATTCGCCAGCGCTAGTGTTGATGCCCGAGATGCCGCGAGTTTGAGCCAAGACCCACCGGGACCAGGTCGCAGCAGCTGCCGGCACACTGGCCCGCTTCGTCTTCCAGCTCGATGGTGACGTGGCCGATCCCGAAGTCCCGCGCGAGAGTGTCCTTGAGGTTGCTCATGATGCCAGCCAGATCGGAGAGGGCCGCGTCGGCCACCACCACGTGGGCCGAGAGTGCCAGGTCGCTGGACGAGATCGACCAGACATGAAGGTCATGGACGCCTTTGGCTCCCGGCATCGCGAGAATCGCCTGCTCGACGTCCGCCAGTTCGACCCCCTCCGGTGTGCCTTCCATGAGGACGTTCACGGTTTTTCGCACGATGTTGACCGCCTCGCGACCGATCCACAACGAGACCAGGATCGAGATTATGGCGTCGGCATAGTTCCAGCCCGTGAGATAGACGATGACCCCGCTGATCATCACCCCGAAACTGGTGGCGGCGTCGCCGACCAGATGGAGAAAGGCGCTGCGCAGATTGAGATCGTGCCCGTGAGAGCGGAGCAGCAGGGCGGCTATGCCGTTGATGACCAGGCCGGCGGCGGCAAAGCCGATGACCCATAGGCCATCGACGGGTTCGGGCGACAAGAGCCGTCGCACCGCCTCTACGATGATGTAGACCGAGATGGCGATGAGCACGGCCGAGTTGAACATGGCCACCAGGATCTCGGCCCTCTTGTAGGCGAAGGTGCGGCGGGGGGTGGCGGGCCGCCGTCCCAGGCGGACCGCCCAGAGGCTCAGTCCCAGCGCGACGACATCGCTCAGATTGTGCGCGGCATCGGATAGCAGGCCCAGGCTGTTGGCGATGATGCCGCCTACCACCTGGAGAAGCGTGATCACCAGGTTGAGGCCGAGGCTGATTATCAGGCGTGTGTCGGGGGCTGCGGGCAGAGTCGTGCCCCGTGGAGCCGGCGGATGCGGGGCTTCTGGTCGCTGGTCTTTCTGCTCGAGCGACACCGAGGTCACCGCCGGACGGCAAAGAACTCGCGGAGCAGTCTGGAGGCCTCGATGGCCATGATGCCGGCACGCACGGCGGGTCTGTGGTTGAGTGCCGGGTGATCTACCACGTTGAGAACGGTCCCCGCTGCGCCTGCCTTCGGGTCGTCGGCCCCGTAGACAAGCCGCTTGATGCGGGCGAGCACGATGGCTCCCGCGCACATGGCGCAAGGCTCCAGCGTGACGTACAGGGTCGCCTCGGACAGTCTCCAGCCACCCACGATCGCGGCCGCGTCGCGAAGGACGAGCATCTCGGCGTGGGCAGTGGGGTCGTGGCGCCGCTCGCGCTCGTTGCCACGCGCAGCCACCACCTCGCCTCCGACCGTCAGAACGGCGCCTATGGGGACTTCGCCCTGCGCGGCCGCACGCCGGGCTTCGTCGAGCGCAAGGGCCATGAGGCGGCGGTCTTCTGGGAGTGAGCCCGGCAGCAACGGTTGCGACGCGCCGGGCGCTCCCGGCTCAGGCGGCAGCGATCCCGTCAAGCGGCGCCGATCTCCTCGATGGTCTCCGACTCGTTGCAGCAACACGAACACGACCGCCAGATAGGCTCTTTTCGTCCGTAGCAGAAGTAGGTGAGAGGCCCTATCCAGTTGACGAACATGAACCCTGCCCAGAAACGGCGATCACCCCGTACCTCTTCTGGGGCGCGATGAGCTAGATCCCACAGCCCGGCTGCGAGTAGGCCGAACTGGATGGTGGCGCCGATGATGATGCCCACCTTCTGAGCGTCCGACATATCGGACCAGCGTTTCTTCTGCATAGTGCGTTCCTCCCGTTCGTGAGGTGACCTGCGCGCAAAGCTCAATTCATGATACAGCGCGACGCTCGACCGGCGGGGCACATAGGGTGTCGTCATCGCCTCGGGCGCACTGGGAAGAAACGCGCCCGAAGCTTTTCCGGCCGATGGTGAAATAGGCCAGGGGGCCTACCACGTCTACGAAGACCAACCCCGTCCACAGGCGGCGATCACCGCGTATCTGATCATCGGTGCGGTGCCTGACGTCCCACAAGGCCGTGACGAGCAGCGCCAGGTCCACGGCGAGGAAGACCCCGACGCCCGCCTTCTGGGTGCTGGAGAGGTCGGCCCAGTGTCTCTTGTTCATGGCATCCCTCCTGTGATGGTCGAAGCCGTTCGCCCGATCTCTCCATGATACAGGGGGCGAATACTGGGGGCGACCGACGCTCGGAGCAGGTGGGACGGTGAGCGTGGCCAGACCTGCGCCGTGCTACGGCGATTCAGGCTGCGTCGAGCTGTCGCAACTCGCTCACCGTGCCGTCGGAGAAGTAGATGCGCAGGCTCCGCACCGTGTCTTCGTGGATATCCAGATGGATGGCGGCAACGCCGTCTTGCGGGGCGGTGAACTCGATCTCCTGCCGGACCACGGAGAACTTGCGAAAGGCGACGTACGTTATGAGCGCCATGAGTATGACCGTTGCTGTGATGGCTGCTGCCAGCATGTTCTCCTCCGTTCCAGAGTATCGCTCCTCGGAAACCAGCATAGCTGGGGGTCCGGACAGGAAACCGGGCTCCGGCTGGGACGATCCAGCTTCGCCTCCTGCCAACGCAGCCTCCGGGGAGTCGGAGGTAGACGGACTCTCCCTGCCGACTCTTGACAGACACCGTAGTGAGTGCTCACCTATAACGCAGTGACTCACCGCGATCATCGGCGCCGGATCGCGTCCCGAGTGGGACCCGACCCGGTGGCCGTGTCGCCGTCCGCCGAAGAGGAGGCAATCCGATGTTCACCGAGATCCTCGTCCCCGAGGTCATGGCCTCGATGATCCCCGAGGGGTTCCCCTTCGACAAGCTGAGCCGGCCGCAGTACAAGGTCAAGGTGGAGAAGGACGTCTTCATCGAGATGCGTGACGGCGTCCACGTGGCCGTCGATATCTACCGGCCGGATGCGGAGGGTCAGTTCCCCGTTCTCTACGCGTCTTCGCCCTATCAGAAGGACCTCTACTATCTTCCCGCCGTGCCGACCTTCCACATGCGCGAGACCAACAAGATCGAGTGGTTCGTGGAGCGCGGATACGTCTATGTCAACCACGACATCCGCGGCTGCGGCAAGTCGGTGGAGGGCCAATGGCAATGGCACAGCATGCCGGAGCGCTGGGATTGCTACGACGTGATCGAGTGGGCTGCCGCCCAACCGTGGTCCACCGGCAAGGTGGGGATGATCGGCGAGTCCTACTACGCCTGGACGCAGTGGATGGCCGCCTCCCTGGCACCGCCGCACCTGGCCTGCATCGTCCCCTTCGACGGCGGCGCCGATATGTACCGCGACGTCGCCTACCATGGCGGCATTCTCGCCAGCGGGTTCCCCGGTGGGTGGCACATCACCGAGATCCGCGGTCACTACCGGGTGGGCCGCGTGGGCGAGGACCCCGATCAGGGGAGTTGGGACCTGGCCTGGAACGTGATGCAGCATCAGACCTACGACGACTTCTGGAACGACCGCGACCCCGACTTCAAGAACATCAAGTGCCCGGTGTTCAGCGTCGGGATCCTGCATAAGGTCGGCATCCACCTGCGCGGAAACCTGCGCGGCTACGAAATGGTGGAGACGCCCAAGAAGCTCATGCTCTGCCACGGCGACTTCGAGGGCGACGAGGTGGCCATCTTCGAGTCCATCGAGACACGCAGCTGGCTGTTGCGCTGGTACGACCACTGGCTCAAGGGCAACGACACCGGCATCATGGACGAGCCCGCGCTGAACATCTTCGTTCGGGGACGGGAGCGGTATCGCCGCGAGGACGACTGGCCCTTGGCCCGGACGCAGTACACCAAGCTCTATCTTTCGGGGGCCAAATCCGGAGCCGTTGTCTCTCTCAACGACGGCGGCCTCTCTTGGGAAGCGCCCGCCGCTGCCGAAGCCTCGGTGACCTATTCCTATCCGGATCCCGACTGGACCGGGTTCTCGGGAGTGGGGACCGCGGTGATGGACAAGGGCATTCTTAACCCCTGCAAGAAGATACTCACCTTCACCACGCCGCCTATGGAGAAGGACACCGAGGTCATCGGGAACATCGTCCTCGTGCTCTATGCGGCCTCCGACCAGCCCGACACCGAGTTCCTCTGCCGCATCTGGGATCAGCTCCCCGACGAGATGCAGGCGCCGGGCATGCCCCCTGCAGGCCGGATCCTTACCAGGGGCTGGCTGAAGGCCTCACACGCGGTGACCAAGGACGAGGCGAAGAGTCTGCCCTATCGCCCGTACTACCGTCACGACGCACCCCGCCCGATCGAACCAGGTAAGGTCTACCGGTACGAGATCGAGATCTGGGGTACCTCGAACTGCTTCCTCGAGGGGCACCGTCTTCGTCTCGACCTGGCGAACGGCGACTCCAACGCGCTAGACTTCGGCGGCCACTATTACGGGCTCAAGGTGGGCAAGGACACCATCTACTTCGATAGGGAGCGTCCGTCGCATCTGATCTTGCCGGTGATCCCAGGCTAGCCCGAGGGATGCTCCGGCCGGACGGTCGCGAGACGCAGATGCGGCAGGAGTCGCAGGCTGCGAGGACGAGCCGCGCGACGACGAGGAGCAGCTGACGAAAAAGCCTTCCCGCAAGACTCTCGATCAGATCGGCATCATCCTGCTGATAAGCGGGGTGGTGGTGGCCATGGGCGTGTCGGCGGTGCGGGGTCTGTCCACGTGGGTTCAGATCCTCGGCCTGGCGCTCGGCATCGTCCTCGTCATCGTCGGCCTGGCCATGGCCAGGACCTTCCGCTCGAAGGACTCGGATCGCGGGTAGCGGCCAGGAGACTTCAGCGGCCGAGGACCGCGCTGATCCCCACAAGGACTAGGTCCAGCTTCGCGGCCGGCAGCCGTCCCACCCGATCGGTCAATACTTCGCGATCCAGTGCCACGATCTGGGAAACATTGGCGACCGAATCCTTGGAGAGACCGGTCAGGTCGGCGGTCAGAAGAACGTTTCCGGGGGCGTTTCCTCTGCTGAGGTTGCTCGTGAGGGGGACGCAGACCACTGTGGCTATCCGGCTGCGATTGAACGCGTCGCACTGAACCACGACCACCGGACGCCGGTACCCAGGCTCCGAGCCTCCGGGTGTCGGGAGACTCGCCCAGCAGACGTCTCCCTGTGATATCACCATTCCGCGCGTTCGAGGGTCCGTTCGGCGGCCGCGCGGACGAAACCCGAGTCATCCGGCGAGTCGGGCACCTCGTAGACAGCGTCAAGCGCGGCAGTGACCCTCTCCGAGGAGTGCCGCGCGACGAACTCCCTGATGGCACGCGCATAGAGTTGGCTGCGGGAGGTCTTGAGTTCGGCTGCCAGGCGCTCCGCCTCTCGAAAGACGTCGTCCGGGAGTGACACGGCTGTCTTCATACCATGAGTATAACTCATGCCCATCATACTAGCCGGCCGTCGTCGCTCGGCCGCTGCAACCTTGGTCTGAGCTTGGCTGAGCAGCAAGAGGGGCGCCTTGCGGCGCCCCTCTTGCTGATGTCTAGAGCCGGTGAGTCGGCCGGCAGCGCCGTTTTCTTCTCTACGCGGCGGTCACGGGCAGAGGCTTGGGCACCTGGAGAGTGCTGTCGAGCATGTACGGGGCGGCGGCCTTGTCGACCGGCACCTGATCGAACTTCCACTTCCCGCCCTGCATCAGCCACTGGGAGCCGCCCAGGCCGTGGTCGTAGACGTTCTTGGTCTTGTGTCCAGGCCCGGCGGGCCAGTCGGCAGGGCCAGTCCCCGTGGCGGCGATGATCGGAGAGGTGAAGTCGATGTTCCCGATGATGGTGTCGAGCTTCATCTTCTCCAGAGCGGCCAGCACGGCGTCCTTGCTCTTGGGGTCGGTGGCGTTCTTGATGGCGTAGATGGCCATCTCGCCACACACGTAGTGCAGGAGAGGAGCCGTCTGCTGCTGCCCTGTCCTGGCTTCGAAGTCGTCGGCCAGTTGGGCGCATGTCTCTCCGGTGAGGGACGACTTCCACGGGAAGCTCCGGTGCCACCAGAGTTCGGTCATGAGGCCGTTGCCTACGTCACCCAGCGCCTCCACCGAGCCTGGGAACAGGATAGCCTTGCCTACGAGGCAGGCCTTGGGCTCCAGGCCCTGCTGCATGGCCTGCTTCCAGAAGTTGGTGAAGTCGGGCGGGAGCATGTTGCCCATGATGAGCTCTACGCCCGAGTTCTTGAACTCCGAGATCTGGGCGGTGAAATCCTCGCTGAACGCCTGGTAGTTGGAAGGCATGACCACCTTGTAGCCCTTGGCCTCCATGAACGCCGGAGCATTGGCGCTGAAGAAGTTGCCGTCGGCGGTGTTGTCGTACATGGCGCCGATGGTCTTGTTGGATGGGATCTTCTCGTAACAGGACCAGTTGATCTCAAAGAAATCCTCGGCTCCGAAGAACGAGTGGTAGGACCACTTGTATTCGGTGTTCTGGCCCATGTAGGTCTGCCATGGGCAGTCGGTCGACACCACCGGGCAGCCGTCGGCCTCACACTGCTCGACCACGGGGGTCACGGTGTCCGGCGTCGAAGCCACCATCATGATGTCGACCTTGGTGTTGTTGATCAGGTCGCCGGCCACCTGGGCGGCCCTGTTGGAGTCGGACTGGCTGTCGGCCAACTCGATGGTGACGGGGTGGTTCTTGCCATCACCGCAGACGATCCCGTCCTTGCAGAACTCCCTCCAGCGGTCGGCGCAGTACTGGTCGGGAACTCCGAACAAGGCGATGGGACCGGTGATGGGAGCGACGAAACCCATCTTGATCTCCTCGCCAGGCTCGACCCCGGCCGAGACCGAAGTGGTTGTTGCCGGCGCGGTGGTCGTGGTGGCACCGCCGGTCGTCGTGGTTGCCGCTGCCGTGGTAGTCGTGGTCTCCTCGGCTTCGCCGCAGGCGGTCAGCAGGCCGCCCAGCCCTGCGCCCATCCCGATGGTGGCGCCGGCGACGCCTGCGACCTTGAGAAAGTCGCGGCGGCTAACGGCCTTCTTGGCGAAGCTATCCAACTCCTCGTTCATTCTCGCCCCCCTCCTTGCTCGGTCTGTGTTCCCGTTGACCTCACCTAGTGAGCGGTCACTCATGAATAGTACGCCTAACGAGCAGACTAAGGAACCCCGGTAAGCGCCAGGCAAGGAGTGAAAGCACGGCAGCCGCCTCCGGACTCGCGCCGCGCCGGCCTGCGGCAAGGCCGCCGTCGTTGCGGCGGGTCCGCGGCGTCAGTAGCCCAGCTCCTTCTCCACCACGGTGATCGACTCATCGAGGACTTTGACGATGGTGTCGATCTGCTCCCGGGAGATGACGAAGGGCGGTGCGATCGCGTGGCAGTGGCCGCCGCCCAGCAGCCTGACGAACACTCCGCGCTGGAAAGCCGCGTCGCGCACGCGCGCAGCGGCGCCGACGGCGGCCGGGAACCACTCCTTGGTGGCTTTGCTCTGCACATACTCGATGCCGGCCACCAGTCCCAGCCCCCGGACGTCGCCCACGATGGGGTGGGAGAGCAGAGTGCGCAGGCCCTCCTGTAAATAGGGACCCAGTTCCCGGCAGCGTCCGACCAGGTCCTCGAGCTCGATGATCTCGAGATTGGCGAGACCGGCCGCGCAGCACAGAGGATGTCCGTGATAGGTGGCGCCGCTCATGAACTGTCTGCCCTCGAGCGGCCCGCCCAGGAAGGCCTGATACACGCGCTCGCTGGCCCCTACGGCCCCCAGCGGCAGGTAGCCGGAGGAGAGGCCCTTGGCCATAGTGATCAGGTCGGGCCGCGACCCGAAGGACTCGCAGGCGAACCACTCACCGGTACGCCCGAACCCAGTGATCACCTCATCGTTGATCACCAGGACCTCGTTCGCTTCGCAGATGTCGCACACCAGCGGCCAATACTCAGGCGGCGGGGGGATGACCCCTCCCGTCCCGATCATAGTCTCACCCAACATGGTCCCCACGTTCCCGGCGCCGTAGAAAGTGATCTCCTTCTCCACCTGGCGCGCGCACTCCAGCTCGCACTCCCCGTATTCCTTGCCCCAGGCGCAGCGGTAGCAGTAGGGGGCGCCGAGCTTGATGAAGCCCGGGAGCAACGGCTCGAAAGCGGTGCGGTTGCCCGAGAGCCCCTGGGCGCTCGTGGCGCCGAACGTGGTGCCGTGGTAGGAACGATCGCGGAACAGGACCATGTACTTGCCGGCCTTGCCCAGATTGCGCCAGTACTGGCGGGCGATCTTGAGGGCGGTGTCGACAGAGTCGCCGCCGCCAAGGGTCAGGTAGACATGGTTCAGGTCCCCCGGAAGGTGCTCTGCCACCTTCGCCGCCAGCTTGATACTGGGGGGATTGGCGATACCGAAGATGTGGTAGCAGGCCATCTCCTTGGCCTGCGCGTCGATGGCATCGATGATCTCCTGCCTGCCGTGGCCGACATTGACGGTCCACAGGCTGGCGAAAGCATCGATGTACTCCCGGCCCTGGGTGTCGTAGACCAGGGCGCCCTCAGCTCGCTGCATGATGACGGGCTTGAGCCCCTGGGCCTGGGTGAAGGGCAGCCAGAGGTGGTCGAGCATCTCCTGTTGGAGGTCTTCGTCGGCGAGCATCGTTCCTCCATTGCCGTGCGCGGGTCACCGCCTCTCGATCATCAGTCTAGTACGCGGCGCGCCGGCGACGCCAGCCGGGGTCGCCCGGCGGCGGTCCTTGCGGTATGCTGCCGCCGATACTTCGTGATCGGTCGTAACATGACTGCGGAGGGTTGGTGAGACACATGAAGCTCCCGCGCGTCGGCATCATGCTCGCTCTGTTCGCCGTCGTGTCGGTGGTGACCGGGTGCGATGCCCTTTCCTGCTCGGAGGCTTCCTCGGGGGCCACGACGGATACCGTCGCCAGCCTTTCGACGACTACCACTGCGCCACCGGCCACCACCTCGTCCAGCACCACCTCTTCGACCACCACCACCTCCTCCACGACCACGACGACTCTCAGTCCCTTCGAGGCGTATCGCGCGGAGATGAAGTCGTGGGGAGACATGTACGGCCCGGATTTGGCCCAGGCGTACACGGTGATGAGCGGCACCAATTTCAACAACCCCACGCCGCAGCAGGTGCAGACCGCCAAGGATCTGGACATGACGATGGCCCAGATGGTGAGTGATCTCGGAGCCATCGAGCCCGTGCCGGAGCTGGCCGTGGCCCACGCCGGCTTCCTGACCTCGCTCACCAAGATGGCGGCAGGGGTGCACGATCTCGCTCAGGCGCTGGAGAAGGGGCAGTCGCTGCTCGCCTACGCGGCCGTGGCCACGATCGCTGCGGCATGGCAGGAGGGCGCGGCCTCCCGGGCTGCCCTCGAGGAGGCCCTCGGTTTCTCGCTGTCCGGATAGGGACAGGTCTTCAGCCCGCCTCGGCAGCGGACGCACGAGGAACCAGTACTGATGGGTGTCCTTGACATAAACGGAGGGTATCGCCATCCTGAGACCACAAGCGATGAAGGAGGCGGGTGATGGCGGACAACGGGGGGACCGAGGAAAGTAACCCGAGCCAGGGCACTCTCACGCTGCGCGGAGCGATCTTCATCGGCATCGGGGCCATGGTGGGCGCCGGTATCTTCGCGCTCTTCGGCGAGGCGGGGACGATCGCGGGGGCGGCCGTCTGGGTCTCGTTCCTCGTCGGCGGGATCATCGCCCTGCTCCAGGGGTATTCCTTCGCCAAGCTGGGAGCGCGCTACCCTTCCAAGGGCGGGATGATCTCCTGGATCGTTCGCGGCTTCGGCACCGGGCTGTTCACGCGGCGGCGTGGTGATGCTGGGGTACTTCTCGGTGATCATCGTCACCGCCATGGTGGCCGTCTCCTTCGGCAATTACGCCACCAGTCTGTTCTTGGGCGACGATGCCGCGCCATCTGGGTCAACATCTTCGCCAGCCTGGTCGTCGTGGTCGCTCACCATTGTCAACATCGTCGGAGCCGAAGCGGTCTCCAAGGCGCAGACGGTGATCGTGTCCGTCGTTCTCGTCATCCTGGTGGCGTTCGGCATTGGCATGCTGACGCAGATCAATCCGTCGCTCCTGGATCCGGCCGGCTATCCGCCGGCCCGCAGCATCCTCTCGAGCGTGGCGCTGACCTTCTTCGCCTACCTGGGGTTCGGGGTCATCGCCTTTTCAGGGGGCGACCTCAAGGACGCCAAGAAGAACCTTCCGCGGGCCATCTACATCGCCTTGGGGTTCGTCCTGGTGCCTCTATGTCGCCCTGTCGATCGGGGTGTTCGGCAGCCTGACGGTCGATGAGGTCATCGAGAGCGCCGACACGGCGCTCGCTGTAGCCACGCAGAGCGTCTTCGGCCAGTTCGGCTTCATCATGACCTCTATCGCCGCTCTGTTCGCCACTGTCGGGGCGGTCAACTCGCAGCTCTATGCGTCCATCGGGGCCACCTACACCATGGCCAAGGACGGAGCACTGCCCCCGCGATTCGGCGAGCGGCGCCGCGGGGGCACTGCGCGCTCCCAAAGGCCTGTTGTTCTCGGCGGTCCTCATCCTGCTGATGGCGAACCTGTTCGACGTCAGCGCGATCGCGTCCGTCGGTAGCGCGGTGGCGCTGACCATCTACGTGCTGGTGACCATCGCCCACCTGCGGCATGCGCAAGGAGACCGGCGCCAGCCGGGTCGTCCTCTGGATAGCCTTGGCGGCGACAGTGGTGGCCATCGTGCTGTTCGCCATATACACCCTCCAGAACGACCCGAAGACCTTCGTCGTCCTGGCTGTGACGATCGTCCTGGCCTGGGTCGTGGAGGCGATATGGCGGGCAGTCAGCAAGCGGCGGATGAAGGCTCCGCGAACCCGAACGGTGCCCCAGGAGGAAGATCAGGGCGTAGTGAGAGTCCAATAGTGGTAGGCGAACTCGCCGGCGACGGCCGCGACAGTATTCCGCGGCGGTCAGCCGGCGTGATAGGTTTCGCTTGGTGCGATCGTCACGAGACGGGAGGGGATGCCGTGGAGATGGCTTCGTTCATTCTCGAGTTCCTGGTGGTGGTCGTCTGCATCGTGATGGGCGTCCGGATGGGCGGCATCGGCCTGGGCATCTGGGGCGGTGTCGGCGTCTTCATCCTGGTGTTCATCTTCGGGCTGGCGCCGGGCGAGATCCCGGGGAGCGCCATGCTCATCATCCTGACGGTGGTCACCGCCGCCGGCGCCATGCAGGCCGCAGGCGGGATCGACTGGCTTGTAGTAGTGGCCGCGAAGCTCATACGAAAGCGGCCGAAACTGATCACTCTCATCGCGCCGCTTGTCTCGTACGCGTTCGTCGTCGGGGCCGGGACGAGCAACATCTTCTACCCGCTGATCCCGGTCATCTATGAGGTCTCCTACAAGGAGGGCATCAGGCCGGAACGGGCCCTGTCTCTGTCGACCGTCGCGACCGCGTTGGGCATAACCTCCAGCCCGGTGGCCGCAGCCATGGCGGCCATGGTGGCGTTGATGGAACCGGAAGGGGTGACTCTGCCTCAGATCCTCGCCATCACCATCCCCTCCTCCATCGTCGCCATCATCATCGGTTCGCTTGTGATGATGCGCTGGGGCAAGAACCTGGAGAACGATCCCGAGTTCCAGAAACGGTTGGCTGAGGGCAAGATCGCTCCTCCGGCATCGAAAGATGAGCCCGCGCCCGTCCTGCCACGCATGGCGAAGTGGTCGGCGATCATCTTTCTCGTGGGCGTCATCTTCGTCATCCTGATCGCTCTCGTGCCGGGGATGGTCCCGAGCTGGGAGGTCACGCTTGACGACGGAACGGTCGATATGCAGCAGCTATCGATGACGCAGACCATCGAGATCATCATGCTCCTGGTGGCGACGATCATCATCCTGATGGCCAAGGTGAAGCCCTCCGACGTGGTGAAGCAGCAGACGTTCACGGCCGGTATCGTGGCGTTGCTGGCGCTGTTCGGGGTCGCCTGGATGGCCAACACATTCATCTACGCTCACCTCGATCAGATCGTGGCCACTTTGGGCGATTGGGTCGCAGTCGCACCATGGGTGTTTGCCGTCGCTATCTTTGTGGTCGCGGCTCTAACCACCAGCCAGTCGGCCACTACGAACACGATAGTGCCTATCGGGTTGGCGCTGCCCACCTTGGGCCTGGGGCAGATCATCGCCATGTGGCAGGCTCTGGCCGGCGTCTACTTCCTCCCCGCCAACGGAACGCAGTTGGCTGCGGTGGAGACCGACCTCACGGGAACTACGAGGCTCACGAAGTTCGTGGTCTATCACTCGTTCACGGTGCCTCTGTTCGTATTGACCATTGTTTCGGTGGTCGTCGGCCTGGGAATGGCTCTCATCGTCGGGATCTAAGGACTGACTTCCTGGCTACTGGCAGGAAGAGGAGGTGGAACTGATGCCCGAGCCGTTAGAGGGCGCCGAGCCTGCGCTGCTCTGGAAGCATTTCCAGACGCTGGCCGGCATCCCACGCCCGTCGCGCCACGAAGAGGCGGCAGTCGCTCACGTGCGTGAATGGGCGGAGAAGAACGGATTCGAGTTCGTGTCGGCCGGAGGCGCGAACGTGATGGTGCGCTTGCCGGCCACCCCGGGTCGGGAGTCGGCACCCTGGGTGATACTGCAGGGCCACATGGACATGGTGTGCGAGCGGCAGCCGGACAGTCCGTACGACCCCGCCGAGGGACGCATCAAGCTCGTCCGGGATGGCGAATGGCTGACGGCGGAAGGCACTACCTTGGGTGCGGACGACGGCATCGCCATCGCCTCCATGATGGCCATAGCCGAAGACGCGTCGGTGGTCCACGGCCCGCTCGAGATGCTCATGACCATGGCCGAAGAGGTCGGACTCGAAGGAGCCAAGAGCATCGACGGCACCGTGTTCAAGGGACGCATGCTCCTCAACCTCGACAGCGAGGAAGACGGCAGGCTCACCGTCGGCTGCGCCGGAAGCACCGACACGTTCTTGCGGGTCAAAGGAGAGCGGTCGCCCGTGCCGGCCGGCAGCGTGGCCATGACCGTCACCGTGAGCGGCGGCAAAGGCGGGCACTCCGGCACCAACATCGAAGAGGGACGCTCCAACGCCATCAAGGTGCTGGCGCGAGTCCTGCGCGAGACCAGGGGGGCTGCCCCGTTCCGCCTCGCCGTTCTCAATGGCGGGAAGAGTCGCAACGCCATCCCGCGCGATGCCGCCGCAGTCTGCGTCATGGCCGCCGATAAGGCCGATGCCTTCCGCAAAGGCGTCGAAACCGCGTCGGCGGTTGTGGCAGACGAGTTCAAGAACACCGATCCGGATGTGCGCGCCGTGGCGGAGGCGGCCGAGGTTCCTGCCGATGCCTGGTCCGACGAGGCCACCCAGAAGCTCCTGGACGTCATCGTGGCCATGCCGGCCGGCCTCGTCACCCTGAGCCCCGACTTCGAAGGCCTGGTGGAGACCAGCACGTCCCTGGGGGTTGCCACGACCGACGGCGAGCAACTGGAGTTGCACAGTCTGACCCGGACCTCCAACGAGTCGTCCCTGCCTGGAGTGACCGGGACGCTGGCCGCCATCACCTCGCTGGCGGGCGCCGACCTGGAGGTGCGACACGGCTACGCCGGGTGGCGGCCGGATCTGAAGTCGCCGCTGCTGGCTACGACGGTCGAGGTCTACAAGAACATCTTCGGAGAAGAGCCCATCGTCACCGCGGTGCACGCCGGGCTGGAGACCGCCCTGATCGGCGAGAAGACCCCGGGCGGTCTCGACATGCTCTCCATCGGTCCCCAGATCGAGTTCCCGCACTCACCCGACGAGCGGGTGAGCGTGCCCACGGTGGAGCGCTACTGGAAGCTGCTGGTGGGAGTGCTGGACGACCTGTCGAAGTAAGACGGCGCCGTCGGTGGGCGGCGCGACGGACCACCGCTGGAAGGACTGCGGCCCCCTCTCGGGTTTCCCGAGAGGGGGCCGTCTCGTTTTCGCCAAGTCGACCGTGCCGGCCGGCAGGCTGCCGCCGTAGCCGATCTCGCGCTCGGATCAGTGGCGTCTGGGGCTCAGTTCCTAAGGATTAGACGGATTCACAGTCGGGTACAAGCGACAGCGAGACCGCTCGGTCCCGGGGGCAGGCCGCGTTGGCTGTCACTCAGGGGCAAAATACTTCCGCAGCAAGGGGGACGAATAGTGTCTTGCAAAAAGTTTACTGGTGAGTATGATCAGTAACATAGTAGGCATTAGTGGGTGGAAGATGTTTCAGGGCTCGGGCGGGGTGAGCGATGTGGTGTCTGCCGTGCATCGGATTGACTCCGGCCCGCGTATGAGACACACGGCCAAGGCGTCAAAGGAGGGAGATACGTATGAGTAAGGGTATCAGCCGACGGCAGTTCATCGTCTACAGTGGCGCC
This sequence comes from uncultured Actinomycetota bacterium, assembly GCA_963822135.1. Classification (GTDB taxonomy): domain Bacteria; phylum Actinomycetota; class Thermoleophilia; order RBG-16-64-13; family RBG-16-64-13; genus CAIQPS01. Next base: position 172,944 of record CAWGGI010000004.1, on the reverse strand, counting down.
GGGATGCTCAGTCTATACCTGGGATCACGCACCCGGTTCCTCAATACCGACCGCGCGATGGCGATCCGGTCGCCCCAGATAGCGCTTGCGGGGAAAGCCATCCCGCAGTTCGTCGACGAGGTGCCCAACCTGCTGGATGCCAATCACCTGATCGTGGATGACGGCAGCCAGATCGTTCTCCAGATGAAAGAGCACAAGGTCAACATCCTCCCTGCGGGCGCGGTACCGGGCTACACTGGCACCTATGTCTGGAGCTACCTAAGGCCTGGTCAGACTACCCGTACCAGCTACCTCGGCCCGGTCGTGCAGGTCACGCGCGGCGCACCGACGGAGATGAAGTTCGTCAACATGCCTGGGTACTGTCGCCGACACGAATGTGCAGGCCTACAAGTACTCGCACGGACCAGACGCTTCACTGGGCCGACCCGCTAACGACGAAGCCAACATGTGGAACCACATGGCCATGCCGCCTGCCTTCGGCAGCGAAGGAGCGGCCAACTACGACGGCCCCATCCCGGCCTGCGTGCACCTGCACGGCGGCGAGGTGCCGCCCGTGCTCGATGGCGGGCCGGACGCTTGGTTCACCAGTGATGGCAGTTACGTCGGCCACGCTTTCTACTCGAAGGACGGCACCGGCGCCCAGGAACTACAGCATCTATCGTTACCCGAACAGCCAGGAAGGCGCGCTGATCTGGTTCCACGACCACACTCTTGGTGCCACCCGGCTCAACGTCTACTGCGGTCTGGCGGGGGGCTACCTGATCGCCGATCCGGCCGACACGTTGTTGGCAATCTGCCGACGCTTGTTCCTCTCGTTATCCAGGACCGCATGTTCGACACCAATGGCCAGCTCTTCTTCCCGGCCGACTCGGCCGGCGGGGTGCTATGGGCACCCAACCCCGAGCATCCCTACTGGGTACCCGAGTTCGTGGGCGACACCATCGTCGTCAACGGCAAGTCATGGCCCTTCATGACCGTCGAGCCCAAGCGCTACACCTTCCTATTCATCAACGGTTCCAACGCGCGCACCTACGGGATGTCGCTCGTGGACCAGGTCTCGAAGAACCCCGGCCCGCCCCTGTGGGTGATCGGCACCGACGGTGGCTACCTGGATACACCGGTCAAGATCGACCCGGTGGCTGCCGGCAACAACAGGCTCGTGATGATGCCCGGCGAGCGCTACTGGGTGATCGTGGACTTCGCCGGCTACCAGGCCGGGGTCATCGGTCCGAACGGTGCCGCCTACTCCGGCAACTGGCTGCTCACGAACAACGCCAAGACCCCCTACCCGGCAGGCGCAGCACCACAGGGCACCACGGTGGGCCGCATCATGGAGTTCCGTGTGGCCGGGGCACCGCCGGCACCCGGGGATACCAGCTACAACCCAGCGACTGGAGCGACCTCCTGCGCAGTTCGCCGATGGTGCGCCTGGCCGGCGCCCCCGTGCAGAAGATCCGCCAGCTGACTCTGAACGAAGTCATGGGCATGGCCCAGACCGCCACGAACCCGGTGACCGGTGTGATGACTGCCTACGCCGGCGGCCCGCTCGAGATCCTGGTCAACAACACTAAATGGGGCGGGGAACGCATCACCGGCGTCTGACGCTACCGATGACGGACATGCTGATGTACGACATGGAGCCCATCCCGGGCTTCACCCTGGACGGCACGGGTAAGAACTAGGTGTCCGAACTGCCGCAAGGAGGGCGAGACCGAGATCTGGGAGATCGTGAACCTGACCGCGGACGCCCACCCCATCCACCTGCACCTGGTGCAGTTCCAGCTGCTTGAGCCGGCAGAACTTCAACTTCAACACCTACGGGGCGGCCTACAATGCGGCCTTCCCTGCGGCGGCTACGACTCCGATGACCGGGCATGCCGTATCCGGCCGGCGTCTACATTCCTGGCTATGGGCCGCCGCTCGACTACGACACGGGCAACGCCCGCGCGCTGGGTGGCAACCCCGACGTCGCCGCCAGAAGCCAGGCGGCAAGCCCCTCTACCTGCAAGGCCCGGTCAACCCTCCACTGCCGCAGGAGAACGGCTGGAAGGACACGGTCATCGCGTTCCCGGGCCAGGTTACCCGCATCCGGTGCGCTGGGCGCCCACCGACATATCCGGCGACCACTGCTCCGGCCAGTGCCAGCTTCCCCTTCGACCCGAACGGCGGCCATGGCTACGTCTGGCACTGCCACATCGTGGACCACGAGGACAACGAGATGATGCGCCCAACAGAGGTCACGCCGAACAAGGCGGAAGCGGCCCGTGGCTACATGAAAGGCACGGACTACTAGAATCGAGCGGCGAGACATTTCTCGTGTCAGTCAGGAGCGGAGGCCGCCGCAGGCGGCCTCCGCTGTCTCTATGAGTCCGTTCCGATGGCTCTCCAGCCCACGTGCCGGTCGGTCCCCTTCCGCGCCCAGTCCGCAGCGTGAGAGGCAGGCCTTTACTCAGGCGTCGACCTCGAACAGCTCTTCGGTCACGTAGACTCGGGACCAGATCCCCGAGGTCGCCCACTCCATGGCCTCGTGTGTTTCCAGCCCGTCCATGAACTTGCGGGCCCCATCGACGTCGTCCCACTCGAAGACCACGAAGATGTTCTCGGGATCGTCGACATTGCGGAAGACTCTGCCGCCTCTGGAGCCCAGTTTCTTTCGGCGCTCTGCGTCATCTCGGAAGATCGACTCGAACTCCGACCACTTGCCGATCTTGTGCTGGACCATGACGTAAGCCATTGTTCGAGCCTCCTTCGTGAGTCGCGCGTTCCAGTCGCTCCCCCCGGTCAGCTTAGCACTGCACAGGACGGGCACGGCCGTGTCACGTTACAGCCAGGCTATTTCCGGGGTCTTCCGTTCGATCAGACGACGATACTTGATGCCGGGATACCCCACCACCATCGCCCCGTAGACTTGGTTCTCCTTGGGGACGCCCAGCCGTTCCCTCACCCCTTTGTCCGTGTTGACAGTGATGGGGACAAATCCGAGGAAGCAGCTTGCCAGACCCAAGCTGTGGGCCATCAACGAACAGTTGTATAGAGCCATGGAGCAATTGGACTGGGCGACCTGGTCGAATGATCGCGCGTGGGCGATGATGACGGCTTGTCCAAAGGGCAGAGGGAAGTAGGCGCTCTTCTCCTTCGCCTCCGGGGTCATGTGAGCAGAGACCTCGTATGAAGCGCTGTAATAACGCATCACGTCTACCCCCAGACGGCCCATTCTGAGTCTGAGGAAGAGGGCGATGGCGGGGTTTCGCAGGCCCTTGGTCATCCTGTCGAGAAACGCCTCAACCATGGAGCGAAGTACGGCCACCTTCTCTTGGCCTGAAAGAACGATGTAGCTGACATCTTGCCGGTTGGAGCCAGTCGGGGCGTAACGACCGGCTTCGATTATGGTGGTCAGTTGCTCCCTTGAGACGGGCGTGTCCTTGAACAATCGCAGGGACCGTCTCTCTCTGAAGAGCAGCTGGAGGTTCTCCGGAGCCACCGCCGGCTCGGGCCCGGGTCTAAGGTTTGTAGCCGTCACCGCCTCTTGCTGGGCTACAGCCTCCTCCGGGCATACCGCCCAGCAGTGACCGCAGGCATAGCACCTCTCTCCATGCGCGACCCACGACTTCTGTTCCCTCAGTTCGAATACCAGCGGCCCGCAGACCTTCACACAGTGGCCGCACCCTTTGCACTTTTCCATGTCTACCGACGGCGGCGCGATGTCGTGTCCGTAGAGGACTTCTCTCTTGATTCTTTCAAGAAGCCGCTTGTCTTCGTCCACCGTGGTCTCCTTGTCGTCACGCTTGGCCCACCAACTAGCCCAAGACCAGTCTACGCCCGCCACCTCAAGCTCTGCGGACCGATGGTGAGATTGAGGAACGACTACGAGCGCAATGGATGAAGACGCTCTTGAGAGAGGAAGAGGGCCACCCAGGAGGATGGCCCTCGAGACTGCCTTTAGGAAGGCTTCGCCAGAGTCCTGGCCGCTTACGGGTGATTCGATGTCTCCCGGGTTTCCGGGCATGGCATTCACCCATTCCTGGCCCTGAAACATATAGGTCCAAGCCCAGTCGACATAGGTGAAGCCAGAGTTGCCGGGAAGTAGGTACAGCCAGAGAGCTCCAGAGCGATACCGGAAGTCGACCTGGTAGTCAAATGTTCCCAGATGACCGTTCTTGGCATCGACGAGGCAGGAGCCGGCAAAGGTGGCGGTGTAGCCCCCGTGCACGGTCCGCTTGCATCGGCGCCCTGGGTAACAGCCAGGTCTCCAGGAGTAGTCATGCCTTGAACGGTTTCCATTTGCCGTGGTCCTTGGCGATGATGTAGTAGGATCCATCCTCGGTCCGCCAGACCTGGACATGCCGGTTGAGCGTCGTCGAGGCCCAGTAGCCGACCTCGCCAACCCGCTATCTGGATAGTTGGTCACCTTGTAGGTGATGTTCAGCACCATCTTGCTGTGCTTGGGTCTTCCGCTCTTGGCCATGGCCGGTACAGCCATCGCCAGAACGAGAACGACCGCCAGCACCCCCACCAAAACAAGTCGCTTCATACTCGACCTCCTTGCCTGGGACGGCGTCTTCCTGTTTGTAGCACCATCCACTATATCGGCCTGAGTCTTCGCCGCGATAAGGGATGCTGGCGTATCGAACCGGATACACAAGATGGCTCCTGTGCCTTCAGGGCGTACTGCCGAAAAAAGAATAGCCCCGCATTCGCGGGGCTTCTTTCAAGTGCGCCGGAGAGGATTCGAACCTCCGACCTTTGGTTTCGTAGACCAACGCTCTATCCAACTGAGCTACCGGCGCATGCTGGCGGAGAAGGAGGGATTCGAACCCTCGAAGGGAGCATTCACTCCCTCACTCGCTTAGCAGGCGAGCGCCTTCAGCCTCTCGGCCACTTCTCCAATCGGCGGCATGACCCGGAGGCTGCTCGCCGCCTCAGCGAGCGACTATTCTAGCAGAGGCACTGGGGGCCGTCACCGGTCCGCCGGACCGACGCGCTGCGGGCCTCCGGACCGATCTCGCCGCCGGCTCCGCTGCGGGTCCCACGACTAGTCCCGGCCGGTTATGGGAAACTGCTCTCATTCAGATCTCATCACTTGAAAGCAGGAGGCGGTCGTGAAGCTCAGCGCGCGCAACGTCATCAAGGGCAGAGTCAAGAGCGTGACCCACGGCGCGGTGAACTCCGAAGTGGTCCTGGAGCTCCCGGGCGGGGCGGAACTCGTCTCCATCATCACCAAGCACTCCGCCGAAGACCTGGGACTCCAGGTCGGTGCTGATGCCTACGCCGTCATCAAAGCCAGCAACGTGATGATCGCCGTCGACTGAACCCGGCGGGACAGTGAGTGGCCGGCCGGCGTACGGCCGGCCGGCGCGTCACTAGCTCTGTTCGGTGGTCTTGGTCGTCGCGGCCGTGGTGGTGCCGGGAGCTTCAGCACCCGCCGGCGCTTCGGCGGTGACATCTTCCTTCATGGCCGACTTCACGTCTTCCTGGGTCTCCTTGAGACCCTTCTTGAAGCCGGTGATCGACCGACCGAGGGAGGATCCCAGGTCCGGCAGCTTCTTGGGCCCGAAGATGAGCAGGGCCAACACCAGGACAATCGCGATCTCCCAGGGTCCGATCCAACTAGGCATCCAAACACTCTCCTCATGAGTACTTCCGGATTCGGAGGTGAGGTATTATCGCACGCTCCGCACCGGCCCGTCTTACCACAACCTGATCAGAACATCCCCTTCAGCCGCTGCCGGATGTCTTCGGTGGTGACCGTACCCTCGGCGCCGGGAGTCCATGCCTGGGTGGCGTCGCGGGTCTGGTCGGGGGCCGTGACACTCGAGGCCTGGACCTCTTCGAACAGGCGGCGCACGCTCCTGGGCAGGAAGCCGCGTGAGCTGGGCGTAACCGTGGATGTCGCTGAAGGTGCGGGGGTACGAGTAGTAGCGGAGCGGGTAGCAGACGTAGAGCCAGTCCTTCGCCCGGGTGAGCGCGACGTAGAACAGCCGGCGCTCCTCCTCGATCTCCTCGAGCCTGCCGGTGGCCATGTCGGAGGGGATGTTGCCGTCGGCGGCGTGGATGACGTAGACCGCGTCCCACTCGAAGCCCTTGGCCGAGTGCATGGTGGAGAGGATGAGGAAGTCCTCGTCCAGCAGCGGCGGGCCGGCGAGATCCTCGGTGTAGCTGGGCGGGTCCAGGGCGATCTCGGCGAGGAAGCGGGCCCGGTCGGGGGAGCGGGCGGCCAGCCCCTCGAGTTGCTCCAGGTCCAGCAGCCGGGCGCGGGCGTTGTCGTAGAGACGCTCGAGAAGCGGCGTGTAGAAAAGCCTGATCCGTTTGATCTGGGAGGCGAGATCGCCCGGTTCGCGACTCCCGATGCCGGTCATGAGCGACACCAGGCCGTCCCAAGCCTCGGCCGCCGCGGCAGAGGGAGCCGGGCGGGCGGCCCAAGCGGTGAAGCCGCAGGCGGCGAGGCTGCCGCCGTGCCGGCCGGCCTCGCTCGGCTCGGCTTCTTGCGGCGCTATCACCCGCGGTGCAGGCTCGGCCGGGCCGCCTTCCGGTGCGGCACCGCTTGGCCGCGCCGGCGCCGCCTCGGCCGCGCGCTCCGGCCGCCAGACTGTCCATGAGCGCCCGGGCCTTCTTGGGGCCGACTCCGGGCAGCAGCATGAGCACGCGGGTGCCGGCCATGAGGTCCCGAGGGTTCTCGGCCAGGCGCAGGAAGGCGAGCAGGTCCTTGACGTGCGCGGTCTCGACGAAGCGCAGCCCCCCGTACTTGTGGAAGGGGATGTTCGCTGCGGGCGAGCTCCAGTTCGAGCGCCAGGCTGTGATGTGAAGCCCGGAAGAGCACCGCCTGCCGGCGTAGGGGCAGCCCGGCCTCGCGGTGTTCGAGCACGCTGCGGATGACGAACTCGGTCTGCTCGTCCTCGTCCTCGCAGCAGACCAGCTGGGGCCGGGCACCCTCGGGCCGCTGCGACCACAGGTTCTTCGTCGTGCCGCTCGGAGGCCTCGGCGATGACCTCGTTGGTGGCGTCGAGGATGGGCTGCGTGCTGCGGTAGTTCTGCTCCAGGGTGACGATAGTGGTGCCGGGGAACTGCAGGGGGAAGTCGAGGATGTTCCTGACTGTCGCCGCTCGGAAGGAGTAGATGGCCTGGGCGTCGTCGCCCACCACCGTGAGGTTCTTCCCGCCGGGGCAGAGCATCTGCAGGATCTCGGCCTGCAGCGCGTTGGTGTCCTGGTACTCGTCGACCAGCACGCAGTCGAATCGGCCCCGGATGGAGCGAGCCACCCTGGCGTCGGTCAGCAGACCGTGCCAGAAGAGCAGCAGATCGTCGTAGTCGAGGACGCTCTGCTCGCCCTTGCGATCCACGTAGCCGCGAAGAGCCGGCGCAGGTCTTCCACCTCGTCCTTGCACCAGGGGAAGTGGGTCTCGACCGTCTCCTCCACCGTCTCGCGGGCGTTGACGCACCGGCTGTAGATGTCCATGCAGGTGCCCTTGAGGGGGAAGCGGCGGTCGTTCTTGGCCAGACCGAGGTCGGCGCGCAGGACTCCCATGAGGTCCTCGGCGTCGCCACGGTCGAGGATGGTGAAGGCGGGATCGAGCCCGATGCTGCGGCCGTGAAGGCGGAGCAGGCGGGTGGCGGTGGCGTGGAAGGTGCCCCCCCAGACTTTGCCGGCGCCCTCTTTGCGTCGGGGTCTCGGCCTCCAGCCGTCGCAGGATGCCTTCGACCCTCCGCAGCATCTCGGCGGCCGCGCGGCGGGTGAAGGTGAGCAGCAGGATCCGCCCCGGGTCGGTGCCGCCGGCGATGCGGTACGCCACCCGGTGGGCGAGGGTGGCCGTCTTGCCCGTGCCGGCTCCGGCGACGATGAGCAGCGGCTCGTCGCCGTGCTCGACCGCAAGGCGCTGCCGGTCGTTCAGTTCGGCCAGGATGTGGTGCATGGGAAGTGCTGGCATGGCGGTCTAAGGATACAGTGGGCGGCGGACAGGCGGGGCCGGGGGCGGACGGGCCGGGCGGGCGGAGCGAGCGGCGAAGCCGGGTCGCTACAGTGGCGGAGCCACGTCCACGGTGGCCACCTCGCAGGCGGGTTCCGCAGTCCTCCGCCCGGGTCTCCCCGGCGCCCAACGGAGCAGAAGCAGACCGATGGCGCCCAGGAACGCGACCCCCGCGGCCATCAGGTAGCTGGGGGTGAAGGTTGGCAGCGAGTCGGCCAGCCTGCCCGGCCACGTACGGGCCGGCTGCCTGCCCGAAGCCGTGGAACAGAGTGAGGAAACCGTACGCCGCCGGAGCCATCAACGGTCCCACGATGTCGCCGCACACGACTGCCATGATCGCCGGGATACCCCAGGCGGTGATCCCGAAGAGCACCGCCGAGACGACTATGCCGGTGGCTCCCGTCCAGACGCGCAAACAGCGCGTATGCGACCGACTGGATGAAGAGGATGGCCACCATGGCCCACTTGCGCCCGATGGCGTCGGCGATGGACCCCCACAGCACGCCGCACACCAGGCTCGCCCACCCGAGGATCATGAACATCGTGCCCGCGCCTTCCGGGGTGTAGCCCACGTCGGCGATGAGCCGCTTGGTGAAGAAGGTCATGTAGGCCATGTAGGCGAAGCCGAACATGAAGTAGACGATCCCGAGATGCCAGACTCTGGCGGAGAGGTAGATCTTCTTCCAATCGCCGGGCGTTCTGGGGATCGCAGGGCCGTGGTCGGCGGGCCGATACCCGGGCCGGTCGCGGATCACGATGAAGCTGACGACGGCGAGCAGGACGACCACCGCCGCCAGGATGAACCAGGCCATTCGCCAGCCGTCCTCGCCGAAACCACTGATGATGAAGGGTACCAGCGGACCCACGACCACCAGGCCGACCGATGCACCTGTGGCGGCAGTCCCGGTAGCCAGGCCCCTGCCGCCGCTGCGAGAACCACGCAGCGATCATGGTGTGCGCGGGGATGTTGGACGCGGCTGCGCCGACACCGGAGAGGAAGCGTCCACCCAGCGCCATGGGATATCCGGTAGCCAGTCCGGTGATGACCATACCGAGCAGGCCAGCAAGAGCCCTACGGTGATCACGCGGCGGGGGCCGAAGCGCGACGCCAGCGCTCCGCCCGACGATGGCCATGGCCATGTATCCGGCCAGGTTGGCCGTGGCCAAGGCCTCCCGCCTGGGTGTTGCTGAGGTCCAGCCCCTCCTGCATGCGAGGGCAGGATGGAGGTGTAGCTGAAGCGGGAGAGGCCCAGAGCCGCGAAGACGACTGCCGCTGCCGTGGCCAGGATCGCCCATCTGTAGCGGGGACCCGGGCCCTTTCGCTTCCATCTCGCCCTTTCTGCAGTCGGCGCCTGGCGGCGCCCTTCCCCAGAGGGCGCAGATTACGGACCGATTCTGATCGAGGTAAAGATACTACGCACTGGTCACGCTCGACCGGGCGTGCGTGCAGTTGCCTATCCGGCGCCCGGAGCCGACCCGTCTCCGGGCGGCACTTGGCGTCGCTTGAAGAACAGGATGAGAAGCACGACAAGCGCGACGAGGACGGCCGCGGCAACTGCCAGCGCGACGATGGCCCAGATCATCCATTCGTCGTCCTCCTGATCTGCGGCGTCGCTCGCCTCCTGGGTGCTGCCTGTGGTCGTGGTAGCGATCCCGGTGTCGGCAGTACTGCTGGTGGAGGGGGCCGCCTCCCCCATGAGGTCCGCGAAGCTCTGAAAGCGCGGAGCCGGCTCGTTCCCGAAGCTGATCTCCGAGATGTAGGTGTCACCGCCCTTGGTGCCGGGATACACGTCAAGGACGTCGATACGGGCCCACTCCGCTGTCCCCGCGATGAGGAAAGTCTGGATCGACGGGTCGTCTGCCAGGTCGAAGGTGTCCGTGGTGCCGTCTGAGAGCGTCACCTTCACCGTCTTGGGTCGGCCGTTTTCGCCGAAGGACGTCAGCGTGTCGTTCCTGCCCGTTAGGATGCGGAACTCCTGGACACTCTGGTTCCCCTCGATCCTGACCTTAACCCAGCCTTCGGTGCCGTGAGTGCCGGCGCTCCATGCACTCGCCGGGGAGCCGTCGACGATCGCCCAGTCGGCCATGTAGTCGCTCGCCGACTGATTCTGCCAACTGGAATCGGGAAACGCCGCCGCGCCGAACACGGGCGGAATGGCTTCCATGGAGCTCTCGTCAGTGAAGTCGACGTTGGGGAAGGGCGCGGCGAAAGCCAGCTGGATGTCGTCTTCCTCCGTCGGCTCCAGATCGTCGAACTTCCAGAGGTACGTGTGGTCGTCGGGGTTGCTGTAGGTCTCGGGACTCGTGATCCAGGGCCAGCCCTCGCTAGGCCTACCGTAGCTCGACGCGACCTCCATACCCCAGCCCTTGAAGTCGTCGGCCAGCCGGTAGAGGACGACTGCCTTGCCGATGGTCCCTGCCCAGTTCGCGCCGGTGTGCAGCCAGTAGTCATAACGGGCCGCCTGGGCTTGAAGATCGTCACCTCTCATCTGGGGAGGGGCGAGCTCGGGGAAACGGGTGGTTGCCGTATAGGTAGGACTGCCCAGATATCTGACCCGGATCATCGTTTGCCCGCGCGGGAAGGTGGCCTCGTGGAGGTAGTAGCCCTGATCGGTGTCGCCGTACCGCCCCTCGCCGATGCTCACCGGCAGTGGCGTGCCGTCTTGCCAGGCTCGGAAGGCCACCGGCGTGGTGCCGTTGCCTTCGGGTCCCACCAGTAGATAGGGAAACCCGAGCATGAGGGTCTGCGGCTCGCCATTGTTGACGAACAGGAAGTCCACACGGTACTCGGCGAAGTAGCGGTAGCAGATGGCCTGCACCGTCTCAGCTTCCAGCCGGATGTCGGTGTTGGATAGAGGGAAGATATCTCCGCCGACCCCGCCGACCGACGTGTCGTTCGCCTGTGCGGGGGCCGGCCACGACAACAGGAGGGCTCCGATCAGAAGTGCCACAGCCGGCGCGGCCGCCGCACGCGCGACGATTGCACGCATCACCGGCCGCGATCCCGAGCGTTTCATGACTCTTCCCTCCTGGCGCCCGTGCCCTCCCGACGAGTATACGCCCGCCTGCGCACGCCCGGCAGGCGTGACTCGCGGCCCCCAAACGACGTGTTCCGGCTTCTCCTGCGATAATGAGAGCCATGAGCGACGGCGAGAAGAATATCGGCCGACGTGCATTCATCGGTCTGGTGATCGCGGGGGTGGCGGCTCTGTTCCTTGGCAAGGAGTTGTTGCCCCAGCTGACGACCGGTAGTGGTTCGGGCGGCGGTTCCGGCAACGGCTCCAGCGGGGGTTCGGGCGGAACTTCGGGCGGCACGGCAGATGCTTTTCGGGTCAATTCCGTCGCCCCGGGCGCGACCTTCGACGAGACCACCTGGCGGCTCACGATCGACGGCCTCTTCCGCAACCCGCAGTCGCTGACCTTCTCCGAATTCAAGGACCTTGCCCAGGTCGAGCGCGTTCGCGACTTCTACTGCGTGGAGGGGTGGGGGGTCAAAAACGTCGAGTGGGGCGGAGTGATGCTCACCGAGATCATGAAGCTGGCCGATATCGATCCCCGGGCCACCCACCTGGTCTTCCACTCCTCAGATGGCGTCTACACCGACTCGGTGACCCTGGAGGAAGCGAAGCGGGAGGACACCCTCCTGGCTCACGAGATCGACGGGGTCCTGCTCCCGGCCAAACTGGGTCAGCCTTTGCGACTGGTACTGCCCGGCACCATGGGCTACAAGTACGTCAAGTGGGTGGTGAGGGTGGAGGCCATCGAGTCGCCCGACGGATACAAGGGCTACTGGGAGCAGCGTGGATATCCCGAAGACGCCACCATCGCCTGACCCGTCCCTCGACACAGAAGCCCTGACCCCGCCCGAGGCGGCGGTCGCCGTCGCTCCCGGCCGCCTGCGCCGTTTCGTGATCGCTGAGCGCCTCTATCACTGGCTGTATGCGCTGTTCTTCCTGGTAGCGTTCGTCAGTGGTCTGCTGATGTGGCTCCCGCCTACCCGGGAGTGGATGGCGGGAGCCCGGAGCGCCGTGTCTACGTACCACGGAGCCATCGGCTTCGCCATGGTGGCGGTGCCGCTCCTTCTCTTCCTCATCCTCGATCGCCGCCGCCTGGCGCGGGACGTCCGCGAGGTGGACCGCTGGAGCTGGGACGACCGGCGTTGGTTCGGACTGGCACTGAGGGGGTACACGCTGCGCGGCCGGGAGATGCCGCCACAGGGCTGGCTCAACGCCGGTCAGAAGTTCAACGTGGTCCTCATAGCCGCCATGGCCCTCGGCTTCGCGGTCACGGGCGGGATCCTCATGCACCGAGAGGACGTTCCCGCCTGGCTCGTCTCGCGAGCGCTATGGCTGCACGGCATCCTTGCCATCCTGGCCATCGTGCTCTTCCTCGGCCATCTGGCCCACGTGGTCTTCACCAGGCACGGCCGCGATTACCTCCGCGGCATGGTCGGCGGCACCGTTCCCGAAGAGCTTGCCCGGGCTCGGCACCGGCGCTGGTGGGAAGAGGAGACCAGTCAAGAGGAGACCGGCCCCGAGGACAGAGTGTAGTAAGCTTCACCATCTGCTCAATCGCCTCGACTTCAAAGGAAGGGACATCCGACATGCAGGTCACCAGCGGAGCCGTCGTCAGCATCTTCTATACGCTCACCGACAGCGACGGCGTCATCGTCGACTCGAACGTAGGCCGGGCTCCCCTGGTCTATCTTCACGGCTACGACAACCTCATCCCCGGGCTCGAGCGCGAACTGGAAGGAATGTCGCCAGGCGACAAAGCGAAAGTCAGCGTCCTGCCGGTCGACGGCTACGGTGAGTTCGATCAGGAGGCGGTCTTCGAGGTCTCTCGGGACGAGTTTCCGGATGAGCTGCCCATGGAAGTGGGGATGCAGTTCTGCGCCGAGACCCCCAGCGGGGAGATGACCATCACGGTGACCGAGGTCAAAGAGACCTCCGTGGTGGTGGACGCGAACCATCCGCTTGCCGGCAAGACCCTCCATTTCGACGTAGAGGTGGTGGACACGCGGCAGGGATCGGAAGACGAACTGCGTCTGGGCCAGGCCGTGGCCTGAAAGGCGGCGTTGGGCATGGGTGAGATCGTACACACCTCGCGTATCACGATAGTCCGGGAGAACGGTCCCACGCGCAAAGCGATCATCGAGGGCTTCGGCGAGCCCATCTACTACGGGGTGCACGGGGGCATAAAGAAGTTCTATCGTGTGGACCCCGAGGTGGAGCACGCGGCCACTCTCGACCACATCGTCGGGGCGGTGGGCGGCTGAATGATGGGGACACTGGCCACGGCGCTGGCCAGCCGCAAGATCCCCACTCATACCGATCGCTACAGGGCCCTTGTCGAAGGCGACATCGAGGACATCGACGGGGTGCTGCGTATCAGCCGGATCCGGGTGGATTACGCGTTGAAGGTCCCGGCAGGCAAGGCAGAAGAGGCCCGCGAGGTCTTCGCCGGCTATCTCAAGGGTTGCCCGGCGGCGATGAGCGTCATCGGCTGCATCGATATCATCGACAGCATAGAGATCACCGAGCTCGCGGAGCGCTGAGCCGAACACCCTGTTGACCGAGCAGCCGCGGTCGGCCCGGTCACGGGCGGATTCGCGAGGGGGAGGTGGGCGATGAGATCCTCGTTCAAGTCGACCTTCTGGATTCTGGCATTGACCGCCGCCCTTCTCACGGTGGTCGCCGCCTCGGGGTGCGGTGGCGCCTCGCTCGAGAGGGTCGAGCTGCAGAGCGGGCCGATCACCGGTGTCGAGGAAGAGGGCATCTGGAGCTTCAAGGGCGTCCCGTATGCCGCTCCTCCGGTGGGCGATCTACGCTGGAAACCGCCCCAACCGGTTACGCCGTGGACGGAACCGCGGGCCTGCACTTCGTTCGGACCGGCCTGCCCCCAAGAGGGCGCGGGCGAGTTGTTCTACCTCGACGTGGGACCGACCAGCGAGGACTGCTTGTATCTGAACGTCTGGTCTCCGGCGGAGTCGGCCGATGAACGTCTTCCGGTGATGGTGTGGATCCACGGGGGCAGTTTCGTATCCGGCGCCGGTTCCATGGCGGTCTACGGAGGACAGGAACTGGCCAAACGTGGTGTGCTGGTCGTCACGATCAACTACCGCCTGGGTCCGCTCGGGTTCCTCGCGCACCCGGCTCTCTCCACGGAGTCGCCGCAGGGAGTGTCGGGCAACTATGGTCTGCTCGATCAGATCGCCGCGCTCCGATGGGTGCAGCAGAGCATCGCCGCCTTCGGCGGCGACCCGGCCAACGTCACTGTCTTCGGTGAATCGGCGGGCGCCATCAGCATCCTCGACCTGCTCGTGAGCCCCCTGGCTGAGGGTCTTTTTCAGCGCGCCGCCGTGCAGAGCGGCATCCTGCTCGACGCCGGTTTCGGGGTATCCACGAACAGTACTCTCGCCCAAGCGGAGCAGGCCGGGGTGAAGTTCGCCGAGGGCCTTGGAGCAGATGCGTCCGGCGATGCCGCTGGCCAGTTGCGGGCGTTGAGCGCCGATGCCTTGGTGGCGGCGGCGGGTCAGGCGGAGAGCCTGATGGATGCCGGTCTCAGCTGGAAGCCGGTGGCCGACGGATACGTCTTGCCCGACCTCCCCAGTCGACTGTGGCTGGCCGGCAAGCAGATGAAGGTCCCGCTCCTGATCGGGTCCAACAAGGACGAGGGCAATGCCTTCCTGGCCGGACTGACCATCCCGCCGACGGAATATGAGGCCTACATGAATAAGATCTTCGGGCCGTACACCGAGGAGGCTCTGACTCTGTATCCCGTCGAACAACCCGAGGACGTCATGCCGGCCTTGAGCCGCATGCTCACCGAAGTGGGCTTCGCCTCGACGGCGCGCTTCGCGGCCCGGGCCATGAGCGCAGCGACCGCTACCGGCGGTCCATCGGCCTTTCTGTACGAGTTCACCCGCGTGCCTCTGGGCAACCCGCTCGGCGCCTTTCACGCGGTGGAGATACCGTATGTCTTCGGGAACGCAGGGCTCTTCACAAGCCTGGGCAAGCTCGAGCCGGCGGACTACGACCTGTCGTCCACCATCATGGGGTACTGGACCCGCTTCGCGGCTACGGGAGATCCGAACGGTGACGAGGCGCCGTTGTGGCCGCCGTATGACTCCGTCACTGATCCGCACCTCGAGCTCGGTGACACCATCGGGACCGGCTCGGGTCTCTACAAAGAAGCGTGCGATCTGGCCGACAAGGTCCGCGGGGTCCAGTAGGACGGCGCAGCATCGGGACGGTCGCTCCTGGTTGTTGGCCCTAGTCCAGGCTGAACGGCGGATACTGGTCGGTCACCAGCAGCAGGGCGTAGGCGTACGACCCGCAGGGACCAGCGGTTCACCCCCACCACGTACATGAAGAGAGCCAGCGGATATCTGCCCGTGAAGAGGATGGCGAACCAGGCGATGATCACGCAGACCAAGACCCCCAGCCACAGGAACGCCAGGATGATCCAGTGGGGGATGGCGAGGAACCACTTGACCAGCGGTAGCCACCGGTTGAGTCTCAGCGCATCCGGATAGGGGAAGTCCACGAAGGCCGCCTGCTCCTCGTCGGTGGAGGGATATTCGTCACGGAGGAGCTGGGCGTAGGTGCCGACCCTGACCAGGAACTTGGTGAGGTTCAGGTTCCAGTCGAACCACCAGCGCGGATACTTCTGGCGGAAGAGGATCATCAGCACCACCGGCAGCACCAGCATGCCGCCAACAGCCCACGACCAGGAGTAGTCGTTGCCCTCGAGGCTGATCTGGCCCGAGCCGACCAAGGAGGCGATGATACCGATGGGGATGATCCAGAGGAAGCGCAGTGCGGTGGACAGCCGGTTGAGAGGCCGGTCGGGGTATTCCACGGCGAACGTCAAGGGGAACGCGGGGATCGCCGAGTACGGCGGCGTGAGTTGTTCCGGGGGCTGCTGCATCGTCTACCTCCCTGATGGACGTGAACTCCTTGGACCTTAGCACACCGGAACGGCGTCCTTGAATGTGCGCGGAGCCTCCCGGATAATTGCCCGGCTCGCTGGTTCCTCCAAACAGGATCACGCATGGCATCTGTGCTGACTAGCCATCTCCGAACACACTTGGCAGTGCCGGAGGCCGGTGCCGCCGTGAGCGCGGCCGCTGCCGGCGGAGGCGCGGGCGTAGCGCAGGCGCCGCTGCTCTCGGAGTCGTCGCAGGGCGCCGCCGCTTCGGCTTCGGCCCCGGCGACTTCGCACGGCCCCACGGCGCCGGTGCAATTGGTGCGTCCGGCCGCGCTCTACGGGCTGGTCTTCTTCGCGGGCATCGGCACCATGGCCACCGAGATGTGCGCCTCGCGTCTGCTGGCTCCTTACTTCGGCTCGTCCACCATGATCTGGGCCAACATCATCGGCCTCATCCTGGTCGCTTTGTCACTCGGCTACGTGGTGGGCGGTCGGCTGGCCGACCGCTGGCCCAGCCCGCGGCTGCTGGGCTTCATCGTCCTGGCCGGGGCCATCCTCACCGCGATCATCCCGTTCGTCGCCCGGCCCTTCCTCAACGTGACCATCCAGGGCATCGACTCGGTCTCCACGGGAGCGGTGCTGGGGTCGTTCTTCGCCTGTGTCGTCCTTTTCGTACCGTCGGTGCTGTTGCTGGGGATGGTCGCGCCCTTCGCCATCCGCATCGGTATCAGCGACATGGACAAGGCCGGCTCCACCGCCGGCCGCATCTTCGCCTTATCCACGGTGGGAAGTCTGGTGGGGACCTTCCTGCCCCCGCTGTTGACGATCCCTCTCATCGGGACTCAGCGCACCCTTATCGGGGCGGCGGCGATCATCGCCGCCGCCGCCGCTCTCCTGCTCGGGTATCGCTGGCTGCTCGTGGCCGTGGGGCTTGCCGCCCTCATTGCCATCCCTCCAGGCGCCGTCAAAGCTACGGCGGGTCTCGTCTACGAAAAGGAGTCGCGGTACCAGTTTGTCCAGGTGGTGGAGCAGACCGACCAGGCCCGCCTGCTCTTCCTGAACGAGGGGTACGCCGTTCATTCCCTCTGGCTGCCCACTACCGTGCTCACCGGGGGAGAGTGGGACATGTTCCTGACTGTGCCGCCCCTCATAGATCGGCCCGTCAAGCGGATCGCCATGCTGGGCAACGCCGGAGGCACGACGGCGAGATCGTTCGGCGTCTACTACCCTGAGGTGCACATCGACGGGGTCGAGATCGATCCCGAGGTGAACTCGGTGGCCGCGCGATACTTCGGATCGGGCGACAACCCGCTCCTTAACACGGTCACCGCCGATGCCCGGCCCTTTCTGCAGCATGCCGAGGAGAAGTACGATCTCATCTTCATCGATGCCTACCGCCAGCCCTATGTGCCCTTCTACCTGGCGACGGCCGACTTCTTCAAGCTCTGCCGGGATCGCCTGACGCCGGACGGGATCATCGCCCTCAATATCTCCACGGTCCCGGGAGACGACCGGCTTTCCAGTTCTATCGCCGGGACCCTCGCCACCCAGTTCCCCCAGGTCATGAAGTGGCCGGCCCTGCGCTTCAACCAGCTGGTCCTCGGCTTCGCCCAGCCCACCGACACTGCGGTCTTGACCGAGCGCGCCAAAGACGCGCCCGAGGATATCCTCCCCCTCACCGAACTCCTCACGCGGGACTGGAGCCAGGTGGCCGCGATGGAGGACTTCTGGACCGACGATCGCTGCCCCGTGGAGTGGGTCACCGATCGCATGATCATCCTGTACGGCCTGAGCGGCAAGGATCGCGAGGAGCAGTTGCTCCCGACCGCCCCATGAGATCCGACCGCCCGGTGACCGGCGCGGCGTCCGCCGCCGCCCCCGACGAGCTGACGCGGAGCCTGCGCAGGGCGCTCGACGACGCCGGGTTCGCTCATCGGCTGGCCGACGTGTCGGTCGCTGGAGAGCTCGCCGGGATCCTTGCCGATCTTCGGGAACGAGGCGAGGTACCCGAGAAGCTCCTGGACGAGTACCGGGAGAGTCTTCGCTTCTCCTGTGCGGAAGACGTGGGGGAGCCTCACGCGCTGATCGTGGTGGCATCGCCCTCACCGGTGGTGAAAGTACGGTTCGATCTCGAGAGCGGACCATGCGAAGCGATCATCCCGCCCACCTACATCTCGGGCGACGCGCGGGAGCGCTGTCTCGAGGTCATGCGCTCGATCCTGGGACCGGCGGGATACCGTGTGGGGCGGGCGCGCATCCCCGTGAAACTACTGGCGGTGCGCACCGGCCTTGCTCAATACGGCCGCAACAACATCGCGTACGTGCGCAACATGGGTTCTCTGGTGCGGCTCGACGCCTTCTGTACCGACGCGCCGCTCCACACCGAGGACTACCGGACCAAGGGCAGCTGGCGCCTCAGTTGCTGCCCTCCTTGTCGCAACTGCCACCATATGTGCCCGACCGAGTGCATCCCCTACGACGGTACGCTCATTGATGCCACCCGCTGCCTCACCTACCTCAACGAGCACGAGGGAGAGTGGCCCGACTGGCTCGATCCCCGCAGCCACAACGCCTTGGTGGGTTGCATGCGTTGCCAGGAGTTCTGCTCCGCGAACCGAGTCCATCTGCGCATCCCGAAGGTCGTCGCCGAATTCGACCGCGACGAGACTGAGTGGATACTGCGGGACCTTCCGGCCGAGCAGTTGCCGCCCGGGGTGAGGGCGAAGCTGGCCGCTCTCGAACTGGAGGACTACTCCACCGTTCTGGGGCGGAACCTGCGCGCGCTCGTGGGGGCCGGCGCCTGCGGTTAGGTGCTAGCGCATCGCTGTAGGTGGCTCCGCCCCAAGCAGCGCCAGCGGCCGCCTCTAGAGGCACCAAGACAGGAATGGGCTCCAGCGTCGCGAAATGAGACGCATGCACGCAGAAGACACGCAGCCGGCTCAGCAACAGATGGTCGCCGCCGTCTGCCTGCACCTTCACCGTTCCTACCGCGACTTGCGCCTCTATCCCTCGGGCCATCCGACGGCCCGCCAATCGTTGGACGGCCTGACAGCTCGCTTGAGCAGGCACCTCGAGGCCCACGGCCCCCTCGTTCTGGAAGTCGAGGAGAACGCGCTCGTCTACGAAGGTGAACAGGTATACGTGTACGATGCCAGCCGCGACAACCTCGCGTTTCTCATGTTCAGGGACGGCATTCGGTCGCTCGCGTTCCGGCCTGGTCTGGAGCCGAACGAGCTGGAGGCGTTCGTCTCGCGCTTGGCGCATGCCGACGATCTTGACAACGCCGACTATGATCTTGCTACGGCGCTGTGGGAGGACGACTTCGCCCACGTCGATTGCACCCTTGTGGATCTCTTCATGGAGGGAGAGGTGCTGGCGGAGGGGGCTATCGATGAGCTGAGGGACGTAGTGTTCACCAGGCTGGAAGAGGCGAAGGTGGACACGAGGCCTGAGGCAGCGCCGGAGGGGATGGAGGGCGATATCGAGGCGGTGGACATGCGGACAACCGACCTCGGGAGTCTGGCGCTCACGGCAGACGAGGTCGCTCGGGGCGAGATCGTGGCCAGTCTCCCCACGACCACTCTCGAGGAGTTCGCGGTGGTCTTGTTCGAGATACTTGGGAGCTACCCCTGGCAGATCGTGGAAGGCGACGGACTTCATCGCGTGTTGGCGACCGTGATCGCTTCGTACGTGAAGACCGGCGACCTAGAGCATATCGACTTCCTGATCGAGAGACTGAAGGAGTTCGAGACCCAGGGCCGCTGCCCTCCCGGCTTCCTCGGATCGATCCTCAGCATCAGTATCACCTCGGAAGACCTCGACAAGCTCCTTCAGAAGGCGGGGCAACTCTCGGCCATGGAGACTGCCCAGATCCAGGACTTCCTGTCCTTTGTGTGCCAGTGGGTGATGCCCGCGCTCCTCGAACTCCTCGCGGATACCCCAGACCGAGCCGTGCGGAGGGGGCTGCTGGCCCTTCTCAGTGCCGGAGAGGGAGTGCCCGGGCCATTGCTCAGCCCGCTCATGGCGGACCGCCGTTGGTACGTGGTAAGGAACGCCGTCCAGTTGGCGGCAGTGTCGCGCGACGAGACGCTGATGGGGGACCTGGAGCGCTTGACCCGTTATCCCGAGGTCCGGGTACGGCGCGAGGTGATGCGGACACTATCGGTCATGGGAGGGGCAAAGGCTGCGCAGTTGCTCGCCCGCTCGCTGTCGGACGAAGATCCCTCGGTACGCGTTCTGGCCGCAGGCGGGGTGGGTCGGCTGGGGAGACCGGAGCACGAAGCCCTCCTGCTCGCCCAGATCAACAGCCGCGATTTCGAAGCTCGCTCAGCGGATGAGGTATCCGCCTTCCTAGGCGCCTATGCCGCCCTTAGCCGGGAGCGGGCCGTGCCTGTTCTCGACAGGCTGTGTAGGTCGAAGTTGTTCGACTCTCACGCCCCTGCTGTTCGCGTCGCTGCTGTGAAGGCTCTGGGCTCCATACCTGGTCCGGCTGCTCAGTCGGCGCTTCGCGATGCGGTCAATTCGGGCCGTGGACAGTTGCTGCGTGAGGCGGAGCGGGCGCTGCAGGAATCGCTCGCTCGGGAGCAAGGGCGTAACTGATGGACGAACGCGCCGCTTCGCCGGCCGCTTCAGGTCGTGACCAGGACCTGGCCCTCGCTTTCGCCGTGGCGGCGAGGACCGCAGCCTACTACGGAGCCGATAACGCGGTCTTGCAGCAGTCTTGCGCCTTTCTGCATTCCCACCTGACAGAACGGATCGTGGGTACGGGCTCGGTGTCGGTGGGAGTGCACAGCCATTGTGTCTTCATAGACAAGGCGCGCATCCGCACCACTGTGTCGACCTATGCGCGCTTCTCCTATCTGATCCAGCTCTTCGACACCTGGGGTCTCACTGCGGTGACTTTCACCGAAGGGTTGACTGAAGAGGAGGTGATGAAGCTCGTGCTCGTACTCGGTCGGGTCCAGATGACGGGGTCCAAGGATCTTTGGACCAGGCTGGCCGAGCTCCGAGTGGAGAACGTTCAGGTCGAGGTCGCAGTGCCGGCTGCGATTCCGAGCGCCACCAGCGTGTACGCCGCCGCCCTCAAGGTGGGCAAGGACGTACAAGAGACTGTCGAGTCCGGTGGGCAGATCAATGTCCGGCGCCTGCGGCGAGTCACCCAAGCGGTCATAGACGAAGTGATGGCCGACCAGCAGTCGATGCTGGCTTTGACCACGATCAAGAACTTCGATGAGTACCTCATAACGCATTCGACGAACGTGGCCATCCTGGCGGTCCTGCTGGGCCAGCACCTGGGGCTGAGCAAGGGGAGGCTGAGCGAGCTTTGCCTCGCCGGGTTCGTCCACGACGTGGGAAAGGTGGACGTCGCGCCGAGCGTTCTCCACAAGGAAGGACCTCTCGATTCGCAGGAATGGGAGGACATGCGGTCACACCCGATATACGCCTCCCGGACCCTCTTGGGAGTCTCCCGGCCTTCACCCTCCATCATGAAGGCGGTGGTGGTGGCTTTCGAACACCACCTCAACTACGACATGACCGGCTACCCGAGGACCGAGATCAAGGACAGTGTCACGCTCTTCGGGAACATCGTGGCCATCGCCGATCGATACGACGCAATGACTACCGCCCGCGTCTATCGCAGAAACCTGACACCTTACGAGGCCCTTCATCACCTGATCGACCGGGCCGGCAGCGCGTTCGACCCTGTGTTGGTCAAGCTTTTTGTCGAGATCATGGGGCTGTATCCGCCGGGCACCCTGGTGCAATTGACCAACGGCCAGATGGGCGTTGTCTGTGAGTCCCCAGCAGTGGGCAGGCCCTTGGAGAAGCCGCGGGTGAGGATCGTCGGCGGGACCGATAACGGCCGGGTCATCGATCTCGACGGGCAGGCGGAAGGTCAGCGCACGATCGACGTGCTTCGGGTGCTCAACCCGAACAACATGGGACAGATACCCGCCGTCGACCTCGCAGAACTCGAGGCAGCCGGCTGACAGCCGCCTCTCTGCGGTGGCCCTACGACCCTGCCGCTAGCCTCGCCGCCGCCTTCCTCTCCACGTCCTGGTCATGCTGTTCGGGTCACCCTGCTTGAGCGCCTTGGTGGGGCAGGCGCGCACGCAGGCGGGCTCCATCCCGTTCTCCAGCCGGACGCTGCAGAGGTCACACTTCTGCATGATGCCGTCCTTGCCGAAGCGGGGCACCCCGAACGGGCAGGCGATGGAGCAGCTGTGGCAGCCGATGCAGAGCTCTCCGTTGACCTTCACCACCCGCGTGCCCGTCTCCCGGGCGATGGCGCCGGTGGGGCAGGCCATCAGGCAGGGAGCATCCTCGCAGTGCATGCAGGCCAGCGAGATGTAGCGCAGACGGGCGTCGGCGCCCGTGCCGGTCTCCACCGTGAAGACCTGACGCCAGGCCGTGGGCTCGGGACCGCCGACCTCCAGGTCGTTCTGGTCCATGCAGGCTACGGCGCAGGTGAAGCAGCCGGTACAGCGGTCCACATCGAGGTAGAAGGCGTGGCTCATCGCGTCACCTCCTGCGCTCCGGCGGTGGCCGGGCTGCCGACTCTTCTTACCGCGCAGAGCGAGGCCTTGAAGCCGGGGAAGCCCGAGATGGGATCGAGGTAGTCACCGGAGAGAAGGCGTGTTCACGTCGGCCTCGGGATAGTCGTGGTACATGTGGGCGACCCCCGCGCCGGCGAGTTCGGTCACGTTGGCCCGCACCTGGATGGCGCCCTTGGGCGTGGAGAGCTCGACCAGGTCGCCCTGGGCGATGCCGTACTTGGCGGCATCGACAGGGTTGAGGTCGACCATGGCCTCGCGGCGCAGGCTGCGGGTCCAGGGGAGCCGGAACATCCGGGAGTGGATGAACATCGGCAGCCGCGTCCCCGTGCCCAGCACCAGGGGATAGTCGGCGGCGATGTCGGGCGTGGAGAGCGGGCTGAGCTTGGGCTCGTTGTAGAGTGGCAGGCCGTCGATGCCCGCTCGGTCGGCGTACTTCTCGGTGATCGACGACACGAACTCCATCTTGCCGCTCGGGGTGGGGAAGCCGTTCTTCTCGTACTTCTTGAAAGTGACGGGGATGAGGGTTGGGCACCGGCATGCCGCCGGGATGCTTCTTGAGCTCGGCCATGGTCATGCCGCTGGGCTGGAGGATCCAGTCCATGGCCGCGTCGAAGGCGTCGCCGAAGTCGGGGGCGCCGTTGGGCAGAAAGCCGCCCAGGTCGGTCCGTCGAGCGGCGCTCCGCCGTCCCGGGCGCTGCCGGCCGCGCCGTCGTAGTCCTGGTAGTCCAGCCCCAGCTTCTGAGCGAGCCCGAAGATGATGTCGGTGTCGGAGCGGGCCTCGCCCATCGGCTCGATCACCGGCTGAGTGTAGATGACGTACTTCTGCGGATAGCCCCGCACCTCGCTCCGCTCCACCGACCCGCAGGCCGGCAGTACGATGTCGGCGTACTTGGCGGTGTCGGTGACGAAGAGGTCGACTGACGCAGATGAAGTCCAGCGTCTGTACTGCCTCCAGCCAGGCCTTCGACCCGGGGAACATGCGGTAGTTCATCGCCGAATCCCACGAGACCGCGCAGCGGATAGGGGTCGCCGCGTGGTGATCTGCCGGGGGATGTCCATGGCCTGGCCCTGGTCGATCATCTCCGTCCAGACCGGGAACCGGTCTGCTCCCATCCGAGGGGGCAGGTCGCTCCATGTGCGCGGCATCTTGAACGCGTGGTCGCGCGTGGCGAAGCCGGCGCCGCCCACCTCGAGCCAGCTGAGCGGCTGGGAAACGTTGCCGCCGGGGACGTCGAAGTTGCCGGTGAGCCCGACCAGCGCCGCCGCCGCTCGCTGGTTCTGCACTCCGTTGGTGTGGTGCACCACCGGGGTGGAGCTGGGCATCATGGCAGCCGGCTTGGTGGTGGCGTAGAGCACGGCCGCCTCGCGGATGAGCGCCGCCGGCACTCCGGTGATCTGCTCGGCGCGCTCCAGCGTGAAGCTGGACGACGTACGCGCGGTACTCGTCGAAGCCTCGGGTCCATTCCGAGACGAACTCCCGGTCGTAGAGGCCTTCGGAGATGATCACGTTGGCCATGGCCAGGGCGAGGGCCCCGTCGGTGCCGGGCCGTGATCTTGCAGATGCAGGTCGGCGATGCGCGGCGATAGGTGATTTGCGCGGGTCGACCACGATGAACTTGACCCCGCGCTCGCGGGCGTCCATGAGCCTGCGGGCGTTGGGGGTGCCGGCAAGAAGGCGTTGCCGGTCCACACGAGCAGCAGCTTGGTGTGGGCCAGATCCGGGCCGCCCATCTGGCCGTAGTCCAGGCGCCAACCCATGGCCATGGCCGTGAAGCAGGTGCTCGATTCGGTGCAGTAGTTGGGAGAACCGTACAGGAAGGCGAGGCGCTGGAGGAACGGCCGCAGCTGCTTGGGATAGCCGCAGTAGAAGACCACCGACTCGGGGCCGCTCTCGGCCTTTGAGCCGCTGCAGGTTCTCGGTGATCGGTGTCGAGGGCCTCGGTCCAGGAGATGGGCACCATCTCGCCCGAGCCTCGGGGCCCCACGCGCTTGAGCGGCGTGCGCAGCCGGTCTTCGTGATAGACCCACTGCCGCTGGGCGGCCCCCTTGGAGCAGAGCGTGCCCGCGCTGTGGGGGTTCTCGAGCGAGCCTTCCACCTTGATGATGCGGCCGTCCTTGACGTAGCAGTCGAGACCGCACTGGGTCGTGGGGTCGCAGATGGTGCAGATCGACTTGCGCACCTCGATCCCGGTGGCCTCTCCCGGGATCTTGCCCTTGATCATCCGCTGAAGCTTGTCCATGTCGCCTCCATCTCGCTCGTCGCGCCCGTCGCCGCCCTCAGGAGGGCCTGTTTCGTGACCCCCGCAGAGAGACAGCAGTCCAAGAGATTCACTCCGGCCAGACGCCCGTCCTGCCAGACCCGCACCTGGTAGGTGTCGTCCTCGTCGCAGATGACCATCTGGTCGTAGTCGTTCATACAGCCCACGCTGGCGAAGAGCATGCGGCCCACGTGGGTGATGTTGTGGGGGACGCCTACCCGGGTACTCTGACGGCGCCCCGGCGAGACTCCGTCCGGCGGCGCGGCCCTGATAGCGGGCGCTCGACCACAGGCCGATTATCTCATGCCGACCCGAGAGCAGGTTCTTGCCCTGGGCGACGTCGCCCGCGGCGTAGAGGGTGGGGATGTTCGAGCGCATCTGCTCGTCCACCAGTATGCCGTCGCCATGTCGCCACCTGGCCCGGCTCGAGGAAGCCGAGCGACGGACGGTTCCGGTGCAGACCACCACCAGGTCGACCGTCTTCCTGGGTGGGCGATTCCTCGCAGGCGGTGCCGCCGGCGCCGCCCGGATCGGCCGCGCCGGGCAGTGCGCCGAAGTCGAGCCTGACCGGCCGTCGTGGTCCCACCGACCCCGGCCAGGGCGGCGCCCAGGCGCAGCCGTACCCGTCCTCGAGCAGATGCGCCTCCATGATGCCGGCGCACTCCGGGTGGGCCGACAGAGGGAGGATCGACGGCTCCCGCTCGACGAGGGTGACCCGGAAGCCCAGTTCGTGGAGGACCGCGGCGATCTTGATGCCCGCGAACGAGGCGCCGATGACGGCGGCGCGCGGCTGCCCGCCGCCCGTCGCCGTGGCCCGCTCGCCGGCCACCGCGGCGTGGTTGCCGTGGGTCGCCTGGTTGCCGCGGGTCGCCGGACCGCCACCCGCGGGCCGGTCTGCCGTCTGCGACGCGGAGCCGGCCCGCAGCTCCTCCACCGCCCGCTTGAGGGCCAGGGCGTCATCGAGCGTCTGTATGGTGAATACACGGCGGGCCCGGGCGTCAGCCGATCCGCTCGGCGCGAGCGCTTCGCGCAACCCGGGGATGGGTGGCACGGACGGTCTCGCTCCGCTGGCCACGACACAGCGCTCGTATTCGTAGGTCTCGCCGGACGCGGTGGTCAGCACCCGCGCCTCGGCATCGAGATGGGAGATCCTCTGCCCCAGGTGTGCGGTCACGCGGTTGTCGGAATAGAACGTGTCGCCATCCCCGAAGGGAAACGCCTGTTCCAGCGGGATCTTTCCGGCCACCAGATAGGGTCCCAGCATGGGGTTGTACGGGGCATGGCCGTTATCGGCGAACAGGTGGATCTGCCCGGCATAGCCGTTGTCCCGCAGCGCCAAGACCGCCTCTGCGGCCGCGCCTCCGTTCCCGATTATGGCGATCGGGACGTTCATATCCGTCTAGACGACCTCCCGTGGTTCTTCGGGAGAGTAACACGGGCGAAGAAGGTTTCGATACTATGGCTGCGACGTGTGGGCGACCCTGACGAGGCCATGATCGAAGATCCCGAAGCCAAAGACCGCGCCGGCGCAGCGCCGGCTGCGGCGGGTGAACCCGCCGGCAGCGGTGAGTGGCAGGTGGCCACCCGGCGCAGTGCCGATGTGCTGGCCGTCATCCTGATGCTGGTCTTCGTCACCGGGGCTATCACCCTTTCGCTCATGCCCGTGGTGCAGAACGAGCTGAGCGAGCGTGCCGGGCTCACCAACGCTCAACTGGGCCTGCTGACCACGGTCTTCATGGCCTTCTACGGCTTGTCCGGCATCTCGTCGGGCATCGGCGCCGCCCGCTGGGGCGGGCGGCTGCTGGGTGTTTGCTGTGGCTGTTTCTTCGTAGGGTCGCTCATCTTCGGTCTGAGCTCCGGCATGACCGGCTTTGTCATCGGCCGAGCCATCCAGGGTCTGGGCGGCGGGATGGTGATAGCCACGTGCAGCCCGCTGCTTGCCCACGCGGTCTCTCCCAGGCTGCTGGGAAGAGCCTGGGGCATCCTGGGGGCGGGGTGGGGGATCGGCGAGGTCATCGCTCTGCTGGTCATGCCCAGCATCCAGGACGCCGGCGGCTATCGGGCCGTCTTCCTGACGACCGCGGGCATCGGTCTGGCCGTGGGCATCGCCGCGATGACCCAGAAGGCAGTGCGGACTCTCCCCTCCCATCCCGAGGGAGCGACCACGGTGCGCGGCCTGGCCTCCGCGGTGGGCTCGGTGGTCACCAACCGCCGGGTGCTGCTGCTTGGACTCATCAACGCAGCCGCGCTGGCAATCGGAGTCGGTGTGCTTCAGTGGACGCCCAGCTTCCTGCAGGATGTCTACGGTGCGCCCGAGAGCATCTCCCTGTACCTGCTCGCCGGGCTGGGGGCGGCTCAGATGGTCGGCAATCCGCTGGGAGCCTACGCCTCGGCGCGGTGGGGCAAGTACGCGGTGATCGTGGGCTCCATGATCCTCATGGTGATCGTGACGGTTCTCGTGGGGCTCATGCCCGGCGTGCCCCTCACCTTCATCATGGTGCTGCTTGCCGGGTTCTTCAGCATGACCTACTTCCCGCCCATGATCAGCTACCTACCCGAGGTGGTGGCCAAACCCTGGCAGGTCGGACCGGCGACGGGCCTCAACACGGCGTTGGGCTTCGCGGGTTCGATGCTGTTCCCCTGGTTCTTCGGCCTTCTGCTCGACGCGGGCGACTCCTCGCATGCCTCGTATATCCTGGGCTACGTGATGCTCGCCGTGTTCGGGCTCGTGGCCACGGTGTCGATGGCCTTCTTCAGAGGAAGGGCCAGGACGCCCAAGACGCGCGCGTGAGGTAGCGGAGCAGCAGGAACGAGCTCGCCCTAGGACTTGAGCAATACCTTTCCGATCTCCCAGGCCGGGCCGACGTAGTCTCCCAGAGCCCAGTACGCGTTCCCCGGCATGGTCAGCACGAACGGGCGCAGCTTCACGGGGTCGATCTTGCCGTCGGTGAGGACGCTCTCGCTTGCGTAGACGTTCGCCACCTCGCCGATGAAGAAATGGTCATGCGGCAGCTCCACGGTCTGCTTCAGGCGGCACTCCAGACTCACAGGGCACTGTCGCACCATCGGTGCCGAGGGCAGTGCTCCGCTGAAGATCTCCAGATGCTGGGCCTTGTCCTCTTCGTAGCCGTGTACCAATCCGCAGTAGTCGGCAAGCACCGCCTGATCGACGCTGGGATAGCTCACGCTGAACTCGCCCGTCTGGAGGATGCCCTTGGAGGTGTGCTGCTTGTTGCCGAGTGAGACGCCCAACATCGGGGGACTGGAGTTCAGTTTGGTGATCCAGGCCGCGGTCATGAAGTTCGGCTTTCCGTCCGTCACCGTGCCGATCATCACCACGGGCATGGGATAGATGTCGAAATGCTTGCCGATGTTCTTCTTGGCCACTTGGACTCCCCTCAAAGTCGTCTGGTCACTCTGAAAGCTCCGGGTCCGCCGCGGCCGGTCGACCTTCGGTCGGACCGGCGCCGGCCGTCTCAGCCGCGGCCGCCTGGCGGGCGAGTTGCTCGTGAGGCGCCGTCCCTCTGATCATGATGGCACCAATGACGGCTCCCGCCAACACGACCACACCTGCGAACCAGAGTGCCCGATGCATCCCCGTGGTGAACGAGACACGGACGGCTTCCTGGATGGCGTTCACATCGAGACCGGGAATCGGACGGCATCCCGCTGCCGCCGGCCGCGCGCCCTTCCCGAGCTATCTCCACCACCTTCTCGGTCACCAGGGGCGGGACATCGAGGGCGTTGAGGGCAGCCCTGATCTCCGAGACGAAGCGCCCGGTGACGATGGCTCCGAGGACCGCGATCCCGAAGACCCCACCCACCTGGCGGGGGTGTTGAGGGTGGCAGAAGCCATCCCCGCGCGCGCTGCCGGTACCGTGCTCATCGACCGCGGTGGTGATCGGACTCATCACCAGACCGGTGCCGATTCCCATGATGGTGAGCATCCACCAGTAGCTGCTGTAGGGCGTGTCGGCCTGCACCTGCGTGAACCCGAGGATGCAGCCCCGCCCATCAGCGTCATCCCGACCGTGATGGGCACCCGGGCCCCGATGCGGCCGACGATGCGGCCCGACACGATGGCCGAGACCATCACCGCCAGGGTCGCTGCCAGCATGCGGACGCCGGCTTCGGTGGCGCGAGTATCCCTGCACGTTCTGCATGAACAGGCCCAGGAAGAAGATCATGCCGAAGAACCCGAAGCTCACCGTGAGGCCGACCAGGTTGGAGCCGAGGAACGTGGATGTTCCGGAAGAAGCCTAGCTGGAGCATGGGGCTCTTGGCCCGCGTCTCCCAGAAGCCGAACGCCACGAGAGCCGCGCAACCCCACCACGATCAGAGTGATGATGGTCGCCGACCCCCACCCGTAGGAGTTGGCCTCGATGAAGGCGTAGGTGAGCGTGCCCAGTCCGATGATGGCGAGGACCTGTCCGGGGATGTCGAGGCTGCGGCCCTCGGGGTTCTTGGATTCGCGCACGAGCCTGAAGCCGATGAAGAACGCGATCAGCCGATGGGGACGTTGATGTAGAAGATGCTCTGCCAGCCCCAGGCGTCGACCATGATCCCGCCCAGCGCCGGTCCCAGCGCCAGCGAGATGCCCGAGACCCCCGCCCAGATGCCGATGGCCTGGGCCCGCTCCTTGGGGTCGGTGAAGGTGTTGGTGAGGATGGAGAGGGTGTTGCCGGCATCATGATCGCCGCGCCCAGCCCCTGGAGCGCCCGCGCCGGCGATGAGCATCTCGGTCGTGGGGGAGAGCGCGCACAGCAGCGAGGCCGCGGTGAAGATCGTCGAGGCCGGTGAGGAACGCGCGCTTGCGGCCGTAGAGGTCGCCCAGCGTCCCCCCGGTGAGCATGAGCGCGGCCAGCAACAGGATGAAGGCGTCGACGATCCACTGCAGCTCGGTCAGCCCCGCGCTCAGCTCGCGCTGGATGGTGGGCAGCGCCAGGTTGACCACCGTGTTGTCGAGCATGACCATGAACAGCCCGAAGCACACGGCTCCGAGGGTGAAGAGCTTGGTCCTGCGGTTCTCCTGGAACATGGCATAGCCTCGCTAGTCGCACCGCTCGGCCGAGGGCCGGAGCGTGTATCGCCCAAGAGTGGGGTCGCCCAACCGCGGCCGCCCAGGCATCAGGTTGTCGCCCGCCTCAGCGCTCGCCGGCTATCTGCCCGTCGATCCCGACCACCACGGTCCTCACCGGGATGTCCACGCCCGAGAGAGCTCCACGGCGCGCTCGACCATGCGCTGGAGGCCGGTGCAGCAGGGCACCGTCATGATGGCCACCGTCAGCGACCTGAGCTCGGCGTCCCGGATGAGCGCGGCGAGCTTCTCCACATAGGGACCCGTGTCTGTCCAGCTTGGGACAGGCGATCACCATCTTGCGGCCCTTGAGCAGATCGGCAGTGGAAGCTTCCCAGCGCAGAAGGCCGTGCAGTCGGCGGCGACCAGCAGGTCGGCGCCCTGGAAGTACGGAGCGCGCCGGCGAGATCAGATGCAGCTGGATGGGCCACTGGGTCAGCTCCGAGCGGCGCCGGCGCGGCCTCGGCCGGCGGCTCGTCGGGATCCCGGTGCACGGCCGCCACGGCGTCCGCGCCCCGGTCCGTTTGACGTGCTCGACGGTCGCCTGGTAGTCGTACCCGCGGTCTCGCGCTCCACGATCGTGAGCGCCCCGGTGGGGCAGACGTTCAGGCACATGCCCATGCCGTCGCAGATAGATCTCGCTGCACCAACACGGCCTTGCCCTCGTCGTCGAGCTCCAGCGCGGCCTCGTCGCACGCGGTGGTGCACAGCCCGCAGCCGTTGCAGAGGTCGCGGTCGATCTCGATGATCTTCCTCGTTGGCCATGGACATCCCCCTGTCCGGTCTCAAATCCCGTCCGGTTGTCGGTCGCCGCCCGGTCGTCAGTTGATGTTGACGGCGAAGATCTTCTGCCCGCGGGTTCCCACCACGATGGTGTTGCCGAAGACGGCGGGCGATGCCTCGATGTTGGTGCCCAGACCGATGTAGTCCAGGACCTTACCGGTGGTGCCCTCCAGCAGGAACATGTTGCCCACCGTGTCGCACTGCACGATGTACGACTTGCCCTGGGGCGTGTAGACGGCCACCGGGGAACTCCAGGTGTAGTGCGTTGTGGCTCGTCCGCCACACCTCTTTGCCCGTCTTCTTGTCGAGGGCCACCAGGATGCCCGAGCTGGGGTTGGGGCGTGCGGGCGATGGGGAAGATCACCAGGTCGGCGATGTCGTTCTGGCCCAGCACCGGGGTCCCCTGCACTCCGCCGGACACGCCGCTCACCGTGTAGCACGTGTACTCCTCGGTCTGCCAGACTATCTCGCCGGTAGCCGCGTTGATCTTCACAGATGGGATGTCCGCCCTTGCGGCGGGTCGGCTGCCCTTGGCGGTCATCTGGAGCGACGCGGAGACGTAGATGTAGGCGGTGCCGTCCTCCGGCGACTCTTCGAACACGGGCGAGCTGTTGGTGTCGTCGAGTACGCCCTGGACCCAGACCAGCTTCATGGTGTTCAGGTCGAAGCAGATGAGCTTGCCGCCGTTGTCGGTCACGTACAGGTAGTTGTGCCAGGCGACCGCCGAGTCTTCCATGCCCCACCAACGGGCCGATAGGGTGGCCGTCGCCGGCCTCGCTGTAGTTGGGGTTGGTGTAGTTGACCTTGACGAGCGGGTCGGGATCGATGGTGAGGGTCCCGGCCTCCTTGTCGAACTTCGTGTTCAGCTTGATGGTGTAGAGGACGCCGTTCTCGCCCGGCTCGATGAGGGTGTCGGACTCCACGTCGAACAGAGCGCTCGAGTCGTAGGCGTGGAACTTGCGGTACGAGTTGGGATCGGGCTTCTTGCCGAAGGTGTACAGCAGCTTCTGGTCGATGAGGCTGTAGAGCCGGGCCCGGACCACCTCCTTGCCCGGCGAGTTGTCGCCGTGACCGACGAAGAGGATGGGAGTGCCGTCCGGGTAGATGCTGCCCGTGCCCTTGAAGGGTCCGCCTCCGCGAGTTGATGGCGGCTCGGGTGGCGGTGCCGTCCTTCAGGTCGAGGAAGTAGATCCGGCCGTCCAGGCAGGGGTAGATGACCTCCACAAGATCGGCTCTTGTGCCTTCTTGGCGTCCTTGAGGTTCATGATCTGCTTGAGGTCGTCCGGCCACTTGACGATGAGCGGCTGGCCGGTCCAGCCGCTGCCGGTCCAGGAGCCGCCGCCGGTCTTCGGGTGGCCCCGGTGGGTGACGCTCCAGAGCACGCTCGAGCTTGGCCGTCTCGACGTTCGCGGTCCCGTAGCTGCGCCCTCGCGGTAGTTGTTGCCCCTGAAGGTGATGATGCCCTCCAGGCTCGGTGTACTCCTTGCCCGGTCCGAAATCGATGGGGTCCGCGCGGTCGTACGAAGAGATGCGGGTGCCTCCGTCGTACAGGTGGGTGGTCATGTCGAAGTCGCTGGGCCTCGTGCCCTCGACCGGCGCGACCGTCACGGTGACGCCCGACGCCGTGGTGGGGGTCGATCCCGGTTCGCCGGTCGACTCCGAGGTGGAACTGCCGCCGGTCTCGAACTGCAGGATGATCGAGGAGGAGGAAGTGGACGAGGTGTTCTGCCCGATGGTGGTGGAACTGGAGGAGTCGCCCGTGTAGAGGAACACCACCGCCACGACCACCAGCGCGACTACGGCCGCGGCCGCGACTCCAAGGACTACGCGGCGCCGGGCGGCCGCTCTCCGATTACGCCTGGATGATGAATAGATCGAGCGCTGATATGGATCCATTGCTTCCGCCGCTCTCTCTCGGGCTGGGGCTGCCCCCGGCAGCCGCGTTTCGGCATTTTAGCAGGAACGATGCTCCGTCAGGCAGAGGGGGGAGCGTCGCCCCTTGTGACGTCGGCTGTCTTCGAATCGGTTGCATCCTGGCCGTCATCGGCGGCGGAGCCTCCCGCGGCAGCCGGCGGCGCAGGCGACACCATTGACAGCCTGGCGGTGGCCAGAAGCCCCACCACGACTGCGATGGCTATCGCGGGGGCAGCCTCGCGCTGCACAAGCATGGCTGTGAAGAGCGCGCTGAACAGCGGTGCCTTCATGGTGGTCACCATCGCGCCTGCCATGGTCGTCGCCACGGCGACCGCCAGCGGGATGCTGGGGAAGATGAGATGTGCCGCGATGCCCAGAGCCACGCCTGCGAACATGGTCGGGAAGATGTAGCCCCCCTTCCATCCAGCGGTCAGGAGAAGCGATGTGACGGCGAGCTTGACAAGGGCCATGGCTATCAGCATGAGCACGCCGTACTCGCCTACTTCTTCGATGAGGACGTGGGTCTGTTCTTCGCCCGAGAACAGCGTCAAGGGCAGTAAGGCTCCGGCTATGCCCAGTCCGAGACCGCCAAGCAGGCCGCGAAGGACGTACCGATGATGGATCGGCTGCATGACCCTGCGCAACGATCCGGTACAGCATTATGAAGACCGCTCCCGCCGCGGCTCCCACCAGGCCCAGGGGTACTGCGAGAAGGAGATCGGTCAGGCGGGGACTGTATTCCGGAAACACATACAGGCTGCCGAAGAACTCTCCCGACAAGAGCACGAACGTGACCGTGGCTACCGCCGACGAGACCAGGCTGGGAATGAGTATCCACGGCAGGGAGAGCGCCGAGCGTGCGGATTCAAGGGCGAGCAGCGCTCCGCTGAAAGGGGAGGTCACAAAAGCCCCGAGCATCCCGCTCAGGCCCGAGAACCCCATCGATCGGGTGCTCCTCCCGTCCATCTTGAGTCGATCGGACAGCCAGGTGCCGAGACTCCCGGTGGCGTCCGCCATGGGGGCTTCGGGTCCCAAGCTACCCCCCGAGGCCAGGGAGACAAAGGCAGTGACCACTATGCCGGGCGCGTGGCGGTAGTCGAACCGGCCGGTCCGTCCGAATTCCTGCATCAACTCGGCAAAGATGCCACCGTGGTCCCCGAAGATCTTGAGCAGCACGCCGACGACGAGCCCCGCGACGGCGCAGATGACCACAGTCAGGACGGGCTGCCAGACGTCACCCGCGCTCTCCACGGGCTCCCAGATCAGGTGGGCCACCTCCCGCGTGGCCCAGATGAAAGCGAAGGTGATGACGGCGCCGGCGAAGCCCACCAGGGCGGCGAGGAGCAGCAGCTTGAGGTACGGACGTGGTTGGATTCTCTCGTCATCCATTCCCGAAGGTATTCGCTGCCATCCGGGAGGACCCTGCACCGGGGTCCCACCGGGAGACCGTTCGGCGCGAACTCGCCTGCTTCGGGCGTGGGATACTTCCGGCCATGAACGAGCACCATGTCTCTCCGGTCAAGAAGCGCGCGGCCCGCACCGCTCTGTGGTTGGTGGGCGCCACTCTCGCCTACAACGTGGTCGAGGCCGTCGTTGCCGTCTGGGCTGGGAGGGAAGCGGGCAGCATCGCCCTCCTCGGTTTCGGATTGGACAGCCTGATCGAGATCGCAGCCGCGGCCTTCATGCTGTGGCGACTGTCACTCGAATTCTCGAACGCGGACGAGGAGCGGATCGAGACTGCGGAGCGAAGAGTGCGTCGGGTGATCGGCATCACCTTCCTGGCCCTGGCAGCCTTCGTCCTGGTCGAATCCATCCTGACCTTGGCTTCGGCCGACCGGCCCGAGCCCAGTCCGGTGGGGATCGTATTGGCGGCGGTCTCGCTGGTGGTGATGCCGCTGCTGGCGGCGGCGAAACTGCGGGTGGCGAGCAGACTCCCGAGCGAAGCCCTCCGGGCCGAAGCGAAGGAGACGCTTGCGTGCGCCTACCTCTCGTTCACGCTGCTCTTGGGACTGGTGCTCAACGAGGCCCTCGGCTGGTGGTGGGCCGATCCGGTCGCCGCCCTGCTCATGGTCCCGTGGCTGGTCCGCGAGGGGATAGAGGGCCTGCGCGGGGAGGAGTGAGTAGCTGCCTCGGCGAGCGGACCGGGCTACGGCCTGCTAGTATTCGACGGCCTGCGCGAGCTCTCATCTCCCCAGAAGACAAGGTGACTCAGGGCATAGGAATGAAGCGGCGACTCAGACAGATCCTTCGGGAGACCCCTCTCTACCATCCGTACTCCCGTGTTCGTCGGCGCCTGCGCCGAGCAAAGGAGGTCTCCGATTGGAAGCGCGCGGGACGTCCCGCTCCGCCTCCTGACTTGGTAAAGGAGCGCATAATCCGCTCTTACCGCAGGCAGTTTGATCTCAGGATTCTGGTCGAGACCGGGACCTACATGGGCGACATGATCGCCGCGATGAAGAATGACTTCGATCACATCTACTCTATCGAGCTCAGTGAGCAACTGCACCAGAACGCCAAACGGCGCTTCGCGGGGTACGAACGTATCCATCTACTCCATGGTGACAGCGGTGTTGAACTTGGGAAGTTGATCGGACAACTGAGCGGTCCCGCCCTCTTCTGGCTCGATGGCCACTACTCAGGTGGGATCACAGCCAAGGGGAACAAGGAGACACCTATTCACGAAGAACTGCTGCACGTTCTGGATGACGCGGAAGCCGACCATGTGATCCTCGTTGACGATGCCCGCTTCTTTGGGAATCGCACGGATTACCCCGCGATAGAACAGCTCGCAGGACTGGTCGCCTCGAAGAGACCGAACGCCAGTCTCACGGTCGGAGATGACATCATAAGGATCACCCCGACGTAAGGTCGTGGATGCTTGGAGGGCGGATGTTCTGGGACGACATTGTTCTCGTCACCGAGTTGATGAGCAAATACGGGCTCCGGGAGCCGCTTGTCGACCTTGGGGGGCTCGAGCACCCATCGATCGCGGACTACGAGCGGACCATCGCCACGGGAGATCAAGGGGCACGCTTCCTGAGACTGAAACAGCGTCCCTTTGACCATCTGGCCCCTGGATACCAGATATTCAACCCCGATCGAGGTCACCCCTCTATCGAGCAGATGCCGGCCCAATACTCGGCCTGCTTCGGCACCGTTCTGTGCCTCTCAGTACTCGAGCACGTCGACAACCCGTTCCGAGTCTTCGACGCGCTCTCTCGAGTCATGAAGGATGACGCCCTCTTGGTGGTATCGACAGTGTTCAGCTTTCCCTATCACCCGTCTCCTGTAGATAACTGGCGGTTCTCGCCCAATTGCCTGCGCATGCTGGGAGAGAGCGCGGGCCTTCGGGTCCTGGAGGCCGATTGGCGCATCCAGATACCGGCAGATAAGGGGATCCGCAATTCGCAGAACGGGGAGCCGCAGGAGATCCGGTCGGTTTACGCCGTGTACGCGACGGACCGCTTCGAGCCTCGCGCCGGGGGACCGTACACGTTGCCTGTCCCGTTAGTGAACGACCAGCGCGAGCCGCGAGCCATCGGGGCGAAGCGCCTCGCCATGGTGGCTCGGTCCCGGCTCCGGCCATTCAAGCGGGAGACTCCCTAGCTGCAGGGGAGTCGCCCAATCATCTTGCGTCCTTGCTTCACCAGCAGGCACTCCTCCGGCGAGCGAAGTTGCCCTTGAGGCATTCCTGGGTATATGAGTCCGCGTCCAGGCAGCATTTGAGGGAAGGTGATGGAATGAGAAGCCGCGTCGGCTACGTTGTGTTCTTCTGCTCGATTCTTCTGGTCGCGATCATCCTGGCTTCCTGCTCGGGCGGCGGCTCCAGCGGAACGACGACCACCACAGCCGTGACCGGCACCACGGCCGGCGGCGGTACCGCGGTTCAAGTCATCATGAACAACCGTTCCTACGATCCCAAGACGGTTAACATCGGAGTGGGCGGCACCGTCACCTGGGTCAACCAGGAAGCGCTCCGGCACGACGTGGTCGCCGACAACGGCGAGTTCAATAGCGGCCTGTTCGGCGAGGGTGAGACCTTCAGCTTCACCTTCAGCGCTGCCGGCACCTATCCGTATCACTGCAGCATCCATCCCGGCATGACGGGCACGGTCATCGTGCAGTAGGATGCCCGCCCAAGTCGCAGGGGTGCCAAGGGGAGCTGACGATCAGGCGGAGGGGGCGGGATTCGAACCCGCGAGACCTTGCGGCCTGCCGGTTTTCAAGACCGGTGCGATCAACCAGACTCCGCCACCCCTCCGGACGCGGCGGCGCTGGGCGCGCCGCCGCCGGAGTATAGCCCCTAGTAGACCGTGACGGTCGTGTTGATGACCGCCGCCGCGGCGAGGGCCATGATCGCGATGCTGATGACCCAGATGGCGATGGCGATCCCGAACGTGATCCAGCACCACATCTTGGCCTTGCGCGAGGCCTCCTGGGCTCCGGGGACGTCTCCGAGGGCAAGCTTGTTGCCCACCCGGCTGGCGAAGACCACCGCCACTATCCCGGTAGGCCAGAAGCAGAGGATCAGCGTGGCGATAGCCCACCCCAGATAGCTGGGGATCTTGGGGATCGTCCCATAGGCGGGCGCCGGCTGGTAGTACGCCGGTTGGTAGGGCGGCGGGCCCTGATAGGGAGCCTGGTACTGCTGTGGGTACGGCGGAGGGTAGGTACCTGGCTGCGGCGCGGCCTGTCCAGCGGGCTGACCGTCGGGCGTCGGGGCCGGCCCGGACCCCGGGACCGTTCCCGCGACCGGTGGCTGTCCGGTCATCGAGACCTGCGTGGCCGCTGCTGCTGCCGACCCGGCCGCCGGATCACTCCATTGACGACGGTGTTCTTCCAGGTTGAAGCCGCATTTGGTGCAGAATCTGATCGAATCGTCATTGACGGTGCCGCACTGCGGGCAATACATGTGCGCCTCTCTTCTCGTGCTTCGGACCCCTGAGTGCTAGGTTTATCACAAAGCGGCAGGGAGGTGGGTGTGTCAGGGAGCGAAATGAGCGCCCGCGTCGAGCGATTGATCGCCGGCGACCGGCTGATCGCACTCTATCGGGATAGAGGTGGAAGAGGCCTCGGAGAGCCTGGCCCGGGTTTCGGCGGTCGTCAAGGAAGACTTCCTGCAGGTGCACGGTCTTGCTCACGGAGCCTTCATCTTCACGCTGATCGACGTTGCGTTCGCCCTCAATGTCAACGCGAAGTTGGACGCGGTGGCCGTGCAGTGGAGCATCAGTCAGTTCCGCTCGGGCAATCTGGGGGAGAGGCTCACAGCCGAGTGCCGTCTTCTCCACGGGGGTCGCCGTCTGATGGTGGTCGACCTGGTGGTCACCGGGGCCGAAGGCAAGGTCATTGCCAAAGGACAGGCCACGGCCATCCCCGTCGGTGAGGCTCCGCCCACCACGGGACGCTGCTAGCGAGCCCGCGGGGTCTGGTCGCCTCGGTTGCCGCCGTTCGTGCCGGGGTAAACGCCCGGCGCCGCAGGCAGCACGCCGGGGGCCTGTCTGATGAGCCGCACCTTCTCCGAGACCAACTTGGGCGAAAGGCCGACGGCGTAGATCTCGGGGTTCCGCAGTCTACGGATCTCCTCCGGCAGCGAGGCCACCTGTTGCTGAGCCCGGGCTCGGATGTCGACGAGCGTCGGCCGGGATCCTACCCGCTCACCATCGATCATGACGGGCGCCAGCAGGTCCTCACAGCGGGAAGCGTCCCACACCGCGCGCAGGAACGACAGGTCCTGACGCTCCGCGAACGGCACGGGCGCCGCGGGCTGTCCGGGGTCGATCGTGTCGGGGGGCTCGCTGTCCAAGCGGACGAGATCGGCGAGCGGGCGCCCGCCCTCGTCGTAGTAGCGGACGAGACGCTTGCGGCCGGGGTCGGTCATCTTGGCCGGATTGGAAGACAGCTTGATGCGGGGCTCCCAGACGCCGTTTTCGTCCTGCATGGCCACCAGCTTGTAGACGCCGCTCAAGGCCGCGTGTCCGAAGGACGTGATGAGATGCGTGCCCACGCCCCAGGAGTTGATGCGCGCTCCCTGCCGCTTGAGATCGGCGATGAGATCTTCGTCCAGCTCGTTGGACGCGACGATGAGCGGGTCGGGGAAGCCCGCCTCGGTGAACATGCGATAGGCCGCCTTGCTCAGGCGGGCGAGGTCGCCGGAATCGAGTCGCACCGCCGCGCGCACCGGCCTACCGGCGGCGCGCAACTCCTTGAACACGGTGACGGCGTTCGGCAACCCGGACGTCAGAGTGTCGTAGGTGTCCACGAGCAGGATGGGGTCGGGGTAGCAGGCGGCGTAGGCGCGGAAGGCTTCCAGCTCGTCTTCGAAGCTCATGACCCACGAGTGAGCGTGGGTGCCCCTCACCGGGATCCCGAAGATCTTGCCCGCAAGCACGTTGGAGGTACTGTCCGCTCCTCCGATGTACGCGGCCCGGCTGCCGCTCAGGCCGCCGTCGGGTCCCTGGGCGCGGCGCAGTCCGAACTCCACCAGGTCGTCACTGCCACACGCCAGCCGGATGCGGGCCGCCTTGGTGGCGATGAGGGTCTGGAAGTTGAGGGTGTTGAGAACCACCGTCTCGAGGAGTTGGGTCTCGATGAGCGGGCCCTCCACCTGGATCACCGGCTCGTGCGGGAACACGACGGTACCTTCGGGCACCGCATGGATGCTGCAGCGCGGCCGGAACGAGCGTAGATACTCGAGGAAGCCGGCGTCGAAGGCGCCCAATCCGGCGAGATATGTCAGATCCTGATCGTTGAAGCGCAGGTTCTCGATCTGGTCGAGTAGTTGTTCGAGACCCGCGGTGATGGCGAAGCCGTTGTGCGGAGGCAGGTCGCGAAAGGTGTAGTCGAAGCAGGCTCGGAGGTCGCGACGGCCCGTCTTCCAGTAGCCGCCCATCATGGTGAGTTGGTAGAAG
The DNA here is from genome assembly GCA_963822135.1 of uncultured Actinomycetota bacterium. Classification (GTDB taxonomy): domain Bacteria; phylum Actinomycetota; class Thermoleophilia; order RBG-16-64-13; family RBG-16-64-13; genus CAIQPS01. Next base: position 133,554 of record CAWGGI010000004.1, on the reverse strand, counting down.
TCGGTCAGCAGGGCCAGGTCTTCTCGCCTGGCCCAGCGCTGGGAGACGTCAGTCATGTCAGTCATCGCGGTCCACCGGGTCGCCGTGCTCGTCGTAGGCCGCGGGAGGCCGTTCGCCCGAATCCACGATCTGCCGCGAGCGGACGCGAAGAACGCCGGCGGCTTCGAGGTCCGCGAGCGCAGCGGCCGTGCTGTCGGGGGCCACTCCCCGCACCGCGTCTTCGACGAGGAAGACCGTGAACCCGGCGGCGCGGGCGTCAAGTGCCGTCTGCCGCACGCAGTAGTCCGTCGCGAGCCCCGTGACGAAGACCCGCTCGACCTTGCGGAGCCGCAGGAACTCGGCCAGGTCGAGCCGCTTGACCTGGAAGGCGCTGTAGGCCTCGTGGTCGGGATCGTCCCCTTTGCTGACGAGGATGGCGTTCATCGGCATCTCCAGGCCCGCACACCATGCCGCCCCCGCGGTGCCCTGCAGCGCGTGGGGCGGCCACGAGCCGTCGCGGAACTCGGGCTGCTTGGAGAAGCTCACGTGATGACCGGGATGCCAGTCCCGGGTGTAGACCCAGCGTCCAAAGAGCGGCACCAGCCGGTTGATGACGGGGATCACGTCGTCGCCGGCGGGCACGGCCAAGGCGCCCCCGGCGCAGAAGTCGCGCTGGACGTCGACCACCATCAGCACGTCGCGCGCCCCGGTGTAGATCGCAGTGCCGGCCCCGGCGTCAGCGCCGGCTGCGCCGAACTCGCTGCGACCCGGGCTGCCGGCTGCGCCGAACTCGCTGCGATCCGGGCTGCCCGCTGCGCCGTAGGCGCCTGGCGCGCTCATCCGCCCAGGACCTCCTTGCCCGCGGGTAGGAAGGGCCGCAGGACCTCCGGCGTCTCGACCCGGCCGTCCTCGGTCTGGTAGTTCTCCATGAGGGCGATGATCGTCCTGCCGACCGCCACCACCGTGCCGTTGAGCGTGTGCAGGAGGTAGGGTCCGCCTCGTTCGCCCTTGGCCCTCACCTTCAGGCGCCGGGCCTGATAGTCGGTGCAGTTGGAGCAGGAGGTCACCTCCCGATAGCGTTCCTGAGTGGGCAGCCAGGCCTCCAGGTCGTACTTCTTGGCGGCCGGGGCCCCGAGGTCGCCGGCGGCGATGTTCACCGCCCGGTAGGGCAGGCCGAGTTCCTGGAGGATCTCCTCCTCCACGGAACGCATGAAGTCGTGCTCCTCCGGAGACTTGTCCGGCGCGCAGAAGCTGAACATCTCCACCTTGTCGAACTGGTGGACCCGGAATATCCCCCGGGTGTCCTTGCCGGCCGCGCCGGCCTCCCTGCGGAAGCAGCTCGAATAGCCGACATAGCGGACGGGGAGGTCCGCCTCGTCCAGGATCTCGTCCATATGCAGGGCAGCGAGCGGCACCTCCGAGGTCCCCACCAGGTTGAGACCGTCGGCCTCCACCCGGTAGACCTGCTGCATGTCGGTGGGAAAGAAGCCGGTTCCGTACATGGCCTCGTCGCGCACCAGCACGGGCACGACCACCGGGCGAAAGCCTTTGCCCGCCAACTTCTGCAGTGCGTACTGGACCAGAGCGAATTGGAGAAAGACCAGGTCGCCCTTGAGGTAGGCGAAGCGACTCCCCGACGTGCGGGCGCCCCGCTCCATGTCGATCATGTCGGAGCCGGCGGCCAAGTCCAGATGGTCGCGGGGCGGGAAGGGGAATGAGCGGGGCGCGCCCCAGTGGTGCATCACCACCGAGTCTTCCTCGCCCCCGGAGGGCGCCGACGACTCGGGCAGGTTGGGCACCTGGAGCAGTTCGGCCTCCAGAGCGGCATCGGTCTCCCTGAGCCGGGTCTCCAGCTCCTTGATCTCCTCGCCCACCGCCCGCATGGCTTCGATCTTGGCGGAAGCGTCCTCCTTGTCTGCGCTTGGCCTGCGCGATCTCCTCACTCACAGCGTTTCGCAGGCCCCGCTTCTCCTCCACAGCCACCAGCACCTCGCGGCGCGCTCGGTCCAGCTCGAGAAGGGTGTCGAGGGCGGCCTCCGCGTGCGGGCCACGTCGCCGCAGCGCGGCGCGGACCATGTCGGGCTCATTCCGGATCAAGTCTGATATCGAGCACCGGGACTCTCCTCGGGGCGGGGCCTCAGACTCCTAAGGACGCGAAGCGAGAGCTCCGAGCGGCCTACCCACAGGATAGCTGCCCAGGACGGTCAGGCGGGGGAGTTTGCAGCTCAGGCAGCCCAGCGCGTCGGCCACGGGCCCGTCGTCCACCTTGCCCTCCATGTCGACGAGGAAGATGTAGTCGCCCAGGCGGCGTTTGGAAGGACGGGACTCGATCTTGGTGAGGTTGATACGCCTGAAGGCGAACTCCTGCAGGATCAGAAGGAGGGCGCCCGGCTGGTCCTTGACGATCTCGCAGACCACGGAGGTCTTGTACGGTTCGAACCAGTCCTGCCGCTCCCTCTGCCGGGCCAGGAAGACGAAGCGGGTCTCGTTGTCCTTGTGATCCTCGATATCGGCTTCGAGCACCTCGCATCCGTAGGTCGTGCCGGCCAGTCGGTTGCCGATCGCGGCCCACGGCTGATCGGTGGAGGCCACCCTCTCGACCGCGTTGGCCGTGGAGTTGGCCGCCTCGATCTCGCGCGCCCGGCAGGTTCTTGCGTAACCACATCCGGCACTGCGCGTTCGCGTGCGGGTGGGACACGACCTTGGTGATCTGCTCCAAGGTCACGCCGGGCCGCGCCAGCAGGCTGTGGCTGATCGGATGCCGGACCTCGCGCACGATCTGAAGGTTCTCGATCTCGTGAGCGAGGAAGTCGACCGTCGCCGACACTGATCCCTCGATGGAGTTCTCGATGGGGACGATGGAACAATCGACTTCGCCGGTGGACACCGCGTCGATGGTCTCTTCCATGACACGAAAGGAACGAAGCGGCGAGGGCCGCCCGTCGGCGCGCTGCTCGTCGATGGTGGCGCGGAGGGCCACCTCGGTGAACGTGCCCGCCGGCCCGAGGAACCCGATAGTCGTAGCGGCCACAGGCAGCGGCTCACTGAGAGAGGACCAGACCAAGGGGTCAACTGCCGGCTGAGCCCGTCACACGTCATAGCGTCGCCTTCCCGGTCCCCGGCTGGACACCGTGTCGTCTCTGCGGCGACGGCGTGACGCGGCCCGTCCAGCCTGTGGCCGACGGCGTCACCGTTCGACCACGGGCGGCAGCCCTGCCGCTGGCGCCGACGATTCTCGCGGGCCACCTCCCGTGCCGTTTGCGGCCGCCGTTCCGCGGTCAGACCTCCAGACGACGGCGGCCTCGGCGTCCGGGCGTCCTCGTCGGAGAGCGGCGGCTCCGGTCACTGCGGTCGCCGGAGCTGGCTCCACCCGCGGGCGGATGGTGAAGGGGCCCGACGCCCCGGGCCTGCTCGATGGCCTCCGACCTCTTCGGGGGCGAGGGGGATGTCGGGCACTGCCGTCCTTGAGCAGCTTGACGTACATGCGGGCGAAATCGCGGCTCACCACGGTCGTGATCACCACGCCGTTCCCCAGACTGTTGAGGAATGCCACCGCGGTACTCTGCCTGCCGCCCAGATCCTGGTAGGCGTCGAACCTCACCACGCCCACTCGGGAAAGCCCGCTGTCGATGCGGACGTCGTGGTCGCGCGCGATCATCGTGAGGTCCTCGAGGGCCACGCGCATGTTCGCCAGCTTATCGTCCAGCGCAGCCACATGCTCGACGATGTCGACCGTGCCTCGGGAGCCCATGATGACGTGCTGGTTCCGCTGGTACCGCTGCAGACGCCTGTACACAAAGAAGAGGCCCACCCCGGTCGCGATGGCGACCGCCAGCGCCAGTACCGCAAGGACTTCGAAGCCTTGTACCAGACTCAAGATCTACCTCTAGAGCTTGAAATGACGTTGGCTTTGAGGGAGTTGTTGTCTTCGAACTTCTCGCCGGCGACCGGCCCGGCCTCGACCGTGAGCACGGCGACCTCACCGTAGTCGGTGGGGTTCAGACCCTCGATCTTCGCGGTCACCAGAGCTCCGGGCTTCAGCTCGGGGATGGTGGCGGTGATCTTCTGGGGTTCTCCCGTCGCGGTTCCCAGGGTGACGACCACGGGGACGTCCTTCTCGGCCATGTTGCCCTGGTTCTCCACGGTGACCTGGAAGGCCAGTTCGTCGCTGGCGGTGAGGTTGTAGGTACTGACCGTCTTCGATCTCTGCTCGTCGGGCTGCGCCACCACCTTGTGATGGCCACCCCGTGGACGGCCTGAAGGTTCCCGGTGCTCTTGAGCGTGGCGATGATCTCCTGGGCCTGGGCGCGTGAAGCCAGATCCGGGTCGCTCAGGAACTCCGAACTGGGCACGGTCACCCCGGCGAGTCTTCTCCTTGACGACCTCCGTCGCCTTGGGGACGAAGACCTCCTCGTACAGGAAGTCCGAGATTGGTGAGGTAGTAGAGAGCCCGCGAGATCTGCTCGGCGGCCACCTCCGTGTCCTGCACCTCGAGGGCGTTCATGAGAGAGGGCTCCAGGTCGGCCAGTCCTGTGGCGCGGAAGTCATCGCCAGCGACGAAGAACTGGTGGACGTTCTGCTCGATGAGGTCCTTGGGTGCCTCCATCTCCTTGGCCTGCGTCTCCAGCTGCTCGGACTTGGCCACGAACTGGTCGAGCTTGGTCTGGATGTCCTTGCGGCTGGTGTCGCCCGGGTCGGTGAGCAGCTTGGTGAGCTCGCTGCCGATGGTGTCCGACTGCTCGCACGAGATCGGCAACCGAAGTCATGTAGCGCTGGTAGTCGGCGGCCTCGCCCGTCTCGCATGGCGCTCGTGACCACGACGACGATCACCACCACGATCACGATGACTGCGGCAAGGACCACCAGGAGCCGTAGCAGAGGCTTGGGCAGGACTTTCTTCTGCCGCCGCTTCCGCTCTCCCTGGTTCAGATCCTCGAAGGCATCGTCATTGTTCTGATCAGCCATATAAAGGCGCCAATATGCGAAAGGATGATGGTGGGCGAGGGGGGACTTGAACCCCCATGAGCGTAAGCTCACTAGACCCTGAACCTAGCGCGTCTGCCAATTCCGCCACTCGCCCGGAGCGCGACGAGTATAACATAGCGTTTCGCGGCTCCCGGTCCGCAGTGACGTGGGTGGCGGGTATCGCTCGGCTGCGCTGGTGCGACTCCTCCTCCGAGCACCCACCCCCCGGGAGCGCTCACTACGCCGGTGCGCGCGCGCCCGGCTGCGCGGAGCGGAGGAGTCCCGCCGCCGCCGACGCTATACTGGCCGCATGGCCGACCCCCCCTCTCTACGATCGCTACCGGATCGTCCGCAAGCTCGGCAGCGGGGCGTTCGCCACCGTCTATCTCGCCGACGACGAGAAACTGGGTCGCCCCGTCGCCGTCAAGGTCGTCACGCAGGCGGCGGACGTCGAGGGCCGGGTACTGCGCGAGGCCCAGGCTGCGGCCAAGCTCAGCCACCACCATATCCTGGCCGTGTACGAGATCGTCCAGGAGCCCGATCGCACCCTTCTCATCACCGAGTACATCCAAGGGCAGACGCTGCGCGAGTGCTACCAGGACCGGCGCCTGACCGACGCCGACATCCTGGAGGTGGGCGTCCAGCTGTGCCGCGCGCTCGAGCACGCCCACAAACGGGGAGTGGTGCACCGGGACATCAAGCCCGAGAACATCATGCTGGTGGACGGAGACGCTATCGATATCCGGCTGATGGACTTCGGGGTGGCTCGACTGGAGGACCGGGCCTCCATCACCGTGGACGGCGACCTGGTCGGCACGCTGGCCTATATGTCGCCCGAGCAGGGTGAGGGAAAGACGGTCGATTCGCGCACCGACGTCTACTCGCTCGCGCTTACCCTCTACGAAGGTTTCACCGGCAAGAACCCGTTCCGCGGCAAGAAGCTGCAGGAGCTCCTGCGGGACGTGTCGCGGCCGGACATCCCCCCGCTCTCGGTGGGGCGCCCCGACCTCCGCCGGAAGTCTCAGCGACGCCTTGGCCCGGGCCATGGCTCGAGACCGCTACTCTCGGCCCGACGCCGCGACGTTCGGACGGCAGCTCGCGCAGGCGGCCAAAATCATGCCGCAGCTATCGGCGTACGAGACCGTCGCCACCCGCATCAGGCGCCGGCTCCCCTCACCTCACCCGACCGGGAGCGCTGGCCTTCCTGGGCGAGCACCTCGCGGCTGGGGCGTTCGCGCTGTGCTCGCTCCTCTACCTGCTGCCGCGGGCCCCGTTCTACCCGGAGGCGGCCGTCCTGCCCATGGTGGCCGTGCCCGCGTTCCTCGCCCTCGTCTGGCCGTTCGCCGGCGGGGTGCTGACCTTGGCGGTGCTGGCTCCTCCCATATTCGCCTACGGCGCGGGATGGGGGGTGCTCTACGTCTCCCCGCCATCGCGGTGATGGCGCTGCTGCGCTGGAGAAGGCGCGAATGGGCCGCGCTGCTGCCGGGGGCCGTCCCGCTGGCTGTGGCATGGGATGGGTGGGGCTGGCCCTGCTGCCTCTCGCCGGCCTCTGCTGCGCCGCTGGGGCGCCCTCGTCGGCTTCTTCAGCGGCTTGGTGCTCACCGTGACCGCCGGGCTGGCCGGCTGGGAGACTCTTCCTTACGCCTTCACCCCGGGTCCCGGGCCGGTGCTGCAGGACGCGCAGCATGCGTCGTCGCCCTGGACGGTCCTCACCGAGATCGCCCGCCTTCTCGACTCGCACGCCCGGAGATGAGTCTGCAGATCCTGCTGTTCGCGCTCTTCTCCCTGCCTCTCTACTGTGTGATCGGGCGACTCCGCGAGAGCGCGCGGATGTGGGGCGTGTCGTCTACCTGGTGCTGGTGCTCCTGGGTTCGTCCTTCTGCCGATCTTGGCCCTGGATGTACCTGTGGACCTGGCCCGCTTCCTGGTCGCGTATGTGCCGTGCGCTATAATCGCTTTCCTGTCCGCCCTATTCGCCCCGGCCAAGGGTGCGGGGTCCCTCTAGGAGGAATCCTTCATGAGGTTCATCCGAAAGGCCGGGGCGCCTGCTGAAAAAAGCCCCAAGAGGCTGCATGTCGAACCGGCCGAACTGGCGCGCAAACTCGTCAAGGAGATGGAGGACCACAAGGTCTCCCGGGGCGATCGAACTGTGGGTGCGCAACCGCTACACCATCTACCTCTGCCCCGAGGACTTCGAGCAATCTTCGCCTCGCGCAGCGGAGATCACTGCCGATCTCACCGCCAAGCTCGCCAAGCACGTCGCGAAGACTGGAGTATCTCCTGCAGGGCGACCTATCGTCGACATGGTGCTGGATCACGAACTGGAGCTGGGCTTCTTCGGCATCCTCGCGCAGACGGGTATATCCGCAGCAGGCGGCGCCCGGCGCGCCGGCGCCGGCGGGGGCCTCGGACGGCCGGCCCGAGGCCGCGCCGCTATGCGCCTGTCGCCGGCCCCGCTGCCCCGGTTGCGGCCGCAGCTGCCCCGGCTGCCGCGGCGGCTGCGGCGCGCGGCCGCCGCCGCCGGGCGCCGCCGCGGCCCTCGCGGCGACCACAGGCGCCCGGCTCCCACCCAGGTCATCGCCGCCGCCGAGGCCGACGAACTCGGGCTCGAGCGCCGGGTCATCGTCATGACGCCGGGCGACCAGGTCAGCGAGTTCAGCCAGAGCCGGGTTGTCATCGGCCGCGGCAAGGAAGCCGACTTCCGCGTCGACGACCCGAACGTCTCCCGCAAGCACGCGGCCCTCTACTGGAACAACGGCCGCTTGATGGTCGACGACCTGGGCTCCACCAACGGCACCATGGTCAACGGCTACCCGGTCACCCGCACCGTCCTTCGCCCCACGGACGTCGTGGCCATCGGAGAGAGCCGGATACGGTGGAGGGCAAGTAGGCCGATGACGCCGGCCCCGCCCCGAGGAGGTCCCGATGCTGCAGATAGTCCTTCTGGCGGGGAAGTTCGTCTTCCTCATCATCCTGTACCTGTTCCTCTATCGGGTGATCCGCTCCAGCACCCGGGAGTTGCGAGGCCGCTCCGCCCCGGCCAAGCAGCCGGCTTATCCGGCGTCGGCGCTGCTCCGGAGCCCCGGGTGCGGCAGGCCCCGCCACGCCTGCCGGCCGGGCGCCGTCGCCGCGCAGGCGCCATCTGGACGCCTGGTGGTGGAGAAGAGCCCCGTGCTCCGCTGCCGGCGAGACCGTTCACGCTCGCGCCGGGCGTGCCCGTCGCTGGTCGGCCGCTCCTCCGACATGGACATCCACCTGGAGGACACCTTCGTCTCCTCCAAGCATGCGCTGTTCGAAGTCACGCCTCGGGCCTGCTGCTCGAGGACCTGGTCAGCACCAATGGAACCCAAGTGAACGGTTCCGACATCTCTCAACCGACACATGTTGTCTGCCGGGCGACCGCGTCGAGGTGGGTGACACTATCTTCAGAGTCGAGGTGCGGTAGTGGGCCTGGTGGCCGGGTTCGCGACCCATCGCGGGCTGGTCCGGCAGACCAACGAGGACTCGTTCCTGGTCCGCAGGGGCCTCTACGCGTCTGCGACGGCATGGGCGGGGCGCGCGCGGGGCGAAGTGGCTTCGCAGATGGCCTGCGAGCGGCTGGCGCGCACTCGATCCCGGCCACGGCGGGCAAGGAAGAGCTTCGGGCCGCCATCGTGGAGGCCGACCGAGCGCATCGCCGCCCGCAGCCTGGCCGAGCCCTTCTGCTGGGCATGGGGACCACGCTCACCTCCGCGCTGGTGCGCGACGGCACCATGCTCCTGGGCCACGTGGGCGACTCCCGCGCGTACCTGCTGCGCGAAGGGACGCCTCCGCCAGCTGACCGACGATCATTCCTGGGTGGGCGAGATGGTGCGCCGAGGCGAGACTCACCCCCGCCGAAGCGGCCGTGCACCCGCATCGCAGCGTCATCACCAAAGCCCTGGGGACCGACGGCGACGTCGAGCCCGACCTCCTCGAAATCCCGGTGGTGCCGGGCGACCGGCTGCTGCTGTGCAGCGACGGCCTCAGCGGCATGGTCCCCGACGAGCACCATCCGCGAACTGCTCCGGCGTGCCGGATGCGCCCCAGGCCGTGGCCGACGCCCTGGTGGCCGCGGCGCTGGCGAGCGGCGGCGAAGACAACGTCACCGTCGTGGTGCTCGATGTCGTCAGCCGACGACGAGCCGGGGGAGGCCGCTGCCGAGGACCTCGGCGAGGAACGGTCAGTGCTGGGACCGGCGGACCGGGGGGAAGAGCCGGCATCGGCGACCACCGACCTCATGCGTCCCGCGGGGGCATGCGCGCGCGGCTGGGCAGGCGCGCGTCCCCACTGGTGAGCAGCGGCGCCTCACGCGGTGCGGGCGACTGCGGAGACCGCTCCCGAGACCGGCGGTCGGTGGTCGCGCGAAGCGGTGGATCGTCACGGCGGTCGTGGTCGTCGTCGTGCTGGCCCTGGCCATCGCGGCCTTCGCGGTCTTCAACTCGAACGTCTACTACGTGGGCACCGCCGACGGGATGGTGGCCCTCTACCAGGGGCTGCCCGACCGTCGCTCCTGGGATCGAACTCTCCTCGGTGGTCGAGATGAGTACCGTGAGCTACGACTCGCTGCCGCAATACTCAGCAGGAGAGGGTGGACGCGCACGAGTTGGTCGGAAAGGAAGAGGGCAAGCCTTCCTGCGGGGGCTGGCCGCGCTGCCGTGAGCGTCCGTAACCGCGAGCTGCTCTTTCTCCTTCCCGCGCTGATCCTGACCACTCTGGGGTTCGCGCTGGTCTACACGGTCAAGTCGGAGACCCTCAGCTGGTCGTCGCTCACGTACGGCGCGCTCTTCCTGGTGCTGTTCGCCATCGCCCACCTCGGCGCGCCGGGTGCTCGCCCCCCAAGCCGACCCCTACCTGCTGCCGGTGACGGCGCTGCTCTCCACCCTGGGTCTGCTGCTGCTCTACCGCATCGACGAGGACCTGGCCCTCAAGCAGGCCATGTGGCTGGTGGTCGGGCTGGTCGCCTTCCTGCTGGTGCTGGCCTTCGTGCGCGACCTGAGGCCGCTGAGCCGACCACAAGTACTGGCTGGGCATCGCCGGCGTCTGCTCCTGCTCGTGATCACCGCGCTCCTCGGCCGCGAGATCAACGGGGCCCGGCTGTGGTTCGCCATCGGGCCCATCCGCTTCCAGCCGGGCGAGTTCGCCAAGGTGCTGCTGGTCGCCTTCTTCGCCGCCTACCTGGTGGACGTCCGCGAGGTGCTCACCGTCAGCACGCGCCGGGTGCTGGGCGTCCCCCTGCCGCCGTTCCGCTACCTGGCCCCGCTTGCTCACCATCTGGGGTCTTTCGATGCTCCTCATGGTCTTCATGAAGGATCTGGGCACGAGCCTGCTCTTCTTCGGCGCTCTGCTGGCCCTGATCTACGTGGCCACGGGCAGGTTCTTCTACGTGGTCGTGGGAGTGGTGCTGTTCCTGCGTGGGAGCTGTCGCGCTGTACTTCGTCTTCTCCCACGTGCAGACGCGGGTGGACATCTGGCTGGACCCGTGGGACGACCCACGGGGCAAGGGCTATCAGATCGTCCAGTCGCTGTTCTCTCTGGCTGCGGGCGGGCTCTTCGGCCGCGGGCTGGGGCAGGGCTACCTGATCCTGCAATCGGGCAACACCATCATCCCGAACCTGGAGACCGACTTCATCTTCTCCGCCATCGGAGAGGAACTGGGATTGGTGGGCGCCGTCGGGATCATCCTCCTCTATCTGATCTTCACCTACCGCGGTCTGCGGGTAGCCATGCAGGGCCGGGACGATTTCTCGCGCCTGCTGGCCACCGGCCTCACCAGCATCTTCGCCCTGCAGGCCTTCATCATCATCGGCGGGGTCATCAAGCTCATCCCGCTCACCGGCATCACCCTGCCCTTCGTGAGCTATGGGGGCAGTTCCGTCGTGGCCAACTTCGTGCTGCTGGCCCTGCTCCTGCGCGCGAGTGACAGGGCGGTGGCTCGTGGATAGGCCCATCCGCCGGCTCTTCTACTTCTTCGCGGGGCTGTTCGTGGCCCTCATCCTCATGCTCACCTACGTGCAGGTCTGGGCGGCGCCCAACCTGAAGGTGCACGCCGCCAACACCCGCGCGGTCGAGGAAGAGATGAAGATCGAGCGGGGTCTGATCCTCTCGGCGGACGGGCAGGAGCTGGCCACCAACCGCAAAGAGGGGCAGTACTACCTGCGGGAGTATCCCCTGGGCGATCTGGTCGCGCCGTGGCTGGGCTACAACAACCTGCGGTACGGCCGGGCGGGCATCGAGCGCGTCTACAACGAGGAACTGACCGGGCAGTCGGGCCTCCTCGGCGTCACCGGCTCCTGGAGCCAGATGCTCGGACAGTCCCAGCGCGGGGCCGACCTCAAGCTCACCATCGACATGGGCGTGCAGCGGGCGGCGGCCAAGGCTCTGGGCGAACGCAAAGGCGCCGTGGTGGCGCTCGACCCGCGAACGGGCGCCGTCCTTGCCATGGTCTCCTATCCCGCGCTACGACCCCAACGAGCTCGAGCGAGCAGTGGAAGACCCTCATCGCCGATCCCGACCGGCCTCTTCTCAACCGGGCCACCCAGGGCCTCTACCCGCCTGGGTCGGTGTTCAAGATCATCGTCGCCTCGGCCGGGCTGCAGACCGGCACCGTCACCCCGGAGACCGAGTTCGACGACACGGGGACCGTCACGCTCGGGGGCTACGTGGTGCACAACTACGGCGACAAGGTGTACGGGGAGCACACTTCGCCAAGGCCTTCGCCAGCAGCATCAACACCACCTTCGCCACGGTGGGGGTGCGATCTGGGCGCCGACACGCTGGCCGGCTACGCCGCCGACTTCGGGTTCGGCGAGTCGTTTCCCTGGCGGCTGGGCGGGGCGAAGAGCACGCTTCCCGGATCCCGGCCGACATGGACACGGCCCACGTGGCCCAGGCGTCCATCGGTCAGGGCGAGGTCCTCGCCACTCCCCTGCTGATGGCCCTGGCCGCCTCGGCGGTGGCCAACGACGGCAAGATCATGAAGCCCTACATCGTCGACCAGGTGCTCAGCTACAACGGGGCCATCGCCGAGAAGACCTCGCCCGAGGTCTGGCTGCAGCCCATCACCGCCGCCACAGCGGCCACCATGACGCGACCTCATGGTCCAGGTGGTGAAGAGCGGCACGGGAACCGCGGCGGCGCTGCGCGGCGTCCAGGTTGCAGGCAAGACAGGGACCGCCGAGGTAGCCGGACGGCGAATCCCACGCCTGGTTCGCCGGCTTCGCACCCGCCGACGACCCGCAGGTCGTGGTGGTCGTCTTGGTGGAGAACGGTGGCTCCGGGGGCAGCGTCGCGGCGCCTATCGCCAAGCAGGTCATCGCCGCGGCGCTCGGCCGTTGATGGTAGGCGATACGGTAGTATTGCGCGTGCAGAAGCGCGCGGCTGATGGCGCCGGAAGGCGCCGAGGGACGGTAGAGCATTGATAGGACGAGTGTTCGACGATCGCTACGAGGTGATCAGGAAGCTGGGCAGCGGCGGCTTGGCCGACGTCTATCTGGCCAACGACCGCCTGCTCGGACGGCAGGTCGCGCTCAAGGTCCTGTCCGCCCGCTACGCGAACGACGACCAGTTCGTGGAGCGCTTCCGCCGCGAGGCGAGCAGCGCCGCCGGCCTCAACCACCCGAACATCGTCCAGATCTACGACCGGGGCGAGGCGGAGGGCACCTACTACATCGCCATGGAGTACCTGGAGGGCCGGTCTCTCAAGGAGATCATCGTCAAGTACGCCCCGCTCAGCTCCGAACTCGTGGTATCGGTGGCGGTGCAGATCCTCGAGGCGCTTCGCTTCGCCCATCGCCGCGACGTCATCCACCGCGACATCAAGCCGCAGAACATCATCGTCGACAACGACGGCCGGGTGAAGGTCACCGACTTCGGCATCGCCCGGGCGGGCAGCGCCTCCACCATGACCGAGGCGGGCTCCATCCTGGGCACGGCGCACTACTTCTCGCCGGAGCAGGCCCAGGGCCAGCCGGTGGAGGCCGCCTCCGACCTCTACTCGCTGGGCGTGGTCATGTACGAGATGGCCACGGGGCAGTCTGCCCTTCGACGGCGACAACCCGGTCAGCATCGCCATGAAGCACGTCCACGACCAGCCGCCGGCGCCTCGCGAACATCAACCCCGCACATCCCCGAGAACCTCGAGGCCGTGATCCTGCGGGCGATGGGCAAGCGTCCGTGACCGCTACCTCACCGCGCAGGCCATGCTGGACGATCTGCGGCGGGTGCAGGCAGGGCGACCCGGTCGCCGCGCCCAACGGCTTCGCCGACGAGGTCACCCGGGTCATGACTCCCGCGGCTCTAGCGCGCGGCAGGCGGGCGCGGCGTCGATGGCACAGGCTACGCAGATCCGGCAGCGGTCGCCCAATCAGCCCCCGTCGATCGTCCATGCGGGACGAAGAACCCGGCCGTCCTCGCCGGGTATGGCCGTGGGTCCTCGTGATCATCCTCATCCTGGCGCTGGCTGCCGGGGCGTATGTGATCTTCACGAACTGGGATACGGCCGAGGCCGAACTGGGGTCGTCCCCGGGGTGGTGGGTCTGACCGAGGCCGAGGCCACGCCAAGATCCAAGCCGCCGGCTTCGACCCGACAAGCAGGGCGTGCAGCCCTCGGCCGACGTGCCCGAAGGTGACGTGGCCCGGCAGGACCCCGAGAACGGGACCAGGATCGAGAAGGGCAAGACGGTCAGCTACTGGATCTCCTCCGGTGAGGGCAAGGTGGCGGTACCCGACGTCGTCGGCATGAGCCAGGTGAACGCTGCCGCCACGCTGGCGAAGGCGGGGCTAGACGTTGCCACCAAGGAGGAGGTCAACCCCGACGAAGCGGTCGGCACCGTGCTCCGCCAGAACCCGGAGGCCGACAAGGAAGTGGACGCCGGCACCACGGTGACCATCACGGTCGCGGCGGCCAACAACACCGTCAAGGTGCCCGGATCTCGGCGTGGGCATCATGACGCAGGACACGGCGGTCGCCCTGCTCAACAGCATGGACCTGGTGGCCAAGACCCAGGCGGTCGACTCCGACCCTTCCCGGCGGCACCGTGGTCGACCAGAACCCCAAGGGCGGCACGGAGGTCGAACCGGGCTCGTCCGGTGACCATCTACGTGAGCAACGCGCCCGTCGTAAACACGGTCAAAGTGCCCGCGGTGGCCGCCCTGGGGCTGACCGAAGCCCAGGCGAAGGCACGGCTCGCTCAGTATGGTCTCAAGGCCAAGGTGGTCGACCTAGGAGACGCCCGACTTCAAGCCGGGCCTGTGCATCTATCAGGATCCCGGCGGCGGGAGTCGAGGTGAAGATCGGCAGCACGGTCGAGATCTGGATCGCCCGCGAGCCCGCGACCACCACGACGACCACGGCGCCGCCGACCACCACGACCACCGCAGCGCCGACCACAACGACCGCGTCGACCACGACGACTATCGCGCCCTGATCGGCCGGGGCTGGGGGTTCCGGCCGCTTCTCCCCGGCCAAGGCTCCCGCCGGCCGCTGGCTGCTACAATCGCGGCCTAGAGGCGAAGTGTCATCTTCCAGCAGCCTGCTGCGAATCCCAAAGGCGAGGTCGACCGTGAGCGCCGAGAAACCCACATTCCAGGATGTGCTCCTGGGACTGCAGGAGTTCTGGGCCAAGCAGGGCTGCATCATCTGGCAGCCGCATCACACCGAGGTGGGCGCGGGCACGTTCAACCCGGCCACCTTCCTCAAGGTGCTGGGGCCCGATCCGTGGAAGGTCGCCTACGTCGAGCCCTCCATCCGGCCCACCGACGGCCGCTACGGCGAGAACCCCTACCGGCTCGGCCACTACTACCAGTACCAGGTGATCCTCAAGCCCTGCCCGGACAACGTCCAGGACCTCTATCTGGCCTCGCTGGAGCATCTGGGCATCGACCTCGCCAAGCACGACGTGCGCTTCGTGGAGGACGACTGGGAATCGCCCACCCTGGGCGCCTGGGGCCTGGGCTGGGAAGTGTGGATCGACGGGATGGAGTGCACCCAGTTCACCTACTTCCAGCAGGTGGGCGGCATCGACCTCGACCCGCCCAGCGTGGAGCTCACCTACGGCACCGAGCGCCTGGCCATGTACCTGCAGGGCATCGACAACGTCTTCGATCTGGAGTGGGTGCCGGGCGTCACCTACGGCGACGTCTACAAGGCGAACGAGGCCCAGTGGTCGGTGTACAACTTCGAGCTGGCCGACATCCCGCTGCTGCAGAGGTCCTTCGCCGACTACGAGCGCGAGTGCGAGCGCTGCCTGGAGCGGGGCCTGGCCCGGCCGGCCTACGACTTCGTGCTCAAGACCTCGCACATGTTCAACCTGCTCGACGCCCGCGGCGCCATCAGCGTCACCGAGCGGACCGGCTACATCGCCCGGGTGCGCAACCTGGCCCGCAAGGTGGCCGAAGCCTACGTCGACCAGCTCGGCGTGGAGGAGTCGGGCTGAGGTCGCCGCGGCCGGAGCGGCCGCTGCGACCCGGTCGACGCCGGCGCCGACGCGACGGGCACGCCGTCGCCGACCGAGGTCGGCCTGGATCTCGCCCAAGGACCGGGGCGCCCGCGACTTCCTGCTGGAGATCGGCGTGGAGGAGATGCCGGCGTCGGCCTGCCGGGCGGCCATCGACCTGCTGCCCGACCGGGTGGCGGGGATGTTCGCCTCCGAGGGCGTCGCCATAACGCCGGAAGACGTCAAGGTCATGGTGTCGCCGCGGCGCATCGCCGTGATCATGAGCGACGTGCCCGGCGAGCAGGCGCCGCGCGAGATCGTGCAGCGGGGCCCGGCCTACGAGGCGGCCTTCGACGCCGACGGCAAGCCCACCAAGGCCTGCGAGGGCTTCGCCAGGGCCAAGGGCGTCACGCCCGGCCGAGCTGGAGGTGCGCGAGGAGGCGGACCGGAAGTTCGTCTACTACGTCACCCGGAGCGAGAGCCGGCCGACGGCCGCGCTGCTTCCGGACATCTGCCTCAAGATCGTCCGCGACATGTACTTCCCCAAGAACATGCGCTGGGGCTATAAAGACCTGCGCTTCTCCCGGCCTGTGCGTTGGCTGGTGGCCTTGTGGGGCGACACCGTGATCCCGTTCGGCATCGCCGGGCTGACCTCGGGCCGCACGAGCAGGGGGCATCGCTGGCTGGGCGGGTCGGTGCAGATCTCCAAGCCGCGGCGATTACGTGGAAGCCATGCGCAAGGTGGGCGTGGTCGTGGACCACGCGGAGCGGGAGAAGCTCATCTGGGGCGAGCTCGAACGGGTGGCCGGCGACCAGGGTCTCGAAGTGATCGATCCGGGCGGCAAGCTGGAGGAAGTGCTCTTCCTGGTCGAGAGGCCCACCGTGGTGCCGGGGCTGTTCGCCCACCACCATCTGGCATTGCCGCCGGAGGTGCTCGTCACCGCCATGCAGTCGCATCAGCGCTACTTCCCGCTGGTGGACGAGACGGGCATGCTCTCCAACCACTTTCTCTACGTGAGCAACGGAGACCCGGCCTGGACCAAGCAGATCACCGCCGGCAACGAGCGGGTGCTGCAGGGGCGCATCGAGGACGCGGAGTTCTCTTTCGAGAAGGACAAGGTCATGGGCCTCGAGGCCATGGCCGCGCAACTCGACAAGATCGTGTTCCACGTCAAGGCCGGCACCATGAGGGACAAGACCGAGCGGCTCGGCGTCCTGGTGCGGCTATCTGGGCGAGCAGACCCGGCGTGCCGAACGAGGCCCGGGAGCGCGCTCTCGAAGCCGCCCGGCTGGCCAAAGCCGACCAGGTGTCGGTCATGGTGCGCGAGTTCGCCGACCTGGAAGGGGTCATGGGCGAGAAGTACGCGCTCATGGAAGGGCATCATCCCGAGGTCGCCAAGGCTCTCCGCGAGCAGTTCCTGCCCGACGCGGCCGGCGGCGCTCCGCCGGAGACCATCCCCGGCGCTCTGCTGGCAACGGCCGAGAAGGTGGACAACATCGTCGCGGCGTTCGCCTGCGGCGAACCTCCGTCGGGCTCCAAGGACCCCTACGGCCTGCGCCGCGCCGCCGCCGGCATGGTGGCCATAGCCGCCACGCACGGGCTGCGCTACGACGTGGAGAAGCTTGGTGGGCCGGGCCTACGACGGCCTGGAGAAGTTCCCCAAGCTGGTCGCTCGCGACCAGGTGGTGCCCGAGGCGACCGCCTTCATCCTGGAACGGCTGGCCAAGGCCCTCACCGACGACGGCATCGGTCGCGACATCGTGGACGCGGTGCTGCCCACCTCCCGCGACTTCCTCGACCTCAGGGCGCGGGCCGAAGCCCTGGTGCGTTTCCGCGCGGGTGACGCCTGGGAGGACCTGGTGACCGTCTTCACCCGGCCGACCAACCTGGCCAAGAAGCTCCCGGAGGGCGCCGCGCCGAAGGCCGGCGAGGCCCTGGGCGGCGTGCAGCCCGCCTTGTTCCAGGCTGAGGCCGAGCGGATCCTCATGGGCGAGTGGTGGCAGGCGGCCGGCGAGGCGGGGATCGCGGTGGAGAAGCGCGACTACACCAAAGCGCTGGCGACTCTGGCCCGGCTGCGCCCCTACGTGGACACGTACTTCGACGACGTGCTCGTGATGGCCGACGAGGAGGGCGTACGCCTCAACCGCCTGCGTCAACTCGCCGCCATAGCGGGGACGGTCAAGACCATCGCCTGGCTGGAGTACATCCAGGGCTGACGGGGTGGCCGCGCCGCGCGGAGCGGCGGCGCGCGGTCCCGTCCGAAGAGAATAAGAGAGCGGCGCCCCGCGGGGCGCCGCTCTCCGTTCTACGTCGTCTTGTCTTCGGCGGATGCTCTAGAACGAGGCCGCCTTCTCGGTGACTTCGTCGCCGGCCTCGTCGGCCAACTGAGAGGCGTCACCCGGGCGCTGCTTGCGCCGCTGGTACTCGGGATCGGCCGCCAGCCAGGCATGGGCCCACGGCACTTCGTTCTGCCAGACCGGGTTCATGACCTCGCGCACGCCGGCAGCATACTCGTGGAGGCCGGGCTGCAGCTCGTCGAGCAGCGACTCGGCTCCCTCGTGAGTGGGGTAGGCGTTGTTCCGCTCCACCACCCGCTTGATCACCGCCGGGTGGTCGATGATGGGGCAGGGCCGCAGCAGGTTCTTGCCGAAGGGCTGCATGCGCCGGAAATCCCTGAAGAAGTCCGAGCAGAGGCAGTCCAGGAGCGGCTTCTCCTTGATGTTGTCGGTGGCGAAATGGGCGAAGATGCAGGGCTCCACATCGCCCTTGTTGTTGATGTGGATGTACTTGCGTCCCGCCGGAGAGGCAGCCGCCGGTGAGGGTGCCGTCGCCCCAGAAGTCGGCTACCAGGATCGGCCGCGTTCCGCGGATGTGCACGATCCCGCGCCGTAGTTCCGCGCGCTGCTCGGGAGTGAGCATGAGGCTCAGATCGGGGTCGCGTCCCACGGGCATGTACATGAAGTACCAGCCGTAGAAGCAGCCCTTCTCGACCATGAGATCGGCGAACTCGTCGGAGATGACCTCGTCGATGTTGTTGCTGGTGGCCGTAGCCGAGAAAGCGACCATGGCCCCGCGTTCCCGCAGGCGATCCATGGCCGCCATGATCCGGTCGTACGTGCCCTTGCCTCGGCGGGCGTCGGTCGTCTCGCGGCCGCCCTCGATGCTGATAGTGGGGCAGACGTTGCCCAGTTCGACGATGCGGTCGGCTATCCGATCGTTGATCATGGTGCCGTTGGTGAAGACCATGAACACCGATTGCGGGTGCCGCTCGATGACGTCGAGGAGGGGCTTCCAGACGAAGGGCTCGCCGCCCAGCATCACGAAGACCCTTGACCCGATCTCCTCGCCCTGGTTGATGATGCTCTCTACGTCGTCTTCGGTGAGGCTGTCCTCGAAGTCGTACTCGGATGCATAGCACCCGACGCACTGCAGGTTGCAGCGCATAGAGGGGCTGATAAGGATCGCCGTCGGTGACGATATCCCCCTCTCCTTGAGGAGCGACTCTGTGTATTCCGGATCGCGCATGAAGAAGTTGGCCATCATCCCGGCAACGAAACGTTTACGTACATTAGGATGAAGATGACGGATGTTCTTGAAGAACGTGTTGCCGGGTTTACCGGGGGCCGTATACTCCTTGAGCCATTCGGCGATCATCTCTTGCTGCGCCGACTTGGCTGTGCGCTTCACCGCTGTGGTGAGACCACGCATGGCCAGATCCGAACTGCCGACTACGGTGAGCGCCCCTGAGATGATAGAGGCGGTTCTCTCGTAGTCGCGTCGCTCCCGAGCTTTTGCCGTTGACTGCTCGGGCATAAGCAGACCTCCCTTCGCACTCCTTGGGTCGTTCTCTAACCCGATAACGATAACATACCCCCACCTGCGTCTGCTTCCAAACGTCCGCGGGCTTCGTTAGAATACGTGCTCCTGAGAAGCAGTCTCGATTTGTCGAGGTCACCAGACATCTCGAAGGGAGTAAAGGTTCTGATGGGCTCCATGAAGTACGTCTACGATTTCTCCGAAGGCAACGCCAGCATGAAGTCCCTGCTGGGCGGCAAAGGGGCCAACCTCGCGGAGATGACCGGGCTCGGTATCCCCGTGCCTCCTGGCTTCATCGTCACCACCGCAGCCTGCGTCTACTACTCGGCCAACGGAGGGTATCCCGACGGTCTCGAGGGGGAGATCCAGGACCATCTCAAGGCTCTGGAGAAGCTGACCGGCAAGACGCTGGGCGATCCCAGCAACCCGCTGCTGCTCTCCATCCGCTCCGGCGCCGTGTTCTCCATGCCGGGCATGATGGACACCGTGCTCAACCTGGGCCTCAACGACGAGACCGTGGAGGGCCTGGCTCAGGGCACCGGCAACCCTCGTTTCGCCTACGACTCCTACCGCCGCTTCATCACCATGTTCGGCGACGTGGTCATGGGCGTCGACCCGCAGGCCTTCGAGGACGCTCTGACCGCCAAGAAGGAGGAAGTGGGCGCCGCTCTCGACACCGACCTTTCCGCCGACGACCTGCGCGATCTCACCGTTCGGCTCAAGGCCCTCCTGGCCAGCACGCCGGCGAGCAGTTCCCGGACGATCCCATGAAGCAGCTGCACCTGGCCATCCAGGCCGTGTTCAAGAGCTGGGACAACCACCGGGCCAAGGTCTACCGCCGCACCCAGGGCATCCCCGACGACCTGGGGACGGCCGTCAACGTGCAGACCATGGTGTTCGGCAACAAGGGCGAGACCTCCGGCACCGGCGTGGCCTTCACCCGCGACCCCTCCACCGGCGAGAACTTCTTCTACGGCGAGTTCCTCATGAACGCGCAGGGCGAGGACGTGGTGGCCGGCGTGCGCCATCCCCGTCCGCTGGAGGAGCTGGGCGAGGTCATGCCGGCGGCCCTCAAGCAGCTCTACGACATCCGCGAGACCCTCGAGAAGCACTACCGCGACATGCAGGACGTGGAGTTCACCATCGAGGACACGAAGCTCTACATGCTGCAGACCCGCAACGGCAAGCGCACCGCCCCGGCGGCTCTGAAGCATGGCGGTCGAGATGGTGGCCGAGGGCCTCATCACCAAGGAAGAGGCGCTTGATGCGCGTCGACCCCGGCCAGCTCGACCAGTTGCTGCATCCGCGTCTCGACCCCAAGGCCACCCTGCACGTCCTCGCCACCGGGCTTGGGCGCCTCGCCGGGCGCCGCCGTGGGCAAGGCCGTCTTCGACGCCGACGAGGCCGAAGAGACGCGGCTCCAAGGGCGAGCAGGTCATCCTGGTCCGCTGGGAGACCAACCCCGACGACATCCACGGGCTCATCCACGCCCAGGGCGTCATCACCAGCCACGGCGGCATGACCTCCCACGCGGCCGTCGTCGCCCGCGGCATGGGCAAGCCCTGCATCGCCGGGGCGCAGGAGCTCAAGATCGATACGGTCGCCAAGCGTTTCTCCGTCGGCGACGTGGTCGTCAACGACGGCGACTGGATCTCCATGGACGGCGCCACCGGCCGGGTGATCCTGGGCAAGGCCGATCTGGCGCCCGCCGTCACCGACGAGAACGTCAACACCGTTCTGGGCTGGGCCGACGAGGTCCGCCGCCTGAAGGTCCGCACCAACGCCGACACCCCCGAGGACGCGCGCACCGCCCGCGAGTTTCGGCGCCGAGGGCATCGGCCTCTGCCGCACCGAGCACATGTTCATGCAGCAAGAGCGCCTGCCGCATGTGCAGAACATGATCATGGCCGAGACCACGGAGGAGCGCGAGCAGCATCTGGCCAAGCTGCTGCCCTTCCAGCGCGAGGACTTCGACGGGCATCTTCGAGGCGATGGCGGGCCTGCCGGTCACCATCCGCCTGCTCGACCCGCCGCTGCACGAGTTCCTGCCCAACTACACCGACGCCATGCTGGACCTGGAGCGGCTGCGCCTGACCGGCGCCCCAGCCGAGGCGATCGCCGCGCAGGAGGTGCTGGCCGCCAAGGTCAAGTCGCTGGCGGAGTCCAACCCGATGCTGGGCACCCGCGGCTGCCGTCTGGGCATCCAGTGGCCCGAGATCTACGCCATGCAGGTGCGCGCCATCATCGAAGCGGCCGCCGACGTGCTGGCCGCGACCGGCGAGATGCCACACGTGGAGATCATGATCCCGCTGGTGGGCTTCGAGGAAGAGCTCAAGCGCATGCGCGCGCTCACCGTGGAGACCGCCGACGCGGTCCTCGCGGAGCGGGGCGTGAAGATCGACTACACGGTCGGCACGATGATCGAGGTGCCCCGCGCGGCCGTCACCGCCGACGAGATCGCGCGGCAGGCCGACTTCTTCAGCTTCGGCACCAACGACCTCACCCAGATGACGCTGGGCTTCTCGCGGGACGATGCCGAGGGCAAGTTCCTGACGCACTACCTCAAGACCGACCTGCTCAAGAGCCAACCCCTTCGAGAAGCTCGACCAGGGGGGCGTGGGCCAGCTGGTGGCCATGGCCGTGCAGAAGGGCCGCTCGGTCAAGCCGGAGCTCAAGACGGGTATCTGCGGCGAGCACGGAGGCGAGCCGACCAGCGTGAAGTTCTGCCACCGCACCGGTCTCAACTACGTCA
Source organism: uncultured Actinomycetota bacterium (assembly GCA_963822135.1). GTDB lineage: Bacteria > Actinomycetota > Thermoleophilia > RBG-16-64-13 > RBG-16-64-13 > CAIQPS01. The sequence goes on along the minus strand of CAWGGI010000004.1, from coordinate 111,587 downwards.
GCTGCAGCCCCTTACCGGGTGCCGCTGGCCCGGCTGGCGGCGGCTCAGGCCGTCCTGGAAGAGAAGGCCGCCGGCAAGGCGGGCGACTGAGGGCGAGACGGTAGCGGCGTCTGTCGGTCGCGCCGAGGCCGCGTCGAGACCACGCCGGGCGACATGCCCGGCCGGGCCGCGCTGGGGCGGCGTGCTCGGCCGCGTCGCTGGGCCCGGCGACGGCGGCATCGGGGCCGGGCCGCCGGCGCTTGACATAGTCGGCGCATCCGGGGAGTCTTGACGTTCGACGGGGCAGCATCGACGGAGGCCGGTGACGGTGTGGAGCACGAGAGGGCCGGGAGAGTGTCTGTGTCCGCCGACCGACTGGAGGCGGATCTTTCCCGGTGGGCGCAGCGTTCGTCGGCCTCTCGGGGCCGCGAGCGCCCCGAAGAGCCATGCACGCTGCGCACCCCCTACCAGCGCGACCGCGGGCGCATCGTTCACTGCAAGGCGTTCCGCCGGCTGGAGCACAAGACCCAGGTCTTCATAGCGCCGGAAGGCGACCACTACCGTACGCGTCTCACCCACACGCTTGAGGTGGCCGGCATCGCCCGGAGCATCGCTCGGGCTCTCCGACTCAACGAGGACCTCACCGAGGCCGTCGCCCTCGGCCACGACCTCGGTCACACGCCGTTCGGCCACGCGGGCGAGAAGGTGATGCGGGAGGTACTCGAGGATCTCGGCGCAGGCGTGTTCACGCACAACGAGCAGAGTGCCCGGGTGGTGGAGGTCGTCGAGAACGACGGTCGGGGGCTCAACCTCACCTGGGAGGTCCGCGACGGCATCCGCCACCACACCGGGGAAGACAAGCCCGCGACTCTGGAGGGGCAGATCGTCCGCTTAGCCGATCGCATCGCTTACATCAACCACGATATCGACGACGCGCTGCGGGCGGGCCTCATCACCACCGCTCGATCTCCCCGCCGGGCCGCTCGAGCTTCTGGGCGCCGCGGGCAGCGGACCGTATCGACACACTGGTCCACGACCTGGTCGACACCAGCTACGAGACCGGCACCATCGTCCAGAGCCCGCTCGTGGCCGCCGCCATGGACGAGCTGCGGGACTTCCTGTTCCAGACGGTCTATCCCCAGTCTCTCGAGCGCGCCGGCGAGCGGCGGGTGCGGCACGTGATCACCAACCTCATGGAGTACTTCCTCGAGCATCCCGAGGAGATGGGCCAGGAGGTGCCACCGGCCGCCGTGAGTGGGGTCGCCTTCCCGGCCTCGGCCGCCGCCGGTGGCCGCGGCGGGTGAGGCTGAAGGTGTCCGCGATGCCGCCGGGGAGCGGCAGGAACGCATCCAGGTGGTCACCGACTACATCTCGGGCATGACCGACCGCTACGCCATCAGCCGCTATCGGGAACTGTTCGAGCCGCGCTCGTGGGCCGCTCCTTGAGGCCGGTCCTCCGGTGAGCCCCTTCATCAAGGACAGCAGCGTGCAGGCCGTCCTCGAGGCGGCCAACATCGTCGACGTCATCTCGGGCTACACGAGTCTGCGCAAACGCGGCATCACCTATTCGGGGCTCTGCCCGTTCCACCAGGAGAAGACGCCGTCGTTCACCGTGAGCGCCGACAAGGGCCTCTACTACTGCTTCGGCTGTGGGGAGGGCGGCGATCGTGGTGCGTTTCCTCGAAAAGGCATGGAGAACCTGACCTTCTCGGAGGTGATCGAGCATCTGGGCGAGCGCTACGGGGTCTCGGTGGAGTACGAGGAGGGCGCCGGGCCCGACACGGGCCGCAAGGACCGCGATACGCGTCTCTGCAACTGCTCGACAAGGCGGCCATGTTCTATCAGCGCTTTCTGTGGGAATCACAAAGCGGAAGCGCCGCCCGTGAGTACTTGGAGAAGCGGGGTCTGGGCCGCGAGGTCTGCGAGACCTGTTCCGGGTAGGCCTGTCGCCGGACGAGTGGAGGGGGCTGCAGCGGAGAGCGGCGAAGGAAGGGTTCTCCGACCGCGAGCTGGAGGACGCCGGTCTGCTGGTGCGTCAGGCGGGCAAGACCTACGACCGCTTCCGCGGCCGGCTGATGTTCCCGTTGGTGGACCATCGGGGCCGGGTGGTGGGGTTTGGGGGACGGACGCTCAAGGACGAGAGCCCGAAGTATCTCAACTCGCCGGAGGGGCCTCTGTATCAGAAAGGCCATCTTCTCTACGGGCTCTATCCAGGCCAGACGGGCCATCGCAGAGGCAGACGAGGTGGTGGTGGTAGAAGGCTATACGGACGTCCTGGGACTTGTCCAGGCGGGAATGGGCAACGTGGTCGCCTCCATGGGGACCTCGCTCACCGACGCACAGATCGGTCTGATGATGCGCTTCACCACCAACGTCACCTTCATGTTCGACGCCGACCGGGCAGGCACCGAGGCCATGCTGCGATCCGGCGAGCTGGCCCGCGGCCATTCTCTGCGGCCCCGCGTGGCGCTGCTCCCCGCCGGGACCGATCCTGCCGACGTAGCCGTGCAGGGCGGCCGCGAAGAGGTTTCTCGGGTGCTTGCTGGCAAAGATGTCCCTGCTGGGGTTCGAACTGCGCCAGGCGCTGGACCGGAGCGACACCGCCACCGCCGACGGCCGGGTGCGTGCGTTCGAGGAGGTGCGGCGGATCATGGACCGTGCGGTCTCTCTCAAGGAGCGGGAAGAGGAGATCCCCATCGTGGCCGACCAGCTCCGGCTGTCGCCGGAGAGCATCGCCGTGCTGCTGCGGGGCTCGACCGGAGCGGACGAGGACGCGGTCGACCTCCGGGTCGTCCGCTGGGCGTGGGCGTCCGCCGGGCATGGCCGAGCGACTCCTGGGCAACGAGACCGTCATCGAACGCGAATTCCTGGTCGCCGCGGCCTGCCACCCCGGCCGCGCGGCCCCGATGCTCCAGGCCCTCACTCCCGAGCACTTCTGCGACCCGAGCAACCGCGAGGTCTTCGTGGGTCTTCGCGAAGCCTTCGCCGCCCTGGCCGACAGCGACGACGGCGGCGTGGCCCTCGACGGCCTCAAGGTGCGGGCCCACGGCGACTCGGAGGCGGGGAGGCTCTTCGTGCGCCTGGTGATGGAGGCCGACCAGGACCGCTATTCGGGCGCGGTGCTCGACGAGTTCCATCTTCGGTTGCAGGAGCAGTATCTCAGTCGCACCATCAACTCTCTCCGGAGCCGCTTGGATCAGGGCGGCGACGTCCAGGAGCAGCAACGGCGTCTGTTCCACCTGGAACGCCTTCTCCAGAGTGTGAAAGGGAACCTCACCAACCTCGATCCCGAAGAAGGGCGGCGACATAGGTGGCCGAAGACTCGAAGCATCAGCGACAACAGTCCTCCAGGAGATCCTCGAGCAGGCCCGCTCCCGAGGGTCTCTCTCGCTGGACGAGATGGGTGCGCTGGTGCAGGACGCCGACCTCACTCCCGAAGACCTCGAGTTCGTCTACTCGCTTCTCCTGGAGATGGGCGTGGAAGTGGGCGACATCGAGGAGGAAGATCTAGAGGACTTCTCCGAAGAGGAGGAGTTCCTGGGGCTGCTCGACGTGACCATCGACCACACGGTGGACGACCCGGTCCGCATGTACCTGTGCGAGATCGGCAAGATCCCGCTGCTGACCTCGCAGCAGGAGATCGCGCTGGCCCGGCTGATCGAGAAGAAGGACGTCGAAGCTAAGCGGCGGCTCACCGAGGCCAATCTGCGCCTGGTGGTGTCCATCGCCAAGCGGTACATGGGCAGAGGTCTCGTGTTCCTCGACCTGATCCAGGAGGGCAACCTGGGGCTCATCCGGGCTGTGGAGAAGTTCGACTACCGGCTGGGCTACAAGTTCTCCACCTACGCCACCTGGTGGATACGCCAGGCCATCACCCGGGCCATCGCCGATCAGGCCCGCACCATCCGGGTGCCGGTACACGCGGTGGAGACCATGAACAAGTTGAATCGGGTGCAGCGCCAGCTGCTGCAGAGCAGTGGGCGGGAGCCCACCGTCGTCGAGATCGCCGAGGCGCTGGGCGTGACCCCGTCGAAAGTGGCCGAGATCCAGAAGACCGCGCAGGAGCCGGTGTCGCTAGAGACCCCTGTAGGCGACGAGGAGGACTCGAAGCTGAGCGACTTCATCGAGGATCTCGATGCCGATCAGCCCCTGGAACTGGTCTTCCGCGAGATCCGTCGCGAGGAGCTCTTTCGCGTACTGGACAGCCTGCCCGCCCGCGATCGCAAGGTGCTGGAACTGCGCTATGGACTCAAGGGTGAGCGACCGCGCACCCTGGAAGAGGTGGGCGACCGATTCGGCGTGACCCGCGAACGGATACGCCAGATCGAGGCCAAGACTCTCAATCGCCTGAAGAACTACCGCGCCGCCCAGCGTCTGCGCGACGTTGATTGATGTCTTGACCATGTCCCTTGTTCCGGTACTGTAGCCGGGCGGGCCGGGACGCTTGGCCCGCGTGCAGTAGAGTGGGGTGGGCACGGATGCCGCGTCGCCCCATAACAGATGGAGGTTGCAGGGTTGGCTGAGGGGACTGTCAAGTGGTTTAGTCCCGAAAAGGGCTACGGATTCATTGAGCAGCCGGAGGGGGAGGATCTCTTCGTCCACTTCAGTGAAGTCCAGGTAGAGGGCTTCCGCACGTTGGCGGAAGGCCAGGCTGTTCGTTTCGACGTGGTCCAGGGTCCAAAAGGTCTGCAGGCGGCAAACGTCTCGCCTATGTAGACCGAGCGAAGAGATTCTCTTCAAGTCATTCAAGCCCCGCTTCGGCGGGGCTTTTCGTTTGTGTAGAACCCGGTCCTAAAGTCCTGAAGGCACGGGCCGATAACAGGACCGAGGGTTTCTTCCCATTCAGGAAATCCTCCTTTCTCCTCTCGGGCGCCTGCCAAGGCGCCCTTTTTTTGGTCCCGCCCGGGGACCGCACATCGGCTTTCGAGTCCGTGCCACAGGGCTTTCGGCTATAATCCTCCGGGCCCGCGGCGCGCCGAAAGACCGGCCGTCCGGATCCCCCGTATCCCAAGGAGAGCCGTACGATGATTTCCCGGCAAGAGGTCGAGCACGTGGCGCGGCTCGCCCGCCTCCACTTCGACGAGGACGAGTTGGCGCGGCTGCAGCCCGAGTTGGACCAGATCATCGACTACGTCAAACAGTTGGCCGAACTGGATCTCTCCGGGCTCGAGACCACCTCTCATGCCGTGGCTCTCAAGAACGTGCTCAGGCCGGACGATCCCAGGCCCGGGCTCACCCACGAAGAAGCAATGGTCAACGGTCCTCAGGTCGAACGCGGGCAGTTCGTGGTCCCGCGGATAGGGTAGCCGGCATGAACGGAGACTGCGCGGCGACGGGCGGGGCGGGTCCCTCCGGGGGCGCGAGCCTCACCGGCCTCACCGCCTGGCAGTGCCGGGAGCTTCTCTCCTCCGGGCAGGTGTCGTCCGCTGAGCTCACCCGCGCCTATCTGGATCGCATCGCCGAGGTGGATGGGCAGGTGCAGTCGTACCTCCTGGTGGACGAGGCGGGCGCCATGGCCGCCGCCGCTCGGTGGATGCCAAGCCCTTGGCGGAAAGGCTTCCCTGGGAGGGAGTGCCGATCGGCCTCAAGGACATCTTCGCCGTGAAGGGGATGGAGACCACGTGCGGCTCGCGCATCCTCAAAGGCTACATCCCTCCCTATGACGCCACCGTCATCGCCAAGCTGCGAGCCGCAGGCCTGGTCTTCCTCGGCAAGCTCAACATGGACGAGTTCGCCATGGGCAGCTCCACCGAGAACTCCGCCTTCCAGACCACGCGAAACCCCTGGGACCTCGACCGGGTCCCGGGCGGCTCCAGTGGCGGCTCCGCCGCCTGCGTCGCCGCCTGCGAGGCGCCCTGGGCTCTGGGCACCGACACCGGGGGTTCCATCCGGCAGCCGGCCTCGCTCTGCGGCGTGGTGGGACTCAAGCCCACCTACGGAGCGGTCAGCCGCTACGGACTGGTGGCCTTCGCCAGCTCGCTGGACCAGATCGGCCCGCTCACCCGCGACGTGCGTGACGCGGCCGCGCTCCTCGATCTCATCGCCGGCATGCGACCCGCTGGATTCCACCAGCATCGGCCTGAGCGAGCCGGCCGGCGTCCCCGACCGCAGCGGGCTCGATGGGCTGCGCTTCGGCGTGATCAAGGAGTTCGTGGGCGACGCCTGCGAGCCCGGGGTGCGGGAGGTGTTCGCTTCGGCCGTCGACGCCATCGGCGCCCTCGGGCGGCGTGTGTGAGGAGGTGAGCCTGCCCAGCGTGGAACGCGGCATCGCCGCCTACTACCTCATCGCGCCCGTCCGAGGCCAGTTCCAACCTGGCCCGTTTCGACGGAGTGCGCTACGGTCACCGCACGCCGCAGGCCGAAGACCTCTACGAGATGTACACGCGGACCCGCAGCGAGGGCTTCGGCACCGAGGTCAAGCGCCGCATCATGATCGGCACCTACGCGCTTTCCGCCGGCTACTACGATGCCTACTACGCCCAGGCCCAGAGGACGCGGACGCTCATCATCCAGGACTTCGCGCGGGCCTTCGAGCGCTTCGACTACCTCATCTCGCCCACGTCTCCCACGGTGGCCTTCAAGATCGGCGAGCGCATCGGCCGACCCGCTGGCCATGTACCTGTCCGACCTCTGCACCATCCCGGTGAACCTGGCCGGCGCTTCCCGGCATCAGCATCCCGGCCGGTTTCTCGGCCGGGCTGCCGGTGGGGCTGCAGTTCGTGGGGCCGCACTTCTCCGAGCGGGGGCTGCTCGACGCGGCGCACGCCGTGGAGCAGCGCCTTCAGGTGCCGACGGTGGCTCGCCGCTGCAGGAGGTGACGTCATGAGCGGGCCCGCCACGGGCGGCAGCCCGGCGGCCCCCGGGGCGCCGGGCGCGGGCGGCGCCCCGGCCGGAGCCGGCGCGGGACCTGGGAGGCCGTCATCGGTCTCGAGATCCACGTGCAGCTCAGCACCCGCACCAAGATGTTCTGCGGCTGCGAGGTGACCTTCGGCGAGCCGCCCAACACCCACGTCTGCCCGCGTCTGCCTGGGCCACCCCGGCGTGCTGCCGGTGACCAACGAGAAGGCCATCGAGTACGCCACGCGCATCGCGCTGGCGCTCAACTGCCGCATCGCCGAGCGGACCATCTTCCACCGCAAGAACTACTTCTATCCCGACCTGCCCAAGGCCTACCAGATCTCGCAGTACGACCTGCCGCTGGGCATCGGCGGTCACCTGGACGTGGAGCTCGAGGACGGGAGCGATCCACCGGGTGGGCATCACCCGCGTCCACCTGGAGGAGGACGCGGGCAAGCTGGTGCACGCGGGCGGCGCCTCCGGCCGCATCGCCGGCGCCGACTACTCCCTGGTGGACTTCAACCGGGGCGGCACGCCCCTGGTGGAGATCGTCAGCGAGCCGGACCTCTCCACGCCCGAGCAGGCCCGGGCCTTCCTCACGCAGCTGCGGAGCCTGGTGGAGCAGCTCGGCGTCTCCGACGTCAACATGGAGGAAGGCTCGCTGCGCTGCGACGCCAACGTCTCGGTCCGCCAGTCCGGGAGAGCCGTTCGGCACCAAGACCGAGCTCAAGAACATGAACTCCTTCCGCTTCCTGCATCGCGGACTGGAAGCCGAGATCGAGCGGCAGATAGACAGCCTGGAGGCAGGAGAGCGCATCGTTCAGGAGACCGTCCATTTCGACCCTGCGACCGGACAGGGTCTCCACTCTGCGGAGCAAGGAAGAGGCCCACGACTACCGCTACTTCCCCGAGCCGGACCTTCCGCCCATCGAACTGTCCGCCGAGTACGTGGAGCGGGTGCGGGCCTCGCTGCCCGAGCTTCCGGCCGCCCGCAAGGAACGACTGGTCGCTCAGTATGGTTTGCCCGCCAAGGACGCGGCCCTGCTCGCGGGCAACAAGCCCCTGGGAGACTATTTCGAGACCGTCGCCGCTCTTCGCGGCGACTCGCGTCTGTCGGCGAACTGGGTGCTGGGCGACCTCTCCGCCCATCTCAATACGTCCGGTCTGGACGTGGCGGACTGTCCGTGTGAGCCCCGCCGGTCTCGCCGAGATGCTGGGTCTGGTGCTGGACGGCACCTTGTCGGGCAAGATGGCCAAAGACGTGTTCGAAGCCATGGCCATAGCGGCCGGGACGCGCGCTCGGTGGTCGCCGAGAAGGGGCTGGGTCAGATCTCGGACGTCGGTGAGCTCGAGGCCATCGTGGCCCGTATCGTGGCCGCGAACCCGGGTCCGGCCGAAGAGTTCAGGCAGGGCCGGGATCGGGTGCTCGGCTTCTTCGTGGGTCAGGTGATGAAGGAGACACGCGGTCAAGCCAATCCGCAATTGGTCAACGAATTGCTGCAACAGCATCTGAGAGGACCTGCAACGGGTTGAAAAGCCCCTGGTTGTCTGGTACCTTTCCTTACCTTTTCGGAGAATGCTCGAATACCCCAGGAGTGCCGGCATCGTGCAACCCTCTAGTACGCACCCTGAGACCTGTCCCGTGCTCAGGACCGCCGACATCATCTCGGGGAAATGGACCCTCTTGATCCTCCGCGACCTCTCTGCCGGCATCAACCGTTTCAGCGCTCTGGAGCGGTCGCTCGCGGGAATCAGCCCCAAGACGCTCTCCGAACGACTCAAAGCGTTGGAGAAAGCGGCCATCGTGACCCGCAAGAGCTACGCTGAGGTGCCCCCGCGTGTCGAATACACCCTCACAGAGATGGGCTGGGATCTCATCCCTCTGATCGAGCATATGCGCGACTACGGCACCAAGTGGCTCAGCGACGGCGGCCCGGACGTGCGCCGGATATCCGACAAGGCTGCGCCCGGGGCCTGACGTAATCTTCCACTGCACGACTCCGGAGGGTGAGTTGACCGGGACCCCTGCGCCGGAAGGCTGGATCATCAACATCGAGGAAGTCGACGGCCTCATCGAGCTGGGCCGGGGCCGCGGCTTCGTCACCGCCGAAGACATCGCCGAGGTCCTCGCCGAGGTCGATCTCACCACCGAGCAGATCGAGCTGATGTACACCACGCTGCTCGATCAGGGCATCGAGGTGGTGGACGAGTCCATGACCGACTCCGACGAGGAACTCGAGCTCGACGCCCGCAGCGAGCAACTCGAGTGGCCGCGAGGCTGCCGACGAACTCGACCTGAGCGTCGATGTGCCCACCACCGACCCGGTGCGCATGTATCTCAAGGAGATCGGCCGGGTCAAGCTCCTCACCGCGCAGCAGGAAGTCTCGCTGGCCAAGCGCATCGAGCGGGGCGACATCCGGGCCAAACACGAGCTGACCGAGGCCAACCTCCGGCTGGTGGTCTCGATCGCCAAGCGCTATCACACCGACGGCATGAGCTTCTTGGACCTCATCCAGGAGGGCAACCTGGGTCTCATCCGCGCGGTGGAGAAGTTCGACTACCGCAAGGGCCACAAGTTCTCCACGTATGCCACCTGGTGGATCCGGCAGGCCATCACCCGGGCCATCGCCGACAAGGCGCGCACCATCCGCATCCCCGTCCACATGGTGGAGAAGATCAACAAGCTCATCCGCGTCCAGCGCCAGCTTCTGCAGAACATGGGCCGCGAGCCGCTGCCCGAGGAGATCGCGGCCGAGATGAGCATGACCGACGCCGAGATCCGCGAGATCCTGCGCATCAGCCAGACCACGGTGTCGCTCGAGACCCCCATCGGCGAGGAAGAAGACTCCGAGCTGGGCGACTTCATCGAGGACGAAGACGCGGTCGCTCCTTCGACGCCGTCGCCTCCCAGCTCGATCGCGACGGAGTCAACGATGCCCTCGCCATGCTGCCCTACCGGGAGCGCAAGGTCATCGAGCTGCGCTTCGGGCTCAAGGGGAGCACCCGCGGACACTGGAAGAAGTGGCCAAGCGGTTCGGCGTCACCCGCGAGCGTATCCGCCAGATCGAAGCCAAGGCTCTGGCGAAGCTTCAGGCCATCGACAAGACCAGGAACCTGCGCAGCAAAGCGCAGTAGTGCCGGTCGCGACCGTCGGCCCCGTCAGGCCGAGGCGGCCAGAGCCCCCACTCCTTCCGGCGCGAGGCAGGCCACGAACACCCGGACGATATCGGGATCGAACTGCGTCCCGCCCCTTCCCGCAACTTGGTCAACGCCTCGGCGGCGGGCAGAGCCGCATGATACGGGCGATCGGTGATCATCGCCGAGTACGCGTCCGCAACCGCGAGGATCCTCCCCAGAAGGGGGATATCCGTGCCGCTGCAACGGCCGGGGTAGCCGCTGCCGTCCCAGCGCTCGTGGTGAGAGACCACCGCCTCCTTGCACCTCGGCCAGATCGGGCAGGTGCTGGGCGATCATCATGCTGCCGATGAGGGAATGCTGACCCATGTACTCCACTTCTTCCCGGTGAGCGCCCCGGGCTTGCGCAGGATGCGGTCGGGCACGCCTATCTTGCCGACGTCGTGGAGGAGGGCCGCGACCCGCAGCTTCTCTTGCTGCTCTCCGCTGAAACCGAGGACCCGGGCGACAGCCGCGGTATACTCAGCGACCTGAGCCGAGTGCCGCCTCGTGTAGTGGTCCTTGTTGTCGACGGCGCTCACCAGCGCGTCCAGGGTGCTGAAGGCCTGCGAGTCGACGGCCTCACCGCCGACCGGCTCGGCGCCGAACGGTGACGGTGTCGCCTCCCCAGCGCTTTGACTCGTACAGGTTCGCGTCTGCGATAGCGATCAGCGCCGCCGCGTCCTGCCCATCCTCAGGGAAGGAGGCGGCGCCGAAGCTCATCCGCAAGGGGATCGAGGCACCGTCTGGAGCGAGGTACGGGAAGCGAATCGAGGGCCACCCGCAGATGGTCGGCCACGGTCCTCGCCCCGGCCCGGTAGGTCTCCGGGAGGATCAAGATGAACTCGTCGCCGCCGAACCGGCCGACGAAGTCGGACACCCGGCTCCGGTGCTGCAGAAGACCGGCGACCCGCTTGATGATCTCGTCGCCCACGGGATGCCCGTAGGTGTCGTTGAAGAGCTTGAAGTTGTCGATGTCGGTGATGAGGATCGAGAAGGTCCCCTGGTAACGGCGGGCCCGCCCTACCTCTATCTCCAGCTGCTCGAGCGACCTACGTCTGTTGTAGAGGCCGCTCAGGGAGTCGATCTCGCCCAGGGCCTTGATCTCTTCGTAAAGGCGCGTGTTCTTGAGCGCTTGAGCGACCTGGCTCGCGAAGAGCAGGATCGTCGATTTCTTGTCGCCTGTGAACGTACTGGTCCGCGCAGAGGCGGAGATGATAAGACCCACGGGGACCTCTTCGGCATAGAGCGGCACCAGCGCCAACGAGTGGAACCCGCCCAAGATCGGGCAGCGACTGACCGAACAGGCGTTCATGCTCGTCTGGTGGAAGATCAGCGATGGACTCGATGAACACCGCTGAAGAACCGCTGAACACCGCTCGCAGCAGGCGGATGGCTTCCTGGTCCAGGATGCCATCCGCCTGCTCACACCCGAACACCCTCGGAAGGGTCGCATATCCCGGCTTCTGCCGGACGAAAGCCCGCAGACCCTGTAACTGGCGTTGGTCGGCGTCAAACCGGAGCAGCCACACCTCGTCCGCATCGAAGATGTCCAGAGCGACCTGCACGAGTTGTGCGAGTGCGTCCGCTATCTCCAGACTCCCGCCGAGCGAGACGCTGGCTTCCTGGAGATGTTGAAGGTGGCGATGCGCTTTCTCCAGGTCGCGGTGCCTCCCCTGGAGTTCATCCAAGGTCTGGGAGAGGCTCCTCGCTTGCTTCTCCTGCTGCGTGCGGGTGTTCTCCAACTGAGAGAGGCTGGAGTTTATGGTCCGGGCCAGCACCGTCAGCTCATCGTTGCCCCCAACCGCGATCGGCGCGAGTTCGCCTTTGCCTGGATCCACGCGGCGAACTTGGGCGGTCAGCTGAGCCAGTCTGCGAAAGAGCGATCTCTCCAAGAGCCTGTTCGCCCCGGTGCCGAACACCACCACGACGCCGATCAGGGCGAACATGAAGTAGAGCACGCTTCTGGCCCCTTCTGCATAGACGACCCGGGGGACATCGACCTCGAGCACTGCAGCCGGCTCGCCGAAGATGTCGCGCAGCACCGCATAGCCGGCTATCGCATCGGGACCCTGAGGCACCACCACGATGTCTGCGCCGGCGTCGGGAGCGGCGACCGCATCCCGTACCTGTAGAGGCAGCGTGCCTGCCGAGGCCTCTGTCACCACGAGGTCGAGCCTGGTCTGGGTCCCGAGATGGGCCAGGGTCGTCTCGTCGAGCCATCGTCCCAGAACGAACGCCCCCCTCACCGGTCCCTCGCCGTTACTGGTGAGGATCGGCTGCGAATCAACGAGCAGAGGCCCCTGGGGAAGCATGAGAATCCCGGATACGTCGCTCGTGACTCCCGGGTGGCTGGCAAGGAGACTGCCGCTGGTCAGGTAACCGACGAGGCCGAGCGGGAGGTCCACCGGCTCGGAAGACTCGAGATCGTAGCCGCCGCCCCATGCCAGGGTACCCGACCCGTCGAGGATGGCAGCCACGTTGGCTCTGAACCCAGTGAAGAACGACTCCGGGAAGTTGGAGTCGATGAATCTTTGGTTTCTGTCTTCGAGGAACGCGACGGCGTCATCCCATGAAGCGTAGCTCTTCACGGCCGCGCCCAATTCGTCGAGATTCCATTTGACGGCGGTTTGCGCGCGCTTGACCTGTTCCTGCACCTCGCTCCGCTCCACGCTTTCGAATCCGCGCATGAACACGGTCTGCGAGACGAGGAGCACGACCCCTACGGCTGCCAGCAGCGTGAGTCCGACGGTGAGGTTGATCTTCCAGCGTAGCGACACGGGTGCCTCCGGGCGCGCAACGGTGTCTCTTTCGCGCTTCACTGCCAGGTAGTATCGGCGTTGACGGCAGGCTCCTTGACTCCGCATGCCCTTTGTCCATGGGGGATCGGCCGTCTTCGCGATGCGCGCAGAGCGCGGACTTGGCGCGGGCGGCGGCCGACTGTATCATCCTGTGCCCATCGGCCCCGAAGCCCTTGCCGGGGGACACGTGAACGAGACCGTCCAGATCCCTGTGGGCAACATGAGTTGCGCCGCGTGCGCGCTGCGCGTGGAGAAGGCACTGGCCGCTCTCCCGGGGGTCGACGCGGCCGCCGTCAACTTCGCCACCGAGAAGGCCCAGGTGAGCTACGACGCCGGCCAGGTATCCATCGCGACCCTGGTCGACACGGTGCGCTCCGCGGGGTACGAAGTCCCGCCGTCACGGCCACATACCCGGTCACCGGTATGAACTGTGCCGCATGCTCCGCGCGGGTGGAAAAGACAGTGCAGGGCATCCCCGGAGTCGTCCGCGCCGCCGTGAACCTGGCCACCGAGCGATTGACGGTGACCTACCTGCCCGACATCGTCACGCCCGGGGTGATCGCCCGGTCGGTCCAGGACGCGGGATATCGGATGCTGGTGGCCGAGGACGGGGCCGCGCCGGCGGAGCCGGGCGCGGCCGCCGAGGCGGTGCGGCGAAGGCAGGTAGCCCTGATCCGCCTCAAGTTCATCGTCTCGCTGGCGGTCGGGGCGATCCTCATGCTCATGATGCTCATCCCCGAATCGTGGCTGAGCATGCAGACCCAGTGGTACATCATGTTCGTCCTCGCCACCCCGGTGCAGTTCTGGGCGGGAGGCCAGTTCTATCGGGGGGCGTGGGCGGCGCTGCGGCACCGCACCAGCGACATGAACACCCTGATCGCGGTGGGCACCTCGGTCGCATACCTCTACTCGGCCGCCGTGACCTTCTTCCCGGACGCGTTCGAGCAGGCCGCCGGGGCGGGCTTCGAGGCCGCCGTCTACTACGACTCGGCCGTCGTCATCATCGGTCTGATCCTGCTGGGCCGCTGGCTGGAGGCCCGGGCCAAGGGGCAGACCTCGGCCGCCATGCGCCGACTGATTGGGCTGCAGGCCAAGACTGCCCGGGTGGTCCGGCCGGCGCCGGTCGTGCGCCGCTGCCGGCGCGGCGCCGGGAGCCGACGCGGCGCCGGCGACGCTGCGCCGGGAGTGCGCCGCAGCCGGCCGCCGCCGGGATGGCGCCCGGCCCCCGCCGCCAGCCGCTGGCGCCGACGCCCACGGAGCCGCGCCCGGACGCTGCCCGGCACGCGACGTGGAGATCGACATCCCCGTGGACGAGGTGTTCGTCGGCGACGTCGTCGTGGTGCGGCCCGGAGAGAAGATCCCCGTGGACGGGGTAGTGCTCGACGGACGTTCGGCGGTGGACGAGTCCATGCTCACCGGCGAGTCGATCCCGGTGGAGAAGGGTCCGGGCGACGAGGTCATCGGCGCCACCCTCAACAGCACCGGCTCCTTCCGCTTCCAGGCCACCAAGGTGGGCCGCGACACGGCTCTGGCCCAGATCATCCGGCTGGTGGAAGAGGCGCAGGGGTCCAAGGCGCCCATCCAGCGACTGGCCGACTATATCGCCAGCATCTTCGTGCCGGTCGTGTTCGGCATCGCCGTCGTCACCTTCCTCGTCTGGTTCTTCTTCGGGCCCGAACCCGCCTTCACGCTGGCCCTGCTCGCGTTCGTGTCGGTGGTGATCATCGCCTGCCCGTGCGCCCTGGGCCTGGCCACGCCCACCGCGATCATGGTCGGCACCGGCAAGGGAGCGGAGAACGGCATCCTCATCCGCTCGGGCGAGGCGCTGGAGCGGGCCTACAAGCTCGACGCGATCGTGCTGGACAAGACCGGCACGCTCACCCGGGGCAAGCCCGAGGTCACCGACGTGATCGCTGCCGACGGCGACGGACGGGCGCGGCGGACCGCGGCGAGCGGCGCGCCCGACGGCGCGACGCCGGACGAGCTCCTGCGCTTGGCCGCCTCGGCCGAGCGGGGCTCGGAGCATCCGCTGGGCGAGGCCATCGTCGAGGAGGCCAAGGAGGCGGGCTTCGCGCTGAGCGACGCCGACGACTTCGAGGCCATGCCCGGCCGCGGCATCGAGGCGACCGTCGGTCGGCACGGCGGTGCTGCTGGGCAACCGCCGGCTGCATGGACGAGCGCGGCTGCGCTCTGGACGGCCTCGCAGGCGACCGCGGAACGCCTGCTCTGCCGAGGGCAAGACCCCCATGTTCGTGGCCGTGGACGGCGCGGTCGCCGGGATCATCGGCGGTGGCCGACACGCTCAAGCCCGATTCCGCCGCAGGCCGTCCGGCGCGCCTCGAAGCGCTCGGGCTCGAGGTCGTACATGATCACCGGCGACAACCGGCGCACCGCCGAGGCCATCGCCCGGCAGGCGGGCATCGACCAGCGTGCTGGCCGAGGTGCTGCCCGAGCGCAAGGCCGAGGAGGTCAAAGAGCCTGCAGGCCGAGCCGGCAAGGTGGTGGCCATGGTGGGCGACGGCATCAACGACGCTCCGGCGCTCGCCCAGGCCGACATCGGCATCGCCATCGGCACCGGCACCGATGTGGCCATGGAGGCCTCCGACATCACGCTCATCCGCGGCGACCTGACTGCCCATCGTCACCGCCATCAGGCTGAGCCGGGCCACGATGCGCACCATCAAGCAGAACCTGTTCTGGGCCTTCGGCTACAACATCGCGCTGATCCCGGTGGCCGCCGGGCATCCTCTACCCGGTCTTCGGGATCCTGCTCGACCCGATGTTCGCCGCCGTCGCCATGGCGCTCTCCTCGGTGAGCGTGCTGACCAACTCCCTGCGGCTGCGGCGGTTCAGTGTCGGCACACCGGAGAGAGAGGGAGGAGGGGCGTGATCGACTGCCCGGAGATCCGAGACCTTGTCCTCGGCTGGTTCAACGCTATCCAGGCCGGCGAGGCCGTCCCCGCGGCCGATGCGCTGCTGTCCGAAGACGAGGGTTTCGTCGCCATAGGTGAGCACGGTGAGTGGCTCGGCGATCGCGAGAGCCTGATCGAAGCGTACCGAGCGCTGACCGTGTCGGGTCCGCCGGAGATAAGGGTCCTCGCGCTGGAGGCGTACTGCGAGGGGTCCGTGGGGCTGGGCCGCAGACGCGGTGTCGGCGGCCTGGAAGGACGGGAGACGGGCCGTCATACGGCATACGTTCGTGCTGCATCAGGAAGAGCGGGTCTGGAGGATCGTCCACGCCCACTACTGGGAGGTCCCCTCCGTATCGAGCCGCAGATAGGAGGCCCCGCGCGCGGTCGCGGTCTTGGCGGCCCGGCGAACCTGCTGCTATCATCATCACCCCTTACAAGGGCGATTAGCTCAGTGGAGAGCGCTGTCTTCACACGGCAGAAGTCACTGGTTCAAATCCAGTATCGCCCACTGGAATACGCTGCAAAGCGCCGGCGGCCGGTAGGATTCGGGGGCCTGGATTCTGGTGCCAGACGTCCGGCCCCTTCGTTTTGGAAGTCAAATCATTGAACTGCGATGCGAGCTACTTGCCGAAGGAGCAAGCCGGGAACGCGCAGGTGGGACAGCGCAGACAAAGACCCCCGTAGCCATACTCGGCCACATCCTCCTTCGTCGGCCGGTCACCGGTCAGGAGTCGAGGGAGAAGAAGATCGACAAAACCGCGTGGCCGGGCAAGCAGCCCCCCAGGCACACCCAGGATCGGCACGCCCTGAGAATAGGCAAGGAAGCTCATCGCCCCAGGAGCGACCGGGACCCCGTGGAAGACCAACTCGTCGGCGCCCTGGGCGACAGCCTCGCCTGTCGCGTCATCGGGCGAGCCTCCGCCCGTCACAAAGACAAGCTGGGCACCCGAGTCCAGCGCGGAAGCGATGGCACGTCCAATCTCGGACACCTCATCAGGAACGATCTCCACCTGGGCGAGGGCACTGCCGTACTCTTCGAGCCGTTGTCTAAGCAGAGGCTCGAAGGCGTCCTTCCTGCGCCCCTCGTAGATTTCTCGGCCGGTGATGACCGCGGCGCCTCGAATACTCCTGTAGGGCAGAACCGCGAGTACCGCTGAGGGACCTGCCCCAAGCACCTCCGCCTCCTCCAGCACCGACCGCTTGACGACCAGTCCTCGACCTTGGCCCTGGCCACTGTTTCCCCGGCTCTGACCGGGAAGTTGTTGTGCCGGGTGGCTACGATCAGATCTCCTAGGAGGTTCAGCCGGAGTAGACGTTTGGCGTCGACCTTGAGAAGACCCGTCCGGGAGGCGACAAGATCGGCCCAGGCCTCTCCCGGAAGCTCAACTTCGATGCCGTCTCCCGCGAGCATGCGGGCGAGCGCCTGTGCGGCGTCATCCTCATGTACCTCATCGGGGGCCAGTTGGAGGATCTTTAGGTGCGACTTCCCAATGTCGCGAAGGAGAGCGAGATCACTCTCGCTTATCACGTGGCCGCGTCGTAGGACCGCGCCTTTTTGTTTGCCGGGCGTTATTCCGGTCAGATCGTACGCGAGCGTCAAGCCGATCAGGGCGTCGCCGACTGGTATCTCGCGTACTTCCATGAGACTCTCTCGCTCTTACCTCACCGTAATCCGTCTAACAGTATAACGCTTCGTCGAGGAAGGCCGCCAGAATGCGAGCTACTCCAATCAGGTAACCCGCGCCCCTCAGGTTGGTCGAAGACCGTCCAGTACCCCCCGCTCATCTACCTGAGGCGGTCCACGCTACTTCGTTGTCTGCGCGGGTACCGTTGGGGCCATTCAGGTTCCGCCGGATCGATGCGGCCGATCAAGTGTGCCCCTCACAAGCCGGCTGACGTCTATATCGGGCTTGTCACCAGGGCAGGCGGCCCCGGGCACGGGGTTCGGCCCGGCTCACCGGCCGGCCCGGGGCCTCGACAGGACACCGCTGGTCGTGCGCGAATTCGGTGGTCACACTTGCCACAAAGAGGAGCTATGCGCGGACGTGTGTTTCTGCAGACCATGATCACCTTGGCGTCGGCGGCACTGGGCTTCGTGTGTGCCCTGGCCTGGAACGAGGCCATCAAGGCGGCCATCATCAAGATCACGGGCGTCGACGACAGCCTGGCCGGGCTCTTCACCTACGCCATCATCGCTACCATCATCGCCATCGTGGTGCTCGTCCTTCTTGGCCGGCCGGCCCAGAAGATAGGTGGCGAGAGCGCGGTGAAGTAGGGTCGCTACTTGGCGGTGGGCGGTACTACCGCTGACGGATTGGTGAGCAGGAGTTCCACGCCCGCGCGCGCCCGGGCCATGTTCCTCAGATAGCTCCCGGTCGTATACACTCCCCAGGGTCGCCACCACGTGCCGTGGCCCGATATCTTCCACGCGAACCTCGCGTTCACGTAGGGGTCGTACCACCTGCTCGCGTCGGGATTGCGGGGATTGATCATGTCGGGGTGAGCGTAGGACAAGATCTGCCACAGACCGTAGGTATGTCTGCCTATGGCGTTGGCGTCGCTGCGAGACTCCGCCATCGCCACTGCTACTGAGATCACCAGGCTCTCTCCGGAGAACCCCGCCTTCTGCGCTACCAGAGCTATCTGTTCCGGCTTCAGGATGTTGGAACCGCGGTTATGGACTTGGCCGCTGTCCGGTCTGGTGGTGGTCGGAGGGCTGGTCGGCGCGGGCTTCTTCTTCTGAGCAGCCACCTGCGCCGCGGCCAGAGCCGCCTGCAGTCGGGCCTGGCGCTCCTTCTCGAGTTGCGCCTGTTTCGCCAGCTGGGCCTGCCACGCCCTCTGCAGCCGAGCGATCTCCGCTTCCTTGCCTTTCAGAAGCTGTTTGGTCCGCTCCAGCTTCTGGGTCACCGCCTGGCTGGCGGTCTCGACCTGTTTGGCGGCAGCATCCTGTTTTTCGAGCTGAGCCGCGAGTTTCGTTTCGCGATCGGCCACCTGAGCTCGAAAGGCGGTCACCTGTCGAACGAGGTCCGTGTCCTGTTTGCTTATCCGCTCGAGGAGCGTCATGCGCTCCAGAAGGTCGGACCAAGAGCTCGAGCTGAGCAGGAGGTCGAGGGTGCCGCTTCGCCCCTGCTTGTATATCTCAGCCAGCCGGTCGTTCAGCGCGTTCTCCGCATTCGCCTGGTCTTCCTGGGCCTGCGCGAGCAGAGAGGCGTTCTCGGCTGCCTCGGTCTGGGTCTGGGCCAACTGGGTGGCGGCGGCTTCGTACTGCTCTCTGAGCAGTTGGGCCTGGGCGGTCAACTCTTTGAGCTGGGCCTCGAGAGCGGCGGCCTGGGTCTGGGCTCGGGTGATGTCCTGGGGCGCGGCCTGGGCCGGCTGGGTGCCTGTCAGCACGCAGACCACGGCGAGGAGAAAAGCGCACACCAGGCGCGGACCGATACTCTGCACCGTGCCGCTGTTGATCAGAGCCTCCCTCACCGCATGTCGACGTGTTCCGCCCGGCGACATGGTCCTCACGGGCTAGCCCGCAGAGGCTAGCATAACCTCGGGAAATCGTCAGCCCGCCGACCCGCGATGCGCAGGGACCGTCCAGCCCGGCTGCTACCATTCGTTCCATGATCGAGACGCTGCGCCTTCTTCTTCGCGAACTCCAGCAGGAGGATCTGGACGACCTCGTCCGTCTATATGCGGACCAGCGGGTGATCGAGTTCGTCGGCAACGGTGCTCCGGCCGAGCGAAGCGAGACCGAAGCTTGGCTCGGAAAGACCCTCGCTCACCGGCAGGAGCATGGATTCGGGACCTGGTCGATCCGATTGAAGACCACGGGTGAGTTCGTCGGCCGGGCCGGACTCACGGTCCGGGACCTCGAGCACGGGCGCGAGGTCGAACTGGGCTACGTGCTGGCCGCGGAGCACTGGCAAAAGGGCTATGCAACCGAGGCGGCCGCGGCCATTCGCGACCATGCCATCCAGGTATTGGGCTTCCCCCGCCTGATCGCTCTCATCGATCCCGACAACGAGGCCTCGAAGCGGGTAGCCGCGAAACTGGGCATGATCTACGAGCAGAAGGTCCGGTTCGGCTCGCGCTGGCGAGAACTGGGCCGGATGGTCGACCTCTACGCACTGCAGACCGAGCCTCACGGCTGACGCAGTCCGCGGCTCGGTGGGCTCGTGCGTCTCTGTTGCATTGTGTTGCAGAAAACGGTCAATGCAATGAGTATTGCCCATAGTAGGGGGACTGGGAGCGGGAAAGAAGGTTCTCTCTCCTCTTGCTCGAACTATCCCGCTTGCGACGAGACTCGGCCCACACGGCCTCGAGCCCTTGACGTTTCTATCGCTTACATACTGAGGGAGGTCGGCAGATGACGGAGAACACGGGCCAGACTCGGTGGGGGACCTGGGCCGCCATCGGGGCGTTCCTCATGATGATCTCGGGCGGGTTCAAACTGCTCTCGGGAGTGATCGGCCTCTTCCGAGACGAGTGGATCATACAGGGCTACCAGGGCTTCCTTCTGGTGGATATCACCGGTCTTGCCGTCTGGTCGCTGGCGGTGGGCGTGCTCCTCGTCTTCGCGGGGGCCGCGGCGCTCAACGGGAAACGGTGGGGGGAGATAGTCGCCATCATCGCGCTGTCTCTCGCCGTGCTCTCTGAGTTCTTCATGATCCCCTACTTCCCGATATGGTCGATCCTCCTCCTGGTGATCTACGTGATGGCACTGATCGGCTTCATCAAGGCGCCGGCAAGCAAAGACTGAGCCCCGACGGTCGGGGAGGCCCAAGCACCTTGACCGCGATTGACGAACTCGCCCCAGCCCGGCAGAGGATCGCTGCTGCTTACGATCCGGAGCTTCTTCGGGAGGCCGGTCATCGTCTGGCCGATCTCCTCGCCGACCAGCTGGCGCGCGCCGAGCGTTCGGAGGGTGCCGTTCTGCCTTGGGCGGAGCCGGAGGATGGTATCCGCGAGGCGAGTCTGTTCTTGCGAGGTCCCACACCTGCCGGCCGTCAGGGGCACGGGTCGCCTGGCGGCAAGCCGGCGGGCCGGCCCCGTGCCGCCACGCCGGCGGCCGCGCCCGAGTCCCCGGAGCGGCTGACTCGAGAGCAAGTCCCCCAGCTCACCGACCATTTTGCCCACCTGGTCCAGGTGATGCTCGAGCGGGGTCTCAACCTGCACGATCCTCGCTACATCGGACACCAGGTACCCGCTCCGGTGCCGCTCGGCGGACTGTTCGACGCGGTGGGGTCGGTCACCAACCAGGTGATGGCCATCTACGAGATGGGGCCCTGGGCCACCGCGGTGGAGCAGGCGATGGTGCGGGAACTCGGTATGGCGATAGGGTGGGAGCCGGACAGCTTCGCGGGCACCGTCACCCACGGTGGCTCGCTCGCCAACCTCACCGCGCTCCTCACTGCCCGGAACGTCGCTCTGGGCGACGCCTGGGAGCACGGCCTCACGCGCGACGAGGGCGAACCCGTCCTCTTGGCTCATGCCGAGGCTCACTATAGTGTGGCGCGTGCCGCGGGGATCTTGGGACTCGGCAGCCGTCAGGTGGTGCGGGTGGGATTGGATGCGCGGGGCCGCATGGATCCGGGGTCGCTCGACGCAGAGCTGGACCGCGTGCGCGAGCAGGGGCGGCGCGCAGTCGCTGTGGTGGCTTGCGCCTGCGCAACGCCGACGGGGGCGTTCGACCCTCTGGGCGACATAGCCGACGTCTGCGGGAGCCACGGTGTCTGGCTGCACGTCGACGCGGCGCATGGGGGAGCCGCCGTCCTCAGCGACCGTCATCGGCACCTGACGGCAGGTCTGGAGCGTGCGGACAGCGTGGTGTGGGATGCCCACAAGATGCTGTTCGTGCCCGGCCTCTGCGCCTTCGTGCTGTACCGGGACGCAGCGCATCGGTTCGAGGCGTTCAGGCAGGACGCCCCCTACCTGTTCGACCCGGCGGCCCCCGGCCTGGCCGAATACGACAGCGGCATGAAGACGGTGGAGTGCACCAAGAGGGCCGCGGCCTTCGGACTCTGGGGCGTGTGGTCGCTGTTTGGGCGTCAACTCTTCGCCGACATGGTGGACGTGACCTTCGCCCTGGGCCGCACCTTCCACGAGAAGCTCGTGGCGGCGGACGACTTCGTTCCTCTGAACGATCCGGAATGCAATATCGTGGTGTTCCGGCACGTCCCCACAGGTCTGCGCGACGCGCCCGTCGAGCGTCTGGGCGACTTTCAGTTGGAGCTTCGTCGCCGCCTCATCGAATCCGGCGAGTACTACATCGTGCCGTTCAAACGCGACGGCGTGGGTGCCCTTCGCGTCACCATCATCAACCCGCTCACCACTCCTGCGGACCTCGACGGCCTGATGGACGCCCTTCGCCGTCACGGGCGCGAGCTGCTGGGCGCCTGATCCGGGGCGCCTTTCGCCGGCAGGAGGAGCTGCCCTTCGCCGGCAGCATAAGGGTCAAGCTGAGATAGAGCTTGGCGCGACCGCCCTCGGCCGTGGGCAAGACACGCATAGTTTTCGCCCGTTTGGGCTAAAGTCTGTGCGCTACGACCACGCGCCGAGCGGAGGTGAACACATGGCCGGCCGGTGTCCCGGGCAGGATGGACGGCACCTTACTGTCTCGCTCCACATTTGCCCGACCTGCGGGAGCGAGGTGGAGATGTTCTCGGACGAGATCCGGGTGAAGTGCCGTACCTGTGGCTCTTACGTGCAGAAGGATTCCGTGCCCTCGTGCGTGGAATGGTGCTCGCAGGCACGCGCGTGTCTGGGTGAGGAACGCTGGCAGGCCCTCATGGGAACGCGTGGTGCCGACGACGCCGGGGCGGACGACGCCACGCCGGACGGTGGCGCGGCCACGGTGGCGCGGACGCCGCCGCGGACGAGTAGGTCGGCGATGCCTAAGATCGCTGTAGCGGGCAAAGGCGGCGTAGGAAAGACGACCTTCAGCGGTGTCCTGGCCCGGGTGCTTGCGGCCGCCGGACAGAAGGTATACGCGATCGACGCCGATCCCAACCCCACCCTGGGGCAGGCGCTGGGATTCCCCCCGGATCTGCTTGAGAAGATCGTTCCGGTCGTCGAGATGCGCGACCTCATAGAGGAGCGCACCGGTGCTCGGCCGGGTGAGAGCGGCGCGTACTTCCGGCTCAACCCTCGGGTGGACGATATCCCCGAACGCTTCTCGGTGTCGTATCAGGGGGTGCATCTCCTCGAGATGGGGACGGTGAAGGGAGCCGGCGCCGGCTGCGTCTGCCCGGAGAACACGGTGCTGCGCGCGTTGGTGACCCATCTGCTTCTGCGGGAGAAGGAGACCGTGCTCCTTGACATGGTCGCCGGAGTGGAGCACTTGGGGCGCGGGACCGCGGCGGCGGTCGACGCCATGTATGTCGTTGTAGAGCCCGGGCAGCGAAGCCTGATGGTGGCGGCCGACATCGAACGAATGGCCGGGGAGCTGGGAGTCCCGGCGGTGTGGGTGGTAGCCAACAAGGTGCGCGGCGACGACGATCTCGCTTTCGTGACGGAGTACGTGGAGCACGGAAGGCGCCAGGAGGGGGGCGATCCCCCGGGGCGCGGCGGGCTGGCGGGCTGGCTTCCCCGCGACGAGCACGTTGTTGACGCCGACATGCGCGGTGTCGCGGTATACGACGCGGCTCCCGAAGTGGCTCGCCGGGTGGAGGACATCGCCAGGCGGACCGGGCTCATCTAGGGGTCCTTGCGAGCCCGTGAACGCTGCTATACTTTTTTGCCAATATACTGTGTCGGGTATGGCCTACGAAGGTTTCGTGGGCACTCCTGCTACCTGCCATCGACACGATCAGTTGGGGGTCAGATGAAGAGCGACCTGGGCTTTGCCCGGTCAACCCCGCCGCTACGGCTCTACGTGAGCATGTCCTTTGTCGTGTGCGCCTCGGCGCCGTTACCGACCAGACGACCGGTCATTTCCAGAAGTATCAGGGAGGCGCCCGCGGCTGCCGGCGCCCAGGGCGAGAGGAAAGGTGGGCACGCATGAAGCAGACCATCATCAACGTGCCGGGCATGTGGGCTGACCACCACGTGCTCCGCGTGCGCGAGTCACTCCTCGGTGTGGCCGGGGTCAGCGAGGTGATCGCGAGTGCGGCAAGACGTACGGTCGCGGTGCGGTTCGATGAGGCCGCCGCATCGGAGGAGGGTATCCGCGAAGCGCTCGCTTCGGCGGGGTACACGCCCGGAGAAGCGCCGGCCATGATCGAGCTTCCCCAGAGGCACGAAGACGGTTCGGCCTGGTACGTGGTGCTCGATCGCAAGACGGTGACCGAGCTCAAGGATCGCGAGATGGCAGGAGACTTCCGCCGCTACTAGCCGGGCAGAGCCCCTGGGCTGCGTGTGGCACATCGAAAGGAGCAGCAGTAATGCCGGAACAGAGGATCCCGTTACCGGAAGACAAAAGCATAGATACCGCGGTCTGTGAGGTGCTCGGCTATTGCGAAGGGGTGATCGAGACCTCGTTCGACCGGGCCATCAGCATCAAGCCCTGTCCCATCGGCGCCGACGGGGGCTGCTGTAAGCACTGCGCGATGGGGCCCTGCCGGTTGGTCGGCAAGAACACCGTGGGTGTGTGCGGGGCCACCCGGGCCACCGTCGCGGCCCGCAACTTCGCCCGCTCGGTGGCCGCGGGCGCGGCGGCCCACTCCGATCACGGCCGGGGTATGGCCTTCGCTCTCCTGGCTGTGGCCACTGGCGAAGCAGAGAAGCTTCCGCATCCGCGACGAGGTGAAGCTGCACGCGGTCGCAGGCTACATGGGCATCAAGACCGAGGGCCGGTCGATCATGGACATCGCTCGGGACGTGGCCGAGACGGCGCTGGCCCAGTTCGGTCAGCAGACCGGGGAACTCATCTACCTGAGCCGGGCGACCAAACCCCGCCAGGCGCTCTGGCGCGAGGCGAAGATCGGTCCCCGCGGGATCGACCGCGAGATCGTTGAGATCATGCATCGCACGCATATGGGCGACGACCAGGACGCCGAGAACATCCTCGACCAGACGTTGCGCGCGTGCTCTGAGCGACGGGTGGGGCGGCTCGATGCTCGCCACCGACATCAGCGACATCCTCTTCGGCACGCCGACTCCGCTGCAGAGCCAGGTGAACCTGGGCGTGCTCAAGGACGACGAGGTCAACGTCATCGTCCACGGCCACGACCCGACGCTGTCGGAGATGATCGTGGCCGTCTCCACCGATCCCGAACTCCTCGAGTACGCCAAGAGCAAGGGAGCCAACGGCATCAACCTGGCCGGCATCTGCTGCACCGCCAACGAGGTACTGATGCGCCACGGCATCCCGCCGGCGGGCAACTTCCTCTCTCAGGAGCTGGCCATCGCCACCGGAGCGGTGGAGGCCATGATCGTGGACGTGCAGTGCATGATGCAGGCCTTGGCCGAAGTGTCCTCGCACTACCACACCAAGCTCATCACCACCTCGCCCAAGGCCAAGATCACGGGTGCCACCCACATCGAGTTCGACGAGCATCGGGCCTACCAGAGCGCCAAGGAGATCGTGCGGGCGGCCATCGACAACTACGCGAACCGCGGGACCACGAAGATCCCGGGCTCACAGCCCGACGAGGCCCTCATCGCCGGCTTCTCGCACGAGTACGTGCGCTACATGCAGGGCGGCCTGTATCGGGGTTCGTTCCGCCCGCTCAACGATGCCGTGGCCCAGGGTCGCATCCGCGGCCTCGCGGCCGTCGTGGGCTGCAACAACGCGCGCGTCACCCAGGATGCGCCGACCGTCAAGATCGTCCGCGAGCTCATCAAGAACGATGTGCTGGTGGTCGTCACCGGGTGCGCCGCCACCGCGGCCGCGAAGTTCGGCTATCTGAAGCCGGAGTTCATGGACCACGCCGGCGCGGGGCTCAGGAGGTGTGCGAGGCTATCGGTATCCCACCGGTGCTCCACGTGGGTTCCTGCGTGGACAACTCGCGCATCCTGACCATCCTCACCGAATGTGCCACCGAAGGTGGCCTGGGGGAGGACATCTCCGATCTTCCGGCGGTGGGCATCTGCCCCGAGTACATGTCCGAGAAGGCGCTCGCCATCGGCTGCTACTGTGCGGCCTCGGGAGCCTACGTGCTCTTCGGCCTGCCCTCGCCGGTGGAGAACAGCCCCGAGGTGGTGGACATCATCCTCAACGGCTGGCTGGAACGTTTCGGCGGCGGGATCGAGTTCGAGCCCGACATCGACGCGCTCATCGACAAGGCGTTCACGGCCACTCGACGCGCAAGCGCGCAGCGCTGGGCCTGGCGGAGTGGGACCCGCAGCGGTTCGGCCAGAGTGGCGACCGCCTCATGGAGGAGATGCTTGCCGATCTGGAAGAGGGCGAGCCCCTCAACCTCTACTCAGCGTCGCCGGTAGGCGTCGCAGGACAAGGAGGAGTCAGACGTGTCTAGATACATCGCCAAGGCTGCCATCCGCGGCGCCAACCTCATCGTCGGGGAGGCCGAGCAGATGCTCGAAGCCGCCATCGCCGACCTGGGCGCCGGGCACGCCCGTCGCCTTCACCAACACCGCCTACTATCTGCCCGTCATCCTGGGCTTCACCGGGATGGAGGTGACACCCTGGGAGAATTGCGCAAGGCCGTGGCGCACGCCAAGAGCCTGCTCAACAGTGTGCCGGGCGACAGTCTGTGGCTGCCCTATCTGGGTGAGACGCTGGACTGCGGCGCCGCCACGCTCCTGGCCATGGAAGCCATCGAGGCCATGCGCTTCGTCCGCGGCCAGCAGCCCGAGCCCATCCCCGGCCTCAAGCTCACCGGCACCAGCTTCACCAGCCCCGACAGCAACGGCGGGGGCGGCGGCGGCTATGCCAACGGCCCCATCGACGACATCCAGCTGCGCGCCTGGGGCATCCAGCTGGTGGACGGCCGCATGCCGGGGTTCGCGGCCATCGTCGGCGCGGCCAGCAGCAACGAGGCGGCCGTTTCCATCGTGCGCGAGCTGCAGAAGCGCAACATCCTGGTCTTCCTCTCCGGCAACGTCAACGGGCGCAGCATCATCCACCAGTTGCAGGAAGAGGGCGTCGAGATGGGCTACGACACCTACATCGTGCCCTTCGGCACCGACACCATCTCGGCCATCTACGCCCTGGGCTTTGCCACCCGCTCGGCGCTCACCTTCGGCGGCATGTCGGGCGGCCAGATCCGCGACATCCTGCTCTACAACAAGTACCGCGTGTTCGCCTTTGTCCTGGCTCTGGGCGAGGTGGACGACCTGAAGTACGCGACGGCGGCCGGCGCCATCAACTATGGCTTCCCGGTCATCGCCGATACGGTCATCCCGCAGATCCTGCCCACCGGCATCACGCAGTACGAGCATGTCATCAGCATGCCCTTCGACGACATCGAGGGCGAGAACGACACCGAGCGGGCGCGCAAGCTGGTGCAGCGCTGCATCGAGGTCCGCGGGCGTCAAGATCAAGATCACCGACGTGCCCATCCCCGTGCCCTACGGCAGCGCCTTTGAGGGCGAGCGCGTGCGCAAGGCCGACATGCGCGTCGAGTTCGGCGGGTCGAAGGCGCATGCCTTCGAGTACCTGCGCATGGCCGACTTGGACGAGGTCGAAGACGGCAAGATCGAACGTGGTCGGCCCGGACTTCGACGAGCGTCGCCGAGGGCGGGGCCATGGACCTGGGCATCGTCGTCGAGGTGGCCGGACGCAAGATGCAGGAGGACTTCGAGCCGGTGCTCGAGCGCCAGATCCACTACTTCGTCAACGGCGCCTCCGGCATCCAGCATATCGGCCAGCGCGACATCACCTGGATCCGCATCAGCAAGGCGGCCGTCGACAAGGGCTTCGGCCTCAAGCACTTCGGCGACATCCTCTACGCCCGCTTCCACGCCGACTTCGGCGCCATCGTGGACAAGGTGCAGGTCACCCTCTACACCGATCACGAGCCGTTCGAGGAGTGGCTGGCCAAGGCCCGCGAGGCCTACCAGGCCCGCAACATCCGCCTGGCCGACATGGTGGACGAGTCGGTGGACGAGTTCTACAGCTGCACGCTGTGCCAGAGCTTTGCGCCCAACCACGTCTGCGTCATCTCGCCCGAGCGCCTGGGGCTCTGCGGCGCCTACAACTGGCTGGACTGCAAGGCCTCCTACCAGATCAACCCCACCGGGCCCAACCAGCCGATCCCCAAGGGCTCTGCCTCGACCCGGTGAAGGGCGTCTGGCAGGGCCCGAACGAGTTCGTCTACCAGAACTCGCACCAGACCGTGGAGCGGGTCACCCTGTACTCGATCATGGACGACCCCGATGACCGCCTGCGGCTGCTTCGAGTGCATCGCGATGGTCATCCCCGAGGCCAACGGCGTCATGGTGGTCTCGCGTGAGGACCCGAGCATGACCCCCGCCGGCATGACCTTCTCCACCCTGGCCGGCATGGCCGGCGGCGGCCTGCAGACGCCCGGCATGATGGGCGTAGGCAAGTACTACCTGCTCAGCCGCAAGTTCATCTCCGGCGACGGCGGGTTCAAGCGTGTCGTCTGGATGTCGAGCTTCCTCAAGAGATCCATGGCCGAGGAATTGAAGGCTGTCTGCGAGCGCGAGGGCGACCCCGACCTGCTGGACAAGATCGCCGACGAGCGTGCGGCGACGACGGTCGAGGAACTGCTGCCCTTCCTGGAGGAGCATGAGCACCCGGCCCTGACCATGGACCCGATCTTCTAAGAACCGTCCATGGGACGCGCCCCGCAAGAAAGGAGACCTGGATGTCTGTAGCTATGTCCGAATGTCAACGAGACGTGGAGCGGCAGGATCCTCGAGGTGACGCTTGGCGCCGGGCCCGATCAGGGCGGCACGCGAGGCAGCACGGTCACGGTGGGCGGACAGAACACGCTGCCGTTCCTGCACTTCGAAGGTCAGATCCCCAACAAGCCGGTGGTCGCCGTCGAGGTCAGAGACCAGGCTCCCGACGATTGGTCGGACCTCCTGGTCAAGGCCTGGGGGAAGGCCCTCGACGACCCGGCCGTCTGGGCGGCGCAGGCCGAGGCCCTCGGGGCCGACGTGATCGCCCTGTCGCTGGACAGCGCCCACCCCGAGCGGGGCAACACGGGCGCCAAGGAGGCGCGTGCTACGGTGCGCCGGGTGCTCGAGGCGACCACCCTGCCACTCATCGTCTATGGCCCCGGTCAGCCGGACAAGGACAACGAGGTGCTGGTCGCCGCCGCGGAGGAGGCCGCTGGGGAGCGGGTCGCTCTGGGCAACTGCGAGGACAAGAACTACCGCACCATCGTGGCCGCGGCGCTGGCCAACAACCAGTTGGTGATCGCGAAGTCCCCCATCGACGTCAACCTCGCCAAGCAGCTCAACGTCCTGATATCGACATGCGCTTGGATCGCGACCGCATCATCATGGACCCGACCACGGGCGCTCTGGGGTATGGTCTCGAGTACACCTATTCGGTGATGGAACGGCTTCGTCTGGCGGCGCTCGGAGGCGACAGCGCGCTTCAGCTGCCGATGATCGTGACCGCCGGCTACGAAGCCTGGCGGGCCAAGGAGACCCGGACCGGCGAAGGCGTACCGGCGCAGTGGGGCGACTGGGCCACGAGGGCCCTGCTCTGGGAGACGAACACGGCGGTGACGCTGATCGAGACCGGGGCGGACATCGTGGTGCTTCGCCATCCCGACGCCATCCCCTTGGTCAAGGAGGCGATCACCGGGCTGATGACCCCGGCTTCGTGAGTCGGCGACCGGCCCGACCGTGACTGCCGATGCCGTGAACGCTGACGTCCCAACGCGAAAGGAGCGCGCCACATGGCACTGAGTGGCCTCGCGATATACAAGATGTTGCCGCAGACGAACTGCAAGGAGTGCGGCTTTCCCACCTGCCTGGCCTTTGCGATGAAACTGGCCGCCCGCCAGGTCGAGCTGTCGGCCTGCCCATACGTGTCGGAGGAGACGAAGACCCAGTTGGACAGCGCCGCGGCGCCGCCCATCCGCCTGGTCTCCGTGGGCAAGGACGGGCACAAGTTCGAGGTCGGCAACGAGACCGTCATCTTCCGGCACGAGAAGACCTTCTACCACCAGCCGGGGTTCTTCTACCGGCTGCCGGAGGATCTGAGCGATGAGGAATTCGCCGCAAGATTGGGCCAGATAGCCGATTACCAGGTCGAGCGGGTGGGCATGACTCTTCGCCCCGACGGCGTCGCCGTGGAGGGATCGGCCGGGTCCGCGGACAAGTTCGCCGCCCGGGTCGGCCAGGTGGCCAGCAAGGACCTGGCCGTCATCCTCATGAGCTCCGACCCGGCCACCATGGAGGCCGGTCTCAAAGTCGCCCAGGGCAGGGCGCCGCTGGTCTACGCCGCCGGCCCCGACAACTGGGAGGCCATGGCCGCGCTGGCCAAGAAGTACGGCGCCGTCCTCGCCGTCAAGGGCTGGGGCGGGGACCTGGAAGCGCTTGCCGGTCTGGTCGACGACGTGGTCAAGCAGGGGATGGAAGAGCTGGTGCTCGACCCGGGCACCAAGGGCTGGGCCGATTCGCTGGCCGCCCTCACCAAGATGCGGCGGGCGGCCATCAAGAAGAACTTCCGGCAGCTCGGGTACCCCGTCATCACCTTCCCCGGCAAGGCTGCGGCCAGTGTGGAGATGGAGACCATGCTGGCTACCCAGTTCGTCGACAAGTACGCGGGGATCATCGTGCTGGATCACTTTGAGCCCGCCGCGCTCTATTCGCTCCTCACCCTGCGGCAGAACATCTACACCGACCCGCAGAAGCCCATCCAGGTGACTCCCGGTGCTGTACGAGATCGGGTCTCCCACGCCCGATTCGCCGCTTCTCGTCACCACCAACTTCTCGCTCACCTATTTCTCAGTGGCCGGTGAGGTGGAGGGCAGCGGCCGGCCGGCCTGGCTGCTGGTGGCCGATTCGGAGGGGATGTCGGTGCTGACGGCCTGGGCCGCGGGCAAGTTCGACGCCGAACGCATCGCCAAGGCCGTCAAGGCCTTTGAGGTGCCCGACAAGATCAGCCATCGCCAGATCATCATCCCCGGGCTTTGTAGCCAGCATCTCCGGCGACCTCGAAGAGGAGCTGCCGGGCTGGCAGATCATGGTCGGGCCGCGCGAGGCCATCGGTATCCCGTCGTTCCTCAGGCAACTGGCCAAGGGCTGATGGCGCAAGAAGAGCCGACCCCCAGGGAGGCCGGCGAAGACCGGCCGTGTGTCGTCCGTCTGGACCCGGCCGGCGTGACGGTCACCGTGCCGGCTGGGACCCTGCTGGAAGAAGCCATCTCCCAGGCGGGCCTGAGCGTACCCCTGCCCTGTGGAGGACAGGGGCGCTGCGGCCGCTGCGTCGTCCATGTCCGTGAGGGCGAGGTGCGTCGCCGCTCGGCTCTCCGCCTGAGCGAGGACGACATCGCTCGAGGCTACGCTCTCGCCTGCCAGACGCTCGTCGGCAGCGACGTGACCGTCTGGCTGCCGCCCCGAGAAGAATTGGTCGAGCGCGCCGATGCGCGGCGACGCCGCCGAGAAGACGGCCCCGGATGTGGTCCTCTGCGAACACGCCGCCGATCCCTGGGTGGCTCGCTACGAGTTGACCGTCGAGCCCCCCTCGATGGGGGACAACACCCCCGATCTCGAGCGGGTGCAGAGGGAACTGGCGCGACAGCACGGACTGCGCGAGGTCAGGCCTACGCTCGGCGCTCTGGCTGCGCATGCCGGCCGCGCCTCCGGGACGGGGAGTGGACCGTCACCGCCGAGGTGGAGCAAGGCGACTGGACCGCCCCGAGCGGCCCGTACCGCCTGCTGGACGTGCTCGCCCGGCAAGGCAGGGACCAGAGTCGCTGGGTCTGGCCATTGACATCGGGACGACGAGCGTGGCCACCTACCTGGGGGATCTGCGCACCGGCGAGCTGATAGCCCACGCCTCGGCCTACAACGGACAGATCGCTTGCGGCGAGGACGTCATCTCCCGCATCATCTACGCCCGGCAGCCCGATCAGCCGCGGAGCTGCAGGAACGGGTCATCACCACCATCAACACCCTGATGGACGAGATGCTGGCCCGAGAGGGCCTGTCGGCGGAGCAGATCACGCTGGCCATGGTGGCCGGCAACACCACCATGATCCACCTGTTCCTGGGGCTGGAGGCCGCACCACATCAGGCTGGAGCCGTACATCCCGGCGGCGGGGCGCTTCCCGCCGGTGCCGGCCGCGCGGCTGGGCCTGCACATGCACCCCGAAGCCATCGTCGACTGCCTTCCGGCGGTCGGAGCGTACGTGGGCGGCGATATCACCGCGGGGTGCTGCGCACGGGCATGCACGAGGAAGAGCCGGTCAGCCTCTTCATCGACGTGGGCACCAACGGCGAGATGGTGCTGGGCAACTCCGACTGGCTGATCACCTGCGCCTGCTCGGCGGGACCCGCCTTCGAAGGAGCCGGCGCCACCTCGGGCATGCGCGCCGTCAGCCGGGGCGATCGAGGAGGTGTGGATCGACCCCAAGACCGCTCGAGCCCACGTTGAGCACCGTAGGGGACGCTGCCGCCTCTCGGCATCTGCGGATCGGGCATGATCTCCCTTCTGGGCGAGATGCTGGTGGCCGGGGTCATCGACAAGAGCGGACGCATCGCCGGGCACGGAGGCAGCCCGCGCATGCGTCGGGGCGAAGAAGGGCCGGAGTACGTGGTCGCCTGGGCGGCGGAGTCGGCGAACGGCCAGGGACATCGTCCTCACCGAGACCGACATCCAGAACCTGCTGCGGGCCAAGGCGGCCATCTACGCGGGGGCGGCGGTCCTGTGCGACAGCGTGGGCCTGGCCATCACCGACGTGGAGCGGGTACTCATCGGCGGGGCGTTCGGCCGTCACATCGACATCGAGAAGGCCATCGATATCGGCCTCCTGCCCGACCTCCCCTGGGAGCGCTTCACCTACCTGGGCAACACCTCCGTCCAGGGTGCCTATCTGGCGCTCACCTGCCGGGAGGCACCGCGCCCAGGTGGACGAACTGGCTGCCAAGATGACCTACCTGGAACTGAGCGCCGACAACCGCTTCATGGACGCGTTCACCTCGGCACTGTTCATCCCCCACACCGACGAGAGCCTGTTCCCGTCGGTCAGGCGGACGCTGGACGCCGTCCGACAGGTAGAGGGGGGGACGCGATGACCGAGACCCTGGCGATCGTCGGCAAGGGTGGCACCGGCAAGACCACCTTCGCCGCACTCGCGATGAAGTACCTGCTCGAGGTCGGGCTCACCCCGGTCCTGGCCATCGACGCCGATCCGGCCTCGAATCTGAACATGGCCCTGGGGATGGACCTGGGCGAGACGGTCGGCCAGATCCGCGAGGACACGCGCGACCAGGTCACGGGCGGGCACGTTCCAGCAGGGCATCTCCAAGCCCGACTGGTTCCAGTATCAGGTGGAGCAGTGCGTGGTCGAGGGACACGACGTCGATCTGCTGGCCATGGGCAGGCCGGAAGGACCGGGCTGCTACTGCGCCGCCAACCACATGCTTCGCTCGGCCATCGACCGTCTGGGCGACAACTATCGAAGCGTGGTCATCGACAACGAGGCCGGCATGGAGCACATCAGCCGGCAGACCACGCGCGATGTCGACTGGCTGTTCATCATCAGCGACCCTTCCCAGCGAGGCCTGGCGGCCGCCGAGCAGATCGTGCGGCTCGTGGACTCGTTGGGCACCCGTATCGGCCACTCCGGTCTCATCGTCAACCGGGTCTCCGGCGAGTTGCCTCCGGAGTTCCTCGCCCGCGCCGAAGCGCTGGGGGTTCCGCTCCTCGGCCTGCTTCCCCAGGACCCCGACATCGGTACGTACGATGCCGCCGGCCGGCCCCTGATCGACCTGGACGATTCGTCGGCCGTCTATCCAGCCGTCAAAGCCATCCTGCAGAAATGCCTGCGTATACCCGATCGTGCCTAGCGCCAAGGAGGAGCCATGCTGATCATCGGTGAGAACATCCACATCATCGCTCCCGCGGTCAAGGAAGCGATAGCCAACCGTGACACCGAGGCCGTGCAGCGCTTGGCGAAGGCCCAGGTCGAGAGTGGCGCCACGATCCTCGACCTCAACGTGGGTCCCCAGAAGAAGGAGGGACCCCAGGTGATGGAGTGGTTGGTGCCGGCCGTCCAAGAGGTGGTCGACGTGACCATCTCCCTCGACACCACCAACCTCGAGGCCATCAAGGCCGGTCTGGCTCTCCTGAAACAGCCGGGGATCGTCAACTCCACCTCTGGGGAACCTGAGCGCCTGGAACGCGTTCCTCCCGTGGCCGCGGAGTACAACGCGGGGCTCATCGCCCTCATGATGGGCAAGAGCGGCATCCCCATGACCGCCGAGGAACGGGTCTCCATCGCCATCGACCAGCTGGTCCCGCGGGCGATGGAGGTCGGCATCCCCATGGATAGGCTGTATCTGGATCCCCTGGCGATGACCGTGGCCGGCTGTCAAGAGTACGCCCCTCACGCCCTCGAGGCCATCCGCTATGTCAAGCAAGGCATGGATCCGGCGCCGATGACCACCATCGGTCTGAGCAACGTGTCCAACACGGTGGCGGCGGAGAAGCGGAGCCTGCTCAACCGTACCTATCTGGTCATGCTCATGGCTGCCGGCCTCGACACCGCCATCGCCGACCCGCTCGACGAGAAGCTGATGGAGTTCATACGCATAGTCGAGCAGCGTGACGACTCGACTGGGGTCGGCTCTCTTCTCCTCAAGCTCCACGATCGCACTGCCGCCATGGAGGAACTGGAGCCCTCGGACGTCGACATGTCCGACCCCGACCAGGTGGATGTGTGGAAGACGGTGCAGGTGCTCCTGAACAAGGTGATCTTCACCGACTCGTACCTGCGCACCTGATAGAGGTGCCGCCGGCGCGCCGGCGGCGACAGGGAGCGTCGGCCGCGCCGCTGTTTGGCGGCGCGGCCGGTGACTACTCGGGGCTGATCGCCAGGGTGCGCGCCGTGGCGTGAGAAAGGTCTATACCGCGATTGTCTTGCCTCGGACACGGGCAAGATGCTAGCGTGGCGCAAGCGGGAAAAGGCTATGTCAGTTTCTGGGGGAAGAAATTGGCTGGCGAAAGTGGTATGGGTGCTCTCTTGCCCACGCTTGGGCGGGGGTCCCCTGGGCGTCCCCCGGGACGTCCGGCGGTCGGGGCCTCGAGTTTCTGCGCGCTCCCACGTCTTTCCCACAATCCTTCTGCTCAGACCGGTCTCTTGCAGGCCGGTCTTTTTGTTCCCATCGACCCACTACGTAAGTCCGTCACACTTCAACGCCAAAGGGGAGGAGTATGAGGACCGGAGTATTCATCGTCCAGGGGTGGGAAGACGCTCAAGAGGGGATCAATCTGCACTCGGTCGAGTCGTACGCGTCGAACCTGCCAAGCGTGGAGACGGTACGAAATCTGGGCGTACAGCCCAAGTTGGACCCGGCGGCACTGTCTGAGGCGATCAAGAAGGACCGGCTCGAAAGGATCGTCGTCGCCGGCGATTCGCCCGGGTTCTTCAAGCCGGTCTTCACGCGGGCCATGGCACTTGCTGGCGGGGATCCCGACGAGGTCCGACTGGCCTCGTTCCGCGAGCACGGCGCCATGGGGGGCGCACCCAGACGCCAAGTGCGATAGTCGCCTGCGCCGTCCTCGGGGTCCCATTCCCGTTGGCGGCGCGGCCCGGCACCACGGCGACCCGTCCGGGCACGCTGATCATCGGAGGTGGTGTGGCCGGCATCCAGGCGGCTCTCGAGATCGCCGACGCCGGCAAGCAGGTCTACCTCGTCGAGCGCACGGCCACCATCGGCGGCCACATGGCCATGTTCGACAAGACCTTTCCCGACGCTCGATTGCGCCGCCTGCATCCTGACGCCCAAGATGGTGGCGGTGGGCGCAGCACGAGATGATCGACCTGATGACCTACTCGCGAGGTCGAAGGCGTCAGCGGGTCTCCCGGGGACTACAAGGTACAGCGTCCGCAAGAGGGCCCGGCGCGTGGACGTCGAATCCTGCGTCGCCTGCAACGCCTGCACCGAGATCTGCCCGGTCGCCGGGCCTCGAGCGAGTTCGACTCGGGGATCGCCACCCGCAAGTCGATCTACATCCCGTTCCCGCAGGCGGTGCCCAACGCCTACCTCGTCGACCCGAGAGTCTGCCTGTACTTCGAGAGCGACGGCAAGAAGTGCGGCGCCTGCGCCAAGAAGTGCCCCAAGGAGTGCATCGACCTCGACGCAGAAGGACGAGATGGTCGAGCTCGAGGTGGGCAACATCGTCCTGGCCACCGGCTACGACGTGTTCGACGCCACCAAGATCGAGCGCTACGGCTACGGCGTGCTGCCGAACGTGCTCACCGCGCTCGAGTTCGAGCGGATGACCAACGCCTCCGGACCCACCGGCGGCAAGATCGTCACCAAGACCCTGCAAGCCCAACAAGCGCACAAGATGGACGAGTGGGTCCTGGACCCCGAGGGGAAGCCTCCTCGCAGCGTCGCCATCATCCACTGCGTCGGGTCGCGGGACGCGCAACTACAACCCCTACTGCTCGCGCGTCTGCTGCATGTACTCGCTGAAGTTCGCCCACCTGGTCAAGGAGAAGCTGCCCGACGCCGCCTGCTACGAGTTCTACATCGACATGCGGGCCTTCGGAAAGGGCTACGAGGAGTTCATGGAGCGCATCAAGGCGGAAGGTGCCTCGTGGTCCGCGGCCGCACCGCCACGTGTGACCGAGGTCGACGGCCAGATGATCGTCAAGGGCGAGGACATCGTCAGTGACCGGCTGGTCGAGTTCCCGGTCGACATGGTCATCCTGGCCGTCGGGCTTGATGCCGGCCAAGGGACAGCGACCGCCTGGCCGAGATGCTCGGTATCGGCCGCGACGCGGACGGCTGGTTCAGCGAGCTGAACTACAACTGCGAGCCGACCGACACCGAGCGCGGCGGCATCTTCGTCGCCGGGAGCCTGCCAGGCGCCCAAGGACATCCCCGACACGGTGGCGCAGGCCTCGGCGGTCGCCGCCGGCGCGCTGCAGCAGCATCATCAGCGGGCGGGGGCTCGGCAGCCGGAGCAGCACTGTCGCTCAGCGAGATCGAGGCGCGTGCCGCGCACGCGCTGGCCAGGCACTGGCTGAGGAGGCGAGACATGGCGATTCGAGTCAATCCCGAAGCTGATCGACGAGCTGGAGAGCTACGGCGCCGAGGACGTCCAGAACTGCTACCACTGCGGCAACTGCTCGGCGGTGTGCCCCCACTCCGACGAGCCCTTCGTCTTTCCCCGCAAGTCCGATGCGCATACCTGCAGATGGGGCTCGAGGAGAAGCTGATGAGGGGTCCTCGAGCCGTGGCTCTGCTACTACTGCGGCCAGTGCTCGACGCAGTGCCCGCGCGGCGCCGAGCCCGGCGAGACCATGATGAGCCTGCGCCGCTGGCTGACCTCGCGCTACGACTTCACCGGCATCTCGCGCGCTGTTCTACCGCTCCTGGAAGGCCGAGCTCGCGGCCATGCTTCTGGTGGCGCCTCCTCACCGGCGTGGGCTTCCTGCCTACGGGCTTCCTGCCAGGCGGCGACATCCGGCTCCTACGACGGCGCCCAGGCGTTCCTGCCGAGCTCGCGCGTCCACGTCTTCGACTGGGTCATGGCCGGCGTGCTCTGGCGTCCTGCTGCTCATCAACGCCGTCCGCATGTGGTGGTTCACGATCGGGCCGCAACAAGCGACCTGCACGCGCCGGTCTGGCTAGCTACGTCAAGGCGCTCTACCTGCTGCCGCTGCACTTCTTCACCCAGAAGCGGTACGCCAAGTGCGAGAACGAAGCGGCCGTGGGCCATCCACCTGGTGCTGATGCTCAGCTACGTGACCATGCTGGTCCTGATCATGTTCTTCCTGGCACGATGCAGGCGGGGCCCGACGATCGACTGGCGGTCCACGCCTTCGGCTACGTCGCCAGCGTCGGCCTGCTGCGGGACGTCGATCTTCGCGCTGCGCGGCCGGCTCAGGAAGACCGAGCCGCACTACACGCACTCCCACGAGTCGGACTGGATCTTCCTGATCATGCTCCTCGTCGTGGCCGTCACCGGCGTCGTGCAGCACGTCCTGCACCGCACCGGCCTCGAGCGGCCGCCAACATCACCTACGTCGTGCACCTGATGGGGTGGTCCCGATGCTCGTGCTCGAGGTGCCCTTCAGCAAGTGGTCGCACCTGGCCTACCGGCCGCTGGCCATGTACTTCGCGGCGATCACCGCGACGCGCTCGAGGCCATGCAGCGCCGCCGCGGCCGCGGGCGGCCCGCAGCCGGCCAGCGGCGCTGCTGACGCGTGACGAGGTCAGCTATGGAAGAAGCACAGGATCGGCGTCTATCGTCTGCAACTGCGGCACCAACATCGCCAAGGTGGTGGACTGCGAGACGTCGTGCGAGACCGCCGCGGAGCATGCCCGGCGTGGCGGTGCGCCAGCTCCTACAAGTACATGTGCTCCAACCCCGGCCAGGAGATGATCATCAAGGACATCCAGGAGCAGGGTCTCGACCGGGTGGTGGTCGCCGCCTGCAGCCCGCGCATGCACGAGCCCACCTTCCGGGCGGCCTGCAGACCGGCGGCATCAACCCGTACTTCTTGCGAGATGGCCAACATCCGCGAGCAGTGCAGCTGGGTGCACGAGCGACCGCCGGGCCGCCACCGAGAAGGCCATGGCGCTGACCGGCGCGGCCATCGCGCCGCGTCGCCAAGCACGAGCCGCTGGAGACGCTGCACGGTGGAGATGTGCCCGACGCACGCTGGTGCATCGGCGGCGGCATCGCGCGGGCTGACCGCGGCGCTGGAGCTGGCCGACGGCGGCGCAGCCGGTCTGCTGGTGGAGAAGGCAGCGGACAGCCTCGGCGGCAACCTGGCCCGCGTCGACCTCACCGCGCCCCATCTCGACTCGGCGCGCGACCTGCTGCACCGAGCGCATCGCCCGGGTGCAGGAGCACCGCGCATCGAGCGTCCTGCTCCGCTCCGAGCTCGCAAGCGCTCGACGGGCTTCGTCGGCAACTTCACGGCCACTGTCCGAGACGCACCGAGGGCGACGGCGCACGGACAGCCAGGTCGAGGTCGGCAACGTCGTCGTGGGCACCGGCTACAAGGAGTTCGACGCCGCGCCGGGTCACCCACTACGGCTACGGCAAGCTGCCCAACGTCATCACCTCGTTCGAGTTCGAGCAGATGCTGCGGGCCGGGCGGATCGCAGACCCGCGACGGGACGGCTGCCGCAGTACGTGGCCATCATCCACTGCGTGGGCAGCCGCAGCACGGAGTTCCACGGCTACTGCTCGCGCGTCTGCTGCATGACCGCGCTCAAGTACGCCCACGAGATCAAGTCGCGCCATCCCCGGCTGCTACGTGTACGACCTCTACATCGACATGCACGCCTTCGGGAAGGGGTGCGAGGACTTCTACCGGACGACGCTCGGAGGTGAAGACCATGTTCCTGATGTACGGCAAGAACGAGCACCCGGTCATCCGCAAGGCGGGGCCCGAGCGACGACTGCGAGATGCTGATCGAGGTCAACGAGAAGCTGTCCGGGGAGACGATCGAGATCCCGGCCGACCTGGTCATCCTGATGGTGGGCATGGAGGCGCGCGAAGACTCCGGGCGAGGTCGCCCGGCTGGTCAACATCAGCCAGGACAAGGACGGCTGGTTCATCGAGAGCCACCCCAAGCTCGACCCGGTGGCCACCACCACCGACGGCATCTACATCGCCGGCACCTGCGCGGCGCCCAAGGACATCCCCGACACGCGTGGCCCAGGCGCGGGCCGCCGCGGCGCGCATCCTGGCGCAAGATCGCCAAGGGGAAGATCGAGATCGACGGCGTCTTCGCCGAGGTCGACGAGGACCAGCTGCTCGGGGTGCCGCATGTGCAACGAGCTGTGCCCCTACAGCGCCATCGAGTTACGACGCTCGAGAAGAAGCGCAGTCACGTGATCAGCGCCGCTCTGCAAGGCCTGCGGCGCGCTGCGTGGCCGCCTGCCCGTCGCGGCGCCATCAAGGCGCGCCACTTCACCGACGAGCAGATCTTCGCCCAGATCGAGGGGGTGCTGGCATGAGCTTCGAACCGAAGATCGTCGGCTTCCTCTGCAACTGGTGCTCGTACACCGGCGCCGACCTGGCCGGCACCAGCCGCATCCAGTACCCGCCGAACGTCCGCGTCATCCGGGTCATGTGCTCGGCCCGGATCGACCCGACCTTCGTCCTGCAGGCCCTGGCGGAGGCGCCGACGGGGTGCTGATCTGCGGCTGCCATCCGGGCGACTGCCACTACTCGGAGGGCAACTACAAGGCGATGCGGCGCTTCCCGCTGCTCAAGACGCTGCTCGCCGACTACGGCGTCGAGGACGGCCCGCGTGCGCCTCGAGTGGGTGAGCGCCAGCGAGGGCCAGCGGTTCGCCGACATCGTCAACGACATGACCGAGAGGGTGCGGGCGCTGGGGCCGCAGCGCGATCACGGACCGACGCTGGCGACCAGACGCGGCTGGAGAGGTGAGCCATGGCCGCCAAGAAGCTCCAGATCGCCCTGTACTGGGGCGCGGCGTGCGGCGGCTGCGACGTCGCGGTGCTCGACACCAACGAGTTCATCCTCGACGTGGCGGCGGTCGCCGACATCCGCTTGTGGCCCATCGCCGTCGACGGCAAGTACACGGACGTCGAGGCCATGGCGGACGGCGAGCTCGACCTCACCCTCTTCAACGGCGCGGTGCGCAACAGCGAGAACGAGCACATCGCCAAGCTGCTGCGGCAGAAGAGCAAGCTGCTGGTCGCCTTCGGCTCCTGCGCCCACATGGGCGGCATCCCCGGCCTGGCCAACCTGACCACCGAGGAGCGAGATCTTCGAGACGGCCTACCTCGACAACCCCTCGATCGAGCCGGGCAACGGCACCGTGCCGCAGCCGGAGAGCGCCGTCGACGGCTGACGCTCTCGAGATCCCGGCGCTTCTACCGGCGGGTCTACAAGCTTGGACGACGTCGTCGACGTCGACTACTACCTGCCCGGCTGCCCGCCGGCACCCGACCAGGTCAAGGCGGCGCTCCTGGCGGTGGTGAAGGGCGAGCTGCCGCCGAAAGGCTCGGTGGTCGGCGCCTCCGAGCGCGCGCTCTGCGACGACTGCCAGCGCACCAAGAACGAGAAGAAGGTCAAGCACTTCTACCGCCCGTGGCGAGATCATCCAGGACCCCGACACGCTGCCTGCTCGAGCAGGGCGATCCTCTGCTGCGGCTCGGCGACCCGCTCGGGCTGCGGCGTGCGCTGCCCCAACAGCAGCATGGCGTGCCGCGGCTGCTACGGTCCCGCTGCCCGGAGTGGTCGACCAGGGCGCCAAGCTCGCCAGCGCGGTCGCCTCGATCATCGACAGCAAGGATCCCGAAGAGATCGACGCGGATCCTCGCCGGCCTGCCCGACTTCA
The DNA here is from genome assembly GCA_963822135.1 of uncultured Actinomycetota bacterium. Lineage (GTDB taxonomy): Bacteria > Actinomycetota > Thermoleophilia > RBG-16-64-13 > RBG-16-64-13 > CAIQPS01. Next base: position 70,500 of record CAWGGI010000004.1, on the reverse strand, counting down.
TCGAGCTTCGCCTACCGCTTCGGGCTGCCGGCCTCGCTGCTGCAAAGGAGCTACCGCGCAATGACGCGAACGATCACCATCGATCCCATCACCCGGCTCGAAGGCCACGGCAAGATCGAGATCTTCCTCGACGACGACGGGGCGGTGGAGGACTGCTTCTTCCAGATCCCCGAGCTGCGCGGCTTCGAGCGCTTCGTCGTGGGCCGGCCCATCGAGGAGCTGCCGCGCATCGTCACCCGCATCTGCGGCGTGTGCCCGGCCAGCCACCACATGGCCAGCGCCAAGGCCGTGGACGGCTGCTTCGGCAACGAGGTGGCCGCCGCTGGCCCACAAGCTGCGCGACATGTACTACAACGCTCACTACATCCACAGCCACATCGCCCACTTCTACGCGCTGGCGGCGCCCGACTTCGTCTGCGGTCCCGACGCCGACCCGGCGGTGCGCAACATCCTGGGGGTGGTGGCCAAGGTGGGCCTGGAGATCGGCGGCAAGGTCATCCGGGCGCGGGCCCTGGCGCAGGAGATCCAGCACGTCCTCGGCGGCCGGACCACCCAGGCATCTGGTGCCTGCCGGGCGGCGTGTCCAAGGGGCTCAAGCCGGAAGAGCTCGAGCAGATCAAGCCCTGGGTGGACGAGCTGTACGATTTCGCCCAGTTCTCCCTGCAGCTCTTCCGGGACGTGGTCCTGGGCAACCCGGCCTACGTCGACCTCATCGTCAACGGCCCGTACACCCTCGACGTCCACAACATGGGCCTGGTCGACGAGAACAACGCCCCCAACTTCTACGACGGCAAGGTCCGCGTGGTGGACTTCGAGGGCCACGAGATCTACAAGTACGAGCCCAGAGACTACGCCGAGTACGTGGCCGAGCACGTGGAGCCCTGGACCTACCTCAAGTTCCCGTACCTGAAGAAGCGGGGCTGGAAGGGCTTCGTGGAGGGCATCGACTCGAGCCTGTACTGCGCCACGCCTCTGGCCCGGCTCAACGTGGCCGACCGCATGGCCACGCCCAAGGCCCAGGAGGCGTTCGAGGAGATGTTCACGCACCCTGGGCGGCCATCCCTGCAAGGCGCTGCTGGCGCAGCACTGGGCCCGGCTCGTGGAGATGGTGCAGAACGCCGAGACGCTCCAGCGCTACTGCGCCGACCCGGAGATCACCAGCGAGGGCGTGCCGCGTCATCCCGCAGCAGCATCACCGGCGAGGGCGTCGGCATCGTCGAGGCCATGCGCGGCACCCTCACCCACCACTACACCTGCGACGAACGGGGCATCTGCACCAGCGCCAACCTCATCGTCGGCACCACCAACAACAACGCCCCCATCCAGATGGTGACCAAGAAGGTGGCCCAGGCCCTGATCAAGCCCGGCGTGGAGCCGGACCAGGGCATCCTCAACATGGTCGAGATGGCCTTCCGGGCCTTCGACCCCTGCTACAGCTGTGCCACGCACAGCCTGGGCAAGATGCCGCTCGAGGCCGCCCTGTACAAGAACGGCGAGCTCATCAAGACGATCAAGCGCAACTGTTGATCGGCTCGCGGGGCGGTACGGGTGAGCTTCTCCCCGTCCGGGAGCCAGGAGGTGCTAGAGATGATCCCGGTCGACGAACTGAGATGCTGCAACTTGTTCGACCAGCTGAACGATAGGGAGCTCGAAGAGGTGGCCAAGCTGGGCACCGTCGAGAAGAGGGGCGCAGGTTCGCGCGTCATCGCGGAGGGCACGAACGCGGGGGCCCTCTACATGCTGAAGGAAGGTCGGGTCGCGGTTAGGATGAGCAGCCGCGACGGCAACGAGGTGCTCATCGACGAGTTGGGGCCGGGCAGCGTGTTCGGCTGGTCGGCGGTGCTGAACGACCAGATGTTCAAGGCCGCCATATGGGTCACGGAGGATGCGACCATCGTCGTGTTGGACGGCGAGAAGCTGAGGCAGTTGTTCGAGGCCAACAACCACATCGGCTACCGGGTGGTCAGGACGATCGCCGGCGTCACGGCGGACCGTCTGGAGAAGCTGCGCGCCAGGCTGGTCGACCAGCCGTTCTCCGGCAGTATCTGGTGGCCGCCCGCAGCACCCCGATCCCTCAGACCACCGCCAGCAGCGAGATGCGCAGCATGTCCTGTCCCGAATGCTCGACGGCCAACCGGCCCTTCGTCATCGTGAACGAGACCGAACAATACCGGTGCAGGAACTGCGGGATGATCTACTACTCCCCGGTGGGCTGCGAGACCGGGCCGGTCACGCCGAGCGCAGAAAGAGGTACGAGCGAGGCGGCTGCGCTGGGAGACAACTGGTCGGCTTCTACCCCGCGGACGGACTAGCAGGGGTATGCAGCAGGGCGAGAGCTTCCCGCACAACCGCGGCACGGAGGGCAGGGTAGGCGGCCTCCAGTTCGGGGGTCATACTCTCCGAGAAGGTCATGTTGTCGACGATCTCGACGGCGAAGATATGCACGTCCCTCGGGGCCGGGGAGGTGCGCGCCCATCTGCCTGCCCAGCTCGAGGGCGGTGGTAAAATTCGCGTCGTGCACGTTGGTCAGGTTCATGGTCTCCCTGAAGGTCTCGCCGGTCATCGCATACCAGGCGCCAGGAGGCCCGCCCGACCCTGTATCGAGTCGAACACGATCAGTCTGTCGTAGCCCGTCACCAGGTCGAGGATGTTCAGGCCCCCCACGGAGCAATCGACCACGTAGTCGACGTCGGCGGTCCCTCAGCCTGTTGCTGCAGGCACGGGCAAGCCGTATCCCCACCGCGTCGTCGCAGAGTATCGGGTTGCCCATTCCCAGTACGAGGGTCTTCATTCGCATCATCGCCGCAATGGTAACTCGTGCCCGCCTCTGAAGGATCGCCGCCGGTGCACGAGCTAGGCATCGCCCAGGCGCTGGTCGAGCAGATCGAGGAGGTGCGGGCCGCCCATGAGGGCCGTGCGGTCGTGTCGGCCGGGCTGCGCATCGGCAGTTGGCGTTTGGTGGTCAAGGATAGTCTCGAGTTCTACTACGAAGTTCTCACCAGGGGGACGGCACTGGAAGGCTCTCGGCTGGAGATCGAGATGGTGGAGGCCACGAGCAGGTGCTCGCGCTGCGGCGAGGTCTTCACGGCCGAGGCCCCCCTGCTCGTCTGCCCGGGGTGCGGAGGTCCTGGTGGCGAGCTACTCACCGGGCAGGAGCTAAACTTGGTCAGCGTTGAGTTGTCCGACGACTGAAGAGGGAGCGCGCGAACGTGGAGATCAAGGTCCTGCAGAACATCCTCGAGGCGAACGATCAGGCGGCGGCAGAGAACCGGAAGCTGCTCGCCACGGCGGGGGTCACGGCTCTCAATCTCATCAGCGCGCCGGGGGCCGGCAAGACCTCACTGCTCGAGAAGACCATCCCGCTGCTGCGCGAGCGGTTCAGCCTGGCCGTGCTCGAGGGCGATATCGCCACGACTCGGGACGCCCAGCGGATCGGGGCGCTCGAGGTCCCCGTCATCCAGCTGCTCACCAACGGGGGCTGCCATCTGGAGGCCGCGCTGGTGGCCAGGGGTCTCGCCGAGCTGCCGCTGGAGACGCTCGACCTGGTGTTCATCGAGAACGTGGGCAACATAGCCTGCCCGGCCGAATTCGACCTGGGCGAAGACGCCAAGGTCGGCATCCTCAGCGTCGCGGAAGGGCACGACAAGCCGGCCAAGTACCCTCTGCTCTTCCACGAGGTCTCGGCGCTGGTTCTGAACAAGATGGACCTGCTCGAGCATACCGACTTCGATATGGAGACCTTCGTGAAGGACTTCCGCGGGCTGAACCCGCATGCCCCGCTCATCGAGGTCTCCTGCCGGACGGGCCAGGGCATCGAGGGTCTTGTGGACTGGGTGGCCGGAGCGATCGAGCGTCATCACCAGGGCACCGGTGCCGCGCGATGAATCCCGGTGACGGCGGAACCGCCGCGCGATGAGCTCCGGTGACGTCAGAGCCGTCACGCGATGAACTCTGGTGACGGATGGAGCGCAGCCGGCGACCGTGCCGGCGGCGCCGCCACCGAAAGTCGCGCAGACGGAGCCCGCACCCGGGTGCGGGCGACCATCGCGGGCAGGGTGCAGGGGATCGGCTTCCGTCCGGCCGTCTACCGACATGCCGTCGCCTGCGGTCTGACCGGCTATGTGCGCAACGACCCGGGCGGTGTGACGCTGGAGGTCGAGGGGCGCGAGGGGGATGTCTCTCTCTTCTTCGAGCGGCTCGAGCAGAGCGTCCCCGCGCGGGCGTCGATCCTGCGGCTCGAGACGGAGAGGTTGCCGCTCGAGGGTTACGAGCGGTTCGACGTGGTCGCTTCGGAGACGCGCGGGGCGGTCACCGTCCAACTCCCGCCGGACCTCGCCACCTGCGGTCCGTGCCTATCCGAGATGCGCGACTCTCGCGACCGGCGCTTCCGTTACCCGTTCATCAACTGCGTCGACTGTGGGCCGCGGTTCACCATACTCCGCGATCTTCCCTACGACAGGGCCAACACGTCCATGCACACTTTCCGGCTCTGCCCGGACTGCGGCCGGGAATACGCGGATCCCGGCGATCGGCGTTTTCACGCGGAGCCCAACGCCTGCCCGGTGTGCGGGCCACGTCTGACTCTCCTGGGGAGCGACGGGCGGCCCGTAGCCGAGACAGAGGAGGCGCTGCGGCGAGCGCAGGCTCTGCTCCGGCAGGGGGCGATCGTGGCGGTGAAGGGTCTGGGGGGATACCACCTGGCCTGCGACGCCTTCGATGTGGACGCCGTCGATCGACTTCGGGCGCGCAAGGAACGGCCGCACAAGACTCTCGCTGTGATGTTCCGCGATCTCGCCGCGCTGCGGGAGCGGTTCCGTGTCACGCCCCCAGAGGAGGACGAACTCCTCTCCGCGGCGCGCCCGATCGTCGTGCTCGACGGCCTGTTGGGTCCGGGCATCTCCCCCGACACCGACGACACCGGTGTCTTCCTCCCGTACACCCCCCTCCACCATCTGCTCATGGAGGAGTTCGAGGCCCTGGTCCTCACCAGTGGCAACCACCTCGAGGAGCCCATCGCCCAGGACGAGGACCAGGTGGCGGTTCTCCTTGGGGAAGGGATCGCGGATGCCGCCCTCACTCACGACCGGCTCATCCAGCATCGCTGCGACGACTCGGTGGTGCGGTTCGTCGATGGCGAGCGCCGGTTCCTCCGCCGGGCCCGGGGTTTCGTACCCACCCCCATTCCGCTGGCGGCCGGCTCGCAGGTTGCCAGCGGCTCATCGGCCGGTGCGGCCTCCTCGCGCCGCCGCCGGCTCGCCGGTGATCCTCGGCACGGGGGGCGACCTCAAGAGCACGTTCTGCCTGGCGGTGGAGGGCAATGCCTACGTCTCCCAGCACATCGGCGACCTGGCCGATCACGCCACCAACACCTTCTTCGAAGAGGAGATCCAGAGGTGGCTCGCGCTCCTGCGGGTCAAGCCCGAGTTCGTGGCCCATGACCTTCATCCGGGCTATCTCTCCACCCGCTATGCTTGCCGGCTTGAAGGCGTGCCTCTGATCGGCGTGCAGCACCATCACGCCCACATCGCGGGAGTCATGGCGGAGTGCGGGCTGCAGGAGCTGGTGCTGGGAGTGGCCCTGGATGGGACGGGCTACGGTCCCGACGGCACGGTATGGGGGGGCGAGTTTCTCGTGGCAGACCGGCGCGCCTTCGAACGTCTGGCTCGGTTCCGGCGCTACCCGCTTCCGGGCGGAGAGAAGGCCATCGACGAGCCCTGGCGGATGGCCGTGAGCGTGTGCCACGGCGAGGGGATCGACCTCGCCGGCGCGTTCGCGGATATGGGTCCGAGTCCGACGGTGTCTGCATCTGCCGGGGAGACGGTATCTGCCGGCATCCGCATGCCGGAGTGGCTCGCGGATGGACGGGCGGACAGGATCGTCACGCTCATCGAGTCGGGCCTCAACTGCCCTCTCACCTCCAGTGCCGGGCGGATGTTCGACGCGGTGGCGGCGCTGCTGGGCTACTGCGACACCGCCGGATATGAGGCTCAAGGCGCCATACGCTTGGAGACGGCCGCGACCGCGGCCTGCCGCGAGGCCGCGGACGGCGCCGCCGCACCATATCCATACGGCATCCGCGCGGACCAGGAACCCTGGGAGCTCGATCTGGGACCGGCCTTCGTGGCGCTGCTGGGCGACATGAAGCGGGGAACCGGGGCAGGCCTCATCGCCGCCCGGTTCCACGAGACCGTCATCGCCGCGTGCGCCGAGACCGCGGTCCGCCTCTGCGCGCAGCGCGGGCTCCGGGAGGTCGTGCTCTCCGGCGGGGTGTTCCAGAACCGCCTGCTGCTGAGCGGCTTGACACGCGCGCTGACCGCCGAAGGCCTGACCGTGCACGCCAACTCTGCCGTACCCTGCAACGACGGGGGAATCTCGCTGGGGCAGGTAGCGGTCGCCCTGGCGCGGGCAGCCGAAGGGGAACTCTCATGTGCTTAGCCGTGCCGTGCGAAGTGGTGGAAGTGACGGGGACGAAGGCCGTGGTCTCGGTGGACGGGGCGCGGCGCGATGTCGACCTATCCTTGGTGGAGGGCGTCGCCGTCGGCGACTACCTTCTGGTGCATGCCGGATTCGCCATCGAACGGTGGACCGAGCGGGACGTCCTCGAATGGAAGGCCATGCTGGACGGCACCTGGTCGAGTGAGGCGTGGTGATCGCCGAGGGACATCCCGCCGGCGCGTCGGGGCTGTCGCGCATTGCCGAGTACTCGGCGGGCATCGGCCGCACGGTGCGGCTGATGGAGGTGTGCGGGACTCACACCATGGTGGCCTTCCGCAGCGGGCTGCGCTCCCTGCTGCCGGAATCGGTGCGTCTGATCTCCGGTCCGGGGTGCCCGGTGTGCGTCACCCCCAACGGCTACATCGACGCGGCCATCGAGTTGTGTCGGCGGCCCGAGGTGACGGTGGCCACGTTCGGCGACCTTGTCCGGGTGCCGGGAAGCGATTCCTCACTGGAGCGGGAGAGGGCGGGGGGAGCGTCCGTCCAGGTGGTCTACTCTCCAACCGATGCGCTCGCGCTTGCCCGGGAAGATCCCGCGCGTTCCGTGGTCTTTCTGGGGGTGGGGTTCGAGACCACCGTCCCCGGAGTGGGAGTGTCCATCCGCTCGGCCCGGGACGAGGGCTTGGCGAACTTCTCGGTGCTGAGCGCCCTCAAGACCATGCCGGGACCGATGAGGGCTCTGGCGAGCGGGGGAGACGTGGCCATCGACGGGTTCATCTGCCCCGGACATGTGAGTGTGATCACCGGGGCTGCGGTCTTCTCCTTTCTGGCGGACGAGTATCGCCTCCCCTGTGTCGTGACCGGTTTCGAAGATGTCGACCTGCTGGAGGGCATCGCGATGCTGCTCTGTCAGATAGCCGAGGGCCGCAGCGAAGTGGAGATCGAGTACGGCCGTGCGGTCACCAGGGAGGGCAACCAGATCGCCCAGCAGATCATGGCCCAGGTCTTCGAGGCCTGCGACAGCGAATGGAGGGGGCTCGGGGTGATCCCGGGGAGCGGGCTGGCCGTACGCGCCGAGTTCAGCGAGCACGACGCAGCCACGAAGTTCGGGGTCGAGATCGTGCCCGGGGAGCCGCCCCGGGGCTGCCGCTGCGGCGACGTGCTGCGAGGAGTCATCGCTCCGCCCGAATGTCCGTTGTTCGACCGGCGCTGCTCTCCGCTCACGCCCGAGGGCCCCTGCATGGTGTCCAGCGAGGGGGCCTGCGCCGCACACTGGCGATACGGGACAAGGAGGGACTCATGAGTCCCGGGCGCTCACGACGCATCAGATCGGACCGAGTGCTGCTCGCCCACGGCGGTGGAGGCCTTCTCACCAAGGAACTCATCGAGTCGGTCATCCTGCCCGTTCTCGACAACCCGCTCCTTCATCCGCTGGACGACTCCGCCGTGCTCCGGCTGCGCGACTGCGGGTCCACGGGATCCGTGGCCGCCGATGCAGCGGCCTGTGACCTGGCCTTCACCACCGACAGCTACGTCGTCCGCCCCTGTTCTTTCCCGGCGGTGACATCGGCAAGCTGGCCGTGTGCGGCACGGTCAACGACCTGGCGGTCATGGGCGCAGAGCCGCTGTGGATGAGCCTGGCGCTGGTGCTCCAGGAGGGACTTCCCATCGCCGACCTGGCGGCCGTCTCCGCTCGGTGGGGTCGACGGCCAAGGAGGCCGGAGTCAACGTGGTCACCGGCGATACCAAGGTGGTCGAGAAGGGTCGATGTGACGGGCTGTATCATCAACACGGCGGGGATCGGTCGGATCGTCGGGTCGTCCCGGCTGGGCCCCGATCGCATCCGGCCGGACGACGCCATCATCGTGAACGGCCTTCTGGGCGACCACGGCGCGGCGATCATGGCCCGGCGCTCGGGCATCTCGTTTCTCCGCCGACTTGGTCAGCGACTGCGCTCCCCTCGGGGAGCTGGTCCGCGGCGGTGCTGGAAATTCGGCGCCGGAGATGCACGCCATGCGCGACCTCACTCGGGGAGGACTGGCCGGCGCCCTGTGCGACATGGCCGAGGCCTGCGGATACGGAATGCGGATCCACGAGACCCGCATACCTGTACGCGGCTCCGTGCGCGGCGCGTGCGACCTGCTGGGCTTCGAGCCCTCGCGGTCGCGAACGAGGGCAAGCTGGTGCTGTTCTGCGCCGCGCAGGCTGCGGCGGACGTCCTGGCTGCGCTCCGGTCCCATCCGCTCGGAACCTCGGCGGCGATCATCGGCGAAGTCACCGCCCAGGCGGGAGGGAAGGCCGTCCTCGCCACCAGGATCGGCGGCGAACGGATCATCGACATGCCGCCGGGGGAGACTCTGCCGCGTATCTGCTGATACCACGCAAGCATGGGACGATATCTCGTATACACGTAGTGATAATCGATTGCGCGATGGTGAGGAGTGCGTGCTAGACTGCAGCGCACTAGGGGGCGGTCCACGACGGTTCGCATCCGCACGCGCGGTAGGATAAGTGTTGTCATCCGTTTAGGGGGAGTGCATGTCGAAAATCTTGGTCGTAGACGATGATCCAGACGTTGTCGCTGCCTGTAGGCTCGTCCTGGAGAGGGAGGGCTACACGGTAGAGGCGGCGTCGAACGCCGACGAGGGTCTCCGGGCGGTCGAGTCTCTTGCACCCGACCTTCTGGTCCTCGACGTGATGATGGAGGAACCCGATGACGGACTGCGTCTGGCGCGGCAGCTCAGGCGCAAGGGGTTCGAACTGCCCATCCTCATGCTCACCAGCGTCAACCAGGCCATGGGTCTCAGCATCGGCAAGGACGAAGAGATCGTCCCGGTCGACGAGTTCCTGGAGAAGCCGGCCGACCCGGCCACCCTGGTGCGGTTGGTGGCCGCCCTTCTCGCGAAGCAGGGAGGCGAATGATGGCCCTTGTGACCGAGCGCGATCGGTTGCGCGATGACGTCACGGCCATCGCGGAACTGACCGGCTACAACCGGAGCAGCCTCATCCCCATCCTCCAAGAGGTCAAAGCCAAGTACAGGGGCGTCGACAGCTACGCCATGCAGTTGATCGCGGACGTGCTCGACATCCACCCGGTGGAGGTCTACGCGGTCGCCACTTTCTACGCGTTCCTCCAGCCCGAGACCGAAGGGCGCTATGTGTTCCGCCTCTGCCGCACGCTTTCCTGCGATTTTGCCGGCAAGGAGCTGGTCGCCAAGCAGCTCGAGGAGGCGTTGGGCCTCGATTTTGGAGAGACCTCCCCGGACGGCACCTTCACCCTGCAGTGGACCAACTGCATGGGCATGTGCGACCAGGGGCCGGCGATGTTGGTGAACGAGCAGGTCTACACCCAGCTGAACCAGGCCAAGGTTCGCGCCATCGTGGATGAATACCGCCTCAAAGCCGAAGAGCATGGTACCCAGCGAGCCCCGGAGCGTGCGAGATGACCGTCGAAACCATCATCGAGACCCGGGGCGCGGCCTGACCTTCGACTCCGTCACGGCCGGCGAGGGCCTCAAGAACGCGCTGGAGATGTCCCGCGGGGCCATCATCGACCTGGTGCGGGACTCCCGGCTCAAGGGCCGCGGCGGCGCAGGATTCCCCACGGGGATGAAGTGGGACTTCGCGGCCGCCGAGAAGCGGGAACCCAAGTACCTAATCTGCAACGCCGACGAGGGCGAGCCCGGCACGTACAAGGACCGGGTCATCCTCACCGACTATCCCGAACTGGTGATCGAGGGCATGACCATCGGCGCCCGAGCCATCGGCGCCTCGCTGGGCCTGATCTACCTGCGGGCCGAATACGCCTATCTCAAGCATCATCTCGAAGAGGTCGTCGAGGCCCGTCGTAAGGCCGGGCTCCTGGGCAAAGGCATAGCCGGCATCGAAGGCTTCGATTTCGATATCGTCGTGGGGCTCGGGGCGGGAGCGTATGTGTGCGGCGAAGAGACCGCTCTCATCGAATCCCTGGAAGGCTTCCGCGGGGAGCCGCGGAACCGGCCCCCGTTCCCGGTGGTCTCGGGATTTCTGCACCGGCCCTCGGTGGTCAACAACGTGGAGACGCTGGCCTGGGTGGCCTGCATCTTCGCCAAGGGAGTCGACTGGTTCAAGAGTTCCGGGACTGCCACGTCGACCGGGAGAAAGCTGTTCAGCGTGTCCGGCGATTGCGCCCGTCCGGGCGTCTACGAATTCCCGTTCGGCATCACCGTCGCGGAGCTGCTGGAAGAGGTCGGCGGCGAGGATGCCAAGGCCGTGCAGGTGGGGGAGCTTCGGGGCGCTGCGTCCCGCGGTCCGCTTTCAGCCGCCGCATAGCGTTCGAGGATGTGCCCACCGGGGGCTCCATCATCGTCATCGGTCCGGGTCGCGACATGCTGGAGGTCGCTCACAACCTGCTCGAGTTCTTCGTCGACGAGTCGTGCGGGCAGTGCACCCCCTGCCGGTTGGGCAACGGCAAGCTGCTTGAAGGGGTGGACATGCTCATGGAGGGCACCTGCACCACGGATTACCTGCACGACCTCCGGGCCCTCTGCAACACCATGCAGGTGGCCTCCAAGTGTGGTCTGGGGCAGACGAGCTCGGTGGCGTTCACCTCCATCATCGAGAGCTTCGGCGACGAGATCATGGGACACGCGAAAAGGTCCCGGTAGCGGGCACTTTTCCTTATAACAAGGAAGCATACACATGAGCGATACCATAGAGACCGACTTCCCTCCCAAGGGGGAGAAGACCTACGCGGCCAAGCGGCGTGCCCCCCTCAGCCAGCTCTTCGAGCCGGTGGCGGAGCCGGAATCGCCTGAGGCGATCGGGGCGACGGTCACCGTGACCATCGATGGCATGGAGACCAAAGTCCCCTTCGGGACTACCATCCTCGAGGCCGCCAAGAGCATGGGCATCCGCATTCCCACGCTGTGCTATCACCCCGACCTCGAAGTGGCCGGCATCTGCCGCATCTGCGTGGTCGAGGTCGAAGGCCAGCGCACGCTGCAGGCCGCCTGCTCGTACCCCATCACCTCACCCATACGCATCAACAGCTACTCCAAGGCGGTGCGCATCGCCCGCCGGCATGTGCTCGACCTGCTGCTCTCCGAGCACTGCGGCGACTGCTACTCCTGCATCCGCAACGGCAACTGCGAACTGCAGTCCCTGGCCGAAGAGTACGGGGTGGACAAGTTCCGCTTCGGCCATCCCGAAGTGCCCATCCCCACCGACACGTCGAGCTATTCGGTGGTGCGGGACATGAACAAGTGCATCCGCTGCCGGCGCTGCGTGCGGACCTGTATCGACCTGCAGGAAGTGGGTGTCCTCGAAGCCGTGAACCGGTCGAACGAGGTGCACATCAGCACCTTCCTGGACAAACCGCTCCTCAACGTGGTGTGCATCAACTGCGGTCAGTGCATCAATCGCTGTCCCACCGCGGCACTGTACGCAACGCCTGCCCTGTATCCGGTCTGGGATGCGCTCGACGATCCCACCAAGCACGTGATCATCCAGACCGCGCCGTCGCCGCGTGCCGGCATGGGGGAGATGTTCGGCCTCGAGCCGGGCACCTCGGTCACGGGGGAGATGAACACCGCGCTGCGTCGCGTCGGCTTCGAGAAGGTGTTCGACACCAACTTCACGGCCGACCTCACCATCATCGAAGAGGGCACGGAGCTCATCCTCCGCCTGTACAAGGCGCTGGTGCTGGGCGACAAGGACCAAGCGTTGCCCCAGTTCACCAGTTGCTCGCCCGGTTGGGTGAAGTATCTGGAGCACTTCTATCCCGAATACATCCCCAACCTCTCGTCGGCCAAGAGCCCTCAGCAGATGTTCGGGGCGCTCATCAAGACCTACTACGCGGAGAAGATGGGTATCGACCCGGCCGACATCGTCAGCGTGGCGCTCATGCCCTGCTCCGCCAAGAAGTTCGAGTGCAACCGCCCGGAGATGCGCGACAGCGGCTACAAGGACGTGGATTTCGGCCTCACCACCCGCGAGCTCGGCAAGATGTTCCTGCAGGCGGGCATCCAGGTGCCCGGCCTGCCCAAGTCCGATTTCGACAACCCGTTCGGCACGGCGACGGGCTCCGGTCTCATCTTCGGCGCCACCGGCGGGGTCATGGAGTCCGCCCTGCGCACCGTCATCGAACTGGTGACCGGCAGGAAAGTGGAGAGCATCTACGAGCAGGGTGACATCGTCCCCGTCCGCGGGTTCGAGGGCGTCCGCTACGCCGAGGTCAACATCCCCGATGTGGGCCCGGTCCCCGACATCGTCAAGCACCTCGTGCCCAGCTGGGATTGGCTGAAGGGCGCCACGCTCAAGGTCGCGGTGGCTCACGGAACGGCCAATGCCAAGAAGGTGATGGAAGACATCAAGGCCGGCGGCAAGTTCAGCGAGTGCCATTTCGTCGAGTTCATGGCCTGCCCCGGCGGATGCCTGGGCGGCGGCGGCCAGCCCATTCCCACCAGCCCCGAGATCCGGGCTGCCCGAGCCAAGGCCATCTACTCCGAAGAGAAGACCCTGGACGTCCGCAAGTCGTACGAGAACCCGGCGGTCACGCGGGTCTACCAGGAGTTCCTCACCGACGGGCCTTGCGGCCACAAGAGCCACGAGTTGCTCCATACCAAGTACAAGGCACGCGGCAAATTCATCGAATGACGCTCTGTTGATCGCCGGGCCCTTCGCGGCCCGGCTTTCCGGCCCCGAAGTGAAACGAAGGCCGGCGGCCCCGTCAGCGCGACGGGCCGCCGGCCTTCTCGCTTGCGGGTCTTGTCGGTGCCCGGCGAGGCCGCGGGCTACTGCGCGCCGGCCGCGGGCGCCGGGCCCGCGTCGTGGAGCGTCACGGTGAAGGTGCTGCCCTCGCCCTTGACGCTCTCCACGTTCGCGTCGCCGCCGTAGAGCTGGGCGAGCTTGCGTACCGTGGACAGTCCCAGGCCGCTGCCGATCACCTTGATCGTATCCTCGTTCTTGATGCGGACGAACTCCGTGAAGAGCTTGGCGGCCTCTTCGGGCGTCAGCCCGATGCCGGTGTCGGTCACCGAGATCTCGACGCCTTCGGGCCCCCGACCCACGGAGACCCGGACGGAGCCGTTGTCGCGGTTGTACTTCACCGCATTGGAGACGAGGTTGTTGAGGACGATCTCTATCTCGCTGGCGTCGGCGACCATCTCGACGGTCTCACCCGGCTCCACCTGCATGGTGATACCACGCGCAGCGGCCTCTGCCGTGAACAGTTCCACGGTGCTCTTCGCCAGAGCGCTCACGTCCACGGTGGTGAAAGTCCTCTGTTTCTGCCCCGATTCGATGCGGGTGAGGTCCAGGAGGTCGAAGATGAGCTTCTTCATGCCGTCCAGCCGGATGAGGCTGCGGTCGATCATCTGCCGGCGCTCGTCGGGTTCGTCCATCTGCAGGATCTTGAGATAGCCCTCGATGGCGTTGAGGGGAGCTTTGAGCTCGTGGGCGAGCACGGAGATGAAGTTGAAGCGGATCTGACGCTTCTCGTCGGCGAGGCGCCGCGCCTCTTTGCTCACGATGAACTGGACGGTGGCCTTGCGGACCGCATAGCGCAGCTCGTCGGGGGAGAAGGGCTTGGCCAGGAAGTCGTAGCCTCCCAGCTTGGTGAACTGTACGGCGGTCTCGAACGTGGCGTAGGCGGTGATCATGATGCTGAGGACTCCCCGGTTCTGGCGGGTGAGCTCGGTGAGTATCTCGAGCCCGCTCATTCCGGGGAGTTTGAGGTCGAGCAACAGGAGGTCGAACTGAGCGCCCTCGTTCGCAGCCTGCATGAACTGCTCGCCCGACGTGAAATAGGCGAAGTCGTAGGAGGCGTCGACACCCACATCGGGCACGTGCACCTTGTACTTGGCGAGGATGCGGCTGACGGCCAGGCACAGCGGCTCCTCGTCGTCCACCATCCCGATCCGGACCACCTGTTCCTGGGGTTGCATCACGCTTTCGCCCCCGGCACCTTAAGCGGCCGCTTGTTCTTCGTAACGCGGCAGCCGGACCGTGAAGGTCGTACCTGTGGGACCGGCCTGCGGGTCGGCGTTCGATTCGACGGTGATCTGCCCGCGGTGCATCTTGACGATCCCATGGGTGATGGCCAGTCCCAGCCCGGTCCCCATGCCTACCTGTTTGGTGGTGAAGAACGGGTCGAAGAGCCTGCTCATGTTCTCTTCGGGGATCCCCACCCCGGTATCGGCGACCTCGATGACCACCTCGTCCGGCGTGTCGGTGAGGGTCACCACGACCCTGCCGCCATCGGGCATGGCGTGCTGACCGTTACTCAGCAGGTTGCTGAGCACCTGGACGATCTGGTCGGAGTCGATCTCGGCCACCGCATCCGTGAGACGGTCCTCTACCTCCATCTGCACCCCTTCGCTCACGGGCAAGGTATGCAGCACTTTCTGGACCAGTTCGGCCAGATCGGTGGGCTGACGGACCACCCGGCTCTGACGGGCGAAGTTGAGAAGACCGGAGATGATGCGCTTGCAGCGGTTGGCCTGGTCGACGATGGTCGCCAGGTCTTCATGAAGCTGGCAGTGCTCCTCGGCCTCCTCCAGCGCCAGGTTGGCGTGCAGCAGAAGGATCCCCAGCGGGTTGTTCACCTCGTGGGCGATGCCGGCCGCCAGCTGCCCCATGCTCGCCAGTCTGGTGGACTTCTCCAGCGCCTCCTGTGCGTCCTCCAGAGAGCGGTGGGATTCCTCGAGTTCGCCGTACGCGGTGCGCAGTTGCTCGATGGTGTTGGGAAGGCACATCTCGGAATCGGCGAGACCGGCATAGATGGCCCGAGCATGATCGAGGCAGGTGTGGTAGCCGCAGGCGCCGCAGTTGAGGAAATCCTTCTCCCCGTGCTTGCCCATCCGCTCCAGGATCTCCTTGAGCTCCGCGGGCGTGTCGGGGCTGTCGAGAGTCTGCGGGTCGGCCTCGAACTCGCGAGCGAGGTCGATGTCCTTGTAGCGCTCCCGGGCTGATGCGATCTGTTCGCGCTGCTCGTCCTCGAAGTTCGCGATGCGGGTATTGGCGTAGCTGCTGATGCGGGCGCGGCGCTGCATGTTGGTCTCGTCGCTGGTCATGCCGGCTCCCGCGAAGCAGCCTTGGCAGGAGAGGATGTCGAGGAGGCGGGCGCCCGTGTGGGAGATGTCGAACTCCTCCAGCGCGTCGACGAACTCGTCACGGCCCTCGGCGACGATTATCTCGCCCGAGAGAAGGTCGGCCTGGAGCCCGGCGGTCTGCAGCAGGCCCCCGCGAGATGGGGAAGACGGCGCCGACCCCACCATACGGCGGGTCGAAATCGTCTTCGGCGGTGACCCCCTCGGGCGTGATGCCGCGCTTCTCGAACATCTGCCTGAGCTCGGCGAAGGTGAGGACCGCCTCGATCTCCAAGTGGGTGGTGTCGATGGACGCCCACTTCTTGGCGATACAGGGCCCTATGAACACCACGTGCAGGTCGTCACCCAGATCGTGACGCAGCGCCCTGGCCATCGCCACCATGGGGGGGGCGACAGGAGCCAGGAAGCGGGTGAGATCCGGCCGGTACTTCCGAACGTAGGAATGCACGGCCGGGCACGGGGTGGTGATATAGCGACCTTCGGGATCCCGGCGCAGCAACTCGGCATACTCATAAGCCACCAGGTCGGCGCCCAGCGATACCTCGTGCACCGAGGAGAAGCCGAGCGCGCGGATCATAGCCACCAGACGTCCGGGCTCGATGTCGGTGAACTCCGCGGGAAAGCTGGGGGCCACCATGGCCGCCGTCCGCAGACGCGAGTCGATGAGGTTGAAGGCCTTCTCGGTGTCGTCCCGTACGGCCTTGGCGTTCTGGCTGCACACCCTGACGCAGTTGCCGCAGCCGATGCAGCGCTGCGGCATGACGCTGGCCTGTCCGTCCACCACCTGGATGGCTCGGGCCGGGCATTCGCGGATGCAGGCGTAGCACATTCGGCAGCGCTCGCCGATGATGGTGACGAGCGCGTTGTCCTGGACAGACATCACTCGCTCGCTTCCGAGGGAGCCGGTTCCGCGGCGGCTCCCTCGACGCCGCCGCGGGTTCTTCGGCCGCGTCCGCTTTCCCCGCGGCGAGGAGTTCGGCCACCGTGGCGAGCAGGCGCGCGGCGTCGAGAGGCTTGTCGAAATAGGCATCGACGTTCATGGTGGCGCGGTCATCGGCGGAACGGGGCCGGAAATCCAGGCCCAGGGCGGCGGATACCGACGTGGCGATGATGACCGGGATGTCCGCGTAGGCCGGCTCCTCCTTGATGGCCCGGCTGAACGAGAAGCCCGAATCCGGACTGGTCATCATGAGGTCGGTGATCACCAGAGCCGGCTTCTCCTGCGCCATGGCGCGGAGGGCCTGCCTCGGGTCCGCGGCTGTGGTGACGCGATAGCCCGCTCTCTCGAGGATCAGACGGTTGAGCTCGAGAAAATCGAAGTCGTCGTCGACGATCAATATGAGCGCGGGCTCATCGGTCATCATGGTGTCCTCAGGTGTCATGGTATCCACACGATAGCACTGGGGCCGGCACTGGCATCGCGGTCAAGCGCTCTATACCCTTTCTTTCTCCGTGTACTTGGTGTGAAGCAGCTTGTGGGAGAGTTCGCCGAGCGGGCTGCCCAGCATCTCCTCGTAGAGCTTCTGGACGTCGGGGTTCTCGTGCGACTTGCGCAGTTCGCGACTCTCGTCCTCGGCGTAGATGGCGCGGATGCGGGCCTGCGCGCACCGCGTCGGAGGTGAGGCGGGGCTGCCCGCCGCCGCCGATGCAGCCGCCCGGACAGGTCATGACCTCGACGAAGTGGTACTCGGCCTCGCCCGAGCGGATGCGGTCGATCACCTTCTGCGCGTTGGCCAGGCCGTGGGCCACGGCCACTTTGAGCGTGGCGCCCTTGAGGAACGCCCACTCCGGCACGGTCCCCTCGATGGTGACCGCGGCCTCCTTGACGCCCTCGAGCCCGGCGATGGGCTGCACGTGCAGGCCGGCGAAGGGGAAGGGCTTGCCGGTGACGATCTCGTAGGCGGTGCGCAGGGCCGCCTCCATCACGCCGCCGGTGACGGCGAAGATGTCGGCCGCGCCCGTGGACATGCCCGAGGGGCCGGTCCATCTGGCCGTCGGGCAGGATGCGGAAGTCGATGCCGGCCTGCTTGATCATGCGGGCGAGTTCGCGGGTGGTGAGCACCATGTCGACGTCCTGGCAGCCGCTGTCGGATCATCTCCGGCCGGGTGCACTCGAACTTCTTGGCCGTGCAGGGCATGACCGAGACCACCACCATGTCCTCGGGCTTCGATGCCCATCTTCTCGGCGTAGTAGGTCTTGGCCAGCGCGCCGAGCATCTGCTGCGGCGACTTGCAGGTGGAGAGGTTGGCCAGCATGTCGGGATTGAAGTGCTCCATGTAGTTGATCCAGCCCGGGGAGCAGCTGGTGAACATGGGCAGGGCCACCTGCT
The DNA here is from genome assembly GCA_963822135.1 of uncultured Actinomycetota bacterium. Taxonomy (GTDB): domain Bacteria; phylum Actinomycetota; class Thermoleophilia; order RBG-16-64-13; family RBG-16-64-13; genus CAIQPS01. The sequence continues at coordinate 52,646 of CAWGGI010000004.1, read as the reverse complement.
CGCTTGTCGACCGAGCGCCTTCTTGAGGCGGGTGAGCAGCTCGGTGCCCTCCTCCATGATGGTCAGGTCGGCGGTGAAGTTCGTGTCGAAGACCTCGTCGAAGCCGCAGCCGGCGCAGGGCCGACGACCATCTTGCCGGTCACCAGGGTGCCGGGCGCGTAGCCGAACTCCTCGCCCAGGGCGGCCGCGGATCGCGGGCGCGGTCTGGACGACGACGTGCTTGTCGGGGTCGTCCAGCGCCGCCCACACCCGGTCGATGGCGCTGTTCTCGGTGATGGCGCCCACCGGGCAGACGGCGGCGCACTGGCCGCACTGGACGCACACCACGTCGGCGAGGTCGCCGCCGAAGGCCGGGCCGATGACGGTGGCGAAGCCGCGGTTCTGCGGGAACAGCGCGCCCACGCCCTGGATCTGGTTGCAGACCGTGACGCAGCGGCGGCACATGATGCACTTGCCGGTGTCGCGCATGAGCGCCGGGGTGGAGTCGTCGATGACCTGCCGGGCCTTGCTCGCCCTCGTAGGTGATGGTGTCGACGTGCCAGATCTCTGGCGATGCTCTGCAGCTCGCAGTCGCCGTTGCGGACGCAGGTTTGGCAGTCGCCGTCGTGCTCGGAGAGCAGCAACTCGCACGACCGCCCGCCGCGCCTCTGCGGACCCGCGGCGTGTTGGTCTTGACCACCATGCCTTCGGTCGCCGGCTGGGCGCACGACGCCACCAGCGTGCGGGCGCCCTCCACTTCGACCAGGCACAGGCGGCAGGCCCCGATGGCCTGCACGCCCTCCAGGTAGCAGAGGGTGGGGATGTGCGCGCCTGCCTGCCGGCAGGCGTCCAGCAGCGATGGTGCCCTCGGGCACTTCGACTCTGTTGTCGTCGATGGTGAGGATCGGCATCAGTCCACCTCTTCCTCGGCAGATCGGCGGCCGGTACGGGTACCTTGCCGTAGTCGCAGCGCAGGCATCGCTTCGCCTCGGCACAGGCGGTGTCGAGGGTCCACGACAGCTCGACCTCGTCGAAGGTGCAGGCGCGCAGTTCGGGATCGAGGCATACGACCGCGGCCCGGGGAGTAGCCACCGGGTCGGCATCGGGATCGAAGAACACGTCGACGGCGATATCGCGCCGCCAGAAGGCGTGGTTGGCTCCGGTGAGGTGCTGGTCGATGGCTACCGCGGCCCGCTCTCCGGCCCGACGGCCTCCACCACCGAGGCGGGACCGGTGACGGCGTCGCCGCCGGCGAAGAGCCAGTCGACGCTGGTCGCGCCGGTCGTGCCGTCGGTCACTGATCCACCCCTTCCGGAGTTCCACCGGCAGGTCGCCGACGAGCGCTTTCGCGTCGAGGGCCTGGCCGATCGCGGCGATCACCTGGTCGCAGCGCACCGTGAAGTCCGGGTTGCGGCCGGCCACCGGCTGGCGGCGGCCGCTCCTGTCGTAGTCGCCCAACGCCATCCGCTGACAGAGCACGCCCACCACCTTGCCCTGGGCGTCGCGCAGGATCTGCTTGGGAGCCGTCAGAGGCAGGACGGTGATGCCCTCCTCGTCGGCGGCGTTGATCTCCTCGGCCCAGGCGGGCATCTGCTCGCGCTGGCGGCGGTAGAGGATGGTGACGTGCTTCGGCGCCCAGGCGCAGGGCGGTGCGCGCCGCGTCGATGGCGGAGTTGCCCCCGCCGACCATGGCCACTTCCTCACCCACCTCGGCCGTGCCGTGCACGTTGTACTCGCGCAGGAAGGTCAGCGCCTTCGGTGACCCCTTCGCCGCCTCTCGCCGGGGATGCCCAAGCGCGACCCCGGCCGGAGCGCCCACGCCGAGGAACACTGCCTCGTAGCCCTGTTCGCGCAGGTCGGCCAGGGTGAAGTCGCGTGCCGAGGGCCTTGCCGGTCTTGATGGTGGCGCCCAGGCTCTCGATCATGCTGATCTCGCGGCCCAACTCCTCGCGGGGCAGCCGGTAGGCGGGAATGGCCTGGACGAGCATGCCGCCCGCGCTCGGTTCCTTCTCGAAGATGGTGGGCTTGTAGCCCAGGCGGGCCAGGAAGTAGGCGCAGGACAGGCCGGCCGGGCCGGCGCCGATGACGGCCACCTTGCGCGCCGCGTTCTCGGCGTTCTCGAGGACTCTGGGCAGCTGCGACCTCGGTCTCCTGCTCGGTCATGAAGCGCTTGAGGCCGCGGATGGCCACCGCCTCGTCGAGCGAGCCGCGCTGGCACTTGCTCTCGCAGGGATGGAAGCAGACCCGGCCGCAGATACTGGCCAACGGGTTGCGTTCGCGGTGCAGCGTGCAGGGCCTCGTCGAAGCGCTTCTCGCCGATGAGACTGACGAAGCCGGGCACGTTGACGCTGGCCGGGCAGGCGTTGCTGCACGGGGCCGTGAACATGCGTCGAGCAGACGCCCGGCCTCGCAGTGCTGGTCGCTGGATGTGGGCCTCGTACTCGTGGCGGAAGTGGCGGATGGTCGAGAGCACCGGGTTGGGCGCCGTCTGGCCGAGGCCGCAGAGCGCGGTGTCCTTGATGATGCTGCCCAGGTCGTTCGAGCTTCTCGATGTCGCCCTCCTCGCCCTGCCCGTTGCAGATGCGGGTGAGGATCTCGAGCATGCGCTTGGTGCCCACCCGGCAGGGCGGGCACTTGCCGCAGGTCTCGTCCTGGATGAAGTCGAGGAAGAACCGGGCGACGTCGACCATGCAGGTGTCCTCGTCCATGACGATCAGGCCGCCGGAGCCCATGATGGCGCCCAGCTCCTGCAGCGATCTCGTAGTCGACCGGCACGTTCAGGTGCTGGCGCGGGATGCAGCCGCCGGAGGGACCGCCGATCTGCGCGGCCTTGAACTTCTTGCCGCTCGGGCATGCCGCCGCCGATGTCGTAGACGATCTCGCCCAGCGGGATGCCCATCGGCACCTCGACGAGGCCGGTGTTGTTGACCTGGCCCCGCCGAGGGCGAAGACCTTGGTGCCCTTGCTCTTCTCGGTGCCGATGGCGCGCGAACCATTCGGCGCCCTTGAGGATGATGGCGGGCGATGTTGGCGAAGGTCTCGACGTTGTTGAGCACGCTGGGCTTGTCCCACAGACCCTTCACGGCCGGGAACGGCGGCCGCGGCCGCGGCTCGCCGCGCTTGCCCTCGATGGAGGCATCAGGGCGGTCTCCTCGCCGCAGACGAAGGCGCCGGCTCCCATGCGGATCTCGAGGTCGAAGTCGAAGCCGGTGCCCATGATGTCCTTGCCGAGCAGACCCGTATCTCGTGGCCTGGTCGATGGCGTAGCTGCAGCCGCTCGACGGCCAGCGGATACTCGGCCCGCACGTAGACGTAGCCCTCCTTGGCGCCGATGGCGTAGGCGCCGATGGTCATGCCTTCGATGACGGCTGTGCGGGTCGCCCTCCAGGACGCGAGCGGTCCATGAAGGCGCCGGGGTCGCCTTCGTCGGCGTTGCAGAGGACGTACTTCGCGTCGCGACTCGGTCTTGCCGGCGAACTTCCACTTCAGCCCGGTGGAGAAGCCGGCGCCGCCGCGGCCGCGCAGGCCGCTGCGCAGGACCTCGCTCGACCACCTGCTCGGGCGTCATCTCGGTGAGCACCTTGGCCAGCGCCTGGTAGCCGTCGCGGGCGATGTACTCCTCGATCTTGAGCGGGTCGATGATCCCCGAGTTGCGCAGGACGATCTTGACCTGGCGGTTGAAGAACTCCACGTCGCTCATCTCGGCGACGGAGCGGTCGGTGCCGGGAGCGTGGCTCACCAGCCGGGTGACCACGCGGCCCTTGAGCAGATGCTCCTCGACGATCTCGTGGACATCCTCGATCTTGACGTTCTGGTAGAAGACGCCGTCCGGGTACACGAGGACGACCGGTCCGACGGCGCAGGGGCCGAGGCAGCCGGTCTCGATGACGCGGGTCTGCCGTTCGATCCCCAGGTCTTCGAGCTCCTTGGTGAACGCGGCGCTGACCTCCAGAGCTCCGGACGCGATGCACCCACCGCCGGTGCAGACGAGTACGTGGTTGCTGATCTGATCCATATCCGTTCCTTAGCTATCCGGTGGCGGGACGCTTACGACGAGTGGACGAGGTACTCGGGCAGGGGATCGTTCTCTACGAGATGCGAGCGGACGATCTCGCGGACCTTGCTCCTGTCCTCCAGATGACCGTAGTGATAGACAGCCCCATCCGCGAACTGGATGGTGGCCATGGGCTCCATCTCGCAGAGACCGGCACAGCCGGACTGGTGCACGGTGACATTGTTGAGCTCGGCGTCCGCGATCTCGGTGAGGAAGGAGACCACTACGTCCCTGGCCCCGGCGGCGATCCCGCAGGTGCCCATATGCACGGTCACTTTGATCTCCTTGGCGCCGGAGCGAAGATCGATGTCTTCCTTCGCCTTTGCGGCCATGGCGAGCAGTTCGGCCGGGCTCTTGATCTTCTCGGTCATCGGGCGCTCCTTTCCCCAGCGATCGCCGGTTCCGGCGTCAGGCCCTCGGCAGCGACGGCCGCCGGCGCCGGAGCGTACTGAGCGAGCACCTCGTTGATACGGGCGGGTTTCACCCGGTGATGGACCACGTCGTTGATGGTGATGACGGGCGCCAGTCCGCAGGCGCCGAAGCAGCGCGCCACTTCCAAGGAGAACTCCCGGTCTTCGGTGGTCTCGCCCACGTCGATCCCCAGCTCCTTCTTGAGGGCCTCGAGGACCCTCATGCCTCCGCGCACGTAGCAGGCGGTACCCAGACAGACGCGGACCAGGTTGCGGCCTCGGGGTACGGTCGAGAAGAACGAATAGAAGCCGACCACACCCGCTACCTCGCTGTAGGACTTGTGCATGCCCTTCGCGATGCGCTTCAACGCCACCTCGGGCAAGTAGCCGAAGATGCCCTGCGCCATCTGCAGCACCGGGATGAGTGCACCCGGCTTGTCCTTGTAGCTCGCGATGATCTCGTCCAAGCGGGCGAGAAGCTCCTCCTCGGAAGCCTCTTCGCAGCTGGAGCAGCCGTCCGCTCTTGCCACATCGTCGGTCATGCTCATGACTCCCTTTCGCTCGGGTTTATCTTCGAGAGTTCCTCCGTGTGCCGCTGGAGCAAGAACGCAGCCTCGATGGGCGGCGCCTTGACAAGCGGGGGGACGAACTCGTCTCCTCCTAGACTCACGGTGAAATCGACTCCAGGGTTGGTGACGGCGCTCACCACGATGGAACTGGCCAGATCTCCCAGCGGCGGCCGGTCGACGTGGTCGAAGTTCATCCAGGCCTCCACTCTGGTTCCACCGAGGGTGGGGGAAGGCCCGATGGCGAGGTCGCCCCCCGCTGCCTGGGCATCGGCTTTCAACAGGCTCAGACCCAGGCCGGTCTTCTTGCCGGGCTTGGTCGTGTAGAAGGGGTCCAGCGTCTGCTCGGGCGTCGTCGCCAGCCCGGGTCCGTCGTCGTCCACGGTGAGCCGCAGCTGGTCGGTCGCGCGGTCGATCACCACGGCGATGTCCACCCGGCCTGCTCCCGCGCGTACGGAGTTCACCAGCACTTCCAGCAGATACAGCGACAGGTCATGCATCGGTATCCCTCCAAACGGGAGTGACACTCCGGCCCTCTTCGCTCGCGAAGGCCAAGGCCAGCTCTTCGAACGTGGGTTCGAGCGCGTACACGTCGGTGAAGGCCCTGCCGATCTCGTCCAGGTAGTGGCTGTCCGAGGACGCGACCATCGGCAGGCCCAAGCGGGCGAATTCGGCTGCGCGAGACGGTTCCGTACGGCGCCTGAGGGACAGCTCGATGGCGTCGAAGCCGGCGTCGGCAGGGAAGAAGCCCAACTGCGAGAAGACGCTGAACGACCGGCGGTCGACGTGGGCCGCCACAGCCAGGCCGCCCTCATCGTGCACCAGCCGCACGGTGTCGGTGAGGTCGAGCGGGGTGGCGAAGGCCAGAGCGGCCGTCTCGCTTCCCACCTGGTCGCCGTTCGCGTCCAGAAGAAGCTGGTGTCCGAAGTAGGAGTAGTAGTCTCCCTCGGCCTGCGGCAGGAGATCCCGGAGCCGGTCTGCGACGCGCGCCGCCGCGGCCGCACCGGGGAAGAGCCCCACCACGTGGACCTCCTCCATGCTGGTCACCTCGATACCCGCGAGCACGGTAAGGGTGGAGTCCGCGTGCCGGTTGGCCTCCTGCACGGCGGCGACGTTGCCCGCGGAGTTGTGATCACAGACGGCGATCATGTCAAGTCCCAGCTCCTTCGCTGCCGCAACGATCGCCGCGGGCGTCATCTCCTCGGATCCACAGGGTGAAAGACCGGTGTGGATGTGCAGGTCGGCCCGGAAGCGTCTGAGGCTTGGCATCGCTGGAGTCTCGTCGTTCAAGCATGGTTTCCTTCCGCAAGGCTCTATGCCCCGCCTCCGCGGATGCCGGATTCGTACAGCCGTCCCACGATCTCGAAGGTGTCGGCGGACGAGCTGAGGAGGGACAACCCCTCGGCGGTGGCCCGTTCGATGATCTCGTCGTCGGGCATCCGGCTGCTGGAGAAGATGACGGCCCGCATGCCGGCGTGGCTGGCCACCGCGATGACGTTCAGATGCACCTGCAAGGTCACCAGAACCCCTCCCGCCGGAGCGTGAGCCAGCACGTCGCTCAGCAGGTCGGAGGCGTATCCGTGGCTGATCACGTCGTTCCCGTCGCCGATGGGGGTGAGCTCGCGAAGACCCAGGGCAGCGATGCAGTTCGTGAAGCGTCACGAGTCCACCTCCGTGTTCTCGAAGCGGTACGGGCACAGGTCCACAGCGGCTCGTTTGAGGACCACGTCTTCGGCCAGCGCCGCACAGGTGGGCGCTCCGCACACCCCGCAGTCCTTGCCGGGGAACGAGCGTCGGATCATCTGGATCCTGCCGAGTTTCTGGATGGCCTCGGACATGTCCGGATCGAGTCTGATGCCGGGACGGGCGGCGAACGGCTGCCGGCGCAGAGCCGCGGGCGGGGCCGAGAGGGCTGCCTCGCCTCCCGCGGCCAGCCTGAGCGCATCTCTTCCCTGCTCCCAGCGGCGCGTCGCCACCTGATGACTCTCGAAGAGCAGAGGCGAGCCGAAGCACCCTCCCTCACAGGCATACGGCTCCACGATCGCGACGTCCCCCAGCAGGCCGTTCTCCATCTGCTCGAGGACGGCCAGCACGTTGCGGACGCCGGTGACGACGAGCGGAGAAGCGGCCTGCGACGGACCCGCGTCCGACGGACCCGCCTGCGACTCGGGCACCTGTGGCGAAGCCACCTGCGACGAAGAGGCGGCCGGCTGGGCTGCTCCCCTTGGGTGAGCCGCTTCATTACCGCCTGTCGCACCCATTCGGGCATAAGGAACTCAGGCCGGGGCAGCGCGCCGCCATCGGCGGCCGCGGCCTCCGCCTGCTGCAGCAGCGCCGAGCGCTGGCTGGGGCAGGAGACCACGTAGGCCACTCGGCGCCCTGCGTAGGCCGTCTGCACGGCCTCCCAGGGCGAGTCGTAGGCCGCGAGCGACGGGACGAGCGAGGGGAAGCGCAGTTCGATGAGGTTCGTCACCGCGGGGCACGAGGGGACGATCAGCGGTCCCGACCCTGCGGCAAGGACGGCCTGCCGGAGAGCATCCTCGTAGGGTGCGACGGTGACCACCTGCGGCGAAGCCCAGCTCCTCCAGCGTCCCGAAGACCGCTGCCGGCGGGTATTCAGGGCCGCAGCCCGCCAGCAGTGCCGGGGGCACGGCGAGCACCATGTGCTCGCGATCGCTCAAGTCTTCCAACGACGAGAACTCGGTGGCAACGGTAAGGGCGTCGCTCGTGCATACGGCGATGCACTCGGCACAGTCGATGCAGAGGTGCTCGAGCACGCTGGGGCGGCCGCTCCACACGCGCATGGCGTGGGTGGGGCAGGCCGGGAGGCAGGCCCCGCAGTCGCGGCACTTGTCGGCGGAGGCATACAGAGAGATGGAAGGCGCCTTGCGTGTCGTCTCGGGCTTGAGGTAGATGGTGAAGTTCACACGGGTGCCCTCGTCCACCCGCGATGTCACCCGCAGGCGATCGCTGTTTCGCTGGATATTGGGCAGGCCCATACCGGCTCCGAAGCCGAGCGCGCGAGCCTCGGCGCTGGCCGTGGAGAAGCCTTCGGTCATGGCCTGGTCGATATCGGGGATCCCCGGGCCCTCGTCGATGACATTCACATCTATCTGCGAATCGCTGAGGGAGGCTTCCAGCCGACCCCCGGCCGAATGGATGACCACGTTCATCTCCGCCTCGTAGGCGGCGATCATCGTCCGTCGGATCGCCTCGGCGTCGGCTCCGATGCGCTTGAGGTGCTCCTTGATGGAGCGGGATGCCGCACCGGCTTGGCGAAAGTCGTTGCCCTCGATGTCGTATGAGACGAACTCCACCACGTGCGTTCTCCTAGCTCTGGCCGTTCCCGGTGAGCAGCTGGTAGATCAGGCCGCAGGTCTCGAACACCCCGACCGGGGATACCATCAGCATGGTGTGGTTGCGCAGCGCGAGGTCGACCATGTCCGACTCCGGCTCCACTCCGTCCACGAAACAGATTCCCGGAACCTCCATCAACTCGGCCACCCGCACCATCTGCAGGTTGGCCAGGTTCGTCACCAGCAGCGTCTTGCGCGAGGCCTCGTTGAGGAGGTCGCTGACGCGGTCGCCCGCGTAGATCTTCGTCACCTGTGCATCCGCGGGACCGGGGGTCAGCACCTTGGCCCCGATCCGGAGTGCGAGCTCGTCCAGTCTCATGTCGGCCCCCGCGAGAAGTGAGTCGATAGTGTTGATGATGGGCTCCATCTCGGCTTCGGAGCCGATGTCGCCCCCGTTCTCGACGTCGGCCTCCCCGTCCCCCTCCTGGCGGGCGAAGAAGGCTGCGGTCTCCAGCGCCGAGGTGATGTCCATCTGCCTCACGAAAACGTTCTCCGGCACGCGCAGGGGGATCGAGGTGAAGTCCACGATGCTTCGTACCCCGGCCCGCACCAGCGACTCGGCCACCGCCTGCGCCCTTTCCGACGGTACTGCGAGGATGGCTACCCTGATGGCCTTCTGCTTGACGATGCGCTCGAGATCGGCCATCGCATACACGGGGCACCCCTCCACCGAGGTGCCGATGAGCCCTGGATCGGTGTCGAAGCCGGCGGCGATCCTCAGGAGCGGGCGTCGGCCGGCGAAGTGCGCCAGGACGGAGTGCCCGAGCCGACCGAGACCGACGAGGGCCACATCCTGTCGCGTGGTCCCGTCGAGGAGGTCCTCGATGCTGGCCAGGCAGGTGTCGAGTTGATAGCCACGGTTGGGACTGCCCGAGTAGCCGATCACCATGAAGTCCCTGCGCACCTGCGCGGCGCTCACCCCGGCGAGATGGGCGAGTTGGTGGGAGTAGATGCTGGTAGTGCCGGTCCTCTTGAGGTCGGTGAGCAGGCGCCTATAGAGGCTGAGCCTCTGCACCGTCCTCCGCGAGACCACGGGCTTCGCGACAGTCGCCACTCTTTCCCCAGTGTTACGCTCGTCACAACGTTGTTATGCGTTTCACAATCTACTCTTCTGGGGATATCTCGTCAACAGGCACGAGCGGTGAATCGCCGGCCGGCCGGTACACAGGCCCGTTCGGCAGGTTACACTTGCATCTGCGTCAAGCGCCCGGCAAACCGGTACTGATGGAGGGGTCATGAAACACACTATCTTCGGCGTCCATATCTCGCAGAGGACTGAGAACGTCCCCGCCGTCCAGGCGGTGCTCACCAAGTACGGATGCAATATCCGTACCCGCCTGGGCATCCACGACGCCGACATGACCAGCTGCTCCCCGAGCGGACTGGTGCTGATCGACGTCTTCGGCGACGAGGCCGAGGCTTTCTACCGGGAACTGGGCGAGCTCAAGGGCGTCGGGCTGCAGAGGATGGATTTCGCCGAATGATCAAGCGCATGAGGTGTCTTGGCGTCGTCGGCGTTCTAGCTGTCGTCCTGGTGCTCGCGGTGGGTGTTGTCGGCTGCGGCACTTCGGAAGAGACCACCACGACCGGCGCGGTCACTACTGTCGGCCCTACGACGTCTGCCGCCCCCACTACTACTGCAGCGCCCACCACTACCTCGGAGGCAGCCACCACGACCTCGGCAGCTGCCCCCAAGCTCGAGAAGCTGACCCTGGTGGCGCCGCCCGGCCCGATGGCCATACCGCTCGCCTACATGGCGGTCAACAACAAGCTTGCGGACGTCGCTGAGAAGACCGAAGTGGTCATCTGGGAGAACCCGGACCAACTCATGGCCTATGTGGCCGGCGGCCAGGGTGATTTCGTCACCCTGCCCTCGAACAACTCCGCCATCTTCTACAACAAAGGCATAGAGCTGCAGCTGCTCGATATCTCGGTGTGGAACATCACCTATCTCATCACCAGGGATCCCGATGCAGCCAGCTTCGCCGACATCAAGGGTCAGTCCTTGGTGGTGCCTTTCGAGGGGAGCGTCCCCGATCTGATGTTCCAGTACATCGCCAAAGCGGAGGGACTCGACCCCCAGAAGGATTTCGGCCTGCGTTACGCCACCGACCCCACGCAGGCGGCGCAACTGCTGGTCTCCGGCCAGGTGGACAACGCCGTCCTCAGCGAGGCCTTGGCCACCGCCGTCCTCCTCCAGACCAAGACGGCCGACAAGCCTCTGCACCGGGCCCTTGCCTTCGACCAGGCCTGGGTGGAGGCCTCCGGTGGCACCGAGAGCCCCATCGCCGGTACGATCGCCACCGCCTCGGTGCTCGACAAGCCCGAGGTGATCGCCGCGTTCCTGAGGGAATATCAGGCGGCGGTGAGTTGGATGCTCGACAACCCGGAAGAGGCCGGTCAACTGGTGGAGACGCAGTTGCCTCAGCTCGGCCTGAAAGCCGCGGTCATGACCGCCTCGCTCCAGAACATCACCTGGAGATACACCACGGCCGTCGACGCCCGGGTGAGCCTGGAGGCGTTCTTCCAGGCCCTGTCCGAACTCTCGCCGCAAGTGATCGGTGGCAAGCTGCCGGACGATGGCTTCTACTTCAACTACACCCCCTAGACCGCCGAGAGGCGCGTCCAGGCGCTCCCGGCTGCTCTATACCCTCGCCGGAGTAGCTGCCATCCTCGTCGGATGGCAGCTACTCTCGCTCTTCATGAGCCCGGCCATCATGGCGTCCCCAGCCGATACCCTCCAGGCTCTGGCCGATCTGGCCTGGGGCAGCACCCTGTGGAAGGAGCTGCTCATCACGCTGGAGCGTCTGGTCATCGGTCTCGCCATAGGCGCGGCTGTGGGCTGGCTGCTCGGCGTCGCGGCCGGGCTGGAACCCAGGCTGCGGGCATTCCTCGAGCCGCTGCGCTGGGTGGGCATGACCATCCCCGCGGTCATCATCGCCGTGCTGGCCATGCTCTGGTTCGGTCTGGGCGGTTTCACCGTGATCTTCGTGGTCGCGCTCATCGTGGTGCCGACCATGTACGTGAACACCGTCGCGGGAGTCCTGGCCATCGACCGGCGGTTGGTGGAGATGGGCCGGGTCTACCGCTTTCCCCGGAGCCTCATGCTCCGCGAGGTCTATCTGCCGGGAGTCGCATCGCCTGCCATCGCAGGGCTGACCCTGGCCACGGGCATCGCCGTCCGCGCCGTGGTGCTGGCGGAGGTCCTGGCGGCAGCCGATGGGATCGGTCACGCCTTCTCGCGGGCCATGAGCTTTCTCGAGACCCCGCAACTGTACGCCTGGGTCCTGGTACTGCTCGTGCTCATGGCTGTGATCGAGTTCGGCGTGCTCCGCCCCGTCAAGAAGAGGGCGATGCGTTGGCGGAAGGTCCCGGAATGAGCCCGGCAGCGGGTACGAGCGAGGCCGCACGCGGGTCGGGAGCCGTCCGATGATCACGTTCGAGCATGTGACCAAGTCCTTCGATTCCCTCGAGGTCCTGCACGATCTCTCGTTTCACATCGAAACGGGGCAGATCATGGGGGTGGTGGGGCCGTCCGGAGCGGGAAAGACCACCATCCTCAAGCTCATCACCGGCATCTTCAGCCCCGATGAGGGGACGCGTGCAGGTGGCCGAGGGCGTGGTGGGGTACGTGTTCCAGGAGCCGCGCCTGCTTCCGTGGCGCACTGCCCTCGACAACGTGGCTGCGCCGCTTCGCGCCAAAGGCATACCCAAGGCCGAGGCCCGGGAGAAGGCCGCTGCGCTGGCTTGCCCGGGTGGATCTTGCGGGGTTCGAGCACTATCACCCCGCCGAATTGAGCGGCGGGATGGCTCAGCGGGTCTCGGTGGCGCGCGCGCTTTCGGTGGAGCCGGCCGTCCTGCTGCTGGACGAGCCGTTCACCGGGATGGACGCAACCCTCAAGGCGGCCTTGATGGTCATGCTGCAGCGGATACTGAGGGAGAACCGGACCACCGCCGTCTATGTGACCCACGACCTCACCGAAGTGCTGCAGCTCGCCGATCGCGTGATCGAGCTCATGCCCGACAAGCAGCTGCGGGAGCTCGACCTGAGTGACCGCGCGGCCGTGGCGCGCGAGTGGCTCGCCAAGTTCCAGCCTCTGTTGTAGATACTTCTTCCGCTCCTCCTCCTACCATCGCCTCGTCGCGGCGGCCGCACGGCGCGGACCGCCACACGGTGAGGGCGGCCGCACGATGCGGACCGCCACAGCTCAGAAGGTCACGGAGGCGAGGAGGAGCCATGTTCGAGAAGCAGGCCTGGATGCAGAGAGCCGGCGAGTATCCCCAGTCCGACCAGGAGTACTTCGCCTTGCTGGCGAGGGCGGTCTTTTCCGCGGGGCTCGGCCCCAAGGTGGTGGAATCGAGGTGGAAGGAGATGGGGCTCGCCTTTCACGGCTTCGACCCGGCCAAGGTCGAGCAGATGGGAGAGCAGGATGTGACCCGGCTCCTATCGGACCCCGGGGTCATCCGCAATCGCCGCAAGATCGAGGCGGTCATCAAGAATGCCGGCGTCTTTGGCGAGCAGATCGACGGACGGCCGTCGTTCCATGCCTACTTGGTGGAATTGGGGGCGGGAAGCGACCTCGACGCAGCTGCGGAAGGCCTCGCGCAGGTATTCGCCCATCTGGGCCGAACATCCGCCTTGTTCTTCCTGTTCAGCGCCGGCTGGCGTCCCAAGGACGAGGAGGGTTTGGCCGCCCTCGCAAACGGTTAGAACCTCTGTGTCGCGGCGGGCGCTCCAGCCGGGAGCCGGGACGAAGGAGGCGATATGGACGAGAGCGATCGCAAGGAGTTCGAGGCCAGACTCACCCACTGGCTCGAGCGCGGCTATCGGGTCCTGGCCGACGACGTCGACGGAGAATTGCGTCTTACAGTGCTCTACGTGGCCACCGAGGGTGCAGCGGGCAGCGAGCGGGAGCAGGAATACTGGCCCATGACCGCCGAGATCATCCAACTTCTCGACCAGAACGGCGTCGTGGTCTCCCGCGCACTTGCCGGGCCCCGGCCGTGGGCGGGGCCTCACCCCGACGAGCTCGACGAGATCATAGGCTAGCCGCGGCCGGCCCCGCCGGCCGCGGCGCCGCCACGGCGCGTCGCTCCGCGCCGTGGTGACTGCGCCAGGGCTTCGCGCTGCGCCGCGGTGATCGCGCCCACCCAGTGGAAGGCTGGCCCACGCCATGGCACCTTCAGGCCTGCATCTGCGGGTCAAGGAGGTCCCGGGATGGTATCTTCTCTCGCGCAGATCAATACTCGGGTCGCGCCAGCAGGGCGGTGTCGTGGGGGCCATCGCGACGCAGAGGCGCTCCCCTAGGAAAGGAGAACCCGTTGTCTCGAGAGGTTGTGATCCTCAGTGCCGCCCGTACCCCCGTCGGTCGCTTCCTGGGAACGCTGGCCGAGATACCGGCGAGCCAACTCGGCGCCATCGCCATCACCGAAGCCCTCAAGAGGGCCGGCGTCGAGCCCACCGAGGTCGAAGAAGTCATCATGGGCAACGTCCTGCAGGGTGGTCAGGGCCAGAACCCCGCCCGTCAGGCGGCGCTCAAGGCAGGTATCCCTCAGGACGTCCATGCGTGGGCTCTGAACATGGTCTGCGCCTCCGGCGCCAAGGCTCTCCACGTAGCTGCCAATGCCGTGAAGGCCGGCGCAGCCGAGGTGGTCGTGGCTGGCGGTATGGAGAACATGAGCATGGCCCCCTACCTGGTGCCCAAGGCCCGCACGGGCTACCGCATGGGCGACGGGGTCCTGCAGGACATGATGATCCTCGATGGTCTGTGGTGCGCAATGTGCGACTACCACATGGGGACCACCGCTGAGAACGTGGCCGAGAAGTACGGGATCACCCGGGAAGTGCAGGACGAGATCGGCTACCAGAGCCAGGTGAAGGCCACCGCAGCCATCGCTGCCGGCAAATTCAAGGCCGAGATCGTGCCGGTGGAGATCCCGCAGAAGAAGGGCGATCCCAAGATCTTCGACACCGACGAGCATGTCCGTGCCGACACCACTCTCGAAGGCCTCGCCAAACTCAAGCCGGCCTTCAAGAAAGACGGCACCGTCACGGCGGGCAACGCCTCCGGCATCAACGACGCCGGCGCGGCCTTTGTGGTCACTTCCAAGGAGTGGGCGGACAAGAGGGGCATCAAGCCTCTGGCCACGCTGGTCGCCTACGCCTCCGCCGCTCTCGATCCCGCGTACATGGGCATGGGCCCCTACTACGCCACCAAGAAGGTGCTCGAGATCTCCGGCATGACCGTCGATCAGATGGATGTCATCGAGTCCAACGAGGCCTTTGCCGCCCAGGCCGGCGCAGTGGCCAAGGAACTCGGTCTCGACATGAGCAAAGTCAACCCCTACGGTGGCGCCATCGCCCTGGGGCATCCCATCGGAGCCTCGGGCGCCCGTATCATCACCACCCTCATCCATGCGCTCAAGCAAGAGGGCGGCACGTACGGTCTGGCCACCATGTGCGTCGGTGGCGGCCAGGGTGTCGCCACCATCGTCAAGGTCTGATCCAAGGAGAAGAACGTGAAAGAGGATGTCGAAAAGGCGCTGGATCTGATCCGTCCCGCCCTCCAGAACGACGGCGGCAACATCGAACTCGTGGATGTCGACGAAGCTACCGGCACCGTCAAGGTCAAGCTGGTCGGCGCCTGCGGTAGCTGCCCGATGTCGCAGATGACCCTGCGTATGGGGGTCGAGCGGGTGCTCAAGGAGCAGGTCCCGGCCGTCAAAGAGGTAGTGCCGGTCTAGGCTGCTCTACTTCTTGAGGCTGGAGAGACTGCCGGTCGCCCGGTCGAGCTCTTCGGCGAGGTAATTGAGAACAGCGGCCTCGGCTGAGAGTCTTTGCAGGCTCTCGGCCAGGGCCGCTTGGTTTCTCTCCAGTTCGCGGAACCGCGGCTCCAGCCTCTGCACCCTGGCGATTATCTCCTGCACATCGGACATGTTGCGGATGCCCGCCTTGCGTGCCGCCTTGATGAGCGCGTAGAGCCTGATGCCGATGAACACCAGCCCTCCTAGGATGAGGGCGCACCCCACACAGATCAGGATGATCGCTGGCAGCGGCATAAGCCGATTCTAGCGGAAAAACCCGCCGGGCGGGTGACCCGCTATGCGCGGGGGGCGACTACTCCGCTCAGGCGGGCGAGCGCTTCTCCCTGGAGGGCGCCTACTCGACCAGGGGGTCGCCCGTCCGCATCTGCAGAGTGAAGCGCCGGATGGCGGAAAGGTTCTTCCGGCTGCTGAGTCTCTGGATCTTGACGTAGTCGCCGGGCGTGTGGATGAAGAGGCCGTCGCCGATATAGATGCCCACGTGATGGACGGGGTATCCGAATGCCACCACGTCGCCGGGCTGGATCTCGGCGAGAGTCACCGGGATGCCCATCTGGGCCATGTAGCCGGAATAGTGGGGCAGCCTGACGCCGTGCTGCTTGAACACGTAGCGAACGAAGCCCGAGCAGTCCAGGCCGCTCGACGGACGGCTGCCGCCCCAGACGTAGGGGATGCCCATGTAGCTCACCGCGGTCTCGAGGACCTGACTGAGGATCTCGTCGTCGGTATGCGGAAGCTTGCCGGCATACACCTTTCCGTCGTTCAGCACGTGGTTGCGGGCCGCCAGCAGCGCCGCCTGCAACCGGGCCTCGAGCTCCCGGCGGATCCTCTCCTGCTCTTCCTTCTGCCGTTGACGCTCCTGCTCGATGACCGCTCTGACCCGCGAATCGAGACCCGCCAGGGTCTGTTCACGCTGGGCTACCGTGGCCTCTATCGTCGCTTTCCGCTCGATGAGCTCCCGCTGGAGCCGGAGCTGCTCACGCTTCTGATTGGCCGCGGCCTCGAGCAGAAGGTCCAGTCTGGTGCTGCTCTCCTTGAGATTGTTGACGAGGTCCCTGTCGCGGTCGGCCAGGGTGGCGACCAGGCGAACCCGCTTGTAGAGGTCCTCCATGCCGTCTGCGAGCAGCAGCATCTGCAGGAGCTGGTCGCGACCCCCGGACTTGTAGATGGTCCGGATACGCTCGGCGAAACGGTCTTCCCGGTACTTCTTGTCGACCTGGGCGTCGGCTACGTCGCGGCGAAGCTGCAGCAGACGCTCGTTGGCCGACTCGAGATCGGCGAGACACTGGTTGTAGGCCTCGGAGTTCTCGGAGAGCTGTTCGTTGAGGGCTTCGACATCGGCCTGGATGGCCTGTGCCTGAGCGGTGAGGGCGTCCACCTGGGTCTTGACCTGCTCGGTAAGGGTTATCTCGGTGGTCGTGGTGGGGGGCACCGCCAAGGAGGGCGACACCGCGACCCAGAGCAGGATCCCGGCGCTGATCAGCAGAGCGAATCCGATGAGGGCCAGAGCGGGGAGGTCGATCCTGACGACGGTCGCGCGGGGGCGGGCATCGCGGCAGGCGTTACGATTCGCGGCAAGTCCAGGGAGAGGGTTCCGCGGTTGTACGGGCGCGGGACGAGAGGGCCATCCAAGGCCCAGCAACCTGCGTCTCAAACGATGCAGCC
Organism: uncultured Actinomycetota bacterium; assembly: GCA_963822135.1. GTDB lineage: Bacteria > Actinomycetota > Thermoleophilia > RBG-16-64-13 > RBG-16-64-13 > CAIQPS01. Next base: position 35,794 of record CAWGGI010000004.1, on the reverse strand, counting down.
GACCCATCAGTCCAAGCACGACCTTTCCGCGGTTTCTGCTCCCATATATCGGCAGAAACCGGCCAAGACTTTCGCGGTTCGTTGTGGCGAGCAGGCCCCGCGACGAGGCGCCGCGAGACGCGCGTTGCGAGGCCTCCGGCGCAGCGTGCGGGCTGGCCGCGGCGCCCGCCGCGCACCTGCCGCGCTGCCGCCGCGCACCTGCCGCGCTGGCGCGCTGCCCGCCGCGCACCTGCCGCGCATCCGCCGCGCGTCCGGCATGTCCGCCGCCGGGCGATGGTCGCAGACGGGCCGGGAGCGCCCCGTGGGCCCTTGGATGTGGTCTGGCGGCTCTAGGGAGACGGCCCTAGAGGGGATTCGAGCAGCCGGGTGCTCCCGTCACTCGCTCAGGAGAATGCGCCGGATCTCGTCGGCGGTTTCCCCGCTTCGGTCGTCCAGGGGTGTCAGCCGTATTGCCGAGGCCGACGCGGCTCCCACTCCCAGTTCCGCGGCTCTGCGGATCTGATCCAGCTCGAAGACCGGTTTCTTTGCGAGGGTGGATGCGCCGAACTTCCTCAAGATCGCCACTCCGACCGCGTCGATGGCCACTCTGTCTCTGGAGGCGAGCATGAGTCCGGGCGCGACCCCTGCACCCTTGTCTGGACCTCCGCTGATGAAGGCCTCCGCTGCGTCCATGACCACCACGTCTACTTGGTAGTACTTGTTGATCTCGGCGATCATCAGCCTTTGGTGGGGAGATCCATGAAGCTCCCACATGTAGTTGTAGACGCCCCCGGGCACGGTCTTGGCCACCAGACCGACGGAATTCTTGAGAGACATCGTGAAGTGACCGCCGAATCTATGGGTCTTGAGGCAGCAGGTCTGGACCACGACGTCGGCATCGAGGAAGGTCTTCGCAAGGTAGAAGCCTCGGAGCCAGTGGGTCCCGTCGCGCTCGATCTTCACCCAATTCTCCTTGGGTTCTTCATCCAGGACGACGACCCCGAAGCCCAACCGCCTCGAGAGATCGAAGATGCCGAGTCGCTCCAGGTTCTCCCGGGTGTCTCCCATGCCACTCCGCTCGGCCAGCGTGACCTCTCTGGCGCCGGCCTCCTGCAGCATCGTGATCATGGCCGTGAGCGTATCGGGATGAGTCGAGGCGGGGAACGGGTCGGCGCTGTTGAAGTTGGCCTTGACGGCCACGCTCTTTCCGGAGAAGCGAGCCAAGTCGGTTCGGCCAAGAAGGCTTCTGACCGCCGTCTCTCTGTCTGTGGAGCTGATCAGGAAGACTTCGTGATCGTCTTCGGAAACCATGGCGCCATACCCCCGATGAACAGCGATACGCGAAGACGGATTCATCATATACGGATGCGGCGCCTGGGTGTGAGCCGACCCCTTCGCGAACGGAGGCCCCGAAGATAGATGTCCGTGAAACCGTCGAGGCCGACTTCTCGGTGCATCTTGACTCTCCGTGCAGACGGAATATGCTGGAGTTACTGCCCATGAAGTATTGTCCCTGCCTGTCGGGCGGTCTCCACCTGTGGGACCGCGTGGTCTGGCCGCCCGCCTGTCGCCTCAGTCCCACGTAAGCCCGCCTGAGGGCGAAGTATCGACCTGATAGAACGCAACCGTCCCTGGGGGCGGCGCGATGACTCGTCCCGCCGACCCACAAGGAGGAAGGGGGACAGTGTGGAGGTAGACGCGAGGAACAGGCGAGCGGTGACATTCTCGTAGGAAGGCGAAGTCCCGTGAAACGTAGATACATCCTGCTCGGGCTGATGGTCCTGTTGGTGCTTGTCCTTGTGGCAGCGCTCGCCGGACCGGCGAGCGCCGGGGCGGAGAAGATTGCTTTTACCACCCACTCGTTGGCTAATTACACAGCCCCCCCTGAAAGAGCCTGGGCGAGCGGCGACGCCGCCGAGCACCTCCGCGGCGGACCTATAGAGGCCACGGACGTGTCGACCTACCCCCTTCTGTCTGGTACGAACTACATAACCGAGAACCTCAACTTCGACCTTGTGGCCATGAGGGGCTACGGTTGGGGTACCTATAGGCTTGAGGTGGCTGGCGGCGGTGTCTGGGTAGGAACCTTCACCGAAGAGGTCAACCTGCTCACGGGATGGGCAGCAGCGCGGCCAAGGCCATGGAGTGTCCGGGAGCGTGGCCGGATATCAGGTGAAGTGGACCGCCGTGGCAAACGGGGCCACTTGGCCGTTCGGCATGGCGCTAGATTCTACCGGCTACGTCATCGAGAAGTGAGGCGAACCGGAACAACGGTAGGTGCCTTCTGTCACATCCTGACGAAGGGAGGAATCATGAAACGCCTGTTGCTGCCTCTCCTAATCCCGGTTTTGGCTCTCGTGCTGGTGGTGGTAATGGTCGGACCGGCGAGCGCCGGGGCGAAGACCGGGTTCAACACCACCGCGACAATGACCGACTGGAACTTCGACAGCTACAGCGAATTCTGGGCAGGCGTTACCGTACACGGCTGGGGCGATGTCCGGACTTTCAGGGACGTATCCAACGACCCCCGTCTGAGCGGCTGGACCGTCTTCAGTGTCAATCGCTTCAGAATGCTGACCTATCCCCCGTATCCCCCCTACTTCATCGTCGGCCACGCAACGTATAGGACTGAGGCGCTGACCGGCGACGTCTGGGAAGGGACGGTCAACATCAAAGTGAACGGGGCCACCGGTGTCGCCAGCCTCACCGGCGAAGGTCACGGCGTGTCTGGGAATGTGGCCGGATTGCAGGTCAAATGGACGGCCACGGAATTTGACTTTGTGCAAGAAAGGACCGGCTACATCATCGAGAAGTGAGGCGAAGTTTCAGACAGTGCCACAGCATGACAGAAGTGGGCAAGCTGAGAACTCCGGAGGGAGCCAAGAGGCTCCCTCCTTCTATCTCTCGCTCATGTGCACGTGGTAGGTCATCAGTCCTGCGCCTCCGGGCTCGGCTCCGGAAGGGTCAGCGTCATTCAGAGCTTTCGCCAAATCCCGCGACCTACTAATCCCCCTCAGAATCCTTTGACTTTTCAGACCACTATAGGGCGCGACGAGTTCTACTCTGCGTCAGTAGGGAGTGAATTCCCCGGGTGGCAGTGCTTGGTATCTAACGTGCGGGACTAACAGGTGGCGACGACGATTGCCGAATAGCGCAGCGCGAAGATGGGAACAGTCCCATCAGGGTCATGCGAGGCATCTATCCGGAAACGGGGACCGCCGTGAAGTTCTTTCACTCGTTCAGCCTCAAACCCTGGAAGATGAGCCGAAAAGCTCTCGACAAGACGCAGCGCGAGACCGAGCGCCAGGGTCTCGCGGTTGATGCACAGCTGGACCTGCTTGAGAGCGAGAAGGAGAGAGCCGACTCTCATTGGCTGCTCAAGAAGAAAGCCCCGCCGAGCGTGTGACACAACTGCCTGGTTGAAATAGCCCCCGGCTGGCAAGGCTTGGTGGCCACCGGAAGAGGCGGGGGGCCATTTGGGCTTCGCGAATGCTTCGAACCTGCGACCTTTGGGCTCGCCGGTGCTTCTCCGGCGAGATGACGAGCTACCGAATGGCTGAAAGCCCAGCTAGCAAGCGCGTTTTGACCCTGTGGGTCTGCAACCATTTTGCAACCGAAAGGTCCTCAGAAGCGTGTCTACCGTCTCACTTTCCTCTGCTGCACTTATGCTATACTCCCGTCTCCAAGCGGCGCGGGGTGGAGCAGTCCGGTAGCTCGTCGGGCTCATAACCCGAAGGTCGCAGGTTCAAATCCTGCCCCCGCTACCATAAGAAAGGCCCGGATATCCGGGCCTTTTTCTTTGTCTAAGAGTCGGGGCAGAACGGCCAAAATGGCCGTTTTGCAAACGCTTTGGAAACGAACGGTCTGGACCAGTGCGTCACCAGAGGGCTTCACCGGCATGAACAGAGCCGCGATCTTGGCCGCGGCTTCTTCCTCCATGGCCGGGATGGCGTGCGAGTAAACGTCCAGGGTGATGCCGATGTTGGCGTGCCCGAGGCGCTCCGAGACCACCTTGGGGTGAACGCCGGCCTGAAGGGCCAGGGTGGCGTGGGTATGCCGCAGGTCGTGGAGGCGGATGCGGGGCTGCCTGGACTCTCTCACTGCCTTCTCGAAGGCCTGGCTGATGAGAGTCCGGGTGGTACGGCTGCACCGTTTCTCGGCGAAACACAAGCCCGCTGTCAACGTAGCCGGTCTTCTTCCGCAGCATGCTGCTCTTCGAGTTGCTGCTTGCGCAGCGCCTTGAGCGCGGCAACCGTGGCCGGGTCAAGTGGAGATCGTCGCGGCCTTGCCGGTCTTCGGGTCTCCCGGTCTTCACCTCGATAGCCGACCGAGACTCTGTTCTGACGGACCGAGAGGCGGGCGTTCGTCGAAGTCCACGTCTTGCCATCGGAGTCCGAGTGCTTCGCCTCGCCTCATGCCGGTGGTGGCCAGGATGAGCCACAGGGGGTAGTGCCGGGTGCCTCGGGTGAACTGTGAGGAAGGTCTGCAGCTCCTTGGCGGTCCAGGTCTTCATCTGTGGACTCGTGCCTGACTTGCGGTCGGGCGGGTCTACGGCCTCGGCGGGATTGCGGCCGATCTTGTCCTTGCGGAGGGCATCGGACAGCGCCTTGTGCAGCGTGGCGTGGATCTTGCGGACGGTGAGCGGGGAGAGCGGTGGCTTGGCTTCCGGCTCGGCCTCTTTGGTTTCCGGAGCGGGTTTGTCTTCGGGCTTTGACTTGCGCGTGGGTTGCTCGGTTGGTTTTCGGGGCTCGGTGAGGAGCCGGCCGTAGAAGGCCTCTAGCATGGCCGGTGAGAGCTTCTGCAGGGGTATGCTGCCGAGGTCCGGGTTGATGTGGCGCCCGACGTGGGTCTGGTAGCTCAGGTACGTGGAGGGCTTCACCTTGGCCTTGACGGCCGGGAGCCATTCGTTGTTGAGGTAGTCTCGCAGGGAGACCTTGGTGGGTGGAACGTAACTGCCCTGCTGCAGCTTGACTAGGATGGCGTTGAGCGCGGCTTGCGCTTCCTTCTGCGTCGCATGTCCGCCTTTCTGACTCTGCCGGCGCTCGATTCTCTCGCGGAGCGGCCCGCCGCACTTCGGGCATGACTCCAGGGGTTTGCGCTCTACCCAAGCGTGAAATCCGCACTCGCAGCGTTGCATGTTCTGGTCTCCTAGATCGACAAGATATGACCAGGTCTTGCCGCGCTGTCTGACATGCCCTCTCATTGCTGTTCCTCGAGCTTCCTTGTCTCCTCGAGCAGGTGTTGGAAGAAAGCCGACTGCTCCAGGCGAGGCGCCGAGTTGGAGTACGTCTTGGAGCAGGTCCGCTCCGGGGTAGGCAACGCCCGTGGGCTTGTTGTCTACCCACGAGACAGCGGGTCTCCATGGGCTGTCGTGGCTCAGGATTCCTCTGATCGCTTCAGGGGGCATGAGTTCGGGAAGCCCTGTATCTAGCTGGACGTCGGAGCCTTGGGGAGGGGAGAGCAACATCTTTATGTCAACGCGGAGCGCGTGGGCGAGCCCATACAGTTCGTCCACAGATACCGCTCGGGCGGCTCGTTCCACTTGGCTGACGGTGGGCCTGCTCCATGCGTGCTTGAGACGCCGACATTCGTTCGGCCGAGATCCTGCTGACTGAGATTGACTAGGCGCGAGCTGCCCTCACGTTAGCTGCCAGGAGCTGCCTGGGAAAGATTCCTCCTGCCCTAGCTTCCTGCTTCTCTCTGGCCGCTGGGGTCATGATCGTTGCCTCCGCGTGCTGGTCGGTGTCTGGTCAGCATATTCTATTACACGAAGGCTGTTTAACGCAACGTAAAGTCGTGTTTTATATCAATATGTTCGATTATATAGCGAATAGCGGCCACGGTGTGCTTTCATATGAACGAACTTCGAGGACACGAGTTACGGAAGAAGGCGACGTCATGGTTGGTTAGGTCGAACAACGTAGTCGGAGGGCAGAAGGAGGGAAGGGTGCCAGACTGACCCTTGACAGTCTGAAAGCCAGCGGTCGGGCCACGATCAGCGTCAGAGGAGGCGGGGCAGCTCCTCGAGATCGGCCGCGGAAAAGCGTATGACTGTGCCCGAAATGGGGAGATTCCCGTGTCTCTCGCTCGGCCGGCTGAAGCTTGTTTCCGTGCCGGCGCTACTGCGGATGCTGGGGGACTGCGAGTAGCGCCCGGCTGATCGGTGACTCGGTGCCCCCCCGATGCTGCGGTTGCCGCTGCGGCCCCGGTTGTGATGCACTCCCCCGGCTAACTGCGATTAAGCGCGCCCGGGGTCTGGCGCGCTACGCTCAAAGGCGGCCGGGGGAGTGCTCGGTCGGCGGTCCCGCTATCCGGCACGCGTGTCGCCATTCTGTCGGGCGGCTGGGGCGCGGCGCCCCGGCGTGCGGCGAGCTTGCGAGCAGCCGGCCGGGCGCCGCGCGCACCTGTCCGGCGGTGCGACCTGGCGCCCCCGCGAGGCCAGCACAGGCGAGGGCTCAGGGGACGCTTCTCTCCCAAAAGCTCCTATAGCAATGACGAAACGTGCAACATGTTGCACAAAGGAGCGAAACGAGCGTTTGGATCGGCGCTCAACTTGGTGTGTCGGAGGAGGTATGTGAGCTCCTGCCCAGCCCAATTGAGAGGGCTCAAGCGAAGGGCATGAAGGTTTGGCCGCGCCGCTTTCAGGAGACTCGGTTCTGCGACTTGCTACGCCTGCCGCGGGGTGGTCACGTGCTCGAGGAGGCACGACTGGACCACGATTGGGAGTCCGCTGGGGACTCCCTGTCTCACTGGGAACTCCCCCCGGATAGGCGCTTTCCTCGCGCCGCGCGCTGGTACCAGCGAGCACGGCGCCATAATCGAGCGCCCCGGGGGGAGTTGCGTTGAGCGGCGCGGCCGGCAACGTCCGGTTAGCAACATCGGACCTTTCTATCAGAACCGGTACCGGACGAGCGAAGGTAGGATTCCATATGGTGGCCGATGGCTCGGTGGTGTAGCCTGGGCGCATCACTGCCGTGTGTGGAGTGATGCGGCAATCTTCTCAGCGACTGCTTTCCACGGGTAGTTCGCGCTGGCAAGGCGGGTTCAGGCAAGTGAAGGTCATCTACAGAATCACGTATCCGAATGGGAAGATCTACATCGGTAAGGATCTGACCGGCAGCATCAACTACTTTGGCAGTGCGGACACCAGCTTGATTGAGGCTGATTTTGCAGCTGGAGCAGCGACGGGACTTCTCCATTCGAAAGGAGATACTCTGGGAGTCAGAGACCGCATCAGATTCAAGAGGTGAGTCAGAAGGAAGCTGAACTTATTCGGGCTATGCATTCGAATGATCCGGCAGTTGGCTACAACCGCTGGCCGAGACGGTCGAAGTAGAGGCGGGCGACGGCATCGCGTGGAGTGCGTGAATGGCTACTGCGACAATCAAGATCTATCTTGCGCGGGGCGATCCGAAGCGATTGCGCACGGCAGAGCTCTCTAATTGGACGGGAAAGGCCATCGCTGGTCCGCGTTAGCGAATTCGATGATGTCCTCGCGCGAGAGGAATCCCTAACGGCCTGGAATCTACCTTCTCACGGGGACCGATCCGGAAACGGCAAAGCCAGATATTTACATTGGAGAAGCGGAAGATATCGGATCTCGAATCAAGTCTCACGTGGTCAAGGACTTTTGGAACCAGGTCATCTTCTTTGTTAGCAAGGACATTAACCTGACAAAGGCGCACGTCCGGTATCTCGAGGGAAGGCTGATTGAACTCTCTCGAGCGGCCGAGCGAGCGGTTGTCACGAACGGTCAGAGCGGCGGTTCCAAACTCCCGGAGTCCGACCGTGACGACATGGAGGTGTTCCTCGAAAAGATGTGCCAGCTGCTGCCGGTGCTTGGCGTGGATCTTCTCGTTTCCTTACCGCTGGCACGGCGCCGGCAGCAAAGACAATTCTGGTGTGTGAAATCAAAGGGCACACGGCAAGAGGATATCGGACCCCCAACGGTTTCCTGGTCCTGAAGGGATCGGAGGCGGTTGTGAAAGAGAGGGCCATCTGCCAAGAAGTGGCCCTGGCATTGGCCGTGTGCGAGAGACGCTGAAATCGGACGGCGTGCTGGCCGAGAAGGGTGATCGGCTGGTGTTCACGAAGAGCTTTGAGTTCGCCAGTCCGAGCACAGCGGCTGCGGTTGTGCATGGGGGCCACGCGAATGGACTCACGGCGTGGAAGACCGCCGACGGAAAGACCTTAAAGGAGCTGGAGTCCGCGTAGGTACGTGGTTGCAGCAGTGACACTCTGGAACAGCTTGGGAATCCCATGGAGCTAGTCGCCCGATGCCCTCAGTGCCTCAGAGTGCGTCATCAGCGTCATGGGAGCCCATGCTGGCGAAAGCGCCGACACGATCTTCAGGCGGAAGATGGTCGACTGCGAGTTGTTCGGGCGCACCTTCTGGGTCGTCAAGTCCTCGAAGGCGCGTCCAGAGCAAGTCCGAGGGCTATGCGCTTCCAGACCCGGATACGTGATCTTCGTGGAACCCGCAGACGCCGGGCGGGGCACGCCCAACCACTCAGGCGGTAGTCCGCGGCACGAGTATTCGCCGGATCGGATCAATTGGAGTCTCGCTTCCCGAGTTTATAGGGCCAGTCACGGGATAGAATGGATGGCTCACGCCACGGCTCTTGTCTTCGACCTGCTGTTAACAGACGTGGACGGCACTATTCATCTCTGGGAATACGCCGATCGCTCAGACGTCAGTAGACCGCTGAGATTCGCGCTCGGACTGTCCACCCATTGTGCTGTGCGGAGGGATACATTCGGAGCACCCCGATCGCATGAAATCCCGCGAACGGCGAGTCGTTGCTGTTGGTCGTCTCGCGAGGCCATATTGCGTCTGGCTGCGATAGGTAGCGCAGCACTCTTTGTCTCACAGTCAGCCGTTGGTTAGGGATTGACGCATAGCGTCATGTGGTACCATATACGGCACCATCTAGCCGAGTAGAGGCGCTTGGACTCGTGGGGAAAAAGGACAAGCTGTATTCAAGAGTCAGCAATGCACCGGCTAACACCAGGTTCGAGGATCTCCTCAGCCTGGCAAGACTTGCTGGATTCGAGGAGAAAGCGAGTAGAAACAAGAAGTCTGGATCGCATACTAGAATCATGTCGCACCCCCTTCATCCGGACCTCCTAATGAACTTTCAGCCGAAAGATGGAATGGCAAAGAAATACCAAGTAACCCAGTTGCTTGATGCAATTGAGATGTACGACCTGCTGGGAGACTGACATGGGCAGCAGATACTCGACAATCGTTCAATGGAGTGAAGAAGACGAATCATTCGTCGCAACCGCGCCTGAGTTTCCTCATCTGAGCTCGTTCGGCGATACCGCCGCTGAGGCGGTGGAAGAGCTTCACGCCGTGATTGAAGACGTGTTGGATATTCTTGACCAAGAAGGCAAGGAGCCGCCCGCTCCGCAGCAGTTGTCAGGATTTAGCGGTCAGTTTCGCGTTCGGCTTCCTCGGTCTTTGCATAGAGCTCTTGTGCTATGGGCCAAGGTTGAAGACGTATCGCTCAACCAGCTGACGGTCTCTATTCTGAGCGAGGGACTCGGGCCGTGCCCGAGAGAGTCGGTGACCGTGACCTCCGTTCAGCGTCGCATTTCCGAGTCTGCGAGATACCAGATGGAGTGGATGCCGCGGGAACCCATCTCTAGCTCCGATGATCACTGGTTTGCGGCGTCCATGGGTGTCTCGGCTTTGCCAGCTGAGGCTCTACACCCCGGACACGCAGCAATCGAAGCGGAACCGACCAATTCCTTCTGTTTCGGAGGGCAGACTAGTGGCCGAGCATATCTGGACGGTGCTATGTGAGCACGTAATCACTGATACTCAGACCAACTCGTGTAGCTACCTTGTCGCGATTGAGGAAATCCAGGTACAGGCTTTGCCGGTAACCGTCAGGATGACCCTGGGTTCTTTGTGGGTTCGCGAAGGTGATGGCGATCAAGGATGCGATGTACGTTACAGGATTGCCAAGCCTTCCGGTGCGCTTATTGAGATGGCTACAGTGCCGGTAGGGAAGGACAAACCGCGCCACAGGGTGAACCTTGTCATGGAATTCACGGTCGAGGAGGAAGGAATCTACTACTTCCAGGTCGATGCAAAACGGGCCGGGAGATGGAGACACGCGGCGCGTGTTCCGCTGGTGGTGAAGGTGTCTGGTGAACAGGCTGCTCAGTCGCAGTAGCTGGAAAGAGAGCCCGTCTCCTCGGGCCAACCTGGGGGTGATCGCTGGGGGTTTCTTGGCAGCGCTTTGGCAACGAACGGTTCGGGATGAGTCGGGACAGCTGGTGCTAGCAGGACAAGAAGTATTGAGTCTTGCAGGGCAATCGGCACAGCCTGGCACCGGCAGGTCTCGGTAACGTCAGAGGCCAGATGCCACTCATAACCCGAAGGTCGCAGGTTCAAATCCTGCCCCCGCTACCATAGAAAGGCCCGCTTTTCAGGGCTTTTTCATTTATCGCATTATCGCCGACCGCGCGCCTTCGGCCGCTTGACCCCTGAATTGACCCCTTCCCAGATGCTACACAGTGGTATTCAGTGGACTATGTGGACGGCTCGACCTGGCGGAGGTTCAAGGTGATGCCATTGTCGAGACCTGGGGGATCTTCCTTGGCCAGCGCCAATACATCTCTGAGTGGGGCTGGCCCCTCTGGGCTCCCATAATGGAGGCTCTATACATTACAGGCGGGCGGACCACTTTAGCCGGGTGATAGTGATGAGATGTTACGTGGGATTGTGCGTCAGCCGTCTATAGAGAATCGAATCAGTCACAAGGAGGCTTCATGATCAACTCACTCGTCGATCGTTCAAGCTATCCCAGCCTCAACGATTGCGTCTATCTGAACCAGGCTTCATTGGGTCTGATTGGTCAGCCAGCTGTTCAGTCAATGCATGACTTCCTTGACAACACTGCCCGTCACGGCAATCTCAGAATGACCGACGAGGAAGAGGTTGGATTCTTCGAGTCGTTGCGTCAGCGCGGTGCGAGACTCCTGAATTGCCATGCTGATCAACTTGCCATTACAGCAAGCGCCAGCGAGCTACTCGGTCAGCTGCCCTTCCTGATTCGCCCGACTTCCGGTAACTACATTGTTGCCGTAGCCACGGATTTTCCGGCCCTTACCCGCCCCTGGATTCGATACGCGGCTGAGAACGATTGCTCTCTCCGCTTTGTTGACGACATCGCGACAGAGAATCTTACAGATAGGCTCATCGATGGCATCGATCGTCATACAAGCGTTGTAGCCGTCAGCTCTGTTCAGTTCTCCACTGGATCCACGGTCGACGTTCCTCGGTTGCGCGAGGCGTGTGCGCGTGCTGGCGCAAGGCTAGTCGTCGACGCAACCCAAGCGGCAGGAATCCTGAAGGTAGATTCACAGCTTTGGAAGGCTGATGCGGTTGTCACTAGCGGCTACAAGTGGTTGGGTGGTCACGGCGGCGTTGCACTCTCGGCAGTATCTCCCAGTTTGCTCGAGCAAGATCCACCGCTTTCGGGCTGGTTTGGAACAGACAGTCCTTTTGACTTTCAAGCCACAAGCTTGCATTTCGCCCCCGACGCACGACGCTTTACACAGTCGACGATGTCCTACATTTCGATGGCTGGCCTCGCAACGGCACTCGACCATTTGATGCCCTTGGGAGAAAGTCGACTTGAGGCGCATTCACGCCGTCTCTCAGGCAGGCTGATCACGGGTGCGCACTTACACGGGTGGACGCCATTTCGGGCGTTGGAGGACGCATCGGCTTCGCCCCACATAGTGTCGCTCACCCACCCGGAATTAGGCGCGGAAAGAGCAATAGACGCATTGCGTCGCAACCGTATCGTTTGTGGAGTTCGCAACGGTCGCATCAGGGTTTCGCTTGCGCCCTATAACAACAGTGCTGATGTTGATGCCTTGATTGATGTGTTGGCTTCTATTTGAGGATGGAGAACTGATCGCAAGCGTGTCCGGGCAGGCCGCCTGCGACATGCGCCAATCGGAGGAGTGCACACCCGCGGAGTGGGGTTCATCGATCTTCTTCCTGCACACAATCGCCACCTCCCCTGAGGCCGGATTGCGCACCTTCGGGGCCTTACTCGTACTGGAACACATCCTCCACGCCTACGCCGAGAGCACGGGCGATGTGGAAAGCCAGCGACAAGGAGGGCGAGTAGCGATCGGCCTCGAGGGCGATGATGGTTTGACGGGTGCAGCCCGCCAGTTCAGCCAACTGCTGCTGGGTCATCTCGTTCCGGTCGAAGCGCAGGCGTCGGATTCGGTTGTGAATGCTGGGCTCAGACATACGCCCCAGCCCGCCGGTAGCCGACTATTACGCCAAGAGCGCCCACGAGACCCACCGCCAGAATGATGGAGAAGAAGAGCAGGGAAAGCACTCCGACGGGTACCGTACCTGCCTCCCAGTAGTACTCGGTGAGGGCAATGGTCCAGACCAGCAGCGCCAGAACGGCGGCCACCAGTTGAGTGGTCCTCGCATTGACGATGATGCGTTTATCCCTCTCGTCCGCTAGCACCCCCGCTCTACGCAGCTGCCACCGGAAGAACCACATGCCGATCCCGTAGACGACGGCGACGATCAAGATGGCTGCCTCGAAAAAGATCCGCATACTGTCATTTTCCGTGTACCCACCCAGACCACTCGTCCCGACGGCGATTACCAGTGCCACGCTGGCGGCTAGGAACAGACAGAGCTCGAGCCAGGCCCGCTTCTGAAAAAGCGTCATGACCCACCTCCTTGGACTCGTGTCAAGTGCACAAGTCTTATTGTAAAGTATGCTTTCCATAATGTAAAGTATAATTAACTTTGAAGCGCAGCCGATCCCGGGGGTTCGAATCTCCCCCTCTCCGCTTTGGAAAGCCAAGAATGGCTTGGCGGAACCCGGTCGATGACGCCGGATTTCGCTCTTTTGGGCGAGTTCGGTGGCAAGTCGGTTGCAGACTCGTCAGAAGGAAACGGAACCCCACTCGATGTGGTCTTGAGCGTTCTAGGCCGTCACCAAGCGGAAGAAGATGTCGGTGGTTGTTTCAAGCCGGACCCCCGCTACCATGCGAAGAAAGAGGCCCGGAAATTCGGGCCCTTTTCTATTCATACCCCGAATTGAACCTGTGACGTCTTTCGATCGGGGAAGACGACGCCCCAACGCGGCGTCGGCGTTGCTCCTGCTGGCTGGCGGGTCTGGCACAGAGGTGCGAGATGCTCTACGGTGAGCTAGCCGCGGCCGAAGAGGCGGACTCAAACAAACGAGCCGCAACTACTTCAACGCATATAGATAGCCGTCACTGCCGCCGAAGTACACCATCCCGTCGGCGATCGCCGGGGAGGAGGAGATCTCCGAGCCGGTCTGGAACTTCCACCTCTCCTTGCCGGTCTTCCCATCCACCGCGTAGAGATAGCCGTCCAAGCCGCTGGCGTAGACGATCCCGTCTGAGATGGCCGGTGAGGACACGATTGCGCTGCCGGTCTGGAACCGCCATTTCTCCGTGCCGGTCTGGGCATCCACCGCGTAGAGACAACCGTCTCTGCTCCCGACAAACACCACTCCGTCCGCGATGGCCGGAGAGGAGTCGACCCCCCCGCCCGTCTTGAAACTCCACTTCTCCTTGCCGGTCTGCGCGTCAACCGCGTGGAGAAAGGTGTCGCCGCTGCCGAAGTAGACTGTCCCGCCAGAAACGGCCGGCGAGGCCAGTGAGACCCCCATGCCGAAGGTCTCGAACGCCCATCTCTCCTTCCCGCTACCGCCGTCCAACGCATGCAGCGTCCCATCGTATATGTAGACCACTCCGTCCGAGATGGCTGGTGAAGAGGCGATCATGGATCCGGGTTCGAACTTCCACCTCAGCTCGCCCGTCTGGCTGTCCAGCGCGCAGAGGCCATCGTACTCGGTACCGACGAATACCAGTCCGTTAGAGATGGCCGGGGAAGACCATATCGCGGACGAAGCAGAATTGAAGCTCCATTGTTCCTTGCCGGTCTTGCTGTCCAGCGCGCGGACGTAGCAATCATGGCTGCCGACGTAGATCACACCGTCTGCGATAGCGGGGGAAGACACGACTGGGCCAAGTTTCTCGGACCTCCATCTTTGTTCTCCACTATGGCTGTCGACCGCAAAGAGGTAGCCAACACCCTTGTCGTCACTGCCGAAATAGACCACCCCGTTCTGGACCGTAGGGGAGGATTCAATCGTGCCACTGATCTGGAACTTCCACGCGAGGCTGCCTGATGGGTTCGATCCACCACTCTCATACACCCCGGTATGAGCAGGATCAGACCTGAACATCGCGACGGGACCCGGGGGGCCACCGGCAGTCGTGGGTGGGGGCACGGTCGAGGTGGCCGCGTCCTCGCTGGTGGTGGTGACCGCCTGTGTGGTGGTCACCGCTTGAGTCGTGACGGTCACGGTCTGGGTGGTGGTCACTGCCTGCGTGGTGGTCGCTGCTTGGGTCATGGTGGTCGTTGTGGATCCTGGTGCGCATCCGGCCACGAATAGGGCAAGGGAGACCACGACCAGGGCGACCAGAGCGGACGACAGATGTCGCGTGGGACTCATCGGACGGGCACCCCCTTGGCGAGCAAGATGGCAAGGAGACGAGCGGAGTACAAGTCCAGATTGACAGCCAAAGCCCCCGTCTCGCGGCCTGACAGCGCCGCACATCGGGGGAGCTGCTCACTCCCCTTACTAACACTCTAGGGCGGTCCGTTCCCTGTCAATAGGCAAACGGATCTTGCATCAATGGACGTCGCGAGCAGCCGACGATAGTAGGCTGCATCGGCGGTCGGCGATGCCGGGAGCAGGTGGGTCCCGCTGGAGTTGAACCCCACCCGATTCAGGGTTCTGTGCCTTCTAGGCCGCCACCAGCCCGAACGAAATGTCGGTGGTTGATTCAAGCCGGGCCCCCACTACCGTAAGAAAGGCCCCTTTTTGGAGGGCTTTTTCATTTGGTGATTCGTCCGAGCCGCACCCACCCAGGCCCCTTGACCCCTGAATTGACCCCTACCCAGATGTAACACACGGGGCAAACTCGACCGAGACCGTCCGCGAAGCTGTCACCGCCGACCGAGCTTGGCGGCTACCGGGCAGAGAAGAACGGAGGCCCCGAGGGACCTCCGTCAAGGTAGGTAGGCAAGCGGTCGAACCGCGCTTCCTGCTCAGCCGCCGGGGGGTGGGCTCACCCACACCGCCCCGTCCCATTGGCCGCCCGAGTCGTCCCCGCCTACGGCGACTAGCCCCGCTTCCCAGGCCGCCACAGAGTTGACCTGCTGATCTTCGGGTCCGCCGAATACCGCCTCGTCATCGGGATACGGGTCCAGGCGTAACCATCGGCCGAACCCACACGGCCGGGTCGAGGTCGCCGCCCGAGTCGTCCCCGCCCATTAGGACCAAGCCCTCCTCCCATGCCACCACCGGGCCCGCGGACTGGCCCCCCGGTCCGCCGAACACGGCCTCGTCATCAATGCGGGTCCAGGTGTACCCGTCGGCCGACACCCATGCCAACACAGTGCCCTGGCCGGCACTGTCCCCACCTACCCCGACCACGCCCGGTCCCCCCGCTGTCACCGCAACCATCTCCTGGTTTCCCGGCCCGCCGAAGACGGCCTCGTCATGAGGGACGCGGGTCCAGGTATACCCATCGGCCGACACCCACACGGCCGCACTCTGATATGAGTCGGCAGACCCGACAGCCACCAGCCCCGGCCCTCCCGCCGTCACCGAAAGCGCCTCCTGGCCGCCCGGCCCGCCGAACACGGCCTGGTCGTCGGGGACGCGGGTCCAGGCGTAGCCATCGGTTGACACCCACACGGCCACATCCGGCCAGTCGGAGCCGTCCGGTAGTCGGACCCGACCGCCACCAGGCCCGGCCCTCCTGCCGTCACCGACATCATCCGCTGGCCCTCCGGCCCGCCGAACACCGCCTCGTCATGGGGGACGCGGGTCCAGGTGTAGCCATCGGCCGACACCCATACCGCCGCATCTGAATCCACCCAGCCCTCGGCCGGGGAGCCCTCCGGGTCGTCCTGGCCTACGGCAACCAGGCCCGGCCCGCCCACCGTCACCGAGTTGATCAGCTGTATGCCGGTCCCGCCGAGCACGCCCTCCTCATCAGGTACTCGGGTCCCACGTGTAGCCGTCGGTTGACACCCACACCGCCGCGTCAGCCTCGCCATCCGATTCGCTCCCGCCCACGACTACCAGTCCCGGCCCCCCCGATACCACGTAGCTGACCACCTGCATGCCCGCTCCACCGAGAACACCCTCCTTATCGGGAACCCGGGCCCATGCCAATTCCGGAGCCGGAACTGCCAACGTAGTGGCGGAATCCTGAGTCGACGTGGACGTGGGTCCACTGGCTGCGGTCTGGGTGGTTGGAGGCGCAGTGGCGGCGGCGGTAGTGACAGTGGTTGCTACCGTTCCAGTCGTACTGACGCTGTCAGACGTACAAGCCACCGCAAGAACAGCCGCGAGGATTAGAACTAAGGCAAACAAGATCCATCGGATGTTCATCCCGGATCCCTCCTTCACACCTCGTCCCTCCAATCGAACATACCAGTATTAGACCCGCAAGACCCGCGAATTTGTCGGAGTGGCCTTCTTGGCCGCCAGACCTGAGAATGGGGGCGACTGGATCGTCGGCCCGCGGTGGCCCTACAGTCGACATCCGGCTCCGAAACAAGTACCGTGCAACCACGGACCGGCCCTGCAGGTCGGACAAGGGGAGACCGTGGTGGCTCTGAAGAAACACTTCCCGGCATCGTTCCACGGCGCGCTGATTGCGCCTTGCGGGATGAACTGTGCCCTCTGTCTCGCCTATCTCCGTGAGAAGAACAGATGCGTCGGGTGCCGTGGCGACGACGACGCGAAGCCGAGATCTTGTGCGCTGTGCACCCTCAAGACCTGTGAGCGGCGCACAGGCAGCACGGGTGACTACTGTTTCGATTGCGACGGCACGTACCCCTGCGCTCGTCTGAGGCGACTGGACCATCGGTATCGAGCCAAGTACGGCATGAGCATGCTGAACAATCTCGGCTGCATTCGGGACTTCGGTGTGGATGAGTTCCTCAAGAGCGAAAGACAGCGATGGACCTGCGCCGAGTGCGGCGGAGTGATCTGCGTGCACAGGGAGAACTGCCTCTTTTGCGGCCACCCCAAGGAGCACACCCTGCCTGAGTAGCCGGCCCCATTCCTCCCCCCGGCACCGTCTGCGCGACGCTCCGCATGCATCGAACTGACAGCGGGCGGGTACTCTCCGAACGCCGTCGGACGGCAGCTCAAGCGTGGACCATCGCCGCACAGGGGAGGAGTGCCATGGCAGTCATGCAGAACCGGATCGTTCCGCATCTCTGGTACGACAAGGAAGCACGAGAAGCAGCCGAGTTCTACTGCTCGGTGTTTCCAGATTCGAGCATCACCAACGTCACGACACTCCGCGACACGCCGTCGGGAGATACCGAGATCGTCTCCTTCGTCCTCGATCACCAGCCCTTCATGGCTATCAGCGCCGGACCCCTGTTCAGGTTCAACGAGTCCATCTCGTTCATCGTGTACTGCGAGAACCAGACGGAGATCGACTACTACTGGGACAAGCTCTCCGCAGTTCCCGAGGCCGAGCAGTGCGGCTGGCTCAAGGACAAATATGGGCTTTCGTGGCAGGTCGTTCCGACCGCCATGGATACCATGATGCAGGACACGGACCCTGTGAGATTGGCTCGAGTGACGGAGGCGTTCCTCCAGATGAAGAAGTTCGATCTGGCCGCGCTCCGGAGGGCTTACGAGGGAGAGTAGCCGCTGGTAGGTCTACATTACGGCGAGATTCAGTATGTTGCCCTCGCTGTCTTTGAACCAGGCCGACTTCATCCCGCCCATCTCAGCCACACCGTTCACCGTCTTGAGGCCCATCTCAGGGATGTCGTACTCCTCAAAGACCACCCCTTTCGCACGCAGATCGGCCATAATGGCGTCGAAGCCGTCTGCGGAGACGCCGAATGCGAGCGTGGTGTTCTCTGGGGCCTTCAGGCCGGGATTCTCATAGACCATCAGCATGGTCCCGCCGGCCGCCTCAAACATCCCCCCGCCCCCGGGGCCGGGAAACTCCTGGCCCTGCTTGAGGCCCAGGGCCTCCGTATAGAACTTCTTCGCCCGCTCGTAGCTCTCGGCGCGGACAACTCCACAGACCATCGTCTCGGCAAGACCCGCCATCGTTCCACCCCATTTCTGCTCGTGCGTTCGAGGGACCCGGGCTTGGGTCACCAAACGAAAGTGCCCGGTCGGGTCCCCATCAAAACCTGGTGGTGGGTTCCCGAACCGGCTCGCCTTGGCCCGCGCTCGACGGATGGGGACAAGCGATCAACGGCTAGCTTCGCTTGTCAGGGACGGACGATCTCGATCATCGGGTGAGGATTGGAGTCGGCCATCATGTACCGATACGAGAACAGACCTTCCTCGAGGCCGCCCATCTCGATCCAATTCGCGTGGCCGGGATCTTGCGCGGAGAGATAGATGGTGTAGCTGCCGTCGGACTCGAACTGCAGATCGTGGGCGGTCAGGTAACAGCGCACCCGTGGATAGTCGAGCGTGGCGTACCAGCGGTCGTAGAACACGAAAGAAACGAAGCCCCATCTCTCGGGGAGTCTGCCGGACATCCTGATCGCTTCGCCGGGAGCTAGCTTGACGTAGAAGCCGTCGTAGTACGTCTCCTTGGTGGGGAACAGCGAGTCGCCGTACTTGGGTGTCCGAACCTCGGCGTCAGGGGGCGAGAACTGGTTGACGCTCAAGAGCGAGGCGATCTCGATGGTGGAGAGGATGATGCTCTCGAAGTACGCAGAGGCCTTCTGCACGCGAGCGACAAACGCAGGTGGTTCGGCGTCACTGCCATCGACGCACTCGATTGAGATGTGAGCGGGCCGCTGCTCAGCCGGGTCGTACCGGTACTCCCGGGTCATGAGGACATAGTCGTCGTCGCCGAGGGGCAACCAATTGGCGACCCCGGCCGGTCGGCCTTGCTCGCGAGGACTCTCGAAATCGCCGTTGTCGGCGACCCTGAGGTCGCTCATGTTCAATTTGCCCGAGGGCGCGTTGAAGCCTTGGACCTGGCGATAGAGCTGGAAACCGAAATAGGTGGCGTCTCCGAGATTGCCACGCAAACGGTAGGTATAGCGGGCGCTGATGGGGGTGCTGAGATACACGGTATAGGGGCTGTCGCCCGCCGTCTTTCTGCCGTTGGCCATCCAGTCGGTGAACGCCGGGCGCGCGGGGTCGGCCTTGAATATCCACATCTCCTCGGCGAGGCTGTACGCGCTCACGAGGGCGAACGCCGCCCGCTCGCGCTCGAAAGCGCTCAGACCCCTTGTGACCTCGTCGGCTGCCTTCGCAGTCTTCGCCCAGGCCGATTGCAGCACGTCGACTACCTCGAACGGATCGGACATGTCATGCTCCTCGAGAATCGGGTGCCATCCGTATTATGTTACCATTGGTAAACGACGGACGCAGATCTCTGCTATCAAGTGCGGGGAGGTCCTCCGCCACTGCGCCGTTCGAGAGAGGCGATCAGGCTGGTACTCATGTCAGACGACGAACCGTCCACGGCCAGAGGCACCATACCCGCGACGAGACCCGAGAGCGCATCCTCGAGGCGGCCCTGGCTCTCATCCGGAACGCCGGCACGAGTTCCGTCTCGCTGCGGCAGATAGCCGAAGCCGCTGGAGTCACGCACCCTCTGATCATCCGCTATTTCGGCAGCAAACAGGGCTTGATTGCCGAGTGTCTCCGGCGGCTGGACGCCCCCGCCCCTCGACCTCGGATGTCCCTCCCGCCTTACCAGATGCTGCTTACCGGGATGAAGGCCTCATTCAGGATCGGGCTAATAGACTGTCATACGCTCGGATGGCGCTTTGCGCGGCCCCCAACACCGACCCCGGCTTCGACCCAATGCCCGGCCGGGACTTGCTCGAGCGGCTGCAGACCGTTCGCCAGCGGACCATATCTCTCGATGCCGCGGAGTCGTTTGATCCCCGTATCGTCGCGGCCGCGATCTCGGCGCTGTCACTGGGCTGGATGGTCAGCGAGGAGTGGCTCCAGAAGACGTTCGCTTTGGGCGATATCGACGAGGCGGTGCTGGTGGAGCAACTGGCGAGGCTATCCGCGTGCCTGGGCGAGTTGGCTCTTCCCGGCCCATCGGGTGGCGGCGTCCCCTCGGATCCTGCCGACAGCCGCGCTCTCTCGCATCCTGCAGACGACTAGACGCACACCTCCTTCGTCCCATGCAGTCCGGAATGGCTTCCGATACTCCAATGAAACGGAGGTCCCTTCGGGGCCTCCGTTCTTCTGCTGCCCGGATTGGCTCCCAAGCCTTACCGGCCGGCGGCGCTTTCTTGCTCCTTGACCCGGGACCCAGTCGGCCTACACTGAAGGTGCGTGCGTCGTGCCCGTTCGTCTGAGGAGGGGTCATGGCGTCGGATGTCGGGAAGAGTCCTGCGGCCCCGGATCTTGCCGAGCAGCGTAGGCGGGAGCGGAAATGTGCGGTCTGCGGCAGGGAGGCAGAAACTGGCTGGACTCTTTGCCCCTCGTGCGGCACTGCTGTTGACCAGGACCGTGGGGCCGACGAGGAGAAGGTCGAGGTCAGCAGCGCTCGTTGGTTAGATGCCCTGGGCGACTACGAACCGACGACCCCGGGTCGACTGCTGGCCCTTTCCTTTCTTCGCTTCGTCGGGTTCCTCCTCCTTCTTGTAGGCGCGGTTGGCTGGCTCGTCGGGACGCTGGCCACCTGCGTCTCCGGTAATGACCCAAGGGAGTGGCCGGCCTACTCCGGGTTCGGAGTCACCCTGACGTGGATGTTCCTCGTTTGCGCCGGCTGCGTGGCTGCCGGTTTCTTGCTCGTGAAGTTGGACTCGACCGCTCGCAAGCGTCTGGCTCTCGAAGCGAACGCATGGCAGATCCAAGAAGCGGCCAGGCGTAAGGACACCTACAAGCTGATGCGCTTGTCCCATGCCTACGAGGGGAGAAGCGAACGCCTGAAGGAGATCGGGGCCGCCCTCCAAGAGATACTTCCCGACCTTGACGCCGAGAAGGACGACGCTGAGCTTGGGTATGTAACGAATATGCTGGATTGCCCCGAACTGAAGGCAGCGCGCATTCAGGCCAGAATCGCTCTCGGATCGCGGCTCTCCGATCCGGACCCCCAAGACCGTACCCGCATGACGGCCCCACGCGACCGGCAGCAGGCGGTCTTCTTGCAAGACGATGGTGCTCTGACCGAGAGTGAGAGCGAAAGCGAGAGCGAGGTTGGGGACGAGACCGACGACTCGAGGTCGAGATCCACTGGGGCGAAGCGCTAGACTGGGATCCTGGGGACTTCGGCGGCGGCCACGGCTGGGACAACGATTCTGATGGCGATGGCGACGGGGACGGGGACGGTGACTGACGCTGCACCCGGGCTGCTCCCAGGCGCTGCCAGCCGGGGCGTTCTTGCCTATTGACGCCGCGTAGAAACGGCCTATCGTGAGGCTATACGGGGAGCAAGTGATTCTCCCCACTTACAGCTCGGGAAGGCCGCCGGAGCGGGGCCTGGCACTACGAGCTTCTGTCGCGCAGCGCCCCCCTCTCCGGGCCGGAGCTTACCCGAGGAGGAGGTGCGTAGGTATGAGAACCAGGTCTGGTCTACTCTTGATACTCGCGCTCGCCATCGTGCTGACTCTGACCTTCAGTGCCGCGGCCCTGGCGGTGCCGTCCGGCGGGGCAAACCATAACCCTATAGGTGTGATGCAGGGCACGTATGATCCGGTGGACTGGAGCAGAATGTCAAAGGGGGAGATTCAGAAGTTCTATGTTCTTGACATACGCGATTACCCCGAAAACTACGCCCCGTATACAAACTTCGGTCAGTTCCTCAAGGCATACAAAGTCGAAGCGGGTTTCAAGCAGTAACAGAGGAAGGCACGACAGCCAGCACCCAGGGGAGTCGAAAGGCTTCCCTGTTCCTACGCCCTCCACTCAGGGCCTGCCAAGACTCTCCTACTCTCCCGATGGGACCGTAGAAGAGGCCCCGGACTGTCTTCCCCCAAGCCTTGCCGGCTGAGACACTTGCGGCAATAGATGCACACGTCGTGTGCCTATTGACTATGAGTTGAACCGGCCTACACTGAAGTGCATGGGGAGCAGGTGGCTCCCCTACATTCATAGCTCGGAGTGGCCGCCAGAGAGGGGCCTGGTACGAGTTCACGAGCAGCGTCCCCTCCCGGGCCGGAGCTTACCCGAGGGGGAGGTGCGGGTCCATGAAGTCCAAGAAGCCACTGCTCGTTGTCACGTTCCTCGCAATCCTGCTCGTCCTTCTGATCGTCGTGCCTACCGTAGCGTTTGCCGCTCCAGGAGGATCGGGCGGCGGGAAGCCGGTGAACTGGGCCAGCTTCGTGTGTGACTCGAACAACGACTTCCCTGATTTTCCTACGATGGATGCGATCCACGTGCAGCAACTGCCGGACGGAACCGTGAGGGGCAAGTACCTGGACCAGTTCACCGGCAAGCCCGGGGGGGAGTCTGACTACCGCTTCAGCAGCAGGAACTTCACGTCCGTGTACTGGGATGCGTTCCATGGGCCGAGCGCAGCTTGCTTGGGCCAGCTCGATGCCTCAGCGGCGCGCACTCTCTGCGGACGGGCTGCTAGGAATGCCGAGGTAGCCGACTTCGTGGTGTACGTGCCGGCCGACCAGCTGCCGCCCGGCTTGGCTGCGGCTCCTCCCGACGGAGGCGGACTCGCTGCCCTCAGGTATGTCCTCCTGGACTTCGGTGAGCCCGGCGCGGGGAACGACCTCTATGCGGCATGATATTCGTCTTCTGGTTCGGGTGGGCTGGCGGCGATCCCGTGCCGGTACCCAACGGCAACATCCAGGTGCATGTGGGCGACCCGGACCTCTAGCCGCTCCTAGGGTCAATCCGCCGCGGTCCGGACCCTCCCCGGGATACGACCGGCAGAGATCCGCAACGGAGGCCCTTCGGGGCCTCCGTTCTTGTGGGGTTCGGGCTGCCGGCTACCAAGCCTTGCCAGCCGCGGGCTTCCGTTGACTCTGAACATGGCGCGTTCAGTAGACCGAACATCCCGCCTAGAACTCGTTGACGCCAGAGAGAAACGGCCTATAGTTCATCTATGGGGAGTGAGTGACTCTCCCCATCTATCGCTCGGGAGGCCGCCCGAAGGGGCCTAGCAGCACGAGCCTATCGCCCGCGCGGCACCCCTTCTTGGACTCTACCACCCGAGGAGGAGGTGTCTTTTCTATGAAAGCCAAGAGAACTACTTCTTCTGTTCGCGTTCGTACTGGTCGTGGTCGTGTTGGTGCTGGGCATCACCGGACTGGCCGTCGCTCCGGCGACGGCCGTCAAGGGGACCTGCCAGTTCGTTGAGGTATTTCTTCAACTGGGCTGGCTACGACGAAGACCCCGTGTCCGGCGACTGGGTGATGGCAAGAAACTGGGCGTTGTACCGAATTGGACGGGGACCTTTGGAAGGCGTGTACTCGGGAGGAAATGACGCTTTAACGGGATACGTGAAGTCTCCTGTTCACTGGAGCGAAGGGACGGCCACCTTCGACGGGGAGCTCAATGGAGACCACTGCAGACTGGTCTGCTCGGCTATACGGCGTAACGTGGATGGACTCTGCCTACGATTTCGCAGGCAAGACCAGTTCCAAAGACACCCTCACCGAGGGTATGAGCGGGCAGATAACCTTCCACATCAGATTTGACCAACGGGGTACGGCCGCGACTACCACGTCTACACAGGCCAACTCAAATAGGCGCCGAAAGGGTCACCCGCTTCCGCGGTGGCCTCTGCTCTCAGTCAGTCGGATTGGCGGCTACCAAGCCTCGCTCGCCGGGCGCGCTCTTGCGCGTTCTAGGCCGTCACCACTCGGCCACTCCCAGCAGCAGGAGCAGCGCTATCAAGAGCGGCTGGTGGACGAGGTAGATGAGGAGCGAGTTCTGTCCCATGTGCCGCAGGAACCTGACAGGAGGGGACTCCAGCAGCCATGGCGGTACTGGGAAGCGGGGAGAGCCGCCTGGGTACAGTGAGTTGCCCAGGAACACGCCGATGAGCACCGGGCCGAACATGGGGATCAGGGGGGCGTAGTCGATACCTCCGCCCGGCGTGGGCGCGAGCCATTCCAGCCATACGAACTCGGGCCGTATCGCGCGCATCACCGGTCCAAGGGCGCTGATCACCAGCCCCAGGGCCAGATTGAGCCACCGGAATCGGAGCAGGGGATAGGCGAGCACTATGGATAGGCCGATCAGGTGGAGGATGCCGAAGCGCACGTACCGGTCGGGACCGTAGATCAGGACTGTCACCAGGCTTATGACAAGTCCCCAGGTGAACACGACAGCGCCCCGCAAAAGATACGAGGGCCAGAGGCTGCCGGGGGGGCTCGTGGGGCGTTGACGCTGATAGCTCAAGCTGAGAGAAACCCCTACCAGGATGGTGAAGAGGCCCGCGGTGGCGATCTGAAAGTACCGCCAGAAACCCGAGCGCACCGCGATGTCGTAGTCGGCGAGGTCCGAGAGGTCCCACAAAAGGTGGTAGACCACCATCATGCAGATGGCCACGCCGCGCCAGGCGTCGACCTCTCCCAGGCGGCCGGTGTACAGCCTCCTCACCGGCCAGACACTGGCCCGCAGGGCGCTCAAGTATGAACGGATCTGCCAGGCCGCCGGGCGACCTGGGGCGGTCGCCGGCGGAGGTGTTCGCCCAAGACCCAAAAGGCCGACCCCCTCTGTAGTCTCGTCAGGACCGTTAGATAGCGGTCTTTGCCGGTACAAGCGAAGTGTAGCGGACCAGCTACCGGACGGTTCAGGAAGAACTCAGACCGCAGTCTCCGCGTTCCCCGGTTGGAGCGTCTTCTTGATCTTCGTCAGGTCGTAGCCCTTGTCGGCGATGAGCTGGAGGAGCTCGCGGTAGAGGCCGCCGTCCATCTGGGGTGAGCGGTTGAGGATCCACAGATAGTCCCGATTCGGATGCCCGACGATGGCCCACTCATAGTCCGGGTCGAGCCCGATGATCCAATAGGCCCCCCAGAAGGGCCAGAAGAAGCTGACCTTGAGCTTGGCGTTGGTTGTTCTATCGACGACCCGGGCTTTGCCGCGCGCCGTGCGGACCTCCCCGTCGAGCGTCTCCTTGATACAGGTGTTGACCACCTGGATGTCCCCATTCTTGCGTAGTGAGTACTCCGCCGTCACTCCGACGCAGCCCTTCTGAAAGCGCTGGGGGATGGTCGCGATCTCGTACCACGTCCCCAGGTATCTCTGGAGATCGACGTGACCGACGACCTCCAGCGGCTTCGCTTTTGTCGCGGCTGCGTCTGCGGTCATTCTCCGTCCTCCTTGGATTCGGCGGCGCCGAACTCGACCTCGATGTAATGATCCCGGCGGTCATCCACCAATGGGATGGTCCCCCGGGAATCTCCGGACTGCTCGAGCTCCACGCCATCCTTGACGACCCGGGTCACCGACTCGATTCGGCGCCGGGCTCGCCGGGCATGGCCCCGGCTGGTGCAGCCGCGGCCGCCGGCCTTTCTCCACCCGTGTCGGCCCTCTCGCCGACCCGCGTGACGGTGATGTGGTAGAAGGTCTCCCGGTAACGGTAGTGGATCTTGTAGGATCCCCACTCTGCGGGAACCTTTGGCGCCAAACGAAGCCTGTCCACTTCCAGATGAAGACCGATCAGCGTTTCGACTGCCAGCCTGTACATCCAGCCGGCGGCGCCCGTGTACCATCGTCCACCCGCCGCGGCCGATATGGGGCGGTGCGCCATAGATGTCGGCGCACATGACATACGGCTCCACCCTGTAGAGCTCGGCGCTCTCCGGGCGATCGGCGTGGTTGATGGGATTGAGCATCGAGAAGAGCTCCCACGCGTGCTCCACGTCGTCCAGGAGAGCGAACGCCATCGCCGCCCATATTGCAGCATGGGTGTATTGCCCGCCGTTCTCGCGGATGCCCGGCACGTAGCCCTTGATGTACCCGGGCTCGAGGTCTGATGCGTCGAAAGGCGGGTCGAGGAGCTTGACTATCGCCGCGTCGCGGTCGACCAGGTGTCGGTCTACAGCCCCCATAGCCTGAGCGGCGCGCAGCGGATCTCCCGCCCCTGATAGCACCGCCCAGCTCTGGCTGATCGAGTCGATCCGGCATTCGTCGTTGGTGGACGATCCCAGGGGCGTACCGTCGTCGAAATACGCCCGGCGGTACCATCCGCCGTCCCACGCGTGCGCCTCGATGTTGGCTCGGACTTCTTCCGCCGTGTCGCGGCAGGTACGTGCGAAGCTGTCGTCTCCCCGGCGTGCGGCCAGATCCGCGAACAGGCGGAGGTTCTCGCAGAGGAACCAGGCCAGCCACACGCTCTCGCCCCTGCCTTCGTGGCCGACGAGATTCATGCCGTCGTTCCAGTCGCCGGACCCCATCAGCGGCAATCCATGCCGGCCGAAGCGCAGCCCGTGCTTGATCGAGCGGACGCAGTGTTCGTAGAGGGTCGCCGTGTCGGCGGAGCGTAGAGGCAACTCGTAGTAGGCCTCTTCGTCGGGGCTCAGTTCCCGGCCTTCGACGAAAGACACGTGCTCGTCGAGCACCCCGGTGTCGCCCGTCGCCTGCACATACAGGCAGGTCGCGTAGGGCAACCAGAGGTAGTCGTCGGACGAGTGGGTCCGCACTCCCTGGCCACCAGGCGGATGCCACCAGTGCTGAACGTCACCTTCGTGGAACTGGCGCTCGGCGCACCGCAGCAGATGCTCCCTGGTGAGCCAGGGGACCGAATGGAGCAGGGCCACGGCGTCCTGCAGTTGGTCGCGGAAGCCGTAGGCGCCGCCCGACTGGTAGTAACCGCTGCGCCCCCAATACCGGGAGGACAGGGTCTGGTAGACGAGCCAGCCGTTGGTGAGCACGTCGAGCGCTCGGTCGGGAGTCTCAAGGTACACGGCGCCGAGGACGCGGTTCCAGTGGGCCCATACTTCCTCCAGGGCGCGCCGCGCCGCGGCAGGACCACCGAAGCGGAGGACGAGGCGCCGGGCCGCGTCGGCGCTGTCTGCCGCTCCGACGACGAAGACGATCTCCCGCTCTTGTCCATCGGCCAGGGCAAAGTCGGTATGGACGGCGGCGCAGGGGTCGAGCCCAGCCCCGGTCCTGCCCGACAGTCGTGTACGGTGCAAGGCGGCCGGGTCGTCCAGTGAGCCGTTGCGTCCGATGAACTCGGTGCGGTTGCCGCTGACCGTGTGTCGCGGCTCGCTCACCTGGGCAAAGAACACCTTTCCGGGCTGGGAGCGGGAGTAGGGATTCCGGGCGAAAAGGGCGCCGCTGTCCGGATCCTTCTCCGTGACGATGTGCATGAGATTCGCGTGTCTCCATTCGCCGAGCACCAGCTCCCAGTAGCCTGTGAGCGACAGCCTTCTGGAACGGCCCGGACTCGTTGCGGAGCTTCACCGTCACGAATTTCACAGGCGCATCCATCGCGACGTATGTCGACAGCTCCGAGACGATGCCCGACTCGAAGTGCTCGAACACGCTGTAACCAAAGCCGTGCCGGCAGACGTAGCCGGAGCGTCCCGGGCAGGGCAGGGGCGTGGGCGACCAGAAGACGCCGGTCTCGTCGTCGCGGAGGTAGAAGGCCTCTCCGCTGGCGTCGCCGACCGGATCGTTGTGGAAGGTGGTCAGGCGGAATTCGTGGGCGTTCTCCACCCACGTGTACGCGCCTCCCTTCTCGCTGACGAGGGTCCCGATGTGTGGACTGGCGATGACGTTCGCCCAGGGCGCGGGCGTGCTCTGCCCGGGCTCGAGGGTGATGACGTACTCCCGCCCGTCTGCGGTGAAACCGCCCAGGCCGTTGTTGAAGCTGCGTTCGCGCGGCGGCAGGGGGCCGGCGGTCTCGGGCGAGGGGGTGCGGGAAGGCTCGAGCGGAGCTGGAAGGCGGTCCGTCGCCGCGCGCCGTTGCACCTGCTCGGCCAGGCTCTCGATCGAACCCGCGAGGACCACGCGGGCGACCGTCTGGAACAACACCCGGTCCTCCTCGGAGAGCTCCTCCGCCCGGCGAAGGAAGACCCCGCCCGATCTGTCCACGACCAACGCTTCAGGACCGGCATTGATCAGACCCACGATCTGATCTTGAAGAACCGCGCGATACCCGGAGAAGTCTTCGTTCAAGATCACCAGGTCCGCGGCCAAGCCCTTGTTGCGCCAGTAACCGTGCGCCTGCACCGCGGACTTCACGAGATCGATATGGTTGACGTCGCCGATGCGCACCAGCACGATAGGCAGGTCCCCCGAGATGCCAAAACGCCAGAGTGCGGACTGGCCGAGCCTGTTCCGAGCGATGATGCTGGGCGAAGCTCGGCGGGCGGCGCTGGCGTAGATGACCGAACCCGCCAGGCGGCCGTAGATCTGGGCGTCGGCCTCGGTCATGTTGAGGAGGCGGAGCACCTCCTGGCTCTCGAACCACGCCATCTCGTAGGCCCGCTCGACGAAGTGCCGGTCGCGATACTTGTCGAGGAGAGCGATCGCAGCCTCCCGGGTCTCCGCGACACCCGATATCACGTGCACGGCCCGGGATTCGTCCGGGGACAGTCTCAGGGCGCTTCGGATGGCCACGACGGGATCGAGGACGGAGCCCTGCGTGTTGGACAGTTCGGGGTGGCCGTCATCCGGGTCAAGGGCGGCGGGATTCGCAGCCGTCCGCCCCCGGCCGATGAAGCGGGCGCGGTCGGTCTCGTAGGAGACCTCCTCGTCGTACGAGCCGGGCGCCGCCAGCACGTGAAACATCCACGGCGTCTCCTCGTCGCGCGTGCGGGGACGACGTCGGCAGAGGATGGCGCGGTGGGTGGGCAGTATCTCGGTCTGCACGAAGAGATTGTTGAAAGCCCGGTGAGCGAGATCGGCATCCTGCGGCGCCATGACGACCTCCGCGTAGCTCGTCACCTCGATATCTCGGACGTCGTCGGACAGGTTGGTGAGCGTTACGCGGCGGATCTCGACATCGTCCTCGGGCGAGACGCAGACCTCCGTGTGCGCTTCGATGGCGTGATCGAGCCTCCGATACTCCGCGCGCGCCTGGACGAAGACCGCCTCGTGGCGCTCGGGCTTTTTCCGGGTCGGCTGGTAGGTGGCGGACCAGTAGCGGCCCGTGCGGCGATCGCGCAGGTAGATGAAGGTGCCGTAGCCGTCCCAGGTAGCATCTTCGCGCCACCGGGTGACGGCCAGATCGCGCCAGCGACTGTAGCCTCCACCCGCGTTCGTGGCCATGACGTGATAGCTCCCGTTGGACAGCAAGTGCACCTCGGGTGCCGGCGTGTTGGGGTCGGGCAGCACTCGGTGAACGGCTGCCGCGTCGGCGGCCGGTAACCGCGCCACCTCGGCCGACTCGCCTGCCACCGGCTGCACGGTGAGGGTCTGCTTGGGGATGCGCTCCTGGAGCAGCAATTCAGCCGTGCGCACGAGCGGATCCGAGACGAACCGGCGCTGGATGGGCCGGTCCAGTAGTGTGTGCGCGATGGCCAGGAAGCTCATGCCTTGGTGGTGCGCCATGAAGGCGCGGACCACAGCGTGGTTCGTGCCCGGCAGAACGCGCGACGGGGTATAGTCGATCGCCTCGTAGAGCCCGTAGTCTCCAAGGAAGCCGCTGTTGCCGAGCGTTTGCAGATTGCGGCAGGCTTCCCGGGGAGCGACCGTCAGAGCGAGCGCGGCGGCGTAGGGGGCGATCACCAGGTCGTCCGCAAGCCCGGTCTTGAACCCCAGCCCCGGGACGCCGAAGGCCCGGTACTGATAGACCTGGTTCCCGTCCACCGCGTTGTAGCACGACTCGGAGATACCCCAGGGCACGTGCCGCTGGTGGCCGTACTCGATCTGGCGCGACACCGCGGCGTGGCAGGCCTGCTCCAACAGCGTGTTCTCGTACCCCGGCAGGAAGAGCCGGGGCATGAGGTACTCGAACATCGATCCGCTCCACGACATGAGGCTGAGGTCGCCGCCGTGACTCGTCAACAGTCGTCCCAGCGCGAACCAATGTTTCTGCGGTACCTGGCCCTGGGCGACCAGCAGATAGCTCGTCAGGCGGGCCTCTGAGGCCAGCAGGTCGTACCAGGACGGATCGCGGCGGCGCTCGCCCAGGTCGTAGCCGATGTTCAGAAGCTGGCGCGATGGGTCGTAGACCAACTCGAAATCCATCGCCGCGAAATCGTCGCACCGGGCGATCAGTCCATCGATGAGCTTGAGGCGCTTCTTGGCTTCCCTGCCTGCTCTGTCGAGCCCCTCCGCGGCATCCGCCTCCTTCGCGACCTCGCCGGAGTCGGGGCCCCCTCCATCGAGTTCCTGCAGGGTAGGCATCGCGCTGTAGCTTCCCGGCTTCGGCAGCAGGGATCTAAGGTCGTCGCGGAACCTGCGACACTGACGGTTGAGCGTCCGTGCCCAGTACGTGAGCTCCTCGGTGGCATCCGGGGGCAGTACAGCGACCAATTCTCTCGAGCCCACACAGAGTTCCCCCAGCACCCTGGCCGCCTCGGCAGGATCGGCGCGGTCGCCGTTCGCCGACTGCAGAACGCCGCGCAAGAACTCGATCTGTTTTTGAATCCCAGGAGCCGAAACGCGATTCGTCTGCGATGCCAGCGCAAGCAGGGTGTCCTCGATACCATCGAGCGCTCGGGGGCCGAGTACCGGCATGTTCTTCAGTTCGCCGAGCCCCACCCGCAACGTGAGCAGGCTGGCGGCAAGGTTACCGCTGTCAACCGACGAGATGTACTGAGGGTGGAGCGGAAGCAGCGAGCGGGTGTCGTACCAGTTGTAGAAATGACCTCGGAAGCGCTCCAGCTTCCCCATCGCCCCGAGCGTCCGCCCGGTGCGGCGCAGTAACTCCCTGGTGGAGATGTAGCCGAAGTCATGAGCGACGAGGTTTGCCAGCAGCGCCATGCCCATGTTCGTGGGGGAGGTGCGCGCTGCGACCACGGAAGCCGGGTACTCCTGGTAGTTGTCCGGTGGCAGCCAGTTGTCGTCTGGGCCGACGAAATCGGCGAAAAAGCGCCATGTGCGCCGGGCGAGAGCACGCAGGAACGCCTGTTGCTGAGCGCTCAACTCTGCCACGAGTGGCCTGACCGGCCTGCTGATCCACCAACCCGCCACAGGGGCGACCAGCCAGAGGACGAGCAGGGGGATGACGAACGGCCAATCGGCCACGCGTGTAGCAGGCACCGCGATCAGCGCCACGGCCAGGACCACGGCCACGACAGGAGCGATCCACATCTCCCGGAGAAACTCCGCCGGACTGCGCCGGGAATTCCGGCGGCCGTAGGACGGCAGATACCAGGTCAGCAAACCGCGCCGGGTGACGAGCATGCTCACCGCCGAGCGGAGGATGGCGTCGAGGTAGACCAGCGCGTCGTACGGCAGCAGTATCAACCCGAGCAGGGCCCGCAGGAGCGGTTGGACCAAGGATCTGCCTGTGAGAGCAAGATGCAGCAGCCATGCGCGCTCCGCTGGTTTGCGCACGAACTCGATCGTCGCAGTCAGCAACGGCGGCAGGAACAGCGCCCCGGCGGTGAGGAGCGGCCACAACCATGAGGGTCCGACCCCCCAGAGCCATCCGCCGACACACATGGCGACGAGCGCGGCCGGCAGAAGGCTGCGGCGCAGGTTGTCGAAGAGCTTCCACACAGAGAGGAGAGCGAGCGGGTTCCGCTGTCGCTTTCCCCCGGGGCCCGGTACGCGCGGAAGCAGCCAACCCGCCAGTTGCCAGTCGCCCCTTGTCCAGCGGTGCTTCCGGCTGGCCTCCATGGGGTAGGTGGTGGGGTGCTCCTCGATGAGGTCGACGTCGGCCACCAGAG
Organism: uncultured Actinomycetota bacterium; assembly: GCA_963822135.1. Lineage (GTDB taxonomy): Bacteria > Actinomycetota > Thermoleophilia > RBG-16-64-13 > RBG-16-64-13 > CAIQPS01. Next base: position 3,990 of record CAWGGI010000004.1, on the reverse strand, counting down.
CCGAACGGGCGTAACCGCCTTCCAGGAGATCGTGGCTGAGGATCAGGTTCTCGGGGAACCGCCCGCCGACCGCTCGAGAGAAGGCGCCCACGTCGTAGATGCCCTTACCGACGAACGAACCTTCGCCGAACAGGTCCTGGTAGACGTCCGAGATCTCCCGCGTGTAGGGGTCGATGCCCGCTTCGCCGGCGAAGAGGCGCGTGAACCTGGAGCTCGTGCTGCTCTCGAGACTGATCGAAGTCCGCGGCTGGAGGATCCCGTATCCGTCGACCACGCGGCCCTTCTTGGTGTCGTAGACGGGACGGTTCAACGGATGAGCGATGTTGCCGATGATCGTGGCGGCGGCGTCTCGAGGCAGTTGCGTATCGGTGTCGAGGGTGATGACGTACTTGATCGATCCAAGGATGGACCGATCGCCGACTATATGAGAGAAGGCATCGGCAGCCGTACCGGCAGCTGGGCTGGGGGACGCGCCCTCGCCGGGAGCGGCGCTCCCTCTCACAGCCTCGCCGCCGGGCAGCGAAGCTCCGGCCGCTCGGGACTCCAGCAGAAGGGCATTGAACTGCTCCAGTTTGCCTCGCTTCCGCTCCCAGCACATCCACACGCGGTCGCGGGGATTCCACAGTCTCGGCCGGTGGAACAGGTAGAAGATGTCCGAGCGGTCCTCGGAATACTTGTCGTTGAGCGCCTCGATCCCGGCCCGCGCAAGACCCACCAGCTCGTCGTCGCCCGGCTGCGTCTGCTCGGGTGCATCGCGGAAATCGGTGAGCAAGGCGAAGAACAGGTTGGGGTCGCGATTGCCCAGGTAGCGGACCTCCAGGGCTTCTACCAGATCCGCCACGTCCTCGGGGCGGCCCAGCAATGTGGGGACGACCACCATCGTCCGGTGGCCGTCCGGGATCCCTTCGGAGAAGTCCAGGCGCGGGAGCACTCTGGGAGGCACTGTGATGGTGATCAGCAGGTTGACGATAGGAACGACCAGGGCGGAGGCCGCGAGGAGGCCGACGATGGTGAAGAAGACGTACCACCCCCAGCCCTGCTCGGGCTGCGCGAAGAACACGAGCGGCAATGCCACCGCGACCGCGGTCCCGACCACCATCGGCGTGAGGTATGAGAACAGACGAAGAGGACGTGCGGCGCGCGTGAAGCGCACCATGAACGGCGCCCTGCTGTCCATGGCGCGTTCGAGGGCCGGCCGGCCCTTGCCCACCAAGTAGTAGCCGACGTGCGCCGTCCGATCGTGGATACCCGCTTCGCGCTCAGCCGCCTGGGCGAGCTCGACCGCGGCCCGCGCCACCTCCAGTTCGCTCTGGGGACTGCCCCGCGTCACCGCCTCGACGGCGTGCCGGTAGCGGTCGCGGGTGAGGAAGTCCTGGTCTGCGTAGACCCCTGCTGGATCGAGGTGGAGCGTCTGTTCCACCAGGCTCAGGTCCTCGACGAACCGCCCCCAGTCGAGCGCGGAGATGAAGCGCAGGCTCCCTACGCTGTTCGCTATGGAGATCTGATCGGCCGCCGCACTCCGACTCGCCGCTTCCAGCAACTGGACCGCGCTCAGACCCTGGTCGGACAGCTGATGCTCCAGCCAGGCCTGGACCAGAGCGAGCGCCGGCCCCTGAGCCTGGAGGCGCGCGTAGAAGTCCTCCACGAACGGGGCGGTCAGCGGCACCGTTGCATTGGCGAACTCTGCAAGCACATGGACAAGGCGTCTAGGCTCCTTCTCGGCTGCGACGAGAATACGGTCCGCCCAGGCGATCGCCTTGTCACGTTCCTCACGCCGGCGCGCGATGCGCAAAGCCACACGGCGAACGTTTTCGAGCAGTCCCAGACGCAGCATGATGGGGAAAGCCCACAACTCCCCGAGGTTCAGCGGTTCTACGGTCTGGTAGGCAGCCAGGAACGCGGCGGCATTGTCCCGCTCCACGCGCCCATCCTGGTGGGAGATCAAGTCGAGGGCCAGCTCATAGATCCGGGGGAGACCTGCCGAAGGGCCGGCGGTAAGTCGCGGCAACTGCCGACTGTAGCCCCGCGGTAGGTGTCGGCGGGCCAGAGCGATCTGCTGCTCGATGAGGTAGTAGTTGTCGAGCAACCATGCCTCCGCGGGCATGATCCGCTGTCCCGCCGCGGCCGCGGCGGTGACCACACCGTAGGCCTCCAGAAGGACCCGCTCGTTCTCGTGCAGGCGGGGGAGCAGCCTGTCTTTTCCGGGGCGCCGGTCCACGCGGTGGCCACCCGCCAAGACGACGGCGTGGTGCTTCAACTGGTCGCTGCTCAGGAGCTCAGAGCGCAGCAGTCCCGCATCCAGGTCGTTGCCCGAAGAGTCTGGCTCTTGTCCGGAGGATCCCGGCCATCGGAGTGCTATGGTCCCGCCCCCTCGTTCTGGCGCAAGCATGCGCCTCTTGACAGTGTCAGGTTGAGAGGCACGTCACCCTCGAAGAGGATGGTGTCGAGCTTAGCACGCGCCGACCGCGGCGATCTTCGGGGCAGACCCAACGGCACCGGTGTCGACGTGTCCTACACGGGGTCCGCAACCGCAGACCGACTCGAATAAGGTCATTGTAAGGAGCTTCGCCTGGGCGGGACGTGAAGGGAACTGCGCAATCACGCGGCCAATCTGAGACTCGGCGGAGCGATTCTCCACCGTTGCGGTGTGCCAGCATTGTCCTTCAGAAAGGTTCCACATGGAGAAGTCAGGCCTCAGAAGAATCCCGGGATCGATACACCTACGCACCCGCTGGGTCGTCGCCCTGTTCGTGGTGCTCCTCGTCTTTGCTGCCGTCACCACGGGGATCTTGATCAACCCGGCGGGTCAGGCTTCTGCAGCAGCCCAGGCGACCTCCAGTCCCGCCGAAGACGTGGCCAAGGTGCTTGGCCCGAGCGTGGTCAATCTCAAGGTCGGCGACGGACAACAGTACTCGGCCGAGGGGTCCGGTGTCATTTACCGGGCGGACGGCATGATCATCACCAACAACCACGTGGTCACCAGCCAATACACCGGGCAGCCGGTCTCGGCCGTCAGAGTCACGCTCGCCACCGGCGAACAACTCGACGGGACTCTCGTAGGCCATGATCCGAGCACCGAGATCGCGGTCATCAAGGTCAACGCCGGCCACGATCTGCCGGCCGCCACGTTCGTCAAGGACCTGCCGGCGGTCGGTGAATATGCGATCGCCATCGGCAGCCCTCTGGGCTACGAGAACTCGGTCACACTCGGCGTGGTCTCCGGCCTGGGCCGTCAGGTCGAGGGTGTGACGGGTGATGAAGCGACCGCTCTCAGCAACCTTCTCCAGACCGACGCCCCCATCAGCCCTGGCAACTCCGGCGGCGCTCTGGCCGATTCGAACGGCCGGGTGATCGGTATCAACGTGGCTTACGAACCTCCGGCCCAGACCGGGGCTGTGAGCATCGGCTTCGCGATTCCGGCGGCCACTGCTACGAGGGTGGCCGACCAGCTCATCGACGGTGGCAGCGCGAACAACGGTGGCAGTAACAACGGTGGGGGGAGCAATGGCAGCGTGGCCCCGCAGAGTTACATGGGCGTCGGCACGATCGACGTCACGCCGCAACTTCAGCAGCAGTATGGCCTCACTCAGTCCTCGGGCGCGCTGATCGCCGAAGTGGCGCAGGGCAGCCCCGCCGAGGCGGCCGGTCTGCAACAGGGCGACATCATCGTGGAGGCCGACGGTAAGGAAGTGACCAGCACCGCTGATCTGTTCGCGATCGACGAAAACAAGAAGCCTGGCGACCAGGTCCAGCTGACGGTCGACCGCGGCGGGCAGTTGGGCACCGTGACCGTCACGCTCGGAGAGCGTCCGGCAAGCGCGCAGTAGTACGAAGACAGCATCGGTTGGCGGAGGCCCGCCCGGGGACGTAGTCTCGGGGCGGGCCTCTTCATTCTGGCGGCGCGCGCTGCCGGTCGGCAAGGACACGGAACCTGTCGATAGGAGGCTCGCAAAGGCGCTTGGGGTATCATGAAAGAAGTTGGTGCGCTTG
>CAWGGI010000003.1:0-69095 GCA_963822135.1 uncultured Actinomycetota bacterium | reverse complement strand
AGTCCGACTTGCGCTCCAGGCCGTACCGAGCCTTGAAGTCCACCATGATGGCGTCGAAGACGTCGCGGTCGATGCCCCCGGCCATCGCCCACGTCTGCAGGAAGCGCCGATACGAGTCCCAGGCCGCCCACTCGAACCCGGTTTGCGCGAGAGCGCCTCGGCGAGGTGATCGTTCAGTCCCACGTCCACGAACGTGGTCATGAGGCCGGGCATGGAGATGGCGGCGCCGGAGCGGATCGAAAGGGTGAGCAAGCGGTCGGGGTCGCCCAGCCTGAGCCCTGTCTCCTTCTCCAGATGCGCCGATAGCCCTCCTGACCCGTTCCAGCGTGTCGTCGAACAGCGGCCGGTGGGCCATGGCCGGCATGGCGCTGAAGAGCTCGGTGGAGAGGATGAAGCCCTGGGGCACCCGGTGCTTGTAGGAGGCCATCTGCTTGAGTCCCAGTCCCTTGAAGCCCAGGGTCCTCTGATCGTCGGTGCCGGGTCCGCTTTGTGTATGCGCGAGACCAGACGCTCGGGGTCGTAGTTCATCATGCGGGTGAGGGCATGGTTGCTCAGCTTCTCGGTGAGCATTGATATCTGCCGGAGCACGGTCGACATGTAGCGGTCGAGCGACTGCATGCCCAGCGCCGACACCAGCACCTCGCGCAGCACCATCTCGGCCACGGCGTCGAGGGACATGCATCGCGCGACTCGCACTGGCGGGGGTCGTGCTCGAGGACCGTGTGCAGCACCTGGTCGTGACTCAGGATCGAGGTGCGGGAAAGCTCGGTCACCGACCCCATGATGAACTGGAAGACGTTCTGATACTGGTGGAAGGTGAAGTTGTGGCTGCTGAAGCTGGATTCGAGCAGACGCAGGTTGGCGCCGAGGTTGCGCGAGTCGACGCCGTCGGTGGCCAGGGCGCGCTCGAACCGTCGGATGGCCGCGGCCATGCGGCGCAGGGTGTCGCGGGTGACGTAGGGCTCGACGCCTTCGGGCGACCAGGTCCTCGAGCAGGATGGCCACCAGCCGCTCCACCCTGAACGAGAGTCCCAGAGCGTCGAACTTGGGCTCCGATGTAGTTGCCGTACATGGAGGGTATGCCGGCGGCGATATGTCGTTTCTGGTAGATGTTCTCGACGGCCGCCGAGGGGGCGGGGCTGAGGATGATCTTCTGCAGTTCCTCGAGCAGCGTAAGAGAGGCGTCGAGCAGTCGGTCCCTCGTAGCCCAGCCGGGCCTGGTCTGCCAGGCCTCCAGCGCCTTGACGAATCGGTTCCGTGTCGTGACGTCGAGCTGCAGGTGATGGCCGACCTCGTGCCCCGATGTTGTCGGCGGACAGCGAGTACTTCTCCGCGAGCAGTTGGTGGGTGCGGACCATGAGGGCCACCCGCCGGCGTGCCGTCCCGTGCTGCTCCTCGCTGTCGGGGATCTCGTCAAGCCGCTGCGCCAACGCTTCGGGTGTCGACTTGACCAACTGGTCGAGCAGCACCTTGGCCGTCGGCCTCGGCTCGGGCGCCTGCCGCGTGGCTTGGCGGATCCCGTCGAAGCGCTGGCGGAGCTCGTCGAGCGATCTTGTGGGGCCCGACCGCCCACTCCTTCTCGGCGCATACGGCGTTCCAGGTGTTGGGGGATAGATAGGGCCGCAGGCCGGCTGGGTCGAGGGTGACCCAATAGGTCAGCACCTCCCGGCTGAAGCCGACCAGCCGGTTGGACGACTCGGCGTGCGACTGCTTGCGCAGGAAGTGCATGAGCGTGTCGCGGCGCCCGCAGATCTCGTCGAGCTCGGTAGACACCGCCCGCAGCTCTCCCTCGGCGCCCACGTCGTTGAAGTAGACGGGGAAAGCGCGCAGCAGCTGCTTGGCCACGAAGTAGATGGGCCGGATGTCGGCGTTGAGGAACCGGGTGACATCGCGCTGGAAGAGGTCGGTGTCGGCGATGTAGACGCCGCCCAGCCGCAACTGCACGTTGAGCGCCGCCGCCAGGCGCTCGTAGAGCGCGGGGTTGGACTCGATGATGTGCATCCAGCAGCGGATCTTGGGCAGATGGTAGGGGTTGACCACCGTCTCCCACTCGTCCGTGGCTCCCTGGATCTCGGGATACTGGAACTTCCACGACAGGACGTCCTCGATGAGATGGTCGGCTGCCGGCCACGTTGCCCGCCTCGCCCGATGGCCACCCCGATGGCTTCGTAGCACTGGAAGCGCATCAGCAGGAACTGGTTGTCGCGCGACCGGAAGAAGCGGGTGAGGCGGCGAGAGCAGCCGGTCCACGTCCATATGGCGTTCGGGACTCATCATCTGCCGGACGACCCCCAGCAGATCCACCATGACCTCGTTCTGCCGGTAACCGAGGGTGTCGTCCTTGAGGAAGTAGAGACAGACGGCGAAGCGGTCCTCGATGTCGTCGATCCGGAAGATCTGGTCGATGGCGCGATCGAGCATGGTGGAGAAGGCGGGAAGGTCGGGGGACAGCAGGTCCGCGCTCGAGGCCCCCTCTGCGCGCGCGATCAGCTCGGCCATGGCCTCGGGAGCCAGCTCCCCGAAGCGCTCGGCCACCAGCGCGGGGTGGGTGAGCTCCGCCTCCCCCGAGACGGCCCAGGCGGGCATGGGCAGGCGCTCGGCGAGCAGGCGGTAGCCGAGAAGAAGAAGAGATCGGAACAGAGCCGAAAAGGACGGCTCGATGGCGGGCCGCTTGATGGCCTGCTCGCATCAGGCCGTGGATGAGCGTGTCGCGCTCGAGGAACGCGAACTGCCGCAGGGGAAGCTCCCGGTAGAGGGTCTCGGCCACTGTGCGCAGCGGCTCGTCGTAGGCATCGGCGTGCGGTCCCGAGAGGACGCTGGTGCACCAGGTGAGTAGTTGGCGCAGGAGCAGCGAGGTCTGCTGAGTGGTGAGCGGGGTGTCGAGCAGGTCGAGCACCAACTCGGAGAGCAGCGTGAACGACCGCGTCCGGTCTGAAGACCGCTCGAAGTAGTTCCAGTTTCGCAGCAGGATGGTCTGGAAGCCGTCGACGAGAAGATCGATGTTCCGGAAAGAGTGGAAGTACTCGCTCAGGGTCTCCATGAGCGGCACCCGCACCCCGTAGTAGCCCTCCACGGCCTGCACCAGGGGCAGATACCGATCGGGGATGACCACCTTCTGAGCGGTCTTGGCGATGTTGGCCCTGAGAGCGTCGGAATCGACCGGTATCTGCGTGTCGATGGGATCCATCATCGCTCGGGCTCGTCATCCTGGCGCTCGGTGGCCTCGGCGTCTTCCAGCCCGCTCTCTTCGCTCGGTGTCGAGCCGGGTGAGGAGCACCCGGGAGATGCGCATGCCGTCCACCTCGGTCACCCGGGCGTGGTAGTCGCCCACCCGCACCTCGTCGCCCTACCCGAGGACGGCGCTGCAGCTGCTCGAACACCCGGCCCCCGAGCGTGGGGAAGCCCTCCTCGGGCAGGCTGAGTCCGAGGGTCTCCTCGAGGTCGTCGATCGCGGGCGCCGCCGTCGACGGAGTAGCTGCCGTCACCCCGGTCCTCGATCTCCGGGGCCTCCATGTCGAACTCGTCCTGGACCTCGCCGATGAGCTCCTCGACGACGTCCTGGATGGTGACGATACCGGCGGTGCCGCCATGCTCGTCCACCACGATGGCCAGCGGGGTGCGGGTGCTCTGGAAGCGCTGGAGCGCCACCTCGATGTTGGAGGTCTCGGCGATGAACCCGATGGGGCGCAGTAGGCGGCGGAGGCTGCGCGTGCGCGGCGCCCGGTAGAGGTCCTTTACGTGGATGTATCCGACGACGTTGTCGACGTCCTCCTCGAACACCGGGATAGCGGGTGTGATTGGTCTCGGCGATCTCCTCGATGGCCTGCGCCCACGGTGAGCGACGTCGGCAGCGCGGCCATCTCCGTGCGGGGCACCATGATGTCGGTGACGTCGCGGTCGCCGAAGGTGAGGGCTCGGCGCATGAGGGTCTGCTCGACCTCGTCGATATGGCCCACTTCCTGGCTGGCCTCCAGGATCATGCGCAGCTCCTCCTCGGAGTGGGCGAGGTCGCGCTCGGAGGCCGGCTTGATGCGGAAGAGCTGGAGGATTCCGGCGGCCGAGATGTACATGAGCCAGGTGAGCGGCCGGGTGATCAGGTAGAACCACCGCAGCGGCAGGGCGACGAACAGGGTGGCTCCCTCCGCCTTGCGGATGGCCACCGACTTGGGCACCAGCTCGCCGAAGATGATGGTGATGAAGGTCACGAACACGAAGGCGAGGATCGCCGCCGCCGTCTGGTTGATGGCCAGACCGAAGATGTCGGTGAAGGCGGACGCCCCCAGCCAGCCAAGGCCCAGGCTGGCGACGGTCACTCCCAACTGGGTCGCGGAGAGATAGGCGTCGAGATGGTTGACGATGTGGTCGGCCACTGCGGGCCCGTCTGCTTCCAAGGGCTGCCAGCTCGGCCACGCGGGTGTCGCGCACCTTGACGATGGCGAACTCGGATACCACGAAGAAGGCGTTGACCAGCACCAAGAGGACGACGCCGATGATCTCGAGTGCGGTCGTACTCATCGCCGGCCTTCCCGGGGGTCGGGCGCGAAGGAGGTGCGGAGACTGGGGGATCGTCAGACATGTCCATTTCTGCTATCAGACAAGGATAGCATAGGGTCAGTCCGCGGCCGCCGTGTGGCGACAGGCCGCCTCACGCCTCGCGGCGACCGCCTGCTCGCGGCGCCGACCTCAGTCGTTCTGGACCTCGAGCGCCTCCATGACGGGCTCGAGGATCCGCCAGGCCTCCTCGGCCGTCTCCACGTAGGACAAGATCTCGGCATCGGCGGGTGCGATGACGCCCTCCGTCGACCATGGCCTGGAAGTCGATGATCCGCTCCCAGTACTCCCGGCCGAAGAGCAGCACCGGGATGGGCTTGATCTTGTGGGTCTGGATGAGGGTGAGGACCTCGAACAGCTCGTCCAGGGTGCCGTACCCGCCGGGAAAGACCACCAGGGCCATGGCCCGCATGAGAAAGTGCATCTTGCGGAGGGCGAAGTAGTGGAAGTTGAAGCACAGGTGGGGAGTGATGTAGCGATTGGGCGCCTGCTCGAAGGGCAGGACGATGTTGAGACCGATGTTGTCGGCTCCGATATCGTGGGCGCCCCGGTTGGCGGCCTCCATGATGCCGGGACCGCCTCCTGTGACCACGACCACGCTGTCGCCACCGGGTCGGAGTACGCAGGTGCCGTCCGGGGAGCGCTCCTCCTGGGCTGCGCAGATAAGCTGTGCCAGGTGCTGCGCCTCCTCGTAGTAGCGGACCTTCTCGACGAGACTCCGCATGGTCTCGTAACTGTCGCCCCGCTTCGGCGTCGGCGGGGTCCGCCGCCGCGCGGCGCTCGGCGGCCTCGAGGCGTTCCGCGGCGTCCTCAGGGGCAGGGATACGGGCGCTGCCGAACACCACCACCGTTGCCGCGATGCCCCTGTCACGCATGAGGATGTCGGGCTTGAGGAACTCGAGTTGGAGGCGCGCGCCGCGCAGTTCGTCCCGCATGAGGAATTCGGGATCCTCGTAGCTGAGGCGATAGGCCGGCGACAGGGTCTGGGGGGTCTCGGGGTCCAGCAGGGAGTGGAGACGGTCCTCATGCGCGGACGGGAACGGTCTGGCCGGCCGCGCCGGCCCTGTCGGTCGCGCCCCCGGAGCGCGACGCTGCGCCTGTGCGCCGAGGTCCGCCGAGGTCTCGCCCGCGCCCTCTGCGCGCCCTTGGCCTCGCCCTCGACCTTCTTGTCCTCGCCCTCCGGTCTTTCCACGGCGAAACCCCTTTCCCGGGGCCCTGCTCGTTCAGCGGCTCCGGCCTGGCTGTACAGCCGGTATCTCGCTAGGAGTCCTGCTCCTTGCGCTTGTCGACGACCCGCTGGGCCTTGCCTTCGACGCGCTCTATCGACCCGGGCTCCTTGAACGTGATCCCCACGTTGATGCCGATGATGTCCTTGATGTTCTTCTGGATGCTGGATTTCAGCGCCACCATCTTCTCGTGTTCGGCGATGGTGGTCACGTCGTCCATGGACAGGATGGCCTCGGACACCTCGTGATAGAGGTCCGGCTTGATCTCCACCTGCACCTCCATGTTGTCCATGGCGCCCTTGCGGGTGACGACCAGACGGTAGTGCGGCTCCACCTGCGGCGACATCAGCAGCACCGACTCCACCTGGCTGGGGAAGACGTTCACTCCGCGGATGATGAGCATGTCGTCGGTGCGGCCCGAGACCCGGGCCATCCGGGCGTTGGTGCGCCCGCAGATGCAGGGCTCGGTGCGCAGGCTGGTGATGTCGCCCGTGCGGTAACGGATGAGCGGGAAGGCTTCCTTGGTGAGGGTGGTGAACACCAACTCGCCCATCTGTCCCTCGGGGAGGACCTCGCCGGTCTCGGGGTCGATGATCTCGGGCAGGAAGTGGTCGTCGTTGATGTGCAGCCCGATCCTGCGCGTCCACGCATTCGCAGGAGACCCCGGGCCGATGATCTCGCTGAGCCCGTAGATGTCGACGCCCTTGATGTTCCACTTGGCCTCGATGTCTCGGCGCATGCCTTCGGACCAGGGCTCCGCGCCGAAGATGCCCACCTTGAGAGGGAACGTGGTGACGTCCACGCCGAGTTGCTGGGCGACGTCGTACAGGTAGAGCATGAAGCTGGGGGTGCAGCAGATGATGGTGGTGCCGAAGTCCTCCATCAGCATGATCTGGCGCTGGGTGTTGCTCCCCGAGATGGGGATGACGGAGGCGCCGAGCAGCTCCGCCCCGTAGTGCATGCCCAGGCCCCCGGTGAAGAGGCCGTAGCCGTAGGCCACCTGGACCACGTCGTCCTCGGTGCGCCCCCGCCCCGGCGATGGTGCGGGCGGCCACGTTGGCCCAGATGTCCGATGTCGTTCTTGGTGTAGCCCACGGTGGTCGGCTTGCCGGTGGTGCCGGAAGAGGCGTGGATGCGCACGACGTCCCTGAGCGGGGTCGCGAACAGGCCGAAGGGATAGTTGTCGCGCAGGTGGTACTTGCGGGTGAAGGGCAGGCTGGGAAGATCTGCCACGCCTCGTGACCTTCTCGGGCGCGATGCCGGCCTTGTCGAAGAGGGATCTGTAGAAGGGCACCCGATCGTAGACACGCTTGGCCAGGGCGACGAGGCGCTCGTCCCTGCAGCTTCGCGAGATCCTTGCGGCCCATGCACTCGTGTTCGCGGTCGAAGATCATCTGCGGGTACCCCTAGCCTTGATAGTTATGCAGTGGCATTGGATGGCGATAAGCGCGCGACAATGCGGGGGAATGGTATAGGTGGGGCGCGGCAGCGTCAACCACCGGAGGAGCGGCCCGCGGGGAGCGCGCCGGCGACTGTTGACGCCGAGCGACAGGACACCCTCGCGAGCACCACCGAAGTCTCGACCTGACGCTCGGGAATGGCCCAATACCGGCGCAGTAATCGAGTCTTCTCCTCGGTACTCACGCACGCGAAGCGTTCCGCCGCGTCGTTGATGATCGCGAGGACGGTGTCGCGTTCGTCGCTGCGGATCGGTCGAACAGGTGTCTCGGGACTGCTCATCTCGCCGACACCACATGATACGACCGCTGCCACTCCCCCGCTGTCCGCAATCGAAGCCTGCTGCTAGTCTTGCCGGAGAGTCGCCCCCTGGTGGCTCCGGCCTCTGACTCCGAGGCTCGCGCCGAACTACCGACCCTCATGCGGAGGTGACTGGTCCGATGGAGAGACCCTCGTGGGACGACTACTTCTTCCAGGTTGCCGATACCGTCTCCAGACGAGCCACCTGTGACCGGGGGAGAAGCGGATGCATCATCGTCAAGGAGAAGCGGATCCTCGTCACCGGTTTCGTGGGTTCTCCGTACGGCTTCCCGCATTGTGACGATGCCGGGCACCAGATGAAGCGCCTCGTTCACGAAGATGGCCGGGTCACCGAACACTGCATGCGCACTCTGCATGCCGAGCAGAATGCCATCTGCCAGGCGGCAAGACTGGGTATCGCTCTGGAGGGTGCCACTCTGTACACGAGGATGACGCCTTGCCGCACGTGCGCGATGCTGATCATCAACTGCGCGATCAAGAGCGTGTTCTGCGAGAGGAGATACCAAGCGGCCGACGAGCCGGAGGCCATGCTTATGCAGGCCGGGATCCCCCTCGTCTACAAGTACGACGAAATGCAGCGATACTAGGCCTACCGGAACCATCCGGCGGGGCGATCACGAGCCTACCGAGGGGCCGCACTCACACCTTGAAGGCCGAGGGGCAGATGTCCTGCAGCAGGCAATCTCCGCAACGGGGGCGTTTGGCGTCGCACACGGCGCGCCCGTGCTCGATCAGCAGGTAGGTGAGCTGGAACCAGTCGTCGCGGGGCACGATCGCCATGAGTTCGCGCTCGATCTTGTCGGCGTTGGTCGAGGTGGCGAGGCCGAGCCGCTGGCTGAGGCGACTGACGTGAGTATCGACTGCGATGCCGGAGTCGGGGTCGGCGGCGTAGGCCTGGGGATGCGCGTTGCCAAGCACGATGTTGGCCGTCTTGCGGGCCACGCCGGGCAGAGTCAGCAGTTCGGCCATGCTTGCCGGCACCTCGCCGCCGTAGTCGCCCAGTATCATCTGGGCGGCCCCGATGATGTGTTTGGTCTTGTTGCGGAAGAAGCCTGTGGGCCTGATGTCGAGCTCGAACTCGGCCGGGTCGGCGGCAGCGTAGTCCGCGACGGTCCGGTACTTCTTGAAGAGTCGAGCCGTCACCTGGTTGACCATCTTGTCGGTACACTGGGCCGAGAGGATGACGGCGACCAAGAGCTCCCAATCGCTGCCGAAATTCAGCACGATACCTGCCTGGGGATACTCTCTGCGCAGGCGGGCGATGATCTCCGTCGCATGCGCGACATGAGCGGTGGCCGCCGCGGCCGAGGTCGTGACCCCCGCCGGCGGGGCCGAGGCCGAAGTCGTGGCCTTCTTCGAACGTGCTGCCATGGCTCCTCCCATCCTGGTGGTGGGTCCTCTGAATCATACGGCAACCTGTGCAGAGGGCAACCTGTGAGAGCGGAGGCCGTGGAGGTGTTGTTCGGCCTGCCCCGCTTGTCTACAATGGGCCTGCATATCGGCGATCCGGCGGCCAAGGGGGTTGCTTTGGACTTTTACCAGGGAAAGGTGCTGCGGGTCGACTTGAGTTCGTCCACCGCGGTGACCGAACCTCTCAACATGGAGTGGGCCGAGCGCTACTTCGGAGGCAAGGGCCTCCTGCTCCGCTACTTGTGGGAATACGTGCCTCCGAACGTCGACCCCTGGTCGGCGGAAAACCCGGTGATCCTGATGACCGGGCCTTTCGCTGGCACCAACGTGAGCACGGCCTCTCGGCTGGTGGTGGGGGCGAAGAGCCCGGCTGACCGGCATTCTCGACGACAGTTATGCCGGGGGCTCTTCGCCCCGGAGATGAAGTTCGCCGGTTACGACGCGATCATCATCACCGGCAGGGCGCCGGCGCCGGTGGTCCTGTGGATCAAGGACGACAAGGTGGAGTTCGTCCCCGCCGCCGGCAAATACTGGGGCCTCAAGACCTCGGATATCGAGGCCATGCTCAGAGACGACCTCGACGAGAACGCCAAGGTCCTCTCCATCGGTCCGGCCGGGGAGAACCTCATCCCCTGGGCCTGTCTCAGCACCGACCAGTTCCACAAAGCCGGCCGTGGCGGCCACGGCGCCCTCTTCGGCTCCAAGAACCTCAAGGCGGTGGCCATCCGCGGTACCGGCTCGGTCAAGGTCGGCGATGCTCGGGACTTCCTGGCCGACATGCGACGTATCCACAAGGAACACGTTCTCACCGACTTCAACCTGTGGGCGAACGAGGAAGGCACCCCCATTCTTGTCGACCCCATGAACGGAGCCGGAGTGCTCCCCACCCGCAACTGGTCGAGCGGCACGTTCGAGGGGTCGGGGGGATCAACTCCGAGGCTCTGCTCAAAGTGAAAGTGGCCAACCGCGCCTGCTACCAGTGCTCGCTGGGCTGCCGACAGGTCCACGACGCCGGTGGGGTCAAGTGCGAAGGACCCGAGTACGAGACTATCGCCCTGTGCGGCGCCAACTGCGGCGTCGGCGATCTCGAGGCGCTCATGCGATTCAACCAGGAGTGCGACGAGTGGGGTCTCGATACCATCTCGTGCGGAGCGGTGGTGGGTCTGGCCATGGATCTGACCGAGAAGGGGATCGCCGACTTCGGCATGCGCTTCGGATCGAGCCGAGGGCTACCTGCAGGCCCCTGGTCTTATCGCCCGGCGGGAAGGGCCCGGCGCCGAGCTGGCGCTGGGGACCCGGGCCTCGCCGCCAAGTACGGGGTGCCCGACCTGGCCATGGAGGCGAAGAACCTCGAGCTTCCGGGTTACGACCCCCGCGGGGCCTTCGGCATGAGTCTCAGCTACGCCACCTCCGACCGGGGCGGCTGCCACATGCGCACCTACCCCATCGCCGACGAGGTGCTGGAGGGCACGCGCCCGGCGGACAGCCTGGAAGGCAAGGCCGAGCAGGTCATCAAGGGCAACGTGGACAACGGCTTCATCGGTCAGAACTTCAGCTCCATCAAGTTCAGCGGCATCTACTGCGATTTCTGGGCGGTCAATCCTGATCAGCTCTGCCAGATGTTCAAGCGCGTGTGGAAGCGGGAGTTCACCGAGGACGAGATCATGCTCATGGGTGAGCGCATCTGGAATCTGGGACGCCTGTTCAACCTGCGCGAGGGCGTGGAGCGGACACGCTGCCGAAGAAGCTTATCGCGAAGAGTCGGCCCTCACGGAGGGTCCGGCCGCGGGCAAGGCCATCGGCGAAGAGGCCTTTGCCGCGCGCTGCTCCAGGAGTACTACGGACTGCGGGGCTGGGATGAGAACGGGGTGCCCACCGAGGCCAAATTGGCCGAGGTGGGCGTGGACGTCCGCCTTTAGGCGCCGAGAGCCCGGCGAGAAAGGGATATCCGATGCCACACGTCATGATCAGCAACAAGAAGTGCACCGGCTGCCACATGTGCGAGTTGGCCTGCTCGGCATGGCATGAGGGCGCCTATCGGCCTTCGGTGGCCCGGTTGTTCGTCGAGGTCAATCCCACCACCACCGCAGTGAGGGGCATACCTGCCTGCAGACCGCCTGCGCCAAGTGCGAGGAGGCCTGTCCGACCGGGGCCATCGGACGGCACGAGATCACCGTGACCGCCGAGGGGCTCGAACCCGCTGAGCGGCCTGGTCTTGAGGGTGGACGAGGACCTGTGCACAAACTGCGGCCTCTGCTACGAGGTCTGTCCCCAGGGCGTCATCCACGAGCATCCCGAGCGGGCGGTCGCCTACAAGTGCGATCTGTGCGACGGGACGCCGCAGTGCGTGGCATTCTGCCAGAACCCGCATGTGCTCGCAGTGGATGTGAGGCAGAGCAAGATCGAGAAGGTGGGCGCGCCGGCGTAGCCGGCGCCGGGACGGGCCACGGTCGCGGCGCAGCCGCGCGCCGTGGCGCCGCGAGCGGAGGGCCGCTGTGGCGCGAGCAGTCATCAAGCTTCCCGCGGGGAATAGCGGGCACGGGCGGACCGTCGACCATGGAATGCGAAGGCACGGACGTGCGGGAGGCCCTGGCCGACTGCGTGGCCCGCGAGCCCCGGCTCAAGACCCGTATCTTCCGGGAGGACGGCTCGATCTGGGTGGGGGTGTTCCTGAACGGCCGCAACATTCGGCAGGCCGGAGGACTCGCCACCCGCCGCTGAGTGACGGGGACCAGATCCGGCTCTTGCCGCCCATCGCCGGGGGGTAGGCTTGCTACAATACCGGCGCTTGAGAGGAGGGGCACCATCAGCGATACGGCCGTGACCCGAATGGTAGTGGGGATCACCGGAGCTTCCGGGACCATCTACGGAGTCCGCCTGCTGGAAGTCCTTCGCCAGTCCGGGGTCGAGACGCATCTGGTCATGACCGACGCCGCCAGACGGGTAGCCGGAACTCGAGACGGGCTATGCTCTCGAGCAGATCGAGGCCCTCGCCGCGGCGACCTACCGGAACACCGAGATAGACGCTCCCATCGCTTCCGGCTCGTTCCGTACCGCGGGCATGATCGTGGCTCCGTGCTCGATCAAGAGTCTCTCCGCCATCGCCAACAGCTACAACGACGGCCTGCTGGCCCGAGCGGCCGATGTCGCCCTCAAGGAGAGACGCAGGCTGGTGCTGGTGGTTCGGGAGACCCCCTACATCTGGGGCATATCCGCCTCATGGCTCAGGCCACGGAGTACGGCGCCGTGATCCTCCCGCCCATGCCTGCCTTCTATCATCAGCCGCAGACCATCGCCGACTTGGTGGATCAGACGGTGGGCAAAGTGCTAGACCAGTTCGGCCTCGACCATAACCTGTACCGACGCTGGCAGGGCGGCAGTGACAGTCACGCCGGCCGGTGAACTGCGAGACCGGGTCGACCACTATCTTCGAGCTCATCACACGATGACCTTGGCTACCGCGGAGGGCGCCGCCCCCCACGCGGCCAGCGTCTTCTATGCGGTGGATGATGCCATGCGCCTGATCTTCCTGAGTAAACCCACCAGCACGCATGGCGTCCACATCGGCTCCGGTGCCCGCGTAGCGGTGACGGTGACCGAGCAGTACGAGGACTGGGAGTCGATACAAGGCGTGCAGCTGTGGGGCACGGCCCGGCGGCTGCGAGGAGTTGCCAAGACGGCTGCCATGGCGGTCTATCTGCGGCGCTTCCCGTTCGTGCGGGACCTCATGAACCAGCCGAGGCTGGCCGACGCGGTGCGGGCGATCGCGGTCTACAGGGTGGAGCCGGAACGCGCGGCTTTCACCGACAACACCACCGGCGTGTTCGGCCGGGAAGTGCTCGACCTCAAGAGCCGATGAACGGTCTGGAGAGCGGGATCCCCACGCGGTACAGCGTCCGGCAGGAGAGAAAGCAGCGCCGAGGCCGCATTCTGCTCTGGGTGCTGGTCGGCGCGGCCTGCGCGGTCATCGTGGTGGTTGTGGTCCTGTTCCTGGTGGGAGGCGGGGCATGACTGGCGGCACGTGGGGTTTCGTGCCGCGAAGCGAGATCGAGGAGCGTATCGGGCGGTTCCAGACAGGGCTGCGGCAGGCGGGGATCGACCTGGCACTGATCGTCCAGAACGCCGACCTCTTCTATCTCACCGGCACCCTCCAACAGGGCCAGTTGCTGGTGCCGACCACTGGCGAGCCGCTGTTCCTGGTGCGCAAGGATCCCGAGCGGGCCCGCCTGGAGTCGGCCATCAGCGACATCCGTCCGGTCGCCAGCCTTCGGGAGCTACCCGGGGCCGTCGCCGCGATGGGTATCGCACCCGAGGCCGTCGTGGGCATGGAGTTGGATGTGATGCCGGTCAATCTGTTCCGGCGCTACGAGGGGCTGTTTCGGGGCGCCGGTATACGCGACTGCTCGCCAATCATCCGTAAGGTGCGGTCGGTCAAGTCGGAGTACGAGCGTGCCCTCATCCGTGAGGCGGCTGGGATCGTCGATCGTGGGTTCCGGGCGGGTGCCGAGGCTCTTCGCCCGGGGATGACCGAGCTCGAGCTCAGCGCGATATGTGAAGCCGCCATGCGTGAGGCCGGCAACAGCAACGTCAGGGTCCGGGCCTTCAACGAGGACTGGCCCTTCGGGAACGTGTCGGCCGGACCGAGCGCCGCTCTTGCCGGATACACCGGCAATCCACTAGCCGGGGAGGGAGTGTCGCCGGCAGTGGGGCTGGGTTCCGGATGGCGGCCGATCGGCCGGGGAGAGCCGGTGGTGGTAGACCTGGTGGGGTTCGCGGGCGGCTATCTGGCCGATCAGACCCGGATCATCAGTCTGGGCCCGGTGGCCTCCGATCTGGCCGAAGCTCATCGCCTGTGCCAGGGAGTCCAGGAGTTACTGCGCCAGACGGCGCGGGCCGGCGCAGCCTGCGGGGAGGTCTACAAGACCGCGAACGACTGGATGACCGAGCAGCTGCAGAGCGCCGGCCTCGACGCGTACTTCATGGGGGCCCCGAACAATCAGGCGCCCTACGTGGGTCACGGGGTGGGCCTGGAGCTCGATGAGCTGCCTGTGCTGGCGCGAGGCTTCAAGACCTTGTTGGAGCCAGACCAGGTGATCGCCTGCGAACCCAAGCTCGTCTTCCCCGGCCGGGGAGTGGTGGGAGTGGAGAACACCTGGCGGGTCGCCGCTGGCGGCCTGGAGAAGCTCACCGTCTCCCCCGACGATCTGCTGGAACTGTGACCGCCAGCCCCGCTCCGCCGGCCCGGTCTACTGGGTGCGGGGACGCCCGGATAAGATGGCCATAAGACCGGCCCGCAGCGGTTGCGCGGACCGGCGGCGACGTCCTCATGACGCGGCCACTCTCCGCCGATACACGAAGCATGGACACCTGTGATCTTTGGAGATGTCCAGGCTGCGGCGCGCTCGTCGTCTTGCCGGTGAAGTACCCGCAGCCTGTGGACGTTGTTGAGGAGCGGAAGCTCGACCGGCTCGCCCAAGCATCATGTGGATGCTGGGTCGCTTCGCTCTCCGAACAAGGAGTGATCCGGCTGCTCGAGGCAATCGTCGGCTTCGACGAGGACATGCCCGAACGCCCGCCCGTCACCCTCGGCCGCGTCAGCTGACGCGGCCTGGGCCGGCACTGGCCCACTCCTTCGCGGATGACCTCCCCGACTTCTCCCTCATGCTCTCCCAGGAGCCGGCGTTGGCGACGTCTCGGGATGTGAGCCAGCCTCGCCGGGCCTCGCCGATGCCCCACCGCAGATTCTCGAAGTCGCCCGGGGCGTGAGCGTCGCTGCAGATCACGATGCGTGCCCCCAGGGCCGCCGCCCGCCGCGCAGCGGGGGCGGCCAGGTCCAGGCGGTCGGCAGAGCCGTTGATCTCCAGGAAGGTGCCGGTCTCGGCCGCGACCCGGGCCAGCACCTCGACGTCGATCTCGTAGGGTTCCCGGCGCCCGATCAGGCGGCCGGTGGGGTGCGCGATGGCGCGCACGAAGGGGTTGCGCATGGCCCCTCAGTCGGTCCATGATCTGCGCCTGTGGCTGGCCGAAGCCGGAGTGGATGCTGGCCGTGACGAAGTCCAGCTGGGCCAGCACCTCGTCGGGCAGGTCGAGGCGGCCGTCGGCCAGGATGTCCACCTCGATCCCCGAGAGCAGGCGGATCCCGCCGACCGGTCGTCGAGGGCGCGGATGGCCTCCATGCTGGGCCAGCACCCGTTCGGGTCCCAGTCCGCCGGTCATGGCCAGCGACTGCGAGTGGTCGCAGAAGCAGAGGTATTCGAGCCCGCGCTCGCGGGCGGCGACAGCCATCTGCTCCATAGGTCGCCCGGCCGTCGGTCCAGTCGGAGTGGACGTGGAGGTCGCCGCGCAGCTCGGAAGATCGATCAGATCCGGGAGCGAGCCTTCTTCGGCCGCCTCGATCTCCCCCTGGTCCTCGCGCAGCTCGGGCGGGATGTAGCCCAGGCCCACCAAGCCGTAGACCTCGGCCTCGGTGGCGCACGGGATGAGGCGGCCCGATTCGAGATGCTCGACGTGGTACTCGCTGATCTTGTAGCCCCGGCGCTGGGCGTAACCGCGCAGCGCCACGTTGTGGTCGGCACTGCCGGTGAAGTGCTGCAGCAGGTCGCCGTAGGACGCCGGGGGCGACCATCCGCAGGTCGACGTGCAGGCCGGTGTGGCGTGGCGCCGGCCAACTTGGTCTCGCCCTGCGCCTCGCACGCGGCCAGCTCGGGCGAGGCGGCGAACGCGGCCATGACGGCGGCGGGTCGGCGAGGCGGCCACCAGGTCGATGTCGCGCACCGTCGCGCGGCAGCGGCGCAGGCTGCCGGCGAAGTCGGCGGCCACCACCGGGGCAGGGCCGCGCAACGCCGCCACCAGCCGGGCGGCCTGGGGCTCGACCACCGCCCGCAGGCGGCGGCCCCTCCGGGCCCGCGTGGCCGCGGCTCCCAGGTGTCGATGGCCCGCAGGATGTTGCCCTCGGTCTTCTCCCCCATGCCGGGCAACCCGCGCAGCCGCCCTTCCCGGGCGGCCCTCTCCAGTCGCGGAGGTCGGCGACTCCCGCGCTCTCCCACACGAAGCCGGGTCTTCTTGGGGCCCATCCCGGGCAGCCGCATCACCTGCAGGAGTCCCTCGGGATATCGCTCGCCCAGCTTGGCCAGGAAGGCGATGTCGCCCGTGGCGACGTACTCGAGCACCTTGGTCTCGATGGCCTCGCCGATCCCGGGGAGCCGCCGAAGCTCGCCCCGGAGCGCCATGTCGGCGACCGAGACGGGATGGTCGCGGAAGAGGGCAGCGGCCTTCTCGTACGCGATGATGCGGTAGGTCGACTGCCCGTCGAGAGCCAGATAGTCGGCGATGGTCTGCATCACGTCCGCCAACTCAGCGTTGGACGGTACCCGCCCTCCGTCAGTCGGCATGACGCCGTCCGTCCTCGTGGGGCCGGACCGCTCGGGCGCGCCGGTTCGATCCGGAAGCAGGTGTGGATACGGGGGTTGCGGGCGAAATCCGGGGGGATCGTCTGCGGGTGAGGTCGCGGACGAGGAAGTCGTCGGATACCGCAGGATCGAGTTTGAAGCGGCGGAAGTTGGTGGAGAAGAGGAGGATCCCTTCGTTCGACAGCAGAGCCACTGCGGAGCGGATGAGCCAGGGATGATCGCGCTGGATGTCCAGCGTCCCCGCCATGCTCTTGGAATTGGAGAAGGTGGGGGCGTCCAGGAAGATCAGGTCGTAGACAGGTCCGTCGGGTCCCGCATGCGGCTTCGCTGGTCCGCGGTGCCCCTCCACTCCGCGGGCCGCCTCGGCCAGCCACTCCAGGCAATCGGCGCGGATGAAGCTGTGCCCCGGACCCGAGAGACCGTTGAGTTCGAGGTTGTTCGCCGCCCATTCCAGATATGCCCGGGACAGGTCCACGGAGGTGGTGGACGCTGCGCCGCCCGCGGCCGCGTAGACCGTAGCCGAGCCCGTGTAGGCGAAGAGATTGAGGAAGCGGCGGTCGGGAGCGAGCTCGCGGATGAGCCGCCTTGTCACCCGGTGATCCAAGAACAGGCCGGTGTCGAGGTAGTCGGTGAGATTCACGTAGAACCGAAGGCCGCCCTCCTCCACCTCCAGGAACGAGCGGATGTCGCCAAGCTTCTGGTACTGGTCGGTTCCTCGCTGGGGCCTGCGGACCTTCAGCACGGCGTGGCTCCCCGGTATGCCGAGCACCTCGGGTACCACGGCCATCACTTCCTTCAGACGCCTCCTTGCCTGTACCGGGTCGACGGAGGCGGGGGGCGCGTACTCCTGGACGTGGGCCCAGTCGTCGTAGAGGTCGACGGCTACGGCGTACTCCGGAAGGTCCCCGTCGTAGACGCGGAAGCAGTGGACGTTCTCGCGGGCTGCCCAGCGTCTCAGATGCCGGAGGTTCTTCTGCAGGCGGTTGGCGAACATCAACGCTCCCGGGCCGGAAGTCGGCTGCCCGCCCCGAGGACGGTCAGCGGCTGGCCGGCCTTCAGGTGCACCTTCGTCCACCCGGAGCCCTGAGGCCACTGCCTCGGCGGGCCGTCTGTCGGCCTCTGCGAATGACGGTCCGATGGTGAACACGAGAAGCTTGGCCGCGAGCGGGCCGTTATAGAGCACGTTGACGCGGTGGGCACGAAGACCCAGATGGGCGCTCAGCTCGGGGTTGGCGGTGAACACGGCTGCCTGCCAGCCGACGAAAGACTCCTTCAGCTTTGCTCCCAGAGTCTCATACAGGCCGACCAGCTCCGTCACTTCTCCCAGCCGCTTGCCGTACGGGGGATTGGTGACCACCAGTCCGGGGATCGCGCCCGTGGCAGCCGCCGATGTGCCGGCTGCGGGCCGGGCGACACCCGACGTGGGGGTCCAGGGCGGGCCGGCGGCTGATTCCCGGCGGGACGCCCAGGCGGCGCCAAAGACGCCAGATCACAGACTTCGAACCGGATGCGGCCCGCCAACCCCGCTCTGCGGGCGTTGGCGCGGGCCGACCCGAGGGCTCGTGCGTCCACGTCGGTGCCGATGATGGGAGGCAGCCGGACGAGACCGTCCCCGCGCCTTTCCTCGGCCTCGCTCATCAACTCCTGCCAGACGCCGGGATCGAAGCCTTTCCAGCCCCCGAAGCCGTAGTACGGGCGCGTTAGCCCGGGGGCGACGTCGGCGGCCAGGAGGGCGCCCTCGATGAGGAGCGTCCCCGAACCGCACATCGGGTCCACGAGACCGCCTCCTTGGGCGGCGATGGCCGGCCATCCCGCCCGCATGAGTATCGCCGCCGCCAGGTTCTCTTTGAGGGGGGCGTCGCCGCCCTCGAGCCGGTATCCGCGACGGTGAAGGCCTTCCCCGGACAGGTCGATGCTCACGACCGCCTCGGAGGGCGAGAGATGGACGGCGATCCGCACGTCGGGCCGGGCGCGCTCGACTGCCGGCCGCCGGCCGGTCCGGCTCGAAACCGGTCCACCACCGCGTCCTTCACCCGCTGTTCCACGAAGTGTGTGTTGACAGCCGCGAGGGGACCCTGCCGGATGGTCGACGTGGCCTCCACCGCCAGCGTCCCTTCGGTCGCTAGGTGGTCCTCCCAAGGCAGAGACGTGGACTCCCTCATACAACTCATCGAGGTCGGAGATGGGCAGAGAAGTCAGGTGCATGAGCACCCGGCTTGCGATGCGGGACCACAGGCAGACCCGGTACGCGAGGGAGAGCGATCCGGTGAAGCTTACCCCGGCCCGGGTCTCCCGGGCGTCCGCGGCACCCAGCGCCCGCAGCTCGTCCAGCAGCAGACCCTCGGTATTGCGCGGGCACGTCGCGAAGAATCGCTCGGGAGAGGCACTGTCGGTCGGCACAGGCATGATGGACGACAGTATAGAGGCGGCCGCCGTGGAGCCGCCAGAAAAGGCGGGGCGCGTTGGCACCCCGCCTTTCGATCATCGCATCGGCCGGACGAGCGGCCTCGTCGGAGGCCGGTCAGGCTTTGTCGGCAGGCAACTCCGAGGTGCAGGCCGGACAGCGGGTAGCCGCCAGTGGGACCGCCGTGAAGCAGTACGGGCAGTCCTTGGTGGTGACAGCCGGCCGGTTTCTGCGTCTTCATGTAGGCCTTGACCACGAAGAACAGTACCAAGGCCACGATGATGAACACGATGATGGTGTTGATGAAGATGCCGTAGTTGATGGTGACGGCTCCGGCCTCCTTGGCCTGGGTAACCGTGTTGTAGCGGGCCGGCCGGGTCGCCTTCCTTGATGACCGCGAACAGGCTGGTGAAGTCGACGCCTCCGAGGGCGTAGCCGACGGCCGGCATGATGATGTCGTTGACCAGCGAGTTGACCACCGCCGCGAACGCGACGCCCAAGATGAACGCCACAGCTATCTGCAGCAGGTTCCCGCGTTCGATGAACTCCCTGAACTCTTTCACCATAAGCGCCTCCCCTTCCTCTCTCCGTTCTCTCCGGCTTAGCCCCAGGCGCCCGTCAGTACCCCGGATGCATCCTGCCAATAGGGCATCCACGCGAGGCCCAAGGAATCCACGGTGATGTCGCTCTTTCGCGGCCGTATGAGGACCCTGTCCAGCGTCTCGGCGCCGGGGTCTCCGCGGGCCTCAAGAGCGTCCAGTTCGGACTGGAACTCGGCCTCCAGATCGGCTCTCTTCTGTTTGACCGACTCCAGGGTCTGTTCCGCGCGCTTGACGTCGCCGGCCTCGTCCATACTCCGGCCCACGTCGCGCATGGTGGTGGTCGCGCGGCCCAGGGTGCTGGTGCTGATGGCCTTGCGGCCCAAGAAGGCGCCCATCAGGGTGGCCCCGAACGAGATGGCCGTCTGCATCTTGCGGCCCTTGGCCTGCTCGGCCTCGCGTTCCATCGCCTGCTGGGCCCGCAGTTCCTGCTGCTCGAGAGTGGCGATCTTCGCCGCGTACTTCTGCCTGAGCTTGTCGCTGGTGGCATCTCTCGCCTCGCGTGCGACCAGTTGCAGCCGGGCGCGGAACTCGCCTTCGGTCTCGCCTGGGTTGGAGGTCATCCTGTACGCGGGGCTCTTGAAGAGTTCCATCGTCTGAGTCCGGAAGGCCCAGGCGGAGAAGTCGGATTCCCAGGAACGGTAGGAGCCGAGCTTGGTCATCGCCGGCGGGAGCGGCGCGAAGCGTGCCGCCGGCGAACGGCTCCCGATCCAGGTCTTCGAGCAGCGGCTCCAGCTGAGTGGCCGCCTCCCAGTCCACGGCCAAAGCGCTCTCGGGCGCCGGCGCGATGCGGCGGATCTTGGTGGAGTGGCTCGCTCCCGTCTCGGTGCTCACGAAGTTCACTGTTGCCGCCGCCAGGACCCCAGGCCGGTAGACCAGGGTAGCGCTCTGTGGGGTGGACCCCCGCAGAGGCAGATAGAACTGGGGTATGTCGGCGGGGAGATCGGCCGGCGGCGCTGCGACCGGCGCTGCGAGCGGCGCCATGCCGCGGCGCCGCCGCAGCCATGCTCGCGGGCGCCGCGCCGGCAGGCGCGATCCCCGTCGGCGGCGCAGCCGCCGCCGGCTGCACGGTGACCAGGGGACGCCGGGGGTCCATGAGGACCTTGATCTGCGCCCGGGTGAGCGGGCCGGACAGGTACGACATCACCCAGCGCGTCTGAAAGGTGACCGGAGCGTCCTCGTGCACGTTGTACATGAGGAAGATCCGCTTGCCCAAACCGGCGAGCGTCTCCTCCATCTTCTGGCGATCGAAGCCGGCTTCGGTCCCCGCGGCCACTCCCTCCAGGCCCTCGAGCAGACGGTCCTTGTCGCGCTCGGTCTGCAGGCGACCGATGAACCAGGTGCCCGCGTTGGCGAGCCCTTTGTAGTCGAGGTCCACGGGGTTCTGCGTGGCGAGGAGGATGCCTACACCGAAAGCCCGAGCCTGTTTGAGGAGGGTGAGCAGCGGCCGCTTCGAGGGAGGCTCTGCGACCGGCGGGAAGAACCCGAAGATCTCGTCCATGTAGACGATGGCTCTCAGGCTACCCGTGCCCGGCTGAGCCCGCACCCAGCCCAGTATCTCGTTCAGCAGCAGCGAGACGAAGAACATCCTCTCGGCGTCCGAGAGATGGGCGATGGAGAAGATCGAGACTCGGGCTTTGCCCTCGGCCGTGTAACAGCATCCGGCCGATATCGAGTGCCTCTCCCTCGAGCCACGTCTGGAACCCTGGGGCGGCCAGCAGGTTGTTGATGAGCATGGCCAACTCGAAGCGCTCCTTGGCGGGGTAGAACGACTCGAGGTCGAGCACGCCTACCGTCGCGAAGGGAGGCTTCTGGATCTGCTGGATGAGGCTGGCGAGACCCAGATCGAGGCCCGAGGTCCAGGCGGAGGTGAACAGGCTGGAGAGCAGGATGTGCTCCCGGCTCTGAATGGGATCCGCGGTGATACCGAGGAGGCCCAGAAGGCTGGTCACTGCCGTGCTCACCCGGTCCTGCATCGCTTCTTCGTCGGCCTGGATCGCCGGCGCCGGAGCCGACAGCGACTTGAGGATGCTCACCGGCAGCCCCGCGCTGGAGCCGGGGGTATAGATGGTGAAATCAGCGGCCCCCTTCAGGCGGGCGATGCGCCCCGGATCCTGGCCCCAGTCGGCAAGCCCCTTTGCCCAGGTCTCGGCCTGCTGTTTGGCGAAGTCCTCGGCGGAGAGGCCTTTCTTCGCCGCCTCCTCCGGGTTGACCCAGGGCAGGAAATCCTCAGGCTTGAGGTCCGGGAAGGTCAGCATGAGGTCGCCCAGATCGCCCTTGGGATCGATGACGATGGCGGGGATGCCGTCGAGGGCCGCCTCTTCGAGCAAGGCCACACACAGCCCGGTCTTGCCGCTGCCGGTCATCCCCACGCAGACTCCGTGGGTCACCAGGTCCTTGGAGTCGTAGAGAAGGAGTCCGCCCGTCTCTTTGGTCGACAGGTCGTACTCCCGTCCCAGGTAGAACGTCCCCAGCTTCTCGAAGTCTTCCACTGAGAAGTCCCTCCATTCGCTCGGGTGTCAGCCGACCGCGCAGTGCGGTGATGCACCATCACAATAGGACCTTGCGGGTGCGATTGGCAACCGAGAGTATCGTTTAGTCCCGTTCTTGGGTCGGGTATGTAAGAATCGTGGTGCTCCGTGACTAGAGGCCATACCTTCGAAGGGACCGAAAGGGGAGACCATGGCCGACAAGAAGGTCGCGCGTATCGGCGGACGTCCCATCACCCCTACGCAGAAGATGGAGGCAGCGCTTTCCGATCCAGGCACGATGAACGTGGCGGACGCTTCCCATGACAAAGGCAAGTCCGCACTGGCCGACAAGTTCCGGGAGCGGGAGGAGAGGTGGAGACGCGAGCAGGCTATTCACAGCCAACAGGCGACCCAAGGGCATGCGCAGCCGGAGCGAAGCGAAGGTGAGGAGGTCGACAGCACGGAGCGACACGGGGGGGAGCAAGGCGGTGCCTCATGATCGACAGTGTGGCCGGCGCCACTGAGAAGCTGAAGGATCTGGCTGCGGCCCGAGCGCCCCGAGGATCGTTTCTCACGGTCACCCTCTCCACCAGCCGTCTGGATGATTGGCGGCAATTCGCGCCCACCTTCCTCAACAGCGAGTTCGGGCGCATCGTCAAAGACCGGGCCGTCTCTCGAGAAGAAAGGCACGTGCTTCAGAACGAACTCGACGAGGTGCTCGCCGTCCTGCAGTACGATCTCACCCCCCAGACTCAGGGGCTGGCCCTCTTCGCCGACGGAGGCGGTGGCCTCTATCAGCGCATCGAGCTACCCTTCAGGCTGGTCAACCGGATGGTCCTGGAGCCCTCTCCGTACATCAGGCCGGTCGTTCATGCCCTGTCGCTGCTCGAGCCGTTCGTGGTAGCCAGAGTGAGCCGTGACGAATCGAGCCTCTATCTGGTTGACGAATGGGGAGTCGCCAAGGGCGACGACCTCTCCGGGCCCTGGCTGCGCAGCAGCGACCGCGAGACCGGTGAGCTCTCCATCAGGGGCTACTTCGCTGCGGCCCGCCAGGATACGCTCGTGGATCTCCACTACAAAGAGGTGGCGTCCACGCTCGCCAGATGGCTCGAAGGATCACCAGTGCCGCGCGTGGTGCTGTGCGCCCAACATGACATCGCCAGCGCCTTCCGCCGCGCGCTCTCTCCGGCGGTCGCGCCGAAGGTGGTGGCCGAGATCCCCTTCGATGCCGCCGTCAGCACGGGACAGATGCTGACGGCTGCCCGCGCCGCCGCCAACGACGCGCGCCGGCGCGGGTTGGTGGAGCTGGTGGCGCGTATCAACGAGGGTCTGGGAAAGAGCGGCCATGGGGCCGCCGGCTTCGACGAGGTACTGGGGGACTCCAGCGCGGGCAGATCCAGAGGATGGTGGTGGACCGCAACTACCGCCCGCCCGGCTGGACCTGTCCCAACTGCGATTGGGCCGGTCTGACGGCTCTCGAGCGCTGCCCCGTGTGTGGCGCCGGCCCGGTGCCGGTCGCCGACGTGGTGGGAGAACTGGTCCGCATGGCCATACTCCAGAGCAGCCGCGTGGACGTGGCGGAGGACATCCCTCTGTTGGACGAGCTGGGCGGGGTCGGAGCGCTGCTGCGTTTCGCGTAGCGCAACGCAGCCTCCGCGCCGCCCGGCGGCATCGGCTCACTCCGCCCCGGGGGCGGAGCGCTGCTGCGCTTCGCGTAGTGTCAGTTCGCGGGCGGCTTGGCGGGAAACCAGGGCTGCCGCATCAGGTAGCGGGCGAACCCGTCCTCCTCCACCGACCCGCAGACAGTCGTCGGCGGCCATGATCACCTCCGGCGGGGCGCCGGCCATGGCCACGCCGGTGCCGGCCCAGGCCAGCATGTCGGCGTCGTTGTAGGAGTCGCCGAAGGCGAGGACGTCGCGTGCCTCGAAGCCCAGCAGTCGGCCGAGCACCTGCAGGGCTCGGGCCTTGGTGGCGGTGGGGTTGGTGATCTCCAGAAAGAACGGCCAGGTCTTTACGGCGATGAGCCGTGCCGCCGAAGTGCGCGCGCAGCCGGGCCTGCAGATCGTCCAGCGCCGGCGGAGGGCCGCCTATCCCCATCTTGGTGGTGGGAAGGTCGAGATGGTCGAGCAGCCTGCCCACGACGTGGGCCTTCATCCCCGAGAGGAGCTCGTACCGGTCCACAGCCTCGGTGCGCTTCTCCACGCAGAGCTGGTCCTCGATGTACAGGTTGACCGCCAGAGCGTCGGGTTCTACGAATTCGAGCACCTCGAGGCTGAGAGTCGAGAGGCAAGGGGTCGTGATGCAGCAGCCGACCGGTCGCTATATCGCGGATCAGGGCTCCCTGGTATGCGGCCACGGGCCCGGTCAGTCCCAGCTCGCCCGCGAAGCGCGCCGCCGAGCTGAACATGCGACCGGTGACCAGGATGGTCCTGACGCCCGATTCGGTGAGGGTGCGGACGACGCTGACGGTGAGTGGCGTGAGCCCCTGACTCCCGTCCAGCAGAAGGGGAAGCAAGGTCCCATCGAGATCGGCGGCCACCACTCGGGGTGCGCCGCATGGGGATTCAAGAGTATAGCCGGTCACGGCGATAGAGTAGCAGGATGTCCGAATCGGCCGGCAACACTGTCGCATTGACCACCTGCCCGCAATGCGGAGCGCCCGTCACCCTGCCCGCGTACGCAGATCTGGCCATCTGCCCGTACTGTGGATCGAACCTGCGCCGGGCCGAGTCCAGCGTACGCGTGGACGACAGCACGCGCGCGGACGATCTGGACGGAGCGAACGCCGGCGCGTCCGGCGGGCCACGCGGCGGCGTCGAGCAGGTGCTTCACTCGCTCTCGTGCCCGCAGTGCGCCGGGCCCCTCAGCGTGCGGGCGGGTCGCCGGATCCTGCTCTGCTCGCATTGCGGGGTGCGCGTGCTCGTGCGAGGGGATGGAGGAGTGTCGAGGTGGCTTCTCCCCCAGGCCATCGACCGACTGCAGGCTCTCGGCGCCGCGACGAAGTGGCTGAGCGATCACCCCGGTATCGCGCGCCAGGCCCGCACGGCACAGGTGTCGAAAGGACAGCTGGTGCACGCCCCCATCTGGGAGCACAGGGTTCTCGTGGCGGGCTGGGAGTTCGGCACCAAGCTCCGCACCCGGTCGTTTCTGGCAGCGACCGAGGAGGGTGGGGAGCGGCTCGATCTGGAGATCACCGAAGAACCGTTCGAGGAGCCTCGTCTGCAGGAGCGCCGTCTCTTCAAGGCGGCATGCGACCTGGACGCGCTCGGGGCCACCCGTCCCCGCTTCAGCGGACGGGAGTTGCTGCTCCCCCTGGTGGCCGGCGAAGTCGATCCCTCGTCGAACGTCCTGGATCCGGAGAGGACCGCGGCGGAGGTC
Organism: uncultured Actinomycetota bacterium; assembly: GCA_963822135.1. Classification (GTDB taxonomy): domain Bacteria; phylum Actinomycetota; class Thermoleophilia; order RBG-16-64-13; family RBG-16-64-13; genus CAIQPS01. Next base: position 43,868 of record CAWGGI010000003.1, on the reverse strand, counting down.
GCCGAACTCGGCAGGACGCTTGCTCTGCAACCGACGGCGGGGGCGGCCGACCCGCAGAGCCGGATGCTCATCCTCCGGGAGTCGCTGGCTCTGCTCTACTACCCGCTCTGGCTGGTGGACTATCAGGTGGGGGGACGTCCCTATCGCATCGTCGTGGACGGACGAGACGGCAGCGTCAACTCCGCCGCCGCACCGGCAGGCGATCGATGGACGGAAGGCGTATCTGGGTGCTCAAGGTCGCCGGGCTGATCGTGGCGGCCGTCCTTGCAGTCTGGCTGGGTTCCCTCTGGGGCTGGGCCCGCGTGCCAAGCGTGGTCGCAGCCGTTATAGTGGTGATTGCTGCGGTCACGATGGTGCTCAGGTCCCCTCGGGGCGGGAAGGTGGAATACCACGAGCCCTTTTCCAGCTGATCTGATCCCCCTGCTCTGCGCCGAGTGCGGGTCTTCCTCTGGCCGGAGGAGACGAAGCGGCGCTGTTCGTGTGCCCGGGCTGCGGCAAGGTCCACGAAGCAGTGGCCGAGGGGCTCGGCGTCCTTCCCAGCCTCCACCGCCGACGTCACCACGGAGCTGGCGGTATCCGGACCCATCCGGCACCTGGCCGTCTGGCGGCTGCTGCCGGCCTCCCTGGGTGATCGCGACCCGGTATGGGAGCACATCCGTGCGGGCCGCGGCTCCCGCGACCGCCTACCTGTACGTTCCCGCGTTCTCTCTGGCGCGCGCCGTCGTGCAGCGGCATGGGCGTGAGGCTCACCGAGGTGCAGCCCGTGCTCGAGCTTGACCCCCGGGGCGCCGGCCGGCGCCGGCGCCCGCGACCGGCGCTGGTCGGAGGCTCCGTCGCCGCAGTCCGTTCCGCCTCGCGGCGACAGCCGTTCTCGGCGCTCCGCGACTTCGAGGCCGTCGTCTCCCGTGCTCATCGGACGGCGGGAGGCATGGGGACTGGCCCACTTCATCTACATGGCCATCGAAGCCCGGGAGCTCCGCGAGTCTGCGCCCGGTCGACTACCGGCTGGAGCCGGGGCAGGAAGAGCTGCTGTTCCTGCCGGCGGTGTGGGATCCTCGCTATATCCACGAATCCAACTGGAGATTGCTGCTGCGCGAGTTCGACGGTCTGGTAGCGTAGTGTCGAGGCGCGGCGTCGGCGCGCCGCCATGAGGAAAGGGGAGGACGTGGCTGGGATAGACGATCGCATCGAGGAGAGCAAGAACTGGTTCGAGCGGCTGGCCGAGCATATCCCCGGCTACAAGGGGTACAAAGAGAAGGAACTACGCCGGGAGGCCGACAAGACGCAGCGGCTCTACATCGCCGAGCGCCTGGACTCGGTGAGGGCCAAGCTGGACGGTGCTCAAGCTCGACATCATCAACCGAGGCGAGCTGGCCAAGCTGGACGACGTCGATGTGGCCACCCGCAAGCTGCGCACCGTCACCGACCGCATCCGCTTCGCCGACTACGGCTATCGCGGGGCTGTTCGACACCGCCAAGGTGGACGAGCCGATCCTCGACCAGCTGTACCAGTTCGACATGCAGTTGATGACCGGAGTCGACGAGATCGAGACCCTGGCCGCCGCCCTCAGCGCCGACAGCCCCTCGCTCATGAGCGACCTCGGCCTGCTCGAGAGACAAGATCGAAGCGCTCGACGCGCAGTTCGCCGAGCGGGAACATCTCATCACCGGAGCAGGGAGGTAATCCATGGCACTGATGGACCTCATCGAGTTCGTCGACGAGCAGGGCGGCGAGATGGTCCACCGCATCCCCGAGCAGGGCTCGGGCGAGTTCAAGGTGGGCTCGCAGCTTATCGTCCGCGAGAACCAGTGGGCGGTGTTCTTCCGCGACGGCAAGGCCTACGACGTGTTCGGGCCCGGCCGGCACACCCTCGCCACCCAGAACATCCCCCTGCTGACCGCGGCGCATCACCACTCCGCTCTTCGGCGACACGCCGTTCAGGTCGGAGGTCTTCTTCGTCAGTCAGCGGACGTTCACCGACCTCAAGTGGGGTACGGCCGAGCCCATCCTGTTCCGGGACTCCGAGTTCAAGATGATCCGCCTGCGCTCCAACGGCATCTACACCTTCCAGATCGACCGACCCCAAGCTGTTCGTGATCAAGATCGTCGGCACCCGGGGCATCTTCACCAACTACCAGATCGAGGACTTCCTTCGCGGGGTCATCATCGGCCGTCTGGCCGACATCCTCGGAGAGACCCTCGATTCGGTGCTCGACCTGCCCCGCTACTTCGACGAACTGGGCGCCGGTCTCAAGGCCCGCATCAAGGATGACTTCGCCCAGTACGGCCTGGCGATGGTGGACTTCGTCATCAACGCCATCACCCCGCCCGAGGACGTGCAGAAACGCATCGACGAGCGCTCGGGCATGGAAGCCGTCGGCGGCATGGACCGCTACTTCCAGTACAAGGCCGCGCAGGCCATCGGCGACCTGGCCAAGAGTGCCGGCGGCGGGGGGTGGCGGAGGCGACAGCACGCGTGGGAACCGCCGCGGCCGCCGGCCTCGGTCTCGGCACCGGCGCCGGTCTGGGGATGATGATCCCCGGGCATGCTGCAGCAGGCCATGGCCGGCGGAGCGCAACCCAAGGTGCGTTGCCCCAACTGCAAGGCGGACGTGCCCTTCGGCAGCAAGTTCTGCCCCAACTGCGGCCACAACCTGAGCGCGACGGCCAGCTGCCCCCAGTGCCAGGCCGACCATCCCCGCCGACTCCAAGTTCTGCCCCAACTGCGGCCACCAGATGGGCGGCGCGGCTCCGGCCGCTGAGCCGGGCCCGGCCGAGGCGGCCCCGGCGGCAGCGAAGGTGCCGGCGAAGGTGCAGGCGACGACGAGAAGGCCTAGAGGAACAGGTCCCGTGACCAACTCCCGGCGACATTCCGCGCCCCACGAGCCGCGCTGCATGTGCGCGACGTGCTCCGCCGACCGGCGCCCGCCCGCCGTGTCCTGGCTCTCGGCCTGCTGGCGTTCTTCTGCGCGGTCGCCTTCCTGCTCGTGTCGCCGGCCTCGCACGCGCAGGCGAAGGAGTGGCGCATCGACAATCTGGATGCGACGCTCGACGTGCAGCCCAATGGCGACCTCGTCGTGGACGAGACGGTCACCTACTACTTCTCCGGCAGCTTCAGCTACGTGACCCGCTACATCCCCGTCGACAACACCGAGGGCATCACCGGCGTCATGGTGTACGACGCCAACGGGGTTCCCCTTCCCCAAGGTAACGATCCCGGCGAGTTCAGCGTTGAAGAGGACGGCGGGCAGAAGGTGATCGTGGTCTACTTCGATCTCACCGATACCTCCGCCACGTGGACGTTCCACTATCTGGCGCTGGGCGTGGTGCAGTTCTACGATACCGGCGACGAGATATGGTGGCACGTGTTCGACGCCACCACCCCGGTGGCCATCGGAGCAGCGCGGGCTAACGGTCAAGCTGCCCGGGGCCGTGCCTTCGGACCAGATCCAGCAGGTCTTCAAGACGAGCAGCAGCGTGGAGCCGGTCGTCAGCTCTCCGGCTCCCTCGACGCTGGTGTACGAGGCCACCGACATCCCGGCCTACACCGAGTTCTGGATCGGCGTCGGGTTCCCCAAGGACGTGGTCAAGTACACGTGGACGGCGCGCCGGGTGGCCGCTTGGATCGTGCCCAAGATCGGCTTCGTGCTCCCGGTGCTGTTCTTCCTGGGCATGCTGCTCATCTGGCGCAAGCGGGGCCGCGACGATCCCTCGGCCATCTATGCCAAGTACGTCAGTGAGCCTCCGTCCAGTCTGGCACCGGGCTCTGGTCGGCGCCCTCATCGACGAGAAGGTCGATACCAAAGAGGTCATCGCCACCATCGTCGATCTGGCCAGGCGTGGCTACCTGGAGATCACCGACGTGAAAGGCGAGGGATTCCTGGCCAAGACAGAGACCATCTTCACGCGCAAGATGCCCCTCGACGACCTGAGAGGGTTCGAACGCGCCGTCGCCGAATCGCTGTTCGACGACAAGTATCCCAACCAGGTCACCACCAAGGAGCTTCGTAACAACTTCTACACCCACGTGCAGCCTATCGTGGGACAGATCTACGACGAGGTGGTCGCCGCCAAGCTGTTCTTCCAGAACCCCAAGAGCGTACGCTCGCGCTGGCTGGGCTGGGGCCTTCTCGTCGCGATTGCGCTGGGCGTGTTGACCGCGATACTCGCCCTCGCCGACGTGGGAGGCTGGGGCTTCTTCCTGTTCGGCTCAGTCGTCTCGGTCATCATCGTCTGGGCCTTCGCCCCCTTCATGCCCCAGCGGACCAAGACCGGCGCGCAGGAACAGCGCAAGTGGGAGGCGTTCCGAAACTACCTGCAGGACCTCACCCGTTTCCAGGACATGGGGTCGGCCCAAGACCAGTTTGAGAAGTATCTGGCCTATTCCATTGCTTTCGGGGTGGAGAAACAGTGGGTACGGCGGTTCGAAGGACTGAACATGCCTTCGCCCGCCTGGTATCACCCGCCCATCTTCATCCCCCTGCCGGGCAGTGGTCCGGTGTATGGAGGTCCTCTCGACGGCGGCGTCGGTGGCGGTCTCGGAGGGGGTGTGGGCGGCGGCATGGGTGGTGGCATCGGCCCCAGCATTCCCGGCGGAGGCTTCAGCTTGGATACTATCTCGGACGGGCTCTTCAGCAGTCTGGGCCACATGTCGAGCGTGCTCACCTCCGCCCCGTCGAGCACCGGCTCCGGTCACGGGGCGTTCGGAGGCGGAGGCGGCCACTTCGGTGGCGGCGGGTTCTCGGGTGGCGGAGGCGGGTTCTCGGGTGGCGGAGGCGGAGGAGGCTTCGGCGCCGGGTAAGAGGCCGGCTAGGAGGCGGAGCATGCGCACACGGATAATCGGCATCGTCCTGGTCATCGTCAGTCTTGGCATCGACGCTTGGCTGGCGGCTGGGCTGGCTTCGGGATCGCGGGGCACGGGCGTCGCTCTGGGCTTCGTGCTCTTCTCGCTGCCCTTCCTGGCGGTGGGCGTCTATCTGATCCTGTCGTCGAGAGGCGAGGTCAAAGCCGAGAGCAAGGCCGACAAAGAGCGGGCGATCCTCAACTCGGTGATGACCCGGGGTCGGGTCACCATCCCCGACCTGGCCATCGAGGGGGACCTTACCCGGGAGCAGGTGCGGGACTACATCTACGACATCATCGGTAAGGACCTGTTCCGGGGCTACGTGAACTGGGAGAAGGGGGAACTGGTTTCGGCGGAAGCGGCTCAGCTCAAGGATGGTGCCTGCCCCAACTGCGGAGGTCGTCTCCAGCTGGCGGGCAAGGGGCTGGTGCGTTGCCCGTACTGCGGCACCGAGACCTACCTGTCACCTGTGGGCAGCGCCTCTCCGCCGGCGCCCGCAGCCCCGGTCGCGGAGCCGCCGCCTGCCGGCCCGCTGACGGGCGCCGAGATGCCACCGGCACGGAGCCGCCGCCGCCCGCCGGGCCGCCGCCTGCCGGCCCGCAGGGAGCGTAGGGCCCGGCGTGCGCCTCAGATACAAGATCTGGCTCGATTATCGCGGACGGGCGTTCGGCGACGGTCCCGCCCGCCTGCTGGCCGGGGTCCAGGAGTGGGGTTCGCTACGCAAGGCGGCGCAAGAGCTGGGCATGTCCTACAACAAGGCCTGGCGCATCCTTCACGCCGCCGAGCAGCGCTTGGGCTTCGCGCTTCTCGATCGCAGCGTCGGCGGGACCCTGGGTGGGGGCTCCAACATCACCCCCGAGGCCGAGGACCTCATGAGGCGCTACCAGGCCCTCGCCGCCGAAGCCGATCAATTGCTGGATCAGGTGTTCCAGCGTCACTTCGCCGACTGGGAGGACCCGGCTCCGGGAGACGGACCGGCTCCTAGAGACTGACTCCCAGCGCGGCCGCGTTCTCTTCGTAGAGAAGGCTCTGCTCCGTCTCGGTCAAGTCGAGGCTATCCAGAAAATCGCGGCACTCCCGCATGCTGTCGTAGGGGTGGTCGGTACCCAGGAGGATCCGGTCCATCCCCAGCGCGTCCCTGGTGCAGGCGAAAGCCGCCGGCAGGTAGTTCCCGCTGGTGGACACCCACATGTTCTCCCTCAGGTAGTCGCTGGGCTTCTTCTTGAGAGAGGGAGTGGCCCCGGTGTCGGAGATCACGTGCGGCCGGGCGTACGCCCAGTCGATGCGGGTCATCAGGAAGGGCAGGAACTCGCCGTAGTGCCCGAGCACCAGTTTGAGCTTGGGAAAGGCGTCGAATGCCCCGCTGAGGATGAGCCGGTACATCACGAGCGCCGTCTCCACGCCGAAGCCGAAGGGGGGACCGGCCAAGGCGACGCCGTACGTGCGGAGCTCCTCCATCTTGGGCATGGTCGGGTGAAGATAGATCGGCGCGTCCAGCTCCTCTGCTTTGGCCAGGATGGGCCAGTACCTCTTGTCGTCGAGGTAGGTGTCGCCGTAGTTGCAGTGCGTCTTCCACCCGATCAGCCCCAGCTCCTTGATCGAACGCTCCAGCTCGTCGACGGCCGCCTCCACGTCGCGGATGGGCAGAGCCGCGTAACCCCGGTAGCGATCGGGATGGGCGGCGACGGCCTCCGCCAGGGCGTCGTTCGCCTCGCGGGCGAGGCGGATGCTCTCCACGGTCTCGAGCCGCTCGATACCCGGAGAGGTCAACGAGATGACGGCCACGTCGATCCCGGCCTCGTCCATCAGTTGCAGTCGTGGCGCGCCCAGTTCGAGCAGTTTGTCGATGATCACGTCGCCGTATGGCTCCCCGGCGCCGGGGAAATAGAAGAGCCGCCGGTTCTTGCTCACGGGGTCGTGTCTGAACTGCGGGTATCCCTCGTTGGCGTATAGCGCGTCGACCCAGCCTTGAGTCGCGAAGTGGGTCTCGAAATCGATGGTCTTCATGACGTGCGCCCCCCGAAAGCTTTGATCCTGACCGGCGAAGAGTCGTCCCGACTCCACCGTGCAAGCATATCAACCTGTCGTTCGGGCTATACTCGCGCTTCCCGAGGAAAGGACAGGGCGATGCGCCCGCTAGAAGACGATCTTGCCGACGCCCAGGCATACCATGGTCATCTCTGTCACGGCATGGTTCTCGGTGTCCGCATGGCCCGCTATGGTTGCCGGTCGCTTGGTATCGAGGAACCGCGCTCCTACCGCGACCTGGTGGTGTACGTGGAGATGGACCGCTGCGCGAGCGACGCCGTGGGAGTCGTGGCCGGGGTCACCCTGGGCCGGAGGCGCCTCAAATGGGTGGATTACGGCAAGATGGCGGCCACCTTCGTCGACCTGCAAAGCGGGCGGGCGCTGCGGATAGCGCCCCGCAAAGAAGTCCCGCACGCGGGGCGCGGGGACGATCCCCTCGTGCTGTGGAAGGACTGGACCGACGAGGACCTCTTCAGCTGTACGCCGGTGTCCCTGGAGATCCCTCTTCAGGACCTGCCCGGACGTCCTGTGAGCACCGTGGAATGTGAAGTCTGCGGCGAGAAGGTGCAGGATCGCCGGGATGTGGTCAGGGAGGGCAAGACCCTATGTCGAGCCTGCGCCGGCGAGGCCTACTACCAAGTTCTCTCGGACGGCTGCTAGGACTGCTTCCAGTCAGAACTGGCCAAGTCGGGAGTCAGACCCCGGCGCAACCGCTCGAGAGCGCGGAACTGCAGGGCCTTCACCGCTCCCTCGGTCTTCCCCATGAGGCAGGCCACGTCTTGGGTCGACAGGTTGAAGAAGAACCGGAGACCCACCACCTGCCGCTGCTCCGAGGTCAGGCTCATGACCGCCTGATACAGGAGCTGGCGACGTTCGTCGGCGATGAGCGTCGCCTCGGGGCCGTCGTTGGGATCGGTGATCGCGAAGAGCCGCGCATCGGCATCCTCGACCTGCGGAAGCCGGCGCTTCCGGTAGTGGTCGATCACCGTGTTCTGGGCGATCGTGTAGAGCCAAGTGGAGAACTGGGCCGGTGACGGCTCGTAACGACCGATGGCACCAAAGGCCTTCTCGAAGACGGTGTTGGTGATGTCTTCCGCCTCCTCCGTGCCCTTCACCCGCGAGGACACATATCGCAATACCTGGGGGGCGTAGAGGCGGTAGAGATCCGCGAAAGCACCAATGTCCAGGTCCGCGGCCTGCCGCGCCAGCGTGCCGATCTCCATCGGCCCGGCCGGCTGCGCGAGCGTGGCTGTATTCGAGGATGCCATACAACGGGAATATCGGCCCGCGTCCCGGGCGCCTTGAGCCGCGGGAAAGAAGGGGAGGCGCCGCTGGAGCGGCGCATATGTGAAACGGGGCGGCGGCCTGCGGCCGCCGCCCCGTACTCAGAGGCTGAAACGCGCCCTCATGGGCTCGAGCCCGGCGAATGCCGAAGCTCTAGCTGCCCGTGGTCGTGTCCGTTCTGGTGGGTGGCAGGGTAGTGGTGGTCGTCTCCTTGGTGCCCACGGCTGATCTGCTTCGGATACATCGGCCACCGGCTGATGAAGGTGTTGTTGTGAAGGACGGTGCCGTCGGGCAGGGTGACCTTGCGGAAGGTCTTGAGCGACCGTGCCGGTCTGACCCTCGTCGATGGTCTTGGTCTTGCCCTTCAGCATCGCGGGGTCGGTGACCGTCACCGTGCTCTTGCCCACGACGCTGTAGAAGTCGCTGACGCTCCACTCCACCTTGCGGCCGTCGTCGGTGCCGTAGATGGTGATGGTGGTCTTGACCCCGGTTGAGGTACCCCGGATCCAGATGTACTTGCCGGTGTCGTTCACGAAGCGCAGGTTCTTACCGCCGCCGGTGACCGTGGCGTCCCGTCCTTTGGGGTAGTGGTTGATGTAGATGGAGTGATTGTGGCGCTCTGTGACCTTGAGGCCCGCGTCGAACACCACGTTGAACATGGTGGTCGATACCTGGCAGATACCGCCGCCGAGGACGTCCTCCAGGGTGTTCGGCCCGACGATGCCAGGAGCCAGTTTGTAGCCCCGCGCGGCAGTGCGCGGACCGATCTGCTTGTCGAAGTTGTACTCCTCACCGGGCGCCAGCATGACGTCGGTGGCGTACTTGGTGGTGATGCGAACGTTCACCTGCCGGTTACCGCTGCCGGTATAGGTCGTGGTGTAGCTCGCGAGGACGTCCTTGATGCCCATGTCTTCGGCTTCGGCCGTCGTGAGGTCGGGCTCCGTGGTCTTGACCACTACCTCCACCGTCCGCTCGGTGGGCTCGAGAGAGGCCTCGGTGATCGCCTCGGCGGTGGCCACTGGGTCGAGCTCCTCGCCGTTGACCCCCTCCACGACCCACGCCTTGCTTCCGTCGCTGTCGAAGGAGGCGTTCTTGGGCTCCTTCACCACTTCGGGGGCGACGGTCTCGAGGAAAGCCTGCATCTTGTCGGTGGACATGAAGGGCACCAACGTGGAGACGCCGTTCTTGTTCTCCGAGCGGAACCCCATGTAGGTGGCGATCTGGTCGGGGGTGATGGTCCACTTCTTGTCGCCGTCGGTGAGAGTGATCGGGTTGCCGATCATGGTCTCAGCCTGCTCCTGCGCGGCCCGGTTGTCCTCGGCCTTGACCTCCGGTTCGACCACCGCGATGGGGACCTCCACCGAGGTGCTATGGAGGGTGACCAACAATGCCGTAAGGTCCTCCGCCAGCTTGGCTCTCTCGACGGCCCGTCCGTCGAGGCCTTCGATCACGCGGATCTGACTGCCCTCGATGGCCAGCCCGGCGTTGACCGGCTGGATGTCGAGCTGTTTGGCCACTCCGGCGATGTAGGCGTCGAGCTTCGCGTTATCGACGCTGCCGCTGAGCGGCAGATCGCGCTCGCTGAAGAACAGCTTGAACCGGGTACCGATGTCGGTGAAGAAGTTGCTCTCCCGGGTGACGGCCATGGCCGCTTGGACAGCGCCCTCCACATCCATAGCAGTGCCGGCGTCGTCGGGCATGAGTGTCCACGTCTTCTGACCCGCCGTGAGGGTGATGGGGCTGCTCTGCGCCTTGTCCACGAGCTCGGTGAGGGAGGCCGCAGCCTCTTCCTTGCTCTGGCCCCCAAGGTCGATGCCGGATACGCTGACGCCGGTGTGGACCTTGTTATAGTAGAGGGCCGAGTCGACGAGGATGGCGAGCACGCATACGGCGATGAGCGCTCCCACTGAGATCAATATCCAGAACCCGACGGTCCCTGTGCGACGCTTCTTACTGATGGTCTGCTCGTTCACGAACTGTCGTTCTCCTGAAATAGGGGGACGGCACAAAATACCAGATGGGGTTTACTTCGAAAAGGTTTCCTGCCGGCCGATGACTTCCGATTTTCCTCCTTTTCGCCGCCGCTGCCACCATTCCTCGCTCGCAGCACGCGCGATCCCAGACCCGCCTTGTCGATCCGTGTCTCCGCCGATGAGCGAGAACCCAGAGCCGCTCGCGGAAGACCCCATCACTGCCGACCGGGTGATGCCGCTGCTCCTGGGCCTGGCGGAGTCCACCGCGCCCTGGGTGGCCGGACTTCACTACGAGTATCTCCCCGATTGTGTGTCGACAAACGCGCTCCTCAAGGAGATCGCGGAGTCGGGCAACGCCGGGATGGCGGGGACCAGCGGGATGTCACGGACCACCGGGATGTCGGGGACCACCATCGCGACCGACGCGCAGACCGGTGGCCGCGGACGGCTGGGAAGGACCTGGGTGAGCGAGGCCGGACGCGACCTCACCTTCTCTGTGTTGATACGACCGTCTCTTCTTCCCGCGCAGGGTCACCTGCTGTCGCTCGCCGCCTGCGTCGCCGTCGCCGAAGTGCTCGAAGGACATGGCGTCCGGGCGCCAGGCGTTGGTCTCAAGTGGCCCAATGACGTGCTGCTGGATACCAGGAAGGTGTGCGGCATCCTTCTGGAGGCGTCGATGGATCCCACGCGTATCCGCTGGGCGATAGCCGGCGTCGGCCTGAACGTGAACAGCGAGCCCTCGCGCATGGTGGAGGCCCTCAAGACGGACCTGGCTGCCGAGTGGCAGGGACGGCCACGGCCGGTATCCCTTAGGGAGCACCTGGGCCGGGCGACTCCGCGGGCGCCCCTTCTCGCAGCGCTACTCGCCCGGCTCACCTACTGGTGGAACGACCTGCCGCGGCCCGGTGCGGTCTCTGATCTTCTGACCGAATGGCAGCGACGCGATGTCCTTCGGGGCCGGCGGGTGGAGGTGCGGACGGGGATGGACCGGCTGGAGCAGGTGGCGACGGGCGAGGCGGCTGGGATCGGCGCAGAGGGGCAGTTGCTGCTTCGCGGCAAGGACGGCGCCGTTATAGAGATCTTCGCGGGCGACGTCAGCGTCATGATGTGAGTTCGGTCGCACCTCCGAGGTGGCGGACGCGCCATGCTGCGCGCCGCTGCGCCGCGAGTGCCGCCGCGATGGGTGCATCGCCGCGCCGCCGCGATGCGGTCGCCACGCCGCGGATGCCGGCGCCGATTTGACAGCGGAGGCCTGCCCTGGCTAGACTGCGGCGGCGGACCAACTCGGGAAGGACGGAGCCATGAAAGCAGATCTGGCGCGGGCAGAAGTGCTCCGCTCCGCGACGGCGCAGAAGGCCGGCTTGGTCCTCGCCGGCATCGGCATCCTGGCGGCCTCGGCCTGGCTGTCGGTCCCCTTCTATCCGGTGCCGCTGACCATGCAGACCCTTGCGGTGCTGCTCATCGGCGGTGCTCTGGGGCCGGTCCTCGGGGTATCCGCCGTAACGGGCTACCTTGCGCTCGGCGCCCTCGGAGCGCCGGTCTTCCATAACGGCCTGGGCGGGATGCTGGTGCTCGCCGGTCCTACCGGTGGCTACCTCGTGGGGTTCCTTCCGGCAGTGTTCTTGATGGGCTGGGCGGCGCGGCTCAGCGGCGCGCCGCGCGTGGGCGGCATTGCGCGACCGGGCAGCCCCGCGCGCCTCAGCGGCACGGCGCGACTGACCGGCCGCGGGTCCGGTAGGGGTTCGGCGCTGAGGCGGCTGAGTATCCTGGCCGCCGGGGCGCTCGCGGCCAGCGCGGCCATCTACGCGCTCGGCGTGCCCTGGCTCTCGTTCGTCGGGGGTATCGGTCTGGAACGGGCGCTGGCTGTGGGACTGGTCCCGTTCATTCTTGGCGATCTGCTGAAGGCCGCGGTAGCGGTGGGAGCGCTGTACCTCGGCGGTCGCGCCCTGTCCCGGCGGGAGTCGCTGCTGTTCTAGATGTCATGCCGCCGCGTCGGTACGGCGGTGGCGAAAGGTGACGGCCAGGACTTGACGGTCCTCGAAGCTCTGATACTCGGTGTGGTGCAGGGAGTGACTGAGTTCCTCCCCGTCTCCAGCTCGGCCCATCTGGTGCTCGTTCCCGAATTCTTCGGTATCCCCGCTCCCACTGTCGCTTTCGACGTGCTTCTGCACCTTGCCACCTTGATCGCCGTGGTGGGTTATTTCTTCGCCGACGTCAAGAAGATGGTGATCTCGGTGATCGCTCCGCGGCGTATGGAGCGGCAGGAGGTCAAGCACTGGCGGCGTCTTCTCGCCTGGCTGGTGATCGGCTCGATCCCGGCGGCGATCATCGGGGGCGCTCTATCCGGGTTCTTCGAAGACCTGTTCGCCAGCACCACCGCGGTGGGGATCTTCCTTCTGGTGACCAGCGCCCTCCTGTGGGGGGCGGACCTCGTCACTGCTCGAGCCGCGCGTATCGGGCGGGAGGCGGCCCCCGCCGGGAAGATGGCGCCCCTGGACGCCCTTCTCGTCGGCTGCTATCAGGCGCTCGCCATCGCCCCCGGCATCAGCCGGTCGGGGTCGACCATCGCTGCCGGTGTCTTTCTGGGATTCGATCGGCAGACAGCGGCCCGTTTCGCTTTCTTGCTGAGTATCCCGGCGATCCTCGGAGCCTTCTTGTTCAGCCTGGGTGACATCGCCACGCGGTATGGCCGGAACCGGGGGACTCGCCTACGTGTTAGGGTTCGTCGCCGCCGGGATATCAGGCTTCCTGGCCGTGCGGTTCATGATGCGCTACCTCAAGGAGCACCGGCTCAGGCCCTTCGCGATCTACACGCTCGCGCTGGGGCTGTTCGTGATCGTGGTGAGCGTGGCCTAGAGCGGAGCGGCCGCGGCAGGCGTGCCCGCGGGCAGAGTGACGGTGACTTCCAGTCCGCCCTGGGCGAGGCCGGCGAGTTGGACGGTGCCACCGTGTGCGGTGACCACCGACTTGACGATGGACAGTCCCAGTCCGAATCCCCCGGTCTTGCGGCTGCGAGATCGGTCGGGGCGGTAGAAGCGCTCGAACAGCTTCTCCAACTCCTCCGGCGGCATGATGGCGCCGCTGTTGGCCACCGTGAGTACCGCGCTGCCGTTCGCGATCCTCGTCTTGACGCTGAACCAGCCATCGGGCAGGTTGTGGCGGATGGCGTTCTCCACCAGGTTACCCACCATGCGCTCGATCAGGGCCGGTTCGCCTTTGACCCATGCCGGCTGCAGGTCGAGCTCGAGCCGCAGCCCCAAGGCGTCGGCGTCGCTCGAGGAGAGATGCACCTGATCGGCGGCGACCTCGGCCAGGTCGAGGTCGGAGAGAGTGGGCGAGCCGTCGGCGGTAGCCAGGACGAGCAGCCCGTCGATGAGGCCTTCGCTGCGATCCACCGCGTCGGTGATGGCGGTCCCCATCTCCTGCAGCTCTTCGGGCGAGACATCCGGGTCGCTCAGGGCCACGTCGACCTCGGTGCGGATGATGGTGAGCGGTGTGCGGAGCTCGTGCGAGGCGTTGGCGACGAACTCCTTCTGGGCCGTGAAGGCCGTATCGAGGCGGCCCAGCATGCTGTCGAAGGTGTCGGCCAGCTCTTTCAACTCATCGCGCGGTCCGCGCAGGTTGATGCGCTCGTGCAGGGTCGACCCCGACAATCTCCGGGCGGCGCTGGTGATGGCGTGCAGCGGTCGTAGCATCCTCCCTGCAAGCAACCAGGCCAGCGCGAACACGATCACCGCCATTATGGCGAGCGCGATGAGCGACCTGGTCCAGAGTTGTCGGAGAGCCTCCTCCTTCAGCTCCCGCTGCGCCTCGTCCAGCAGGCGCGGAAGAGGGATACCTTCGATAGTGATATATCGCTCCATCTCCCCGCGGGGCCCTGGACCACCGATGAACTCCAGGATCTTGGGGTTGAGCCCGAACTGCTCGGCAACGGCTGCGCGCGCCTTCTCGGGAGCGATGGACAGGCTGTCCCGCACCATGAAGTAGTTGGCGGCGATGAGGATCACCCCGCCCAGCAAGAAGAGACACCCGTACCAGAGCGTCAGTTTGAGCCGGATGGTGAGCCCGCGCCGGGGTCCGCTCGCGGGCGCGTTCATATCTTGTAGCCTACCCCGGCGACCGTCTCTATCAGCGGCGGGTCACCGAGCTTGCGCCTGAGAGTCATGATGGTGACCCGCACCACATTGGTGAAAGGATCGGCATTCTCGTCCCATGCTTTTTCGAGGAGTTCCTCGGCACTCACCACTCGCCCTTCGGCGGACAGCAGCACCTCCAGCACCCCGAACTCCTTCTTGGTGAGGTTGAGATCACGCCCGGAGCGTTGGGCCACATGCTTGGCCGGATCGAGGGTGAGGTCGCCCGCGGCAAGCACAGGTGGCACCGCAGACACGGCCCGACGGCCGAGTGCCCGGATGCGAGCGACCAGCTCAGACAGGGCGAATGGCTTGGGGAGATAGTCGTCGGCTCCCAGGTCCAGCCCGGTGACCCGGTCTTTGATCGAGCCGGCCGCGGTGAGCATGAGGATGCGTGCCGTGTACTCCCGGGCGACGAGTTCGCGGCAGACGTCGTCGCCATGGACTTTGGGAAGGTTGCGATCGAGCACGATGACGTCGTAGCTGTTGAGCGCCGCCTTGTCCAGGGCCGCTTGCCCGTCGAGGACCACGTCGACCGCCATCCCCTCGTGGCGCAGGCCGCGGGCGATGGTGGTGGCCAGTCGTTCTTCGTCCTCTACTAGCAAGACCCGCATGATCATCCCTCGTGATGGCGCCCCGATCGCGCTCCGTCTGCGCGATAATACCCCGTGCCCCGGTAGTGGGAGTTTAGGACGGCACGAATAAGGCCATCGTAAACGCCGGGGGAGACAGCAGAAGGCTCTTACGGATTCCTTATGCCCCCACGGGTATCATCCGCCGCCGCAACTTCTCAGCAATTGTCTTTCCGGGGAGGGATTCTAATGGGAGGATCTAGATTGGAACGAATCACACACTTCTCCTCGCGTCGCATGCCGCGGGTGGTCGCTCTGGCAGCGGTCGCTCTCGTGGTGGTGGTCGCGTTCGGACTCCTCCTAGGAGCCTGCGGCGGGACGCTCGGCGGCAGCAGCGAGACAACCGCGCAACCGACAGCTACCACCGCTGCTGGGACGACCGGGGTGACCACGGCGGTTACCAGTACGTCCACCTTGCCGCCGGCATCCGAGGGCGAACCGAGCCCGGCGCTGGACGTGGCGCGCATCCTGGGCCCGAGCGTGGTCAACATCAAGGTGACCGGGACTTCGGACGGTCCGTTCGGCAACCAGCAGGTCGGCGGCGAAGGCTCCGGCGTGATCTATAACGCCGACGGCATGATCATCACCAACAACCACGTGGTCAGCGACGAGTCGGGTAACGTGATGGCGAACATAGAGGTCACGTTTCCGACCGGAGAGATCCTTCCGGCTACTGTGGTGGGCCGCGATCCCCTCACCGACCTGGCTGTGATCAAGGTGCAGCCCACCGGCAAGCTTCCGGCAGCCAAGTTCGTGGCCGGAGCCCCCGAGGTGGGGGAATATGCGGTGGCCATCGGGAGCCCCCTCGGCTACGAGAACTCAGTGACCCTGGGAATCGTATCCGGGCTCGGACGCTCCATCGAAGGAGTGGGCATCGCCTACACCAATCTCATCCAGACCGACGCTCCCATCAGCCCCGGTAACTCGGGCGGCGCGCTGGCGAATGCCAAGGGCGAAGTCATCGGCATCAACGTTGCCTACCTGCCCCCGGGTCAGACCGGCGCGGTGAACATCGGCTTCGCCATCCCCTCGACGACCGCCACCTCCGTGGCCGACCAGATCATCGCCACGGGCAAAGCCAGCCACGCGTACATGGGTGTGGGGACACAGCCCGTCACTCCGGATCTGCAGCAGCAGTACGGGCTTTCCCGCTCCTCCGGTCTGCTGATAGCGGAAGTGGCCCCCAGCAGTCCGGCCGCCGCGGCGGGCCTACAGCAGGGCGACATCATCGTGAAGGTGAACGGCGAGGAGATCGCCGACTCCGCCGGCCTGGCTGCGCTCATCCGTGACATGAGGCCCGGCGACAAGGTCGAGCTCGTGGTCGACCGGAACGGCGCGGAGCAGACCGTCACCGTGACCTTGGCGGAACGACCGGTCAACTACTAACCAGACAGGGTTGGGGCTGCCGCCGGCCTGAACCGGCGGCGCCTTTGCGGAGCGGGGCTTCAGCGTCAGCGGACGCTGAAGCCCCGCTCCTTTCATGTCTTAGTCATGCACGATCTCCGTGCGCCCGTATCCTATCCGACGTCTCGAACGATTGTTCTATTGACATGGAAAAGAAGGGCAAAGTGACGAACGGCCCGGATGGTCGGGCCCTTGAGAACGTGGGCGCCTTCTGCACATGCAGATGCCCCGGGTGTGGCGGCGCTGCCTACGTTCCGTGCGACTGGGCGATCGCGGTCGCGCGGGATGGCGATTTGTCGAGGCGACTTGCCCAGGCAGCCTGCGGATGTTGGGTGCGCCGATCGCCCGTAGGCGGGCCGGCACATCTGCCTGGTCAGCGGTAGAGGCCTCTGTCGGGCGCTCGTTCCTCAGCGTCGGCGTGCCTCTGGCCGATACCATCTTCATGGAATTGAGTGAGAAGGGAGCGAGGTGAGCCTCGGCCTAGAATTCCCATCAGTTCTCGTTGCCGCGCGTACGGGTGCGGAGTGGGCCTGGACAATGCTCTACCGCGACCTGGCGCCCAGCATACTCCGGTACTTCCGGGCCTACTCCACCGAAAACGCCGAGGATCTCCTGGGCGAGGTATTTCTCCAGGTGGTCCGTGACCTGCCCGGCTTTTCCGGCAGTGAAGGGCAGTTCCGTGCCTGGGTCTTCACCATCGCGCGGAGACGACTGGTCGATGAATGGCGGCGCCAGGGGAGGCGCAGGGAAGTCCTGTGCCGCGACGACCCGCGCCTGACGGCCGGCCAGCCTCTCGCCTCGACGGGCCCTGATGAGATCGTCCACGACGTTCTCAGGCGTCTGAGCGAGCAGCGCGTATGGGCGGTACTGTCCCGTCTGACCCCGTCCCAGCGCGATGTGTTGTTCCTCCGGATCATCGCTGAGCTCTCCATCGCCGAGACCGCGCAGGTATTGGGGAATACCCCGGGGGGCGTGAAGGCCCTACAGGTCCGTGGTCTCGAAGCCATCCGCCGGGCGTTCCCCGAGGAGGCCGTATCCTCGTGAGCATTTCGAGCGATTCCTCCTTCGACATGAACGAGACAGGCGAAATGAACGACAGGGACGTGGAGTGCCTCCTCAGGGGTCGGATCCCGGCCGCCGAAGAGGCCCCCAAGCTCGTCGGCTTCCTCGCGGACTTCGACGCGACCTATCCCGAACCGTCGATAGACCACTGCCAAGCCGGTCACCTGTCCGCCATATTCGCCGCCGCCCAGCAACTCGCCGATACCGACCGACCCATGGTCGCGCGGATTGGCGACAACTCGATGTCCGCGCAACGGACGCGGGGGCTGGGAGACGAAAGGAGAGATCTGATGGCCCGCAGACTGCCGAGATGGTTGGGCGTCAAGCTCGTGATCCCCATCGCCGTCCTGCTGTTTGCCTTTGGAGGCGTCGCCGTCGCCGGTGGGTTGGCATACCACCAGGCCACGAATTCCGATAGCCCGCCGGAGGTGACCCAGCCGGGGTCGAGCGATACCACACTTGACGCGACCGGCCAGGACGACTTCGAAGAGGGCGAGGATGCGCTCATCGACGGCACCGAGCAGGACGAGGCGGACGATCTGGAGAACGCGGACGGCCAGGACGGCGCGCACGATTCTGACGACGCGGCCATCGAGAACGACGACGACCTCGACACTAACGGTGCTGACGACGCCAACGACGCCAACGACGTCGACGACGCCACCGCAGATGACCCTGCGGATGACTCCGACGCCGCGAACGACGGGGCCTTCGAGCAGGATGATCCGGACGACCACAACGCATCCACCTCTGCCGCTGCCGGCGAGACCGACAACGACGAACACGTGGGTCCAGACTCAGGTGACGCAGGAAGCTTCTGGGAGCATGGAGAGGACTGAGAACCCTCGCCATACCTAGCACCGGCCGCTGGGTATAGCGGCCGGCTGGAAGGAATAGGGGCCCTCGGGCCCCCTCTCGCCGTTACAGATCTCGCGCCTCAAGTCTGGCGCACTTCATCAAACTTCATCTGAAGAGAGGAGCATGACCATGCGCGGAAGAAAGGCGTTGATCGCAACACTCCCGGTGGTGGCCGTGTGCGGGCTTGCCCTTGCCCTTTTCTTTCTTTCCGAGCCCGACCCCGCGACCGCCTATAGGGACTATACGTACAAGCCCGGCTGCCACTGTGGGGCTCCAAAGACGACCACAACGACGCAGAAACCCGCGACCACAACGACGCAGAAACCCGCGACCACGACGACGAGGAGGCCGGCGACCACGACGACGAGACCCGCGCCGAAGCCGACCACGACGACCACGGTTAAGGCATCGACGACGACCGCTACCACTCAGGGCCCGGTCACCTCGACGACAGTAGCCCTTCCCTCCACCTCGTCCCTCACGGCTCTCGACCCCGCGACCGGCTCCGATCAGGAGGCCGGGATCGGGGCGGCCCTCTCTGCCGCCAGCCTCTCCGGTCCCGGCGGTGATCCACCAACGGACTCAGGGTCCGGGGATGGCTCCGAGGCTGTTGCGGACGGTGACGCCTCCGTCATCATCGACGGTGTGCCCCTCAGCATGACCGCCCAGGCACCCCAGTACAACGTGAGCCCTGTAGCCGTCGTCTTTCTGCTGATCTATGGGGCCAGCTTCCTGCTCTACCGTACTCGACGCATGCGGGTCACCACTCACCGCAAGATCTGGAATGTCCTCTTGATGGCCACCTTCCTCATCACGGGGATCTTCGGCCTCATACTTGCGATCGGAATCTCGCGCAACCCGCCGTGGCTGTTACCCTCTTCCTTGCTCTTCTGGCATGTCGAGACAGGCATCGTCATGTGCTTCATCTCGTTCTTCCACCTGGGCTGGCACGCTCGGTACTACGCGAAGATGCTCGTACCGCAACGCGCGACTCGCCGAGAAAGGACGTTCGCCAGCCGGAGCGAGAATCTTGTGAGGGACGCCGGTCCGCCGCCGGCCTGAGCCGGCGGCGCCTTTACGGAGCGGGGCTTCAGCGTCAGCGGACGCTGAAGCCCCGCTCCCCTTTCGGCTCTTCATCGTAGACGGAGATCTCGGTGACAACGGCCCAGGCCGGGCCGCCGCGACTCCAGGCCACCATCTCCTCTACGATGTCACGCGGTCCCTCATAGACGGCCTCCACGCGGCCGTCGGGTAGGTTGCGCACCCAGCCCTGCAGCCTGAGCCTCGTGGCTTCCCGCATCGCGCTCTGGCGGAATCCGACTCCCTGCACCCGGCCGTCCACAAAGACCCGGACCCTGACGGGCGGCGGGGATCCCAGCGAGCCTCCGCCCGCGAGCGGCTGCGATGGTGCGTCCATCTCGACGCGGACCCCTATCCCTTGAGGATGCGCAGACCCTTGTGTTTGCGCTTGCCCCGTTGCTGGAGCCGGTAGACGAAGAGGAACATGAAGCACGCGAACAGCGCGCCGATCAGCGGCACCAAGACGAACAGCAGAGTCCCGATGAGCACGAGCAGGTCGGCGTAGACGCTGAGAAGGATGAACGGCGCCGTATCGATCTGGCTCTCCGGCCGCAGTGAGAACGCCGCGTGTTCGGCCAGCCCTGCTATCGCCAGGCCCAGGATGCCGCAGACCGTCATGGCGATCCAGCCGTCGGGGGCCATGGCCGCGGCGAACACCAGACCGCCCATGGCTATCTTGATGGGCCGCATGATCGCCCGATGAGTGGGTCCCAGCGCGGGCATCTTGTCGGTGGCCAACTCGATGATGGCGAGCGCGAAGAGCAGAGCGATGACCCAGGTCTCTTCCAGGAAGTCGAAAGGGGTACCTTCGAGTACCGGTGCGCTGGCAAACTCGAGGCGCGAGTAGAGAGCCAGAAACGCAACGGGGAGGAAGGCGCGCACACCGCTGAGCGCCGACAATCCCGCGCCCATGCAGGCTCGGGCGTAGATGCTGTTGAAGATCGCGTCCACTGTGGCGGCTGCCGCGACTAGACCAGGATGTCTTCGATCGGGTAGCGGAGCTTGCCCGCCGGCGGATCACCGGCCGGATAGCCGACAGAGACGAGTACGGTGGGGACCACGGTCTCTGGCAGGCCCAGGATGCGGGAGTACTCTGCCGGATCGAACGCGGTCATGGGGCAGGCTCCCAAGCCCAGGGAATAGGCCCCGTTGAGCGCGTTGCCCAGGGCGATGTAGACCTGCTCCTTTGACCACTGAAGCTGCTGCTCGGCGGTCATGCGGCCGGCGACATCGGTGGCCATACCGATGACGAAGGCGCGCATCTCGTCAGGGGCGCCGGTCGCAGCGATAGCGGCGTCGAGCTTGGCGATGAGGGCGGGATAGTCGGTGTCGGCGCACAGCACAAACAGGTGGGAACAGCCCGTGATCTGGGGCTGGTTGAAACTGACGGGGAGCAACTTCTCCTTGGTGGCCTGGTCGGAGACCACCTTGATCTTCCAAGGCTGCAGATTGATGGCCGAGACCGAGTAGCGGACCATCTCGAGCAGTTCGCGTATGGTCTCCTCGGGGACGGCTTTGGGTTCGTACTGCCGGACGGCATTGCGGTGCTTGACGATGTCCATGAACTCCACGGGGGGCCTCGCTTCGAATGGGGACTCTGGGCCGATGGCCAGTATACAAGTCGGCGCGGAGGGACGGAACCTGTAGGGCCAGGGCGTGAATCCCGGGCCGAGCGCGAATCACGCGCTAGGTGCTTCCGCCCGCGAAGGGATCGACGAGCGAGAGGCGATCGATATCCGCGAAGTCGCCGACGTTGCGGGTGGCGAGCACGAGTCCGCCCGCCAGGGCAATGGCCGCGATCTGAGCATCCTCCACGCTGATAGGACGGCCGATGCGGATGCGGGCCGCCACCAGTTGGCCGTATTGCACAGCGGCTCTCTCGTCGAGGGCCAGACAGCGACCGGAGAACTCCGCGAACATGCGTCCAGCTCCCGTCTCAAGTCCCTGCTTGCGCCGTCCTTCGGGCAGCAGGGCGATCCCCAGTTCGATTTCGGCCCGGGTGATGGTGGAGATGCAGAGCTGGTGCTCAGGCTGGGCGTCGATCCATGCCATGGCTACCGGGTCGGGCTCGCGCCGCATGAGCTCGGAGAGGACGTTGGTGTCGAGAAGGATCACGCTCGGCCGTCGGAAAGATCGGGTGCGGGTCGGGGAAGCGAGCGCTCCGGGAGCTCGAGGTCGAAGGCGTCGACCTCGACGAAATAGCCGTTCACCCTGCTGCCGAGGCCACCGTTCTCATGCCCGTGGGGCGTGAGAGCCCGCCGCAGGATCTGGCGGGCGGCTTCCTCCATCGAGTACCCCTGCCGAGCCGCCTCCAGCCTTAGGCGCCTCTTGAGGTCGTCGTCGAGGCCGCGGATGGTGAGAGTGGCCACGATGCCTCCTGAATCTGCAAGCATTGCATGCATTGCTGTCAACTCCCTCCATCTTAGCACCAGCGTGCGGCTGCAGAGTCACCTCGAGCAAACGAGCGACTGCAGGCTACCCGTCGTTTGCGCACGCGAGATCCAACGGAAGTTGGACAATGGAGATCGGCGCACGGTAGAGCGACGCGAGTGCGAGCGGGCGCCGCGTTCCAAGGCGATGGCGCGCGGAAGCTTGGATCGACGAGGTGGGCTGACCAAGCAGGGCGGTAGCCCGACACCGGGGCTGCTGGAGAGGGGTGGTAGAATCTGCCGGCCGCGGTGCGCCTCGGCCATGGCCCAGGAAGCGTACCCCACCGCACAGTCGCGGTGGCCGTTCGAGGCGGCACGTGCCCCCGTAGCTCAGGGGATAGAGCAGAGGTTTCCTAAACCTCGTGCGTAGGTTCGAGTCCTACCGGGGGCACTTGATGGTTCGCCGCTTGAATCCACCGTTACCCTCACCGCCTCAACGCTTACCCCTGCCCGGGCCGATGCGCGGGGCCGGCCGCTTGTGTCCCCCGCCTGGCCGCGTTAGAGTCGCTGGCACCATGTCTCGATGCGGACGGAGGTAGGTCATGGACGTTGACGGAGATCGGTGCCGGCGTAGGCTCGCTCTGGTAGTCGTCACGGCGCTGGTGCTTGCGGCCGTCGCTCTGGCCGCCTTTGTCCAACCGGCCGAAGCCACCACCCTCGAGAAGCTCACGCTGGAGCAGTTGGCTCAAAGAGCCACGACCATTGTCGTCGCCGAGATCTCGACCGTCACGGGGGAACTGGTCACTTTGGGCCGGGGAGCCACCTCAGGCTCGTATCCGCAAACGCGGGTGAGCGCTGCGTGCTGAAGGTCCTGAAAGGATCCGTGGGTCAGAGGGTATCGGTGACAACACTCGGTGGGGAGGTCAACGGTATCAAGGCCCCGGTGCCGGGCATGCCCGTGTTCACGGTCGGGGAGACCAGCCTGCTGTTCCTCGATCGCCAAGGGGGAGTCATCGGCGGCTATCAAGGGAAGCTCTCGATAGCCAACGGCCTCGTCCTGGAGTTGGGGCAGTCTCTCCTTCTCACCGAAACGACCGTAGCCAAGGCTCTCGGGCAGGAACAGAAGCCGGTGAAGTCGTCCGTACGCAGCGAGAGTCTCAAGGCCGAGCGCACCACGTTCGAGCTGCCGGCGCCCGCAAACCGATCGGCTTCGCAGGTTCCGGCACTGGCGCTAACCGGGACCGTCTTCTCGGACGGCTTCAAGTCCGGCCTGGGATCGTGGACCATACAGGGTTCCCCTACCTGGGGTGTCACGTCGTATCGCGCCACGGCCGGGACTAAGTCCGCGTACTGCATCGGTAGCGCCTTCTCCTGCGCCCGGCATCTACCCCAACTACATAGACGGCTTCATCTACGCCGGTCCTTTCAACCTGGCCAACAGCAATATGGGCACCCTGGAGTTCGATTCGTGGCTGGGCAGCAAGTTGGCATCTGACGGCGTGGGCTGCCTGGTGTCCACCGACGGGGTCAACTTCACCGGTGAGGAGTACTCGGGCTACAGCGCTGGGTGGCAGCACATGGTCATCGACCTCACCTCTGTCGCGGGCACCAGCCTCAACGTAACCGGGCAAACGAGCGTGTGGATAGGGTTCCAGTTCACGAGTGACGACGTGAACCTTGGGGTCGACTACGAAGGCGCGTACATCGACAACGTTTCCCTCAACACGAGCATGCTTATCCCCGTGATCACTTCAGTCTCCCCGTCCACCGTCTCTGCCGGCATGCACAGCACCATAACGATCACCGGCACAGGATTCGGTGCGGCCCAAGGGACCCTGGGACAGGCTTATGTCTACACGCTGAACGGGGCCCGCCTTTCAGCGCCGGTCGTCTCCTGGAGTGACACCTCGGTCGTGGCGGAAGTGCCGGCGAGTTCGATGGGAGGCCCGGATGGCCCGGTCGTGGGGAGAGTGGGTGTGACGAATAGCCGTGGCGTGTTTACTCACACGCAGAACGTAGTGTTCGGCATTAGCTCTTCGTATCAGGGCGCGCGCTGGGCCGGCTCTTCGGCGACGTTCCGTGAATCCGAACTCAACGCACGCAGTTTGACGGGCGGGCGCTCATCGACGCGGCGGCCGCCACGTGGAATGCCGCCTCGCCATTCGCCTCCATTGACGGCGGGACAACCACTACCACGGGCCTGGTCAAGGATGGCCACAACGACATCTTCTGGGCCAGCCTTGGAAACTCGGGAGTGTTCACTACCTCCTTGCCGCAGATCTCCGCGTCCACCATCACCGAGTACGACATCTGCTTCAACGACATCTACAACTGGGGTGATGGGCAACGACTGGCACCTATCCGACGTCTATGACGTCCAGTCCGCCGCTCTTCATGAGTTCGGCCACTTTCTCGGGCTCGGGGACGTGGACGGGTTCGGCGTCATGGCCGTCTACAACAACCCCATACGGGTGACGCGGACGCTGGGCGCCGGCGAGGCGGCCGGCGCCGGCCTGGATCTACGGACAGGCGCCGCCCCCGGTCATAAGCAGTATCAGTCCCCACAGCGGTTCGACGGCGGGCGGGACGACGGTCGTGATCACCGGCCAGAACTTCCTCTCGGTCTCGGGGTTGCCTACAGGCGTCACATTCGACGGCGACAATGCCGCCGGTTACCATGTGGATTCCGACACGCAGATAACAGCCGTGACTCCGCCTCACTATGCAGCGCGCTCACGCGCGTGATAGGTCCAGGCTCCGGTCGGGCGTAGCAACGATACTCCCGGCGGACGACTTCACCTTCCTGGCGCTCTCCACAGGGGTCCCAACGATCACCGGCATGACTCCCGTCGTGGGTTCGACGGCGGGCGAGCTCCAAAGTCGTAGTCATCGGGCACGCACTTCACCGGCAGTCCCGCTCAGCTGGAGACATCATCTTCGGAGCGGACGCCGCTGCAATGTCCTACGACATCGACTCGCCCACGCAATTGACGCTCACCACTCCGGCTCATGCGGCCGGGAACGTCCGGGTCCAGATAACCGCTCGAAGGGCGGGACGACCGCGGACAGCGTAGACGATGATTACACCTACGTCGCGCCCATCCGCTACAACGATCTCGACGCTCACATGGAGTATTCCGCCGGCTGGGCCGAGCTATAGCACCGACTTCAGCCTATCTGGGCAGCTACAAGCGGGCGAGTGCGACCGCCTCCTGGGCCGCGGTCTACTTCACTGGCGAGCGCCTCGATTGGATCGCCATGACCGGGACCACCACAGGCGTGGCCGATGTGTTTATCGACGGAGACTATGTCGCAACGGTCAACCTCGTCGGCGGCGAGCGCCAAGTACCAGGTGAACGTGTATTCGACCGGGTGGCCCTGCCCTGGGGCGTGCACGAAGTCTGGATCCAGCCCGTCCGTACGACCAACACGGCCGGCAAGTACATCGACTTCGATGCCGTCGATGTCGTGGGCACCACCTCTATCCGCCTGCGACCATCACCGGTCTTGATCCGTCGATGGGCCCCACGAGCGGAGGCAACAGTGTGGTGATCTCCGGCGCGTACTTCTACGGCGTCATCGGGACCCGGTAGGGTGACGTTTGACGGGGTCAACGCCACCAGTTACATCGTGGACTCGCCGACGCAGATAACCGCGGTCGCGCCGCCGCGTACTCCGGCGACCGTTCGCGTGCAGGTCTTCAGCCTCGACCGGCTCGAGCTGGGATAGCGATGCCAACGATTATATCTACGGCACGATTCCGGCGCTCCCACCGTCGCCGAGTCTTTCTCCCGCGCCTCGGGCTCGATCGGCCGGCGGTACCTACGGTGATCATCAACGGCACCAACTTCTTCGCCGTGACCGGCGCTCCGGCCGTCACCTTCGGCGGCGTCAACCGCCACTCAGCTTCACGGTCGATTCCTCCACTAAGATCACGGCTGTGGCGCCGGCTCATGCCGTAGGGGACCGTCCGGGTTCAGTGACCGCGGCCACGCGGGCCACCGGTCGCGGCACCGTGCGTGACGACTTCACCTACTGGCGGCTCCTCCCCACCCGCTACGACCAGACCAACGAGAACATCGTCAAGACCGGCACCTGGACCGACTACGCGAGCACCTCCAGCCTACCAGCGCAGCTACGGCCGCTCGAGCACCGCCGGCGCCACGGCCACCGTCTGGTTCACCGGCACCAAGATCGCCTGGATCGGCATGAAGGGCAGCACCCCGGGCATCGTCGACGTGTACCTCGACGATGCGAAGAAGGCCACCCTCGACCTCTACGCCTCCCCGGCGCAATACCAGGTGACCTCTGTGGACGAGCGACACCCTTCCTCCGACGGCACCCACCACATGGACCTGGTGCGGAACTCGGCCAGCCTGTCCACCGAGTACCTCGTCCTTGACGCCGTCGACATCTGGGGGAACATCCAAGCGGCTCCACCCGCCATCACCTGCTCTCGCCCCGCCTCCGGCTCCACCCTGGGCGGCACCGTCGGTGACCATCAACGGCACCGGCTTCACCGACGTCTCCTCCGTCACCTTCGACGGCGCCTCTGTGCCCCACTACCTTGTACTCCTCCACCAAGATCACGGTGACCGCCCCGGCGCACGCGGAAGGCACCGTCCCGGTCCAAGTGACCACGAGCGCCGGCACGCCTCCTCCACCTTCACCTACGCGGTGGCCCCGCCCACCACCCGCCTAGACGTGAAGAAGACCACCACCGCGATCACCACCGGCACCACCTGGTGCGGCACCTGGGCCAGCTACACGAGCGCCTCGGCCTTAGCGGCAGCTACATGCGCTCGAGCACCGCCGGCGCCTACGTGGTCATCGTCTTCAAAGGCACCCGGCTTGACTGGATCACCATGAAAGGCACCACCGGCGCATCGCCGATATCTACGTGGACGGATCGGCCACTAAGGCGGCCACCGTGGACCTCTACGGCTAGCCTCGGCGGGCTACCAGCAGAACGTGTGGACCACGCGGTACTCTTCCCGACGGCTACCACACGGTGAAGATCGTGCGGAGCCCCGTCGAGCGCCACCGGCCGGTATCTCACCATCGACGCCATCGAAATAGCGGGCACTCTGGTGTGCTCCTCCACCCGCATCGAGGAGAACGCGACCTGGCCCAGTCCCTCTTCCTCTGGAGCCCGGCCTCTCACCTCCTGGACCGTCGGCAACACCTCCTCGGCCTCGGGGGCACCTACAAATACACCAACACCGCCGGGGCCAATGTGACCATCAACTTCACCGGCCCCAGCTATCAGCCTCCTCGCCAAGACCGCCCCTAACTTCGGCAACATACCGTGACCTTGGACGGAGTGGCCAAGACGGTGAGTCTCTACTCCCCGCCGCCGCTACCAGAAGACGGTCTATCGAGGGGTTCCTCACCCCCGGCAATCACACCTGGTCATCACCAGGGCGGGGACCAAGAGCAGTTCCTCGACCCGGGTATACCATCGGCATTGACGCTATCGATCTGATCGGGGAACTGCGGTAGTCGTAGCGGCTTCCTCGCGGGTCACAAGCGAACCGGCCGGCTCGTTTGCGGCACGTGGCTGCCCGTGTGCTCGGGCGCGCGGGCGAGCGTTATGGGGTGAGCCCCCCTCCCCCTCCCTCACGGCCGCTACTTGCCCTACCGTTGCCCCTACCGCCGCCTCGCTTACCCCTACCGTTACCCCTACCCCGGTAATACTCAGTGATACGCAGTGGACGAAATACGAAGATTTCGGGCTGTTTTTGAACGCGGTGATACTCAGTAATACGCCATGGACGGCCGGACCGGGGTTTCCTAAACCTCGTGCGTAGGTTCGAGTCCTACCGGGGGCACTAGGCTCGTTTCGCCCGAAGACACTGAGAACGCAAGGATCAAGAAGCGGCGGCCGCCGCACTCGAATCCGCCGACCGCTGTCATGCCCAGCCCGCGCACATGAGCATCCACCGAATGGCGGTTATCCTCCGCCACCAAAGCGACGCCCACGTCAAAGCTGCCCGCCATTTCTTGCAGCAGTCTCTGGTAAAGACCGCGCAGTCCACCACTGCCGCGCTTCGCCCGGTCGATGACCACGGGGCCGTAGACGAACAGCCGTTGCTCGCACAGGAGCCTGCCGCCGAACCGTACCTGATCCAGTCGGCGGACCATCTCCGTCATGGCCGGGGGGCTATGCTCGAACTCGGGCCGAAGGCTACAGACACACCCCACCACAATGCCTCGGTCCTCAGCCACGATGATCCCAAGGTCCCTCGCAATCTGATCGATCTGCGGAACGGTGAATCCGGCAGCCAGGAAGCCACCGTCACGCTCTCCGGGCTCCAGATTGGCAAGCAGGTTGGCTGTCTGGAGCCGGAAGATGGCCGGATAGTCGTCTGCTGTCGCGCGTCTGAATTCCATGTCGACCGCCCAGGCAAAGATCCCCACAACATCGAATGTTAACGTGAACGCGGCCCCGGTCGCCAGGCTGCTCGCCAAGTAGAGTTCAATGCGTCGCAAGCCCTCGGCGTCGACGATCGCGGGTTCGCGAAGCCGGTCGCGGGGAATCCGTCCGGAACGTCGGGGCCGATGTCCCAGCCAGCGACTGTTCCCGGGGCGGGCGATCCTAAGGTAGGAGTCGATCAGGGGACCCCCGCCGTGGACCTGAGCCGGGTCAGCGTTCGTTCGGGCGGACACGGGAGGTCTCCGCACTAACCTCGTTTGGTTCGCGTGGCCGGGCGATGCGCGGGGTCGCTCTGCGGTACGGGCTGGCGGCGGTTGTATGCTACGGGTCTCTCTCCTGGCGGCCCACCCGGGCTGGCTGCCCAGAGCTCTCAGTTCGATCACGTGGCCGACGGGGATGGTTATTGCCCCTACCACCCCTACGCTACCCCTACTCCGGCGATAGTCAGTGATACTCGGTAGTACTCGGTGGACGACCGGTTTGTGCCCGGCTGTTCCGGAAACCGCGGGTTTTCTTCGCACTCCTGTCATCTGAAGTATCCGAGAGCTTGCTCGTTCGTTAGACGGATAGTAGATTCTTTATACCTTTGGTCTATCAAGGTCAGTGCGGAACTCGGCGAGCGGCGACCGGTCAGTGGCAGTCACCTGGTAAACCAGCCCCATCTTCCGGTTGGATGGGGAACAAAGCTAGGCCCGAATATCAGTGGGGCGGCAGGGTTACCGGCAAAGGTACTCTGGCCGCTCCCCTTGCTCGAACTGCTGCGTGTCGGGTCATTGGCTCGGATGCTCCGAGGGCGAAGGGAGGAAGGATGGGCACGAAAGGTACGAACCCAAGCGAACGGACGGGCATTCCCAGAAGAGCCGTGGTGTTCGCCGGTTTCGCGCTCTGTCTGGCGGTCGCGCTCTTTATGGGCCTTGCCGGCACCGTTAGGGCCGGCGCGGTCCCCGCTCCACCGGCGTGGCCGAGCACCATCACCCTCCTGCCCGATTTGTGCGAAAAGGACGACCTGGTGTCCCTGGATGGCGATGCCATCTCTGTCATCACCGATTGGGACTCGGATACCGAGCTCTTGAGAGGCAGCCTCCACGATCCCAACGAGACGAGCACCGCATTCATCGGCAACGTGTACAGGCTTGCGCAGCCCCCCTCGACGTACAGCTGGCAGACCATAACTGGTTTGAAGATACTGGCTTATGCCTCCAAGAAGGATGACCCGAACTGTCTGGTCTTCACTCGCAACGCGGAGGCGAGATTCACTCTGATACAGCCAGACCGGGGAGCCTCCAACTGGCAGCAGGAGTATTTCCTCAAGAACGACTTCACCTGGGAGACGGATTATTGGCCCAAGAACCCCGCCACGTTAGAGCCATGGACCTGGGCAGATCTTAACGGGCGCCTCTATCTGAAAGTGGAGCTTCGTCCTCCGCAAGAGGGCGTGATCCTTCATAATGCCTGGGGGAACACGTACTGCGCCGAACTGCAGGTACAGGTGCAGTACGCCAACGTGGCCCAGTTGTCGGGTATCCCGGGTCAGCCGGGTACGGCCGGCCACGACCCCGCCTTCTATACGGCGGTCCCTGAAACCGGGGCTGTGCAATTGAGCGCGGCCCGCTACGGGTCCGCAGCATGCGGCCAGTACTGGGAGAGGTCGGATGACAACGGCTACACCTGGGTGAGGGTCGTCTCCGGATCTCAAGAGGTCGTATCCACCACCTTCGAAGATGCGGGTTCTGGGTTCGGGATGCTGTCCACGACGTTGACGATCCCGCACGCGTCGCAGGACATGGATTACCGCTTCTACCGGGCGGTCTGGGACGATACCTCCTCGGGCAGCCACGTTTATGTGAATTCGAGACGCGCTTGGCTGGATATCCAGCCGGACATCATCGCGCCCGTCATCACTACACCCGGCGACGTCACTGTGGAGGCCACGAGCGCGGACGGGGCCGTGGTCACCTGGGATGCCTCGGCGCAAGACGCGGCTTACGGGGCCGTCCCGGTAAAGTGCGTCCCGCAGAGCGGCAGCACGTTTCCTGTGGGGACCACCACAGTGACGTGCACGGCGAGCGATCCGGCGGGTAACACCGCCAGCAGCAGCTTCACGATCACCGTCACCCGCATCCCTCCGGTTGATGGCTTCTACCTCGTCGACGACTCCGCCACGAACGGCGCCAACCGAGGCGACAGTTGGGAGGACGCGTTCACCGACCTGCAGACCGCGCTGTCATGGGCCGAGCCTGGAGAGGACATCTGGGTGGCGGCAGGCACCTACAAACCTACAAAGACCAACGACCGCAACGCGTCGTTCGCGCTCAAGGCAGGGGTCACTCTCTACGGCGGGTTCGCGGGGAACGAGAGCGACTCCCGTGACTGGATGGTCTACAAGACGATCCTGAGCGGCGATATCGGGTTGGTCGGCAACGTCAACGACGACAGCTACACGGTTGTCCGCGCCATCGGTCTTTCCGCCCCGGCCACCCTGGAAGGCTTCACCATCACGGGCGGTAGCGGCGGGACCAACGGAGGAGGAGCGGGTGTCTACAACCTCAACAGCCCGCTCACGCTACGAAATGTGGTCTTGACCGGCAACTATGCCGGGTACGGCGGTGGCATGTTGAACAAGCAGACGTCGGCGACCGCCCCGACCGTGCTTACGAACGTGGTCTTCGCCGGCAACTACGCCACCATAGGCGCGGGTCTCAGCAACGAAGGCGCCACTGCGCTCATCACAAACGCGGTATTCAGGGGAAATGTGGCCACAGCCGGAGGGGGCGGCATATTCAACGGCCTGTCCGGCCACGTGGAACTGCTCCACGCCACCTTCTACGGCAACTCGGGTGGGTCCTCCTATGGGCAGACGATCGGCTCGGCCATTCACAATGCGCTCGGCGGAGCCACCACCGTCAAGAACTCCATCCTCTGGGGCAACGGCCCCCTGGAGATCAGGACCGATGACTCCTGCCCCGCCCCGCAGGTGAGCTACAGCATCGTCGCAGGTGGATATCCGGGAACAGGCGTGCTGAGCGTATCGCCCCAGTTCGTGAACGCGGGAGCCGGCGATCTTCACCTGACGGGAGCCTCCCCGGCCGTCGATGCCGGCACCGCGGAGGGCGCGCCGGAGTTCGAACTGGACGGCGGGATCCGACCGCTGGGCGGCGGCTTCGACATGGGAGCCTACGAATACTGGGGGCCGACCGGTCTGGTGGTGCAGGATCACCCCGGCGACAACGGTCAGGCGCTCGACCTGTCGTGGACGCCCAGCTATCCCGCCGCCACCTATCACCTCTACCGGAGCACCTCGCCCGGGGCTGCTCCGACCTACAACCTGAACATAGGCAAGATCAGCAATTACGTCGACACCGGCCTCACCAGTGGGGTGACCTACTACTACACCCTCCGGGCGGAGATCGGGACCGCCCTCAGCCCGCCGTCCGTACAGGTGAGCGCCGCGGCGCTAGATCAAGGCACCACCGCTGATGTGGGCTGGGTGGGGACGGGAAGTGACGTGAGCCTGGAAACGGGCGGGGTAGAACTGGTCTTCGACGCCGTCGAGCAGGCCGGCTCCGTCACCGTCAGTCCGGTGCCCGCCACCGGTACGCAGGTTCCCGCGGCTGATTTCCATCTCGCCGGCACGGCCTGGGACGTCCAGCCGGTGGGTCTGCAGTTCGTTGGTGGGGTCCACCTGACCTTCCCGTACAGCGATGGAGACGTGCCGGAAGGAGTGGCGGAGAGCAGCCTGACCATCATGCACTTCCACGACGGGGTCTGGACCGAAGTCACCGACGTCGAGGTGGACACCGACAACAACCTCATCACGGTCTGGGTGGAGTCCTTCTCCGAGTTCCACCTTGCGGTCCCCAACTCCGCCCCGGTGATCTCGGCGGAGGGCATCACGGCTGCGCCCTCCCTCCTTCCAGTCGGCACGGAGCTCCAAGTGACGGCCGGCTTCACCGACGCGGATTCCTGGGACACCACGCACGAGGCCACCTGGCAGTGGGATCAGAGCGGGCAGAGCACCACAGCCGGCGAGATCAGCGGAGGTGTGGTGACAGGGAAGCACACCTATACCGCGGCCGGCGTCTACGAGGTCACGCTCCGAGTGTCCGACAAGGCGGGAGCCGAGGATGCCGAGAGCTACCGCTACGTGGTGGTCTACGACCCGACGGGTGGCTTCGTCACCGGCGGCGGCTGGATCGTGTCTCCCGCCGGTGCTCTGGCGTCCGATCCCGCCCTCACCGGAACGGCCTCGTTCGGCTTCGTATCGCGGTATCAGAAAGGGGCGACGGTACCCTCCGGCAACACCCAGTTCCAGTTCCAGGCCGGTGGTCTGCACTTCAAGAGCACCAGCTACGACTGGCTCGTGATCGCCGGAGCCCGCGCTCAGTACAAGGGATCGGGCACGATCAACGGCGCCGGCAGCTATGGCTTCATGCTGACCGCCGTCGACGGCCAGGTGAACGGAGGCGGCGGACAGGACAAGTTCCGGATCAAGATCTGGGACAAAGACAATGAGGCGATCGTCTATGACAATCAGATCGACGCCGCGGACGACGCCGCTCTAACGACAGTACTAGGTGGCGGTTCGATTGTGATTCACAAATAACCGCCCGGGTAGCCGCATGAGAGTCAGGGGCCGTCCCTCGGGGCGGCCCTTTCTTGCCGCTCGCCGGTGAACGCCGCGAACGCGCGGGTGCGTGCCTAGGGGAGGACTCCCCCTCCTCCCTCTCTGGTCCACCGTTGGCCCTCCGCCTACCCCTACCGCATCGGCTTTGCCCCTACCGCTACCCCTACCCCGATAGCATTCAGTGATACTCAGTGATACGCCATGGACAGCCGGATGGGGGTTTCCTAAACCTCGTGCGTAGGTTCGAGTCCTACCGGGGGCATGTGATGGCCCTGCAGTGCTGCCAGCGGGTGAAAGCCGAGCCCTGGCCGCTCGGATGGCGCTTCCTCGTTGCTGCCGCATACCCGGCTTCTCTCTGGCCGCCGGCATCCGGTACGGCTGGGTCACACTATCCGTCGCACTTGTTGTTGCCGGTGGTGGAGACTGGACAGCTATTTCCGGACGGCACCTGTATCGGCGTCCGAGAACGCCGCGAGACCGTCAAGGTGCTCACGGGCCTTTGCCTGGAACGAACGGACTCCCATCTCCGCGAATTCCTCTTCGGCCTTCTCGAGTAGTTCGCGGTCTTTCCGGCGCGTCCCCTGCTCGAGTATGGTCAACGTCCCCTCGTAGCGGGCGCCCAGCCGCTCCGCGTGCCGCAGACTCTTGTTCCACCATTCGTCGGCCTTGCGCGCGTTGCCGCGGAGCCACTCATAGGTCCCCCGGTGCCTGTACGCAGGCACGAGAGATGTGGTGTCCATATTGCCCCGTTTCAGGGCGGCCGCGCACGCCCTGTCGGCCTCTTTGAGCGCGGCCTGCCGGCCGGCGCCGTCGGCCTGTTCGACTGCCGCGAGCGCGGCGGCCGCCCAGCCGGTGAAGACCATGCTGGCGTTGCCTCCCGCGATGTAGTATTTCCGCACCCGCTCCCGGAGGTCCGCCAGTATCGTCTGGGCCTCTTCCAACCTCCCCTGATCGAGCAAGCACCGGGCGAGTCTGGCAGATACTTTGACTCCGATCCGGTTGTCCCCCGCATTCAGGATCTCTCCGGCCGTCTGGCGCATGCCGGCTTCACCGGCGACGATGTCTCCGGTGAGGTATGTGAGTTCGGCCTGCCAAGCCTGCCCATACACCTCCGTGAGCCGGTCTCCCGAGTCGCGGCCGGCGACTTCCATCTCCTCTGCCACCCTCCGAGCTTCCTCGAACCGACCCCGCTCCGCGGGTACGTGGACTGCCATGCCTCTCATCATCCCGAATGAGGTGCGTATGTCTCCCACCCGTTCGAACTGTTCCGCCCCTCGTCGCAGGTGGGCGAGCGTGGCATCGAAATCCCCCTCGACCCATATTGCGGCGCACCCGTCGACAAAATCGGTCCAGCCGGCCTGCCGGGGCCAGCCTCCCTCTTTCACGGTCTGCCGCGCGCAGCCGAGATAGTAGTGGCCCAGAAACCGGTTCCCTGCCACGCCGAACATGAGGGCAACGAGTGCCTCTCCCTGCGCTGCTGCCCAGCCCACCGATCCCGACTCTGCTTCGTTCAACATCCTGACTATGGTCAGCATGCTCGCGGCCGGGTCCGTGAACATCTGAGCGGTCGAGAGCAGGTCGTAGATGATGCAGCGCTCATTCAGGTTTCTCGCCGCTTCCGGCGTTAGCGTTCTCCGCCCGTGCCGTGGCGATAGTCGATGCCCGAACTGCTTGATGATCTCGATCACGATGGCACGCCGAACAGCTGAGGGCGTTTCCGGGCAAGGCCTGCCCAGGATGCGGAGGCCCCGTTGAAGTCGCTCTTCGCTTCTGTGAATGTCGCCCCGCCGATACTGCGCCTCTCCTATCTTGCGCTCGAGTCCCGCGCGCTCGACCTGATCCCAGCGGTCGCCGAACGCGCGGGCATATGCGTCCAGGGCATCCTCATAATGTGCGAGCGCTTCGGTGTCGGCAGCGATCCGTCCTGCCTGGTCTCCGGCCTTGAAGAGATAGTACTGCGCCTTCTCCCAGTCCTCCGCTTTCGAGTAGTGATAGGCGATGAGACTGTAGACCTCCTCCGGTCTCTCGGCGAAGAGGGCTTCGACAGCGGCAGCGACATGTCCATGCAGGTCCTTTCGGCGCGCGAGCGGGATGCTCTCGTAGGTCGCCTCCTGTACGAGCGCGTGCTTGAACATGTACTCGAGTTCCGGCTCGCGGGATTTCTCCCGGATCAGCTCGCGGCCTTCGAGCGCGGCCAGAGACCCGTCGAGTTGCGGATTGTGTTCCGCTATCTGGACCAGCACCCGGTGAAAGAAGGTGCGCCCGACGACCGAGGCAAGGCGAAGGGTGTGCTTGAGGTCGTCATCCAGACAATCTATACGTGCCATGATGAGGCCGTGCAGGGTATCCGGGATGGTGATCCGAGCAGCGTGCTCGGTCAGGCGCCACCGGCCCTCGTCATCCTGCGCCAGTCCCCCAAGATCGATGAGGCTGCGGACGACCTCTTCGACGAAGAACGGGTTGCCTTCCGCCTTGCCAAGGATCGTGTCTTTCAGGCGCGGCGAAAGCTCATCCACATGAGCCAGATTGCGCACCAAAGTGACACTCTCCTCAGCAGAGAGCGCCCTCAAGGTGATCTCCGTCAATCGGGACTGGTGCTCGCTGTGCAGGAGTTCGCGGATTCGAGCGGAGGTCCCTTCCTGCTCCGGCCTGGTCGCCAAGCAGAAGAGAATAGGGACCTCACCAGCAAGCGGCAGAAGGTGTTCCAGGATCGAGGCCGTGGACCCGTCGAGCCAATGGAGGTCCTCAAAGACCACGACTGTGGCCCGTCGCTGCGCCAGACGGGAGAAGTGCAGACGGACGGCTCGGTAGACATGACGACCCATTGCTTCGCCGTCGAAATAGCGTACCTTCTGGGCCAGTTCGTCGGGGAGGGCGAGACTCAGTAGCGTTCCCAGGTAGGGAAGGATCTCGTCCCTTTCCTCTCCGAAGAGTGACCCCGTCCGAGAGGCCAGTTTGGCCCAGCGCTCGCTCTCGGGGTCGTCGCTGTCGATTCCCGCGTCCTCCTGGATGATCTCAATCAAGGGCCAGTAGCTGATCGTCCGGCCGAAGGAAAGCGCGTGGCCCTGAAGCCAGGCGACTCCATCGCGCTCGGCCCGGTCACGGGCCTCCGCTATCAGCCGGGATTTGCCGAGGCCGGCATCGCCGGTAATGAGGGCGACGCCGCCCCCACCCTGGCGCAACCTTGTGAGACATTGGGCAAGAGCTGACAGCTCCTTTTCGCGCCCGACCAGTGGCGAGTCAAGGCCCCTGCCGGAGCGGTCGCCGCCGGAGAGCGCCCCGAGCAGCCGGCGCGAGGGCAGGGGTGCCGGCCTGCGCTTGCCCGCGACCCCACCGGTCGCATGCCATGAGAAGCGGTATTCCACCTGCCGGTAGGTCTCAGGCCCGACCAGTATCTCGCCGGGGGTCGCCGCGCGACAGAGGCCTACGGCCGCATTGACCGCGTCGCCGATGACGGAGTGATCGTGGCGTTTGTCCGCTTCCGGCCCGGACGCATAGACGAGTCCGGTGCTCACACCGAAGCGGACAGCGACCGGCACCGGCCGTCTCTTGTTGAACGAGCCGAGAGCGGTATTCATCTCCAGCGCGGCGTGTAGCGCCCGCTCGGCGTCGTTCTCATGCGCCTGAGGGATGCCGAACAAGGCGAGGAGTCCTCCCTGAGATGACCTGTCGATGGTCCCGCCGTGGCGCTCGATGGAGAGGGCCAGGCGATCGAAGCAGGCGTTGACCAAGTGGTGCAGCGTCTCGGGATCGAGCTCCCGGCTCAGATCGGCGAAGTCGCATATTTCTGTCGCAAGTACCGTGACGAGCTTCCGCTCGCCCTCGACCGCTCCGGAGACGTGGGACGACGCCGACCGGGAGTTCGCGGAAGACGGCGATCCGGCAGCGCCAGAAAGCTGGGCTGGAAGAACCCGGACGCCCTCTCGCTGGTTCTCTGTGTTGTCGAGCCGCGCGCGCACCGCCGCCACTATCTCTCGACGCTTGCTCTCGATTCCCCGCGGAGCATCCAGCCACTGCAGCATGTTCAGGTAGTACTCGAGGGACGCGTTGGGGGAAGCGGCATCCAGGCGTACGGAGATCACGGGGCGTTCGTAGGCGACGGCCCTCTCGATCTCCCTTAGCACGTATGGAGAGGCATTGGTCGCGGTGGAGAAGAGCAGAAGGACCAACTCGGTGTTCTTGATGGCGTCGAGGATGGCGGCGGCGTAGTCGGTCCCGGCCTCGACGTCACGGGGGGCGATCCAGCAGCGGATCCCCTCCTCTGCCTCGAGGATGCGGCAGAGAAGCCTGGCGCTATCTGCATCTTCGGTGGCATAGCTCAGGAAGACTTGGTGAGCCACGGAGGTCAGCGTCTCGCGTCGAGCATCGTCGGGCTACTGCCGGTCCTAGCTGGGAGGTTGGTGCTCGCGGTGATAGCGATGCACCACCCACAGCAGGTTCTGCATCGTCGACCTGCGACCGAGTTCGATCAAGATGTCGCGCTTGTCCTCCGCGGTAGTCGCGGACCGGAGCGCAGTTTGCGCCCGACTGAAGGAGTCGGCCTGGTCGCGGTACAGCCACAGGAGTTCCGGTGCGGCCTGCTTGGACTCGTAGAGGCCCCACACTCCCACGAGGTAGGGCAGGAGGGCGACGAAGAATATGACCACGGCTTTGGCGACCACCCCTCCCCCCAGATCCACCGAAGCGAGGTCGTTCCCGAAGAAGATAAGGGAGAGAAGCCCGATGACGGTGACCACCACCAGTCCGATCTTGACCCATCCGAAGCGGCGGAGCGTGCGAAGGAGGCGGGCGATCTTGGTCTTGAAATAGCCGATCTGCCCGTCGACCCACCTTCGCTCGACGGCAGCAAAGCGAGGATCGTCGGGGTCCCAAGACTCAGAACCTCCGCCTGGGAAGGTGGGTTCAACGCTCTTTGAGACCAACGAAACCAGTCCATATCCTGGGTAGCGGGTCACCCCGGAAAGCTCAAGAAGATCAGAATAGAGGGGAGAATCGCTGATCCCGGCCCCGGCGAGATAGAGCCTGGTCCGTAGCACCTCAGCCAGCGTCCTATACAGCAGATGTTGCCGAAACCAGCGCATGCGCCGTGACAGGCGGAGAAGATAGATCCCCCCGAGGAGCAGTACCAGGTAGGCGATAAGGTATCCGCTGACATGGTGCAGTGCCGCGTGAGCCAGGAAGAGCGCGCCGGTCAGGGCGGCCATGACACCGAAAGCGAGGAACAATCGATCCGACCGCCTTTGGTTCTTCAGGGCCAGCCGATCCGCCTTCTTCAGCTCACGCTCGATTGTCGCGAGAATGCGGCGGTCGTCTTCGGCAGCTCTGGGGGTGCCGGTAAGGAGAGCTTCCGTCTCGGGAGTGCCGTTCGGAACTCCCGCCCCGTAGTCGTCAGACAGGTTGTAGCGCTCTAGCTCCTCGAGCTGCTGCTTGAGTGCTACTGGCATGGACGTATGACGGGCAAGCGCTCGTGCGCCCACACCGCTCAGGTAGACCGGGCTCTCCTCTTTGATCAACCCGGCCTCATCCTCGGTCCGGGGGACGGGGAACCATAGCGCGAATTCGGGACCGAATGCCGTCGTCTCATCTCCACTTAGGAACTGCAATTCGGGTCCTGGAGAGACGCCCTCACCGGCTCCCAGGAAACCCAGGAGAACATCGGCTGTACCGCCGGCCAGACCGGTCAGGGTGCCGTCCCAAAGGACGAAGAGAAGGTTTGCCCTACTGGCGAGGTACCGCCCTATCGCGACATAGGGAGCTGACCCTTCGCCATGTGGGCTCTCTGAGGAGTCATCTCCCTCGGGGACTTCCGTGATGGCTACCCCCGGGAGGCGCAAGAAGGTGTCGAAGTCATGTCGTGCCGCGACGGTGAGCCGAGACCGGTAGCGCTCGATGGAGGCAGCTACGACAGCTTCGACCTCCATTCCCAGGTCGAGACCGACCTGCGTGACGATCGTATCCGCACCTTCAGCCAGACCGGAAACGATGCGGATATTGGTGTGGGGTACGAGCGCCTGGATCTGGCTGAGTGCCCGTCTGACCTCTGCGGTGACTCTTTCCTCGTGTTCGGCCGCGAGCGTCCGGTGTCCGGTGACGGCTATGAAGAGGGGCGTGCTCGTCTCGCTGCGGGAGAACTCGGGAGCCATGGCCACCTCACCGATCGTCGCATGCGTTTCGGGAATCGGACCGACTGCAACCTAACACGCGACAGGGCCGTGCCGCAAGATATGGCGGTTCTCTGTCCGGACTCCGTTCCTGCGGCACCTTGACTTGCATCATTTGGTGGTGTCTCATGGCTTTGAGCGTCGGCGGATGGGCGGTTGGGAGATGCCTTGGCGCACCAAGTCTTCTTGAGCCACGCCACGGAGGATAGGGACACAGCCCTCCAGGTTTGCGCCGCGCTTGAAGGAGAAGAGATCCGCTGCTGGATCGCGCCCCGCGATGTAGAAGCGGGGACGGACTACGCCGCCGCCATTCTGGAGGCGATTCGTACATCGGACCTCGTGCTTCTCATCTTCTCCGAGCACGCGAACGCCTCCCCCTATGTTCTTCGCGAGATCGAGCGAGCAGTCAACTATGGCAGGCCGGTGCTTCCCTTCGCGTAGACGACGCCTTCCGAGCCCATCCATCGAGTACTACGTCAATCTGTGGCAGAAGCTCGATGCTACCGCCGGGATCGAGCAGAAGAACGCCGAGATCATTGCTGCCGTGCGGGGTGCCATTGCCGCTCCAGGAGCCGTCGCGCGACCGAAACCCGGGGCTCGCAAGGGGGCGGCGAGGCTATTTCGAGGTGGCCGCAGGAAGTGGTGGGTTGCTCTCGCCTCGGTTCTCGTGGTCGTGGCGGTGGGTCTGGGACTCGGCTTCGGCCTCGCGGGACACGACGCGGACTCGTCGTCGAGCGTGACGGGAAGCCACAACACCTGGGCGGAACTCAGTCCCTCCGGGCCTTTGCCCCGGGCGCGTTACGGCCACGACATGGAGCTCGACTCCTCTAGTGGCCTGCTGGTCATGTTCGGAGGGCTGGCCGACGCCAGCGCGGCCTACCTCAACGACACCTGGGCCTACGATCCAGCCGCCAACACGTGGACCGACCTGAAACCCTCGGGCGCGCTACCCTCTGCCCGCTTCGTGCCCGCGATGGCCTACGACCCCAAGACCGATCGAGTGATCATGTTCGGCGGCAGAAGCGCTGACGTTCGTCTTAACGACACCTGGGCCTACGATTCCACCGCCAACGCCTGGAGCGAGATGAAGCCAGCCGGGCCACTTCCCGCTGAGCGCGGCGGCCACGAAATGGTCTATGACCCGCCTTCCGGGCGGATTATCATGTTTGGAGGACGAACGGGCAGCGTCGGTGAAGACGCCAGCGCCGTCTACCTCAACGACACCTGGGCCTACGACCCGGCGGCAAATGCCTGGACTGACGTCAACCCGTCTGGGCCGCTGCCCTATGCCCGCATTTTCCCTCGCATGGCATACGATCCGAGTAGCCATCGGGTGATCATGTTCGGTGGAAGCGAGTATTTCGGCAATTCCACCGCGCCTACCCAGTTCAACGATACCTGGGCCTACGACCCGGTAGCGAACACCTGGACGGAACTCAGCCCTTCAGGGACCCCGCCGCCGCCCGATTCTGAGGGCCTCGTCTATGACCCTTCGACCGGCCTGATGATCACGCTCGGAGGCCAGACAAACGATAGCACCTGGGGCTACGATCCCCGGGCAAACGCGTGGGCCGATCTCAGCCCGGACGCTCCGGTCCCCTCTCTACGTAGCCTAACCCCGATGGCCTACGACCCAGCGAACGGTCGGCTGATCATGTTCGGCGGCTGGAGTTCGGAAAGCCTTGGCAGTTGCCTGAGCGACACCTGGGGCTACACTCCCTAAATAAAGCATACGGCTAGGCGGAACTGGAGTTTTCCTTGGCACACCAGGTCTTCGTGAGCTACGCGACAGAGGATCTCGATACGGCCTCCGGTGTCTGTGCCCTCCTTGAAGCGGACGGCATCGGCTGCTGGATGGCTCCCCGGGACCTGAAAACAGAGACGGACTATGCGGCTGCGACTCTCGAAGCGATCCGTGTCTCAGACCTTGTGCTGCTCATCTTTTCCGCGTCCGCCAACACTTCCCCCTACGTGCTACGCGAGATCGAGCGGGCGGTGGCCTACGAGAGGCCAGTGCTCTCGATCCACACCGATGATGCCCTCCCGAACCCCTCAATCGAGTACTACCTGAATCTGTGGCAATGGCTGATGCGAAGCGGGGGTCGAGGGCTAGCGTGGGGAGATCATCGCTACGGTTCGGCGACAGCTAAGTTCCGTTTCCGGGTAGTCACAAACTCCGGGTCGAACCACTTGGCGGATGCCGGACCTGTCGAGAGGAGGAACCCACCCCGCTTGCGGTGCTGCCGAGCCGCATAGATGGCGCCACAGGACGCTGTGGATCAGATGTGCGGCGTGTTGATCGTCGTGGTCGTGGTCGTGAGCGCCGATTTGGGTGCTCACGCGATGCAGCGAAAACACCTGGACCGACCTTAGCCCGGAGGGAAAGGGTCCCCTCTCCGCGCTTTACGCAGGACATGGCGTAGATCCGGATGCTCGGCGGCTGTTTATGTTCGGTGGAAATTCGGCCGTGCCCTTCTGGCCTACCTTGGGGCTACACCCCAGACAAAATTATGGACCAATCTCCATCCTCGGGAACCTGCCCGGTCTCGCTGGGAGCACTGATGTCCTACGATCCGGGACGCGCCGGATAATCATGTTTGGAGGAGTGTCCTACCCCTCGAACGCCGAGCCAGGTGGTATTTTCAACGACACCTGGGTCTACAGCCCAGCCACCAATATTGGGCCATGCTTGACCCGGCAGGGCCCGCAATCGCCCGGAAAGGCCAACCATGGTGTACGACCCTTCAAGCCGCCGGCTGGTCATGTTGGGACTGACGGCGCCGACGCTGTTTTGACGACACCTGGACACGACCCGGTCGCCGACACCTGGACCGAACTCAAGCCGGCAGGGACGCTGCCAGCGGGACGATCCGACCAGGCCATGGCCTACGTGACCTCGAGCGCTCGACTGATCATGTTCGGTGGATGGCTCGCGTCCGGTCCCAACCCCGGAACTATAAACGACCACTGGACCTACGACCCAGAGACCAACACCTGGACTTAACTCAACCGGAAGGGAAAATTCCCGCCCTCGCATGTTCTCGGCCATGGTCTACGACCCATCAGACGGCCGGCGGATCATGTTCGGTGAAGATACCACGGCAATCCCCTACAACATCGTTGAGAAGGGGGCGAACGACACCTGGGCCTACAACCCGACGACCAACCATGGACTGATCTCGAACCGGAGGGGACCCTGCCGATCGCCCGACTCGCACACTCCATGGTCTACGATACTCTCAGCAGCCAGGTGATCATGTTCGGTGGCCACTCAGGCACGGATGGCTTTCTGCGCGACACCTGGG
This sequence comes from uncultured Actinomycetota bacterium, assembly GCA_963822135.1. Taxonomy (GTDB): domain Bacteria; phylum Actinomycetota; class Thermoleophilia; order RBG-16-64-13; family RBG-16-64-13; genus CAIQPS01. Next base: position 1,675 of record CAWGGI010000003.1, on the reverse strand, counting down.
CCTATACCCCCTAGGCCCGAAATTGGACAAGTCCACGCCAACGGGATAGCCACATCGATTCGCCAAATGGTGGATGGCAATCGAGGCACTAGGCAGCGAAGCCAACCGGTGTTGTCCCGGAACGAACCTGTATGGTCTCGACCCATCCGTGACCCCGGCGAACCGGACGTACTGAGGCCGGGACTTTGCGGGCGAGCGCTACGTGGGTGCCTCTCTCCCTCTGTTCACAGGAACCATCGACCTAGTCCACGCTGACCCTACCGTTGACCCTACCGCCCTATGCTGACCCCTACCGACCCCTACCCCGGTGATACTCAGCGACACTCAGTGGACGAAATCGGATGATTTGACGTGTTTTTGAACGCGGTAATCTCAGTAACCTCGGTGGACGACCGAGCCGGGGTTTCCTGAACCTCGTACATAGTTCGAGTCCTACCGGGACATCAGGCTCGTCTCGCCCGAAGACACTGAGAACGCAAGGATCAAGAAGCGGCGGCCGCCGCACTCGAATCGCCGATCGCCGTCATGCCGAGCCCGCGCACATGAGCATCCATGAATGGCGATTCTCTCCGCCACCGAAGGACGCCCACATCAGAGCTGCCCACCATTTCTTGCAGCAGTCGCTGAAAGACCGCGCAATCCACCACTGCCGCGCTTCGCCCGGTCGATCACCACGGGGCCCTAGATCAACGGCCGATGCTCGCACAGGAGCCTGCCACCAAACCGTACCTGGTCCAGTCGGCGGACCATCTCGGTCATGGCCGGGGGGCTTGCTCGAACTCGGGCCGAAGGCTGCAGACACACCCACCACAATGCCTCGGTCCTCAGCCACGATGATCCCAAGGTCCCTCGCAATCTGATCGATCTGCGGAACGGTGAATCCGGCAGCCAGGAAACCACCGTCACGCTCTCCGGGCTCCAGATTGGCAAGCAGGTTGGCTGTCTGGAGCCGGAAGATGGCCGGATAGTCGTCTGCTGTTGCGCGTCTGAATTCCATGTCGACCGCCCAGGCAAAGATACCCACAACATCGAATGTTAACGTGAACGCGGCCCCGGTCGCCAGACCGCTCGCCAAGTAGGCTTTGCTTGCTGGCGACACGGACGTGATGATCGGGACCCGGGGGAAGAAGAGCTTGTGCTTGTTCCTTTAGAAGCGGTGATCTCCAACAGGAAGGACATCGACTTGGGACTCCTCGATCTGATAGCGAATCTCGCCCATTCGGGTCCGTGCCCCCGTCCTAGCTCCGGCCCACGATCATCTGTTCAATGCGTCGCATGCCCTCGGCGTCGACGATCGCGGGTTCGCGAAGCCGGTCGCGGGGAATCCGTCCGGAACGTCGGGGCCGATGTCCCAGCCAGCGACTGTTCCCGGGGCGGGCGGTCCTGGAGTACCAGGAGTTGATCAGCGGACCCCCGCCGTGGACCTGAGCCTGGTCAGCGTTCGTTCGGGCGGACACGGGAGGCCTCCGCACTAACCTCGTTTACCCCGCGTGGCCGCGCGATGCGCGGGGTCGCTCTGCGGTACGGGCTGGCGGCGGTTGTATGCTACGGGTCTCTCTCCTGGCGGCCCACCCGGGCTGGCTGCCCAGAGTTCTCAGTTTGATCACGTGGCCGACGGGGATGGTTACCGCCCCTACGCTTACCCCTACCGTTACCCCTACCCGATAACACTCAG
>CAWGGI010000002.1:0-95710 GCA_963822135.1 uncultured Actinomycetota bacterium | reverse complement strand
AAGCCGAAGACATCCCTTGTTGGATCGCTCCCCGCGACGTCGAGGCCAGAACGGACTACGCTGCCGCGATCCTCGACGGCATCCGAACATCTCTGCACTCGTTGTGCTGATCTTCTCTAAGTCCGCGAACGCATCGCAATATGTTCTGCGGGAGATAGAGCGGGCGTAGCCTACAACCGGCCTGTGCTCTCTCTCCGTATCGACGAGAGCCTGCCGGGCTCATCGATGGAGTACTCCTTCAACCTGTGGCAGTGGCTCGACGCTCGTGGCGGGGTTGACAAGCAGCGCCGGGAGATCGTGGCTGCGGTGCGGAAGCAACTGGACAAGGCCAGCGGATGCGGCGACGAGCATGGGGGAGCCGTCGGCACCGGACTCGCGCGCAACCGGACCGAGCCAACGGGTCGGTAGCGTTGCGAGACGCCCGGCGCATCACGTGGGCGATAGGCGCTGTCGCGGCAGTCATGTTCATCGCCGCCATCGGGGTCGGAGCCTGGGCGGTCACGCGTCACTCGGGAGCGAGCGCGTCCTCGAGCACACTCGGTACTACGACCACCGTAGCTGCAGCATTTGTGTTCGAGTACTGCCACCCTCACGGATACCGCCACCACTTCTACGAGCTTGCTGCCGAACATCCACGACGCGTGGTTCGATCTGAACCCGGCGGGCGAACTGCCGGTCGGACGCCACCACGGCGGAATGGCCTTCGATCCTTCCTCCGGTCGGATGATCATGTTTGGCGGCAGCTACGGAGGCGACAACAGCCTCAACGAAACCTGGGCGTACGACCCTTCAGCCAATCGCTGGACTGATCTGAAGCCGGCGGGCAGACTGCCCACACCCCGCTCCGGCTTGTCGCTCGTCTGGGACCCCTCGACGCAGCGCATGATCATGTTTGGGGGTGCTGAGCGAACCGCCGCGTCTGGCTGCCTCAACGACACCTGGGCCTACGATGCGGTGGCAGGTAGCTGGACCGAATTGGTGGGTAGAAACCACCCTGGCCAGGCGCTGGGCCCCGGCGATGGTGTACGACCCTGAGAGGCGCAACGGATGATCATGTTCGGAGGTCCAGACACGGAGCCGCCCAGGATCTGGGTGATACCTGGTTTTACGCCCCTAACGCCAACGCCTGGAGTGAGCTAAAGCCCTCAGGGTTCTCAGCCGCCCACTCGAGTGTTCCATTCGATGGTCTACGAGACGTTGAACAAGCGCGTGCTCATGTTCGGGGGAGGGGCTGGAGGCGCCGAGGAGAGTAACGACATCTGGGCATCAGATCCCGGCATCAACACGTGGAGCGAGAACTCAGTCCCATAGGGACCTTACCCTACCCCCAGAGCCTCCGCTGCCATGGTCTACAGCTCGGGTCCTGAGGGGGCGCTGGTGTTCGGGGGACTGTACAAGGGGGGCAGCGGGATTCTTGACGACATGTCGGCTTACAACTCTGCTCCTGAGGCCTGGACTCTGCTGGCCCCAGCGGGCAGACTACCCTCCGCGCGTTCAGGGCATGTCATGGCCTACAATTCCTCCACAGGCCTTGTGTACATGTTCGGCGGATTCGGTGCCGCTGGGGATCTCAATGACACCTGGGTCTACGTGCCGTGAGCCTTGGTGCCCGTCCTCTGGGCGTCTCATGAAGGCAGCGCTGGCCCTGGGGCAATAGGAGGCGCGCCGATTGACAACAGGTCTTTGTGAGCCATGCCACAGAGGATCTCGATACCGCCTCCCGTGTATGCAAGGTCCTCGAGGCAGACGGTATCGACTGTTGGCTTGCCAACCGTGACGTAGAAGCGGGCACCGACTACGCGGCTGCGATACTAGATGCCATCAAGGACTCCCAACTGGTCTTGCTGATCTTCTCGAGGCACGCCAACGCCTCCCCGTACATGCTGGGGGAAATGAAACGGGCTATAGCCCTATGACCGCCCGGTGCTCTCCCTCCGCCTTGACGCCGCCGTCCCGAACGCTTCCATGGAGTACTACCTGAACCTGTGGCAATGGCTCGACGCTCATGCAGGGGTCGAGAAGCAGCGCGGAGAGATCGTCGGTGCCGTACGGGAGCAAGTGAAAGCATCGTCGCTAAGTCGGTGAAGGTGGAGGGGGATTCTAAGGACCGCTCCCTCGCAGAGGCTGTCACCCGACCGAAGCGGAACCGGAGGATCTGGGCCATCGCTGCGGCGGTGGCGGTGCTCATCGCGGTGGCTGCCGGGGTCGGGATCTGGGCAGCTGCGCGCTATTCAGGAGCCGAGGCATCTTCCAGGCACCCTGACCATCGCGTCCACAAGTGGCGCGACCTCATTGAATCTAGCATCACATACAACAGCAATACCTGGACCGAGCTGAGTCCGTCCGGGACATTACCCCTCGCGCGCAACACCCGCTCGCTAGTCTTAGACCCCTCGAGCGGCCATTTGATCTTGTTCGGAGGCTCGTCCTCCGACAGCGCAAGTGGCGACCTGAACGACACCTGGGCCTATGACCCTGTCGCCAACACCTGGACCAACCTCAACCCTCCCGACCCGCTTCCCGCTGCCCGGTGGGGTACGTCGATGGTCTATGTTCCATCCATTGGCAGACTGATGCTGTTCGGGGGAGCCAGCGGCAACACCGACCTGAACGACACCTGGGCCTATGACCCTGTCGCCAACACGTGGACAGATCTCAAGCCCTCAGGGACCGTGCCCATGGTGCGCGCCGGCCACTCTTTGGTCTATGAACCATCCAGCGGCCGGGTGTTCATGTTTGGCGGCCAGACAAGCGTGCAGGACGAGGACGGCGCCGTGTTCGCCGATCTAGGCGATATCTGGGCCTACGACCCCGCGGGGAACACGTGGAGCAAGCTGCGCCCGCGGGCACCATATCCCGTCGGCCGCTATGCTCACTCGATGGTCTACGCCCCTTCTATCAACAAACTAGTCATGTTCGGCGGCTGGGGCGCCAACGGCGTGCTAAACGATACGTGGGCCTATGACCCTGCCGCCAACGCTTGGACCAACCTCACCCCTTCCGGAACGGTGCCCTATGCGCGGTACTCCGCGTCAATGGCCTACGACCCCTCCACCGGCGTCGCCTTGATGTTCGGAGGCCTGATCTCAGACACCAAAGTCTTCAACGACACCTGGGCCTACGACCCCATGGCCAACTCCTGGAAGAAACTCAGCCCCTCGGGGACGCCGCCATCACCGCGCGGAGCCCACGCAATGTCCTACGACCCGTCCAGCGGCCAGATGATCATGTTCGGAGGAGTCCGACCCCTCTCCCCGCAGGCTCCAGGTCAACGCCTGAACGACACCTGGGCGTACGCTCCGTAACCGCGTCTGCCAAGTGCACACCGTTTCGCGTCAGACCAGGCACGGCCAGGTCCGCCCTCAAACGGGCAACTCCTCGTCGGCCGGCAGGTCGACGACGCGCCGGCTCACCGCTGGCTTGCCGAGACGGTCTTTGTCGGGCTGGCCTGGGAGGAGGCCGGCCACATCTGCATCCGTGTCTACGAAGTGCAGTGATTCACAGCTTGCCGCCCAGGCCGTGTGCTGGTATATCAACCCTGCTATCACCCCGTGCGGCTGAAGCTATAGTATGGGTGTGGCTGGCGCCGCAAGTCCGCTCTGATTGCCACCAAATAAGGAGCGACTATGGCCACGAGTGACACGAGTACCGTCATAGGCGCCACCCACACCGTGCTGTCCAAGGATGGGACCAGGATCGTCTACCTATCCGTGGGAGCTGGGCCATCGGTTCTGGTGGTTCCGGGCGTCCTCTCCATGGCTACCGATTACGCTGCCTTCGCACACGCCCTGGCCGAGCGTTTTGCGGTTCACACAATCGAACGTCGTGGGCGAGGCGAGAGTGGCTGCCAGGGTGATGACTACAGCATGGTCAAGGAGTGCGAGGACGTGCTCGCCGTGCAGCAGGATACCGGCGCATCGTTGCTCATTGGCCACAGCTGGGGGACTGGACTGATTGCCCTGGAAGTTGCTCGCAATAGTGGGCCTTCACCAAGGTGGTGGTGTACGAGCCGGGCGTGTCTATTGACGGGTCTCTGCGAGCAGACCGGATAGGCCACCTACGAGAAGAAGCTCGCCGAAGGAAGAAACCTCGATGCTTTGGTCGAGTACGCCTTGGCTGTTGCGCCCCGGCGCATTCAGAAGATGCCTGCTTGGCTCATGAAGCTGCTGTTTCGTCTGAACTTCATGCGGCACCCGGAGTATCGGCAGATGCTGGATCTCCTTCATCAGCTTGGGCGCGAATGGAGGGAGATCAACCGGCTTGACAACAGCTACGAGAACTACCGAGAAGTAAGCGCCGATGTTCTTCTCATGTATGGCGGGCGCAGCGATAGCTCAGCCGTCGACCTTGTAGTGCAGCGAGTCACCTCGATACTTCCTCGCGGTGAAACGGAGGAATTCCCCACACTCGACCACTTCGGGATCGAGAGAACGGCCCCGCGAGTAGTTGCCAATGCGGTTGGCGACTACTTTCTCCGATAGGCGCGCGGGATCTTTGACACGGCCCGTGGACGGGTCCTCTCCTGACCCGTCGCGACCGCGTCTTGCCTGGTCATGCGTTGAGCCGATGGGTTAGCAGGTCAACCTGCTTGAAAAGCATGGCTAGGGTCGCCTCTCCTCTTCGCGACGGCCGCGCTCTTCCACCTTTGTCTAGTTGACCGCGGCCAGGGCGGCGTCGGCGTCGCGCAGACGCTGACACAAGGTGATGAGGATCTTCCTTTCGAGGCCGGGGACAGAATCAAGCAACTTCCGGAATGAGCGGCCGTTGATGACGAGAAGCACGCAGGGGCTCTCGGTGACTATCGTTGCGGAGCGCGATCCTCCGTCGATGAGCGACATCTCGCCGCAGAAGTCACCTCCCCTCAGGGTGGCGCAGAACGCGACCGTCCCTCTCCACCCGGGCGGTACCGTCGAGAATGATGAAGAAGTCGTCGGTGGAGCGGCCCTGACGGGCAAGCACGGTGCCCGACTCGACCTTCTTGTCGCCGACTGAGCCGGCAATGAGCTCCAGATGACGGTGCCCAAGGTTGCTGAACAGGGGAACCTCCGAGAGCACGGCGGTGGATACGCGCACGAAGATGTGCCTGTATTGCTCGATCCTCCCTTCCAGGATCATATTGGCGAGTGTCGCTCGATCCGTCGCCTTCCCCATGCTGGCATCACCCCCACTGTCTCCACGCCGTCCTCAAACGGGGACGGCACATTAGCCACCACGTGATTCCATTGTAGTTCCCCGCCGGCTTGTTGAACCGCCGGAGAATCCTTGATCCGTCGGGTAGCGTGGCGCGAGCCTGCCATGGGAACGGTGGCGACACTTAGACGCCGCGCCAGCCGCGCATTGCTCATCACCCCGGCACGGTCCTACAATTGGCCCGAGAAGAGGCTCTGGCACGGAGGACAACCGAACTCGTGATGACAGACCGAGGTCCCTCAAGCGCACCTCTCTCCCCTCAACAGCGACCGGCTGATGAGCGCCGCCTGGTGACCATGGTCTTCGCCGACCTGGCTGGGTTCACCGGCCTAGCCGAACGCCTCGATCCTGAGGAAGTCCAAGACCTTCTGAATCGCTGCTTCAATTGCCTGGTCCCCTGTGTGGAACGATATGGGGGCACCATTGACAAGTTCATGGGGGACGCTCTCATGGCTCTGTTCGGCGCTCCCGTGGCCCACGAGCGCGATCCGGAACGGGCCATCCGAGCGGCCGTGGACATGCGTAGCAGCCTGGCCGAGTTCAACCGGGCGGAGGGCTTGAAGCTGGCTGTCCACATTGGCATCAACACCGGCCACGTGCTGGCCGGCTCGGTGGGGAGCGCCGCCCGGCATGACTACTCGGTGGTAGGGGATGCCGTCAACGTGGCCTCTCGACTGATGGACATGTCGGCGCCCAACGAGATCCTCATAGGCCCGCAGACCTACGCCCTAGCCGGCTCTGCTTTCGAGACCGAGGAAGCGGGATCGGTCGCGATACGCGGCCGCAGGGAAGCGGTCCGCATCCGCCGGGTCCTAGGCGCGGGGCAGGCCTCGCGAGCCCAGGCGAGGGGCCAGCTCCATGGCCCTATGGTGGGGCGGAAACGGGAACTTGCGGTCCTCAGCGATGCTCTCGGGCGGCTTGCCCGGGGTGAGGGTGGAGTGGTCTACGTTCTGGGGGAGGTCGGTCTGGGGAAGAGCCGGCTGCTCCGCGAAGCCCAAAAAGCGGCTGCTCATCGCAATATTGCCTGGCTTGAAGGCCGGGCGGACTCCATCGGCCAGAACTTGAGTTACGGTCCGATCAAGCAGATTCTGGAACTAGACACCGGCCTCAGTGGCGGCGAAGACCCGGCCGAGCGCTTCGCCCGACTGGACTGCCGCGTGGGTGAGCTGTTGCCGGACGACCACGACCGCCAACTAACCCCCATTGCTGCTCTTCTCGGTCTTGTCCCTGAGGCTGCTGCCGGGGACTGGCAAACGTCGGTGGCCCAGGACCTGGCCCGCCAGCGCGTCCAGGAGGCCCTCTTCCGCTACTTCCAGGGTCTCAGCACCGAAAAGCCTCTGGTCTTGGTCTTCGAGGATTGCCACTGGATCGATGCCTCTTCGGCTGCGCTTCTCGAGCGCCTCTTTCCTCTCGCCCAGACTGCTCCTCTACTCCTCTGCCTCGTGGCCCGACCGGAGACGGAGGGGACTCTCCTAGATCCCGCACGGGTGGCCGCTCGGCTCGAGGGCCGGTACGAGGAGATTCGTCTGGCATCGCTCGGCAAGGATGAGAGCCGCCATCTGGTCGCCGAGATCCTGGGGTCGCATCGGCTGCCAGCCGGCCTTCAGCCCATGATCGAGAGACAGGCGGAGGGCAACCCCTTCTTCATCCAGGAGATCCTGCGCTCCCTCGTCGAGACTGGACGCATGGAGGCCGACGGCGATGGCGGATGGCGGCTGACCGGGCGCCTCGCCTCCAGTCTCCCGGAGACCCTCGAAGCGATGATCATCGCCCGGATAGACCGCCTGCCAGAGGGGTCGAAGCGGACCCTCCGTCTCGCCTCGGTGGTCGGTGACAGCTTCGCTGAGGCGCAGATTCTGACCCTCACCGGGATAGGCAAGGCTGAACTCAGGCGGCAGCTTCAGCACCTGGAAGACGCGGAGGTCATCCGGACCCTGAGTGCAAGCCCCCGCCCAGAGTTCGCGTTCGCCCATGCCCTGATCCGGGAGGCGGTCTACGAAAGCCTGCCCGCCCGGGAGCGACGCGCGCTCCACGTTCGGGTGGCAGAAGAGATCGAATCCTCCCACGAGGCCCAACTGGATGACTACTACGCCCTTGTTGCCCACCACTACAGCAAGGCAGAGAGGTGGGACCAGGCGCGGGAGTACTTGCTCAAGGCCGCAGACCGAGCCGGCAACCTGGGGGCGAGCGAAATGACCGGTTACTACGAACAGGCTTTGGAGACGCTGTTTCGAGGCTACTGCGAGGACATCGCGCGGGCGATACACGGGGCCTACATCACGATGAACAAGGGTCTTCTCGACCAGGACGACCCGCGCCTCCGCGCTTGGGACGATCTGCCCGACGTCTACCGTGAAACCAACCGCCGGCAAGCCGACTGGTTCCCCACATACCTAGAGGCTGTCGGCTGTGGCTTTGCCCCCGCAAAGGACAATCCCCCTCGCCGAATCGAGTTCACGCTTGAGGAAGTTGAACTGCTGGCTCAACAGGAGCATGAGCGGTGGTGGTCTCAGAAACGATCCGCTGGATACGCCTTTGGTCCCAGCAGGAGTGATGCTGAGGGCACCCACCCGTCTATGGTGCCCTGGGAGGAGCTTTCGGAAGAGGAAAGAGAAAAGGATCGGCAAGCTATCCGCGAGGTACCGCGACGATTCGCGGACGCTGGCTTCGACACCTACCGGCTGGGCAGGTAGCGAAGTCTGAGAGAATCAGAAGAGTCACGGCGAGGCTGAGCGACGTAGGGGAGGCTGGGGGCCTTGGCGCACCAGGTCTTCGTGAGCCACGCGACAGAGGACGCTGAAGCGGCCTCCCGCCTTTGCGCGCTCCTCGAGGCCGAGGGAGTCGACTGCTGGCTGGCTTTGCGGGATATCAGCGAGGACTCGGATCGGGCCGCCGCGATCCTCGAAGCCATCCGCACCGCCGACCTCGTGCTCCTCCTCTTCTCCGCCCGGGCCAACACTTCCCCCACCGTACTCCGCGATATCGAAAGGGCCATCGGCTACGAGCGCCCGGTCCTGTCCATCCATCTGGATGCCGCCGTTCCCAACCCTTCCCTCGAGTACTACCTGAACATGTGGCAATGGCTCGACGCCTCGGCCGGCGTGGAAGCCAAGCGCGACGACATCGTCGCTGCGGTGCGCGAGCAACTGGCCGCGGAAGCGGACGCCCAGGCGGGCGCTTCCGCATGGCGTTGGCTGGATGCTCCCAGCGGCGTGGACAGCAAGCGGAGCAGATCCTCGCCGCGGTGGGGGACAGCTGGCTCGGACCTCCGGGCCGGCGCCGGCCCCACCCCGGCGACGGCCGGCGCGGTTAGGTGGCGGAGACTGCGCCGGCGCACCTGGGCCATCCTCGGGGGTGCGACCGCGGCGCTTCTCGTGCTGGCCCTTGGTCTGGGCTTGGGCCTGGGGCTCCACGGGGCAACCAGCCAGGATGGGCGGTGGACCAGGCTGGAGCCCACGGAAATGACAGCGGCCGTCTCGGGCGTGGACTACGAGGCTGCCATGGCCCGGCTGTGTCTTGTCAAGGGTGGAGACCTGCGACAGTCTGCGGCCGCTTACTGGACGGCCCGGGACTACGATCCCGTCACAAACACGTGGATCGAGTTCCAGCCCGTGGGGCCTACTCCTCCTCCGCTGCTCGGCTACAGTGCTGCCGACGACCCCGTGACCCGGCGGGGCATCATCTTCGGGGGTACCGACGTCCCCGGCGTGATCGTGCCCGGCGGAGGGTTCACCTTCCGCACCGTTGCCGTCATGTGGGCCTGGGACTATGCCTCGGCCACCTGGACCGAGCTCGAGCCCTCAGGACCGGTGCCTCCCTCACGTCTCGGCGCGGGCATGGCCTTCGATCCCACGACCCGGCGCCTGATCATGTTCGGGGGGTGGAAGGATATCGACTTTCCCAAGACCACCGGCCAAGTCGGTACCTTCCTTAACGACACCTGGGCGTACGATCCGGTCGCCAACACATGGACGGAACTCAAGCCCTCGGGCACCCTGCCCTCGCCCCGTCAGCCGGATGGGATGCTCTACGATCCTGCGACGGGGCGGATCCTCGTGTTCGGAGGGGCAGGTGGTGAGACAGGGGCTCAGAACGACATCTGGGCCTACGAACCCACCGGGAACCGTTGGATCGAACTCAACCCTCGTGGGCCACGGCCCGAGAAGAGATGGGGCGCTGGGATCGCGTACGACGCAATGCGGCGCCAGGTCATCCTGTTCGGGGGATCGCCCGCCGACCAATCCAAGTATTACGCCGACACCTGGCTCTACGATGTTGCCGGCAACGCCTGGACTGAGTTGAAGCCGTCGGGAACACTCCCAAGTCCCCGTGCCGGTGCGCTACTGAAGTATTTCGAGGCAACCGATCAGGTGATCATGTTCGCCGGACTCGGCCCGAGCGGCGATCTGAAGGACCTCTGGGCGTTCGAGCGATAGGAGCCGGGGTTGACGCACCATGTCTTCGTGAGCTGCGCGGCCGAGGACGCCGCAACGGCCTCCCAGGTGTGCTCGTTCCTCGAAGCCGAGGGTATCGTGTGCTGGTTGGCGTCGCGGGATGCGCCATCCGGGAAGCGGAGGGCGGCCAGCACGCTCGAAGCCATCCGCACCGCCGACCTCGTGCTGCTCCTTTTCTCAGCCCGCGCCAACGCCTCCCCCACCGTGGTCCGCGATATCGAGAGGGCGATAGCCTACGAGCGCCCAGTGCTGTCCATCCACCTGGATGCCGCCGTCCCCAACCCCTCCCTCGAGTACTACCTGAACATGTGGCAGTGGTTGGATGCCTCCGCGGGCGTCGAGGCCAAGCGCGACGACATCGTCGCCGCGGTCCGTGAGCAGTTGGCGGGGAGGGGGACGCCCGGGCGGACGCCTCTGCATGGCGGTGGCTCGATGCTGCTCAGGGTGTCGACAGCAGGCGGCAAGACATTGTCGCCGAGGTCCGTGGGCGACTTGCCCAGCGCTCTGGTTCGCCGACGGTCCGACACGGGGGCGGTGGCCGCCGCGGCACGGCGAAGAACGGCCGCCGGATTGGGGCATCAGCGTGGGGGCGTTTCTGCTCGTCCTGGCTCTGGCCCTCGGACTTGGATTCGGCTTGACCGGCGAGGGAGGCGGCGATCAGGGAACCTGGACCAAGCTGCACCCCGCGGGTACGCCCCCTCCCGCGCGTCTCGTCCATGCCATGGTCTACGAGCCTTCCCATGGCCAGCTGATCATGACCGGGGGGTGCAACGTCGACAACTCAAAGTATTTTGCCGACACCTGGGCCTACGACGCTGCGGCGAATACCTGGACCAACCTTGACCCCGCCGGTCCGGTTCCCGCAGGCGGAACCGGCCAGACGCTGGTCTACGACCTGTCCACCGCAAAGGTGATCCTGTTCGGAGGCAAGGGTGACACGGGGCCATCAAACGAGTCCTGGGCCTACGACCCCGGCACCAATACGTGGGGCGAACTCGACCCCTCGGGCGAAAGGCCATCGCCACGTTCCGCTCACTCGATGGTCTACGATCCGGCGACTCGGCGGCTCATCATGTTTGGCGGATGGAACGAGAAGACCTCCTTCAACGACACCTGGGCCTACGATCCGGTGCGGAACGAGTGGACCCAGATCAATCTCACGGGTCCGACGCCGGACGCACGTTGGGGCCACGCGGCGGCCCAAGACGAACGACGGGAAAGGTGATTATCTTTGGGGGATGGAGCGCGACCGCCTGCTTCAACGATACCTGGGCCTACGATCCATTCGCCCATACCTGGGTGGAACTCCGACCTTCCGGCGACCAGCCCCTCCCGGGCCGGCGCCTCGATGGCCACAACCCCTCGAATGTCTGCTGGTCATGTTCGGAGGGACCAACGCCGACGAGTCCCAGTTCTTCAACGATACGTGGGAGTACGACCCGGCGGGGAACACCTGGAGCGAACTGACGCCTGCGGGAGCGATCCCCGGCGGACGCTTCTTCTCCCCGCTGGTCTACCTTCCGGCCGACCGGCCAGGACGTGATGTTCGGCGGCGGCGGAAGATCACGCTTTTCGACGACACGTGGGCCCTGACTCCCTGAGGGCGGCCTCCCCGCATTGACTCGTGCCCTCGCATGGTGTCTCATTGAACGAGAGCGGCGGGTAGCCGGGAGGGAGCCGTCTTGGCGCACGACGTCTTCGTGAGCTACGCGACAGAGGACGCAGAAGCGGCCTCCCGGGTCTGCGCGATGCTCGAGGCGGACGGCATCCGCTGCTGGATAGCTCCCCGCGACGTCAAGGCGGGCACGGACTACGCCGCGTCGATCATGAACGCCATCCGGGCTTCGCAGGTCGCCCTGCTGCTGTTCTCTGTGCACTCCAACGCTTCCCCGTATGCTCTTAGGGAGATCGAACGAGCCTTCGCCTATGGGCGGCCGGTGCTTGCTCTGGCGATGGACGGCACCGACCCCAATTCTTCTCTCGAATACTACGTTCATGGCTGGATCGAGGCGCCCGGAGGGGTCGAAGGCAAGCGCGCGGACATGTGAGCGTGATACGAGAGCAATTGGCCCGATCTTCGGCTGCACCCAAGAGCTCGGCTGGAGTCCCCGCCTCCGTTCCCAGGCCCGCTGTGGGAGTCCGGCCTAGTACCCGCGAAACACGGAGGGGACCGCGCCCGTGGTATCGGACCATCTGGGCGATTGCAGGGGCCGCGGTCGTGCTCGCCGTGGCCATCGGTGTGGGGCTCGGTCTCGGTCTGACGCGAGGCGATACAGCGGCGAACACGGGCACGACGAGCGATCAGATCGGTTGGCTCGAGCTCAAGCCTTCGGGAACGCCGCCCGGCGCGCTACGGACATTCAATGACGTCCACAGGCGGACGTCTCATCGTCTTCGGAGGGAACACCGGGACGGTGGGCGTCGACGATCTGTGGGCCTACGACTCCGCAGCCGACTCCTGGGAGGGGCTGAAGCAGTCCGGAAAGGCGCCGCCGGCCCGTTCCGGGCACGCTATGGCATACGATCAGGCCGCCCATCGTCTGATCCTGTTCGGAGGCCTCGACAACAACAGCGCTCCTCTTGGCGACACCTGGGCCTACGATCCGGTCGCCGGCACCTGGATCGAGCTCGATCCCTCGGGCGGCTCCCCACCGTCCCGCCTTGGCCACTCCATGGTCTACGACCCGGTTGCGCACCGTTCGATCATGTTCGGCGGTTCCACGCGGGCGAGCGCTGCCCTTGGAGACATATGGGCATACGATGCCGGAACCAATAGCTGGACCGATCTTCGGCCAGAGGGCAAGGTGCCCGCCGCCCGTACCGGGCACTCGGCCGCCTACGACCAGGTCACGCACCGTCTGATGGTGTTCGGGGGTGTGAGCGACACGGGGGCGTTCTTGAACGAGACCTGGGCCTACGACCCGGCCACCAACGCCTGGACCGAGCTCCATCCCGAGGGGGAGCTGCCCTCGCCCCGTGCCGGGCACTCGATGGCATACGATCCGGTCAGGGGGATCCTGATCATGTTCGGAGGGCAGGATTCCAGCGGCAACAGTCTCGACGACACGTGGGCATATGACCGCGGGACGAACACCTGGACCTCCCTTCAGCCCTCCGGAGCGCAGCCTCGGGCGCGGGCGGGGCAGGCCATGGCTAACGACGCCGCAAGCGGCCGGCTGATCATGTTCGGAGGCCGGCTGACACCCTACAACCTTGTCGACGAGACATGGACGTGCGCCGTCGACTGATACTTGTGCAGGGTCGGGCGTGGATCGAGGGGGTGTGGTGCATCAGGTCTTCATAAGCTACGCGGAGAAGGATGAAGATGCCGCCTCCCGCGTCTGCGAGATGCTGGAGGCAGAAGGCACCGGTTGCTGGCTGAGAGCGCGGGACGCGGCCACGGGCGACGAAGGGTCGGAAGCCGTCCTCGAAGCCATCCGCGCCTCGGACCTCGTGGTGCTCGTGTTCTCTGCCTCCGCCAACGACTCTCCGGCCGTGCTTCGCGAGATCGAGACGGCGGCGGCGTGGGAGCGCCCGGTCGTGCCGGTACGCATCGACGATTCCGTCCCCGACGCCGATCTGCGGCAGTACCTCGACGCGATCGCCCCTCCGGTGGAGATCGCCCTCCCAGCGCCGATCGAGGCCTCGAAGGGGGATCCTCTCGTGGCGCCGATGAAGAAGCGCCGACTCAGCCGCAGAACGTGGGGGATCGCGGCGGGCGCGGTCCTCGTAGCCCTTGCCCTCGGGCTGGGGCTTGGTCTGGGACTCGCCGGGCATTCGAGCGCCTGGACCGCTCTGGACCCTTCCGGGACCGAGCCGCCTGCACGCGCTTGCGCGGCGGTGGCATACGACGAGGTGACACGGCGCCTGATCCTGTTCTCGGGGGGAGACAGCACGGGCGATTTCGGCGATACCTGGGCGTATGATCCCGTCGCTGGCTCCTGGACCGAGCTGAAGCCCTTGGGGACGCCGCCCATCCCCCGAATGTATGCGAGCATGACGTACGATCCGGTCGGCCGGCGCCTGATCATGTTCGGGGGCCTCGATCGGAAGACCGGCACCTGTCTGAGCGACACATGGGCCTACGATCCGGCTGCGAACAGTTGGACAAAGCTCGATCCGCGTGGCCCGACCCCGCCCGCGCGTGCGTGGAACGCGCTGGTCCGAGATCCTGGTTCAGGCAGGCTGCTGATGTTCGGGGGAATGGCCGGCGGTGAGGTGGCGGACCTGGTGGCGGCCGACCAACTCGACGACACTTGGGCGTTCGATCCCGACGCCAACACGTGGACGCGACTCGAGCCGGCCGGGCCCGTCCCCGATGCCCGGTACGCCTACACGATGGTCCACGACCCCTCGAGCAAACGAATGATCCTTTTCGGAGGCATCACCGGCACGACGCGCTTCAACGACACCTGGGCCTACGATCCCGCGACCAACGTGTGGAAGGAACTCACGCCGGCGAGCGCGATCCCGAGGCCGCGCGGCGCGCAGTCCATGGCCTACGATCCCGCCACGCGGCGGGTGATCGTGTTCGGAGGCGCCGTGTCCCTGACGACGCTCTTCAGCGATACCTGGGCGTACGACCCGGTGCGGAACTCGTGGGCGGAACTGAATCCCGCGGGCACGCTTCCCTCGCCGCGCGGCGGGCACGCGATGGTGGCCGATCCCACCAGCCGAAGGCTGATCGTGTTCGGCGGGCTGGACGATACCGGCTCGTTCCAGAGTGACCTCTGGGCTCTTAGCCCCTAGCAGCAATTCACTGAGCGTTATCAAAGCGCTCCCGTCCCTCTGGTGCACGCCGAGTGGAGGCATTGCGCACGGTCTCTTGACCAAACCGTTACCCCTACCCGATCCACTCCGGGTTGCACCGGAGAAGCCGGTCATGCCGTGGAGACCTTCGACGTTCGCGGCCAGGTCGGAAGTCAGCGCCGGGGAAGTCACCGCGGAAGCGCTGAACCCCTTGGCAATCAGCCACACCGCCAGAACCATCTCCTGCAGGCCTATCGGGGCATTCAGAGCTATCTGGACCGGCGACATCGAACCGGTGACACCGAACAGGACCAGCAGGGCGGCGACTGCGCCCAAGACCACTCCGCCAACGCCCCAAGCCGCCAACCACCGAGGAACGAGCCGGGTCTGATAGAAGACACGGTAGTAGAGCAGACCGCCCACGTAGAAGGCGAGTATTCCCGCGAGGCCGGCCCAATCGTCCAGCGCCTTAAGCAGCGTTCCCGACTGATCAAAACTCGTCGGATCGCCGGCTCCGGTCGCCACGAATTCCTGGCTCAGCGTCAGCAGCAAGAGGACGCTGACTGCGCCAAGCGCATAGAACGTCCCCTCGATTAGCCTGAAACCGACCGCGCCAAGAGCCAGACCTTGGCGGTATCTTCGGAGTACTGGATAGAGCGAGATGGCAATGGCGGCAGACGCGAACGCTGCAATGAAGCGGATGAGTACGCCCGCCGCCACCTGGCCTTCGTTCGCGGCCATGTTGGTGAGATAGTCCGCACTACCGGCTGATCCCAAGAAAGCGACGCTCAGCAGGCTGGCTGCCGTCGCGACGATGAGGAGTACCCCCGCTGCGATCGCGTTTCTGCGGTAGGAAAGCATTCCGTATCTCCTTCCGCTATTCGGAGAGGGTGAACGGCGGGTACTGGTCGGTGACGAGCAGGAAGGCATAGGCCGAGACCCGCAGTGACCAGCGCTGCACCCCGACCACGTAGTCGAAGAGGCCTCTTGGGTACCTGCCGGTGAAGAGGATGGCGAACCAGGCGATGATGATGGAGACCACCGCTCCTATCCACAGGAAGAAGAGCACGATGTAGTGGGGGATGGCCAGGAACCATTTGACCAGCGGAAGCCCGCGACTGAGTTGCGTAGCCTCGGGATACGGGAAATCCAGATGGACCGCCTGTTCTTCGTCGGTTGAGGGGTACTCATCCCGAAGGAGGGCGGCATAGACCCAGACCCGCGCCAGGAACCGGGTGAGCTGGAGGTTCCAGTCGAACCACCAACGCGGGTACTTCTGGCGAAAGAGGATCATGAGCAGGAGAGGCAGGAACAATATGCCCACTGTCGCCCACGACCACGAGTAGTCGGTTCCCTCGATGCTGATGCTCCCCGAAGAGAGGAGCGTCGCGATGACGAGGATAGGTATGATCCACAGGAAGCGGAAGAAGGTCGTGAGCCTATTGAGCGGCTTGTCCGGATAATCGACGCGGAAGGTCAAGGGGTATTTGGTCGCGGTTGGATAAGGCAGCATTGGTGTTTCCATGAGCCCTCCTGTTGAGGCACGGGCAGATGCCCTTTCTCTTGGTCTGTCCTTCTACCGTACCGAGCGACAGGAGCAAGAGAACCGGGCGGATGCAGGGAATGGTGACCCGCTACCTGGTGAGTCTTCTGGCTGGCCGATTGGGGGGGCCCTGCAACAACGTTCAGCTAGCCGGCGGGCTCGCTGCGCGACTCTTGGGCTGTGACCCCGGGCGACCAGATGGCCCACAAGGTCGTCCCCTGGTCGGGCGCGGACGTGATAGTCAAACTCGCCCCAACCGCTTCGGCCCGCTCCCTCATGATGCCCAGGCCGAGCCGTCCGGTCCCTGTCTCGGCGGGATCGAAACCCGCCCCGTCGTCTTGTATCACGAAACGGAGCCCTCCCTTGGGCTCGTCCAGCGGCGACAAGGACACCGTGGCCCTGGTGGCTCCCGAGTGCTTGGCCACGTTGTTCAGAGCCTCTTGAGCTATTCGGTAGAAGGCCACGCGGACCTCGGTGGGCAACGCTTCGGTGTCCTCGGTCCTCACCTCAACCGCGATACGGGCCCGGCCGGTCACCGCCTCGCCCAGCTGCTTGAGCAAGTCGCTCAAGTCCGCCTCGGCGAGCGCCGCCGGGCGTAGTTCCAAAAGAAGAGTGCGCATCTCGGCCAACGCTCCTCGGGTCAGCTGGCGCAGCTCGTCCAGCCGTTGCGCCCCCTGGACCGGATCGCGCGCGTAGATCCGGGGCAGGACCTCGGCGATCAGGCTCACGGAGAAGAGGGTCTGACTGACGGCGTCGTGGAGGTCGCGGGCCAACCGGTTCCTCTCCGCGGCGGCGGCAGATTCCTCTGCGTGCTCATACAGACGAGCGTTATCGGCGGCCATTCCGATCTGATTGCCGAGCGCTGTGAGCGACGACAGCTGTTCGGGAGAAGAATCCAGTTCCCTGCGAGTGAGGAGCATCAGGGCTCCAAAGACCGTCCCCTTCGCGTTCACCGGGATCTGGATCACGGAGCGCCAACCGGCTTGCTCCAACAGGCGGCGGAGTTCCTCGGATACCGAATCCATCGGGAGGATCGCCGGCTGCCCCTCGAGCTCTGTCAGCCGCCTCTTGAGATAGTCGGGGGGACGGGTGCGGATGCCGGCAAGCACGTCGGCGGGCAGGTTCCTCGACGCGATCAGTCGGACTTCGCCCGCACCTCCCTCTCTGTCGGGGAGCATGAAGGCTACTCCCGCCTCGAAACCCAGGTCGGCCATTATCTCGCCGAGCGCATCGTCGAGGATTCGTTCCAGATCGAGTGACTGGCTGACAACCGCAGCCACAGCGTTGAGGGTGGCCAGCTCCTGCGTTCGGGCGGCCACCCGCTTGTCCAACTCGGCGTACGAATCGCGAAGCTGCCCGGACATGGTGTTGAATTGCTCCGCGAGCTCCTGTAGCTCGTCGTGCGTGGTGATGCTCACCGTATGATCAAAATCGCCCGCCGCCACCTGTCGGGCGGCTCCGGTGAGTACTTGAACCGGTCGCGTCACCCGGCGGACGCCGAACCACACGACCAGCGATGGGACCAGTAGGCCGAGAATGAGCAACACCAGGAGGAAGGTGCGGTACCCCTGAAACGGGCGAATGAGGGTTGACCAGTCCTCCACTGCGATGAGGCCCCAGTTTGTCCCGGGGACCGGGGCGTAGCCGGCGACGACGTCCTTCCCGTTGAGATCTCGGGTGCGTTGAGCCCCGGTCTGGCCGGATACCACATCCTGGACCACTCTCTGCGAACTCAAGTCCACGCCTGCCAGTGCCGCATCCGGGTGTTGGATGACCCGACCATTCCCATCGACAACGTATACGTCTCCGCTCACGCCTACACGCAGTTTGGCGATATCGCCGTAGAGCGCGCTCACCGAGGTCGCCCCGACGCGGAACATGCCCGCCAGGACGCCGTTGAACTCCCCGTTGGGTCCGGTTATGGGGACGGCGACGGTGACCACTTGGGCATCGTCCACACCATCCCCGGCGATGTCGGAGTAGACCGGACGCGACGAGCGCAAGAGTTGAGCGAAATAGGGACGTGACGACCAGTCCTGACCAATATTGCCGAGTCGGGTGGGCCAAGCCGCGACGAACGTACCGTGGGAATCGAGGACGACCGTCCCAGCATCGAAGATAGAGAGCTTGTTCGCAGAGGCGGCCAGCGCCTTCTGCTGCTGCGCTGGTTGGTTCCCCGCGATGTCCGATTGCCGGGTCAGGCCGGCTAGATCCAGGGCGAACTGATTGATCTCGGCGGCCAGGTTCGCTGCCGACAGGCGGGCGAGTTCCTGGTTGCGTTGTGTGGCCTGCTGCTCTGTGACGCGGCCGTACGCGTAGACGGCGACGACCGCTACGGCAAAGAGAATGAGGGCCGTCGGGACAAAAGACCAGGCGAGGATCCTTCTTCGCAAACGGCTGCGGGTGAAGAAAGCGCTCATGCGGCGACCTCGACCGGCGCCTTACTGGCCAGCGTTCGTCTGAGCTGCCTCGATCTGCTGGCTGACGCTGACCAAGTATGTCGACCTGGGCTTGACCGAGGGTGAAGATCCTTGTGAAAGCGTCACTGAGTAGGCGAGTGGCTTCGTCCATATTGTTGGGAAAGACCTCTTGGACGACTGAGTAGCCCTCCCGGTGCGGGGCTGCGAACACGTCGAGATCCATGTCCTTGGCCTTCTGTGGGTACTGCCCTTTCACGAATCGCTGCCAGTCGGCCATCAGCGACAACCGGGCCGGCTGCAGGAGGTTTGCCTCCGCCATGGCCAGCCCGTAATCCTTGCTCACGAGGAACTTGACCAGCTCCCAGGATTCCTGCGGATGCCGCGTGCCGGAATAGATTCCAAAGCCATCGGTCGTGCTCAAGGTCACCCGTTTCGCCGGCCCCTTGGGCATGGGCGCCACGCCGATACGGAAGCCCGCTTTTTCAAGGATGTTCTTGAGCGCCCAGGAGCCGTCTTCGACCATGGCCAACTTGCCTCCGTAGAAAGCTGCCTGGGTGCCCACGTTGTTCACGTCCGTGAAGGTGGCCATCACCTTGTCGTCCCACATGCGGGCCCGCACCCACTCAAGGGCCGCCAGTGCCTCGGGACTATCGATGACGCACTCGGTCGGATCGTCGGGATCCACGACGTGGCCGCCCCAGGCGTTGATGTGGACCTGCAGCCGGTCCCAACCGATGTCGAGCATGCTGCCCCAGACGTCGGTCGCGCCGTCGCCGTTCGTGTCGTGAGTCAGCTTCTTCATTGCCGCGAGGTAGTCGTCGTAGGTCCAGGATCCGTCGGGGTAGGCCACCCCGTACTTGTCGAAGATGTCTTTGTTGTAATAGAGGACGAGGGTGCCCTGATACTTCGGCACACCGAACTGGCGCCCGCTCGCGTCGAAGAAGGCCTCGTACTGGACCGGATCCCAGTCGGCGACTATGGCCGGGTCCAGGTCGGTCTGCACGTACGAGCGCAGGTCGAGCACATAGCCTTCTTGATTCCACGCGGGGAAGAACTCACAGCAGCCCTGGAAGACATCGGCTGCGTTGCCTGCCTGCATGTCGAGCGGCATTTGGTCGGCGAGGTTCTCCGGATCCGGCGTGTAGAAGACGCTGAGGTTCGGATGAGCCGTCTGGAAGATCGTCAGCTCCCTCTGAGCCATAGGAGGGAACCACTCGGTCCTCCAGTCCTGGTAGACGAGTTGCACCCTCTGCTCCGTTGAGGATGACTTGGAAAGGCCGTTGCCTCCGCACCCCGCTACCACGAGGCCGGTCATCGCCAGCGCGCAGGCAAGCAGGACCGCGACCGCCAAGGCGGGACGGCGCGCGAACCCTCGCACCATGTGTCTGCGGGACCCCGCCGATCTCATTTGACCAACCCCCCGTGGATGGCCACGGAAACGGCTTCGGTGCGACTGGTCGCGCCGAGCTTCATCAGGATGTTGCTGACGTGAAACTTCACTGTCGACCGGCTCACGAACAGCTTCTTGGCGATCTCGGGGTTGCTCAAGCCGTCGACCATGAGCCGTAGTATCTCCAGCTCGCGCTCGGTGAGACCGGGGTCGGACTCGGCGGGATGGGTCGTGGCCCGTATCAGTACTTCGGCCGCCTCGGGCGCCAGCGTCGGCCGTCCTGCGTGCGCGGCACGGATGGCGTTGGCCAACTCGTCTGCGGAGACGTTCTTCAGCAGGTAGCCGATCGCCCCCGCCTTGAGCGCCCCCTGCACGAGCTCCTCTTCTTTGTAGCTTGTGAGCGCGATGACCTGCACGTGCGGACAGGTCTCGCGGATCAGCCGGGTGGCCTCCGAACCGTCCACCTCGGGCATCACGAGATCCATGAGCACCACATCCGGCCGGAATTCGGGGCACTTACGCACAGCCTCCAGGCCGCCGCTCGCGTCGCCAACGAACTCCAGGTCGTCGTACGCCATCAAGAACGCCGACAACCCGCTACGCACCACCGCATGGTCGTCGACGATCATCACTCGAACCGGTCCCTCTTCCATGCCCCTCCTCCCCCCTTGTCGCCGCGTCGCGGATCCTCCTCCGCGAATGCGGCAACTCTAGGGTAGCGTGCCGGGCCCGGTTCGTTAAGCCCCGAGCCGGAGAGACACTCCATCTGGCCAGATAGGACCGGCCCCAGCTGCCACAACGCTGATGGCAGCGACTGAGACCGAGTAGGCGATCGGCTACATAGCAGCAAGCGTGACGGGCCTCCGAGAAGAAGGGGGCCCGTCTTTCCCGGGAGAACTGCCGTGCTGACTGTGAATGGGGTTACTGGTGGGTTCGGGCGGGCCCGCGGGCGAGTGCAAAGGGGCTCGGGTCCTTCTCCCCGTCGCCCCTCTCCTCACAGCTTGCTTTCCGCCTGACGCTTGAGCCTGTCGCCCCTACCGTCGCTCCTACCCCGACAAGACGCCATGGACGACCGGACCGGGGTTTCCCAAACGACAGTAACAACCTGATGCTTGGCGGTACTCCGTGGTGCGCAGTGGACGACCAGGCATCCTGGAACCCGGGGAGCACGATTGCTAGTTCTTCGCGTCAGGAACGAGCGCTTCAAGCAAGCTCTCCATGCCCAGAGGGCCGAGATCCTCGTGAGTGGAGTCGGTCAGCGGGACGTAGGTGACGGTGTCGCCATCCGCTTTGAGCCGCTCGACCAGCAGAGGCGCAACGCCGCCGTTGGTGTACCGACCGCCACTGAGGGCGCCGAGATCCTGAAGACCCCGACGGATGTCCCCGGACGGGTCTCGCAGCGCGAGCCAGGAGTCCTTCGCCCACGGGTCTCCTACTTCCCGGCTAAGACTGGGATCGGCCGAGTCCATGACCACGATAGGAAACGTCACCCGTTGACCCAGATGCTGCCACGGTGTCGCCAGTGCCATGAGCCCCATAGCGTCGGGATCGGAGGCCAGTATCGGATCCCAGGTCGGGTCACCGAGCAGGTAGTCGGGGTCGAAAAGTACCAGAGACTCCGGAACCGTCGAGCCGGCGCCGGCAAGAGCACCTTCCGAAGGGGAGATGCCGCTCAGGGCTTCTACCACAGCCTCATTGGCTCCCGCCGAGTGTCCGAAAAGGGTGAGATTGGTGGGGTCCCCACCGTACTGCGGCGCGGTGGCTCGGGCGAAACGAATGGCCGCGGCCACATCACCCTTCTGTCCCGAGAGGATCGTCCGTAGTTCTTCCGGCGAATACCCGGAGATCTCATCGCTGCGAGCCCACTCCGGTACGAAGACCACCGCCCCACGCTGGGCTGTCTTGACGGCCCAGGTGCTCAGCGTCTCTATTCCGATTCCGGCCCCATGAAGCATCACCACCACCGGCCAGGAATCACTCTCTTCTATGGGGGCGTAGATGTCGATCGGGGCGTGTACCACGTATGCCGGTACCAGGCCGTCATCTTCCCGGATAATGTACGTAACGCCCGTGATCCTCTGGACCTCGCGGCCGGCCGTGGCTGTGGTCTCCGCCGCTTGGGTCGTGGTCACCGCGGGGGCGGTCGTCGTCATCTCGGTGCTGCCACACGTGGCGAGCAGGGTCGCGAGCCCGAGAATAGCGCAAGGGCGAGTGCGACTCTCGCACACGTCACGCTGCTGTTGGTCTTTGTGCGGAAAGCCATTCGGGTCTTCACTGCCGCCTCCGATCTGCTTGAGCGCTGTAGCCGCGGGCCGACCGTCGCCGCCCGAAATTACCCCGGGCTCCACCCGCTTGAAGAGCCCGTTCTGTGTCACCGCGTAGAGAGCCCCGCCCGGTGCAGAGTCGATGACGATCCGCGCTATCCCGGCCTCCGCCAACTCCCCGGCGATGTTCTCCCAGCTGCGGCCATCATCGGTCGAGCGGTAGATGCCCGAAATGACCTCGTAGTCTTGGGTGAGCACGTACAGGACGTTGGCCGAACGAGGATCGAAGACGAGTTCTTCGAGGTACTGAGCCACACCTTCCAGCCGTGCCTTCTTCCAGGTGACCCCGCCGTCCGTAGAGCGTGAAACGGTGCAGGTGCCGTCGGCGGTCTGGACGACGTTGATTGCAGCGGGGGGATGGGGATCTTGCGCCACGGCTACTATCGGATCGACCCACTCTTCACCGGACACGACCGTCCAGGTGGTTCCTAGGTCGGTCGACTTGGACCACCTCCTGTCTCCATCCGCCGCGTAGAGGGTGGAGGGATTCCCCGAATCGGCTATGAGGCCTCCGCCGTACTCCAAGGTCTGGGTCCAACTCCTGCCCCCGTCGGTGGATCTGTAGAGATACCTGCGGAGGTCGAAGGGGCCCGCTCCGTTGTCCGTATTCAGTGTGGACACCGCGAACACGGTATCGGGATCCCCGGCTGCGACCAGAAGGAGCCCTTCCCGCTCAAGCCGCATATCCGGCCTCGGCGGAAGGCCGGCAGCAGCGAGCTCGGTCCACTTCTTCCCGGCGTCATCGCTCCGGAACAGTCCATCCGATGTCCAGGCATAGAGAGTCGCCGGAGCGGACGGCGCGAGCATGACCGAACCTGCGCCAGCAAGAACCATGTCCCAGGTCGCCCCGCCATCGGAGGTCTTGAACGTGCCGGCCGAGGTCGCTGCGTAGAGTATGGAGGCCGAACTCGGGTCGGGAACCAGCTGAGAGACCGCCAGACTGCTGAGACCCCTGCTGGCCTTTCTCCAGGTCTTGCCGCCGTCAGTGGACTTATAGACACCTTCCCTCGTAGCGGCGTAGAAAATGGAAGGCTCACGGGGATCGACGCTCACCTTATGGTAGAGGTCATCCGGGTCCACAGCCACGCTCGCACCGGTCTCTGCGTCGGTGATGGTCCCCGAGAACGAAGGCAAGAACCTGTCAAGAGCCTGCTGCGCCACCGGGGGCAGCGGCGGTCGGCCCACATCGAGCTTGTCGCTCTCTTCCAACGTCAGCCTGGTCCAGCTCTCACCCCGGTCGCTCGACCGCCAGAACGCATCCCGACCCATCGCCACTAGCGCCGACGGTGAGGAGGAGCCATCGATCATTACGATAGGGGGCCACAGGTGGAAGACGAAGGCGGACGGGGTGATGTTCTTCCAGTTCGATCCGGCATCGTCTGATCGCCAGAACCGAATGCCGTGGTCGCTGCCGCCCGCTGCCGCTGGGTTTCGTGTCAGCACATACAAGGTGGACGACTGGGCCGGATCGATGAGGAGCACGAGGATCTGGCCACTTATCGACGGGAGTCTCTTCCAGCTGCCGGCCCCATCCTCGGACTTGTAGAGACCGTCATCCTGCCCGTATCCGCCGTTGTCTATCCCCACATAAAGCACCGATGGATCGTTTGGGTCGATGGTCAGAGACGAGACGTTGCCGCCATCGACGGTCAAAGGCAGCCATTCCCACCGTCCGGCAGTCGCGCCGGTCTGGCCGGCAGCGGCTGGCTGCATGACCGTCTGGTCGTTGATGGCGAGGACGAAGTCCGGTCGGGTGAGACTCCTGGTAGCCAGCAGGCTACCGACAGCTACTGCCACCACGAGAACGACGGCTATGGAGGCAATGATTGGCGCGCGGATGCCGCTGTGACGTTTCGGAGCAGATGCTCGCGGGAGGTCACCAGCGAGGCCCGGGCTTAGGACCTGGTCGGCCCCTCGGACGGCAAGAAGAGAACGGATGGCGCGTATTCCCCTCCTCTTGTGGGCTCGCTCCTGGATGCTCTGCCACGCGCCGAGATCATCCACGGAGGGTGCCATCAGGGCGAGCAAGCGTCCAAGGGGGTCCGAGTGCGTCATGACCATTCCTCCAGATGCAGGCGCATGGCGTTCCGTGCGCGAGAAAGATGCGAGCTGGCCGCGCCGACGGAGATGCCCATGGTCCCGGCCACCTCCTCAAGCGGCAGGTCGAGGATGTAGAAGAGCGAGCAGGCGAGTCGCTGGCGGGCGGGTAGATTCCGAAAGGCGCGAATGAGGTGGTCCGGTGCTCGGACGGGGTCGTTTGGCGCGGCCGGCTCCATGCGAAGAAGGGCCGCTGCGCGCCGCCGGAGCGACCGTTGCTCGCTGCGCGCTCGGTTCACCGCCACCCGCATGAGCCAAGCCTCAGGTTTCTCGTAGCCGCTGATCTTGCCCCATCGCTTGCACAACTCTACGAAGGCGTCCTGCACGCAGTCGGCGGCAAGCTCCCGGCTACCGCAGCTCACGGCGAGAGCAGCGACCAGGGGACGATAGTAACGGGAGAAGAGCAGCGCGGGGCTCCGGGCATCGATCTGACCTTTGCCGAGTTCCACGATCGACGGCTGCCAGTCGCTCATGCTGATGACCGCTCCGTGTGGCACGTCGCTCTCCTACGGCATCAACTCGACTTTACTGCAAATCTCGCCCATATCACGTCGCGGCGGTGCGCTTTTATTACATGCGACTGGCGGACTACGCGGCGGGTGAGGGGAGGCGGGAGGCCTACGAGGCCATCTCTTGGGCTCGAGTTCTCAGGCTGACCCGTTCCGCTAATCACGTCGGCCCTACTGGATTTGAAGAGGCCAGAGCAGCGTCATGGCGGGCGCGCGGGCGGACGTCTGGGTAAGCTCCCCCCGTCACGCTCGACTATTGGCCCTACCGCCTCCCAATCGGCGTCTCATAATCCAAGGGGTCACAAGGCCGACGGTGACGTGATTCTCCTCCCCGTGCGGCTGAGGCTATAGTATGCGTGTGGCTGGCGCCGCAAGTCCGCTCTGATTGCCACCAAATAAGGAGCGACTATGACCACGAGTGACACGAGTACCCTCATAGGCGCCACCCACACCGTGCTGTCCAAGGATGGGACCAGGATCGTCTACCTATCCGCGGGAGCTGGGCCATCGGTTCTGGTTGTTCCGGGCGTCCTCTCCATGGCTACCGATTACGCTGCCTTCGCACACGCCCTGGCCGAGCGTTTTGCGGTCCACACAATCGAACGTCGTGGGCGAGGCGAGAGTGGCCGCCAGGGTGATGACTACAGCATGGTCAAGGAGTGTGAGGACGTGCTCGCCGTGCAGCAGGATACCGGCGCATCGTTGCTCATTGGCCACAGCTACGGGGGACTGATTGCCCTGGAAGTTGCCCGCAATAGTAGGGCCTTCACCAAGGTGGTGGTGTACGAGCCGGGCGTGTCTATTGACGGATCTATGCGAGCAGACCGGATGCCCACCTACGAGAAGAAGCTCGCCGAAGGAAGAAACCTCGATGCTTTGGTCGAGTACGCCTTGGCTGTTGCGCCCCGGCGCATACAGAAGATGCCTGCTTGGCTCATGAAGCTGCTGTTTCGTCTGAACTTCATGCGGCACCCGGAGTATCGGCAGATGCTGGATCTCCTTCATCAGCTTGGGCGCGAATGGAGGGAGATCAACCGGCTTGACAACAGCTACGAGAACTACCGAGAAGTAAGCGCCGATGTTCTTCTCATGTATGGCGGGCGCAGCGATAGCGCAGCCGTCGACCTTGTAGTGGAACGAGTCACCCCGATACTCCCTCGCGGTGAAACGGAGGAATTCCCCACACTTGACCACTTCGGGATCGAGAGAACGGCCCCGCGAGTAGTTGCCAGAGCGGTTGGCGACTACTTTCTCCGATAGGCGCGCGGGATCTTCGACACGGCCCGTGGAGGGGTCCTATCCTGATAGGCAAGAGTGCGCTTGCCGTCTAACGCTTGGTGCGAATAGACTGAGGCGTTGAGATCTGCTCCCGAGGAGGACTTTCCCGTGAGGACCGCCCCTGCGGACCGTGCCGCTATACCGGACGGTCTCCGAATCGATAACCGTGACACACCCTTCCCCATGCACGGGGTGCGCCGAGTGGATGCCCCTACCACGACGATCACCAGCGACGTGAATCGTTTCGACGAGCGGGAGCACGGCTTCCTGCGCGCTTTGCGCGGCGACTATGGCCCCGTACCTCGTCGGGAGTTCCTGCGCTTCGTCGACAAGTACCCCCTATCGGGGGCGATGAAGGCGGTCGAACACCATCTGGTCACGGCTGTCGACGGCCCGGTGGCTGCCACGCGGGCCCCGCTACCCGACGACCCGGTCATTCTTAGCAGGCATATCAAGGAGACAGCCTTCTTCCTGCGGGCGGACGACGTCGGCATCTGTGAATTGCCGCCATACGCCGTTTACTCCTTCGACAAGAGCGGCGAGGCCGTGGAGTTGGGACACACACACGCCATTGCCGTGTTGGTCGATCAGGGCTCACATACCTTCGCCGCGTGCAATGGTCGCGACTGGATCAGCAACTCCCAGAGCTTCCGCTCCTACACCGCCACGGCCTTGATCTCCTCGATTCTGGCCGAATACATCCGCCGCTTGGGTTACTCGGCCCGAGCCCATCACTCCATGGACTACAAGGTGGTGGTTCCCCCGATCCTTCTCCAGGCCGGCCTGGGTGAGATCTGCCGGATCGGCGGCATCGCCCTTCATCCCTTCATGGGGCCTCGTTTCAAGGCGGCCGTCGTCACGACCGATCTGCCCTTGCATCCGGACAAACCGATTGATTTCGGCCTGCAGGACTTCTGCTCGAAGTGCAAGAAATGCGCTCGAGAGTGTCCGTCGGGTTCGATAACCGACGGGCCGAAGACGATGTACAACGGGTACGAGATCTGGCGAAACGACGTTGACTCGTGTGCCCGCTTTCGGGTCACCAATGCACACGGCGCGAGTTGCGGGCGATGCCTCAAGGTCTGCCCCTGGAACAAGCCGAACACCTGGTATCACACGGTGGCCACCAGGCTCGCCGCCCGTTCCGGCTTGGCCCGCCGGGGGCTCATCCGGCTGGACGACCTGCTCGGCTGTGGCAAGGAGGATCCCAGCCGGAAGTGGTGGTTCGACATGGAGGACGTCAACGGCCAGGTGCTGCCACGCTAGCGTCGCGGAGTCGACAGCTGCTCGAAATCTGGGCGAGATCGAAGTATGTCGGTCGATTCCGGGCAGGGACGCACACACGGCCTTACCGACATCTACTGCTGCTCCTCGACCGTCTCGTGCCAGGGAAGATGGGTGCCGATCTTCGCCCGCAGGCGCCAGACATGCGACTTCGGCTCGGCTTGGATCGTCTGCTCGAGGCGGGCGAGCTTCTCGAATACCCGGTCGCGCGCACCGGGATCCAAGGCGTATGAGTCCAAGCTCTGGCGCAATAGGGAGAGGTTGGACATGACGTCGTGGAACAAACCCCAGTCGTGCGCACAGAGCCGCACGATGTAGGACAGGTCGATCACGCCGGGCAGACCAGTGGCACCGGACCTCCCGACAGAGCCGAGTTCCAGATCAAGGAGAAGAGCGAGGATGTCGCGCTCGTCCTTCTCGTTCAGGTGGGCCATCTGCAGCTTGGTGAGAAGCACGTCACTCACTGTGACGGTGTACCCGTCCGGGTCCAGCCGGTCGGTCAGGTCCACGGGATGGTCCATTCTGAACGTATCGAGGAAGACGTCGACATGATCATCCTGGTGCGGGCGGTAGCGGGCCCACTCATCCGCGTGGCGACACTCGCGGGCGAACTGCAGTTGGCGACCATCGGTGGCCATCCGCACTTCGAGGTTCTCCTCAAAGCCGAGGTCGGCGAAGAGGCTGGCGATGCGGCCGGCGTCACGTCTGTGTCCGACCAGATCGATGTCGCCGTGGTCGCGCTCGCAGAAATCGAGCGCGCTGCAGTGGAAACGGACGGCCAGACCCCCACGAGGCGCAGAGTGACTCCTCGCTCCCGGGCGGTGTCGATGATGAGCTTGGCCTCAGTGACCATGTCCCCGCGCGTCGCGAGTATGAGCTCCATCGGAGCGGAGACTTCCATGAGGCCTATGTTCCCACGTAGATTCCGAGCAAACGGACCGCAGGGTGCCGGTATCTGGCATACCCTCCAGTCCTCTTCCCGGTCGTCGACCCGCCGCAGCCGGTAGCCGTCCAGCTACTTCCGAAGTCGTACGCGCATCAGTCCTAAGTCGTACCCGAAGAACCCTCCTTCTGGCCGATCGCGATTCAATCGCTGGGCCGATGTGCCGGCGCCGCCTCGGAGTCATGCTTGGAGCGTGAGTTTCGTACCGAGGAGGCGCGGTGTCCAGGCAGCAGTACAAGCCCCGTATCGTGATCGTCGACGATGCCGCCGACGTCCGTCGCGACCTGCGGCTCCTCCTGGAGATCGCGGGCTTGGAGGTTGTCGGCGAGGCTGCCGATGGCCGGGAGGCTATCGAGAAGGCGGCGCTTCTTGACCCCGACGTGGTGGTCTCGGACCTGGCCATGCCGGTCCTCGACGGCTATGCGGCCGCCGCCGCGATCAGAGCGGCATCGCCCCAGTGCCGCCTTGTTGCCCTCTCCATCCACTCCGACGACTCGGGACGCAGCAAGGCCCGGGCCGCCGGCTTCGATGCCTTCGTGGTGAAGGGCGCACCGCTGGTGGAGCTTCTGGGGGCCATCCGCCCCCTGGCTGATGAGACGAATCGTGAATCGGATCGGACATAGGAGGTACGTGATGAAATCCGCAGTGGACACCCAACGGCGCCACGACATCGACTGGCTGCGGACGCTTGCGGTAATGATGCTCGTCTTCATGCATACGGCGACGATCTTCACGGTCAACGCGGGAAGCGTCGTGAAGGGGCCGGCGAACACGGGCATCGTGGCGGTCTCGACGTTCTTCGGCGAATTCCTCATGCCGCTGATGTTCTTCATCGCGGGCGCGTCCGTCTGGTTCGCCCTCGGCCGCCGGTCGCCAGGCGAGTACCTGGGCGAACGCGTGAAGCGCCTGCTGGTGCCGCTCGCCTTTGGCATCGTGGCCGTCCTGCCGATCCTCTCCTACCTGTACGCGGTGAACAGGGAGGGCTACGACGGCAGCTTCCTCGGGAGCTACCTGCCCATGCTCGCCCATTTCCCATTCGGCCACCTGTGGTTCATCCTCTACCTCTTCATATTCTCGGTCGTGACGCTGCCGTTCTTCCTGTACCTGAGGTCGCCCCGGGGCTCTCGCTTCACGGCACGTCTAGGCGGCCTCTGCGACCGCCGCGGCGGACTCATCCTCTTCTTCGTACCGCTGGCACTCCTCGAGATGGTGCGCCGCGTGATCCCCAACCAGAACGACAACGACGTAGCGCGTTTGCTTCTCATCGCCTTCTTCGTCTACGGCTTCCTCGCCTTCACGGACCCGCGGATCGGACGCGCGATCGAGCGGAACGGGAAGGTCGCCCTCGCCCTGTTGGTGCCGGTGATGGCCACGATCGTCTCGATCGTCGTCGGGTACGGAATTGCGGAGGGCGCCGAGTTGCAGCCCTGGATGTACGGGGTGCTCGGCCCGCTCGCGATGGTCAATGCAACGCTGGTGATCGTCACCATGCTGAGCTACGGGAAGCGATACTTGAACGCGGACAGCAGGGCGCTCCGTTACCTGAGCCAGGCGTCCTACCCGTTCTACATCCTGCACTGGGTGCCGATCGCCGTGATCGCCTACTTCGTGATGCAGTGGAACCTGGGAGCGGTGGCGAGCTACCTCATCATCGTGCCCGCCTCCTTCGCCGCCACCTTCCTGATCTACGAGGTCGTGGTCAGGAGGACAAGCGTGACGCGGTTCCTCTTCGGTGTGAAGGAGCCGCGGAAGGCGCGCCAGCCGCGCGTGGAGAGCGGCGCCCCCGCGGTGGGAGTGCGGTAGGGAACAGGGCCGAGGACTCACGGCATCCGCCGAAAGGGGTGGTCGCCCCGCCTGATATACCGTCACTTCCTGGTTGCCATTTCTTCGCAACAGCCTAGACTGGTTATAGACGACCACATCGCGCCACCGGAGGCCGATCGTGCCCTGGGTCGCGTGCGTTCCATAGTTTCATGCCCAAGCCGACCGGCTCAACGGGCGCTACCCCGGCGTCACCGCCAGCAGATGCAGATGGACGAGGGCCTGCAAGAGGTGACGGGTTTGTCTGCGCCGATACCAACGCTAGCAAGGAGTGCAGACGATGAAGGAGTCGGCGACTCTGCCCAGCTGGAACGACGGGCCGGCGAAGACTGCCATCCTCGAGTTCGTGCGCTCGGTGACGACGCCGGGGGATTCGTTCGTCCCTCCGGCCGAGCGCATCGCGGCCTTCGACAACGACGGCACGCTCTGGTGCGAGAAGCCCATATACATCCAGGCCGACTTCATCTTTCGTCGATTCAAGGAGATGGTCCGGGAAGATCCGGCATGGGCCAGGGAGCAGCCCTACAAGGCGCTCGTGGAAAACGACATCGAGTGGCTCAGGGACATCTACGCGCACGTGCCGGAAGTGCTCAAGGGGGTGACCGAAGCGTTCGCGGGATCACCACTGAAGCGTTTGACGCCGCCGCGCGGGAGTTCTTTGCGTCGGCCACTCACCCGACGCTGGGTGTGCCCTACACGCAGGTCGCGTATCGGCCCATGCGCGAACTGATCGAGCTACTGCAGGCGAATGAATTCCAGGTCTACATCTGCTCGGGCGGGGGCCGCGACTTCGTCCGGGCCGTGAGCGAGCAGGTCTATGGCCTGTCTCGGGACCGGGTGATCGGCTCGGCCACCACCCTCGAGTACCGGGACGGCGATCTCTACCGCACGGCCGGCGTGGAGCAGCCTATCGACGACGGACCGGGGAAGCCCATCCACATCTGGGCCCGCACCGGGCGCAAGCCGCTGCTCGCCGGCGGGAACGCCGATGGGGACGTGCCGATGCTGGAAACCGCTCGCTTCGCACTCCTCGTGCACCACGACGACGCCGAGCGGGAGTTCGCTTACGACGGCGGCGCCGAGAAGGCGTTGGCCGCGGCCAAGGAACACGGCTGGACGGTGGTCAGCATGAAGGAGGACTTCGCGACGGTCTTCTGATTAGCGCGTGCACCGAATCCCCAAAGGATGCCGAAGGAGTGATGCGTTATGGGTGAACCGTTCAAGGGCGTCATCAACGTCGACGTACGCGACTCGATACCGGACTGGGCGCCCTTCGAGACGCCCAAGGCTCCCGACGGCGCCCCCAGTGTCCTCTACATCGTTCTCGACGACGTCGGCTTCTCGGCGATGTCGTGCTACGGCGGACCGATCGAGACTCCTAACATCGACAGGATAGCTGCGGAGGGCGTGCGCTACACGCAGTGGCACACTACGGCGCTGTGCTCGCCGACCCGCTCGTGCCTGCTCACCGGCCGCAACCACAGCCGCAACAGCATGGCCTGCATCACTGAGGGCGCCATCGGGTTCCCCAACGCCAGCGGTACCATCCCGCCGGAGAACGGCATGCTCTCCGAGATCCTCGGCGAGCTGGGCTGGAACACCTACATGGTCGGCAAGTGGCACCTGTGCCCGACGCACGAGATGAACCTCGCGGCGCCGCGACGTAACTGGCCGAGCGGCCGCGGCTTCGAGCGCTGGTACGGGTTCCTCGGCGCCGAGACGAACCAGTGGTATCCCGACCTCGTCTACGACAACCACCCGGTGGACCAGCCGAAGTCGCCGGAGGAGGGCTACCACTTCACCGAGGACATCACCGACAAGGCGCTCGAGTTCATCAGGGACGCCAAGGCGATCGCGCCCGAGAAGCCGTTCTTCCTCTACTACGCTCCCGGTGCCTGCCACGCCCCCCACCACGCTCCGAAAGAGTGGATCGACAGATTCAAGGGGCGTTTCGACGCGGGCTATGAGGCTATGCGCGACGAGACCCTGGCCCGGCAGAAGCAGATGGGCCTTGTGCCGCCCGACACCGAGCTGCCGCCGGTGAACCCGATCGGCACCCCGGCGACGCACAGGGGACCGAAGGGGCAGCCGTTCGCGCAGTACGACGAGACCAAGCCATGGGACACCCTGTCGGACGGATGAGAAGCGGCTCTTCGCGCGGATGGCCGAGGTCTACGCCGGCTTCCTCGCCCACACGGACTACCACATCGGAAGACTCCTCGACTACTTGGAGGAGACGGGACTGCGCGAGAACACGATCGTCGTCCTCGTCTCCGACAACGGCGCCAGCGGCGAGGGCGGTCCCGTCGGGTCGGTGAACGAGTGCATGCTCTTCAACGGCATGCCCGACAACCTCGAGACCAACCTGGCGATGCTGGACGAGCTGGGCGGCGTCAAGACCTACGGCCACTACCCCAACGGCTGGGCGATGGCCTTCAACACGCCGTTCAAGTTGTGGAAGCGCTACAACTTCAACGGAGGCACGGCCGACCCGTGCATCATCTCGTGGCCGGCCGGGATGAAGGCAAGGGGCGAGATCAGGGGCCAGTACCACCACGCGGTCGACATCCTGCCGACGATGCTCGACTGCCTCGGCATCGAGGCTCCGGAGACTATCAAGGGCCACGTGCAGAGCCACTTCGACGGTCTCAGCATGCGGTACAGTTTCGACGACGCCGGCGCGGAGGGGGCGCGGAAGACCCAGTTCTACTCGATGCTCGGCCAGCGCGGCATCTGGCACGAGGGGTGGAAGGCGGTCACCACCCATCCCCCGCTCAGCGGCTGGGGCGAGTTCAACATCGACGAGTGGGAGCTCTACCACACCGACGTCGACCGCGCGGAACTGCACGATCTCGCCGCCGAGATGCCCGAAAAGGTGCGCGAGCTCGTGAACCTCTGGTTCGCCGAGGCCGGCAGAAACGGCGCGTTCCCGCTCGACGACCGCGTCCTACTAGAAATCGCGCTCACAGAGCGACCGCAGCTGTCGGAGGCGCGCGAGAAGTACGTCTACTACCCGGACATCGCCGAGGTCCCCGAGAAGCAATCCGTCAACATCCGCAATCGCTCCTACTCGCTCGGCGCACTTGTCGACATCCCGGCACGGGGCGCGCAGGGAGTGCTGTTCGCGCACGGGCGCGCGCTTCGGCGGGCACGCCCTTTACGTCAAGGACGACCGCCTGCACTACGTCTACAGCTTCGTCGGGATCATGGAGCAGAAGATCGACGCCACCGAGGACATCCCCACGGGCGAGAACCTGATCCTCGCGGCCTCGTTCGACAAGGACGGCGAGGATCCGCCCGGTGTCGCTACCGGAATCCTCTCGCTGTACTACGGCGACAAGAAGGTGGGCGAGGGGCGGATCAAGACCCAGCCTGGAGAGTTCTCCCTCGCAGGCGAAGGACTCTGCGTCGGGCGGGACAGCGGCGCTCCTGTCACCGACGACTACCCCGGCGAGCCCCCCTACCGTTTCACCGGCGGGGTGATCAAACAGGTGAGGGTCAACGTGAGCGGCGAGCCGTACCTCAACCTGGAGCGCGAGGCGATGGCTATGCTCATGCGCGAGTGAGTAACACCCGCGCCATTTCCGAGGATGTGCTCGACTTCGTACTAGTTGAAGAGTAGGGGTTCGCCGGCGAGAGGCGGCCATCGATCGAGATCCGCCGTGGCTCCTCTCGGGAAACAGGATGAGGGGAGGACGCCATGGCGGAAATCAAGGGCGGAAGATCAACTGGATCGCAATCGGTCTCGTGGTCGTCGTCATCGTTCTCGTGGTCGTTATCGTGTGGCTGGCCTCGTGTCAAGGCGAAGAGACAGCGACGACGACCACTACCTCGCAGGTACAGATACCGCCCGGCACCGAGATGATGAGAATCACCGAGGCGTCGAACGGAAAGACGGTCACCGTCTCACCGGGTTACATACTTATCCTCCAGCTGACGGGTACCCGAGCCAGGGCTACGAGTGGAATATCTTCCCGCCTGATCCCCAGGTGGTGAAAGGGATGCCCGGTCCCAAGGTCACCCCGGATGCCGGCGATAGCCCGGGAACCTACACCTTCGCGGGCATAGCTCTCGGAGTCGGGAAGACGGACATAGTGGCCGACTACGTAAATCCCCAGGGCCAGGCTGAGAAGACGTTCATGGTGAGTATCGAGGTGGTCTCGAGCACGCCTACCTCGTCCACGACCACCACTGTCGAAGAGACGACGACCACAAAGCGAGGAGAAACGACCACCACTGAAGCGGAAACGACGACCACAGGAGCGTCGACTACAACAAGCACGTCGTCGACGACCACGACAACGGAAGAACCGACCACACACGACCGAGGAACCGACGACGACGAGCATCACTCTTCCGCCGACGACCAGCACCTCGTTCATCCCGCGCCCGCCATATCCGGATGTGCCGGGAACGACCTTCATCGACGAACGGAACAACGGCGACGTCATCTACGGCACGTTCCACGGCGAAGTCGTCCTCAACCTCGGAGCCAACCCGTCGACCGGCTATCACTGGGAGATCGTGAAGATCGATGACTCGGTGCTGTTGCGAAACGAGGGTGATCCCCAGTTCATAACCGATTCGGAGGCAGCCCGGCGCCCCGGGTGTCAACCTATGGACGCTCAATGTGCTCAAGGCCGACGTCAGCACTCAGCTCGCGCTGGTGTACTACGACACCAAGGGCAACATCAACCAGTACTTCTACGTAGGGATCATCACGACGAAGGACTAGAACGGAGGGTGCCATGAACGGGTCAAGGAAATATCGGGAGATCGCGACGTTCGCCCTGGTTCTTATCGTTCTTGTTGGGATGGCGGTCGGCAGCGCAGGATGCGGGGGGTCGAGCGATGTCGTCAAGCTGACAGACGCCGACAACGGCAAGTCCGTATCGGCGGAAGTAGGGGACCAGATCGAGGTGGTCCTCGCCGGAAACCCGACTACCGGTTACGCCTGGACGGTCACTATGACCGATGCCGACAAGGCCGTGCTGGAGCAACAGGGTGACGCGGTGTACGAGGAAGCGTCCACCGACAGCTCGGTCGTCGGTGGCGGCGGCACCTACACCTTCACCTTCAAGGCGATAGCGACCGGCACGGCAAATCCAACGTTCAGCTATGCCCGCTCGTTCGAGAGCAGTCCGCCGGAGCAGACCTACAGTGTGACGGTGAGCGTGAAGTAGGCCGGCCAAGGAGTGCGGTCGAACTGGAGCCCCCGGGGCGGCTTGCCGCCCCGGGGGCTCCTCTTTCTGGTAGGCCAATTCGGTCGGGACGCCTCACCTTGCCCAGAGGGGTCCAGCCCCGTGGTCCGTTCCAGGGATTATCATGGGGATTCCCCTGAGAAAGCGAGGAGGCGGCCTATGCGCATATGTGTCTTGTCAGACGAGAGTATCGACGACTTCGACCCGACCCCGTTCCTGGCCGGGTATGAGTGGCAGATGCGCACCCTGACCGCTCCGGTCGAGGACAAGATCCAGGCTCTGGTGCAGACCGGGGATTTCGAAATCTTCCTCAACCTCTGCGAGGGGTACGAGGACGACGAGATCGAGCCGGAGGACCCGGTTATCGGGGCATCGAGGTGGTCCGTGCTCTCGAGCGTTGCGGCCTGCCCTTCACTGGTGCGGATTCCCGGTGCTACGACCTGACCCGCGAGCAGCAACAGGCGATCGCGGAGGCAGTCGGCATCCGTTTCGCGAGAGGTTTCCACGTGACGAGCGCGAAGAGGCTCTCGAACGAGCCCGGGAGCTCTCCCGTATCCGCTGATGGTCAAGCACCCGCAGAGCTTATGGCAGCACGGGATGTTGAAAGAGTCGCGGTGCGATACCGCGCGACGAACTTGAGGCGCAGGTGGCCCGGGTATGCGGGCTTTTCGGGCAGCCCGCATGGAGGAGTTCGTCGTCGGCCCGGAGTACGATGTTCTCGTGGTCGACAACGCCGAAGACCTCGCCCAACCGCTGGCTACCCGCCCGTGCAGCTCGTCTTCCCGCCCGGCGAAGATTTCTGGCACGAGAGGATCAAGTGGGAGTACGACGTGCCTTTCTCCTTCGAACCGGTGGCCGACCAGGACCTGGCCGTTCGCCTGCAGGACGCCGCGCGCCGCATGTTCCTGGCCCTGGGGATGAGCGGCTACGGTCGGTGCGACATCCGTCGCAACGAGGCAGGCGAGTTGGTCATGCTGGAGATGAACGCCAACGCCGGCATCATGTTCCCGGTCGAGGACTACGAGCCGGCCGACTGGATCATCCTCTTCGACCAGGAGGGCTACCGGGGTTTCTTCGACCGGATCTTCGCGGCCGCATTGGCGCGGCATGAGCTCAGGCGACAGGAGATTCCGAGCGGTCCAGGGTCTGCCGGACGAGACGGAGCAACAGCCCCGGGAAGTCCCAGCCCATGAGCTTGAGAATGCTACCGGTCGAAGTCTGATCGTCGCCCGACAAGCCGCAATTGGCGTTCACTTCCAGCAGGGAGAGCTTCCCGTTCACGGTGTCCCTGCGGATGTCCACCCGGGCGTAGCCGTAACCTTCGACCGCGCGGTAGGCGCGCCGAGCGAGCGCGGCCAGTTCCTCCTCCAGGTCACCCTCGACGAGTTCGTAGTGGTAGAAAGGCTCATCGTCTGCTGGTGCCCCTTCTTCTTGGTAATAGCCCCAGTAGCGGTCGTAGGTGAGAAAGCGCTCTTCGACCGGGATAGATTCGGCGAAGCAGCGATGAGCCGGAGGCAAGTTCCATATGGTGTCCAGGACGGTCTCGGTAGCCACCGACGAACACCGTGTATTCGTCTCCGCCCAGGTACCTCTCCGCGAATATCGGCCCGTCGGGTAAGTAATCGCCCATCTCGTCCTGTCGGATCTCGTCACGTCGAGCCGCGATGGCGGCGTCCGAATCCACCTTGGACTTGAGCGAGATGCCGAAGCTGGCGAAGGACACGTCAGGCTTGACGATCAACGGGACGCCCACCCGCTCACACACACCCTGCACCGGGCCGCTGGCCGGCAGCACCTCCCAGGGAGCGGTCTCGATCCCCTGATCGCGGAAGATGCTCTTCATCAGAACCTTGGACGTGGAGATCTCGTAGAAGCGTGAATCCGATCCCGTGAAGGGGATGCCCGCGGCCTCGAGCGCCTTCACCACCGACAAGCCCGGGGTGCCGTCACAGTCGAGGCCGTCGCAGAAGTTGAAGGCGATGGTCGGCCGGTTGGCGAACGACGACGAGATCTGGCTGATGACCTCATCGAGCGACCCGAGAACCACCGGCTGCCATATCCAGGGGAGCCCGAGGCTGCCGAAAGTGGCGGCCAGCTCGCTCTTGGTCGCCTCGCTATCGAAGGTGTCCGCCGTCAACCGCGAACCGCGGATCTCATAGGGGATCAGTGCCCACACCAACGGTTTATGGCCGTTTCGGCCCGCCGGTCCTGCAACTTGTTCAGTCATGAGTCTCGCCTCGTACGATCCTTCCCTCGTCGATCACGACCACCCGGTCGGCCATGGAAGCCATCCCAGCTGTATGCGTCACGGCTATCACGGTCATGCCCCGTTCTGCGCTCACCTGCCGGATCATGGCGAGCAGTTCGGCCTCCCTCGCCGGGTCCAGTGCGGAAGTCGCTTCATCCAGCACCAAGATCTGCGGACGGCGAACGAGCGCCCGGGCGAGCGCCACCCTCTGCCTCTCTCCGCCGGAGAGATTCGCTCCCCGCTCTCCGGCCTCGGTGTCGAGGCCGTCGGGCACACCGCGGAAGTGGTCCCCTATCTCGGCCGCATCCAGCGCCTCCCAGATCTCTTCATCGGTGGCGTCGAGCCTCCCCATCCGCACGTTGTCCCGGATGCTGAAGTTGAACAGGAACACGTCCTGAGACATGAATCCTACCAGCGAGCGGAACGAGGAGATGTCGATCTCCCTGATATCGATTCCGTCGACCAAGATCCTGCCCGCGCGTCGGGTCGTACAGACGAAGCAGCAGGTGCAGCAGGGACGTCTTGCCCGACCCGCTTGGGCCGGCCAGGACCAGGAACTCGCCCTTGGGCACCACCAACGAGACATCGTGGATGCTCTCCCGGGCGCCGTCGCCCGGACCGTAGGCGAAGGATACGCAGTCGAAGCAGATGTCGCTGGTGAACGTCTGCAGCTGCCGAGCACCAGGCTTTGAGACCACCGACGGCTCCTCCCCGAATACTTCGTTGAGTCTCTGCAGGCCCGCCCCGGCGCTCAGCACGAGAGGGGCAACCCATGTGAGGTTCTCGATGGCG
Organism: uncultured Actinomycetota bacterium; assembly: GCA_963822135.1. Lineage (GTDB taxonomy): Bacteria > Actinomycetota > Thermoleophilia > RBG-16-64-13 > RBG-16-64-13 > CAIQPS01. The sequence goes on along the minus strand of CAWGGI010000002.1, from coordinate 57,467 downwards.
CTCCCCAGCCCGAGTACCAGTACCTGGAAGGAGACGACCTCGCCGATGCTCAGCAGCCCTTTGAAGGCCAGGATGCTGCTGACCGCGAAGATGCCGAGGAACACCAGGAAGAACGAGGTCGAGGGGATCCTCTGGACGATATAGGCGAGAAACGATGATCGGACGGCCAGACGGACCAAGCGCTCGTTCTCCTTTTGGAAGCGGCGCGCAGCCTCCCGCTCGAGACCGAACACCCGGATAAGCGAATGGGACTGCAGTGTCTCCTGGACGGTGCTCGACAGTTTGCCTTCTTGCCGCCGGGTGTCGAAAGCCGCCCCTTGGGCGCGGCCGGTCAACAGGCGGGGCGCGGTGAGGCATAGCGTGACCGCGACCAAGGCCGCAACCGCGAGAAGGGGTTGGATGGAAGCCATGAGCGAGGCGGAGAAGAGAAGTCCGGCTACTCCGAGAAGCGCGTAAGGGACGGCCGTGACCAGGAAGTTCTCAATTTCGTTCGCATCGGCCATAAAGACGCTCAGAACGTCTCCCGAGGATCGCCTTGCGAAGAAATCTACAGAGAGTCTTTGGACATGCTCGAACAAGTCCCTCCGGAGAGCGCTCGTTACCAGCGTGCCGAGCTTCGCCCAGAGATAGTCCGCGAGGATGACCAGGGTGGTGAGCACGACGGCCCCGACGCCGAGAGCTACCAAGAGGACAACGAGTTTCGACGCGTTCCTGGGGATTACCGCTTCGTCGATCAGGTAACCGAAGCTGTATCGAGTAAGGCTTTCGATGGCCGACTCGAAGAACAGGCCGAACAGCACCGCCGCCGCCATCCAGGGGTGGGGCCGGACGTACCTTGCCAGAAGCCGAAGCAGGGCGCCTATGTTGCACCTCCTTTCTTGCGACTATCGGTCGGTGGTGTCGAGAAGCGTGGCGATGTGCTCTGCCAGGTCGTATCCGGCCAGGACTTCGAGTGGCAGAGCGGAAGCGCCGGAGATCCGGCCGAGGCAGCAGTCGGCTCCGCACCAGCACTCGAACGGCTCGGCCATGAACCATTCCGTGGACGGATAGAAGTAGGTGATCTCGTCACCCGGGCTCGATGCGCTTCACCGCCCTCACCACCATGTCCCTGGTGTCGAGCGCCACGCTTGGGTCGCAACTGTGGTTGGTGAAACGCAGGAATTCCGGTTCGACAAGTGCGTGCTCGCAAGCGCCCAGCTGGATGGAATACCGGTGCGGCTGCGGGGAGATGCTGGCCGCCCGGAAGCGGGTCAGGACGTCGCCGGACGCAAACGAGGTCCGCGAAAACAGCGCGCCGTTTCCCTGCCCGTGCGTACCACCTCGAAACGGGTGTCATCAGGTGCTTGCGTCACGGCGTCACCTCTTTCTCTCGTCGAGTCCGTAACGTCTGCATGCTGCTTGGAGGATCTTGTTTATGAGTTCGGCATGGGTCATCCCGGCCGCTTCAGCCGCAAGGGAGAGATCGCTCCAGCCGGGGGCGATGCCCGGCAGCGCGTTGACCTCTATGACGTAGGGCCGGTCACCGTCGCCCTCGTCGAGGCGGAAGTCGATCCGAGCGACGTCGCGGCACCCGGTCTCCCGGAACACCGTCACCGCCAACGCCCGCACCTCGCGGTCGAGCTCGGCGGACAGTGGGGCGGGGCAGGAGTAGAAGTATTCGTCACCCGGATCGGCTTTAATCGGGCAGTGTAGATTCCGCACTCGCCTCCCGGGTAGCTCTTGAGATCGACCTCCAGGGGCGGCAGGACCAGGAGGCCATCGTCCGGGTTGCCCACGCACGCCCACGGTCACTTCCCGGCCGCGGATGTACCGTTCCACGAGTATCGGCTGCTGGTAGCTCTCGAGTTGGGCCGCCAACTGACGGCGCAACTCCGGCTCATCCCTGACTATTGACGAGGCAGAGATGCCGATGCTGCTTCCCTCACGGCTGGGCTTGACGAACAACGGATAGCCGAGGCGCGGATCCAGCGGATCGCCGGCGTTGCGGAATATCTGAAAGGCGGGCACGGCGACGCCGTGATACGCGAGGAGGCGCTGGGTCGTGGGCTTGTCCAGAGTGACCGCGAGTCCGAAGACGCCGGCTCCCGTGTATGGGACGCGAAGCATCTCGAGGATGGCCGGGACATGCGACTCCCGGCTCTCCCCCCAGTGGCCTTCGCACAGGTTGAAGCAGATATCCGGCCTTACGGCCGGCAGTTTCTCCACCAGCGATAGATCCCCTTCCAGGAAGATCGCCCGGTGCCCCGGCGCTCTCGAGAGCGCTGATGACGGCCTCGACCGTGTCTTCAGAATCGAGCTCGGCCCAGGCGTCGGCTGGCAGGCCTGGCTCCCGTGGCGCGTTGTTCTTCAGATTGGCGAGCACGACGACGTTCAGAGGCATCAGTTGGCTTACTCCTCGTTGTCTGCAAAACGCTTGACGAAGATGGCAAGGTCGTCCCCCATACCGTAGAAATCTCGGATCGTCGCCTCGAGCTGGTATCCCACCCCAAGGTAGAACTTGCGGGTGGGTTCATACAGGGGCGCGCCCGAGGTCTCGGCGATCATCATGCGCCCGCCCGCCCGGCGAGCCGCCTGCTCGGCGGCGGCCAAGACCCGGCGACCGACTCCTTTGCGTCGGGCGGATGGGTCGACAGCGATGAAGTAGAGGTCGAAAACGCCTCCTGACAGATCGCGGTACCCATAGCAGGCATACCCGATCACCGAAGTTCGGTCCCGTTCCACGAGGAAGTGGTATCCACTTTGCTCGCTGCCCAGGGACAGATGCTCCTGCCAGACCGCGGCGAGGGCGTCGATCTCCGGTTGGGTGAACACCCCGGCCTCTGCCGTGATGACACGGATGCCGGGGCCGTCCGCTTGTGTGGCGTTAGAGATCATGGCTCCTGGGCGCTCGTCGACTCGTGTCCATTGTAGAGCCGGTGGGCGTTGTAAGATGAGTCGTTGCATCCTCTATGTAGAAGGTGGGTGATGAACGGGCCGCTCCCCGCTCCGGTGTGGTGTGACGTTCCCGAAGCCCAGTGGGAAGATTGGCATTGGCAGACAGCTCATCGCCTGACCACTCCCGAACAGCTCCTCGAGCTCGTAGAGTTGACCCCCGAGAGATCCAGGCCTGCCGGTACAAACACTTCCGCGTGGGCGTCACGCCGTATTTCGCTTCACTGATGGACCCGCGCGACCCACACTGTCCCATCCGCCGCCAGGTGATCCCCAACTCGTGTCAGGGCGCCGGTCTCGAGGGCACTTCGGCGACCGGCTGAGCGAAGAGGCGCACAGCCCGGTGCCAGGGCTGGTGCATCGCTACCCCGACCGGGTCCTCATGCTGGTGACCAGCCAGTGCGCCAGCTATTGCTGTTTCTGCACCCGCAGCCGCATCGTCGGCGCGGCGACCCTCTTCAGCAGTCGTGACCACGACGCCCAAATCGACTATATCGCCCGGACGCCTGCCGTCCGGGACGTGCTCCTCAGCGGGGAGATCCCCTCATCCTGCCCGATGAGGTCCTCGAATGCCTGCTTCGCCGACTCCGAGCTATCCAGCATGTGGAGGTGATCCGCATCGGCACCCGGGTGCCTGTCTTCCTGCCTCAAAGGGTCACGCAGGGACTAGTTGACATGCTGCGCACGTATCACCCGCTGTGGATGAATGTCCACGTCAACCACGCCAAGGAACTGACTCCTCGGGCCTCGGCTGCTCTGGCCCTTCTGGCTGACGCCGGAATCCCGCTCGGTTCCCAGACCGCCCTCCTCGCCGGCGTGAACGACGCGGCCGAAGTCATCCGCGAGCTGATGCACAAGCTCGTTCGCAATCGCGTGCGCCCCTACTATCTGTATCAGTGCGATCTCGTGGAGGGCGCCGCTCATTTCCGCACTCCTATCAGCAAAGGCATCGAGATAATCGAGAGCCTGCGCGGCCACACAAGCGGGTTCGCGGTTCCCACGTACGCGGTCGATATGCCGGGCGGAGGAGGGAAGGTGCCGCTCCAGCCCCAGTATCTGCTGAGCCAGGCGCCGGGCAGATCGGTCTTCCGCAATTTCGAGGGCTTCATATCGACAATCGAGGAACCCACGGACTACTCGCCCCGGACAGTTGCGAGGCCCGAAAAGGAGCTGTCACGCGGCGATGGGGATCAAGATGGTGTCGCTGGGTTGCTAGGAGCACGGGCAGATAGCATCAAGCCCGAAGGGTTCGACGCTGCACACGCGCGTAGGCCGGAGTGATGGCCTGCTTCGATCTCGTCTGCAACGCATCCGGGCATTAGTACCGCCTGGTCCCAGACGTACGGCTTCGGGCCCCACCTCTTCGGCGGTGCAGTCAACGCCTTGCCCCTGACCCCTACGGTCTCTTATGCCACCGTGTCAAGGATCCGATCCTCTCGCGCGTGTATACGCCCGAAGCAGGACGATGGGGGATGCGAAGATGCGGGCTGGCTCAGGTGGAGCGCGTGCTCGACTATGCCTGCCCGAGGAAGTCCTCGAGCGCGATTGGGAGCATCTGGCCTACGAGAACCCCGCAGCCTAGGTCGGGTGTTCAGACCCTCTCCCCTCCCACAGTCCAATCCCGACCCTACCGCCAGGACGCAGTGGTACTCCGTGGTTTTGGCCCACGCTCCAGCCCCCCGAGCATCGCCCTCCTGTCCTTCTGGCCAGGTCTAAGACCAGCCCACCGCCCAGGCAATAATCCAGACAACTGCCGGGTCCCTTCGAAGCGCCGCGTTTGTATTCTACTACGTAGAGTGTTCTATACCGTAGAACAGAGAGATCGGGGGAAGAGGCCATGTGTACAGCAACTTCACCAGCCGAACTGAACCGGGTCCAGACGAGCTCTGCCCGACGAGGAACGTCTTCATTTTCTGGATGAGTTTCTGGTGGCCACGTCCTCGGGATGGGAGCAGGTCATGAGTGTTCTTCAATCCTATGTCCGGGACCCAGAGACGCGGGAGACGCTGGAAGAGTTGATGGCGGCCTGAGGGCTTGGTCATCAGGGATACCGAGAGAAACGCAGGAGCACCGAGGAGGCGTGACATGGTCGAGAACATGATGAAACTACACAAGTGCGAGAACTGCAGCATTCGCTGCCGGGGGGCGGCAAAGCCCGGTTCGGTCTCCGCTCGCATCCATCGTTGGCACAAGACCTGGTGGCCCGGCTGGAAGATCTACCAGGCGGAACTCCGCGCTCGGACCGCGTGAACAATGCAACGTCTCACCGTACCATAAGCGGCCCGTGGCCGAGTCGTCGCAGAGTCGGAAAGGAGTATCGGCAATGACAGCCATGGGCGCAACAAGTACTAGCCAAGTTCAGAATGGCAGGTTGGGCCAACAGCTCGAACGGATAGGTTGGGCGCTGTTCCTCATCATGATCGGCGGGCTCGCTCTACTGCCGTCAGGCTGGGTGCCGGAAGGCACGTGGTTGGTGGGTACGGGCCTCATCATGGTCGGGATGAACTTCGTCCGGCATCTCAAGGGCCTGCGGATCAACGGCTTCACCGTTGTCCTCGGGCTCGCTGCAATAGCTGCAGGGTTCTCCTCCATGGCCGGACTCGATTTGCCGGTGTTCCCCGATCCTCCTGCTGGCCGTAGGGCTGCAGATACTCTACAGCGTGCTGCGTCCCCAGGAAGGAAACCCGATGAGCAAGCGGTCGACAACCACATGGACCTTTGTGGCGGTCTCGGTGGCGGTCTTCATGGCCTCCCTGGACAATCTCATCGTGACCACCGCACTTCCGGTCATCAAGATGGAACTCGGGGCTACGCTCCAAGGACTGCAATGGACCGTCAATGCCTACACTCTCACCTTCGCCGTGCTTCTGCTGAGCGGCGCCGCCCTGGGCGACCGCTTCGGCCGCAAGCGCATGTTCATCGTGGGGATCAGCATCTTCACGGCCGGTTCGGCGCTGGCTGCTCTTGCTCCGAGCATCGGCCTTCTGATCACAGCTCGCGCCATCCAGGGGATCGGCGGCGCCATCGTGACCCCGCTCACGCTGACCATCCTGTCGGCTGCCGTGCCCCCGGCGCGACGCGGTCTTGCTCTGGGTGTATGGAGCGGGGTGGGGTGCCTGGCGATCGCAATCGCGCCCTTGGTAGGAGGCGCGATCGTGGAGTCCTTCTCCTGGCAATGGATCTTCTGGATCAATGTGCCCATCGGTCTTGCCCTGCTGCCCATCGCCTGGCGGCGCCTGGGCGAGACCACCGGGCCTGACCGGGCACTTGACATCCCCGGCGTCGCGCTTGCCAGCATCGGATTGTTCGGGATCGTGTGGGGACTGGTGCGGAGCGACAGCGAAGGGTGGACCAGGGTCGGTGTCGCCGGCCCGGTAGCGGCCGGAGTCGCACTGATCGGGTTGTTCATTTGGTGGGAAGCGCGTTCGCGCACCCCCATGGTCCCCCTGCGGTTCTTTCGCCGGCGCGCCTTCTCAGCCGCCAACGTGACCTCGATGTTGATGTCGTTCGGTATGTTTGGGTCGGTGTTCCTACTTGCCCAGTTCTTCCAGATCGTGCAGCATTACTCCCCGCTTCAAGCCGGCCTTCGCACCCTGCCCTGGACGGCCATGCCCATACTGGTCGCTCCTCTTGCCGGCCTTCTCTCCGATCGCATCGGGAGCCGGCCGCTCCTCATATCCGGAATGGGCCTCATGGCCGGCGCTCTGGTCTGGATAGCTTCCGTCGCGTCACCCACCGTCCCCTACGCGGAACTCGTCGCCCCCTTCGCCCTTGGGGGCATCGGCATGTCGCTCTACTTTGCTCCCGTCGCCAATGTAGTGCTCTCAGCAGTGCGGCGTGATGAGGAAGGCAAGGCTTCCGGAGTGAACAATACCGTCCGCGAGGTAGGCGGGGTTTTCGGCGTGGCCGTACTCGCCTCGATCTTCGCCTCTGTGGGCGGGTACGCCTCGCCCAGCACGTTCACCGACGGGCTTAACGCCGCGCTTTGGGTGGGGGCGGTCGTCGTCGGCGTGGGTACCGTTGTCGCTCTCGGGATTCCAGGGCGGAAGGCCGTCGCCTCGCAAGCGAGCGCCCTCCAGCTGGTAGGTGCTCAGGAGTAGGTTCGCGTCGAGGTCGAGTGGGCCAGATCCGGACTAACAGGCGATCCGTAGCAGCACATGGTAGGCGCGACATGATCGACAAGATGATGAAGCTGCACGATGTACCGCAGCTCGTGACCAACAACGCGCCTTTCAGGCACCAGAAAGGGATGGCCCGCACATCGCATAGAGCGGGCGCCATCCCCTCTGTAGCGCTATTCCGCCTTGTCTACTGGCGTCACCGACTCCCGGTCGGCGTTACCTCTCGGCGGTCAGCTTCAGCCGGCCTTCATGGCTTCGATGGCGGCACGGACGCGCGCCGGCAGGAAGATGGCAGCCAGAGCGACCACGGAGAGCGCTATCACGGGCAGTACGTATCTATTCTTCACGGGCGCATCTCCCCTCGATCACATCCCATTGGGGTCGCCGCACTCTGCTAGGTCCAGTATAGGTCGATGAACGTTGCGGTCAATCCGTGCTGCTTCCTGTGGATCTACGTGCATCGCTGATGGTAGACGCAAGGAATCGAACCCGAGACCTGCTCACGCTGAGCGCTTTGTAGAGCCGTGACGCCGAATACGTCTCGTGCCGAGACCAACCGCGACGCATGCGCCGACGAGGCCGGCGAGAAGAGCGGCACGCTCCTTCGGTGGGATCGGCGTGGTGCGAAGCGCGAGTGGCGCGAGCAGTGGCCGAAGGGCTCCTCCGACAAGCATGAGGATGTTCCCGCCGGGGAACCCCAGTTCGAGGTCGATCAGGGCTTGGCGTCCGCCACGCGCGGGACCGCGCGTCCGGCGACGATGGCGGCGGCCAGGTGCGGTCGACGGTCGGTGCCTATTCCGGCTGGGGCGCCGGTACCGCCGCGGGCGAGGAGATCGTCGAGGGCGTCTCGCAGGGCGGGGGACTGTCCCCAGGTTCCGCAGAAGGCGACCATTCCGCGGCTGTCGATCAGGTAGGCGGCGGCGGCCAAACCGCCATATGCCCGCTGCACGCTGCAAGCAAGATCATCGATCAGTACCGGCCACGGTACGTTCTCTTCGCGCTTGTAGTCGCGGGCGTCCTGAAGCTTCTGCTCGTTCGACCGGTACGCGCCGTGTCGCTCCCCGGGGTGGGCTTGGCGGATCAGCACTTCGACGAACCGCACCTGCTCGCCGTAGAGCCGGTACAGCTCTTCCATCGTTGCCACGCCTCCGCGCGTGACGGGGCATGTGTAACTCACGAAGTGGAGGAGCACCGGCTGTCCGCGGAGGTCGCTCAACTGCACGGGCGGACCGTCGGTGGACGGCAGCTTGAAATCCGGCGCCTCGCTGCCAGGCAGGAGGCCGGTGCGGAGAAGTTCCGCGACCATGTGCCGCATGCGGAAGTGCTCGAAGTTGAAATCCTCGCTTGGATCGAGACGGTCGATGAGCCCCGCCGTCTGTTCTGTGTCACGCATGGCGCACCCCCTCAGTGTTGCTGTCTTTCCCTTGGCAATCCCCGCACGGCTCGAGCCGCTACGCGGCGAAGTCCCTGCCCAACCGGTAGGCCTGGTCTAGATAGCCCCGCCTGGTCTCATCGTCGGTCACCGGCACGCGGTAGAAGTAGACATGCTCGACTTTCTTGACTCCCGGGTAGCGCAGTCCCCAGTCGTCGATGATCCGGGTCATCGGTTCCTTCAGGTAGGTCTCGTAGTCCTCTTCCCGGAAGAGAGTCGTGTTGATGACCAGAGCCTTCTCATGGTCGAGGAGCGGTACTCGACCTGACATCTCTCCGCGCCATCCCTCGGGCGTCAAGGCGTAGGCGTCGCCGTAGGCGAAGACGCGTTCGAACCAGCCCTTCATGATCGCCGGGAAATGCAGCCAGTAGACAGGCGAGATGAAAGCCAAGCCTTGGGCGCTCTTGACCTTGTCCCACTGGGCCGCTACGTCCTTGGGCCGGTGCTCATGGATAATCCGGGCCACTTCCAGTGTGTCCTTGTCCCGAAGCCAACGCTTGGCGATGAACTTCGTTACGGGATTCCCGGCGGAGTCCACCACTCGCTTCTTCAGGTCCATCTGCTCGAGTATGTCGAGCGGCATGCTCTCGTGCACGTAGCTGGGGAAGTCCTGCATGCGAAAGACCGGGTCGAAGCCAATGGCGTACAGGTCGACCACTTCGCTCGTGTGGCCGGCGTCCTCGAGCCCCTTGGTGAACTGCTCGAGGATAGCGTGGCAGAACGACGTGGGATCAGGATGGGCATAGACGGTCAGGACTCTCATGGACGCTCCCTTCCGTGACTAGGGTGTGACTACTCGCGCTGTCCTCTGCTCTAAGCCGTAACGATCCACTCGGCCCTACTCGGCCGCTCGTTTGGCCGCGACTTCGGCGAACCCACGGGCAAGGGCCTGGAGTCCGAACTCAAACTCAGCGTCGAAATCCTTGAGGTTCCCCTCGGCTATCGCCCGAACGAGATTCGGAAACTCTCCCGCGTCCAGCGCCTTCTTCATCTTCCTTAGCTGCAGATGTGGGTCGCCTTCCGGCCCGACCGGCAGTTGGACCTGCCGAAGGACGGAGGCAGTGACAAACGTGGAAAAGACGTCAACGGCCGCGACGCTTTCGGCAGGAGTGAGACCCCGTTCGATGAGCCTGCCCACCATGTCGTCGCCTGGTCTCGAGGCGGTCGGCGTGGGCGCGGCCCGCACCACCATGAGGTATACGGCGTGGGGATGGCGCAGCAGGGCCGTCCGATAGAACCGCCCTGCCGCCACCACAAAATCGTACAGGGGAAGCGAGAAGTCGAACGAGAGCTCGTCCGCGTACATGTCAACATTCACCGCTTCGACGATGGCATCCTCGAGAGCGGCCCTGTTGGGCAGGTAGTAGTAGATGGCCATAGGATCGACGCCCAGCGCAGCCGCCAGACGGCGCATGGAGAGAGCCGGCAGTCCCTCCTCGTCGACGAGGGCCAGGGCAGTGCTAACGATCCGTTCCCGACTCAGCGGCTCCTCCGGATAGCGACGCCCGATTGACCCCCGCTCACTTACCGATCTTCTGGTCTTTGGAGTCACTGTCGTCCTCTCTATTTTCCTGCCGGTCATACACGGTGATACCACTCCACTCGTAGAATAACTCTACAGTGTAGAGTTGTCGAGGTCGGTTGTGGTGGGAAACGCGAGCTGACTAAGGAAGAGTACGACGCGTACACGGCGGAGGTCCGAAGGGACTACCAGTTTTCGGACAGTGGCATTCTGGGCGCCATTGCGAGCGCAGCCGCGGAGGGGCGCACCGGGGAGGATTCGAGGAAGTTTTCAGAAGAGGACATCGCCGCCGCGGGACAGGACGTCGAAAAGTTTGGGAAGGCTATCAAGAAGCTCGAGTCCGTCAAACCACCTGCCGAATACGCGGACCTGCACTACAGCCATCTCGCCGTGTTCGCACTCACCAAGGAACTTGACGGCCAATGAACCAGGCGGTTCACAAGTCAATGTCAAGCTGCCGGGGTCTTGAAAAACGTGTTACAGGCGGACCGCAGAGGGTCGACGAGGAAGAATACAATGAGGTCGTCCATCCTTGCAGCTGACGCCATCAGAAGGACCGTCCACATGGTCCCGTCGGAGAGTACCTGGACCGACAGCTTCGAGACCGTCATGAGTCAGCAGGGCGAGCGGCTGGTCAAGAGTCTGACGTCCGTCTTCCTCGACCGCGAACTCGCGGCCGATGCCGCCCAGGAAGCCTTTGTCCAGTTGTATATCCACTGGGACGAGGTCACGCAGAAGGGCGATCCGGAGCCCTGGCTATACAAGGTGGCACTGAACCGGTGTAACGACTACCGGCGAGGCATGGCCCGCGCCACCCGCCTGTTCCACCGTCTGGTTGAGACTTTGGAAGATGAAGCCGGTGACGACCGCGCGCCTCAGAGCGAGTTCATGAGTATTGTCGGCGGCCTGCCTGTTCGCCAGCGGGCGGCCGCTGCTCTCTATTACGGCGCCGACCTCTCTATCGCCGAGATCGCGGCGGTCATGGGCATCTCGGAAGGGTCGGTCAATACCCACCTGCATCGAGCTCGAATTGCGCTGCAGCGATTACTGAAGGCCCAGTGATGGACCAGCAACAAACAGACCGTTCGATTCGCGATCTGTACGAGCAGAACGCTGAGCCGGTAGACATGGGCGCGTTCTTAGCCGCCGTGCACCGGAGGGTCGGGACGATCTCTCAAGATGGCCCCATGCCCCAGCGCTCCCGGCCGGAGCGATCGGAGCGATCGGCAGCCTCTTCCAGCGGCCGGTGGGTCACGAGCGGCAGATCGCGCAGGCGGCGCGGCCTGCGCATCGCGGCTCTTGCGCCGGTAGTCATGCTCTTGCTGGCCGCCGTGGCCGTCGCGAGTCTCGAAGCAATCAGGTACCTGGGCAACGAACGAGGCATCGTCGTTCTGACCGACGAGGCGACCCCCGGCTCCGCCGTCGCGACCGCTCCGACGAGCGCGGATTCGCTGGGCACGTGGCAGCGTATGCCGCTCTCCGTAGAGGGAGGTACCATCCAGGCTCTTGCCATCGATCCGCGCGATCCTGCCATCCTGTACGCGGGGACGGACGACGGACTGTTCAGGACCACCGACGGAGCCAAGAGTTGGTCCCGGGTGGGCCAGGGGTGGACCGGTGTGCGCTTGATCGCGGTGGACCCGAACGCTCCCTACAACGTATATGTGAGATTCTTCGACGGCGAATCCGGTGGTCTCTATCGGTCGGCGGACGGTGGGGACTCCTGGTCCGAGATACCCGAGAAGATCGGCGGCTTGACCCGGGGATTGTGGTTTGACACGTCGACGTCTCCCTCCACTGTGTATCTCAGCACCGGCTTCATTAGCGGCTTCTTCCGGTCGAAGGACGGAGGCCAGACCTGGACACCCGTGGAACCAGGTATCCAAGAGCCAGAGGAGATAGCAGAACTTGCCATAGATCCCGTCGGCCGGATGCTCTATGCGCTGGTTACGGACGGCAGCGCACCGACCCTGCAACGTTCAGTCGATCTGGGAGCAACCTGGGAGGACATTTCGTCGCAGCTCCCCGCCGCCACGCGGAGCGCGATGGCCTTGTTCGACCCATCCCCTGCGCCAAGCGGTAGGTACGTGTGTGCACTCAGGGTTGACCCTGCAGACACTTCTCGTCTTTATCTCGGAGCGGGAGGAACGGCGGTCGTTTCCCAGGACGGGGGGGCGACATGGTCGGAGCCTTCTGGTGCTGAGCTTGAGCGGGCGACCGCTGTGCTCAACACGGTGCCGGGAACACCTGAGAAGGCCATCGAACAGGCTGCGGCCTCCATTGCGGATCTCTTCGACGGCATGGTATTGGCTACCGAGCCTGCCAAGGCGTTCACGGAGGCGTCGGTGACCGGGGCGCACGGTCCAGTCGTTGTCGACTCGCAGAAGCCAGCCACTGTCTACGCGGGGAGCGATCAAGGGGTCTTCAAGTCTGAGGACGCTGGCCACACCTGGCGCAAGGCCAGCAGCGGGATCTTCGATCCGACAGTGAGCCAGGTGCTGGTAGACCCTAGTTCACCATCCACTCTGTTCGCCCTTACCTCGGCTGGGATCATGAAGTCGAGTGATGCCGGGAGCACATGGCAGATTGCCTTGGAGGCGCCCACGCTCTGGATGACCATGGCGCCGTCTTCGCCGTTGACCCTTTATGCCTCGACTGCGGGCGGACTTCTGTTGTCGGTCGATGGCGGCTCAAGTTGGTCCGAGCTTGCCGGAGCCGGCCTTCCGAGCACGCCGGTGGGCGGCGGAGTTCGTATGGGTGGCCTCAGACGACGCGAATACCGTTTACGCGAACGTCTCCGGCAGTGGCTCGGAAGCAAACGACGGTCTCTATAGGTCGGCCGATGGAGGCAGTACGTGGAGCAGGACTTTGGGGGACTTCACGGCGCTAGCCCGCGTGGTTGCGGAGAGTCCAAACGACCCCTCGATCCTCTACGCCGACACCTATCCCCATGGCCTCTATCGATCCTCAGATCATGGCAAAACCGGGCCCAGATCAGCCCGTTGGCTTTCGTTGCCTTCGCCGTGGATCCCTACGTTCCTACGACCATGTACGGAGCGGTGGACACGGCTGGCGGGTGCACGAACTACGTCCTCTCCACAGACGGGGGCATGACCTGGGACAAGTCGGACTGCTCCGGGCTCCCTGCAAGGGTCGAGTGGCTGCTATGCGACCCGCGCACCCCCGGTCTCCAGTACGCGGTCACCTATACCGAGCCCGATGAAGTCCCATTCGGTACGTGGGTCTATCGCTCTATGAACGGTGGCAGGGATTGGCAGGACATGAGGGACGGCCTTCCGTTGGCGTACCCGGGCCTGGTCGCGAACCCGGCCGTCGGTGGGGGCCTGTATGCGGCAACTGAGCAGGGGCTCTACAAGTGGGTCCCACGAAACACGAGGTAGGCCTTTCGGTGGAACGGAAGAAACCGGGGCGAGGGAAAGGAGCAGAGGTCATGAAGGCGACAGCAACCAAGTACATCGTGCCTGCGATCCTTCTGGGCGTGGCCGGGCTGTGGCTCGTGGCGTGTTCTGGGCCCAGTTCCTCAAGCGAGAAAAGCCCGACCTCCACCGCAGCCGCCCTGAACGCGGCGGCCGCGGTCAGCACCGCACCGGTCAGTCCCGCCTCCACCGAGCCCGCAGCCAGCCCTACGACGGCCGCAACGAACCCTTCGACCACTGCGACCGGGGCGACCACGCCTGTCGCGGCGTCAACCGCCCCCTTCACCACTACCGACCTGAAGGGCTTTGTGCTCCCGGAAGCTGAGGGGAACGGGCTCGTCGAGGGACTTCTGTTCCGACCCACGTACTCGGGGACCGCGCAACTAACCGATGTTCGGCACTGGACGCTGGTGCCGCCAGAGCGGCTGGAGGCCGTGGGGTTTGCAGATGGATACGCCAACCTCTTCTTCACCGACGAGTTCTACGACAGCCGGGGACTGTCCGGCCGCAGCCTGGTGACCGCTGCACTCCTGTTCGAGACACCCGAAGGCGCGGAGGATGCCCTAGAGGTCTTCGCCGATAGCCGTGACCAGACGTGGCAGGACCTGCAGCTCCTGGCGGCGGTGTCCGAGGCAAACGCAATCGCAATGGAGGGTCGGCAAGGCACTGATAATACCGACGACCTCTACCCCACAATCGTTTTCGCCCAGCAGGTCGGCAACGTGTGTCTCATCGTGGGATCACAGGGCGGAGCGGAATCGGACGATCCCCTGCCGGAGGACGTAATGCGCGCCATGGCTGGGAAGCTCTTGGCCCGGGCCCAGTCCAGGCTGGCCGCTATCCAGGGCTGACGAGGGCGGCGACCGAGGCGGGCGACCGATGGGCTTCGGCATCTCTGCTGATGCCCTCTACAGTCCGGCCACAAGCGCCTTTCTCATCTCCTCGACCGAACTGAACCGGGCTGCTGGGTCCTTCTGCAGGGCCTTCAGTACCACCTTGTCGATCCATGCGGGCACCCCCGCGCGGCGCCCGCTCGGTGGAGCGGGCTGCGTGTTCAGATGTCGGTAAGTCACAACGTCGGCCGAACTGCCGCCGAACGGGACCTCCCCGGTGACCAACTCGTAGAGGATCACTCCCAGCGCATAGACATCGGTCTGAGGGATGATTCGGCCACTTTGGATCTGTTCCGGGCTCAGGTAGTGTGCGGTCATCGCTGCCCGGCTCTCATCCTCCGGCAGGATGTTGGCTATCGCCGGACCCCAGCCCATCACCAGCACCACCTCGGACTCGGCCGAGAACAGTAGATTGGAGGTCTTCAGGTTGCCGTGAGACACCCCTTGAGCCTGAAGGGCGGCGACGGCCGCAGCGGCCTGCACCAGATAGCGAACGGCGAGCGTCGGCTCGAGCGGTCCTCCCGACTGGATCATGCTCTCGAGGTCGATGCCGGCGATGTAATCGCGCACCGCGTAGAAGTCCTCGCCGTCTCGGCCCCACGCCTTCGGGCTGACGAGGCCGGGATGCTGCGCGGCGGCCTCCAACCGCGCAGCCATTGCGGCGGCGAGTTCCTCCGGCACGTCCCGCATGACCTTGAGCGCCACGACCTCCCCTGCGGGCCCGGTCGCCTGGTACGTCTCCGCCGACCCGGCCGCATCCAGCCGTCGTCCCACACGATAGCCGCCGATGAACTCCGGCTCCCTCACAGCACCCATCTCGACCCCCGTCCTTCCGTCTAGACGACCTCGCAGAGCAGTGGCGCTGCATCAGCACGCGCCGACGGCTGGTATGAGCCGGATCTCATCACCATCGCGTGAGCATCTTTCGTGCTGGTCGCCACGGTCATTCTAGACAAGGCCCCTCGCTCCGACAAACGGGGAGGACAGAGACCGACGCTCGCTTGGATTGCCGGTAGTCCGCGCGTCTCGGACGGGCCGCTGCTAGACTCTGCCTGGATCGCGGTCCCATGCGTGACCCAGGACCCTCGAGCGCTGGACTCCTGGGCGGAGAGGCCATTCGCATCATGTCTCATGGCATCACCAGGTTGACGCTCGGACGAGGCGTCCTCAGGGTCAACTCCTATCTGGTCGAAACGGGGCTCGGTTTCGTACTCATCGATACGGGCGCCAGGAGACAACGCACCCCACTTACGGAATCGCTTCGGGCTCACGGTTGCAGGCCCGGTATGCTCCGCCTCGTCCTGATAACCCACGGGGATTTCGATCACATCGGCTCCGCGGCCCACCTACGTACCACTTTCGGGGCGCCGATAGGGATGCATCGGGGCGACGTCGAGATGAGCGCGCGCGGCGACATGTTCGCGGGCCGCACGCGACCGAACCGACTTGTGCGGACGCTCGCCTCACTCGTTGCCCGTCTTCCGGTGAATGACAGATTCGAGCCGGACGTGCTCGTGGACGAGGGCAGTGACCTCACTCACTACGGACTGCCAGGTGCCCAAGTACTGCTGCTCCGCGGGCACTCGGCAGGATCGATCGCCCTACTTCTCCCCGATGGGAGCCTGTTCTGCGGCGACGTACTCGAGAACCGTAAGACCCCCAGGCTCGGCTCCATAATGGACGACCTGCCCGCCGCCAAAGCAAGCGTCGCGAGGCTGGGTGCCATGAAGGTCGGAACCGTCTACCCCGGGCACGGTTCCCCGTTCGACTTTGACGATCTTGCTGCGGCGCGACTTGAGCCGGCAGATGGCCGAAAGTAGTGATCGTTTCCCTTCGCTGGAGATCGGAAGGGTGCCGTCGGCCCCTCAGCGCCAGATGTACCAGAACAGATAAGCCCCGAGTCCTAGGGAGGCCACCCACGAGACGAGAGCGCTCCTCATGAACCAGATGTAGCGACGAGGAGCCCTCACGACGCCGGTGATCGCGAGGTTGACATAGATCCACAGCGCGAGAGCGACCACGCCGAGCGCATGGTGGACTAGGAGCTCCACCGTGAACGTTGAGAAACCGCTCCAATCCGATATGTACCGAGCCAGCTGCGGAGCCATTATTATGCCGATGAGCAGTATCTGTACGCCCATCAGCACCCGCATGATCAGGCAATGCCGGCCGAATCTCCGCCTCCTGGCCACGAAGGCCCCAACGAAGACACCGGCGATCAGTATCACCTGCACGACCAGGTTGACCAGGGCCACATTTCTAGTCACGGCAGTATCGTCACCTCGTAATCTCGCTCTTCCCACCGACCCTCCTCAGGCCAGTAGAAGGTGAGGAGCACGCGCTTGGCTTGGTAGTCCGTAACCGGTATGTCCACGTAGCGGACCCCCAAAGCGGTCGGCAGGGACTCCTCCATGATGTGTGTCTGCCAATCGTCCATGGTGAAGAGCAGTCGGAAATACCCGGATGCTTGAACGCGCAGGAGGGACCCAACTCCGACCGAACGGGGCTGTCTGTTGTGCTTCCAAATCTCGAGTCTCACGCAGGAGCGCCTCGCGCTCAAGTAGCGGCTGGCGACAGCGTCCACGCGGTCGAAGACCTCACCGTCATGGACCGACCTCAGCAACTTGACGTATTCTGCGTGTGCCCACATGAGGGGCATGGCCGAGCCGGTGGGCTTGCCGAGAAACATGTGCTGGCGCGGGCGGTCCTTCACGTCCCATACCTGCTCTGGCAAGAGTCCGCTGGGCGAGGCGAACCTTTCCATGGCTGCCATCAAAGTAGATACATCCCGGCCCAGGGCCAGTTCGTAGTGGGCGCGCTCTCCGGTCAGAAGGGGCCATGCCCGTCCGCGGCCGTGCCCCTGGAATGGTCCGCCATCTTCGCGCTGGCCATAGCCGTCATGGTTGTACCGACGCCAGCAGGGCCCAGCCGGCGTGTCGACCTTGAGCACGGCATCGACGACCTGGAGGGAGTCGGTCACCACGGAATCGGTGGGAGAGCGAATGCCGTATCTGACCAATTCCAGGAATCCGGCATCGACGATCTCCCTCGCGAGGAAGTTGCGCCGGTACCCCGGAGGCAAGTTGTTTATGGCCAGAACCCCGCGGTTCGGATCTTCGTCTGGTCGGGGGTCGTCCATGGCCGCCGGGCATATGCGAATGAAGTGGCTTGTGATTTCCGGATGCAGAGTACCCTCTGTTGTCACGGTCCATCGATCGACATGACATTCAAGAAAATCCGCATACTCTTCGAGATAACGCGCGGTCGGTTCGTCCCCTCGATCACGGGCGAAAAGCGCGGCGCAGAATAGGGCAGCGATATTCGAGGCCAGCGTGGATGGTGAGTATCCCGAAGCCTCCTCCCATCGTTCCTGGGCGGTTGCCGGTCCGTTCTCGATCAGATAACGGGCGGCGCCCAGCACCATGGGATACGGGTCGAAGTCGCCCAAGGCTCCGGCCTCGTGCAGCCGCCAGGCCAGGATGATGGGGAAGGCCACCTCATCAAGTTGGACGCCCTCCCAGTACGCCTGACCATCGATCCAGAAGTTCTGAGGGAACCCTCCGTCGTCGCGCTGGCTCGTGGCCAGGTAGATGAGAGCCCGAAGGGGCGTATCAGAATTACCCGTTGCCAGAAGCGCCAAGGCGCTGTTCACCAGGTCACGGGTCCAGACCAGGTGATAGCCCCCCATGTCCTCGTCTCCACGGGCCTCTCCCCAAGGGATGGACATGGAGGCGATCAGAGCTCCGGGGAAGATCTTGTCCTCGTGGGCAAGGAGAAGCCGGTAGCTGCTGCGGTAGAGGAGCCCTCCATCGCGAGACGACGCATCCAACGCCAGCACCTTGGCGAAAGGTCGCGACCATTCAGCCTCATAGCGCCGTACTTGGGCTTCGAACGGTGTGCTCAGAGCTTGAACAAGGGTGTTGATGGCGGCATGGAGGCTGAGTCCGAACGCCAGACCCAAAGTGAACTCCGTCTCGCCCTCCAGGCCGACCTCTCCCATGAGGGCCACGTTGCCGTCGAGGGCTCTGGTGAACTCCCAGTCCATCTGATAGTTGTCGGCCAGATCGGTCCAGCCGTCAGACCGACCCACATATCCGCAGGAGCACTTGGAGAGGGAGGGGGTCGTGCCCAGGGCCAGCCATATCCCTTCCTTCTCGGCCACAAGAAGGCGCGCCCCGTTCGACTCCACCACGCGGGCGTTGTTGCCCCAGCCTCCCACCTGAAGGTGAGGGGCACACAGCGCATACACCCGCAGAGACGACAGGAAGCGCTTCTCGGCCGTCAGGCGCGCACGCTGAAGAACGCAGGACAGGTGGGGGGCGGCGATGACCTCTTTGACGATGCGGTACCTCCCCGCAGGATCCTCGTTCGTGACGCGATATCCCAGCGAAAAGCCGGCAAAGCGTTCAGTCGTGGAATGGAGGTCACGCTTTTCCTCGTGAAAGAAGGTCTTGCCGTCAGTAACCAGGAGCTGCAGGTCTCGTATCTGGGCCCTATCGACGGTGGGGTAGAACACCTCGGTAATGCAGCCGTTCCACAAGGTGAACCATACCCGGCTGTCGCCGGAGTAGGCCGTTCCCACCCCGTCTTTGTTGCCCTGGGTCCAACGCGGCTCGATCCCGGGCCAGCCAAATGCATCCTTCGGAATGACCGACGCGGTCATGGGGCCTCCTATGCTTGCAGATGCTGTTCGTCGTTCCCCCCGGGGCACGATTTCATGCGCAGCCGACTCGGCTTGCCGGTCGCATCGGAGTAGTCTTTGGGAACCTTGCCACAAAGGAGAGTGCAGTCATGGCTCAGACTTCACTGCGGAGCCGGCTTATCGGCAAGATCCCGCAGGTCGCAGACATAGTGACCTTTCAGCTCGAGCGACCGCCCGAGTACGAGTACCAGGCCGGGCAATGGTTCGTGGTCACCTTCCCCGGTCCTGCGGAGCCCTGGGTCCACCACTTTTCGCATTCCAACTCTCCAGCCGAGCCTTTCCTCGAATTCACCACCCGTCTTCGGGGATCGGAGTTCAAGAACGCACTTGACGCTCTCCCTGTTGGGGCGGAGGTCGAAGTGGAGGGCCCTTACGGTACCTTCACGCTGGGGGACGACCCCGGACGTGTTGCGTTCATCACCGGCGGCATAGGCATAACCTGCGTGCGAAGCATCCTCCGGTGGTTGGCGGGTTATGACGGTTCCTCGAGGGTTGCGCTCCCATCCGGACCGACGATGCCTCGGCAGATTGTGGTCATCGACGCCAATCGCTCCGAGGAGAGCATCCCGTTTCGAGAAGAGTTGGCGGAGATCGAGGTTGCGCTACCGGCGCTCCGCATGGTCCACGTCCTTAGTCGTCCCGATGCCGGCTGGACAGGCTATCGTGGTCACATAGACGAGCAAGTTCTGGCAAGGGAGCTACCCGACCCGCAGCTCTGGAGCTACTACTTGAGCGGCCCACCGTCGCTCGGCCAGTCGATGCGGGAACTGCTCCTCGGGTGGGGTATCCGTTCCGAGGTCATCAAAGTGGAACGGTTCGATGGATATGAGTGAAGACGGCCCTGCTCCCGCAGCGGACTGATCGGCCGCCCAAGTATGTTTTTCGCCGAGCAAGGGTACGAAAGCGCTGGAATTGCCCCAGTGGAAGAGGAGGACCAAGCATGAGACGCACGTCTCTAACCTCTAGTCTGCGCCCTAGGCTCAACCGGTCGTCGTTATATGCTGCCTAGCCATCATCCTCGCAGTTGGTGTGTTTGCCGTCTCCTGCGGCGGAACCTCGGGTGGAGGGCTCTACGGAGGCGGCGGCTCGACCACGACGACGGTGAGCTCCCCTGGCACTACCGCGGGCGGCGCGGGTGGGGCGCAGGTCGTAGCGAAAGGTCTTGCTTTCGATCCAGCCACGGTTACGATCAAGGCTGGCGAGAGCGTCACCTGGACCAACCAGGACGGTACGACTCACACGGTGACCGCCGATAACGGCGAGTTCAACAGTAGCCAGCTTGCCAATGGCGCTACCTTCACCTTCGTGTTCGACAAGGCCGGTACCTATCCCTACCACTGCAGCATCCACCCCACCATGACGGGAACGGTGGTAGTGCAATAGAGGGATCCCGGCCCATCGGCGGTCTCGTCAGCAGACGCGACAGACCGAAGGCCACGATAGGGGAGGCTCGACTATGGAACAGCTCCTGGCTGAACTCATCGAGGCACTGGGGAACGAGGATGGACCGAAAAGAAAGCGGGCCCGGGAGACCCTCACCTTGGTGGGCGAACCTGCCGTCCCGCTGTTGCGCGGTCTGCTTTCGGCTGCTGACAAACGCCTCCGTTGGGAAGCGGCGAAGTGTCTGGCCGAGATGGTCGACCCAGCGTCTGCCGATGCTTTCGTCGAGCTGGTGACGGACGAGTATTCAGAAGTACGCTGGCTTGCCGGGAGCGGGCTCATCAACCTCGGTCCACGTTCTGCCGCCCCCGTCCTTGGATCTCTCATCCGGCACCCCGAGTCTCGGGGCAATCAGGAATCGGCTCGGCGCATTCTCCGCAAGCTGGCGTCCGACAATGGCGTGCTTGCAGAGATCGTCGGGCCCGTGGTGGATGCTCTGGACCACCCTGACCCCGCCGTTATCGCCTCCAGAGCCGCCGTGGCGCTGAACGAGCTGGAGAAGATCACCGGCGTGCGTCGCCCCATGGGCTCCGCGTCATCTCCGGCCGCTGGTCACCGATAGGATTTCTCTCTTGGTGGGTATAGAAGGTGGCGGGATTAGATGGTCTGAGCGTGGGGCGGCGGCCCCGCAGTTCGCCGCCCGGGCGATCCTGCTTCTGGCTATTTAGGGGAGTACGATAATGGGGATTCTGTCGTGGATCGTCTTCGGTGGCCTGGCCGGCCTGGTGGCCGGATTGCTCACAGGTCGTCGAGGAGGCGTCATCTACAGCATCATCGTGGGCATCGTGGGGGCGTTGCTGGGTGGGTTCATCATGAACCTGTTCGGGGAGTCGGGCGTGACCGGATGGAACTGGCGGAGTTTCGCAGTGGCGGTCGGCGGCGCGGTCGTGCTGCTCATCATTCTGGGACTGATCCGCGGGCGAGGATGGCTTGGGGGACGGCCGCTAGTTGCCTCAGGTTTCCGCCCGAAAGGAGAGTGTGATGCCAAGAGTCATGGGGCAAGCGGAGTCCACGATGGCCATGGACGATCCTCGCTGTCGTCATCATCGCCGTCGTCGTGTTCATCGCGTTGTGGGCAACGGGCACCATCTTCTAGGGAGGTAGCGACCATGCGCAAAGGCAAAGACGCCGCCGGTCTGCTGGTGATCACCCGAGACAGTGGCAAGAAGATGGGAAAAGTCGAGGACCTGGTCCTCGACCGCCAGGGCAGCCGGGTGCTCGGGATCCTGGTGGACGAGGCAGGCTGGTTCAAGGAAGCCAAGGTTGTGGCCTGGCCGTCGTTCCGCGTCATCGGTCTGGATGCCGTCATCATCGACGACGAGACGAGTGTCAAGAAGGCCTCAGAGGTCCCAGAGATGAGCGAAGTCCTTGAGGGGGGCAATGTGCTCATCGGATCGCGGGTGGCGACCACCGAGGGCCGGGAGTTGGGCAAGATCGAGGAGTTCTACTTCGATCCCCAGACCGGCGCCGTGAAGGGCTTTGAACTGTCCGGAGGCAAGGGGCGGTCGTTCCTTCCCACTCCGGCCAGCCTCCAAACCGGCGAGGACGTAGCCCTCGTCGATCCCTCCGCCGTGGAGACCATCACCGATCTGAAGGAAGCTCTGCGGGGCGACTGATAGCGTTCGAGCGAAGTCGGTCGTCGCGGCCGGAACGCAGCTTGATCCGTCGGGGTCAGGCTTCTGGTGTCGGGTCCTCGCCTTTGCCTCTCCCCGGACGCCACCATGCCCGTCGCTTTGTTCGCGGGTGATCCCCGGACCGCAACAGAAGGGCGAGCGGCTCAGTCTCGGGCGAAGACTCCAGAAGCACCGTTCTCACCATCATGGTCATCGGCACGGCCAGAAGCGCCCCGATCGGGCCCAGCACGAAACCCCAGATCAACAAGGAGAGGAACGAGACCGCCGCGGGCAGGTCCATGCCTGACTTCAGGAATCTGGGCTTGAAAACATTGTCGGAAACGAAGTTGATCACTATGTATCCCACGAGCACTCCGATGACCATGCCCCAGCTTCTTTGCAGAATGGCCAGGGTCAACGGAGGCAGCAGAGCGATGAGAAACCCCACGTTGGGTATGTAGCTCATCACGAAGGAGAGAAACGCCCACGTGAAGGGGTAGGGCACACCGAGCGCCCACAGCAGGAAGAAATTGAAGACGGCCACGAGCACGGCGAGTACCGTGGTGATTCCCAGGTAGCCGCGAGTGTCGCGGGCCCACACCTGCCATCTCCGAAGTGCCGGGCGGTCTTCCCCCAGAGCTTCATAGAACCGCCTGCGGAAGCCCGACACTTCCACAAGTAAGTAGGCCACGATGAAGACTATGAGGCTGACGCTCTTGAGAGCGCCGTAGAGGGCAGAGAGAGCGGATGACGCCCAACCGACCACGTTCTCGGGCTTAAGAATCTGTTCCTCGATCACTCCCGAGATGTCGATGCCCCAGCCGGCAAGAGTATTCACAAAGTCCTGTTCCAGGGTCGTCAACTGGTCCTGGAGTTGGGGCAGAAGATCCCTGGTCTGATAGATCATGTACGACATAAGGAACAGCACGGCAAGGATTACGATCACGATGACGAGAAGCGTGATGATGTACGCAAGGATTGAGGGCACGCGTTTCCTGGTCAGGATTCCGACGAGAGGACTAGCCCCTACGACCACCACGAGTCCCAGGAGGATCGGGGCGGTGACACTGCGGGTGGCCCGGAGGCCAAGAGCGAGCCCCACCAGGACCGCGAGCATGAAGACCGTCCGCGCCGCCGAGGACCACTGGTTCGTTTGAAGTGGCTCTTTGGGTTCCATATCGGCCATTCTGGCAGCAGCTGGCGAGCGAGCGCAAGCGCGCGTTCTCGCCTCCAAGGATATGTCTCATGGCATCACCAGGTTGACGCTCGGACGGGGCGTCCTCAGCGTCAACTGGCTACCCCAGGGGACCCGAAGTGATGGCGGCCACCTTATGCTTAGGTTCAGGCTGCATCGGGAAGCTAGCTACCCGAAGCTCCGATAGGTTTCTTCGTGGCACGGACCGGACCAGGAAGGGGAGGTCATGGCATTCATCGACAGGACGATTGAGGTTGCGGCAGATGTCCACGACGCGTACGAGGTCTGGACAGCCTTCACGGACTATCCCGAGTTTATGGAATGTGTCGAGACAGTGACGATCACGACGGACGACCAGCTCCACTGGGTTGCCCTGATCGAGGATGAGACGTGCGAGTGGGATACCTACATGGTAGAGGAAGTCCCGGATACGAGCGTCACGTGGCGGGCCATTGACGGCCGCGAAACCGGCGAAGTGCGCTTCGAGAAGTTGGAGGCCGGCGTCACCAAGGTGACTTACCAGCTCGAGTATGCCCCGGCGGCCTGGGAAGGCAAAGCCGATACCGTACGCCATTGGATGCGCCGCCGAGTCGACAAGGATCTCGAGAACTTCAAGGAGATGGTCGAAGCCATCGCCTGAGCGACCTGAGCGGGCCGATGGCCGAAGGCAGGATCGTCGACATGACCGACGGTGCCATGCGACCTGGTCGGTCCTTTGCGATCTCGTGGAAGTACGACGGCCTCGTTCTCGGGGCTGCATCGCTCGTGGCGCTGCTCGGCCGACCGGTGAGGGAACGCATCGTCGAGCCGCACTGCTTTCCCTGCGACGAAGAAGACGTCAATCCCCTGGACCGAGAGGTCGTCCGGTGGCACAGCCGCTCGCTCGACGCCCTGAGTTACGTCGTGGAGATAGCGGCGCTGGCCACCCCCGTCATCTCCTCGCTCCGCGACTACGGTCCCAGTCGAGACTTCCTCAAGGACCTCCTGGTCTACGCAGAGGTCATCGCCATCAACTCCGCCGCCAATATCGTCGTCAAGTCGATTGTCGCCCGACCTGTTCCCCGCGTGTACACCCCCCTGTTCCCCGAGTTGCAGCGCCAAGCTCGCGGCTACGGCTCCTTCTACTCGGGCCATTGTGCCCACACGACGGGGGCGTTGGCCGCGAACGCCGTGATGGGCCATCAGCGGGGGCGGAAAGCCGTCTGGCCATGGATGCTCGTAGCCGGAGGGGCCACGCTCATCTCGGCCGCCCGGTTGGGCGCGGGGAGACATTTCTACACCGACGTGGTGGCTGGGTCAGTCGCAGGCGCGGCTATCGGGGCGCTCGTGCCCCGGCTACACCGGCTCGCTCCGGATCAGCCCGGTCGACTGACTGCTCGCCGGCCAAGCTCGACGGCAACCCACGGATAGACGGCTGCGCAGGCTCGAGTCCTGCCGGGGGCACTTGAGGGTCTTCCGCTTGAATCGTGATTGCCGTTCCCCACACGTCGGAGAATCCGGCATAGAATGCAGGGTGGAGTTCGACGCCAACCACACATCGCCACGCATCTGGGGGCTCACGTGGAGACTTCGCTGTTGGCGACCAAAATAGGGATCCCTCCTGTACGACCCCGTCTGGTCTCGCGTGCCCGCTTGATCGACCGTTTGTACGAGGGTCTGGGCTCCGATCTGGTCCTGATCTCAGCCCCCGCCGGTTTTGGCAAGACCACGCTTCTTACCGATTGGCTAGCCCGGGACCAGTTAGGCGCGCAGACGAGTTGGTTGTCACTCGATGAAGGTGACAGTGACCCCGCACGTTTCTGGGAGTACTTCATCGCGGCACTGCGGACTGTGCGCCCCGGTGTCGGGGAGGTCGCTCTAGCCTCACTTCATTCTCCCCAGCCCCTACCGGTACAATCGGTACTTGTGCCCTTGATCAACGAGCTTCTGGGCGCGTCTCAAGACCTAATCCTCGTGCTCGATGACTATCAGTTCATCAAGTCAGAGGACATACACTCGGGCATCGCCTTTCTGCTTGACCATATGCCTCCGCGCATGCACTTGGTAGTTGCCACCCGGGCTGATCCGCCCTTGCCGCTGGCGCGCCTGCGTGGTCGAGGGATGATGCTGGAGATCGGCGCTGATGACCTACGCTTCACCCTCGACGAAGCCGCCGGTCTGCTGCGCGAACTGCGAGGCGCCGAACTTCCTCCTGAAGACGTCAACGCCCTGAATCTCCGGACTGAAGGCTGGGCAGTGGGGTTGAAGATGGCAGCACTCTCGCTTGGGCAACAAGAGGATGTCTCGGCGTTCATTGCCGCCTTCACCGGTAGCCAGCGCTACATCATGGACTACCTCATTGAGGAGGTTCTGCAGCAGCAGTCGAACGAATTGCAGGACTTCTTGCTGAAGACTTCGGTGTTGGAGCGGCTCACTGCCCCTTTGTGCGATGCAGTAACCGGCGGAACGGACAGCCAAACCATGCTGCCACACCTCGAGCGTGCCAACTTGTTCCTCGTTCCTCTGGATGAGTCGGGGGAGTGGTATCGCTACGAGCACCTTTTCGCTGAACTCCTTCGTCACCGGCTGGATATGGTCTCTGGAAAGAAGGTTGTCGCGGATCTGCATCAGCGAGCCAGCGACTGGTACCAGAGTCGTGGACTCCTACCCGAGGCCATAAACCACTCGTTGGCCGCCCAGGACTGGGAAAGGGCGATGAGTCTCCTTTCCGACGTGAGCGAGCGGCAGAAGCAGACCGGCGAAATGACCACCCTGCTCGGATGGCTGCGTGTGGTGCCCGAAGACAAGCTGCGGAGCAATCCCCGGCTCTGCTGCAACTACAGCGTCGCGTTATTGTTCACGGGTCAGCTCGATGCCGCCGACGCTGTTCTGAGCTCCCTGGAACCAACCGTCGCCCTGGGCACCGCCGAGCTGGGCAGAATCATAGCCACTCGGGCGGTGATCGCGAGTTTTCGTGGAGACCTGCGACGGACCGCAGAACTCGCTCATGAAGCGCTGCCGCTGTTGTCCCCCGCCGATCTCGACGCCCGCAGCGCCCTGAGCGTGAACCTTGGCAAACTGTATTTCTACTATGGTTTCTACAAGGAAGCCGAGTCGCTGCTGAGGGAAGGCTCTGAGCTAGCGCGACAGACAGGGCAATACTGGACCGCCTCGGTAGCGCTGTCCTTGCTGAGCTACATCAGCCATTGGCGTGGGACGCTGCGCCAAGCCGTTGGCCTATGTGAAGAGGCGATAGAACTGGCCGGGCAATCACCGGCCGCGGCCATGCCCCATATGTACCTCGGGATGTCCTTGTATGAGCTCAACGACCTCGAGTCGGCCGCCTTTCACTTGAACAAGGCGCTTGAACTCAACCAACTCATGCGGCTCCCAGAGGTCCAAGAGGCGACCAACTGTTATCTGTTCCGTGTCCGCATGGCTCAGGGTGATGAGGCCGGGGCTCTGAAAGCCATGGAGATGCTGGAGGAGGTTGCCGTAGACGAGGGCTCGCCCGTTGACCGGGCACGCCGTGCCGGCTATCACCTGCTTCTGGCCTTGACGCGGCGCGATATGAACCAAGCCTCGCGATGGGGTGACCGGCTCACGCGCTTTGGGGATTTGGTGCCTTTCTATAATCGTCCCCTGCTGATGCATCTTCTCATCGCCCAGGGGAGGAATGAGCTGGTGCCGGAACAGATCCGAGCTTTCCACGAGGGCGTCCCCGCAGAATGGCTCTTGCCTGAGACGGGCTGGTGGATCACGGCGCGGGTCTGCCAGGCTCTGTCAGCATCGGAATCGGACGAGGCTGCCCGTCTCATCGGCGAAGCGCTGGTTGCGGCTGAGCCGGAGGGTTGGATTCGCACCTTCGTCGATGTCGGAGCATCATTGGTGCCACTACTCCGCAAGGCAGTTTCCCAGGGTGTCACGCCGGAGTATGCGGCCAAGCTACTGGTCATCATCGGGCTTGAGGAAAGCCGCCGGGCCAAGGGATGGAGGCCGCCGCGTTCGACCCCACCTTACGGGCTCCTGAGCAACCGCGAAGTAGAAGTACTGCGACTTCTGGCGGCGGGCTTGTCGAATCGGGAGATCGCCGAGACCTTGTTCATCAGCATTAGTACCGCCAAAGTCCATGTCCACAACATCTCTGGGAAACTGAACGCCACGAGCCGCACAAGGGCTATCTCCCGGGCCAGAGAGCTGAACCTCATATAGATCCGACCGTCTCGGTCCAGTCTCCTCGCTCCCGTCTCCTCTCGCCTTGCTCGTTCGCGTCTCTCCGTGCACTTTTACGGCAACGCCGGCGAGGCAGCGCGAGTACATCAGGAATTAATGAATAAACCGTCAAATACATCCTTTGCTCAGTTCACATTGTGTGCGTCGCGTTGATACTTGGAGTTGAGGGATTACTGCTCTGAGCATTCTGGCAACGTGCTGAGGAAGGGGAAAGACATGAAGGTAGGCAATGGAGCAAATGAGCGGTGCCATCTTCGTAGCGAGGAGACTCTTATTTATCGCTTGCTCTCAACTCTGCTCATCGTGGCGACCGTGGGGTTGCTTGTTGCGGGGTGCGGCTCCACTGAGACGGTGTCAGCACCGACCGAGAACACGACCTTGGGCACGGCGGGTACGACCACACCGGCCCAACCGAGCACGACCACGACCACGTTACCGGTGACTACAAGCCAGACGACGGTAACCGCACCGCCCACCACGGTCAAGAATGAGCCCATTGAGGCGACGGGCACGTTCAACCGTAGCACTCATACGTTCAAGACCAGCCAGGGAGAGGGCGGCCTCACCATCATAGAGGGCGCCGACCACCTGGAGTTCCTCGGCACCCTGGATGGAACCTGGGCAAACCAGTACATCCTGAAGGTCGACCCGACCGGCAAGATCAACATGACCGCGGACATCACTTTCACCGGGACTGTGGGCGGTAAGGAAGGTACGTTCACAGCCACAGAAGTAGCCACCGGTCAGATGTACACCGCGGACTCAGGCACTATATCTGGTCATACAACGATCGTCGACGGCACCGGGGAACTGGCCGACCTTCACGGGGAGATCAACGGCAATGCCACCTTCGATGCGGAGGGTCTCCGGGGGACGTATACCGGCGAACTGTACTTCGAGGAATAAGCCAGCAAGTACATTTTTCAGCTCCATTGACTTCGTCTCCGTCCCGTTGATCCTTCAGGTGCAGGGGAGAGCGCGAACCCGAATGGACGCGACCTGATGCAACAGGTGGAGATCCACATCAGGGGCCACATCGGGCTGGACTGGTCGGACTGGCTGGGAGGTCTGAGCATCACCCACACCGAGATGGGTGAAACGGTTTTGGCGGGCACCGTCCGCGACCAGGCTGCACTGCGTGGTCTACTGGACAGACTGGCCGACTTGGGCCTCCAGCTCATTTCCGTGACTGCAACGAGTGGCTGACAACTCTGAGCATGCCGAACAGAGGCCGGCGCAGACCAGACCAGGAAGAGGAGGTCTGACGGCATTCATCGACAGGACAATTCCACGTGGCCGGTTCCTGATGTCTGGAGACCTTCCGGGTGACATTCTGGTGAACCAGCGCTGGACTCGTGACGGTCGCCTGCACGGTGAGCAACAGTCTCTGATAGTCTCCTTGGCTTGGATGGAGAGAAAGGCATGTCTGAGAAGAGATAGGAGCTGCGGATGCAGGTCTTGAGAAACGTGTTCCGACGGAAGCTGAGGGTCTTCCTCACCATCTTCGGGATCACCATCGGAGTGCTCGCGCTGGTGGTCATGGGCAGCATGGCGGAGAAGATCAACCTGCTGGTATCCGGCGGCATCGCGCTACTACTCCGACAAGGTCACGGTGACGGCCGAGGGCTCAGCTGCCATGTTCTCCAGCAGGCCGCTCTCCTACAGCAAGCTCGACGAGATCAAGGCCGTCCCCGGCGTGGCCGAGGTCTCGGGCAGATCGGCACTCTGCTCGACAACGAGGCCTCCATGTCTTTCGGCATGCCCGCCATGATCAGCGGCAGCGACATGCGGGGCGACGACTTGGAGAGCTTCAAGATCGCGCTACTCGCAGGGCCGGGCGACTCGGCGCCCGGACGATACCGGCGTCGGTGGTGGTGGGCTCCGACCTGGTCAAGAAGCTCGGCGCCAAGGTGGGCGAGTACGTCACCGTGCGGGGCGAGCAGTTCAAGGTCGTGGGCATCATGGACAAGACTCTCACCGCTCCGGACACCTCCGTCTGCATGACCCTTGCCGACGCCCAGCGACTCTTCGTACAGGACCTCCCGGAGATGTCCGCAGCCAGGTCGACCCGGCCGACCTGGTCACCGCCTTCGTCGTCTACCCGACGCCGGGCACCGACCCGGAGGACTTGGCCGCGGCCATCAACGCAGGCGGTCGTCGGGCGTCAAGCGCTACCGGGCCCAGCGCCTTCCAGGACCAGATCGCCAGCGCCACCCGATCTTCAACGCCATCCTCTACGGGATCGCCATCATCTCCCTGTTCGTGGGCGGGCTCTCGGTGATCAACACCATGACCATGTCGGTGAGCGAGCGCACCCGCGAGATCGGCGTGCGCAAGGCCATCGGGGCCTCCGACGGCCAGATAGTGCAGCCAGTTCCTGACCGAAGCCGGTGTGATCGGCCTGATAGGCGGGGTAGCCGGCCTGTTGCTGGGCTGGCTCGCTGCCACATCGCCAACGCGGCGCTCGGAGGCCGCAATCTCAACCTGTTCCTCGTCACTCCCAGGCTGGCCATCGGCGTCGGTGGTGTTCGCCATCATCCTGGGGCTCGTGAGCGGACTCTATCCCTCGCTGCACGCGGCCCGGCTGCAGCCGGTAGCCGCCCTCCGGTACGAATGAGAGAGATGGAGAACGACCTGCATGCCGACCGTCATCAAGAGGACAATGACTCCACAAGCGCTACGTGATGGGCAAGGACAACTTCGTCGACGCCCTTCAGGGCGCCTCGATCGAGGTGGAACAGGGCGAGATATGGTGGCCATCATGGGGCCTTCCGGCTCCGGCAAATCCACCCTGCTGCACATCCTCGGCTGCCTGGATTCGCTCAACTCCGGCGAGGTCTGGCTGGACGGGCGTCGCGTGGACACGCTGAGCGGTCGCGACTCGACCCAGTTGCGGCGGAGCGAGGTCGGCTTCATCTTCCAGACCTTCAACCTGGTGCCCAGCATGCACCGCTCTCGAGAACGTCATGCTGGCCGCCCAGTACGCCGGCAAGGGACGGCGCGAGGCCCGCGAAGCGGCGCGAGAGCGGCGCTGGCGCAGCGTCGGCCTGGCCGACCGGCAGAGGCACCGGCCCACCGAACTCTCCGGCGGCCAGCAGCAGCGCGTCGCGATCGCTCGGGCTCTGGTCAACGGACCTCGGGTGATCTTCGGCGACGAGCCCACCGGCAACCTCGACTCCGCCAGTTCCGACGAGATCGTCGCCATGATGCACTGCATCAACCGCGAGACGGGCACCACGTTCGTGCTGGTCACCCACGATCCGGGCGTCGCGGCTGCCTGCGACCGGGTCATCCACATGCTCGACGGCAAGGTGCGTGACTAGCGCGGCGACTCGTTCCTGGGTCCGCTGATCCGGAAGCGACACGCTTGTTGCCATCGCTGTAGGGACGATTGCAGGTCGGTGGAGGCGACGTCCGGCAAATCTAGTTCGCACCTCGGTCCAGAAGCCTCTCGAGCCCGTCAAGAATGAGATTCAGGCCGAATTCGAAGTCGGCACCTTCGTCGTAGCCCGAGTCCATCGCGTACTCGACCACCATCTCCCTGAGGTAGGGGTACTGATCGGCGGGTATCGCACGGAGGAAGGCCTCTGTCGCTTCTCCGAGCTCAGTATCCCCCCCGGCGGACATGTTGAGCTGCTGTCGACCGAAGCCGTAGACGTAGCTGTCGAGGACCGAAAACGCCCGAGCGGCCATTTCGAGCGAGAACCCGGCTCGCCGGAGTGTCCCCACCACCCAGTCGAAGTAGCGCAACCGCGCAGGTCCGCTGCTCTCTCGCGAATCAACGAGAGCACTCGCCCAGGGGTGACCGCGAAGACCGATTGGGCCGAGATCGCCCGCCTGCGCATCGCCTCCTTCCAGTCGACCGTGTCTGCGGGAGGTCGATCTCGCCGACGACGAGATCGACCATTCCATCGAGCATGTCGTCCTTGTTGGCCACGTGGTTGTACAGCGACATCGCCTCGACTCCGAGTCTCCGCCGAGCCCGCGCATGCTGAGAGACTCGATGCCGCGCTCGTCCGCGAGAGCTATCGCAGCCCGCAGTACCCGCTCCCTGCTGAGCGGAGTTCGGGACTGCGCGCTCGGCTCTATGCGTTTTGGTCATTCTTGTCCCCGACTTGACAGACTTACGATGTAAGGCTGAGACTTACAATGTAAGCTTACACCGTACGTGTCGACGCGACAACTATAGCGCGGTTCGACGAGACAGGAGGATCAGATGAAGACACAGTATTCCGGGCGATGCGCGTCATCAGAAGGCGGGGCTCTCTCCGCGCTCTACCTGGCGCTGGCCTACATGATCGCGATGCCGTACTTCCTCATCGCCGTCGACTATCTCAGCGTCACCAACCCCGCCGAGAAGGTCGCTCTGCTCGCCGAGCATCAGGGCAGCATGAGCGCCGTCTACCTCATCACCTACGTGATCTTTGGGATCGCCCTCGCCATCTTGTCTCTCACGCTATACCGCCGTATGAAGGACGGGGCGCCGGTCATGATGCAGGCCGCGACCGCCGTTGGGCTCGTCTGGGCGGTTATGCTCGTCGCGAGCGGCCTGGTGTTCAACTTCGGCGTGGAAACGGTCGTCTCCGTTCACACCACGATCCCCTGCAGGCTATAGCTGCCTGGCAGGCGATCGAGCCGGTGGCCGAAGGTCTGGGCGGAGCCGGCGGAGAGATCCTCGGCGGCTTGTGGGTGCTGCTTGTGAGCTGGGCGGCTCTGCGCACGGGAGGCCTGCCCAAGGTGCTGGGCTGGTTCGGACTAACGATCGGCCTGGTCGGTGTCGTCTCGGTCGTCCCCGCTGTGCGGGACGCCGCCATGGTCTTCGGCATGCTGCAGATCGCATGGCTCGTGGGGATCGGGATCGTGATGCTGCGCACGACCGAGACCGCCATGGAGCGGGTCCCGTCGAGGGCTGCGGTAGCGGAGGCCTAGGGCCTCGCATCTGGGGACGCCGGGGGGCGCCGATAGCGGCGCCTCCCGGCGGTGGTGTCGCCGCGCGCCGTTCGTGGTCGACCCGCGACCTTCGCGTGGTGCCCAGCGAGCTGCAGGGTGTCCGCCGCGGATTGACGACCTGCCCTCGAGCCCTAGCCTCCGGAGGACACCATGCTCGAAGAGCGGACCTACTACGACAGCATGATCAAGGAATACGACGTCCCGGTGACCATGCGCGACGGCGTCACCCTTCGCGTTGACGTCTACCGGCCGGACGCGCCGGGCAGGTTCCCCGTCCTCTACACCTGCGCCATGCACAACAAGGACCTGCAGCGCGTGGAGGTGGCCGAGAACCTCAAAGTCGGGCAGCCGGCGTGGAGCACGCAGTGGTATGGGGTGATAGAGGCGGCGACTCCAAGAGGTTCGTCGCGAACGGGTACGTGCACGTCATCGGCCAGGTGCGGGGCGGCCACAAGTCCGAGGGTGTTCGTGTGGGCGACGAGGGACCACTACGACACCTTCGAGTGGATCATGCCTCAGCCCTGGTGGACGGCAACGTGGGCATGATCGGCATCTCGGCGCTTCGCGGCCGAGCAGTGGCGGGCGGCGGCGCAGGGTCATCCAGCGCTCAAAGCCATCTTCCCCCTCGATTCCGGCGGTTGCTACGGCGGTCTCCAGGGTTCCGCGACCGGCATCCGGGCGGGGTCATCCAGACCATGCCCTACCACGTCGGCCTGTTCAACAGCATGCACATGAACATCGGCCCGCCGCCGGAACTGCCGCCTCCGGTGGAGGCTGCGTGGCAGGCGGCCATGCGGAACCCCGATTACATGATGTACGTGAACCTGTACAACATCCTCACGCTCGAGGGCCAGCGCGACCCGGGCATGTTCTCCCGATGCTCTTCCCGTTCGAGCGACCCGGTACCGTGGAGGCCACCGAGGAGACTTCAAGAAGATCAAGATCCCCTTCGTGTACGGCGCGTTCGGCGGCGCCTACACCTACAAGATGCACTGGCAGGGGGCACAAGGATTCTTCAACGGCATCGGCTGGCTCAAGGCCTCCCGCCGCCAGCTCGACCCCGGCCCGCACCAGGCCCTGGAGCCCTGGCACCTGCTGGCCCCGCAGGACATCCGGCCGGTGGTGCCGGGCGAGGGCAACGACGGACCCGGCAGAGGTCCTGTCCACCGCCAACCTGTTCAAGGAGGGCCACCGCATCTGCGTGGAGATCACCAGCCTCGACCTGGCGGAAGGGGTCGCCGGGGAAACATCTACGCCGAGTACATCCCCAACCACATCTGCTCGAGCAAGACGGTGCTGCACAAGGTCTTCCACAATGCGGTCTGCCCGTCACACCTCTTGCTGCCGGTGATCCCGCAGAGCTGACTTCGGCCTGGCGGATGGTTCAAGACGCCGCGATCGCTGAACTCGGCTAGATGTAGCCCGACCGCCACGGGCGCCGCGCGGTCCAGCGCCGCGGCCCACCGCCTGCCCATCGGTCCCCTCCTTACACTCGCCTTATGGTCTGGTCATTAGCGTATTGAATAGGCAGGCCAACAGGGGATCGGCATGGAGCATGGAGGTGTCATGGCAAAGACCAAACGCTTCAGATCGAGACGGAGCCGAGTCACCCTGGCTGTTGTGTCGATTGTGGTGCTCGCGCTCGTAGCGTTCTTCGTCTATCGGGGGTCACCGGCGACGCCGAGGCGCGGTCACCTACACGACAGGGACCGTTCAGAAGATGACCCTCACCTCCTCCATCGACGGCACCGGCAATATCGAACTGCCCGATACCGCGTCCGTGACTCCTTCGATCTCCGGGGAGGTGAGCGGTCTGTCCTGGAGATCGGGGATACGGTGAAAAAGGGCCAGGTGCTCTTCACTCTGGTCGACCCCCAACTCGATGTGGCGGTTGCAGAGGCGCAGAACGCCTACGACAAGGCGATACTCGCCGTCGATTCCGCGAACTGGACCTTAGTCGCCGAAGACCAGTCTGGCCAGCGTCTACAACCGCGTCACACGGCGAGCCAGGTGAAGCAGGCGACCGCGAGCGTCGCCAACGCGGAACTGGCTATCAAGTCCGCCGAAAACGCGGTGAAGTCGGCCGAGATCGCGCTTCAGGAGGCAAAAGATGACGCGGACGCGCGCACCGTCACCGCCCCATGGCAGGGTGATCACCGCCCTCTCGGTCGAGAATGGCGACAGCAGGCGGGCGGGCCGGGCAGCGCCGCCACGGCGATCATCACCGACCCCGATGTCTACGAGGCCACCGATCACCCTCGCCGAGTCGGACATCAGCTGCGGTCGAGGTCGGACAGAAGGCGATGCTCACTTTCGACTCTCTCCCCGACTCACTCTGTCCGGGCAGGTGACCCGGGTCGACACGGCGGCACCAACGACTCCGGGCGTCGTCTCGTATAGCGCGGTGATCACCCCCGACGCGATGGAGCCCGCCGTCAAGAGCGGCATGACCGTATCGCTCAGCATCATCACCGATATCGCGGCCGACGTCTTGGCCGTGCCGAGTTCGGCAGTCAAGTCGTCCGCCGGCGGTAAGTACGTACAGATCCTCCAGAACGGCCTGCCCGCCAACGTCACCGTGGAGGCCGGCATGTCCGAGCGACTCCTACACCGAGATCACAAGCGGCCTGACCGAAGGTCAGGAGATCATCGTCGCACCACCACCGCGAGCAAGAGCGCCCACCGCCACGACCGCCCGCGGCCAGGCAACATGCTGGACAGGGCGGCGGTTTGATCATCGAGGGCACCGGACGGCGGCGGGATGCCTCCCGCAGGCGGCGGCAGCTTCGGCCCTCCCGGCCAGTGACGGCCAGGACCGCGATGACCACCGTCGCTGACATCGGCAACGGCCACATGATCGAGTGCCGGGACCTGACCAAGATCTACCTCTCGGGAGATAACGAGACGCCGCGCCCTGGAGGGGTCAGCCTGACCATCGACCCCGGCGAGTACGTGGCCATCATGGGACCGTCCGGCTCGGGCAAGTCCACGCTCATGCATATCCTGGGAGCGCTGGACACGCCCGACGAGCGGCCAGTACTTCTTCGAGGGCCAGGAGATCTCCGAACTCACCGACGACGAACTGGCGGACATGCGGCGCAGCGCATCGGCTTCGTGTTCCAGTCGTTCAACCTGCTTGCCCCGGGCCACGGTCATCCGCAACGTGGTGCTTCCCCTCGTCTATGCCGGGGTCCCTCGCGAGGAGCGCGAAGAGCGGGCGGCAGGCGGCCCTGCGCAAGGCCGGGCTGGAGGAGTCGCACTGGACCCACCTGTCCAACCAGCTCTCGGGCGGGCAGATCCAGCGGGTCGCCATCGCCCGGGCCCTCATCAACGACCCGGCGCTGATCCTTGCCGACGAGCCCACCGGCAACCTCGACACCAAGACCGGCGACATCATCCTGGAGACGTTCGCCGAGCTGAACGAGCGGGGCACACCATCGTCCTCATCACCCACGAGCCGACGGTGGCCGAACGCGCCAAGCGGACCATCCGCATCCAGGACGGCCTGATCGTCAGCGACAGGCACAACGGTCACAGCCGGCCGTCTCGAGGACCTGGACGGGCCCCGGAAGCGGCCGCGCCTGTTGCGGCGGAGTCTGGGCCGACGGCCCAGGCGATGTTGCGGCCGCGCCGGCGGCGAGGTCCGGGCACCGCGGAGTGACGGCATGAAGATCGTCGACATAATCGAAGAGTCGGTCATCGCCATCTCCGCCAACAAGGTCCGGTCCGGGCTCACCGTCCTGGGCATCGTCATCGGCATCGCCTCGGTCATAGCCCTGACCGCCATCGGCCAGGGCAGCCAGGCCTCCATCACCGCGAGCATCGAGGCGGCCGGCTCCAACCTGCTGACCGTGTCCCCGGGCGCCGCCGAGGACCGGCATGGTGCGCGGGCGCGTTCGGCGGCGCCAAGACCCTCAAGGTCACCGATGACGCGAAGCCATCGCCCAGTTGTCGCTGGTCGAGGCCGTCGCCCCGCAGGTGACCGGCCGCTACCAGGTCGTGGCCACGCTCGGGCAACAGCAACGCGCAGGTGATCGCCACGACCGCCGCGTACCAGGCGGTGCGCAACGTGACGCTGTCGAGCGGCACCTTCTTCACCGACCAACAGGTCGAGACGATGCCGCAAGGTGGCCGTTCTCGGGTCACAGCTCGCCACCGACCTGTTCGGCGACCCGGCCGAAGGAGGCACCGACCCGATCGGGCAGACCATCCGGATCAAGAGCACCAATTCACCGTCGATCGGGGTGGCCGCCGCCAAGGGCGGCATCGGACCTGACAACGCCGACAACGCCATCTACGTGCCCCTCACCACCGGCACAGCGCTTCCTGGCCGGAGCAGACCAAGTATCTTCGACCATCAGCGTCACAGGCGGTGAGACCAGGAGAGCATGACCCAGCTGCAGACCGACATCACCAACCTGCTGCTCGACGCGGCACGAGATCACCGACCCCGACGTCGGCC
Source organism: uncultured Actinomycetota bacterium (assembly GCA_963822135.1). Lineage (GTDB taxonomy): Bacteria > Actinomycetota > Thermoleophilia > RBG-16-64-13 > RBG-16-64-13 > CAIQPS01. The sequence goes on along the minus strand of CAWGGI010000002.1, from coordinate 20,557 downwards.
GACTTCCGGGTGATCAACCAGGCCGACCTGGCCTCGACCATGACCTCCACCACGCGCACCCTCACCCTGCTGCTCGCGGCCATCGCCGGGATCTCTCTGCTGGTGGGCGGCATCGGGATCATGAACATGATGCTTACCACGGTCACCGAGCGCACCCGAGAGATCGGCCTGCGCAAGGCCATCGGGGCCAAGCGCCGAGACATCAGCATCCAGTTCCTCGTGGAGGCGGTGATCCTGACCTTTGTCAGCGGGATCATCGGCGTGGTGCTTGGCTGGCTGGTCTCGCTCGCGATCAGGCACTTCGGCCGGACTCGACACTGTGATCACCGTGCAGTGGGTAGTCATCGCCTTCGGACTATCGGCATTGATAGGCATCGTCTTCGGCTTCTACCCGGCACGGCGAGCGGCCGGACTCAATCCCATCGAAGCTCTGAGATACGAATAGCTGACGGAGGACAGGCTCATGGCGGAACATGAAAAGCTGGGTCTTAGAAAGCGGCGAGCGTTACAGGGCGGCCCTGCGTCCCGCGCTCCGCGACGAAGGTTCGCCCGGGTGCTGGCGGGTGTCGCCCTGCTCCTGTCGGTGATCGTAGCTGCCTCTGTCACGGCGTGCGCTTCGGACGACCAGGCGGCTTCGGACGCCACGACGACTACCACAGCAACCCAGGCGGGGCGCATGGGGCCCCCGACGGGCGGCTTGCCGCCGACGATGCGGGGTGACACGGCTGCTGCTGCTACGACCAGCACGACGCTTGCCGACACGACCACCACGACCGCCGAGCCGACCACGACCACGACGCTGGCGGAGGGGAGCTACGGCGACGGCATCTATCTCGTAGGGACCGATATCGACTCGGGGCTCTACAAGGGGACGGCCGACGGCGGCACGGGCCACTGGGAGATCTCGACGGACGCGAACGGGGAGAGGTTTGTTGTGGGCGGGGAACCGGTGGGGCAGTTCTATGTGAAGGTCACAAGCGGGAAGTACCTCAGGTTGAGCGGAGTGGCGATAGCGAAAGCGAGCACCACCGCATCCGACCCGCTTCTGTCGAGCGGCATCAGCGATGGGACCTATCGTGTCGGCTACGACATCGCTGCTGGCTGGTATCAGGGTACGGTGGACGATCACATGGGTTACTGGGAAGTATCGAGCGACGCGAACGGCCAGACTCTGGTCGCGAACGACTATACGATGGGACCGTTCACGGTGAAGGTGAAAAGCGGCCAGTACATCACGCTCCGCGGCGTGACCATCAGCCAATGAGCAGTCGCTACGGCTTCAGGGTCGTGGGCATCGGGTTAGCGGGCGCCGCGGTCGTGGTGACCGGCCCCCAGCCGTCTCCGTATCTCACGCCCACCTCCTGCTTGGCGTTGGCGATCCAGAGCAGCCAGACCTCTTTCTTCTTGCTGTCGAGGAGCAGGCTCGCGATCTCCTGTCTGACCTCGTCCAGAGACTTGCCCGCGTAGGTCCCGCTCTGGTTCTGGTCGTAGTAGGCCTGGATGTCGGCATCCGAGACCGCCGTGACGTCCTTGGTGGCCTCCGTGTAGACCTTCTGCAGCAGTATCGACTCCTGGTAGCCCTGTTTGACCTGCTCTAAGGTGAGGCCTTCCTCTGGCCAGCGCCTGGTCGAAGGCGGCCTGGTCTCCCCCGAACGAGGTCTCGAGGATGCTGTCGATCTGACTCTGGACCTCCTCTTCCGTGACCGTGACGTCGAGTGCCTTCGCCTTCTGTTTCGCAAGCTCGTACGTGATCAGGTAGTCGAGGACGTCCAACTGGAACTCCCTGAACTGCTCGGGAGCCGCCTGCGGATCAGGAGTCTGCCCGGGGTATTGCGCCTCGAAATCGGCGACCCTGCGATCCAGTTCCTCCTTGGTCACCGAGCGCTTGCCCACCTTCGCCACGGTCGACGACCCAGAGGTGCTGCTGCCTCCTGTCGGAGACGTACCGTCGGGACCGGCGACTCCGCCGCTATCGCAGCTCTCGACGACGGCCACCGCTATGGCTATCACGACGATGATCCCCACGATGGCCAGCGCTGCCTGGATCCCTCTCCTACGGAGGATCGACCGCCGGCCCGCGGCCTGGGGCTCAGCCCTGTCCTCAGGCATCGAGTACACGGTCCGCTCGCTCTTCCATCCCTCAGCATCAGGAGCCATCTGGCCGATGACCAGCGCGGCCTCGTCTGGCGGGATCTCCTCGAGGCCGGCGAGGACTTCGTCGGGGATGTCTCCCTCCTCCGCGATCACCCCGTCAGCGGCGTAGCTTCGCCACCGACCTTCTTCCTGGACGTAGATGAGCGGGTCGCCGGGGGAGCGAGATCTGTAGTAGCTGGCCATCGATGGACGCGCCCTCTCCTCGCACACGAATCGGGGATACCGGATCGCACCAATACTAGGGCATTCCCGGCAGGCCGGTCAGAGCCGCCAGGAGTAGGAACCAGAACATGAAACCTGCCACGCGCATCGCCACCGAGGCCAGGTAGGTGAGAGCCGCCGCGCGTAGGACCCTGCGGACGCTGGCCTCCTCGGACAGCGCGATCACGTGTTCCTCTTCCAGCAGCGCGATCGCCCGCTTGCTGGCGTTGAGCTCCAAGGGAAGCGCCGTGAGGGCGAAGACCACTTGTAGCGCGAGTATCCCTATGGCCGTCCACATCAGGAAGACGTTGCCGAGTAAGAAACCCCCGATGAAGGCGAAGGGACTGATGGTGGAGAGGGCTATCAGCCAGCGCGCCAATCCGTTGTGCAGGCGCATCAGAGGGTAGCCCTCCGCATCCTGGATGGCGTGGCCCACTTCGTGGCCGGCAACGCCCACGGCCAGCGCGGTGTCTCGTCGGGCGGTGCGGAGAGAAAGGACCAGCGTCTTGGTGACCGGGTCGTAGTAGTCGGCCGGGGGGCGCCCTCGCATCTCCAGGCGGATGCCGTGAAGTCCCACATGATCGAGGAGCTCTCTGGCCGCCTCCAGCCCGGTGATCTGTTCGGCGTTCTCGACCTGGTCCTCCTGCCGGAACACGCGACGCACCCGTGACTGCGCCCACCAGATGAGGGCCACCGGGACCAGAATCAGCAGGTAGAGAGCGATCGTCAGGCCAGTCACGCCGGCCCCTCCCTTCGCCGACCGTCGAGCGCGTCCAAGCCCAGCAATTCCCCGCGACGCTTGACGCTAGACATCGTCAGCCTATCAGCCGCCCGGGGCGGTGGGCACGGGGTCGAACGTAACAGAAAAAAGAATTTTGATTCGCCTACAGTGCGTGATAGGCTGAAGTGGCGCAGATTCATATCTGTATCTGAGCAAGAGGGCGAGGGCAGAGGGGGGCCACTGCATCGCCGGCATGACTCGGAAAGGGGTGTGGATGGAGTAGCTCTTTCGCGCTTTCCTGGCACTGTTCCTCAGTGTGACTTCCAGGCGATTAGCTATTGGGGGTAGCTATGAGTATGAGATCGGATAGAGCTCACGTTACGGACGCGCTGCGCATACCACTTGTAGCGCTTCTCTTGGTCGTACTGGTCTGTGTCGCCGTCTTCGCTGCGGCATGCGGGTCGGAAGAGACCACCACCACCGCTGGACCTGAAACCACCGCCGGGCCGGCTACCACCGCCGGGCCGACCACGACGGTAGCCAGCACCGAGACCACGGGGACCACTCAGCCCCTGCCTGCATCCATCAAAGTCGGCGCGGTCATCCCTCTCACAGGGAAGTACGCGGGCCTGGGTTCGCAGGTCAAGGGCGGGTATGAACTCGCGGTCAAGGACATCAACGATGCGGGCGGCGTCGACATCGGGGGGACGAAGGTCCCGATCGAACTGAGCATCCTCGACGACGAATCCGACGCGACCAAGACCGTTCAGCAACTCGAGACCCATGCTTCTAACGGGGTCGTCGCCTATCTGGGCGGCGCGGGAAGTGACCTGCACGCCGCAGCGGCAGGCATCGCCGAGAAGAACAAGATCGCCTATCTCGGTATCGCCTTCGCCCTGCTGAAAGTCCACGAGCAGGGCTTCCAGTACCTCTTCTCGCCCTTCCCGAAATCTCCCGACCATGCGAAGGCCACCTTCGACCTGCTTGATTCCTTCTCGCCCAAACCGACGAAGATAGCCATCTTCGCCGAGAAGACCGACTGGGGCGCGGAGATGGTCAAGTACTGGCAGCAGGAGGCCGACACCAGGGGCGGCTACACAATCACGGTCTCCGAGTACGCACCCGGGACCACCGACTACTCCTCGCTGATCCTCCCGGTCAAAGAAGCGGGTGCCGAAGTCCTGCTGGCGCTCCCCAGCTCTCCTGACGGGATAGCGATGATGAAACAGGTCAAAGAGCTGGGCTGGAACGCCAAGGTCTACTTCCTCATCCGTGCTCCGGACCCGCCCACCTTTGGCGAGGCTCTCGGAACGGACAGCGACGGCGTCTGTCTGCTGCCCGGCTGGAACCCGGGTCTGCCGTACCCAGGTGTGAAGGAGATGACCGAGCGTTACACGGCGATGACCGGTAAGCCGGCAGTGGCACTGACCGGCCCGGCATATGCGTGCGTGGAGATCCTGGCCGACGCCATCAGCCGCGCCAAGAGCGTCGATCGCGATGCGATCCGCGACGCGATCGCAGCTGCCGATATCGACACCATGGTGGGCCACGTGACGTTCGCCGAGGACGGCACCTGGGTGAACGCTCTCGACCCGGTCAACCAGTGGCAGGGTGGCAAACAGGCCCTTGTCTTCCCCACTGATGTCGCGCTTGTGCCGCCTATCTACCCGGTCCTTCCTTGGGACCAGCGTTAGCGAGCGACGCGACCGGCGATCGGGTGAGACGCGCCTTGCACATCCAGTGCTTGGAGGTCACGCCTTCGGGCGTGACCTCCAAGCCTCACCCCTCGGTGCGTGGAGACTAGCTTGCTGCTCGAGTTGCAACAGGTCTCCAAGCTTTTCAAGGGACTGGTGGCGGTCAACACTGTCTCGGTGAAGCTCGAAGACGGGCAGATCCTCGGTCTCATCGGGCCCAACGGCGCCGGCAAGACCACGCTCTTCAACCTCATCACCGGAGTCTACCCTCCCACACAGGGCAAGGTCTTCTTCGAGGGCGCCGACATCACTACCACTGCGCCGCATAGCCGCTGCCGCCTGGGCATCTCACGCACGTTCCAACTCGTGCGCCCCTTCCCCGAACTGTCTGTGCTCGACAACGCGGCCATCGGCAGGATCTACGGACGAGACTGGGTGAGAAGCCGGTCTCGGGCTGAGAAGGAGTCCTTCGAGGTCCTCGATATCGTCAGTCTTGCCGGCCGCGCGCACGAGAAGGCCAAGAGTCTCACCCTGGTGGATCGCAAGCGCCTCGAATTGGCGCGGGCGCTGGCCGCCAAACCCAAACTGCTCCTCCTGGACGAGTTGCTCGCGGGGCTTAACCCCTCTGAGGTCCTCAGTTCGATGGAGCTGATCAAGAGCATCCGCGACATGGGCATCACCATCATCATGGTGGAGCATCTGGTCAAGGCGGTCTTCGGCATCGCCGACCGCATCGTCGTGCTCAACGCCGGCGAACTGATCGCCGAGGGCACGCCGGATGAGATCTCCTGCAACGAGCAGGTCATCGACGCCTACTTAGGGAAGTCGCTCCGTGTCTGAGTTTCTGCGAGTGGCCGACGTCAGTGTCGCTTATGGCGACATCCAAGCGTTGTGGGATGTCTCCCTAAGCGTCAACGAGGGCGAGATCGTCGCGCTCATCGGGCCCAACGGAGCGGGGAAGACCACCCTTATGCGGGTGGTCGCCGGGCTGCACCAGGTCAAGTCGGGCACCATCCACCTCGGTGACACCGCCCTTCACAGTGCGCCGCCTCACCGGATCGTGGAGCAGGGGATCATCCTGGTCCCTGAAGGACGCAGGCTCTTCGGCGGTCTCACCGTGATGGAGAACCTCGAGATCGGAGCCTATTCCAAACGGGCGCGCGAGGTTCGCGCGAACACGCTCAAGCTGGTCTTCGAACTCTTTCCGCTGCTGGCCGATCGCAAGCTGCAGCGCGCGAACACGATGAGCGGCGGGCAGCAGCAGATGCTCGCTGTCGGCCGTGCGCTGATGGGCGTGCCGAAACTGCTCATGCTGGACGAACCCTCCCTCGGCCTGGCGCCGATCGTCGTAGAGCAGATCTTCGAGACCCTGCTGCGCCTGAACCAGCAGGGCGTGACCATATTCCTCGTGGAACAGAATGCTCGGCAGGCGCTCGAACTGGCCGATCGTGCCTACATCCTGGAGCAGGGCAGGATCGCCGGCGCCGGTCCCGCGCGAGAACTGTTGAGCGACGACCGGGTTCAAGAAGCCTACCTGGGCATCTGCCCGACGCCGGCGGACTGATCCGTGGGCGCTCAGTCCTTCATACAGACAGTCCTCTTCGGCATCTTCGCCGGCTCGATCTATGGCGTGGCCGCGATGGGGTTGGCCCTGGTCTTCGGAGTGATGAAGATCCTCAACATCGCTCACGGCGAACTCGTCATGATCGGAGGCTACGTAGGGTTCACGGCCTTCAACGCCATGGGACTCGATCCCTTCGCGTCTCTGATCATCGTCATCATCGCGATGTTCGCGCTGGGTCTCCTGCTCGATAGGGTGGTCTACCGGCACATAGTCAAGCTGCAGGGCGAAGAGAAGATCAAGAACTCGCTTCTTGTCAGCTTCGGACTGGGGCTCGTGCTCCAGAACCTGGCCCTATGGGTCTTCACGGGCGACGAACGGTCGGTGCAGGTCTCCTACGCGGGAGAGGGTCTCGACATCTACGGTGTGCTGCTGCCGTGGACGCGGTTGGCGACTCTGGCGATCGTGCTGATCATCACGCTGGCCCTCCACTTCTTCCTCCGTAAGACCTATCCCGGCAAGGCGATCCTGGCCACCGCGGAGGACTACGAGTCGGCAGGACTGGCCGGCATCAACATCAACCGGGTCTACATGCTGACCTTCGCCCTGGGGGCCGCTCTCGCTGGGGTCGCGGGACAGTTCGTCACCTTCACCTACTCTCTCGCCCCGAGCATCGGGATGTTCTGGACTCTCAAGGCCATGATCGTGATCGTCCTAGCGGGCACCGGCAGCGTCCTCGGCGCGCTCCCTGCGGGGATCCTATTGGGCGTGGTCGAGGCGTTGGCCGGGGCCTACCTCGCCCAGACCTACAAAGAGGTTGTGGGGCTGGTCATCTTCTTGCTCGTCTTGATCCTGCGCCCGCAGGGTCTGTTCGTGAGGAAATGATGGCCAAGACGGACGCCGACAACACGACGCGTTCCCGCTCCGTCAAGCGGTGGCTGGCCCCGGCGGGCATCGTCGTGCTGCTCGCCTTCGCCTTCCTGTTCCCTCAGTTGATGGCACAGGACAACATCTGGAACCTCTTCTTCCTTATCTGTCTGGGCATCAGCATCGGGCAGAGCTGGAACATGCTGGGCGGTTTCGCCGGGCAGACCAGCCTCGGGCATGCCGCGTTCTTCGGTATCGGGGCACTCGTCGACGCGACTCTTGTGGTTCGGCGGCGTCCCCTTCGTCCTGGCTCTGATCGTGGGTGGAGTGATAGCGGTCGCCTTCGCCATGATCATCGGCGCGCCCACCTTCAGGCTGCGCGGCGCATATTTCGCCATCGGCACCCTGGCCGTCGCGGAAGTCCTGAGGATCACGGTCGCGCAGAACCAGCCGTATATCTCGACGATGTCCGGCCAGATGATCGCCTCCTACAATCTACCCATCCGCTACTACGTCGCTCTTGCCCTGGCCATCGCCACCACGGCCGCCGCGTACTTTCTCCTGCGTTCCCGATGGAGTCTGGGTATCTTGGGCGTGCGGGAGGACGAAGATGCCGCCCAGGCCACCGGCGTCCACGTTCTGCGGCACAAGCTGCTGGCGCTCGCGCTCAGCGCCTTCTTCATGGGTCTTGCAGGAGGCGTGTTCGCGTTCAAACAGATCAGCTACTACCCGGAAGCTCCCTTCCTTCCCACCTGGACCTTCGATGCCCTGATGATCGCCTACATCGGTGGGCTGGGGACCGTCGCCGGCCCGGTGGTGGGCGGCGCCTTCTACGTGGTGGTGCGTGAACGGCTGGCCGCCAATCTCACGGATGTCCATCAGGTCATCTTCGGGGTGTTGTTCATCCTTATCGTGCTCCTGTTCCCCGGCGGGCTGTTGGACATCTGGAATCGCGTGAGCAAACGCGTGATGCAAAGGTGGAAACGCTCATCTGCTGGTGACCGGGCGGGTCCTGGCGGGCCGTAGCGACCGCTGGCCGACGCTCGTCGCGGCACGACCCAGGCGTTCCTGATCGCCTGCCCCCCATGTGGCCAGTGAGAGACCCTGCATTCGGCCGCCCTACGACTCTCCCGGCGTCCGGTGTCCGGATCCCCTCGGGGAGGGACACTTGGCAGGCAGGATATGTGGCTTGTAACCGCATGGGCCGATCGGCAGGGAGGATCACCTTGGACGTAGAGAGCAGAGACCGCCGCGGCACTGAAGACGAGCGGGCGATGACCGCTCTTCCGGAAACACAAGGGCCGGGTGTTTCCCGGAGAAAGGCGAAAAGGGTCATGCTCGTCGCCGGGGTTGTCGCACTCAGTTGCGCTCTGATCGTGCTGGCCGTCCTTCTCTCGTGGAGCACGGGTAGAGTGGGGGCCCTCGAGGATGAGCAGGGCCGCCCGGTAGCGGGGAGCATATCCGAGAAGATCCGTGTACTCATCAACGGGGTAGAGCAAGGGATGTTCATCAGAGGGAAGGACGCGACCAAGCCTGTCCTCCTCTTTCTTCACGGCGGCCCGGGAATGCCCGAGTACTTTCTCGATCGTGTCTATCCCACAGGCCTCGAGGAGGACTTCGTTGTGTGCTGGTGGGAGCAGCGCGGGGCCGGGCTTTCGTACCACCCCGACATCCCCCCCGAGTCCATGACCGTTGAGCAACTGATCTCGGACACAGTGGCGGTGACCGACTACCTCCGTGAGCGCTTCGGCGAAGAGAAGATCTACCTGTTGGGGCACTCCTGGGGCAGCTTTCTCGGCATACAGGTGGCGGCCCGGGCTCCGGAACGCTATCACGCCTACATCGGGATGGGACAGGTTTCGCATCAGTTCACGTCTGAAACCATGGCCTACGAGTACGAGCTCGAGCGCTTTCGGGATCTGGGCGATGTGAAGATGGTGCGGAAACTCGAGGAAGCGCCGATCGGCGCTACCGGGCCGATACCGGGAGCGTACATGAAGCTTCGCGACAAGGCGATGCACAGCCTCGGCGTGGGCACGACCCGCGAGATGGGGTCGGTGGTTACCGGGATCTTCGTCCCGGTCTGGCAGACTCCGGCCTACACGATTAAAGAGAAGATCGACATCGGGCGCGGCAAGTCCTTCTCCCACGAGCTGCTCTGGGATGACTTCGTGAACACCGACCTGACCGTCGCGGTGCCGGAACTCCAGGTCCCCGCCTATTTCTGCCACGGTGTCTACGACTACACGGTGTCGTATGCACTGGCCAAGACGTATTTCGGCGAGCTTGTGGCTCCAAGCAAAGGTTTCTACACCTTCGAGCGTTCGGCTCACAGCCCCGCCTTCGAAGAGCCCGAGAGAATGAGGCAGATCATGCGGGAGGACGTGCTGAAAGGAAGGACGACGCTGGCCGACGAGGTGTAGGCCGGCCCGCGGCATATCCGCTACTCGCAACTTTTCGCCTCACGTGGGAAACTAATGCGGAGCCGCCCACGGGCCGATAATGGGATCGACCCGAGGGGTGCCCGGCGCAACCATAGGCCGGGCATGATTTTCGACCATAGGGGAAGCTGCCGCGTGAGGAGAGCGACCGCGTCCATCCTGTGTCGGGGTATCCCGAGACACGTCATCCTGCCGGCCGCAGCGCTCATGCTTGTGGCGATCATGCTCGTGGTCCTCCTCCCCGGTACGGTTCGCGCGTGGCCGGTCTACGACACAGTTGGCGAATCGATCGACCCGTCCGGCGGCGCATCCGTCAGCCCCCTCGCCGCCTCGTACCAGGTTGCTGCGCTCGAGAACGCCGAGCGGCTGCGAGGGCTCACCCGCCCCTTCACCATCGCCGTCATTCCCGACACGCAGGTGTACACCGACCGGGGCATGCCCGAGTTCGAGAAACAGATCGAGTGGGTGCTCGCCCATGCCGCTGAGAAGAACATCGTCTTCGTGACTCACTTGGGGGATGTGGTGGACGACGGGCGGGTGCAGGCCCAATGGGACAATGCCCTTGATGCTCTTGATCCCCTGCTTGCGCAGAGCCGTTTGCCCTTCTCCATCGTGCGCGGCAACCACGACGATCCGGAATACCTTCTCAAGAACGTGCCCCTGTCGCTCATGAAGCGGAAGCCCTGGTTCGTGGCCGCGTCCCCCTCAGGTCTGTGCCAGGCTCAGAAGTTCCAGGTGGAGGGAGCCTGGTTCCTGCATATCGGTCTCCAGCACAGGCCCACGGACGAAGAGCTCGCCTGGGCCAATGACCTGCTGGAGAGGCCCGATCTGGAGAAGCTGCCCGTCATCGTCACCACCCATGGCTACCTGGATGGCGGCGGCAAGAGCAAGCACGGATGGAGGATCTGGGACGGTTTTGTAAAGGACAACCCCCAGGTGTTCATGGTGCTGAGCGGCCACATCGCCCTAGAGCGGGCCTTCGTGAGCTACAACGCCGCCGGCCTTCCCGTCTACGAGATGCTCTCTGACTATCAGCAGTACCGTCCCTTCGGGGGCAACGGTCTCATGCGGCTCATCACCATCGACCCCGCGAGCAACACCCTAGAGGTGAAGACCTTCTCCCCCTACTTCCGCTACAAGAGTGGCAAAGAGACCGATACCGGCCGCTACGAGACCGATCGCGACAGCCAGTTTGCCTTCTCTCTTGCGGACTCTGTCGTCGACACTGACGAGTGGCTGGCGTTCGGTGCCGGCTCTAGCCCTGACCTTCGTTTCGTGGCGCTGTCGTCAGTGATGAGTCTTCGCCCGCTCATCAGTCGCGAGTAGGCGGCCGCCGTCGCCCATACCTGCGCGTCTCTCGCCTCCTTCCCTCAGAATCAGCGGATTGCAGTGCGCCCCAAACGGGGTACAGTCTTACTAGTGGGCATGGTCTTCCGCCCGAGGAGGGAGAAGCGATGAGCGAGAGCACCGAGAACGGCCGTCTCAGCGAGATCAGAGAGGCGGGCGTGCCGTGGCGCAAGTGGGGGCCGTACCTCTCCGAGCGTCAGTGGGGGACGGTGCGCGAAGACTACAGCGAGACAGGTGACGCGTGGGGGTACTTCACGCACGATCAAGCCCGTTCGCGCGCGTATCTCTGGGGAGAGGATGGCCTGGCGGGCATCTCCGACGACAAGCAGAATCTCTGCTTTGCCGTGGCTCTCTGGAACGGTGTGGACCCCATCATCAAGGAGCGCCTGTTCGGTCTCACCAACAGTGAGGGCAACCACGGCGAGGACGTCAAGGAGTACTACTACTACCTGGACTCCACCCCCACCCACTCCTACATGAAGTATCTGTACAAGTATCCGCAGTCGGTCTTTCCGTACGACGACCTCGTGCGCACCAACGCCGCGCGCGGGCGGCAGGAGCAGGAATACGAACTCATCGACACGGGGGTCTTCGACGAGGACCGCTATTTCGATGTTTTCGTGGAGTACGCCAAAGCTTCCCCCGAAGATATCCTCGTGCGGATCACGGCCTGGAACCGCGGTCCAGAGGCCGCAAACCTGCACATACTGCCGACTCTGTGGTTCCGCAACACCTGGTGGCCGCTCGCCGAGGAAGCACCCCGTCCGAAGATCCGCGCGCTGCCGAGCGGGTCGCCGTCGACCCTGGAGGCTGAGCACCCCGAGTTTGGCCCGTACCGCCTGATGTGTGAGGGCTCGCCTGAGACGCTCGTGACCAACAACGAGACCAACAACGTCCGGGTATTCGGGTCACCCAACGAGACTCCCTACGTGAAGGACGGCATCAACGACTACCTCGTGGCCGGCGCCACGCACGCGGTCGACCCCGAAGGCGAAGGCACGAAGGCCGCCGTGCATTATCGGGTCACCATGGCACCGGGAGAGAGCGCGGTCGTGCGGTTGAGACTGATGACAGCGAGCACCGCACCGGTCGGCGCAAGTGCCGCGAGCCCCTCGGGGCCCGCGAAAACCCGCGCGGGCGCGGTCATCCGCGAGGCCGGTGTCGGCGACGATTTCGAGGAGGTCTTCGCTGCAAGGAAGGCGGAAGCCGACGAGTTCTACACCGGTCTCACGCCGCCCGGTCTTAGTGAGGACCAAGCTCTTGTGCTGCGGCAGGCGCTGGCGGGGATGCTGTGGACCAAGCAGTGCTACACCTACGACCTGGATCGGTGGCTTCGCGATCGCGGGGCGCGCCGAGAGGGGCAGGCGAAGGTCGCGACCCGCAACGCCAACTGGTTCCACATGGTCAACCAGGACATCATCTCCATGCCCGACAAGTGGGAATACCCCTGGTTCGCTGCCTGGGACCTGGCCTTCCACACCATCGCCCTCTCTGTCGTCGACATGGACTTCGCCAAGCAGCAACTGGAACTGATGCTGAGCGAGAACTACATGCACCCCAATGGTCAGCTGCCGGCATACGAATGGGACTTCGGCGACGTCAACCCACCTGTACACGCTTGGGCCGCCGACTTCATACACAACCTCGAGCGTGAGATCGATGGACAGGGAGATCTGGCATTCCTCGAGCGCATGTTCGTCAAACTGCTCATGACCTTCACCTGGTGGGTCAACCGCAAGGACCGCAACGGCAGCAACGTGTTCGAAGGCGGCTTCCTCGGTTTGGACAACATCGGGGTGTTCGACCGGAGTGCCCCTCTCCCCACAGGGGGCTACCTGGAGCAGGCCGACGGCACCGCGTGGATGGCCTTCTTCTGCCAGAACATGCTGTCCATGGCCGTCAAGCTGGCCCTGCACAACCCAGCGTACGAACTCCTCGCCTGCAAGTTCTATGAGCACTTCTTGTGGATAGCAGGAGCCATGGATCGGATGGGCGAGCACCAGGATGAGATGTGGGACGCCGAGGACGGCTTCTTCTACGATCTGCTCCGTCTGCCCGACGGCTCCGCCACCCGGCTCAAGGTGCGCTCGATGGTGGGGTTGCTCTCGCTCTGCGCGAGCAGCGTGTTCCCCCACGAGGCGCTGGAGAAGCTGCCCAAGTTCAGAGAGCGGGCCGTGTGGTTCACTCGGAACCATCCCGAACTTGTCGCGACCATCGCGTCGCCGGCGGTCCGGGAAGGGAAGCATCTTCTGGCGCTTCTGAACGAGGAGAAGCTTCGCTCGGTCCTTGCCCGGCTCCTGGATGAGAACGAGTTCTTGAGTCCCTATGGCATCCGGTCGCTCTCTCGTCACCATCTCGAGCACCCGTACGTGTTCAGAGGAGACGGCCAGGAATACAAGGTGCAATACCTGCCTGCCGAATCGGACTCCGGCATGTTCGGAGGAAACTCCAACTGGCGCGGACCCATCTGGTTCCCCACCAACGCGCTTCTGGTGCGGGCCCTCTTCACGCTGTACAGCTACTACGGCGATGACTTCACGGTCGAATGTCCCACAGGCTCGGGCACGCAGGCCACCCTTTTCGATGCGGCCATGGAGATCATGCGCCGCTCCTCGGCCATCTTCCTGCGCAACGATGAAGGTATCCGGCCTGTCTTCGGCGGCACCGAGAAGTTCCAGTCGGATCCTCATTGGCGGGATTACATCCTGTTCTACGAATACTTCCACGGTGACAACGGAGCCGGTCTGGGCGCCAGTCATCAGACCGGGTGGACCGGAGCGGTGGCTCGCTTCTTGCGCATGAGCAGCACCCTGACCAAGGAGACGGTGGCTAGTGGGCAGGCACGCCGGGCCCTGGCCTACGGATTGCTCCCGAAGGAGGCGGAATGACGGCCTCGGACGGACGGCGGTCGGGTTCGCAGACTCTGCGCCTCCGTCACAATCCCCTCCTCTATCAGATCAACACGCGGGTATGGTTGGCAGACCTCTCGCGGGCGCTGGGCCGGCCGGCTACCCTGGACGACGTGCCGGACGCCGATCTGGACGGCTTGGTCGCGGCAGGCTTCGACCTCCTGTACCTGCTGGGCGTGTGGCAGACGGGCGAGGCCGGCCGACGTGTGTCGCGAAACAACCTCGAATGGAGGGAGGAGTTCGCCCAGGTCCTCCCTGATCTGAGCGAGGACGATATCTGCGGATCGTGTTTCGCCATCACCGGCTACACCGTCGCGGCGCGACTGGGTGGCGATGACGCCCTCGCTCGATTCCGAGCACGTCTGCGCCAGCGCGGACTCGGGCTGATCCTCGACTTCGTCCCCAACCACACCGCGCCCGACCATCCCTGGACCCTCGACCATCCGGAGTACTACATTCGCGGCAGCGAGGAGGATCTTGCCCGCGAGCCCCAGAACTACTGCCGCCGCGGTGGCGGCGAAACGCCGGGCGAGCAATACGCCGCGGCGGCGACAAGAGCCGCGACCGCGGTGCGCGTAGCGCGGGCCGCCGTGAGCGCTCGGCGGGCGGCGTCGTCGACGGCTGGGGCGGGGTTCGGCCGTCGTGATGGCGCTCGTCGACGCCGCCTTTGGCAGGGCGACCATGTAGACGACGTCGAAGTCGTCGTCGATCCATTCGACGGTCTCGCGGACTGTCGAGACGTTCGAGCACGAGGCGACTCTGGTACTGCCACTGCGCGGCGGGGAGCCGACCGACGGCGTTCCACTCCTCGGCGATGTGCTCGAGCGCGCGCGTGATGGTGGTGACGAAGGCACCGATCTCGGCCACCGAGCCGACCCCGGTCGTCTCGACCAGGTGCTGCAGCGCGGCACGCTGCTGGGTCACGAGTGATTGCCAGAAGAGCACGGTGGCGAGCAGGCAGGTCACGCCGGACGCATAGGGCGTATAGCGTGAGGCCATGTCGGCGCGGGCCGGGGCGCCAGGCTCCGAGGGGATCGCCAGTCCGAGGCCCAGCAGCGCGCACCCGAGGGCCGAGAGCGGCGACATCAGGCCGACGAAGGTCGATTGCAACTCCAGCTCGCGACCGGCCATGCCCAAAATGGCGAGGGCCAGCACGCCGATCCCGAGGCTCGCCGCCGCCGCCGGATAGCCTCCGGCGAGCAACATCGAGAGACCTGCCAAGAGAAAGCAGAGGGCGGTACTCGCCGTCGGGAAGCCCGGCGCGATGACGGTGCCCGTTGCATCCGCCGGCCTGACCCAATTCGGATCGCTCGGGAGCCAGAGCAGGTGCTGCCACAGCACGACCAGCGCGCCGGCCATCAGCGGCAGCGTGAGCCCGAGCGCGAGCCTGCGCCCGCCCCGTGTGCGTGCGACCAACGCCGTGCCGGCGAGGATGAAGCCGACGGCCGTCGCGACGGGGATCTGCCACCGCGCCGCCAGAGGCAGGAGCGGCCCCCCAACGGGTACCGCGTCGCCACCATCGCCACCCCGAGACCCATGATCGCGAGACCGGAGACCATGGGTAGCGCGGAGCGCCACGCAAGTCGCCGGCGTATCGGCCTTTCCATAAGGTCTGGTCAGAACAGAAGGGCCCGAGGTAGGCAAGCAAGAGTTACAAGTCCTGCAATTCTTGCAACCCGCCGGTCCCGATTGCGTAGGGTCTCTCCCGCGGGAGCCTGGCGCGTCGTTTGCATCCTGAGCTGATGGACTTGCCATTGCCGACCGTTCTCATCGTCGAAGATGATCTGCCTCTGCGGGCGGCCCTGTGCGCGGCGCTCTCGGCCCAAGGGTTCGCTACCAGAGAAGCGGGTGATGTGGTCGGGCGCCTTGGAGCGCATGGCGGCGGAGCCGATCGACGTGGTGCTGTCGGACATCGGCATGCCGGGGAACGGCTACAACCTGCTGGCGAGGGTGCGGGAAATGCGACCCGAGATACCGGTCATTCTGATGACGGGTATCGAGGAGGACGATCTCGGTCGTCGTGCGTATGAGGCCGGCGCCCAGGCATATCTGATCAAACCCATCCAGTTGAGCGTCTTGAAGCGCACGCTCGATGACGCGTGCCGTCTCTCGTGACGGTGCCGGTCACTCTCTTCCTCACCATGGAGGCGTGCCGATGAGCGGGCTCGCTCAGATGTCACCGGATGCGGTAGAAGGTCGGCCAATAGAGATCCCCATGCCGAGCGTGCTCATCGTCGATGACGACGTCGACTTCAAGGCGGCCATGGCCGAGTTGGTCCGTGGCGAGGGCTTCGCCGTCGAGACCGCGGGCTCGCTGGCCGAGGCGCATGCGATCTTCAAGGTGCGCCTGCCCGACGTGGTACTGGTCGATCTCACCCTCCCCGACGGCAATGGACTCGAGCTGCTGGCGCGTGGAGGCGCCGGGGGCGCCCGAGATGATCGTCATCACCGGCCACGCCAGCGTCGACACCGCGATCGACGCGCTGCGCCAGGGGGCGCCCGACTATCTCACCAAGCCGGTCGACCTGGCGCGCCTGCGCGCGATCCTGCTGAACGTCGCCCGCCGGCGCGACATGGCCGAGGAGATCGGCGGCCTGCGCGGCGAGCTCCGCGACCTCGGCCGCTTCGGCGCGCTGGTCGGCCGCTCGCCGCCGATGCAGCGCGTCTACGAGCAGATCGCGCGCGTCGCGCCCACCAACGCCACGGTCCTCATCACCGGCGAGAGCGGCACCGGCAAGGAGCTGGTCGCCGAGACGCTCCACCAGCTCAGCCGCGCGCAAGCGCCGTTCATCGCCATCAACTGCGGCGCCATCTCGCCCAACCTGATCGAGAGCGAGCTCTTCGGCCACGAGCGCGGCAGCTTCACCGGCGCCGACCGCCAGCACCGGGGCTACTTCGAGCGCGCCAACGGCGGCACGCTCTTCCTCGACGAGGTCACCGAGATGCCGCTCGAGCTGCAGGTGAAGCTCCTGCGCGTGCTCGAGACCGGACGCGTCGTGCGCGTCGGCGGCGAGCAGCGAGCTGCCGGTCGACGTGCGCGTCGATCGCCGCCACCAACCGCGATCCCGAGCAGGCCGTGCTCGACGGCAAGCTGCGCGAGGACCTCTCTACCGGCTGAACGTCTTCCCGATCGCCCTGCCGCCGCTGCGCGAGCGCGCCGGGGACGTCGAGCTGCTCGCCGAGCACTTCCTCGCCGAGCTCAACGAGGACGAGGGCACGCGAAAGCGCCTCGGGCGCGGCGGCGCTCGAGCGGCTGCGCGCGCTATCGCTGGCCGGGCAACGTGCGCGAGCTGAAGAACGTCATCCAGCGCGCCTTCATCCTGGCCGACGACGAGATCGGGCCGGCGTCAGTTGCCCGATTCGGTCCGGCGGGGTCCGCGGCGGCGGAGATCGCCGCCGGCGGCGACGCGATGCTGCAAGTGAAGGTCGGCACCTCGATCGCCGACGCCGAGCGGCGTCTGATCCTCGCCACGCTCGAGGCCTGCGAGGGCAACAAAGAAGGCCGCCGAGGTGCTCGGCATCAGCCTGAAGACGCTCTACAACCGGCTGAACAGCTACAAGAACATTCCGGCTCCCGCGATCTGAGGCCTGGGCTGTAAGAGTTGCACACGCGGTGGACTCGAGCCCGCGCCCTGTCGGCGCAACTCCCTGATCCGACGATCGCGCGTTTGCACCCACTGTTGGCGCGCTTCCTGCATTCGCTGGTCGGTCACATGTCGACGATCATACGAACCGGAAGAAGAATCGGAATGGGTTGTCTCATGCTGTTGGCGGCTTGCGGAGGCGGGGGAGGGGGCAACGACAAGCAAACCGGCCCGCCGCCGGCGCTCACGGACAGCCGCACCTATCGTGCCATCGCCGGCGTTTCGATGGGGGGCTACGCGGCGCTGAACCTCGGCACCAAGCACCGCGATCTCTTCGGCACGATCGGCTCGCTGGGTGGCCCCGTCGATCTGCAGCAGCTCCTGCGTGACAGCATCACCGACAATCTCGAGGTGAAGGCGCAGACCGCCATTCCCCGCGACGTGGGGAGGACTTCACCTTCGATCACCTGCCGCCGTACCCCGATCGTGATTCCCGCATCAGTCAATTGCAGGATCTCGTGATCGCCTTCGGTAACCCGTTTCTCCATCATCTTGACCCGGCCCGGCAATACCTGGGCTCCGATTCGGAGCCGGCAGCCCTGCTGCGCGACGATCAATTCGATAATTTTACGCTGGCAGCGACCCCCGTGGCTTTCTCGACGGCGGTGACGGCAACGCGGACGGCCTTCGGCAACGACGAAGCTCCGACCGAGCCGGTCGACGTGCTGCTCGCGGCGCGTGGCTCGGCGCAGGCGCTGAGCGGCGGGGTCGCCGGGCAGCTGGTCGGTGGCCGCGAGCTCGTCGATCTGAACGGCGACGGCGTCTACGACGTGGGCGACGGTCTGATCCTCAACTCGCCGAGCCCTTCAGCGACACCAACGGCAATCTCGTCTACGATGCCGGCGAGACCTTCGAGGACGTCGGCCTCGACGGCGTTGCCGGGACGGGCGACTTCGGCGAGGGCAACGGCCAGTTCGACTACGATCCCGACCGCGCCCACTTCTTGGCCGAGGATCCGACCTCTCGCCTCGCGGCGCAGAGCGCCGCCGACATCGCCAGCCAACGCATCTACATGGACGTCGGCATCAAGGACGAGTTCGGCTTCGCGCGCCACTACGACAACCTGGTGGGGACGCTGCGCGAGAAGGGGCTCATGGTCGGCGTGCAGGACGGGTTCGGCGGCGGCAACTGCGCCGACCTCCCCGACAACGCCGATCAGTTCCGCTGGTGCGCTACGACGCCGGCCACATCGGCGTCGCCAAGGCCGACCCCGCCGACCTCCTCCAGGGCGACGTCTGCGGCGACGACACCGTCTGGCAACGCCTGCTGTCGCTGCTCGGCTATCTCGACAAGGCGTTCCCCGATGGCTTCGACGGTCCCGGCGGGGATGCCGGTGGCATCGACGTCAATCTCCACGACTTCAATTTCGACGTCGACTTGCCCGATCCCGATCTCCGCGGCGACGTAGTCATGACCACGCTCGATTCCCCGTCCCTCGCGACGGCTGGCGGCGTGGTGCCGACGCGCGAGGTGCTGGCCTATCGCCCGCCAGCCTTCCACCGTACCGATCGCCAGTTCCCGGTCGCGTATTTTCTGATCGGCTACGGCCAACAACCCGAGGACTTCGCGCGCATCGGCTTGCTGCTCGACGGCCTCATTCTCACCGGCCAGCTGCAGAACATGTTCGTGGTCGTGCTGCCCGGCAGCGGCGGCCGTCAGGGCTCGTTCTACGTCAACCACATCGTTCCCGAGACCCAGGTGCCAGAGATCAGCGAGGTCACGTCGGGCCGCTACGAGGACTCGACCATCGACGATCTGATCCCGGTGATCGAGGATCAGTTGCTGAATCGCCGGGTGAAGCGCTAGCGGCTCATCGCCCGAACTGAACCTCGGGCACAAAGGAGATTGGTGGCAATTTTCAACGAGCCGTTCGTCCTCGATGCGACCGGTCGGGATACGATGAGGACGTGTTCGTGAAAGCAACTTTGCTCCTGACGGTTCTCCTTCCGTGTCTGCTCGCAGCCGGTGCCTGCGCGCCACGCGTGCCACTGACACCGCCCCAGCAGGCCGCCGTCAGGCCGGCTGATCCGGATTCGGCAGAGTCGCGACCGGCCCTGCGCCCGCCTGTCGGTGTGACGAGCCGCGTCTTCCGCGATCAGGTCCGCGATCGTGTGCTCGCCACCACGATCTGGTATCCAGCGACCGCTGGCACCGTCGAGCAAGAGATCGAATGGGACGGGATTTTCCCAGGGAGCAGTGCCTGGGACGCGCCGATCCGACCGACACCGCGACGGCTGCCGCTCGTGCTCCTTTCGCACGGGAGTGGCGGGGACGGCACGAACCTCGCGTGGCTTGCGGAAGCGCTGGCCTCGCGCGGCTATCTGGTGGCCGCCGTCGACCACCCGGGCGACCGTTTCGGTGATTCGAGCGGCGAAGGTCGCCTCGCTGCCTGGCGACGGCCGCCCGATGTCAGCGCGACCCTGACGCAGCTCCTCGCCGACCCCGTGCTCGGTCCGCGCATCGATCGACGGCGCATCGTCGCCGCGGGCCACTCCTCGGGCGCGCTCACGGTCTTGGCGCTCGCCGGCGCCCGGCTGCAGCCGAGCGCGTTCCTCGCGTATTGCCACGGGCCGACCGCCGGACCGGATTGCGCTTTCTTCGCCGGCGTCGACCTGACGCAGATTCCGGACCTCCCCGAGGCGGGAAAGTCGTTTCGCGACCGCCGCATCCGCGCGGTCGTGGCGCTGGCGCCCGTCATGGGGCCGGGCGTCACCGCGTCGAGCCTCCGCCGGATCGGTATTCCCGTCACCATCGTCGCCTCGCACACCGACGAGCTGGTCCCCTTCAGGCGCAACGCGGCCCGCTACCAACGGCTCATCCCGCGGGCCCGTCTCACCACGATCCCCACCGCCGGACACTTCGTCTTCATGCCGGTGTGCAGCGAACCCGGGCGGCTCGTCGCCGCGCAGGTCTGCGTGGATCGGACGCCCGAGGTCGATCGGGCGGCCGTGCATGCGCGCACCGGCACGCTGATCATCGCCTTCTTCGACCGCTCGCTCGGCCTCGGGCGGACGCGCT
>CAWGGI010000001.1:0-389969 GCA_963822135.1 uncultured Actinomycetota bacterium | reverse complement strand
GACCGTTGGTGCAACGTTCAGATCTCGCTCCTTGGGCCGACAGTCCGGCTTGTTGAAGCACGCGCCAGGTGTTATACCGATATCCCTGAACGCACAGAGGAGGTACCGGTCCATCGTGAAGTCCACCAAGAGCGTCATGCTCGTACTGTCGATCGTCGCCGTGCTCGCGGTGTCTCTTGTCCTTTCGGGATGCTCGTTGTTCGAATCGACCACGACCACCGCGGCGAGCTCGACCTCGACTACGCAAGCGGCCACGTCGACCACAGGAACCACCGGGACGAACGGCTCTCCCGATACAGGGGCCATGATGTTCAGGGCGAATGTGGAGCGGACCGGGGTGTATCCCAGCGGAGGACCGGCGCAGGCCGGCGGCGTGACGTGGAAATTCCAGACCGAGGACACGACCAACGGCATCCCCTGGTCATGCCCCGCCGTCTACAACGGGGTGGTCTATTTCGGAGCAGCCGACGGATACGTCTACGCCGTGGACAGTGCGAGCGGGCAGCAGAGATGGGAATACAAGACCGGCAAGGCGGTCTGGTCGTCTCCGGCCATCTCTGACGGAGTGCTTTACGTCGGCAGCGACGACGGCCAGCTTTACGCCCTCGATCTGCAGACCGGCGCCGAGAAATGGAAATACAAGACCGGGTACGGCATCGTGACCTCTCCGTGGTCTCGGGCGGCATCGTGTACGCGGGCAGCGGCGATGGCTACCTCTACGCGGTCGACGCGCTGACCGGCACCGAAAAGTGGCGGACGAACGCCGGGCACGCGGTCAACTCCTCCCCGGCGGCTTCAGGGAGTCTCGTCTACGTAGGAGGCGCCGACAAGTATCTTCACGCGCTCGACGCTCAGACCGGTAGGGAGATATGGAAATACCTCACCGGTGAGGTCATCTGGTCGTCTCCGGCTGTCGCCGACGGAGTCGTCTATGTGGGCAGCTATGACAACTACGTCCACGCCATAGATGCGCAGAGCGGTCAACCGAAGTGGCGATTCAAGACCGAGGACGGCGTGGTCTCCTCGCCGGCGGTTTCCAACGGGACCGTTTACGTCGGCAGCAACGATACCTTCCTGTACGCGATCGACGCGCAGAGCGGTCAGCAGAAGTGGAAGTTCCAGACCGGCGGAATCGTCTGGTGCTCCCCGGTGGTCTCCGATAACCTGGTCTACATCGCAAGCCCCGACATGTACGTCTACGCGGTCGACTCCCAGACCGGCCAGGAGCAATGGAAGGTCAAGCTCGAGGGTGAGGTCTGGGCCTCATTGGCAACGGCAGGCGGCACGGTCTACGCAGGAGCCCTCGACGGGTTCCTCTACGCGGTGAAGTAGCGTCACGGAGGCCGCCGTCAGCGAGCGGCGGCCGCGCAGCTCTCTTCCAGGTCGTCGTCTGCCGCCATCGCCTCCCAGGCCACATCGGCAATGGCCTTGAAGTCCGCCGCGTATGCGTCGATGGCAGCGGCATAAGACGTTATGAGGTCCTCAGCACCTGTATGAGTGGGATGCGCGCCCGTGCTGCGCACGATGTCCCTGATCACGTGCGGCTCGTCGATGAGCATGCAGGGCCTGAGCAGGTTGTCACTGAACGGCTGCCTGGTCTGGACCGCGCGGAAAAACGGGGATTTGAGCACCTCGGTGAGGGGTTTGTCCTTGATATTGTCGGCGGCGAAATGAGTGAAGATGCAGGGCTCCACGTCCCCTGTGGACGTGATGTGAAGATAGGCCCGGCCGCCGGCGATACACCCGCCGACGTGGGGCGCATCGTTCCAGAAGTCCATGACGAAGAGCGGCTTCTCCTTGCGGATGCGCTCCGCCCCGTTGACCCTCAGATACTCGCGCTGCTCCGGAGTGGGCATGAGATCCAGGTCGGGCTCGGCCCCCACGGGCATGTAGAGGAAATGGAACCCGAAAAGACAGCCCTGGTCGATGAGGTAGTCGCAGAACTCGTCGCCGGTTATCTCGACATAGTTCTTGGACGTCACCATGGTGGAGAAGCCATAGGGAAGCTTGTGGGCGCGGAGCAGGGCCATGGCGCGTTCCGTACGCGCCAACGCGCCTGGGCCACGGCGTGCATCGTTGGTGGCCTGCTGCCCGTCGACGCTGAAGCAAAGCACAGCATTGCCGGTCTTCGCCAGTCGCCCTGCGAGCTCTTCGTCGATGAGCGACCCGTTTGTGAACACCAGGAAGTCGCAGTCCTGATTACGCTCGAACAGTTCCAGCACGTCTTGGCGGATGAACGGCTCGCCGCCGAGGAGGATGAACGCGTGGATACCTAGGTCCCGGCTCTCCGAGACGATCCTGTCTATCACGCTCATCGGCAGGTCGTCCTTCTGGTCGTACTCACCCGCGTAGCACCCTGCGCAGTCCAGATTGCAGCGCATCGTAGGGCTGAGGAGGACGATGAAAGGAGCCTTTGCGTCGTTCTCGCGCTCCCAGGCGCTTCGTCGCGCACCTCCCTGCCAGAGAGAATTGACCACCAGGTTGGAGACACTGCGCGAAAGGCAGCGTGAAGAGGTGCTGTGGATCGCACGGAGCACCAGCTGCATGGCCACCGGCGGCGGAGACTGGCCAAGGGCCTGTTCGAAGTATTCGCGCCAGACACGGGCGTTGTGCCTCTGGTAATCACTTGTACCCAGCGTTTCGGCGATGCGTGCCATCCGGACCAGGTGCTTCTCGGGGTTGGACGAGAGCAGCTTGAGGATCTCGCCCAGGGCGATCTCCGTGGAGCGCTTCTTCATCCTGTCCACACCAGACACCATCGCCGGCCTCCGACAATCGATTGCGTGAGATAGCAAATCCTGTCTCCCCATGCTACAACTCTCTTCCTTTGCGGGGAAGGCGCCCCACCCCTATACTGAGCGGGCGGAGCGCAGCGGAGCAGACAAAGCGCAACAGAGCGACGTGCGGGGGTTCGATCGGTGCAGCAGGACCTTGCGAGAGTAGGTGATCGAAGGCCTTCTGTCCGCACCGACGACGCTCGGCATCCCGATAGCGGAGCCGGGGTGCCCCGTTCCCTTTTCATCACCAACGATTTCCCTCCGCGCATCGGCGGCGCGCAGTCGTACTATTGGGGACTCATCCAGACCCTCGATCCCGCCGACGTGGTCATCATCGCGCCCGACCAGCCCGGAGGCCGCGAGTTTGACGCCACGCACGCTTACACAGTCCATCGATACCCGCTGCAGCAGCTCCGCCCCACCGACGGGCTCCTGCGAACGGCCCTGGACCTCATCGACGAACACAAGGTGGAACTGGTCCAGTTCGGCCACCCGCTGCCCACGGGGCTTCTGGGCCCCAAGATCGTCAAGCAGACGGGTGTGCCCTACATCGTATTCCTGGGAGGAGCCGAGGTGACCGTCCCTGCGGCGCTGCCCATCGGATCAACCCTCCTACGGCGCGTATTGGGCAACGCGGCTTTGCTCGCCACGGTGAGCGACTTCACGGCATCGATCGCCTCCCGCGAGGTGCGTGGGAGAGTGCCGGCCGTCACGCTCCGGCCTCCCTTGGACGGCAGCTTCACCCTGCCCCCCGCGCCCAGCAAGGCGCAGGCCAAGACGCGACTCGGCATCGACGGTGAACTTGTCGTCATCATCGGCCGCCTGGTACCACGCAAGGGCCAGGACCGGCTGATCGAGTCACTTGCGCTGCTTCGCGACCAATACCCCCGGGTCCACCTGGCCATCATCGGCAGCGGGCGCATCGCAGGGCGACTGGAGCGGAAGGCCGAGAAGCGGCAGGTGACCGACCGGGTGGTGATGACGGGCGCGCTCAGCATCGAAGAGATGAGGATCTGGCTGCGGGCGGCCGATATCTTTGCCTGCCCCTGCCGTACCCGATGGGGCGGTCTGGAGATCGAGGGCTTTGGCATCGTCTTCGCGGAAGCGTCTCTCGCCGGTCTTCCCGTCCTTGCCGGACGGTCTGGAGGAGCACCGGAGAGTGTCAAGAACGGCGAGACGGGGATCATCCCCGCGGGCGATTCTGCGGAGGAGGTGGCGGAGGCACTGCGCCGCCTGCTTTCCATGAGCCCCGAGGCCCGGGAGGCGATGGGGGAGAAAGCCAGGGAGTTCACCCTGTCGCGGCATGCCCCCGACATCGTAGG
The DNA here is from genome assembly GCA_963822135.1 of uncultured Actinomycetota bacterium. Taxonomy (GTDB): domain Bacteria; phylum Actinomycetota; class Thermoleophilia; order RBG-16-64-13; family RBG-16-64-13; genus CAIQPS01. The sequence continues at coordinate 385,870 of CAWGGI010000001.1, read as the reverse complement.
CAGACAGTATCGCGAACTCCTGTCCAGGGCGGTGAGGGCCTGAGTACCCAGGACAAGGAACCGTCTCTCGGCGTCGAACAGGTGGAGGCCGGGAGGCGCGCAGAGCAAGAGCCCGCGGCGGGGCGGCCTGAAGGCGCGCAGCCTGAAGGCGAGCAGCTGGAGGGGGTCGACCAGCCCGATGCGGGCGGCACAGTCCGCTGGCGCCGCCTGATCCTGAACCTGGCAGCGGGACTGGTGGCCGCCGTGGTGGTCATCATCCTGGCCGGATCACGCCTTGGACCCCAGATAGCTCAGACCGACCTGGGCAATGCCCGCTACGAGTATCTCGTTCTCGCCGCGCTCTGCATGATCGTGGTCCTTCTCACCGAGGCCTTCACTCTGGTCGTGATAGCGCGCTCCATAGCGCCGCGCGCCTCCAGGTGGGGAGTGTTTGGAGTCGCCTTCGAATCTCTGCTGGTGGGGGGAGCTACATCCTTCGGTGGGCTCGAGATCCCCTATCAGGTGGTGCGCCTGCGCTATACGGGCCTCACCGCCACCCAAGCGACTTCTGCAGTCATAGTGAAGGGGTTGGTGCACACCTCCCTGCTCGTCCTCGTCGCGGCGGCTGCACTCGTCCCCGCGATCGGCACCCGGCTCACGCACCTGCAAAGATGGGTGATCATTGCGGTGATCCTCGCTGTGATCGCCGGTTGGATCATCGCCGCCCTGTGGACGCAAAAACCGGTGGGGATGCGCCTGCTGCCGGCCAGAGTCCGCAAGTACACCGCCTCGTTCCGGGAAGCCAACCTGATACTTCTGCACGCCGGATGGAGGGCGATCGCGCTCACGGTGACTCTGCAGGCCGTCTACTGGGTGGCGATGTTTTCCATCATCCCTCTCATACTGATGGCGCTCGGGTACGAGGGCGGGATCCTCCACGTGATCGTGGCTCAGGCCGCGTTGCAGGTCATCATGCCTTTCTCTCCCCTGCCCGGGGGCGCTGGAATCGCAGAGCTGGGCTATCTGGGACTGATCGGCGCCACGATACCCCCGGACATCCGGGTGTCGAGCCTGGTGCTCTGGCGCATCTTCACCTGGCTCCTCCCGCTAACCGTCGGGGCGCTGGCCATCGGTGTTCGGGTGGTAATCAACAGCAGGAGAGCGAGACTCAGCCGTAGGGAGGTATCGAGTGTCGAGCCGGGCTAAGACAGTGAGGGGACACGGCGGACCGCCGTGGACGTTCGGACGCTCGGCGATCGCCGTCTCCTTGGCCTTCGCCGGCGGGTGCGTCTCGGCGGCGCGTGTCGCCGTCTGGCTGGCCGGGCCTGGAGCGCGCGAACGGATGACGGGCGAGAAGCCGGGCACCGCCAGCGTGTACCGAGTAGTCGGGAAGCCGGCGGGCATGGCCGTGTTCACGGCCGACGCACTCAAGGGTCTGCTGCCGCCGCTCATCGGTCGCGCCGCCGGTGCCGGCCCGCTTACCGTCGACGCCTTGATGCTCGCCCCTCTCGCGGCGCATATCACTGTCGGCGGGGGCCGCGGAGTGGCAACTCTGGCCGGCTCGGTGCTGGCCGCCGATCCTCCCGCCTACGCCATCGTGCTGCCGATCTGGGTGATCCCGAGCGCGAGAAACGATCACGCCCGCGGAGTGCTGGTGGCCTGCCTGCTGTTCCCTTTCATCCGCCTGCTGTTGGGTAGAGGGTGGGCACGAGCGGCAATGGGGGCCGGTGTCCCCCTGCTACTGATCTACGGGCGGTTGCGCGGCCCGGAGTGGAGCCGGACCCAGTGGACTCCCGAGCGGGTGTGGTGGAGGCTCACGTGCGACGCGGAGCCTCCGGTCCGCGTGCCTTTGAGCGTGGCGACACCAGCCCCACCTACACGTTGTAGACTTCGCGCCCCAGGGTCTTGACCCAGTTGGCTGCCAGCACCTTCTGAGCTTCCTCGGTGCGATCCACCCCCAGGATGACGATGGCGTTGTTGCTTATCCTGCCCAGATGCGGATAGAGATAGTGAACGTTGACGCCTGCGGCTTTGAGCGGTTTGAGCACGCCCAACATCCCGCCGGGGTGGTCGGGTATCTCCACAGCCAGCACCTCGGTCTCCTTGGGAGAATGACCGTTGGCGATGAGCATGTTCTTCGCCTTCTCCGGATCGTCGACAACGAAGCGCACGGTGCTCCTGTCCGACGTGTCGGCCACCGAGATTGCTCGGATGTTCACACCCTCCCGGCCCAGGCTTTCGCTGATGGTGGCCAGCGTCCCAGGGACGTTGTCGAGGCTCACGGAGAGTTGCTTGATGAGCATGGCATCACCCCTGGACGTAGTTGTAACCGAGGGCGAGAGCCTCCCGGTTGAGTTTCAAGAGCCTGGCCTTGCCTTCACCGAGGATCTCGGTGAGGTTCTCCTGCATGGCCTCGTAGGAGATCATGTTGCTCGCCCGGATCAGGGCTCCCAACATCACCATGTTGGCCACCTTGATGCTGCCCAGCCCCTCGGCGAGCTCGCTGGTGGGTATCGCGAGGATCTCGATGTCACTCCTGGCCGTCTCGGTGTTCACCAGAGAAGAGTTCACGCACAGAAGGCCTCCGGCCTGGAGGATGCTCTGGAAACGTGCGAACGAGGGCTGGTTCATGGCAACGACGAACTCCGGGTCCGACGCCACGGGTGAGGCGATCTCCTCGTCGGAGACGACGACCGTGCAGTTGGCCGTGCCCCCACGGACCTCCACTCCGTAAGCGGGGAAGTAGGTGACGTGCTTGCCCTCGAGCATCGCGGCGGTCGCGAGCGTGGTGCCCATGGACAGTACGCCCTGCCCGCCGAACCCCGAGAACAAGGTCTTCACGAGCATGCATCCTCCTTGACGCCGCCAGCCACGCCGGCCGCGCCTGGGCTGCCACCCGGGCCGCCGCTCGTGGCCGTTACATCCTTGATCACCCCGAGGGGGAACTGCTTCCTCATGACCTCGTCCACCCACGTGCAGGCCTCGAGCGTCCCCATCTTCCAAGCCGTCGGGCAGGGAGAGAGGATCTCCACCAGTGAGAAGCCGGCGCCGTCCAGTTGCCGCTGGAATGCCGTGCGGATGGCCTTCTTGGTCCTGGCCACGCCTGCCGGCTTGTTGACGGCCACCCGCTCCAGGTAGGCTGAGCCATCGAGCATCGAGAAGACCTCGCAGATGCGGACCGGATGACCGGCCAGAGCGGAGTTGCGGCCCACCGGAGAGGTGGTGGTCACCTGGTCGATGAGGGTGGTCGGGGCCATCTGGCCCCCGGTCATGCCGTACACCCCGTTGTTGACGAAGATCACACTGATGTTCTCGCCCCGATTGGCAGCATGAAAGCCTTCAGCCGTCCCGATGGCCGCCAGGTCGCCGTCTCCCTGATACGAAAAGACCAGGTTGTCGGGGAGGACCCGCTTGATGCCGGTAGCCACCGCCGAACCCCGCCCGTGGGCCGACTCGATCACATCGATATCGAAGTAGTTGTAGAGCAGCATGCCGCATCCTGCGGGAGCCACGCAGATGGCCTTCTCGGCCAGGTCCATCTCCTCGATGACCTCCATGAGCAGCCGGTTGATGATCCCGTGGCCGCAGCCCGGGCAGTAGTGGAAGTGGGCTTCTTTGAGAAGCTTGGGGCGCTTGTAGACGGTCCTCATGGCTGCCTCCCGCTCCCCGACTCCTGGGCCCGATGTTCCGCGGCCTGCGGTTGCCGCCCGGCCGCATGCGCCTGAAAGTAGTGGCGGGATACGATCCTATAGAGCTCGATAGGCATCGGTATGACTCCTCCCGGTCGTCCGTAGAAGTGCACGTTCGCTTTGCCTCCCAGTGCGAGCCGCACATCCTCGACCATCTGACCGGCACTCATCTCGAACACGAAGAAGTCCTCAACGGTGGCAGCCGACTCCCGAAGCGCCTTCGCGGGGAAGGGCCACAGGGTGATGGGCCGCAGCATCCCCACCTTCATCCCCTCCTGGCGCAGCCGTTTGATGGCACCCCTGGCGATCCGTGCCCCCATCCCGTAGGCCACGACGATCATGTCGGCATCGTCCGTGAGGAAGGTCTCATAACGCGTTTCGTTCTGCTCGATGAGTTGGAACTTCCGATGGAGCTTCCAGTTGTGCTCCTCCTGGAGCTTGGCGTCGAAGATGAGGGAGTAGATGGTGCGCGCGGGTCTGCCCGCCGCCCCCGTCAAGACGTAGTCCTTGCGGTAGTCGGCCGGCCGTTTGAGCTCGTCGAAATCGACGGGCTCCATCATCTGACCCAGCATGCCGTCTCCGAGGATTATCACGGGGTTGCGGTACTTGTCGGCCAGATCGAAGGCCAGAGGGACGATCGTCGTGAGCTCCTGGACGGAACTGGGCGCGAGAACGATGGTCTTGTAGTCGCCGTGACCGCCGCCGCGTGTCGCCTGGAAATAGTCGGACTGCGACGGCGAGATGTTCCCCATGCCCGGCCCGCCTCTGACCATGTTGACGATGACGGCGGGGAGCTCGTCGGCTACCAGATAGGAGATCCCCTCCTGCTTGAGGCTCATCCCCGGTCCGCTCGACGAGGTCATCGCCCGCGCTCCCGCGGCGGCGGCTCCCAGCACCATGTTGATGGCCGCTATCTCGCTCTCGGACTGGATGAACACGCCGCCGGACTCCACCATCCTTCTGGCCATGTGCTCGGTGAGTTCGTTCTGAGGAGTGATCGGATACCCGAAGTAGGCGGTACATCCCGATCGGATCGCGGCCTCGCCCAGCGCGGCGTTTCCGCTCATGAGACGCTTCATGCTCTCTCCACCTCGATCGCCACTTCGGGGCACATCAGCGCGCAGACCCCGCAACCGTTGCAGCCGTCGGTGTCATCGAAGGCGGCGACGAAGTAGCCTTTGAGGTTAAGTTCCTCCGACAGCCGGATGCTCTTCTTCGGACAGAGCTCGATGCAGAAGAGGCAGCCCTTGCAGCGCTCCCCATCAATTCGGATGCGGCCTTCCACGTACCACGACTCCTGACTTCTCGTGAAGATCACACATGCGTCGGCCCGCTCCGCACCTCCGTCCGGTCTCCGCCGAGATCCGGTCGTGGCGCGCGGCGGGCCGTCATATGATAGCCCCTCGGGCGCCTTGTCCTGTCCGGGCACGGAGTAGAATCGAGCTGCGCTTGGGACAACTCAGGAGTTGAGCCGTGAGAGCGAGATCTCAGCGAAGAGCAGTAGGCGCGCTGTGCGCCCTCCTTGCCGCCGGCCTGGTCGCCGGCATGGCTCTCGCCGGCTGCAGCCTGCCCGGTCTGTCTTCGGACAGCACGAGGCCCAATCTGGCCGCGGCCACCAACAAGGCCATCTCTCAACTGCAGGCCATACTGGGGCTTCCTATGGGCGCCATCACGCGGTCGTCGGGCCAGCCGATGTTCTCCGACTCCGAGGCGGCGCTCACGTGGTCGGGAGGCCGCGCGGATGTCGACGCCGAGACGGGACTCATACGTTGCGTCCTCCTTGAACCCAAAGAGACGACTACCGGAGCTGCGCTCAGCAACACCGTGCTCGACAAGGAAGCCGACCGTATCGTGGGGCTGCTCGGGTGGGATGCCGCGGCCCTTGCCTCACAAGGATTCACCCGGGGCACATCCCGCAGCGTCGATCGGGGTGCGGCGGGATCTGTGTACCAGAAGACATGGGTGGGCCACGACGAAGAGGGGATCGCCAATCAAGGCCTCATCGAGATAGGCATCGACAAGGCGACCGGAGAGCTGCGCAGCTTCCTGTTCAGCCCGGGGCCGCGCGAGGCCGCGGCCGTCCCGCAGAAGGTCACAAAGAACGAGGCCGTCAACATCGCCACGGTGGCCGCGGTCAGAAGCCCCTCCGAGGAGGAGACCACTACCAGCACGCTGCGGGGAGGAACCACCAGCACCCTGCGGGGAGGGACCACCAGCACGCTCGCCGGCGTGACTACCACCACGATGTCGCCATCCCAGCTGAAAGTGGAGAACGCGACTCTCGTGCACACCGACGCGCCGGGCATCACCGGCGGTGGAGATGCATTGGTCTGGATCGTGAAACTCTCGAGGAGCACGCCCGCCGGCAAGATAGCCGTGACCGTCTATGTTGACGCGGTCAGCGGCGAGGTTCTCGGTGTCATGTCGGCCGGCTAAAGCCCGCCGGGGCTGATCGGTCCGTCTTGCTCACGACCCTGCGCAACCGCAACTTCTTCCTGCTCTGGTCGGGCGGGCTGATCTCGATGATGGGCACGTGGATGCTTTTCGCAGCCCTGCCCTTCTACGTGTATGAGGTCACCGGGTCGGCGTTGGCCACCGGCAGCGTCCTCATGGCCCTCGTCGCCCCCGGGATGCTCTTCGGTTCGGTCGCCGGGGTGTTCGTCGACCGCTGGGACCGTCGGCGCGTGTTGCTCGCCGGGAATCTGGTCCAGGCGGCCATCATCCCCTGGCTGCTGCTCGTTGACACGCGCGGCTGGATCTGGGTGGTCTATGTGGTCATCTTCCTTGAGTCGACGGTGAATCAGTTTCTGATCCCCGCTGAGAACGCCTTGCTGCCTTCGCTCGTCGACGAGGTCCACTTGGTGTCCGCCAACTCCCTGAATGCCCTCAACGACAACCTCGCACGCATCGTCGGAGCCGCGCTGGGCGGTATCTTGCTCGGCACCGTAGGCTTCCGCAACGTCGTGATCATCGATGCCGCTTCCTATGCGGCAGCGGCCGCGCTGATCGCCTTCGTGGTGGCGCCCAGGCTTGTCGGGGAGGCTGCTGCGCCGGCACGCGGATCCAGATGGCGACGCGTCTGGCAGGAATGGCTGGATGGCCTGCGGCTGGTGACGAAGGAGCGCCTGCTCCGCAACCTTTTCATTGTCGTCGGCGTAGGCCTCTTCGGCGACGCGATACTCAGTGCTCTGCTGGCGGTCTTCGCCCAGGACGTGGCCGGCTTCAGCGCGACCGACTACGGCTGGGTGCTTGCAGCGCGTGGTATCGGCGGCATCCTGGGGGCGCTCCTGATCGCCCAGATAGGGCCAAGGCTTTCACGCGGTCTGATGATCTACGGCGGGTTGGCGGGAACGGGGATCTTCGTCCTCGCCATGGTCCTGGTCCCCACCTTGCCCACGGTGATCGCCCTCATGATCGCGGCCGGACCTGTGTTCATGGCCTGGATCATCAGCACGCAGACGGTGATGCAGTCGGCAACGGCGGAAGGATTTCGGGGCCGCGTCTTCGGGGCGTACGGCACCGTAAGCACTCTGGTCATGTTCGTCGGGAGCGGTCTTGGCGGCTCCCTGGCCGATGCCGCCGGCGTGACTTCGCTGATGTACGCCGCGACCGTCATCTACGTCACGGCCGGAGTCCTTGGTTGGATCCTGCTGCGGGGGCTGCTCGCACGGCCTGCCGTCCAAACTGCCGCAGACTGAGGTCGTTTGCTCCTTGTCGACGGCTACCGCGATCCCTGTCTCGCGGTGACCCGCATCACGGTGGACACTTTGCGCAGACAGAACGGAACTGCATGGTACTGAGGTAGCGATCCCCGCGGTCGGGGAGGATCACCACGATGGTCCCGCGGTCGATCCGCGTGGCGATACGCAGCGCCGCGGAGGTAGCGGCACCACCGGAGGTGCCCACGAAGAGCCCCTCCCTCGTGGCCAGCAGCCTGGTCGTCTCGAAGGCCTCGCCGTCGTCGACCATCTCCTTGAGGTCCAGCTCTTCGGGATGATAGATGGACGGAACCATCGACTCCGTCATGTTCTTGAGCCCTTGGATGGTGTGGCCCATGACCGGCTCCACGCCGACGATCTTCACCGACGGTTTCACCGACTTCAGGTATCGTCCGGTGCCCATCAGCGTCCCCGAGGTGCCCATGCCGGCCACGAAGTAGTCCACCTCACCGTCGGTCTGGCGATAGACCTCCGGACCTGTGGTCTCGAAATGAGCGAGAGCGTTCGCCTCGTTGGCGTACTGGTTGGGCATGTAGTACCTGCCGGGAAACTCATCCATGAGGGCGTGGGCCTGCCGGATAGCGCCGTCGATGTTCTCCTTCGCCGCCGTGGGATACACATGGGCTCCGAATCCCTCGAGGATCAGTCGACGTTCGCTGCTCACACACTCGGGCATGCAGAGCTGCACCTCATACCCTTTGGCTGCACCGATCATGGCGATGGCGATCCCCGTATTGCCGGAGGTCGGCTCCAGGATGATCTTGTCCCGGGTGAGTTCTCCGCTCTCTTCCGCCTTGGTGATCATGTAGAGGGCGGGGCGGTCCTTGACCGATCCACCGGGATTGCAGCCTTCGAGCTTGCAGAGCACCTCGACGTCGGGGTTGGGGTTGAGGTTGGCAAGCCTGACAAGGGGCGTGTTGCCGATAGCCTGCAGAAGATCCATGGCCTTGAGCTCCGGTTGTCCGATGCGCAGCGACCCAACGATGCTACCGCATTTGCACGGATGACTGGAGCACAAGGGTGTACGGGTACAGGGGAAGTACCGGTATAGTTGTGTTGGACCGCTTCACGTCGGCCGCCGGAGAGGGAGGGACTGTCATGCGCAAGTTCGTAGCTGTGTTGCTCATAGTCGCATCGCTGGCCTTGGCGATAGGCGCGGTAGGTTGCGGCAACCGCCTCAACCTCGGTACGTCGAGCACGCTGAGCAACACGTCCACCACCTACGAGTCCGGAGGCGGCAACTAGTCCTGCCGTCCCGCCTTCGTATCCACCGGTCCGCCGCGAGTCGGAACCCTGCCTGGGACCAGGTCGTCCGAAGCTGCGGCTCTCCGGAGCCCGAAGAAAGCCGGAGATGCAGGTCTGCATCGAGCTACCGGCGAATAAAGTTGCGCTCTCGTGTTCGAAGTCAAGTCAAGTGAAGGGAAGAATGATGAAGCGTTCGTTGCCCGTCATCGGGGTCGTCAGTGCGCTGGTGCTCTCCTTGCTGGTCGTCTTCGCAGGGTGTGGCGGCAATGACGCGGACGACTCCAAGGCTCTGGAAGGCAAGACCTGGAAGGCCACGGAGATCACCGGGGTGTCAGAGGTCGTCACCACCAAGGGGAACGCCACCACGGCGGTCTTCGCCGCGGGGACGATCGCGGGATCGGGCGCGGTGAACCGCTATTCCGGTCCCTATACGACCGGTCCGGGTAACACGATCGAGTTCGGGGCCCTCATCAGCACCCAGATGGCGGGCGAACCGGCCGCGATGGCTCAGGAACAGGCCTATTTCGGTGCCCTCCAGAAGGCGACCACGTACAGTGTCAGCGAGACCTCCCTCACTCTCCTGGACGAGAAGGGCGAGACCCTGGTGAAATACGAGGTAGTCCAGCCCACCGCTCTCACCGGCACCGAATGGCAGGCCCTGGCCTACAACAACGGCAAAGGCGCACTGCAGTCTCTGGCTGCCGACAGCGCCATCACCGCCACGTTCGGCGACGACGGCACGCTGGCCGGCAACGCGAGCATCAACCAGTACTCCACCACGTACAAAGTGTCCGGTCAGGATCAGATGACCGTCGATCCGCAGATCGTCACCACGAAGATGGCGGGACCCGATGAACTGATGCAGCAGGAAGCTGCCTACTTGGCAGCCCTGCCCAAGACGGCGACCTACACCATCGAGGGCGACGAACTCTGGCTCCGCGACTCGACCGGTGCAGCCGTGGCCCAGTACGTGGCCAAGTAGACCCGATCGTCGGAGAAGACCGCGCGGCAACAACCGCGCGACACGATGGACGCGAAGCGAGGGGGCCGCTCGGCAGAGAGCGGCCCCCTCTTCCTTACGGTCAGCCGCCGAGCCGCTCCCCGAAGGTCCGGCCGTAGTCGTGGCAGGCCCGCATGCCCTCCTGGTCGCCCACCAGGGCCTCTTTGAGGTTGAGAGCGCCCAGGTTGAAGGGCTCCATGTGGAAGACGTATTCCATCGTGTCCAGGATCATCGCGGGGGCGTCGCCGCTGTGGGTGTACGACCCAAAGGCGCCGGCCAGCTTACCTGCGAGATCGGCCTGGTTGGCCAGGAACAGGAAGTTCTTCATCGGACCGGCCATATCCCGGTGGTACGTGGGTGAACCGAAGAGGTAGCCGTCGTAACCCGCCAGGTCTTCGGCGGTGCTTAGCTCCGAAGTCTTCTTCGTGACCGCCTGCTGCCCGGCGAAGCGGACGCCCTCGGCGAGGTATTCCGCCATCCGCTGGGTCCTGCCCGTGAGCGAGACGTAGGCGATAAGGACCTTCTTCATTGCGCTCCTCTCTCGAGACTCTGGCTGCCAAGGCGTCGAAACACGGCATACGTGAATTCTTGCGCGGCTCCGGCCGGCGTCAGATGCTGCCTCTGGAAACAGCGGACCGGCTCGAACTCCGCCCCGAAGAACTCGGAGAGCCTGGCGCAATCATAGCGCTCCACCGCCAGACCGCTGCACCGTTCGGGGCCGTCAGGCCCGAAGGTCGCCATAACGATGTGCCCTCCCACCTTGAGGGCGGCTCTGACCGTATCGAGGTACGCCTCCCGGTCGGCCGGATCGGTCAAGAAGTGGAACACCGCGCGGTCGTGCCAGACATCGACCTGCTTCGGAAGCCGTACATGGCGCGCATCCGCCGGCAGCCATATCACGTCGGCGCATCTTTTCCCCAGGCGGCCGCGCGCCTGATCGAGCGCGGCATCCGAGATGTCCACAACGACCGGCTCGTGGTAGCCCTGGTCAAGAAGCCGGTCGACCAGCAGCGACGCTCCTCCGCCGATGTCCGCAATGACGCATTCCTGCTCGGGCGCAACTGCCCGAATGAGTTCCAATCAGGTGGATGGCTCGTGCTCGAACCAGCTCACCTGGTCGGCGTTCCTTGTCGTCCACACGTCCTGCCAGTGGGCCTGCGGATCCATGCCTTCCTCCCTTCGTCAGCCTGCCGCGCGGCGGGACAGTTCCTCCTGGGCCCGGAGATGTTCGAGGAGCACTTCCCGGAGCAAGTCGCAGACCTGGATCATCTTGGGATAGCCGACGCTATAGAAGATCTCGGTGCCATTGCGGCGTGTGCTCACAAGGCCTTGATTGCGCATCACTGCCAGGTGTTGAGAAGCCAGGGACGGGGTCACACCGATCGCGGCGGCGAGGTCGCCGACGCTTCGCTCACCGTCGCGTAGCGCCTCGATCAACGCCAGTCGGATGGGATGCGCCATGGTCTTGCAGATTCGCGCGTGCAGTTCCAGCATCACGGGATCCAGTTGGCTCATCCTGCTTCCCCACCCCGTTCCGCCAGAGCAGTTTCCGCGGCTTTGATCTTCTCTCTCAGAGCTTCGCGCTCCGACTCGTATCGCGCGACCGTCGAGGCGGACACGTGCGCTCCGGTCTGCCCGAGGACGAACGCCCTTTCCTCCTCGATATCCTCCAGATCCGCCTTGAGACCGACCAAGAGTCTCCCCAGGTCGGCCGTGCTCATTTCGTCAAGATCTTTCATGCCTGCTCCGGGGTTCCTTGGCTCTCGGAATCGATACCTATATTATAATATGCGAAAATTGCAATCCTGCAATGCACTGGCCGTGAAGTCGGCCGCATGGGGTTCACGCGCAGCGCTATAATACCTTGAAACAATAGGGGACTACTCATATAACCATTCAGCCGGCCGTCGGACTTGGGGATCCTGGCGGACCTGCTTCCAGTCTGTACGTGTCCTTCGACATCTCGGTAGAGGAAGTGCGCATGGCTACCACCTCCCGTACAACCACCGGCGCGGCCCTCGTTCTGGGGGGCGGAGTCGCCGGTATCCAGTGTTCTCTCGACCTGGCCGAAGGTGGCTACAAGGTCTATCTGGTCGAGAGATCCCCGGCTCTGGGTGGCCACATGGCTCAACTCGACAAGACCTTCCCCACCAACGACTGCTCCATGTGCACGCTTGCTCCCAAGTTGGTCGAGGCCTCCCGTCATCTGGATATCGAGATCGTCACGAACGCGGAGCTGACCGAGCTTTCGGGCGAACCCGGCAACTTCCACGCCAAGGTCTACCATCACGCCCGTTTCGTCGACCCGGAGAAATGCACGAGCTGTAATGCCTGCGTCCCGGTCTGCCCGGTGAAGGTCCGTGACACGTACAACGAGGGCCTGGGCGAGCGGAAGGCCATCTACAAGCTCTATCCGCAGGCCATCCCAGGCACCTACGCGGTCGACAAGAAGGGATACGCTCCCTGCAAGAGCAACTGCCCGGTGCAGACGTCAGCCCAGGGTTACATCGCCCTCATCGCCGAGGGGCGATTCGCCGACGCATATCGCGTCGCTTCCGAACCCAACCCGTTCCCGTCGGTCTGCGGCCGGGTCTGCGCACACCCGTGCGAGACCGCGTGTACCCGAGGCTCGGTCGACGAAGCCATCTCCATCGCGAGTCTCAAGCGGTTCGCCTGCGACCACGGTGAGCCAGCGGAACTCCCCGAGAAGCTCCCGATCGTCCACGACGAGAAGGTGGCGATCGTGGGCGGCGGCCCGGCCGGCCTCAGTTGCGCCCGCGACCTGGCTCAGTACGGCTACGAAACCACCGTCTTCGAAGCGCTGCCCGTGGCCGGCGGCATGCTTCGGGTGGGCATCCCCGACCATCGCATGCCGCCCGAGGTCCTGCAGCGGGAGATCGACCGCATCTGCGCCCTTGGTGTCGACCTGCGCTTGAACCAGCGGTGTGGCACCGACTTCACGGTCGACGGCCTGCTGGCGGACGGCTACAAGGCCGTCTTTCTGGCCCCCGGCCTGCACACCAGCGCCCCCTCCCCGGTCAAGGGCGACGATCTCGACGGGTGTCTCAAGGCGGTCGAGTTCCTGCGCGCCCTCAACCTCGGCGATCCCCTGCCGGTCGGCGACCGGGTGGTCGTGATCGGCGGTGGCGACGTCGCCTTCGACACGGCTCGCGCCGCCTCCCGCCTCTCCTCGGTCAACGGCAGAGCGCCGGAGGTCACCATCGCCTACCGACGCACGCGCGAAGAGATGCCCGCCTCCCGCGAGGAGATCGAGGAAGGCTTGGACGAGCAGGTCGCGCTGGAGTACCTGGTCATACCGGACGAGATCGTGGGCGCCGACGGCAAGGTGAGCGCCATCCGGCTGCAGCGCTGCAAGCTGGGCGAGCCCGACGAGCGGGGACGCCGTCGTCCGGAGCCCATCCCCGGCGCCTTTGTCGAGATCCCCTGCGAGACCGTGATCTTCGCGGTCGGCCAGGCCATCGTGGAGGACTTCGCCGCCGGCCTGGACGATCTGGCCATCGAGGGCAACGTTGTCCAGACGGACCGCGACTCGCTGGCCACGACCCGACCGGGTGTCTTCGCGGGCGGAGACGTGTCGCCCAAAGGCCCGTTGAGCGCCATCGAAGCCATCGCGGCCGGCCGGAAGGCCGCCGCGAACATCCACAACTACCTGCGGGGCGAGCAGGTGGTCGCCCTCTGGGCCGACCCTCTTCCCGAGGCCCGGCCTGAGGACAAGGTGCTGGCCAAGGTCGCGCGACTGCCCCGCGTTGCCATGCCAGTCCAGCCGGGCGCCGAACGGCGCCACAGCTTCGTGGAAGTGCGCGACGGCTATACGGAGGAGCAGGCCATCGCGGAGGCCAACCGCTGCCTGCAGTGCGCGGTGTGCTCTGAGTGCATGGAGTGCGTGCGCGCATGCGGCCCAGGCGCTCTACTCCACGAGGAACGAGACCGGGAGATGGACCTGGAGGTGGGCGCCATCGTGATGGCCACAGGCTTCGACGCCTACGATCCCGGCGCCAAGGGCGAGTATGGGTACCGGAGATACCCCAACGTGCTCTCCGCTCTCGAGTACGAGAGGATGCTGAGCGCCTCAGGGCCTACCGTAGGCGAGGTCAAGCGGCCCAGCGACGGGAGGCATCCCGAGCGTATGGCCTTCATCCAGTGCGTCGGCTCCCGCGATCAGAAGCACGACTACTGCTCGAGCGTATGCTGCATCTACGCCAACAAGCAGGCGATGCTCACCATCGACCACGTGCCCGACTGCAGGCCAGATGTCTTCATCATGGACATGAGGGCGCAGGGCAAGGGGTTCGACGCCTTCTATCAGCACGCGGTCGACCGCGGTGTGAGCTTCATCCGCTCGCGCCCTTCGAGGATCCTCGAGGACCCGCTGACCAAAGACCTGCTCATCACCTGGGAAGACGAACGCGGCGAACTGCATCAGAGCCGGTACGACATGGTGGTGCTCTCGGTGGGCTTGGAGCCCGCGCGCAAGGGTCAAGAGGCGGCGGGCCGTCTGGGCATCGCCCTCAACCGGCACGGCTTCTGCGACCTCCGGGAGTTCGACCCGCTCGAGACCAGCCGCGAAGGCGTGTTCGTGGTCGGCCCGTTCAGCGAGCCCAAGGACATCCCCGATTCGGTCGCCCAAGGATCGGCCGCCGCGGCCCGGGTGATGACGCGGCTCGCCGACAGCCGAGGCACTCTGACGACCGAGCCGATGTATCCGCCGGAGCGGGACATCACCGAGGAGGAGCCGCGCGTGGGCGTCTTCGTATGCCATTGCGGCAACAACATCGCAGGTGTCATCGATGTGGAGAACGTCGCCGAATACGCAGCCACCCTCCCCTGCGTGAAGTGTTCCACCGACACGATGTACGCCTGTGCCAACGACAGCCTGGACCTCATCAAAGAGGAAATAGAGAAGCACAATCTCAACCGGGTCGTGGTGGCAAGCTGCACCCCGCGCACCCACGAGCCGATCTTCCAGAACACCCTCCGCGAGGCCGGGCTCAACCCCTACCTCTTCGAGATGGCCAACATTCGCGACCAGGGGAGCTGGGTACACAAGAAAGAACCTGAGAAGGCTACCGACAAAGCGCGGGACCTTGTGCGCATGAGCGTGGCTCGAGCTCGTCTTCTCGAGCCGCTGTCCAAGATCGACGTACCGCTCACCCACGCCGCCCTCATCATCGGGGGAGGGATCGCCGGTATGACCGCCGCACGCGCTCTCGGCGACATGGGCCATGAGGTCCATCTGGTCGAGCGCGAGCCCAGGCTGGGCGGCCGGGTGTTACAGGTGGGAAGAACCATCAGAGGCAACGACCCGGCCCAGATCATCGCCGACCTCGAGCAGCAGCTCATCGACGATCCTCACGTGCACATATACCTCGAGTCCGAACTGGTCGACTTCCACGGCTTCGTGGGCAACTTCTCCGGCGTCGTGCGGGACAAAGACGGCAGACGGACTTCCATCGATCACGGCGTGATCATCGTGGCTACAGGGGCCCGCGAGGATCGTGTCGCGCTCTACGGTCTGGACCGCAGGCCCGAGGTTGTCACCGAGATGGACTTCGAACGCATGCTCAAGGAAGACGATCGGAGATTGGCCGAGGCCACCTCGATCGGCTTCATCCTGTGCGCCGGGTCGCTCGAGGAAGGTCACCCCTATTGCTCGCGCATCTGCTGCCAGCACGGAGTGAAGAACGCCATCGAACTGAAGGAACGGGACCCGAGCCGTACGGTGTACGTGTGGTTCAAGGAGATGCGCACCTTCGGCCTGCTGGAGGAGTACTACACCCGGGCGCGGGAGTTGGGTGTCATCTTCACCCGCTACACGAACGATGACAGACCGCGGGTCAGCGAGAGCGGCGCTTTGACCCTTACGTATCGGGAGCCCGCCTTCGACCGGGAGATCACCCTGCCTCTCGACTTGCTGGTGCTGGCTGCACCTTCGGTGGCTGCCGAAGGTAGCGTCGAGTTGAGCAGGTTGCTGAAGGTGCCCCTCCAGCGCGACAGCTTCTACCAAGAGGCGCACGTGAAGCTCCGGCCGGTGGACTGCGCCTCGGAAGGTATCTTCATCTGCGGTGCCGCTCACTATCCCAAGAGCATCGACGAGACCATCAGCCAGGCCTACGCCGCCGCCGGCCGAGCGGCGGCGATGCTGGCCAAGCCGGCCATGAAGGCCGGCGGCGTGGTGGCCGAGGTCGATCAGGACAAGTGCGCCGCCTGCCTCACCTGCGTGCGGGTCTGCCCATACAACGTGCCCGTGATCGACCCGGAGGCCAAGAAGGCAAGGATCGAGCCGGCCACCTGTCAGGGATGCGGAGTGTGCGTCAGCGAGTGCCCGGTCAAGGCCATCACGCTGCACCACTACACCGATGCGCAGATCCTGGCCAAGGAAGAAGCGCTCTTCGCGGAGGTGAGCTGACATGACCGACGTTGCAGATCAGGCACTGGCCACGCCGGAGGAAGCGGCCCCCGCCAGGCCCGTCGATCCCGACTTCGAGCCCGAGATAATCGTGTTCGCCTGCCACTACTGCGCCTACGCAGCGGCCGACCTGGCGGGGTCATGCGTCTCGAGTACCCGACCAGCATCCGCATCATCAAGCTGCCGTGTACGGGCAAGCTGGAGGTGATCCACCTGCTGAAGGCACTGGAGGCGGGCGCCGACGGCGTCTACGCCGCCGGGTGCATGGAAGGGGAGTGCCACTTCCTCAAAGGCAATCTCTGGGCCCGCAAGCGCATAGACCATGTCAAACGGCTCCTCACGGAGCTGGGTATCGAGCCCGAACGGGTGGAGATGTACAACATGTCGTCCGCCATGGGGGCCAGGTTCGCGGAGGTGGCGAACGAGTTCACGCAGCGCATCAAGGAGTTGGGACCCAACCCGGTCAAGCGCGAAGGCGTGAGCGCGCATGCGGCCGCGAGGGAAGCACTTGGGGACATCGCCATGCCAGAGGAAGGATCGACAGAATGATCACCGCGGAACGCAAACCACTCGCCGAGATCATCTCGCTCGTCGGGGACGGCGAGAAAGTCCTGGTGGCAGGCTGCGACACCTGCGTCGCGATCTGCCTCACCGGTGGGGAGAAGGAAGCCGAGATCCTCGCCAGCGAACTGCGCATAGATGCCGCCATGAACGGCCGGGCCGAGGAGATCGAGCATACCTCGGCCATACGTCAGTGCGAGTGGGAGTATCTCGACATGATCGCCGACAAGGTGGCCGCGGCCGACGTGGTCGTCAGCATGGCCTGCGGGATCGGGATCCAGAGCATGGCGGAGAAGTTCGCCCCCAAGCTCGTGGTGCCGGCAGTGAACACCAACATGCTCGGCATGCCCCAGGAGCACGCCGTGTGGCTCGAACGCTGCGGTGCCTGCGGAGAATGCGTCATCGGCGAGACCGCCGGAATCTGCCCTGTCGTCCGCTGCAGCAAGAGCCTGATGAACGGCCCCTGCGGGGGGTCCCACGAAGGCAAATGCGAGGTGACCACGCCGGAGAAGGAGGAGATCGACTGCGCCTGGCACCTGATCTGGGAGCGACTGAAGGCACAGGGGCGCGAGGAGTTGATGTTCGTCCACCGGCCGCCGAAGGATTGGAGCAAGAGCAGTTCCGGCGGTCCGCGCAAGATGGTACGGGAGGAGGCGAAGCCGGTATGAGTACCGAGTACAAGGCCGGCAGCCGCCTGGAGAAGATCCTGAGCGAGGGCCGGTTTGCAGTCACAGGCGAGTGCGGGCCGCCGAAGAGCGCCGACGGCGGCGTGATCGAAGGCAAGGCCAAGCTCCTCAAGGGCTACGTGGATGCCGTCAACATCACCGACAACCAGACCGCCGTCGTCAGGGTCTGTTCCATGGCGTCGGCCTTCACGGCCCAGCAGAACGGCGTGGAAGCGATCATGCAGATGACCTGCCGCGACAGGAACCGTCTGGCCATGCAGGCCGATATCCTCGGTGCGTCGACGCTGGGCATCAAGAACATCCTCTGCCTCACGGGCGACCACATGAGTTTCGGCAATCACCCGCAGGCGAAGGGCGTGCACGACCTGGACGCCATCAACCTCATCCAGATGTACCGCGATATGCGTGACGAGAAGAAGTTCCAGTGCGGAGAGGAGATGGCGGTGGCGCCGCCACTCTACATCGGTTGTGCGGAGAACCCCTTCGGCGACCCCTTCGAGATCCGCGCGCTGCGCTTGAAGAAGAAGATCCTGGCCGGAGCTGATTTCGTGCAGACGCAGTGCATATTCAACGTCCCGAAGTTCAAGAGGTGGATGGAGGAGGTCCGGGCTCTGGGCCTGCACCAGGAGATCAAGATCCTGGCAGGGATCACCCCCATCAAGGGCGCCGGCATGGCCAACTACATGAAGAAGTTCGTGCCGGGCATGGACGTGCCGCAAGATATCGTCGACCGCATCTCCTCGCAGGAGAAGGGCGCGCCTCAGCAGGCCGAGGGCAAGAAGTTGGCCGTGGAGATGATCAAGGAGCTGGCCGAGATCGAGGGTGTCGCCGGCGTGCACATCATGGCGGTCGAGTGGGAGCCCGTCGTGCCCGAGATAGTCGAGGCGGCCGGGCTGATGCCGCGGCCGGCCGTGGCGTAGGGGGCGGGGATGGCCACCGGAGATGCGTCTACCTGCATTCCCCGCCCCGGTCTTTCCGAGACGGTCGGTCGAGGCTGCGGCGCGAACGTATGCAAGTGCTACCAGTGCAAGAAGTGCAGCAGCGGGTGCCCCGTCGCCGGACACGCCGACATGCACCCCGCGCAGATCATGCGGGCGATACAGCTGGGCCAGGTCGATATGGCCCTTGACGACAAGTTCATCTGGCTATGCACGGGTTGTCAGACCTGCACGACCCGCTGCCCGCAGAGCATCGACGTGGCTGCCGTCATGGACGAGCTCAGGATCATCGCACGGCGCGAAGGCCGGATCCCGGCCGGGCCGCCCTCGCGGACGTGCTGCGCCTCAACGCGGAGAGCATCAAGCGCTGGGGCCGGCTCTACGAGATCGAGCTTGTGAGTAGGGCCATGCTGAGCAGACCCAGGGACATGATCGCGTACGTGCCCATCGGTCGCAAGATGATGGCCAAGCGCAAGATACGGCTGCTGCCCGAGCGCGGCGACAGAGCCGCCATGAAGCGGATGATAAGCGCAAGCGAGAGCGTCATGCAGGACAATCCGACTGCTCTGGAGCGCGGGCGCGGACAAGTGGGGGGACCGGACCGTGAGTAAGGTGCTCGCCTACTACCCCGGCTGCTCGCTCCACGGTTCGGCCGGAGAGTTCGACTCCAGCTTCAAGGCCACGGCCGCGGCGCTCGACATCAGGCTAGAGGAGATCCCGGAATGGAGTTGTTGCGGCAACACTGCCATCCACTCCTCCAATCGCCTGCTGGCCGCCTCTCTGCCGACGCACGAGCTGGCCAAGATCGAACAGGACATGCGGCTGGACACTGTCGCCATACCTTGCGCCGGGTGCTTCAGCCGGTTCGCGACCAGCAACTTCGAGTCGCAGCAGCCCGACCACGAGCCGCTTATCACCTCCGTCGTCGGCCGCCGATACAACGGCACTGTCGGCGTCCACAATCTTGTCGACGTCTACCACGATGACGTCGGCCTCGACGCGCTCGCAGCGAAGGTCACTCGGCCCTTCCATGGACTCAAGGTCGCCTGCTACTACGGCTGCCTCCTCACCCGGCCCCCCAAGGTCACGCTGGCCGAGGATCCGGAGTACCCCACTCACATGGACGAGGTCGTCACGGTTCTGGGCTGCGAAGCAGTGGAGTGGAACGGCAAGACCGACTGCTGCGGATCGAGCCTGGCACTCTCCGAGGTGGGAATGGTCGTGGAGATGATCTATCGCATACTGCGCGACGCTCGCGACTGTGGAGCCGAGGCGATCGCCGTCGCCTGCCCTCTCTGCCAGGTGAACCTGGACAGCACTCAGGAGCGCATCGCGAAGGCCCATCCCGGTTGGAAACCGTTACCGATCATCTACCTCAGTCAACTGGTCGGCCGGGCGATCGAGGTAGGCGACTCCGAACTCGGTCTGGAGAAGCTCATCGTCGACGCCCGGCCCGTGATGATCTGAGGCGTCCTGACCGGCAGGCGCCGCAAGGTGCCTGCCGGGTGCATGCCCGTGCCCGCTCGTCCTCCTAGGACGTCCCGGTCCCACCCGCAGGTGGCTCTTCCGCCGGTTGCTCTACCGCAGGCTCCGTGGACGACCCGACCGGCTCCGCACCGGTGGGCGGCGGGACCGGCTGTACGTACGGCTGCTGGGCGGGCGCCGACGCGTAGGCCCCGGACGGCTGTTGGGACAGGGGCTGCTGGGCCGGCGGGTACTGCCCCTGTGCCTGCGGCGGGTACTGCCCGGGCGGCGGGGAGTACGGTCCAGGCGCTTGGGGATACGGTCCATATGGCTGCGCTCCAGGGGGCGCCCCGACAGACTCGGGCTGGAGGGGCTTCCGCGGACGTCGCGCCCCGAGAACGATGAGCAAGATCCCCACAGCCAGCAGCACGACTCCGGCGACGGTCAGACCGATACCGATGGGAAACAGTATGTCAATGTGGGCACCGAGGCTGACGCGCGCCTCCACGGGCGCGCTGGCGTCGGCGTTCATGAGCACCGCGGTCCAGTTGCCACCCTGCAGGTCCCACTCGAGCGTCTGCGTTTCCGCGCCCTCCTGCTTCACGATCCAGAAGGTCTGCTGCCCAGGCGGTGCCGCGGGCGCGCCTCCCTCGAAGGTGCGGTACTCCACCGAGGAGGAGAACCAGCCGAGATTCGTGACCTCGTCGTGCGCGACCCCGTCGAGATAGGCCGACACTTCGTCCGCGGGACCGATGCCGATGAAGACCGGATCGCCGCTGCTCGACGTCGCGCGGATACGCAATGTGCCCACTCCGCCGGCGGGGACCCAGTCCGCTGGGCCCATCCCCAGGTCCACTTCTGGAGTGGTGAGCGCGTAGCCCTCAGAGCCGAGTGCGCGGGTCGAGGTCATGAAGAACCCTTGGCCGTCCCTGCCCGCGTTATTCAGCCACAGGAGAAGGCTGCCGGGCACCAACAGGCCGATACCTATGAGGATCAGCAGTGCCCCGATGACTATCGCAACGATCTTAGCCGGTCTCATCTCGACCCTCCTCAGTCACAAAGAGCAGCAATCCGGCACGATGCTAGACAACTCGTTCCCAGCATCGGACAAACCTACTCCCCTGGACTTCCCGGCGCTCCTGTTGCTCAAGACCCGATTCTTACTCTTCCTCCCGCCAGTGCCAGTCCCTGTCCCCTTTGAAGACGTTCGCGTTCATCTCGTTGCTGAGATGGCAGAGGTGAGCATAGGGGAAACGCTCGGCCATGGCGTAGTAGAACCCCGCGACGCTGTCGGTGCGCACCAGCTCCTCTTCGGTCGCCAGGAGATAGTCCCGGGTGAAGGCCAGCGAGCTCTTGTCGAAGGGCATTCCGGGCCGCTGGTGACCGGGGATGATCACCTCGGCGTCCATCGTCTCGATCTTGTCGATCTCGCGGACCCACTGCTGCCGCTCTTCGGGAGTGATCTCGCATGTGAAGGGATGAGCCTGGTTGAAGAGCACATCGCTCGCGTAGAGCGTCTTGATGCACGGTATCCAGACCATGGTGTTGTAACGCATGTCGCCGATGACTCTGGGGATGATCTCGAGACGCTGTCCCTCGAGCTCGAGGTAGTTCTCGGTGAGGGACTCCACGGTCACCGTCTTGCGGCAGATGTTGTGCGCCCCGATGGTGTTCTCCCAGATCTCGATCTTCCCGAAGAACTGCTTGTTGATGATGTCGGCCTCGGAGGGAAGCGCCACCACACGGGCGGCGGGAAAGGCTTCGGCTATGGTCCCGGCTCCGAAATAGTGGTCGGGATGCGCATGCGTGAGATATATGGTCGTCAGCTTCTTGCCCGTCTCCAGGATCTCGGCGATGAGCCGGTGAGCAGCCGAGAGCGTCCACTGGGCATCGATGAGGACCGCGTCCCTCTCTCCCGTGACGATGACCGAGGCCACCTCGAACACCTCTTCATCGCTGAAGAAGACCTTGGTGGCCAATGGTTGCGCAGCGTTGGCGTTCAGCCTGATCTCCATGGACTCTCCCCCGATGGTCGTTGTCGGCTGAGTCTAACACCCGGACCTGAGCAAGGAGGACCAGGCATAAGGATCGGGCATGGATGCGGGTTCCACGTGTCCCCCAGGCATGGAAGGATGGCCGTCAGCCTATGGGAGGCCGTCCGCCTGGTCCGTCCGTCAGCCTCCGGCGGCCGCCCTCCGCTCGGCCTTCACGCGGGCGCGGGCGCGCCCGGTGACCCGCATGAAACTCCGAAAATGCGCCCAGGGTTTGATATCGCTCTTTTCGGTGCCGTAGATGGTCTTTATCGGGACCCAGGCCAACCGGTAGCCGCGGCCTACACAGATGGCGATCTCCTCCACCTCGAAGGCGAAGCCCTGCTCCTCGCTGGCCAACGCGGCTTCTGCGATCCGCCGGCCATGCAACCGGTACCCCGATTGGTTGTCGGGGATGTGCTCGCCCAGGGCCCGGGAGAACAGCAGACGGCTGACACTGTTGGTGAACCACCGGATAGGGGGCATGTGTCGGTAGTCGCGCATCCCGATGACCAGATCGGCTTCGGTCCGGCGCCAGGCTTCGAGGAACTTGGGTATCTCAGCCGGGTCGTGTTGGCCGTCGCCGTCGAGGGTCAAGACCGCTGCCCAGGACACCGCAAGACCGTCGGCCGCGGCACCACTGCTATCCCCCCGCCCGGCGACCTCTCCTGCCGACCCCAGCGCGCTGCGGAACCCGGCCTTGAGGGCCGCCCCTTTGCCCCGGTTGGGCTCGAGGCGAAGGACCTGTGCTCCGGCTGCTGCTGCTTCCTTCCCGGTCTCGTCCGTCGAGCCGTCGTCCACCACCAGCACCGGAAGTCCCTGCGCGGCGACTGCCGAGACCACTGACCCGATCCGTCCTCCCTCGTTGTGCGCCGGGATGATGGCGAGCACCGCGGCATCGAGATGCTGCACGAGATTGTCTTCCGGCCGACTTACCCGGAGCGCGCGATCGACGCGCGCCGTTGGCGCAGTTGGCCGTTGATGGCCTCTGCCAGTTCGTCTGCTCTCTGCGATCCCAGCATGACCCGAGACCCGCTGCGGAGCGTCAATTCCACCCCGCGGTTGCCACTCACGTTGTAGGCCACGTTATCCTTAGACCAGCCCTTGATACCCCAGCCACCGTATTCCTTGACTGCGTTGTACGTCCGGACCTCTACCTGCGCGATTTCGCCCAGGGGTATCGCTCGACGCTTGAAGGGGCGGTAGTTGACCAGGACCTGGTCGGCCGTCACCTGCAGCACGAGCGCGACCAGTCCGAACATCAGGGGAAGTCCCACCCCGATCAGGAGCCAGATCACCCAGACCATCCAGTCGGGGGCGGGATTCTGACCGACATTCTCTCCCCTCAGGATCTGCTGTACGAAGGGCCACCAGGCCAATGCGGCCGGACCCACCACGAGGATCCAGACCCACCACTGCCGGAAGCGTTGTTCCTCGCGGTAGAGGTAGGGCGCAGAGTTTGTTGGGGACGAGCTGGCCATGGCTCCAGTATACCGAGGCTCGGTCTGCATCGAAGGTGGGCCGGTCACGGTCGTCCGGGTCGAGACAAGGTCGTTCGATACCCGTGGCGACCGCCCACAGCCGCTAGATCATACGACCAAAGGAGAGACCGTGACCATCGGAGTGCCTTACCTCAACGGGAATGTCAACGCCCATTTCGGCAGCACGCAGGCGTTTCTCATCGCCGAGACTGCCGATGAAATGGTCGTGCGTACGACGCTCTTCGAACTGCAGGGGATGCAGCATAACCACTCGGGCATCGCCGGGTTCCTCAAGGACCAAGGTGTACAGGTTATCCTCGCCGGAGGGATGGGCGCCCCCATGCAGCAGGCGCTCAAGCAGGCCGGCTTCACCGTGTACTGCGGCGTCACCGGCCCGGCTCTCGAAGCTATCGACGCCTTCCTCAGAGGCGAGATCGAGCACTCTGAGAGCACGTGCGGTCACCATCACGGGGAGAATTGAGCAACACCCGCGCTATGGACAAATAGGGCAGCAAGCCATGGTCGAGCTGGGCACTAGCCATGGGTGAGTTGGCGGCCGCCGCGAAGATCGCCTTCGGCCTGGCAGGCAACGGCCTCCGCTACCGCTGCCTGCGACTGGCCGGCAGGCCTGGGAGGCCCCAGGCCGTCAGCCTTGAAGTCACGCACCGCTGCGTGTGTCGGTGCGTCATGTGCAACATCTGGAAGATCCCAACATCTGTACCCGACCTTTCGCTCGAGCAGTGGAACGGCCTGCTCTCGAGCCCGCTGCTCGCCGATCTGCGAGAACTGGACATCACCGGCGGCGAACCTTTCTTGCGTGACGATCTAGTGTCTCTCGTCGGCGAAGTCTGCAGACTGAAGGCCGGCCACTTGGGGCGACTGCGCTCCATCGCGATCACCACCAACGGCGTCCTCTGCGATCGGGTGGTCGACACGGTCGAGGATATGCTGGCGCCGATGGAGAGGGCCGGACTCGACCTGGTCGTCGTCTGCGCGCTCGACGCTGTCGGTGAGTCCCACGACCTCATCCGATCACGGCCCCGGCACAAGGGCTTCCAGCCTGTAAAATGTGGCGACCGCGACCGCAGGAAGGGATCATCAGCCATGGTCATCACCGAGGTGCTCGCCCGCAACGCCGCACTATACGGGGACGAAATCTGCCTCGTGGGGGTCAATCCGGAGGCTCAAACGAGAAGCGCGAGGTCACCTGGCGCGAGTACGAGCTCATGGAGACCAATCCCCTCGACTTCTCCCGCCGGGAGATGACGTGGCGCCAGTTCGACGAGGCCGCCAACCGGTTCGCCAACCTGCTGCTCAGCCGCGGCATCGGCAAGGGCGACAAGGTGGCCATCCTCCTGATGAACTGCCTGGAGTGGCTGCCCATCTACTTCGGCATCCTCAAGACCGGGGCCGTCGCCGTCCCGCTGAACTTCCGCTACACGGCGGAGGAGATCGAGTACTGCCTCAAGCTGGCCGACGCGCGGGCCCTGGTCTTCGGACCGGAGTTCGTGGGCCGGGTGGAGACGGTCATGGACCATATGCCGAACTTCGACCTCGCTTCTTCGTCGGTGGCAGACTGCCCCACTTTTGCCGAGAGCTACAGCGAGGCCATCGCCGGATGCTACGGCCGAGCCGCCGGCCGTGAGCATCTCCGAGGACGACGACGGCGCCATCTACTTCTCCTCGGGCACCACGGGGTTTCCCAAAGCCATCCTGCACGACCATCGCAGTCTCATGTCGGCCTGCGTGACCGAGCAGAAGCATCACGGCCAGAGCCGCGACGACAATTTCCTCTGCATCCCGCCCCTCTACCACACGGGCGGCAAGATGCACTGGTTCGGCAGCCTGCTGGCGGGCAGCAAGGGGGTCCTCCTGCGGGGCACCAAACCGGAATGGATCCTCCAGGCCATCTCCGACGAGAAGGTGACCATCGTCTGGCTGCTCGTGCCCTGGGCCCAGGACATCCTGGGGCCATCGACCGCGGCGGACTCAAGCTGAAGGACTACGAGCTCGACCAGTGGCGACTGATGCACATCGGGGCCCAGCCGGTGCCGCCGAGCCTGGTCCACCGCTGGCTGGAGCACTTTCCCGCACCATCAGTACGACACCGACTACGGCCTCAGCGAATCGGTCGGCCCCGGCTGCGTGCACCTGGGGATGGAGAACGTCCACAAGGTGGGCGCCATCGGCAATGCCGGGCTTCGGGTGGGAGACCAAGATCGTCGACGAGTTCGGGAGCCACCGGTCGCGCCGGGCGAGGTCGGGGAGCTTGCCGTCAAAGGCCCGGGCGTCATGAAGTGCTACTACCGGGACCCCGAGGCGACGGCAGCAGTGCTGAAGGACGGGTGGCTGCTCACCGGGGACATGGCCCGGACGACGAGGATGGCTTCATCTACCTGGTGGACCGCAAGAAGGACGTGATCATCACGGGCGGGGAGAACATCTACCCCGTGCAGGTGGAGGACTTCCTGCACCGGCACCCCGACATCAAGGACGTGGCGGTGATCGGGCTGCCCGACGAGCGGCTGGGCGAGATCGCGGCGGCCATCATGCAGCTCAAGCGAGGCCACCACTGCACGGAAGCGGAGTCATGGAGTTCTGCCTGGAGCTGCCTCGCTACAAGCGGCCCCGGAGGATCATCTTCGACGACGTGCCCCGAAACGCCGACCGGCAAGATCGACAAGCCGGCGCTCAGGCACGCGTATCACGCAGAGGGTCTGGTACGGGCCGAGACGGAGCATTGAGGCAGATCGACACATGACGGCAAGACCTGCACCCCTCGCCCTCGGACACCCATGAGCCGCGCCTGATGAGTTTTCCGCTATCTTCTCGCTATAGCGCTCGGCTTGGCCATGGATGCCTTCGCCGTCTCGACGGCATGCGGCGTACAGGTGGCGGTGCTCAGATACGGCCACGTGCTGCGCGTGGCATTGGCTTTCGGCTTCTTCCAGTTCATGATGCCGGTCATCGGCTGGCTGGCCGGATCCAGCCTGTCGGGATGGGTGGAGGCGGTGGATCACTGGATCGCTTTCGGCCTCCTGGCTCTGATCGGCGCGAAGATGATGTGGGAATCGTTCCGCGAATCGAACGCGCCGGCCAAGGATCCCACTCGCGGCTGGAACCTCCTGGTGCTGGCCGTGGCCACCAGCATCGACGCGTTGGCAGTGGGACTCAGCCTGGCCTTTCTCAACGTCTCCATCTGGGTGCCGAGCCTGGTGATCGGGATCGTCGCGGCCGCGCTCAGCGCCATCGGGGCCATCTTTGGTTGCCGCCTCGGGCACCGCTTCGGGGTGTGGGCGGAGAGGGCGGGGGCCCTGGTTCTGTTCGGCATCGGGGTGAAGATCCTCGTCGATCATCTGGCGTAGACGCAGCACTAACCCTTCTGATCCACGGGCAGCGGGCGACTCCTGGGTCAATGGCGACAAAGATGCTATACTTATTCATGTATACATCGCTCGTCCAAAGGACGGAACATGAGGAACAAGTGGACTTGGTGGGGCGTGGCCTGTTTGGTGGTCGGGGTCGCGCTCGTTATCGTCACCGCGACACTGGGAAATGGCGACACCTGGGACCGCGGCCCACGCAGCTTCGACGACCTGCCGTCGCCCGGGACGGCCACCATCGAGCGTCACTTCATCGAGCAGATGGTCCCGCATCACCAGGACGCGGTGGCTATGGCCGAACTCGCGCTGACCCGGGCTCAGCGCCCCGAGATCAAGCAGCTGGCCGAAAACATCATCGTCACGCAGACGCAGGAGATCGAACAGATGCGGGAGTGGTACCGGGCATGGTACGGACTGGAAGCTCCCGAGTACGACCCGCGTGACGGCTCGTGGGGCCGGGGCATGATGGGCGGTGGCATGATGGGCCGCGGCATGATGGGCGGTGGCATGATGGGCGGCACCGACCTCGAGGCGCTCGAGGCCGCCTCCGACTTCGATCGAGAGTTCATCGAGCAGATGATCCCGCATCATCAGATGGGTGTGATGATGGCGCGGATGGTGGATGTCCGGTCCGACCGGCCGGAGATCGATGGACTGGCCGCCGCCATCATCAAGACCCAGAGCGCCGAGATAGACCAGATGCGCGACTGGTACCGCGCCTGGTATGAGTAGATCCGGATAGGAGGCTTCAGATGATGTGGGACGGTGGATACATGATGGGAGCCGGCTGGTTCTGGATGCCGGTGATGCTGATAGCTATCGCCCTGTTAGTGGTGGGTGTGATCCTGCTCATCCGCGGCTTGGGCAGCGGCCGGCCGAGCGACCGGTCGGGCGAAGCCACGGGCATAGCACCCCAGCCCGGAAGGGATAGCGGTGCCGCGCTCCGGGTGCTGGAGGAGCGTTACGCCCGCGGTGAGATCGATCGGGAGGAGTTCCTGCGCCGGCGGGAAGACCTACTGTCCTGAAACGTGGCCGGGCCGACGGCCCGGCACCAGGTTGCCCGGGTTGCAAGCTGCCTGCATTAGCGCCGTGGCGTCCTCAGGTCACGCAGCCACCGAAAGGGCGGCTGCAGCGGTGAAGCCAAGCACCGTGGACAGACCAGCCAGCTTGCCTCCATGCTCATACGCCTCGGGGATCATGGCATCTGCCAGCATGGTGAGCATCGCTCCGGCCGCGAAGGCCTGCGCCAGATGGCCGTCCGCAGATGGCACCCACTGCACCAGGGCGTAGCCGAGTGCGGCGCAGACACCGGAGATGACGACCAATGAAAGCCACATCCACAACGTGCTGTGGCGGGAGTGTCCGGCGGCGGTCAGGTTGACCGTCCCCGCAACGCCTTCAGGAAGGTTCGAGATGAAGACGGCCACGATGAAGGCAACGCCCATCTCGCCCCCGATGGCAAGCCCCATACCCAGTACGAGCGATTCAGGGATGGCGTCGAGCAAGGTACCGATGTAGATGGCCGCGCCCGAACCCACTTCCTGCCTTCCGGCGATGGTCTTGCGGTGCTTTCCACCCGTGCGGCCCACCAGCCAGTCACCGACAAAGAAGACGAGGGCGCCGACAAGGAGGGCCAAGGTCGTGGACCAGCCGCTGTCGGCCGATTCCGGGACCAGCTCGTACGCGATGGCGCTGATGAGTGCGCCTGCTCCGAACCCCATGATCAGGCCGATGACCCGGTTGGAGAGTCCGCGACCGGCAAGCAGGTAGCCGATCACAAGGGAACTGGCTGCCAGCGCTCCCCACAGGAATGCCTCGACCATCAACCCTTCCTCAACATGCGGTCGCGCACATCAATAGACCCAGGGGATGATCCGGCGGGGCACACGGCGCTTGTACTCGATCCAGAGATCACCGTATTTGGCGGCACACCGGCGCTCATCCGCACGCTCCCTGAGGAGCAGGAGAACCACATAGTACAAGGGGTAGAGCCAGACCACCCAGACACCCGGATAGCCCAGGACGAGGGTCAATCCGATAGCCATCAGTATCTCCCCCAGGTAGTTCACGTGCCGGGACACTCCCCAGAACCCGCTCGCGAGGAGCGAGTTCGTCCCGTCGCTCAACACGCGCGGCTGCATGAAGCCCAGGAACGTCCGCTCGGGCCGGCGTTTGAAGGTGTACTTCTGCATGTTGGCGCCCCGCGCGAGACTCCACCCGGCAAAGAAGATGATGGCGTAGATCGCCAAGAGCCACGAGGGCGTGCCCGGATCGGGCTTGTCGGCTACAGCCCATAGCCCCACCGCGTAGAAATAGGGGTAGAAGGTGAGGCAGCCCCATCCCAGCTTGAACCCGACGCGTTCGGCGAAGATGTCGTACGTGTAGAGATGGACCCGCTCGAAGACCAGATAGTCGACCACGAACCAGAGGAACAGGGCGCAGTAGAGCCCGACCCCCGGCGAGGCCTCCGAGCCGAACACGAGGACGTGGTGCGCGGTGAAGGAGAGCAGGTTGAGCGCGAGCATGGCAGCGCCGACCAGATACAGGAACATCTTCACGTCCACCCGGTGGCCGACAAGCTGGGGGTTCTCCCGTCGTCCGAAATAGAGGTCGGCGAACAGGCTCCTCCCCGTCGGCGGCGCAGACAGGACCAGCGCGACACTGATAAGCACGCCCAGCACGGCCGACCCGATCAGCCCCGACCAGCGATGCAGGTAGAGCCAGTCCCAGGCGAACACCCCGGTGAGAGCCAGGACGACCCACAGCACCACCAGCGCCGCAAGCACCAGCAGCCCGTTGAGGCGGTAGCGCAGGAGCCTGCCGGTAGCCCGGTCGGTGACGTAACCCTCGACTTTGCGGGCCGGCAGCACCAGATGGAGAACGAGGATGACCGCGTAGATGATCCAAGGTGCGAAGAAGCCGGTGATGAAGTCTGTCACGAGATCTCCTCGCCGGGGGGCCCCGGTGCCTGCGGAACCAGATCGGCCGTGTTACGGGCCATGATCGAGATGGCCGTACGCCTGGGCAGCAGTCGCGTCATGAACGAGCTTGCGATCCGATTGACCCTCCCGGGGATAACGACCGGACCCCTCCCCAGCGCGCGCAGCGCCTGCTCCACGACGTCGTCAGGATCGAGAGTGCCGGGAGCCTCTTTGCCCACGGCCGCCCCAGTGTATCCGGGGGTTCGTACCGCCCCGGCGCAACAGGCCACGACGTCGATCCCCTGGTCTTTGAGCTCGCACCAGAGACCTTCGGCCAGGACCCGAGTGAACGCCTTGCTCGCCGCGTAGGTCGCGATCCTCGGCGACCCCTGGTTTCCCGCCAGCGAGGTCATCAGGACGACACCGCCCCGGCCTCGCTGAGTCATCCCCGGCAGGAACGCCCGAAGAAGAGCGACCGGCGCGCGCATGTTCACGTCCACGACCCCCATCAGGTCCTCGGGATCGAGCTGGGTGAATCCGCCGATAGGCGCATGCGTGGCGTTGTACACGAGAAGGCCGACGTCGAGACCCCTGCACTCGACCCCCACAGTCTCGACGAATGCGCGATCCGCGAGGTCTCCCGCGAGGCAGTGAACGTCGACTCCGAAGGATCGACGCAACTCGTCGCCGAGCCGGTCGAGTAACGGCCTCCGCCGGGCGACCAGCACGAGAGCCAGCCCGCGCCGAGCAAGCGCGCGGGCGTAGGCTGCGCCAAGGCCTTCAGAGGCACCGGCGACCAACGCCCACGGGCCATACCGCCGCGCGAACCCCTCGCGGGACCTTACAGCATCCGTTCGTTGTGTGGAGGTCATCAACTCTCGGAGCATATCGGAGGTGAGCCGTCGCTGTCTATCCGATTGACACGAGCCGCAGCCAACGCGGACAATCCCTGATGACGAAGCCGTGGCCGGACTGACTTGGCGACTACCGTTTGGAGGCATCATGAGAAAGCTGGAGACCGACTTGTCGATCTTGCAGAAGTTCGAGTTCGAATTCGCCCCGGTAGGGGTCAAGTTCCTCTTCAGCCGCCCCGACGGTATCGACCGGCTCGACAAGCCGGCCGCGTTCTGCGAGATGGTGCGCGTGGCCCGGGAGAAGGGCACCCCGTTCTACTTCTCACGCAACGAAGAGGACTGCTTCGGGAGGATCGTCCTGGGGATGGAGGATGCTCCCATCTACGCCGAGGCGGGTCTGCTGGGCGAGAAGTTCGGCGTCTACGAGGAGCCCCGAGCCAACGAGAGGATCTACCAGCACATCCCGCGGTTCGCCAAAGGTACCGTCAACTACGCCGTGTTCTCGGTACTCGATGCCCTCACCTTCGAGCCCGATCTGCTCATCCTGATGGCCACTCCCTCGCAGGCCGAGATCGTGCTGAGGGCCATGAGCTACTCCAGCGGCGAACTGTGGAAGAGCATCAAGACCCCGGTGCTGAGCTGCGCCTGGATCTTCGCCTATCCGTGGCTGAGCGGCGAGGTCAACCACATGGTGACCGGCATGGCCTTCGGTTCAAGGGCCAAAGAGGTTTTCCCGCCGGGGTGGATCCTGATATCCATCCCCTGGGACAAGATCCCCGTGATCGTCAAGAACCTGGAGAAGATGACCTGGGACCTCCCCGCATACACCGAAGGGCGGGAGAAGTTCATGGAGCGCGAGGCGCGGGTGCGGGAAGAGGGAGCACGGGAGGCAGCGGCAGAGGAACGGTAGGCCTGGCCATTTAGGGATAGGTCGAGACCCGCTTCACAATCGGACTAGCCTCGCTTATCGTGTATGAGGTCGCTCACCGCTAGAGCGGCTCTCGTACCGAATGTCGGTCCCGCGCGGGCCTGGACTCGATCAGAAGGCTGTCGTGACACTCGCAAGCCGTCGATGTGGATGCTCGGAGTTGTCCTTGCCGCGTTCGTGACGCTCCTGTGCTCTGCCCAGCCAGCGTTAGCGACGACGCCTGATGTGCTCGTCGACGCCGAGGAGATCACGCTCGAAGCCGGAGATGAGGGCGCGCTTACCGGGACCGTCTCGCTGCAGAACCTGACCGATGGACCGATCTTCCTCGGAGCGACCATTGAGCAAGACGCTCCGTGCACGATCACCGTTAAGCCGGGGTTTTTCAGGCCGGCGCAAGGGCGAGACGTAAGACTCACTCTTGAACCCGAGTGT
Source organism: uncultured Actinomycetota bacterium (assembly GCA_963822135.1). GTDB lineage: Bacteria > Actinomycetota > Thermoleophilia > RBG-16-64-13 > RBG-16-64-13 > CAIQPS01. The sequence continues at coordinate 354,133 of CAWGGI010000001.1, read as the reverse complement.
ACCGTCGCCGAAGACGCGGAGTTCGACCCTATGGTTCGACGACCGCGGGACAAAGACCAGCTTCATTCTCCCCGTGAAAGTCGCGGAGTCCGAGGTTGACTGGAGCGTCCTCGGAATGCTCTTTCTTAATCGGGTTCGCGGTTTCACTCGTCGTTCTAGCGGCGACAGTGGCAAGGATGGACGTGAAGCTGAACTGGCTCCGAGAGAGGTATCCCATCCTGGCTCAGAATCAGTTCTTCGAGAGAAACCGGTACTTGGAACTCGACCAGCCGTTGCTTCCCCTCAAAACCGACTGGTCATTCGGGGACAACTGGGCCAGTACTGTGTCGCTCGGCTGCAGCGTCTTGGTGGCCCTGCTCGGAACGTCAGGTGCCTTGGAAGCGCTGATCGGCTCCGAGCCCGGAGACAGCGTCATGGGTCTCCTGACTGTCGTTGCCGCGCTAAGCGGGATCCTGGTCGTTATCGGCCCGCTGTTCCTGAAAGTGATAGGTCCCGAGACCTCGGTTCCGACCGTCTTAGGGGTACTTGTTGCGGCGTTTGTGACACTTGGCGGAGCTCTCGCGCAGATCGTCGCCCTCGTGTGGCAGGGTGGCATGCTGACTGCAGGACACACGCCAGCGTTTGCCGTCGTCATCGTGGTGGGAACGCTGTTTGGCGGCGTCGTCCTCTGGTACGTGGCAAGTTCGTTGTAGCTGATCATCCTCACGGGTCTCACATCGGCGGGGGACCCATCGCAGCCCGTTCCTCGCTCTGCTTTGACCCAACTGGACGAGTTCTCGGCCTGGCAGACAAGCCATGCCCCGGTCATCCAACCATCAGGGAAGAACGCGCTCTTGTAGGGCTCTGTCGGGCCCGCCGAACGTCACAAACCCGGTCAAGAGAAGGGGATTGGGGACTGCGAGCTAACGCTCCAATCTTCGATCTAAGAAATGGCTGCTCGCCATCGATGCCGCTCTCGCGACGGCTCTGACTTCCGATGACGCGACGCCGACCGTCTCGAAGTACCCGAGTTGTGTGAACAATTCCGGGCAGCGCCCAATGATTCCTTCAGCAACCGGACCATGCGCGAGACCATCGAAAGCCGTTCTCGACATGCCATCCCCCTCGTGAACGACTGCCTCACGCTCAAGAGCTGTCCCGGGCAATGGGCAAAGAGCAGTCACCTCGGACCGCACCCCTCGCTTGAGAAGTGAGACGTGTAGATCGTAGGTATCCCGAAGATCAGACGATGTCTCCCAAGGAAAGCCGACTATCAGGGAGACATGAACCAGGAAGCCTTTCTCGAGGGCATAGTCAGTCAAGAGAAGGGACCTGTCCAGGTCGACCCTCTTGCCGATCTTATCGAGAGTAGCCTGGGAAGCGCTCTCGAGACCTACAAAGATGCTCCGGCATCTCCCCACCCAGAGAACGTCCAGATCTGGAGGGCGCAGACGACTAAGGGTCAAGCCGCACCCCCACTTGAGATCGTCTGGGGTCTCTAGGGCCGCGCGCGCGCAGAACTCCAGGAGCCAACTGCGCGATCTCGCGAGATTGTCGCCGATGAGCGAGACATTCCTCCTATGGGTGAGAGCCCTGGCACGGTCGATCTCCTCGAGCAACCGGTCGATGGATTTACGCCGGACCCGCCTGCCCCAGTACAGACTGGTGGAGCAGAACGAACAGCGACCGGAACAACCTCTCTCCGCTTCCACGGGAACCTCGGAAGGCAAGTACTGCGACGAGGCGACGCAGGAGACAAGATCTCTCGCGCCATCGATGAACAGAAAGGGAGTCAATTGTCTGTATGCAGTTCCCTGGGGATAAAAGGGGGTCTCCCTGGTCCAGAGATCTCTTACACCCTGCAGAAAGGCAGGCTCAGGCACCGTACCACGCGCAAAGACGTCCTGGAGAGTCTCCTCCGCTTCGCCCACGAAGATCGCCTCTATCTCCGGAAACCGCGCCAATGCTGCCCGAGGGTTGGCGGATATGTGGGGCCCACCCATCCAGATGCGCAGTCGCGGGAAGCGGCGTCTCAACTCCACTGCGATGCCCATAGAGTGATGAAACGAGCTGCACATGGTCGACAGTCCGATGGCCGAGTATCGGTCGCCCTGAACGAGGTCCGCAATGCCACACGCAAGCTCGTCCGAGCTCCCGAAGGCCCGTTCGGAGACGGCCGTCAACTGCAGTACGTCGATCGCAGGTCCGTGGTTCTCCACTGCGGCCTGCAGCGACAGCAGACCCAAGGGGACATAGGGCACTATCGCTCCCTCGTGAACGAAGGGAGCAGGAATGAGAAGAAGGCCACTCATCAGCGGCGGAAGAGCTGGTACGAGACGTCCTCCTCTTGGATGAGCCCCTTCTGGACGTTTACTATTCGACGAAACCGCCATGCACTCGATGTCTCATCACTGCATCGGCTGCCATAAGGGTGAAGATGTCAGAAAACTTGCAGTAGGTAGGCGTGAAGCCCCGCTGCCTGATTTCGTTCTCGATGAATCCCAGCAGATCAAGAATCTTGGACTCCGCCGCGTTCGTGTACACAGCCAACACGATCTCACTGGCGTCAAACTCAAGCTCCTCCGCCATCCCGTCCCCTTTCTCGAGCTTCTTCGATCAATTCAACAAGATCACAGAAAGACCAGCTCTCCCGCTTCACTCGATACTAGTCCACTTCCAACTCTGAATCCACTGCAGATCCGTCCGCCAGATCTGCTACGTCTCTGTGCGACATTCCTCATCCCAGTCCTCGCGCATCTGAGCGATTCTCGGGTGGTTCTCACCCCCGATTTCCACCATCAGCGCGATTGCGCGTTCAAAGTCCTCCTCCGCCTCAGCGTCGCGGTTCTGCAGCCGTCGGAGCTGCCCTCTACGGAACGACAACTCGGCGCAGAAGGGATGCCGGGGCGAGAATCTCTCGCGAACAACCTCGGCGCTTCGCGCGAGTAACGAGTCGGCCTCAGCTAGGTCACCGCGGATCATCCTCACGCCGGCCAAGGTCCACAGGGCGACCCCTTCATTGTAGTCGGCTCGCGTCGCCTCCATACGTCGTAGGACCTTGAGGGCTGTATCCTCCGCCTTATCGATCTTGCCCACCTGCAACTGTGTCTCGGCCAGGTCCGCGAGGGCATCGAACCTCTTCGGCGGGTCCCCAAATTCTTCGTTAACCGCTATGACGTAGTTGAGAAGCTCCTCGGCCTCCAGGTACGCCTTCTGCGCGAAACGGACTTCCGCGAGATGTCGGGCGGCAGAAGCCCTCAAGTAGGGATTCGTGATCTCGTCGAGGCATTCCTGAGCCTGCCTGGCGGCCTCATCCCAGTTCCCGTCCACCAGATTGACCGAACTCAGGTTGATCAATAGCATCCAGCCTCTCTGCGTACCCCTGAGATCGAACCTGTTCAGAGCCTCTTCGATGACCCGCCGCATCTCGTCATGCCGGCCTGTGAAGAAGAGGCTCGTGCTGAGATAGATGTAGAGGTCCTCCAGCACGCCGAGATTGGGCACCGCCCTGCCCTCCTCAAGCGCCAGAGCACGGGCGAAGATGTGCTCGGCTTCGGAGTATCGGTCACCGGGCGTGCAGCACAATCCCAGGAGCAGGAGCAGGTGAGTCGCCGACGGGTCCTCTGTATCGCCCTCTGACTCCACAGCCTGAAGTGTTTCCTTCACCAGCGACTCGCATTTCTCGTACTCTCCCCACTGGTAGTAGCACCCCGCGAGAACGGCCGCCGCGGCGGCGGTGCGCGGGTCGGCTGGGCCACAGGTCTGAGAGACCCTTCGATAGAAGATCTGGGCCGAATCAAGGAGGTCGCCAAGACACCGGGCCAACCAGAAAGGCTCTGTTGCCGCCACGAACCACCGCACCTGATCGTGCAAGGCCGGCGAATCGGCAGTCTCGTCAAAAGCCCGCAGAAGCGCGGACATGGCCTGCTGATAGTAGGCGACCGCTTCCCGATCGGCGGCCATGCTCACCGACTGATCGCCGGCCTTAAGCAAGTAGGTCTGCGCGTTCTGCCAATCCTCGGCCTTTGTGTAGTGGTACGCGAGGATGCCGTAAAGATCCTTGATCTGGCCCGAGTACAGCTGCTCGATGGCGTTGGCCACCCGACGATGAAGCAGCTTGCGCTGCTTGAGAAGCATGGTTCCGTATGCAGCCTCCTGAACCAGTGCATGCTTGAATGCATACTCCTGTTCCGGCTCCTGCCGCTTGAGAAACACGAGTTGATGGTCCTGTAGGGAACGAAGACTCCGATCGAACTCGACGTCGTCCTGTGTAGAGAGGGTCCGGAGAAGCCGACGGTAGAAGCTGCGCCCGATGACGGAGGCCTGGAGAAGGTCTTGCCGCGTATCCTCGGGCAGGCGGTCGATACGAGCGGCTATGACGCCGTGTACAGTCGCCGGAATGTCGACACTGCCCACCGATCCGGCGACCGTCCAGCCCCCGCGCTCATCACGACGCAGCGAGCCCGCATCGATGAGATGCCTGACTATCTCCTCGACGAAGAACGGGTTGCCCTCCGACCGGTCCTCGATAGCGCGCATCACCCGCGACTCCATCTCGCTGCCACCAAGTAGATTGCGCACGAGGTTCTGGGTGTGCCGGCGCGACAGCCGATTGAGTTGGATCTCGATACAGCGTAATCCCTCCCCCTTGCGTGCGGCATCGAGCAACTCCAGAGCCAGCGAGTCCGCGCCCCCACGACCGACCAGGCAGATGATGATCGGAGCCTCGGCTGTGAGCGGCAACAGGCTCTGGACAAGTACCGAGGATGACAGGTCGAGCCAATGAACATCTTCGAACGCGAGGACCAGAGGCTGTTCCGTACTCACCCTGCGTAAGTAGCGGCGCACCCTGTCGATGACGGTCCTGCGGACGCCCTCTTCCTCTGGCAGCAGAGGTTCGTAGTCCCCGAACTGGCCGGCGGCGATCCCCAGCAGGCCCGCCAGCGTAGGGAGAAGGTCTTTGCCTTTGTCCGCGAAGAGCTTGTCGACCCGCGCCCGGAGCTTGCGCTCCTTCTCGTCCGAGGAGTCGTCAAAACCGATGCCGCAGTCGGCCTGGACTATCTCCCGAAAGGGTAAGTAGCTGATGTTCTGACCGTAGGAGAGCGTCCTCGCCTCGATCCACTTCAGACTGCGACTCGCCATCTCCCGGCGGATCTCAGCGGTGAGCCGAGACTTCCCCACGCCGGCCTCGCCCATCACGAAGATGACGCTTCCGACACCATCCTCGAGCCGGTCGATCGAGGCTCGGAACAGCGCCATCTGCTCGTCCCGCCCAACGAGCTCTGACTCGATCCACCGCCCGCTGTCGCGGGGACTTCGGCCCGGCTCCACCCGATCGATCCGATGGTAGGGAACCTCGAAGTCGCTCCCCCGCGGACTCTCACGGCCCCCCCAGCTCCGCGTCGACTATGCCGGCAATGAGCCCAAGGGTCTCCGGGCTGACGAGGATTTCGCCAGTACCCGCCGCGTCGGCTAGAGAAGATGCGCAGTCGATGGGCTCGCCGACGGCGGAGTACTGATTCGCTCCGCTCCCTACGGTCCCCGCGATCACCACCCCCGTGTCGATGCCAGTGTGGATGGAGAGTCCCTCCGAACCCTCCTCGGCCTGGAACCCTGCTGCGGCCTCCCTGATCGCGATGGCGCGCTCTCAGCGCCATCTCAGCCTCGTTGTCGTGGGATACAGGAGCCCCGAACAAGGCGAGAAGACTATCTGGGCTTCGACGCTCCACTCGCCCACCAAAGCGCTCCACGCAAGGGGAGAGACGCTTGAACAAGGCATCGATCACATCGCGCAGTGATTCATAGTCGACAGATTCGGCGAGAGTAGCCAGCCCCCCGATATGGACAGCAAGGACGGCGACGAGTCGGCGCTCGTCGGTCGGGCGAACAGCGAGCGAGATACCGGAAGACGCGGCGTCAGCGTCGGGACTGTCGGTGCTCGCGGGCTCGGCGGGTATGGCGACCCCCACCCCGACCGTTGAAGCCGCCGGCACCACCAACTTGTAACCCACGTTCCGCACGGTCTCGATGAGCTCGCAGCCAGGCGCGGCAACGCTCGAGCTTCTTGCGCAAGTTTGCCATGTGCACGGTCACGACCCGCGGGTCTCCGAACTCGTAGCCCCAGACCTGCTCCAGCAACTCCTGCCGGCTGTAGACCCAACCGGGATGGCGAGCGAGATGGCAGAGAAGGTCGAATTCCCGAGCCGTCAGGTCAAGCGCAAGGCCTGAGACGTACGCCACATGGCCGACTAGGTCAACGGAGAGAGGCCCGACGACGATCTGAGAACTCTCCCGGACCGCGGGCGCGGGCTTCCCCAGAACTCGCTCCACCTCTTCCAGAAGTGAGTCAAGGCCGGGCCAAGTGCGGATGAGCGGGATCTCGTTGGCCTTCGCGAAGGACTCGAGATTATCGGCGACCGCCGCAGGCAGAGCGCCGGGTTCTACCACCACGACCCACGGATGCGAGCGCTCGGCCGCCCGGACTGCCGCTGACGCAGAGTCGACGAAGACCACGGAGTACCCCGCGCCCCTCAGGATCCTCCGCACCGGATCCTGAGGATCGCGTCGCGCCACGAGCAGGATCTGTGTGGACTGGGTGAGCGCCACCCGACCTCCGATCAGCTTCGACGGATCGGCACAAGGGCAACAGCACTGCCGCGGGTCGATATCAGCAGGCAACCCGACCTCGAGTGCGAGGCCCATTTCTTCCGGCCGGCTTTTTCATCTCTTTATCCTGCCTTCCCCGTTGCTTGACCGCCGCCTCCGACACTGAAGGTGCACCAGCGAAGTCAAGTCTGAGGAGGAGCCATGAATCCGGAGTTCATAACGATAAGCGCAACTGGGATCGACGTCCGATTCCTCATAGCCGCAAACGCAGCCGCTCGCTCGGCACGCCCCAGGAAGCCGGTACCCAAGATCGATGTGGAAGAACTCATCGAGGACCCGACGAATCGGCTCGGCGGAGCAGGCCCGGCAAGACTCCCTCGAGTTCCTGCACAAGCTGGTAATGGGATGAGCCCCGAGCGCCCAGGTCCGGAAGGAAAAGCGCGATGAACGGGCCGGCGGTCTTCTTGGTCCTCTCACTGATGACCCGAAGCCGCGTTGCCTTTGACGACCAGCATCACGGCTATCCCAAACCGGCGACCACCGGCCAGGAACCGCATGCCGTCACCACCAGGTACGGATGCTCCCCGCGAGAGCGAGTCTCGAGACACCCGTGACACAGGAACGCGAGAGGAGGACCGATGCACTCTCAGCCTTCAATGGCAGCCCCGAGCGCAATGTCGCGGCCTCTGCCTTCCCCGGGATGGGCGCCGTGATCCGCTTCCCTGCGCCTCGACCCACGTCCGTATCCCCGCCGCGCCGGCCGCAGGTCGGCGCGGCGTCGCTTGCCGGTCACAGAGCCGACCTGCTTGCGCTCTCACTGATGTTCGTCTTCGTCACCGGCAGCATGAGCCTCTCCGCTCTCGTCAGTGTGTCCGGCCAACTGCAGCAGGGCTTCGGACTCAGCGACGGACAGATCGGTCTGCTGACCTCGGTGTTTATGGGCTTCTACGGGCTCGCCGCTCTCGTCTCGGGGCCGTTCGCCTCCCGCTGGGGCGGCAGACTACTGTTGGTCACCTGCGGAGCCTTCTTTGTCGGCTCGATGATCCTGGGCATGAGCTCCTCCTTCGGCTGTCTATTGGTCGGGCGAGCGATACAGGGGATCGGTGGAGGGACTGTCGTTCCCATATGCAATCCTCTGATGTCCCAAGCGGTTTCCCCCGACCGGATCCGCCGTTGCTGGGCAGTGTTCGGCTGTGGCTGGGGCATCGGCCAGATGGCCACCTTGCTCATCATGCCGGCCGTCGCCAGGGCGGGCGGATTTCGGGCGGTGTTCTTCGCCATCGCTGGGCTGGCCTTGATCGCCGGACTGGGCGCGCTCAGTCAACGGGTCGTTAGGGTAATGCCGAAGCGGAGCAAGTCGTCCCTCGGATCGCGGGCGATGGCCGCTTCACTGCTCCGTGTGGCCAAGAATCGGCGGCTGCTGCTTCTCGGCGTCGTCTGTATAGCTCACCTGGCGATCCCGGTCGGGATCGTCGCCTGGACACCTAGCTTCTTGGGGGAATACCGCGGGGCTACCCTTGGGCTGGCGGCCTATCTCACTGCCGGGCTGGGCGCGTGCCAGGTTCTCGGCAGTCTGGCAGGGGCTGCAATGGCCGGGAGGTGGGGCAAACACCGAGTGATCCTCGCTTCCTTGGGGACCATGACGGTGGCCGTCGGTCTAATCGCGATCGTTCCCGGGCGCATGGCAGCTGTGACGATGGTGCTGCTGGCCGGCTTCTGCAGTTTCGCGCTGTTCCGCCCATGATCTCGTACATCTCTGAGGTCGTCACCAAACGGGAGGACATAGGTGCGGCAACCGGGTTACATGCGGTGATCGGATTTGTGGGCGCTCTAGTCGCCCCCTGGATCTTCGGCCAGGTCCTCGATGCCGGCACCCGGTCGAGCGGCTCATACCTGATGGGCTACCTTGTGCTGGTCGCTTTCGGCGTGGCCGCGGTGGCCGGCATGGCCGCCTTTCGGTCTCACCCTACAGCTGACGGTACAACCAGACCGCCGGCGTCTTGAAGGCGGCGGCCACCTGCCGGAGTCGCAGAACGGCAGACTCCCACACGGCGACCACGTCCTCGCCCGGCGTTTCCAGGGGTCGCTCCCCCGTCGCGCCGGTTTCCACCGGCCAGAGCGCTTGGTGGATCTGGGCAAAACGCCTGCTGTTCCTGCGGGAGGTGACGTTGCTCAACAGGCCGTACACGGGATTGCGACCGGCCGCCACGTTCCGGCCCAGGCGGGACAGGATGTTCGAAGCGGAGTAGAACGTGGCGTTGCACGTGGTCATCTCGTGGATGATCTGACCCTGGCTGAGGTACTTGTAACGGGCGATGGGGAAGTTGAGCGTGTAGTACTTCCAGTCCTCGGGGTAAGCGTCCATCGGGAGCCTGCCCTCAGCGGACATCTCTTTCCAGAGCCGCGTCCCAGGCAGTGGGGTGAGGAACAGCACATTGATGCTGTCTACCCCGTATCGCATCGCTTCCTCGGCGATCAAGGACCCGATCCCGGGCCGGTCCGAGTCCAGGCCCATGATGAACGAACCGACCACGAGTATGTTGTGGCTGTGTATCCGATCGACCGATGCGGGGATGTCGCGCCCCGACAGCATGGCCGATTTCTTGCCCAACTCGGGGAGACCTTCGGGCGTCACCGACTCGAATCCGATGAAAAGTCCGGCGCAGCCGGCCTTCTCGGCCAGATCGAGCAACTCTTCGTCATCGGCGATGTTGACCGTCGTCTGACCGATCCAGATCTTGCCAGTATCAGCGGCGGCCAGCGCCCGGAACAGCTCCTTCGCGCGCTCGATATGCTGCGGCTTGCGACCGATCAGGTTGTCGTCCACGATAAGCACGCGGTGCTCGGGGATGGACTTGAACTCCTCCACCACCTCGGCGATCGGCCGCTGACGATAGCGCGCCCCGTTGAACTGAGTGACGCTGCAGAAGCCGCAATTGAGCGAGCAGCCCCGGGTGGTCTGGATGGAGCCGAAGCCATATCCGCGGGGAAGCAGGTCGTGACGGGCAGGGACGACCTGCTCCATGGTCGCAAGGCCACCATCGTAGCGAGGCTTGAGACTGCCGGCCTGCACATCTCTGAGCAGTTCCGCCCACACCGGCTCAGCCTCTCCGGTCACCACCGAATCGACATACCGACTCGCCTCGGCCAAGCGCATGGTGGCATGGATACCGCCCATGACGACCGGGACGCCTGCGGCCCGGAAGCGCCCGGCTATCTCGTACGCTCGGGGTGCCTGCGAGGTGAAGGCGGTGATACCGACAAGATCAGGTCTCGGCAACGCTTCGTAGTCCACGGGACCAAGGTTCTCGTCAAGGATGGAGATATCCCAGTCGGAAGGGGTGAGACCGGCGAGCACCAGGAGGCCCAGCGGCTTCCACATGCGGAAGCGGTTCCAATAGCTGCCCCTGCTCAGGGACATGCTCACGAGCGTGTTGGCAGGATTGACCAGAAAGAGAAGCATTCAGTCTCCAGACGAGGACGGTCGACGTGACAGCGACAGGAGACTGGGCATAGATTTCCGCGCGGGCCAGAAGGAAACTGCGACCAAGCCGGTCCCCGGGGTCTGGTCTGATACCGCCCTAACGGATTGCTATGGAAGAGGATACCACCTCGTCCGTGGCCTCAAACCCTCGTCCATGGCCTCAAACGGTGGCGCCGGGGGCGGGCCACCGAACTCGTAGCGCGGCGGGGTGGCTTCAGGCCGCCCCGCCGCGTTTGCTCTCTAGAGGGGATTGACCTGGACGTACGGACCCTTGGACACTATCACCAGCACCGTCGATCCGGGAGCGACCGAGAACTCCGCGGGCGGCAACTGTGCGAAGACCTGACCCTCCGGGGCAAGTTCGGTGAAGAACTCGAAGCTGACCGCCTGCAACCCTGCTTGCTCGAGCACAGCAGTCGCTTCCTCCAAGGTCATTCCGGTAAGGTCGGGAACCAGGACGAACTCCGGTCCCGGTCTCGGGCCGTCGGACACAAGGATTCCCACGGTGATCCCCGGTTCGGTCACCGAGTCTGCCATCGGCGCCTGCCCGGCCACCACATCCTTGGCGACGGTCTCACTGTACGCTCGAGCAGCCGCGACTTCGTAGCCGGCCCCCGTCAGGATCTCGGTGGCCTCCGCCTGGGTCTTACCCACGACATCGGGAACGATCGCGGTATCGGGTGGCTCCGGGCCTTGGGACACCGTTATGCTCACAGCGCTTCCTATCAGCGCCGTTGCACCGGCTTCCGGATCCTGATTGATCACGCTGCCTGAAGGCACGGTATCGCTGAACGAGGCCGCCGGCACCACATCGAAACCGGCGTCCTGTAGGACCTTGGCCGCCTCCGCCTCAGTCATGCCGACCACGTCGGGAACCGTCGCCTCCGGATTCTTGCCCTTGGAGACCACGATGGTCACCAGAGTGCCAGCCTCGGCGGCGGTTCCGGCCTCCGGAGCCTGGCTGACGACCAGACCCTCCTCGAACCTCTCGTCGTAGGTGGTCTTGGTCTCCACCTGGTAGCCGGCCCCCTCGAGCGCGGCCTTCGCATCTTCCTCGCTCAAGCCGATCACATTCGGGATCGACGTCGCCACCGGTCCGGCCGACACCATCACGGTGACCTCGGATCCTGGGGCGACCTTCGACCCGGCTTCGGGGGCCTGATCCACCACGGTACCCGCTTCGGCGTCATGCTCGACTTCTATCGACTTGGCCTCCAGGCCGGCGGCTCCGAGCGCGTCGGCGGCCTCTTCGGCGGTCATGCCCACCACGTCGGGCACCGTCACCTCCGCCTTGCCGGCGACCACCACATCCACCGAGGTCCCTTGGTCGACCTCCTCCCCAGCGGTGGGCCTTTGAGTCACGACCTGGCCTTCTTCAATGCCGGCGGGTATGTCGGAGGTGTACGCCACCTCTCCCAGTTCCAGTCCTGCCTCATCGAGCGCGGCCACTCCCTTGGTGAGCGAGAGCCCTGTCAGATCGGGGACGACGGCTTTGCCCCCGAGCATGGTCGCAAGGAGAACGATGACCACGATCACAAGCGCTCCTACGATGCCCAGAAGCACCCAGAGCCACGCCCGGGATCTCCTTCCCCCGGGCGGCGGCGCCGGCGCCGTTGTGTGCGGCGGAGCCGGCGGTATCATCCCGGACGCCCCCGCCTCCGGCGTAGCCGGCGGCGGTTCTCGCATTCCGACCTGCGCGACCGGAGGAGGGGCCGCTGCCCCACCAGCATCAGGCTCGTTGGTCTGTTCTGGCTCGCTCATCGCGCACTCCTGTCTGCGGGTACTTGTCGCGCGCTCTATCGATCTACCGGCATCGCCACCGACGGCACCCTTTCGGCGGCGACTGCACAGTATCGTTCCCGTCAGACCTTGGATTCCTCGCCCGATTGCGCGTCGGTTTCCGGCTCCCTGGGCGGCAGACTATCCGGAGTGCCGCCCGCCACAGCGACGGTATCGGTGATCAACGCCCCTTCCTCAGTGATCACACCGGTCTCCAACACGGCGCCGTCGGCGGTCATCTCCATGACCTGATAGGCCACACCGTCAGCGGTGACCACCAACGCGCCCGCGGCTATGGCGTCCTCGGTCAGCACCGCGCCCACCACTTCCGCCGTCTGTTCGTTGGCCGCTATCTTCTGGACGGCCAGCCCCTCTGCGGTCAGCAGCAGGCCAACGGCCACGTTCTTGTCCTCGGCGAGGCGTGCGGAGATCTCTGTGGCGAGGCCGTTCACTGTCGCCCGGATGTCCTCGATGTCAGCCTGCTTCTGGACTGCTTCCAGAAACGCGTGGCTGGTGATCATCGCGACGGCCGAGGTACCCGGCTTCAGGGCCGCGCCGATCGTCCCCAAGCTCTCGTCCCGGAACCCCTTGTCGCGAGAGGCGACCCCAGCGCCGATGCCCGCGCCGATGCCGGCTCCAAGAGCCACACCGACCGGACCGCCCAAGATGCCGATGATTCCGCCGACAAGCGCGCCGGCTCCGGCACCTCGGCCCTTGGACATGTCGCCCGTCTCCGAATAGCGGACCTTGCCTTGAGCGTCCTGGCGGATGACCGCGGCGTCCTCGAAGTAGAACTGCCGCGCCTTCTTCGCTTCCTGCATGGCCTTGAGAGCGTCGTCGGCGGCCGTCTCGTCGGTGAACGCAGCCACCAAGAAGCCGACGGCAGGTATGCCGACTCGTTCCGTTTCACCCATGGGAGAACCTCCTTGTTTTCCTTACCTCTGGCAAGCGGCACCTAGTGGAACTGATCATCCGGAAGTCAGCGGTGAGTCTACCCCGATTACTCTTTTCGCATGCAGCAAGGGTGCTCTGACGCGCGCCCCCGCGGCTTCAGCCCCCCTACTCACGACTGCGGCGTCTCGTGCAGCCCCCGGACGAACAGTATCGCCGACCCGGCAAGAATGGTGACCATCCCGACGAGTTCCAGCGGCGTGGGCTGCTCGCCCAGTTGCGCCCAGGAGAAGAGCAGGCCCAGGACCGGAGTCGCCATTGTCCCCAGACCGGCGATACTCGCCGGCATCGCGCGCAGGACGTACAACCAGAGGAATGCCCCCAGACACGTCCCCAGCAAGATCGAGAAGGCCAGTGCCCAGACGAAATCGACGGACCAGACGGGTGCCTCCGCCTCCACGAAGACAGCGATGAGGATAAGGGGGATCGACCCGAGTATCGATTGCCATGCGGTGAGCGACAGCAGGTCGACGTCGTGATGCCGGCGCATCAGCTTGGCCACCATCGAGCCGGCCGCCCAGCAGACCGCGCCGGCCAGGGCCAGCGCAGCGCTCAGCACGCCGTCCAGCTTCCATGGCTCCACGATCAGCATCAGACCGACAAGTGCCAGCCCGACCGAAAGCCATTGGGATCCACGCAGTCGCTCGTGCAGGATCGGCCAGGCCATCAGCAGGATCCAGAACTGCCATGTGTTCGCAAGGATGGCGGTCCGGCCGGCGCCGCTCGTGACCAGCGCGGCGATGGTGAGACCGATGAAGCCGCTCGTCTGCAGGACCCCCAAAGGAATGGTGTACCGAGCGGCCTTGAGCCCCACGGGGTGCCCGAGGGCGGCTGCGAGCGCCAGCAGCAGCAGGCCGCCGGGAAGGGCCCGCAGGGCAGCGAAGGTGAAAGGTGGGCAGTAGTCGACCCCGATCTTCAGCGGCACCCAGGTATATCCCCAGATGATGGGGAGGATGCCCAGCGCGATCAGCGGTAAGTGGCGGCGTGATTTGATGGGTGTCCTTCTCGCGCCCGGTAGGGAGGCGCGAATGCCGCCACGATGGCCAGAACGGGCCCCACGAAGTACCCGGCGAGCAGACCGAACGCGGCCAGCCCCAGTACGAGCGCACCCATGCGCGTCCCGATGCCCGGAGCCCCTGCGCTTCGCCGGCCCAGCCACAGGAGCAGCGCACCGATGACAGCCGGCCCGGCGATGAAGAAGACGGTGATGACCATCTCCGGGGCGAGACCGCTGCGCGTTCCCGCGCGAAGCATCTGAAACAGCACGGTAGCGGACGTCGTGAGACAGAATATCCCGGCGACGACCAGGAGCCAGCCTGATAGCCCAAGCCTCCTGCGCCGACCGGCGATCGACCATGCGGACAGCGCCGCCCCGACGACCAAGACGGCGATCCCGGGCCAGAGCGCGCTCAGCCAGCCACCATCCCACGCATAGATGGTGAGCAGGTCGGCGGGGAGACGGATCCACGAGACAGGCGTGAACACCTCCTCATAACCCACTGCCACGCCATAGGGTCCCGAGTAGCCGTCCCCGAAGACAGCCAGGTAATACGCGCCCTCTCGCGAGACCGTCGTATCGACGACAACCGGAAACCAGTAGGCACCCGGTGTGAAAGGCTCATACTCGGCCTCGTCAGCCTCGCTCGGCGGTGCGACCACGGCAACCCCGGGCGGTGCCTCGACGTACGGAGGCAACTCCCCTTCGGGAGTGAGCCCAGGACCCATCACCGCCAGTCTGGGGAAGGGACCTTCGCGAGGGATGAGAAGCTGCGCGTACAGCCGTTCCCCGGCCTTCAGCGCGAACGTGTAGTACCGGACTTCCCTGGGGTCGTCCAGGGTCCCGTAGTAGACCCAAGAAACGGCCGGCTTCTCGATGGCGGTGGCCGTCTGCAGGCTGGTGCCCCCCGGCGCGAACTCAGGGTCGTGTGCCAGTCCGGGAGAGACCATCAGGAAGAAGGTCAGGGATCCGACGCCGACGAGCATGAGTATGCGCAGCCACCTCTTCACGTGACCATCTTAGGGTACCCGAGACGGTCGCGCGAGGCGCGTCATACGGTCCAGCGATGCCGCGACCAGTTCCGGAGCCGAAGAAGGAGAACGTCGGAAGCGTGCGGAACACTACTGCGGGATAGGGGCCAGACCGGCAGAGCGTCCGCTGCATCAAAGGAGAGGGATACATGGCGAGGGAGAGGAAGAAGGAGAGGACTAAGAAGGAAGGCTTCAGCAACGCCTACGAGATGTTCGTCCTGGTCCTCACCTTGCTGTCCTTGGTGATCATGGTGCTTCTGGTCGTACCCCTGTCCGAGCCCACCAAGAAGCTGCTCACCATCTACGACAACCTCATCTGCTTCATATTCCTGTTCGATTTCGGCATGAGAATAAGCCGCGCCCCCTCGGCCAGGCACTACTTCCTGCACCAGGGAGGCTGGCTTGATCTCATCGGTTCCATCCCCAGCGTGGGCGTCTTCAGGTTCTCTGGGCTCCTGCGCCTGGCGAGGCTGAGCCGTCTGGCTCGAGTCCTCCGCCTTCTGCGCGGCCAGAAGCGGCAGGAGATCATCGACGACGTGCTGGCGCATCGCGGACAGTACGCGGGGTTCGTCACCATCATGGCCGCGGCGGTCGTGCTCGTCGTCGCCAGTATCGTCGTGCTCGCCTTCGAGAGCGGGAGGGAGAGCGCAAACATCACCTCGGGGGGCGACGCCCTCTGGTGGGCGGTTGTGACGATGACCACGGTCGGCTACGGGGACAAGTTCCCCGTCACAGCCGGGGGACGTATCACAGGCCTCTTCGTCATGTTCGGAGGAGTGGGGATCATCGGGGCCCTGGCCAGCATCCTCGCCAGCTTTCTCGTCGCCCCCTCGGAACCCGAGGCCGAGCCCGAGCCGGCCGAGGTTCAGACGGGGGCGCCGGAGTCGGTAGCCGTAGCCGCGGCCGCTACGTCTTCGCCCGCCCTGGATGAAGAGCTCCGCGCCATCCGGGCCGAGCTCGCGGCGCTGCGCAAGACGCTGGACCGCTCGCCCCAAGCACCCTAGGGCCGACGCACGGCCTCACGTCTGGGCACCAAACGTCCTCCGACAGCCCTGATTCCTGCTACGCTTCTGCTGGAGGCATCTCTGCTGGAGGCATGACTCCATAGCTGCCGCGACCCTGCGGGCGCTCACCGTAACGAAAGAGAAGGGAACACCCTATGGCGATCAAGACCTACAAGGACGGAACCCCGTTCACCGGCGTCATCGGCCGTACCACCGAGGAGTCCTCGCCCGCCTGGCCCGAGCCGCCGCGCGCCCCGGAAGGGGCGCCCAACGTGCTCTTCTTCGTGCTGGACGACGTGGGCTACGGGCAGCTGTCCTGTTTCGGCGGTCTGGTGGAGACGCCGGTGATAGACAGCCTGGCCGCCAACGGCCTGCGCTACACCAACATGCACACCACGGCGCTGTGCTCGCCCTCGCGGGGCTGCATCCTCACCGGGCGCAACCACCACTCCATCGGCCTGGCCTCCATCACCGAGACCTCCACCGGCTACCCCGGCTACAACGGCATCCTGCCCTTCGACAAGGGCATGCTGAGCGAGATGCTGGCGCCCAAGGGCTACAACACCTTCTGCGTGGGCAAATGGCACCTCACGCCCCCCGAGCACATGACCCCAGCCGGACCCTACGACCGCTGGCCGCTGGGCCGCGGCTTCGAGCGCTACTACGGCTTCATGGGCGGCGAGACCAACCAGTGGTATCCGGAACTCACCTACGATAACCACGAGGTTGAGCAGCCCGCCTCGCCAGAGGAGGGCTACCACCTGAGCATCGACCTGGCCGACAAAGCCATCGAGTTCATTCAGGACGCGCACGTGAACGCCCCGGACAAGCCCTTCTTCCTCTATTACGCCACCGGCGCCGGCCACGCCCCCCACCACGTGCCCAAAGAGTGGGCGGACAGATACAAGGGCAAGTTCGACATGGGCTGGGACGAGTACCGCAAGGTCGTCCACCAGCGCCAGCTCGACATGGGCATCATCCCCCCGGGCACCGAACTGTCGGCGCATGATCCCGACGTGCCCGCCTGGGACACGCTGCCCGAAGATGCCCGGCGTCTCTTCGCCCGCATGATGGAGGTCTACGCCGGCTTCATGAGCTTCACCGACTACCACTTCGGCCGCATCCTCGACTTCCTCAAAGAGATCGGCGAGTTAGACAACACCCTGGTCATGCTGGTCTCCGACAACGGGGCCAGCTCCGAAGGGGGGCCGGTGGGCTCGCTCAACGAGATGTTCTTCTTCAACAACGCCAAGGAGACCCTGGAAGACAACCTCGCGATGATCGACAAGCTGGGTGGCGTCGAGACTCTCAACCACTATGCCTGGGGCTGGACCAACGCCGGCAACACCCCCTTCCGCCGCTGGAAGCGGGAGACCTACCGCGGCGGCACCACCGATCCCTGCATCGTGTCCTGGCCTGCGGGCATCAAGGCCCGGGGGGAGATACGGAGCCAATACGGGCACATCATCGACTTCGTCCCCACGGTCCTGGAAGCCCTGGGCACCGAGGCGCCCGAGTCCATCCGGGGCGTCGCCCAGGCGCCTATCGACGGGATCAGCTTCGCCCACACCTTCAACGATGCCGCCGCGCCCAGCAATCATCACACCCAGTACTTCGAGATGTTCGGTCACCGCTCCCTCTACCACGACGGCTGGCGGGCGGTCTGCCCCTGGCCTGGCCGGAACTTCACCGAGGCCGCGACCAAGGGCCGCCAGTTCGGCTCCCCCATCCCCAACCAGGTGCTGGTGGATATCGAGACCCACGACTGGGAGCTCTACCACGTGGACGAGGACTACTCCGAGTGCCACGACCTGGCCGCCGAGCATCGCGACAAGCTGATAGAGATGATCGGCCGCTGGTGGGCTGAGGCGGGCAAGTATCAGGTGCTCCCCATCGACGGCGACGTCCGCAGCCGCCTGAGCGTTGAACGTCCGACCATCGCCAAGCCCAGGAACAAGATCGTCTACTATCCCGGAGGGTCGTCGGTCCCCTTCGCCGCCTGTCCCAAGATCTACAACCGTCCCTGGAGCCTGACCGCTGACGTGGTGATCCCCAAGGGCGGGGCGGAGGGCGTCCTTATGGCCCAGGGTGGCAACTCAGGCGGCTATTCCTTCTTCGTCAAGGACCAGAAGCTCTACTTCCTCTACAACTGGCTGGGGCGCGACAGGTTCTGGCTCAAGTCCGACGCGGTGGTGCCCGAGGGTGAGGTCGAGTTGCGCTACGAGTTCGAACCGACCGGCAAGCCCGATATCGCCAACGGCCTGGGAGTGCCGGCCCGCGGCCAGCTCTACATCGACCGCCAGCTCGTCGCCAGCATCGACATGCCCCACTCCATCCTGATCATCTTCGGGACGGAAGGCCTGACCTGCGGCTACGACGGCGGCGCTCCCGTGGCGGCGGAGGAGTACAGCGACGAGTTCCGCTTCACCGGGACCATCAAGCGGGTCACGCTGGACCTTTCCGGGGAGCTGATCCCGGATACCGAAGCCGACATGAAGATCGCCATGGCGCGGCAATAGGAACAGCCGCGGGCGCCGCAACGCGACGCGAGCGACACCAGAGGCAGCGAGGGCCCCGGCGCTTTGCGCCGGGGCCCTCGGTCATCAGTCACCTTCGCGAGACGACCTCAGACGGGTCGACCGCGTCTCATCGCTATTCAGCCAACGCCGCCTCGTCCTCCGGGGTCACCGGCTGCGACTGGATGTTCAGTTCGGCCATCGCCTCCTGGAGGTCCTGATCTTCGAGATCCTCCGGGGGCATACCGGTTGCTTCTTCGATCTTCTGAGCGTCCTGCTGGCTGAGCTTCACGGCCTTCGCTCCGGCGCTGGCCGCCAGAACGACCGCCCCACCGATGATGATCCTTCTCCGTCGGACTTTCCGCCGGACCCGCCGCCTCATCGCTCGACGGCCCGGACCGCCCAATCCACCTCCACGCATGTGACCTCTCCTTTGCTTCGGGGGAACTGCAGACTCTGTTATGGTCCTATCTACCCTACTCCGTCTCAGAAGATACCGACAGCGGCGGCTTCTTGGCCCCCCGTCCGCCCAGCAGGCGTGCGATGGGGATCAAGATCACCGGCAGAAGGATGGCGGCGACGAGCACGTAGGGAAGCGTCATGGTCCCAGAGAAGTTCAGGGTGGTGACCAGGATCGCGGCGGCGACGTTTCGCTGCGCCGTCCCTAGGCCCAGCACGCTTCGTGTGGCGGGGTCGCGGCCACCCAGGGCGAACCCGATCGCGAGGGACCCGATGACGAAGATGATGAGGGCCAGGAAACCCCAGGAGCCGATCAGGCTGATGATGTTGGAGATATTCAGGCCGAGGCCGGTCACCAGCAGGAGGAGCAGAGAGACACCAGAGACCTTGTTCATCAACGGAGCCCAGCGCTTCGCACTCTCCTCGGAGTGAGACTTCCACAGCAGCCCCACCACGATGGGAACGAGCATCGTGACGATCAGGGACTTTGCTATGGCCCAGGCATCGACCTCGACCCCCGAAAGAAGTCGCGGCAGAACCAGGGGCACGTAAGCGATGGTGACGACCATCATCAGGAACATCAGGCCTACGCCTAGGGCGATGTCTCCTTTGGCGGCCTGGACCTCCTTGACCAGGAAAGGCGCGCCGGCGACGGTCGAGAGAACGATCAACCCGATCTCCAGAGGCTCGTCAAGGGGCAGCAGTTTCGTGATGCCGTAGGCGAGCAGCGGCACCAGCACGAAGTTCGCCACCAATGCCAGTATCACCAGCGGCACGTTCTTCAGAGGCCGCACGATCTGGCCCACGGAGAGACTCAGTCCGGTCCCAAGCATGCTTCCGACGACGAACAAGAGCCCGGACAACGCCGCAACGGACGAGAAGAACGCTTCAACTGTCATGCCCGCCCCCTCCTTCCTGCTAGTCCTCAGAAACCCATAGCAGGCTCGGGTCGACGTCGTAGGTCCACGGCGACCCGGAGTTCTTCCAGCCGTTCTTCATACGTTTGCCATGGTAGGCGCTGCCCGGATCGTCGACCTTGTCGCCCTCGAAACCGTCGATGACGTTGTAGGCTTTCGCGAAGCCCGCTTTCGCGAGGCCATTGGCGGCCAGCGCACTGCGGCCTCCGGAACGGCACATGACGAAGATCGCGTCGTCGCGATCGTAGGCGGTCGAGGACGGCGGTTGCGAAATCCGGATTGGGCGCGACCACCGGCTGGTTCTTCTCGACGTCCCACTGGTACTTGATGAAGAGGAGCGGGATGTTCTTGGCCATCGCGGGATGGCCCACGAAGATGTATTCCTCCGGCGTGCGGACGTCGAGGATCTTCACGCCCTCGGGGTCGGCCCTCCACATCTCGTATGCCTCTTGGGCGGTCACGTAGAGCCCCAGGACGGTCTGCTTCTTGTCGGGCACCTGGTGTTCGGTCATTGGGTCATCTCCTCACTCCAGGGTTCATCGGATCAAGATGCTGGCGATGCCTCCATGGCTCCTCCCTAGTGGGTCCGTTTCGTGGATAGGGTGAGCGATACTGGACCACGCAGAGTCCAGGACCGCTCAGCACCTTCTGCCTGACCAGTCCAGACTACCCGAGCCGCGTGCCCTCCACCTCGAGCCCGCCTCCCTGGGGAAGCTTGCTCCAGCTCCTTCGCTGCCATTCCTCCTTGAGCACTTCCACCGCCGCCTGCTCCAGGAATTCCGGCGCCGCCCACGCGTCCACATCGAAGTCGTTCTTGATGTAGCCGTGGCTGAACATGAAGTCCTTGCCGATCTTGATGCACTTGCAGGTTCTGGGCGCTCAGGCTCGGCACCATGTCGACGTGCTTGATGCCTTCGTAGGTGTGCTCGGCATCCAGGTAGAAGGTCTGCCGGTTGAGGATGAACGCCGCGGCGTGCTTGTGCTCGTTGGCCCAGCGCCCGACCTTGATCATGGCTTTCATATAGGCGACGACCAGCTCGGGGTGTTCCTTGGCCATCACGTCGGTGCAGGTGATGACAGCCGGGGTGTTGGCAACCTGAATCGTCCAGTCCGGGAGCTTGGACAGGTCGAAGATGGCCTTGATCTCGCCCGTGGCCTCCGAGAGCTGTCCCAATTGTCCCATCTGGTTGTAGATGGCATCGACGGTCCCGTTCAGCAGTGCCTTCTCCAATGGTCGGAAGGCATAGTCGTGCTTGTGGTCACGGCGCAGCCACAGCTCCGACGGGTTGTTCATCGGCGGCACAAGCATCTCGGGCTTGTCGTACCAGTCATCCGGGTAGGGGAACTCGACAAGCTCAATATCATCCATGGTCATGTCGTTCAGCATCAGGATGTTCTCGATGCCCATGTGCTCCTGGATGCGCCACCAGTCGTTCTTGATGGTGTTGAGGCTCTTGGTGATGCCGATCTTCTTGCCTTTCAGGTCCTTCACCCGGAAGATCTTGTCGCGGGCGCGCACCTGCATCACCCCACCCTCGTAGACCCACGTCGCCCCCAGCAGCACGGTGCGGCGGATGTCGGCGTGGACGGCGATCGGGGGATACAGGCCGCCGAAGCGGACCAGGTTGTCGAGGTTGTGAACATAGTGCGGGTACAAGTTGTTCTCGCGGTGTGGAGCGGAAGTAGGCGTACTCGACGCCGATCTTCTTGTACTCCTCACGGCACCAGCCCAGCTCCTGGTCCACGTTGTTGGCGGATACCATGCGGGCAGTTGGTGTACCACACCTCTTTCCAGTTCAGCGGCACCGTCGTCGATACTCTTGCCTTTGACTGGTCATGTTCCTTTCGAATATCGCTCTTTTTGAGGTCTCCGGGAAATGGGGCAGTCGGTTCGCCGCTGATCCGCGACTATCGCAACAGACCCACCCCGTTGCGCCGGCCAACGCCTACGCCGCCGACAGGTCCGGGAGGATTGGGTCCGCGACCGACGCCGCCGACAGGTCCGGGGGGATTGGGTCCGCGACCGACGCCGCCGACGGGTCCGGGGGGATTGGGTCCGCGACCGACGCCGCCGACAGGTCCGGGGGGATTGGGTCCGATTCTCGGTGACATGATGCTGCCTCCTATTCGCTGACGTGTTCCTGTTTGAACTGCTCGACTACCTCGGGAGCGATCTGCGCGCGCTCCACCAGTTCGCCGCCGGCATCCATGATGGCTTTGCGGAGGTCGGCGACCCATAGGTTCTCCCACAGGAACAGCGTGGCTGCCGAACCGTTGGGAAGTTTGTTCGCCGCGATCTCCAGATCGTCGGTGGTGAACAGGCTGGAGACATGCTCGCCCAGGGGGACGAACAACTCGTAGACATCGGGGTCGAGGTCGTTGAGTTCGAGGGTGCGGGTGTTGCCGTCAGCGTCTTTTTCGATGAAGACGACGTCCACAAACCGCACGATGCCGCGCTGCGCCAAGTCGAGGAGTTGGGGGATGATCTCTCCCGAGAACTTGGCGTCCTTGAATCCGATCAGGGCATATTCCAGTGGAAGGTCGAGCATGGTGTGACTCCTTTTGGTCGAGGTCCAAGAGTGCCGGACGGGTCGCTGACGCGTCACCCCCCCGGCCGTAGCATCGATCGCGCCATCATGCCCCCGGAGAGATTCCGGGCTTTGAAGCCGTTCTGCAGAAGGATGCGCGTGGCGTAGTAGGCGCGTTGGGCGGAGCGGCAGATCACCAGGATCTCGCGGTCGCGAGGCAGCTCGCCCAGGCGGGCCCGAAGCTCCGGCAGTGGTATGTTGACCGCACCCTCCACCTGCTCCGCAGCCAGTTCCTGCGGACTACGCACATCGAGCAGGAACTCACTTTCGACCTGCGCCCAGTGAGCGAGCGGCATGTCGCCCCGCAGCACGTCGGCGGCGACCATCCCCGCAAAGTTGACGGGGTCTTTCGCGCTTCCGAACGGGGGCGCATAACAGAGCTCCGACTCCTCCAGGTCGTACACGGTCGCGCCCATCTGGATGGCGACGGCCAGAGCATCGATCCGCTTCTCGACCCCGTCGAGGCCGAGTGCTTGCGCCCCCAGGAGCCGCCCGTCGGATTTCCGGAAGATCACTTTGAGCACGATGGTCTTGGCACCCGGGTAGTAGCCGGCGTGCGAGTTCGGGAAGAGGTAGATCTTCTCGTAGTCCGTCTGGCCCGACCGGGCCAGCGACTTTCTCGTTGGCGCCGGTCGTGGCGACGGTGGCTCCGAAGATCCCGATGACCGATGTGCCCTGCGTGCCTCGGAACCGGGAGTCCCGCCCGGCTATCACGTCGGCGGCGATCCGGCCCTGCCGGTTCGCCGGGCCGGCGAGGGGGATGAGTGACCACTCTCCGGTGACGTAGTCCCTCACTTCCACGGCGTCGCCGACTGCGAAGATGTCCGGGTCGCTCGTGCGCATCTGCTCGTCGACACGGATGCCGCCTCGCTCACCTATCTCGAGTCCCGCCGCCTTGGCGAGCGCCGTCTCCGGACGCACACCGATGGCGAGGATCACGATATCGGCCGCGATGCCTCTTGCCGGATCTCGTGAGCACCTCGAGCGAGCCGGCGGAGGTCTGCTCGAACCCGGCCACCGCGTCACCCAGGGCAAGGCGGACTCCGTGCTTCTCCAGGTGGTGTTCCACCAGGTGGGCGCATTCCGGATCGAGCGGGGCCATGACCTGATCGAGCATCTCGACGATGGTCACTTCCAGCCCGCGGTGCGTCAGGTTCTCCGCCATCTCCAGGCCGATGTAGCCACCGCCGACCACGACCGCCCGCTTCGGCGCGCCCAGCGCCTGGAATGTCGACGACCTGTTCTCCTCGGTCAGGACGCTGGACCCCCGTTCGATCCACTCCCGGATCTCCGCGGCATCGGGCACCGTCCGCAACGAGAAGATCCCCGGCAGATCGATGCCGGGCAGCGGCGGACGGATGGGCGCGGCGCCGGGCGAGAGCACGAGCTTGTCGTACGCCTCGGTGCTCACCTCGCCGGTGGTGTGGTTCTTGAGCTCCACCGTCCTGTCCTCGGTCGAGATGCCGGTGACCTCGCACCGGGTCCGGCAATCGATCGAGAACACGGCGCGAAACGTCTGCTCCGTGGCCACCAGGAGGCTCTCTTCCTTCTCGATCACGTCGCCGATGTAGTAGGGCAACCCGCAGTTCGCGTACGACACGTACGGGCCGCGCTCCACCAAAGGATCTCGGCTTTCTCGTCCAGCCGGCGCAGACGCGCCGCGCAGGACGCTCCGCCGGCCACCCCGCCCACTATGATCACCTTCACTAATCGTTCCTCCTTCGCTGACGCATGCCGATGCTATCCGGCGCTCTAGCCGTCTGCCGAGTTGGCGCACGAGTGCCCGGGCCGGGGCCCCGTCGCCTCCGGCGATCTTGAGGGGCAGACATATCAACTGCACGCGACCAGGCCGGACCTCTTTCAGGTCCAGCCCCTCGATGACCCAGATGCCGGCGTTGAGCAGGGCCTGGTGAGCCTCTTCTCCATCGGCCTGGAAACCGCCGACAGAGAGATAGTCGATCCCGACCAGCCGTACCTGCCGCTGGGCGAGGTACCGGGCCGCCGGCGCCGAGAGGTAAACGAAGTCTTCGACGAACCGGTCATCGTCCCAGCAATGATCGGAGTTGGCGGTCTTGAACAGTATCCGCTCGCCCCGCCGGATCGAATGCTTTGTCAACTCATCGACCTTGATGGACTCGCTGTCGCTGATCGCTATCACTCGCGCAGAACCGATCGCCGCGTCCAGCGGCATCGCGTCGATGCCGATGCCACCGCGCACGAAGTGGGCGGGGGCGTCCATGTGGGTGCCGGTATGCGCGCCCATCTCGAGGAGCGACACCGTGGCCGGGTCGCCCCGCTCCATGCTCGAAGCGTGGCTGAATCGGACCGAAGGATCGCCGGGCCAGGTGACCATGCCGGTGCGCAGAGTCACCGAGACATCGATCCAGGACGAAGTCATCCGCACCTCCTCTCAGATGCCTCAGGCCGCTGGCCTCACGTGACCGTGACGATGGTCTTGATCCCGCCCCGCGACAGAACGGCGTCGCGGGCGTCGTCGAGGGTCACCCGGGCCGTGATCAGCGCGCGAACGGCGTCAGGGAAGCGCCCCATGAACGAGCTGAGATCCTCCAGCCCTTCCTCGAAGGAGATGCGGCCGGCATTGACGGTGCCGATCATCACCTGGTTGTTGAGCACGAGGTTGCGCATGATCTGCTCGCCGTGGATCTCGATGGGCTCCCCAACGGCCGGCACACCGGTGGACAGGAAGACCCCGTTCACTCCGAGGACACTCAGCGCGTCAAAGGCGACCTTGGCGATACCGGTGGCCTCGTATATCAGGCTGATGTTGCCGACCACCTCGGCCAGAGCCGAGGGACGATACTCGGCCGCGGAGACGAACTGCGCACCGATGGCGGAGGCGATCCCGACATTAGGGCTGTCGGCCTCGTCCATGGAGTAGACCCAGGTGTTGAAGCCTCCGTCGATAAGCTTCATCGCGCCCAGCAGCCCGATGGGGCCGGCTCCGAGCACCACTGCGTTCAGATTGCTCCGATCGTTCTTGAGGTCGCCCGGTAGCCGCTGCACGAGGACCCGGATCTGCTCCGCGGCCTTTTCGGCCACCGTGAGCGGCTCCAGCAGGACGGCCACTTCGCGCAAGGCCTGCGGCACCTTGACCATGTAACGCTCTTCGTCGACGACGAACTCGGTCATGTACCCGTGAACGCCCTTGATACCTCGCTCGGTGAAATCGCCGGTGATGCAGAAGTCCTGGCGACCGTTGCGGCAGGGACCGCACCAGTCGTGCGGGCAAGGCCGGCGGACCATCGGTACCGCCAGGTCACCGGGTCTGAGGCCACTGACGCCACTCCCGACCTCGATGACCTCACCCAGAGCCTCGTGCCCGATCACGAGGTAGGGGGAGTCGTCCGGAGGCTCGCCGTACTCGAAGGAGGTGATCTCGCGGTCGGTACCACAAACGCCGATCTCGAGTATGCGCAACTTGACTTCGGTCGATCCGCCGACCGTCGGCTCCGGATGGTCGACGAGTCGGACTTCACGACCGGATGGGAATGCTGCAAGCGCCCTCATGATGGCTCCTTGTCGCTCCTACAGGGTTCTTCACAGCGTCACCCCAGAAAGGAGTACCATGAAGTTAGAGTAATCAAACCAGTACTGCGATATCCAATATAGTACTGTTTGAGCGCGGGTACAATGGTTGCGGGCCTCGTGATAAGACGGGGCGACCGCGAATCTGCCCGATCCTTTGCGGAAGGGACAGCGAGTGCCGAAGAGACTCACGAGCGGCCGTCAGAGAAGAACTACTCGATGGAGTGATGCGCATCTGCGCCGCCCGGGGGTTCTCAGACCTCAAAATGGCCGATCTTGCCCGAGAGCTTCGTTGTTCCGTCGCCACTCTCTACAAGCTGGCGCCAAGCAAGACCGACCTCGTGATCCTCGCGCTGCAAAGGTGGGGTGAGCAGCTGCTCACCGGGATCGATGCCCGGGCAGCGGCATGTTCCACGCCCAGCGAGCAGGCGCGGGTCTACTACCGCGAGGGGGCCGACGGTCTGCGCGCCTTGTCTCCCGCTTTCCGCCGTGACACCGAGTATTTCGAGGCGACGCGAAGGGCGTATCGGGAGATCGTGTCCAATCGGTTCATCGAACGCTTTTCAGCGTTGCTCGAGGAGGCGGCGGAGGCCGGTGAGATCAGGCCGGTCAACGTCCGTTTCACCGTCGGCATGTTCAGGTACATCGCGTTCGCGATCCGCGACGAAGATCTGCTCACGGAGGCCGGTCTCACAGCCAGAGAGGCGCTGCTGGAGGTCGACCGGATGCTCTGGGACGGGATGAGTCGCAGCTCCGTCTTGCCCCATCGTTTCCTGATCGTGATGGGTGTCGCCGGCTCTGGCAAGACCACTGTGGGCCAGGCGCTTGCGTCGCGTCTGGGCTGGGACTTCTACGACGCAGACGACTTCCATTCACCGGAGAATCTCGCCAAGATGGCTGCGGGCATCGCGCTCGGGGACGAAGATCGCCGGCCCTGGCTCGCCACTCTGCACGACCTGATCTCGTCGTGTCTCGCGCGCCGGACTCCTGGCGTGCTGGCCTGCTCCGCGCTCAAGGAGCGCTACCGCCAGACGTTGCTGGCGGGGAACTGCGGGACGGAGATCGTCTACCTGCGAGGCAGCTATGACTTGGTGCTCCCGCGCATGAACTCGCGCCCTGGACACTGCATGAAAGCGGAGCTGCTACAGAGCCAGTTCGAAGACCTGGAGGAGCCGGCCGATGCGCTGGCGATCGACGCAGGACAGCCGGTGGACCAGATCGTGGAGACTGTCATCCACCACATGGAGGCGGGGCGCTAGAGTCCGGGGCGTCCGCGCCCGATACCTCGCTTTGCCAGGTAGAATCGTAGCCATGGATCCCCACGCGCAGCCGCTTCAAGCCTTCCACGTCATGGCCAAGCCCACCGGGGCGCGCTGCAACCTGGACTGCGACTACTGCTTCTTCCTGAAGAAGGAGCAGCTGTACCCGGACAGCACGTTCCGCATGTCCGACGAGGTGATGGAGAGCTACATCCGCCAGACCATCGAGGCGCACCAGGTGCCCCGAAGTGACCATCGCCTGGCAGGGAGGCGAGCCGACGCTCATGGGGCTGGATTTCTTCCGCCGGGCCGTGGCCGTCGAGAAGAAGTACGCGCGCGCCGGGCATGCGCATCGAGAACACGCTCCAGACCAACGGCGTCCTGCTCGATGACGAGTGGTGCGAGTTCCTCCACGAGAACGACTTCCTCGTGGGCCTGAGCCTGGACGGCCCGCGCGAGCTGCACGACGCCTACCGCCGCGACAAGGGGGCGGCTCGGTCTTCGACAAGGTCGTCGGGCGGCCCGGCTGATGCAGAAGCACGAGGTGGAGTTCAACATCCTCTGCACCGTCAACGCCGCGAACAGCCAGCATCCGCTGGAGGTCTACCGCTTCTTCCGCGACGAGCTGAGGCGCCCGCTACCTCCAGTTCATCCCCATCGTCGAGCGCGACAACGAACCGGGCAACCAGGAAGGGACGGCGGTCACCGACCGCTCCGTCGACGGCCGGCAGTACGGCCGGTTCCTGATCGAGATCTTCGACGAATGGGTCCGCCGGGACGTGGGGAAGATGTTCGTCCTGTTCTTCGACGGCGTGCTGGCCGTCCTACGTGTACGGGCCGTTCGACCGCTGTGCATCCTGCAGCCCGCTGCGGCGAGGGCGTGGCGCTGGAGCACAACGGCGACGTCTACTCCTGCGACCACTTCGTCGAGCCGCGCGCATCTTCTGGGCAACATCCTCCAGACGCCGCTGGCCGAGCTGGTGTCTTCGGAGAAGCAGCGGGCCTTCGGCCGGCCGAAGGCGGAGACGCTTCCGAGATACTGCCGCGAGTGCCGCTTCCTGTTCACCTGCCACGGCGAGTGCCCCAAGAACCGGGTGCTGACGACCGCCGACGGCGAGCCGGGCCTGAACTGGCTCTGCGCGGGGCTGAAGGCGTTCTTCGAGCACAGCGGACAGCCCATGCGGATCATGGCCGACCTGCTGAAGCGCGGCCGGCCGGCGGCCGAGGTCATGGCCATACTCGCCGGCGAGGAACAGCGAGCAGCCCAGGAGCGTGCGCAACAGTTCGCGCTTGCCGGCCGCAATGACCCCTGTCCCTGCGGAAGCGGCAAGAAGTTCAAGAGGTGCCACGGAGCGTCTGTCGCGCCGTGAGGGCTGGCGGGATTGTTTCTCGTCCCTGTATTCTGGGGATTCTGGGCAACCGTGCCGATGAGCCCGTCCAGCGGGCGGCCGGAATTGGGCAAGACTGCCCGGCGGGGACGACCGGAAGAAAGGAGCGGGGCATGACCAGCGGTCATGGAGCAGGAGGTGCACGTGGGCCTCGCGGCCTGGAGGAGCCGCGTCGAGAGTCTGATGCCGCTGCTCAGGAGTGAGCTGGCGGACCTGGTCGCGATACCCTCGGTCTCGGAGACCGGCTATCCGGAAAAGACCCGGCCGGCACTTCTCCAGGCCCGCGATGCGGTGGCGAGGATCTTCCGCGAAGCCGGCTGCGAGCAGGTCGAGTCACTCGAGCTGCCCGACACGGCGCCGATCGTGCTGGCCGAGATCCCCGCGCCTCCCGGTGCCCCCACCGTGCTCCTCTACAGTCACTACGACGTAGTGCCGGCAGGGGATGAGGCGGAGTGGCACTCGCCTCCCTTCGAGCCCACCGAGCGCGAGGGGGCCATCTTCGGGCGAGGAGCGGCCGACACCAAGTCCAACATCGTCGCCCTTGCCGGAGCGCTGCGGGTCTGGGAGGGGCGGCCTCCCGTAGGCATCAAGGTCGTGATCGAGGGCCAGGAGGAGGTCGGAGGCGGTGTGCTGCTTCCGCTACGTCCTCCGCAGCACCCGGAGCAGTTCGCCGCCGACGTGATGCTCATCGGCGACATGGGCAGCGTGCGGCCGGGCGTGCCCACGCTCACCGTCGCCCTGCGGGGGATGGCGAACGTCACCGTGGAGGTGCGGACCCTCGAGTCTGCCAAGCACAGCGGGCAGTACGGGGGAGCGGCGCCCGACGCGCTGCTCGCGCTGATACGGGCGCTGGCCTCGCTGCACGACGACAACGGCGACGTGGCGGTCAAGGGCCTCCTCCGTGAAGAGTGGACCGGCGGCGGCAACACCGAAGAGGAGTTCCGCGCCTTGGCTCAGGTCCTGGATGGCCGGCCCCTCATCGGCACGGGGACCTGGGCTCACGCGTATGGTCGGGGCCGGCCATCACCGTCACCGGCATCGACGTTGCATCAGTGGACAAGGCGATGAACTCCGTTTCTCCATACGCCCGGGCATCGATGAACCTGCGCGTGCATCCCGAGCAGGATGCAGTGGAGGCGCAGGAAGCGCTGATGCGCCATCTGCGGGATGCGCTGCCCTTCGGCATCCAACTGGACGTCCACGCAGGACCCGACCGGGAACGGCTTTGCCGCCCGCACCTCCAGCCCGGTCTATCAGGCTGCGAAGGAGGCCTGGACGGCGGCCTGGGGTGCGGAGACGGTCTTCATGGGCAGTGGCGGTTCCATTCCTTTGGTGAACGCTCTCAACCGGGCCGCTCCCCAGGCGGAGATCCTGCTCGTGGGCACCACCGACGGCTACGCCAACATCCACGGACCCAATGAGAGAGTGGTGCTGGACGAGTTCGAGAAGGCCGTCCTGGCGGAGGCCGACCTGCTCGGGCGCCTCGCTGAGATCTACAAGACGGAGGTCCGGTCATGAGTGCTGCGGGTACGCCGCCCGGGACGGAGCCCTCGAGCGAAGCCACGGCTCCAAGAAGAAGGCCAAAGGACCCGGCGTGATGCAGCGCGTGCTGAGCTTCATCGAGCGGGTGGGCAACAAGGTGCCCCACCCGGCGATCGTGTTCATCGCGCTCGTGCGTCGGCGTGATCATCCTCTCCCAGATCCTCCACTGGGTCGGCATCAGCGCCACCTACGAGGTGGTCGCCCCACCCCCGTCGTCGGTTGAGGAGAACTTCGTGGGCGGGTCGACCGCGCCCGATCGAGATACTGCCCACCGAGCAGCCGGACGCCGAGGACCTACGAGGTGACCACGGAGACCGTGGAGATACGGGTCTCCTGACCGGCGAGGGCGTCCGCTTACCTCTTCACGTCGTTCGTGAGCAACTTCATGGGCTTCACGGCCATGGGCATCATCCTCATCGTCATGATCGGAGTGGGGCTCGCGGAGGCCTCGGGGCTGATCGGCGCGCTCATCCGCAAGCTCGTGGCTGTGTCGTCGCCCCGCTCGCTCACGTACATCATCGTGTTCATCGGGATCATCTCCAGCATCGCCTCCGACGCGGGTTACCTGGTGCTCATCCCGCTGGGGGCCGCAGCCTTCATGAGCGTGGGACGCCACCCGCTCGCCGGCATGGCGGCAGCGTTCGCGGGCGTCGCCGGAGGCTTCGGCGTGAACTTCCTCATCACGCCCACCGACGCCGTGATCACCGAGATAACCAACGATTCCATCGCGCTGGTCGATCCCAGCCGTTCGATCGACATCACTGCCAACTTGTGGTTCGGAATCGGGTCGACGATCCTGCTCACCATTCTCCTGGGGTTCATCACGTCACGTATCGTCGAGCCGAGACTCGGCGCCTACGACCCCTCCCTGGCCCCCGCCAACGGAACGGCCGAGGCCGCAGCGGACGCCGCCGCGACGGTCTCGCCCGGCGGCGGAGTCGAAAGGCCTGCGCTGGGCGGGGCTGGGCATCCTGGGTGTCATCGTGGTGGTCGCGCTGCTGACCTTCATACCGGGCGCCCCGCTGCGCGATCCCGAGACCGGCAGCATCATCGGCACGTCCCCGTTCATGGACAGCCTGATCGTCATCATCTCCATCGTGTTCCTCGTCGCCGGCGCCTGCTACGGCAAGGCCACCGGGACCGTCAAGAACGCCACCGACGGGATAAAGCTGATCACCAAGGGCTGGGCGGGGCTGGCCGGGCTGCTCTTCCTGTTCCTGCTCATCGCGCAGTTCATCGCCTATTTCAACTACTCGAACATCCCCCAGATCATCGCCGTGAGTCTCGGCGACCTGCTGGAGGGTCTGAGCATCGGCGACGTCGGACTGCTCGTCCTGGCCATGCTGATCACCCTCGTGGTGGGCATCATCATGCCGCAGGCCATCGCCAAGTGGGCGCTGCTCGCCCCCATCTTCATCCCGCTCTTCCTCCGGCTGGGGATCGAGCCACAGTCGGTGTTGGCCGCCTACCGGGTCGCCGACTCGCCGATGAACATCTTCACGCCGATCATGGCGTACTTCCCGTTGATCGTCGTATTCGCGGCGCGTTACGACCGCAACTCGGGTATCGGCACCGTCATCGCCCTCATGCTGCCCTATTTCCTGATCATGACGGTGGTGTGGATAGTGTTCTTCATACTCTGGTACGTCCTTGGGATCCCCATGGGACCGGGCGCCCCGGCGTAGGCGTTGCGCGCGCCCATCGCCTCGGCGCTAGATGAGTCCGCCGATCCCTCTCCAGAGGAAGAAGGCGCCAAAGACAACTGAGAGCGTGACCGTGATCGGGCGGCTGTGGCTCCCGAGCCATTGGCTGGCCGCGCCGAGGAGCTTCGTCGACCGCCCGGGCATCACGACGCAGATGACTATCGGGATGAAGATCTGCAGTTGAGCGGCGATGACGTATATGAGGAAAGCGGCGACACTGCCTGCCAGACCCATATCGGCTTCGCTCACCACGCCGACGGCAGAGATTGTCAGCACCCACTGCTTGGTGGCTATCAGAACAAGAAGGGCGCCGGCTCCCAACGCGGAGAGGGCCGACATCCCTTGAACGCGTCCCATCCACATGGGGGAAGGATCGTCCGGGTCGGCCTGCTTCCGCAGTTTGAGAAACGCGGCGACGAACAGCAGGAATCCCAGAAGCACCAGTAGAGCCGAGACGACCGGCTCCGAGCCATCACCACCGCCCGAGTCAAGCGGGGCCAGCAGATAGCCGAACACAACCCCCTGGGCCAGCCGAACGACGGTAGCCCCGGCGGCGAAAGCCAGCGCCTTGGCCAGACCTCCTTCGGTCGGCAGCAGCAGGAGGGTGATGAACCCCCACATCGGCATGAGTGCCGCGGCGACGATCAGCGGCAGCAGACCGATGACAGCCGAACCCATATCGCTGCTCCTCTCGGGTGACTACTCCTGGCCGTTGGACTCGGCGGACGTCTGGTCGCTCTGGGGCAGCTTCGCCCGCGGCAGGGGGCTGATGAGGGCCGACATCGGGCGCGTACTGTCGTAGGTGTCCAGGAAGAGCAGCTTCACCATCAGCATGAGCGGCACCGACATCAGGGCACCGATCGGCCCCAGGATCCACGCCCAGAGGACAAGGGATAGGAACACAGCCAGGGTCGAGAGTCCCGTCCTCTGCCCCATGAACCGGGGAGCGATGGCGTTGTTCACCAGGCCGTTGATGACGATCACGATGGCCACCACGATGGCCGCCCGGGTGAAGCCCGACTCGAGAAGGGTGACAAAGAACGGGGGGATCACCGACAGCACGAAGCCGATGTTCGGGATGAAGCTCAAGAGGAAGAACATCATGGCCCAAAGCAGGGCGAAATCGACCCCGAACGCGTAGTACACGACCGCAGTGAAGATGGCCGTGAGGGCGTTGAGCCAGGTGAGAGTGAAAAGGAAGGTGCGTGTCACTCCCGCGAAGTTGTCGAAGGCCCTGCCCAGAGCCGGACCCAGTTGGACCCGGGCATGCATCTTGCGCGGGAACGAATACACCTCGGCGATCATGAACGCGACGATCAGGATGAGGAGGAAGGCGTTCGTGAGCAGCGAGATCAGCACCCTGACGGATGACGTCACCCAGCCCATGATCTTGTCCGGCCTCAGGATGTTGCCGGTGATCCCGCTCACGTCGATGCCCCGCTCCCCGAACCAGGTCTGGACGGTGGAGGCGATCTGAGCCAAGCTCTCCTGATAGACGGGCACTTTGGAATTGATCTGGGCAAGAGAGATGGCGATGATGACCACAAGGAGGGCTGCCGCCACCAGGAAGCCGACCATCACGATGACGATGGCAGCCCAGGGGGGCGTCCCCTTACGCTTGAGCCACTGCAGGATCGGGCTCAGACCCATGACGATGAACATGGCCAGCAGGATGGGGGCGAGGATCGACCGCGCAGAGCGCATGCCGTAGATGACGATGGTGGCGCACGCGAGAGCCAGCAGGAGACCGCTCGGACGGCCCGCCAGACCCTTGTAGAGGATGGTGAACCTCCGGGCTTTGGACGGACCGTCGGGGGCGTCTGCCGCGTCCGCGGATTGTTCGAGTATCTCCCACTCGGGCGGCGCCTCGACTTCGGGGGTGACGCCTGCGGAGGCCGGGACTGGCGCCTCGCGTTCTGGGCTCATGAGTTCTCCTTGCTCGGTAGCCTGCAAGCACCCAATACAACGCGTCCGAGCGACTATCCTGCGTCGAGACCCGGACGGGTACGAATCGCGGCCCCGAAGGTGTAACGTGAGTTCGGCGACGATGCGTCCCTTCGACTCGGCAAAGGGGATCCCCATGGCAGACTGGAAGCAGCCCAACATCCTCATCCTGTGGGGAGATGACATCGGCTGGTGGAATATCAGCTACAACAACCGCGGCCAGATGGGTTACCGCACGCCCAATATCGACCGGGTGGCCGAGGAGGGCTTGTCCTTCACCGACTACTACGGCCAGCAGAGTTGCACCGCTGGTCGGGCAGCGTTCATCACCGGGCAGAATCCCATCCGCACCGGGCTGACCAAGGTGGGCATGCCGGGGGCCGACATCGGCCTGCGCCCTGAGGATCCCACCATCGCCGAGCTGTTGAAGCCCCTGGGCTATGTCACCGGCCAGTTCGGCAAGAACCACCTGGGGGACAAGGACGAGTTCCTGCCCACCAATCACGGCTTCGACGAGTTCTTCGGCAACCTCTATCACCTGAACGCCGAAGAGGAGCCCGAGAGCCCCGACTACCCCAAAGACCCGGCGTTCCGTCAGCGTTTCGCGCCGCGGGGCGTCATCCACAGTTACGCCGACGGGCGGATGGAAGACACCGGGCCGCTCACCAAGAAGCGCATGGAGACCATCGACGAAGAGGTCACCGAACGCGCACTCGCCTTCATGGAGGAGACGAGCAGGTCAGGTAGGCCGTTCTTCCTCTGGTGGAATGCGACAGCCATGCACTTCCGCACGCATCCGGCCGAGAAGCATCTGGGCAAGAGCGGGCAGGGCATCTACAACGACGTGATGGTGGCCCACGACGAGCTGGTCGGCCAGATGCTGGACAAGCTGGACGAGCTGGGCATCGCCGACGATACCATCGTGATGTACTCCACCGACAACGGTCCCCACTTCAACACCTGGCCGGACGGTGCCATCACGCCGTTCCGCAGCGAGAAGAACACCAACTGGGAAGGCGGCTGGCGCGTGCCGGCCTTCGTGCGCTGGCCCGGCAAGTTCCCCGCCGGCAAGACGCTCAACGGCATCGTATCGCACCAGGACTGGCTGCCCACGTTATTGGCTGCGGCCGGGGAGCCGGAGGTCAGCGACAAGTTGCTCAAGGGACACGCGGCCGGTGCCAAGACCTTCAAGGTCCACATCGACGGTCTGAACATGCTCTCGTACCTTACCGGCGAGACGGATGAAAGCCCTCGGCAGTCGTTCTTCTACATCAACGACGACGGCCAGCTCGTGGCGGTGCGTCACAACGACTGGAAACTCGTCTTCATGGAGCAGCGGGCGAGGCAGCTGGCCTGCTGGGCCGAGCCCTTCGTGCCGCTGAGGATCCCCAAGATGTTTCACCTGCGCCGCGACCCCTTCGAACGGGCGGACCAGGACTCCAATACCTACTACGACTGGCTGATCGACCACGCGTATCTTCTGTACGGGACTCAGGCGCTCGTTGCACAGCAGATCCAGTCGTTGATCCAGTTCCCGCCCAGGCAGAAGCCGGCCTCGTTTAACCTCGACCGGGTCCTCGAACAGCTACAGGACGCCTCTGGGGGTGGTATGCGCTAGGTGGAGACTTGGGCCGCGGCTTTGCGCTGAGCTATCCAGTCTTCGGCCGTGGCGTAGGCGTCGTAGAGCGACTGCCCGACCTGTTCGATCTCGAGGAAGATGTTCTTGCGGGAGACGGAGTCGACCATCCCGGCACGAGCCAGCTGCTCCCTGACCGAGGGGTCGACTTCGGCGAGCATGAGCCGACTCTCGTGCTCCCTGAGGTCGGCTGCGTATCGCTCGACCATCTTCATGAATGTGCTACCGAGCTCGTCTCTCCCTCGAAGATTGAGGATGACCACGGCGTGTTGGGTCTTCTCGTCGATGGTGGGGAGCTTGTCCTCCAGCACCGGAGCGGCCGCGTAGAAGAGACTGCCGTATGGGACAAGCACCGTGATGCTGTAGGGAAGGACGGTCGCAGGCGGGTCTTGCTCCAGAGGCAGGACCCCTTCCTTGAGCTTCCATTCCTTCACGGCGACCCGGTTCGATTGGCGCACAGTGTAAAGGACGACGGATAGGGCCACTCCGGCGAGCACCGCGTACTCAAGAGGGATGATCAGCACCAGCACGAACGTGATGACCATGACCACGCGCTGGATGTTTCCCGTGCGCCACACCATCATCACGCTGACGGGCTTGAGGGTCCGGAAACCGATGACGATCAGCAGGCCCGCGAGCGAAGGCATGGCCAGCCTCCCCACCGCTCCGGTGAAGAGCAGCGTGATCAGGGCGATCACCACCCCGGCGAAGATATTCGCGAAACGGGTCCTCGCCCCGGCGTTGACGATGAGAGCCGTTGCAGAGACGGAGCCACCCACCGGCATGCCCCGGAACACTCCGGCGGCAACATTGGCGGCTCCCTGAGCGATGAAGTCCCGAGACGGGTTGGGGTAGCGTCCATCTGGATTCACGTAGGATTGGCTGATGCCCGCACCTTGGATCAGCCCGATGATGGCCAGGGAGAGGGCGGGAGCGAGTAAGGAAGGCACCATCATGAAGTCGGGCAGGGCGGGCGTGGGGAGGCCCCGAGTGACTTCCGCGACCTCCGATACCTGAGCCACCGACTGCCAGTTGAACAGGAACGGGAGCAGCGAGGCCACGACTAGAGCCACCACCATGCCCAGCTGGCGAAGCCGTGTCTTCTCCAGGACCACGATGAGGATCACTGTGGTCAGTCCCACCGTGATCGTTGGTAGATCCACGTAAGTCAGGTTGAACAGGAGATCGATCGCCCGCAGCACCCGGTTGCCGAAATCGCTTCGGTAGCCGGTGAAATCGGCGAGCTGACCCAGGATGATCAGCAAAGCCACCCCGTTCATGAACCCCACCATCACCGAGTTCGACACGAAGCGCATGAGCCGCCCCAACTTGAGGAACCCGGCCACCAGCATGAAGATCCCAGTGAGTATGGAGAGCATGAAGACCGCGCCCGACGCGAGGGTCTCCCCGGTGACGGTGGGAATACCTGCCACCACCAGTGCCATGGCGCTGGTGGTCTGGACGCTCAAGAACGCCGAGCTGGAGAAGAAGGCGCCAACGGGCGTCGAGAGCATGACCGCGTAGAGGGCGTAGAGCGGATTGACGCCTGCCAGCACGCCGGCCGCGAGCGCATCGGGCACGCTCACGGTCCCCAAAACGAGGCCCGACGTCAGGTCAGGACCGATGTTCCTGCGGTCGAATCTCAAGCGTCTGAGCCGGCTCATCGTGCGCTCACTCTATCCTACGGAAGAGCCTGCGGTCCACGCGTCGCGGAAGAGCGTGGCTTCGACATGTTCGGCACTATCAGCCGACCGCCGATAACGCGCAGCAACTCCGATGCAGGCTGGCGGCGAGATTGCTACAGTGAAGCCGGGGTCAGGCACCGCGATAGAACGGAGGATAGGTGAAAAGACCATGGAGACTGGCGCTCGTCGCAGGACTGGCAGTCTGTGTACTCCCGCTTGCCGGCCTACTCGCGGGATGCGGAGACGATCAGGAGGACCTGGCCTTGGTGGGCACCAAGTGGGTCATGACCACGTACGCGGTCACGGGAGCGATGAAGGATGCCCTCCCTACCCCGACGGTGGACGCCACCTTCGCAGCTCCCAAGGACGGAGAGGGCGACGTGAGCGGCAGCGGGGGGATCAACCAGTACTCGGGGAGGTACACGGTAGACGGGGACAAGCTGACTGTGGGGACCATATCCAGCACGCGTAAGGCCGGTGCTCCCGCTGTGATGCAGCAGGAGACGGATTACCTCATCGCCCTGCAGACCGCAGCGACCTACCAGATCGACGGAGACACTCTGACAATCAGAAGCACATCGGGGGTCACGGTACTGACGTACGTCGCGGCCACCACATGACCGGCTATCTCCTGCTTCTTGCTCTCATCGCGCTCTATGCGCTGGGGGCGTCCCGGCTCGAATACCTGATGATCACCGGCCCGATCACCTTCGTGGTGCTCGGCTTCATCCTGGGTCCGACGGTGACCTCCGTCGTCGAATGGGGCCCCAGTTCAGAGCTCGTTCGTATCGTCACCGGGGTGACTCTCGCGTTGTTGCTCTTCTCGGACGCGTCGAGCATCAACCTGGCCGCTCTCCGCCGGGATGCCTCCGTGGTCACGCGCCTCCTCTTCATCGGGCTGCCGCTGGCCGTGGTCTTCGGCGCCGTTTCGGGCTGGCTGCTGTTGCCGGCATTGGGCCTTGGGGTCTGCGCCCTGCTCGCGTCCATCCTGGCCCCGACCGACCTCTCTCTCGGTCTGGCCATGTTCAAGAATCCAAACGTACCCGAACGGGTCAGGCGGGCGATCAACGTCGAAAGTGGACTCAACGATGGCGTGGCCACTCCCGTGGTGACCATCTTCATCGGCGTTGC
Organism: uncultured Actinomycetota bacterium; assembly: GCA_963822135.1. GTDB lineage: Bacteria > Actinomycetota > Thermoleophilia > RBG-16-64-13 > RBG-16-64-13 > CAIQPS01. Next base: position 315,988 of record CAWGGI010000001.1, on the reverse strand, counting down.
CATCGCAGAAGCGAGCACCCTGGAGCACCCGATGGTGACCGCGATCGAGGAGCTCCTCATCGGGTTGGGGATCGGAATCCTGGTAGGTGCCGTTGGGGGCCTGCTCATGCAACTCTCGGCCCGCCACCAATGGTCTTCGGCGGCTTCACGACAATTCGCCGGGCTGTCCTTCGCGCTTCTTGCGTATGGGGGGGCTGTCGCTCTGGAGGGCAACGGCTTCATCGCCGCGTTCGTCGGCGGCATGGCTTTCGGCGCCGTGAACCGCCAGGGCGCCGCCGAAGCTGTCAGGTATACGGAAAAGGCCGGCGTGTTGATGACCTTTGCCGTGTGGTACATCTTCGGAGCGACAATCGCCCCGATCCTTATATCTGACGACCTCTCGTGGCAGCCCATCGTCTACGCGCTGGTCAGCCTTACCGTGGTGCGCATGCTGGCAGTGGCCATCTCCTTGCTGGGCAAGAAGATGCATTGGTCGACCTTGCTCTTCATCGGATGGTTCGGGCCGCGCGGACTGGCGAGCGTCGTGTTCCTGATCCTCTCGCTTCAGTCACTCGACGAGGCAGGCGTCGAGACATCGATGCTCGTCGCGACCGCGGGGTGGACCATCCTTCTCAGCGTGATCCTGCACGGCCTGTCGGCGGGACCGGTAGCGGCATGGTACGGCTCGAGGAGCGCCAGATTCGCTCCTGGGAGCCCCGAGCTGGAAGTGACTCAAGTGGTCAAGACCCGCCACGGGATCGCTTCCCCCAGTTCCTACGCGGACGACTGAGGCCGGGACTTGTCCTCGGCATCCACCCCGGGCGGCGCGTCCGTCGCTCCGGCCGCTTGCGGCGACGCTGCATCCGCAGCACCGTGTCTCTCAAAGTAGAAGCTGGCGACCAGTACGTACGTGCTCACCAGGAAGACCCAGGCCGGGAAGACGAGGATGACCCAGAAGGACTGCGAAAAGCCGAACAGCAGAAGCAGGCTGACGGGATAGGTGACGAAGACGAGCCAGCGCGGCATCACCTTTGTCCGCAGCCACAGAGTGGCCTGAGAGATGAGGAACACCCCGGCCATGCGCAGGGCGTAGACGCCGAAGATCTGCCCGATCGTGTCGCGGGCGAAGTAATACGTGGGGCTGGCCGCAAAACCGGCAGGGTCGCGGGCATACCCCACGAGAATCGCTCCGGCGAGGCTCATGGCCACGAACACCATGGCCAGGAATATCAGTCCGCTGCCCAGGAACACCGTGGCGAAGAACTGATCCTCGAAACGCCCCAAACGGGCGCGCACGACTCCGACAAACCAGAGGAAGAAGATGCCGGCAAAGGGCATCAGGCCCACTGCGAAGCGCACCCAGCTTATCTTGCCGGGCAGCCACTCCCCGGTGTCCGTTCCTGCATTTCCAACCGAGAGGTAGAGGATGGTCACGCTGACCGCGAACAAGATGGCGAAAAGCAGGCCGGCAATACCCGCGGAGCGCGGGCTCCTCGAGGCCCGGCTCGTCGGCAGTAGCTGGCTGTCCGCCTTTGTTGAAGCCATTCTGCCCCCGTTCGCTCGAGAAGGGACCCACCCCACGCGGCGGCAGGCCGTCACACGAAGCCTAGCCGGTCACCGCCGTCCAGCGCTTGAGATTCCGGTACACGGACTCCGCCCCGATCAGCTCCTTCTCGTCCAGCTCCCACTCCGAGGGGAAGAGCACGAACGGGTGGGTCTGTTCCCCTCCCAAGCCCCCGTGATTGCCGACCAATTCCTCGAAAGCGGCGTTCTCATCGGTTGCGGCCCAGTATGTGCTCATCACCAGAAGATCTGGGCAGTTGCCGAACGAGGTGGTACGGCGGGCGTGTCGAGCCGCGTTGGGTCCGAAGCCCTCCAGAGGATCCTTGCCGACGACGCGGTCATCGTTCAGGTAGCGCCGGCCTTCTCCACCGATGATCACGGTGTCCTGCCCGTCGTCTCCGTCCGCAGAGGCCGCCACCATCACGAATCCGACCCCGGGGTGAGAGACGAGCTTGTCGATGAGCTCAGGCTGATCCCGTTCGATCTCCTCGAGCGTTACACGGTGCTTGGGACCCGTGAAGGAGATGATGCCCAGGTTCCCCGAGGCCATGACCACCAGGTCCGTCATCGACGTGGGCACCGCGTCGCCGGCCCGGAGGCGCTTGCGCAGTCGGCTTCCTATCCGTCCCTTGGCCATCCCCGACTCCTGCGCCGCCGCATCGACGGTAGATACATGCTCCCAGTCGCTCTGCCCCTCGGCCACGCCGGCGCCCGCGCCGCTCTCCGCGTAGGTGCTGGGCCCACCGACCGTGGTACCCGGCGACACCGAGGTTCGGACCAGCTCCTCCAGATCGTAGCCGTAACGCTGCTTGAAGGTCGCTCCCATGGTCTGGCCGTGGTCGGACAGAATCACGAAACGGTAGTCCCGCGGGGCGATCTTGGCCAGGTTCGTGAGGCTGTGGATGCGAGAGTCGATCTTGCGAAGCACGGTGAGCGTGTCGTGTCGATCGAGCCCGGAATGGTGGGCCACCTCATCGTAGCCGGCCAGGGTCACGTAGCAGTAGGGAGCGCCGCGCAACATATCCCCGACCACGCCGTTAAGGCTCAGGTCGCGCAGAGCGACAGTCATGCCCGCCCTGAGGACCGTGTACTTGAAATGCCGATGGATCTTGGGCTCCTCTTTGCGGATCCGCTGCGACCACTTGGCCCCGGTCTCCAGCAGCATCTCCCAGATGAACAGCATGACCGTGTGCGTGAAGCTGAGGGGCGAGGAGAAGAAGGAGCGGTAGCTCTCCCCTTTCTCCTCGCTCAGCCTGCTCGCTACCAGCATGACCTCGTCGGCGTCGCCGGACAGCATGCTGGCCCGGGCCGTGCCGCCGTGAGCCAGCAGGCCGTTGCCGTCGGAGTGGGCTTTCTCGAAGGGCCCCAGGACCTGGAGGTTGCTGGACACCAAGACCTTTCCCTGAGCCTTGTCGAACCAGCGGAACGCCGGTATCTCGCTGTTGTCGCCGTGGAGGATGCCGGCCTGAGAAGCGCTCGTCTGTGAGGAGAGATCGGTCTCCCAGGGCGCGAGAGTGTGCGACCCGGATTCGATCCACTTACGGATTGTCGGCGCCTTACCCTTTTCCATGGCCCGAACAAGCGCGTCATATGCGAGACCATCGATCTCGAGGAAGATGATCCCCGGTTTCCCCATCACCCCTGGATCGATCCCCTGGCGGTACCGCCGCAAGACGATCCTCCTGAATGTCCCCGCATCTTCGAAGGAAATGAACCCCAGCAGGGCCGTGAGGATGATAGTGACGATCAAGGAGTAAAGAACGGCCCAACCGAAGTTCTGCACGTAGAGCCCCGGAGACAGCCAGCTCGCCACCATCACGATGAACCCGTTCACCACGACGGTCACAAGACCGGCCGTCCAGATGACCAGCTTGAAGAAGAGCCGGATGAAAAGCGGCCACACCAGGAACATGGCGATGAGCATCGCGATCGACACCCCGATAGGGGTGCCGTAGCCGGTGATCTCGACTCCTGTCAAGACACGCGCCACCAGCCAGAGGACAAGCGCCTGGATCAGAACGATCAGTATCAGCCGGACGACGCCGCTAGCCACGCGTCGCCAGAGAGCGGCCGTCGTATGACGAGAACCGGACGGGGTTTGGGGATCAGTCATGATTGCGCCTCTCGTGCTTCCGGCAGGTTGCTGAACCGCATGGTAGCAGACGAGCACTTCCGCCGGGAGGCACGCCAGCAGACGCGACCGTCAGTCCTCGGGCGAAAGGTCGCTCCCCATGTCGTCACCATATCCCCAGTCTCTCCGATGTAGCCAGAACGACGCCTCTGCCCGATCCTGCTCACGAACAGGGCGACGACGACGACCAGGTACAACTGCCCAGTGATCGCCTCCACGACCACGGCCATCTTCCCCACATCTGTGGCCGGAGTGAAGTCGCCGAAACCGACTGTCGCCATGGTTATGAAACTGAAGTAGATGTAGTCGAGCGCCGACGGGAGGTCGGTCTGTACGAAGAACGGCACGCCGCTGATCTCCGCAATGATGTTGTACACCATGGAGAACAGCATCGCGCCGAAGAGATAGACGCATAGCGAGCCCATCACCGTGCGTCGAGAGATCCTCTGGTGCGTGGCAAGCCGCCGAAAGATGAAGAAGACGCAGGCGATGACCAGCGCGGTGGAGACCAGCGGTGAAAGAGCGCCTATGGCGGTGCCCAGCTTGGAGACGCTGGCGATCCCTGCCACCGCGAGGACGACGGGGATCACGACAGTCAAGAGGAGGATGGTGCGCCGGGGGACCCCCGAGGTGAGCATGGTAAGGAAGAAGATCCCCAGAAACAGCAGCGGGATGAGAAGGTGTCCGATCGAATACTGGGACACGGCCCCCATGACGATCAGCGTCACGAGGATCGCTACAAGCACCCGGCCATACTTGTCGTCTGCGCTGCGCAGCCGCCGCGCCAGCGGGCGGCTGCGCGACCGTTCCACGACTTCGACGTCAGGCTGATCCATATGCCCCCGGCCTATGCCTCAGGCCGAGCCGTCGATGACCTCGGCCCGTTCCTTGGTGGCCAGCTCGCTCAACCTGGCCAAGAAGAAGATGATCGCGTCCACCACGATCACAAGCACTGCCGTCAGGACGATCGCCCACACCGGAGGACCGCCGGACAACACCAGCGCCAGGAACCCGATGACCAGCACCACCAGAGACAGCACTACGCGGTAGCGGGCGATGAACCGGCCGACTGGGCCCGTATCCCATCCGCGTCCCGCCGCACCGGTGGCGGCGCGCTCCATGGTGCTACCGCGGAAGACCCGTACGATGTATGGGTGGACCAGCAGCAGCAAGCCGACCACGAACAGACCCCAGGCGGACGCGCGCAGCGCGATCGTCAGCGCGCCCCAGAGAGCACCGGCGGCTTCCTCAGTGATGCCCGCACCGGTCGTGGCGTCCATGAACACCATGCGACCGACGGCGATGAGAATGACGAAGATGGCCATGCTGATCATCATGCCGATACCTACCCGGACCGCCGCCTTCTGCCGCCGCACCGCTACCGCCACCGAGCCGGCGAGCAGGAGAACGGCCAGGATGGGCAGGACGATGAACAGGGTGTTGACGAAGTTGAGCAGTCCTTTGACCTTCTCGAGGCCGGCCACCTGGGCTACCGGGACCTGGCCGGTAGCCAGTATCGGTCGCTCCTCGGGCGATATCTCCACCCCAGCCTGGGCAAGCCTGTCGACCAGGCGGGTGGAAAGGGGGCTCAGGTCGAGGGTGATCGTGCCGTCTTCACCGAGGTACACGTTGCCCGTCCCGTTCAAGAAGCCCACGATGGCACCGTGCACCAGTGTCAATGCCTTGGTCCAGATGTCGGCGAACTGGTCGGTGGCGACCAGAGACTGCGCTCCCTGAAGGGTCCAGTCCTTCACCCGATCCTCCACCGGCCCGGCCAGGAACCCGAGCCTGTCGGGGAGCACATTCTGGAGACGAGTGTCGAGGTCGAGAGCATTGAAGATCTGGTTGGTAAGCGAGGTAGCGACCTGGTCTTGGATGGCGGGGTCTTCAGCAAGGGGGCCGACCATGTTCACGAACCCATCGGTGTCGAAGATGTTCCCGCGGACCCAGCCTCCCGTCACCGCAAGCGGCAGCAGGATCAGACCGAGGACCAGGAATATCCAGCAAAGGACCCGCCGCCAGCGAGGTCCACGAGCGGGGGGCGCGGCCGGCGCCGCAATCGTCTGCTGGTCGACACTCGCCGCATCGGTCTGCGTGGTGTCGGCCTGTGTGGCGTCGTTCACCGCGACCCCCTCTCAATTGGACGGATTACGTCAAGCAGCTTTGAGAGCCTTCTTCTCTTCGCTCCTCACAACGAAAGCGAGGATGATGCCGAGGATGCCCAGAACGACAAACCATATCCCGAGCAGCCAAGCCAGTGCTGTCAGAGACGAGAGTGGCCAGGCGACCACGACGATCCCGGCTATGACGGAGATGATCGACATGAAGATGGTCCAGCCCCGCGCCGGATAGGTCTTGTCGCCGACAGACATGACGAACTGGATGATGCCGTGGATTATCCAGTAGAGGCCGAGGATGAAGCCGACTACCGCGATGGTGGTGGTGATGTTCCGAATGATGATCACCGCGACGATGATCGAGAAGATGCCGAGAAACACCGTCCACACCTTGTGTTGGTTCGCGGCGGAGAAACTCTTGACCAACGAATAGATACCCATGACGAACAACTGCAGCGCGAAGAGGATGGTGAGGACCTTGAGCGTCTCGCTCGGCCACACCATCACCAGGATCCCTAGGACGAGCGTCAAGATGCCGAAGAACAGCGCCCAGCCCCACGCCCTTGAGACTTCTTCCATCTTCTACCCCCTCATCGATTCGATTACTGATCCATCTCTTCTACTACCATGCAGGCCTGTCTCCTGCAAGGGCCAGGCGGCACGGCTTGCGTTCTAGGGTCGCATTGGTATGATGCGACGAGGGGCAGACAACAACGGTGAACGACAACGGCGATCGGGGAGGATCGATATGTACGAGACATCCGGGCTGAGTTTCTTGGCCTTCTTCTTTCTCTTGGTCATCTGGATAGGACTGTTCCTCACCTGGTCCATCTCCATCTGGGACATCTTCCGCAGGCATGACCTGTCAGGCAAGGCTAAGGCGGGATGGTTCATCCTGGTGATCTTCATCCCGCTCATCGGCACGGTGATCTACCTCTGGCGCCGTCCCAGGGCGGCCGCGCCGGAAGTCACGGCGCTCCCGGAGGGGTCTGCGGGACAGAGCGCCGCTCAGCAACTCGAGACGCTTGCCCGACTGCATGATGCAGGCCACCTCACCGACGAGGAATACGCCCGGCAGAAGGCCAAGCTCTCCTGAGCCCCAAAGAAAGAGCGGCGAGGCCCCGCAGGGCCTCGCCGCTTCACCTTCTCGGCGGGTCAGACCGTCACACCTCGACGGAGCCGCCCGTTACGTAGCCGCTCTCCGGCCAATCCGTCTCACCTGCGTCTTCCTCAGGGACGCTTTCACGCACGCGCTTGACGGCATCGGTGGCCTTGGCCTTGACGTCGACATAGACCTTCTTCGCCTCCGCCGGCACGTCGACCAGCGAAGCCGGTATGCTCTTCTCGGTCTCCTGTGAGGCTCGGTAGGCGAGCAGGAAGACTCCCGCCAGAACGCCCCCTATGAACGCCGCAAGGACTGCCTTTCCAAAACCCATACCGGTCTCCTTCCGTCCGTGGCCGTTGTCTACTCTCTGGTCGGGGTCACGCATCCATAGGGATGTAGGGCTCCTCAGACCTCGATGCCCGGGAACCGTGCGACATAGCTCTCGACGAGGGTGTTCAAGGGGGTGACCAGGCCCTTAGCCCGCAGACCATCCAGAGCCCGCGCCGCCTGCTCCCTCTCGAGTCCACAGCCCGTCGCCAGCTGCGCGGGCGTCCGCGCCGCGCCACACGAGACCAGCAGGTCGAGCACCTTCTTCTCCTCGTCGCTGAGGATCGCGGGTGCATCGCTGCCTGATGTAGGCACAAGCCGACCTGCATTGTCGATGCTCGCGCCCCGTTTCGCGTCTGCAGGAGACACCACTTCGCTCCTCTCGCCATGGCGCGTGGATGACCCGTAGCGTAGCAGATACGGCCCAAAAGGCCCACTTTCGCGCCTGCACCACGCTGAACCTTTGTGGTACTGTCAACCTCTATTGATATCCCCTAGACCGTGGTCGGCTACACGCGAACTGTGGTTATCCCGTAAGTGCGAAGGGAGGAAGCGAGACCATATGAGTCAGGACGATTCAGCTCAGGTAAGCCCCCCCGTCGGGGCGAGCGCTCCCACCGCTCCTGCCTCCGAGACGGCCGCCACGAAGGTCGACGACTCCGCAGCCGGACCCACCGAGACCCGGGTCCACCACAAATACGGAGGACTCAGCGGCCCCGTGCGCCTGCTTCTTCCCATCGCCCTTACCGCGGGCATCATCTACGCGATGAAGTTTTCGGCCGACATCCTCAACCCGTTACTCCTCGCGCTCTTCCTCACCATGGGGGCGAGCCCCGCTCTCGCTTGGATGCGGCGCAGGGGGATGGCCCCCTGGCTGTGCATCGTCATCGTCGCGGTCGTCATGGTCGCCGCCGTGACATTGTTCATGCTCATCATGCTCTCGGCGGTCATGCAGTTGGACGAGAAGATGCCCGTCTATCAGGAGAACCTCGAGGAGATGGAGGCGAACGTGACCGCATGGTTCGCCGAGAAGGGGATCGACATCAGCGGCCTCACCAGCGGTTCGCTCAGCCCTGAAGCCGCGGTCGACGCGGTCAAGGGGCTTCTCTCCGGCATAGTCGACGTCATGGGCAGCATCTTCTGGATCATCCTGCTTCTTCTCTTCATGGTCGCTGAGGCTTATGCGCTCCCCAGGAGACTCACTGAAGACATAAAGATGAACGAGCGAGTCGCCCGGTCCTTCGCGAATTTCGGCGACTCCGTCAAGACGTTCCTGTTCACCAAAGGGTGGCTGAGTGCGTTGGTAGCCGTCCTCGTGACCATCATCTACTACCTGTTCGGCGTCGACTTCGCTCTGGTGTGGGGATTGCTCTTCTTCGTGCTCAGCTTCATCCCCAATATCGGGTTCATGCTCTCGGTCATCCCTGTGTTCTTCATCACCTTGCTGGAGTTCGGCTTCGGGCGTGCCGCGCTAGTGGTCATCATCGTCATCGTTATCAACACCATCGTCGACAACTACTTCTCTCCCAAGATCATGGGGAAGAGCGTGGGCCTGAGCACCCTGACCGTCTTCCTTTCCGTGTTCTTCTGGGGATGGGTCCTCGGCGGGCTGGGAGCACTGATGTCGGTACCGCTCATGCTGGCGGTGAAGCTGCTCTTCTTCGATTCCTTCGAGAGCACTCAGACGCTATCCAACCTCATGGGCACGCCGGTGCGAGAACTCGGCAAGCGAAAGCAGCGCAAAGGCGACGCCGGGGACGACGTTCCGGCGGCGGCGGCATGATAGCGGTCCGCCGGCAAGGGTAGCCCGGGCGGGTACTGCTCATCCCCTCAGCAAGAAACGGCCCCCCGGTGGTCCATCCTGACCACCGGGGGGCCGTCTTTTCACGCTTTCGGAGGCGCGCTACTTATTTGCAGCGGGCGCCTTCACGAAGGCCATGAGTACGCCGATGTAGATGGCGATCATGATGATCGACCAGATCGGGGTGTATGGGATCGAGAAGAACTCGGAGATCGTCGCGACGGCGGCGGCAACGATCCCCACCACGTACCCCCAGGTCTTACCCTGGATGGCGGCCACACCGCCCGTCATCAGCAGCAGGCCAACGAGCAGCCACCAGATCGCCAGGCCGGTCACATCGACCAGGTAGTAGCCGTCGTAGCCGTTCACCAGGAACTGATCCTCGCCAAGGCCGATGATCCCGGCGATGAACTTGAATCCTCCCGTGATGACCATGAGGAGAGCTCCCAGCATCACCCAGGGAGCCGTCCTGTTGCCGCTCATGTTCCCCATCATCTTCGATCCTCCTTGCATGTGCTGCGACAGATAGCGCGGCCCGGGGTGCATCATCCAAAGCCTGTGCAAGGGGAATAGTTCGCGCTATCTCGGGGAGGACCTTCCTCGAACGGCCTCTGGTCGCGGCTGCTTCCGCTCCCGCAGGAGCATGTAGGCCGTCATGCCTGCGGCGATACCGAGGCCTGAAAGCCTCACGGGGAGGTTGGGGGCAAGAAAGACGGCGGATAGAACAGCGGTGAGCCAACACGACGCGATGAGAGCCGTCTTGGTCCGCCAGGAAAGACGACCGACCCTGCACGACCTGGGCAACAAACCGTCCGAAGAATCGGTTCTCCGTCAGCCAAGCGTGACACCGCGTCGAACTGCGGGCGAAGCAGTAGACCGCCACAATGATGAACGGGGTCGTGGGCATCACGGGAAGGATCGCGCCCACGACGGCGAGCACCAACGCCGCACAGCCGCCCGCGAAAAGGGCGATCCGCTTCGCGCCGACCGCCCGGAGCTCGAGATTATCCACGTTTATCCTGTTCTTTCGTAGCCTTCCGTCTCTCCAGCGACGGCCGAGGACGCTGGATCGGTTCCCGATCCGCGCTCCGGCAAGACGGAGCGGCCCGCCGTTCCCCACGGGACCGGCGGGCCGCTGGTCTCGATCAAGTGTGCGGTCGACTACCTATTCGCTCGCAGGCGGAGCGGCTTGTGGCGGTTCCGCTGCAGCCGCCTTCTCCTCAGCGGCCTTCACCACTTGCTGCTCGTTGGTCTCCATCGGCCCTTTGACGACGACGAATCCGATCAGTGCCATGACGTAGAGCACGATCAGGACGATCGACCAGACCGGGTGCACCGGGATCATGAAGAGCTGCGAGATGATGGCCAGCGAAGCGGCTATCACGCCGATGATACGTCCCAAGGTGGAGCCCTGTACGACCGCCATGCCGCCGAGCAGGAGTACCACTCCGATGAGGAGCGTCCAGACGGCCAGACCGGTGACATCCACGAGGAAGTAACCGCTGTATCCCAGGACCACCCACTCGTCGTTGAACAGGCCATAGATGCCCGAGATTATCTGGAAGGCGCCGGCTACCATCATCAGGATGGCTCCGATCGCCGCCCATCCCCTCCACTTCATACGTGCGTCTCCTTTCGGTGCGGGACTATGGCGCAGAACTCGGCCTCAGTATGGAAGAGGCTTCCACATCTTGCAAGCGGCGGCCGCGCAGCGGCCACCGCCGCGCAGGACCGGGTTCCCCTAGACGGCCCCGGGTGGGGTTCCCGACCGGTCGCGCCCGGCAGCCGTGCTCTCCACGTCGGGCAACTCGGTGACCGGGGCGGCGTACTCGTACGGCTGGATCACCTTGCCTCTCCAGAGGTAGATCGCCTTGTTGAACCGGACGCCGAGCAAGGTGATGATGGCCAGCACGTCCACCCAGAAGATGAGGCCGATCAGGGCGCCGACGGCGCCTGCGTACCTCTGGCTGCCGCTCCACGATAGATAGGCGCCGAAGACCCGGGTCCCAACAGCCCAAGCGACCGCGACCAGCAATGAGGTGAACCAACAGTCGCGAATCCGAAGATGGATATCGGGCAGAACGACGAAGACGATTATCAGCGCCAGCCACGTGATGAGGAAGGGGATCGCCGCCTGGGCGACGCTGACGAAAAGCCCCGAGCCGTCGACGAGGTGCTCCAGCCACCGGACGGCCGTGCCGAGGACCAAGGCGACCACAAGAAGGACGATCGGGACGAGTATGAGGCCGAACACAAGCAGCCGGGACATCAACCTGCGGAACGAGAATGCCCTGGAGATGATCCTCACATCCCACATTATGTTGAAGGAAGCCTGGAGGCGCACGAACAGCCGGGTGGCGCCGTAGAGTAGGATCCCGAGGCTGACTATGGCCCAAGTCGTCGAGTCCGCGCTGCCGCTCGTGAAACGGGTCATGACCGAGGCAAGTATGGCCGCCATGTCGGGGCCCACGTATTCTGAGACCGCCTCGATCAACCTGACTCCGGGAGCGGGCGGTCCGTTGCCGAAGAGATGCCCGGCTATCTGGAGCGTGAGGATCAGGAGCGGTCCCATCGAGAAGAGGCCGTAGTAGGCGATGCCTGCGCTGAGAAGAGGGCCGTTGCGCCGGCTGTAGCCTCGGTAAAGGTGCCAGAAGAACCCGACGACGGGGATCCTGTCGATGGAGTTCTTTGGCTCGGCAACCGAGATCAGGGAACCGGTCGGCTTCGATCCCGACTGCGAATTCGAGCCCACCCTCGCGCCCGGAGGCGCGGAAGACGGGGAGTCGGCCCCGGCCAGGTCTGCGGCGGATTCCGGTGCTGGGAGATTCCCGCTGTCGCTGGTATCGGCGCTCACGATTCGATCTCCGCGCTGCCCTCGATCGGTTGTGTACCTAGTAGCCCGTCCAGTTTAATCGATTCCCCGGGCTGCAGCACCACCGTTGGGATATCGGGCGCGTACTCGTGGGCGAACCGGACGAAATCCACGGGTGGATCTACGAGATAGTGACCGTATAGCCTGTATAGACCCAGGGGAAGGAAGGTTCCCCAGTGGATAGGTATGGCCAGCCGGGGATGAAGCAACCGCAGCGCCTGGGCCGCCGTCTCCGGTGACATGTGGTCCGCGGGCAGACGCAGCCCCCACCCCCAGATGGGCAGCAGCGCAACGTCGAGCCCCTCGGCCAACTCGGCCAGGGTATCGAAGAGCCCGGTGTCCCCCGCGAAGTAGATGGTGAGCGAGCCGCGGATCATGTATCCGACGGCCCCTGCGTTGTGGCCCCAGGGATAGCGCTTGCCCGTGTGATTGGCGGGCGTGGCGGTGATGGTGACGTCCCCTATCTGCAGCGAGGCACCCGGCGCCAACTCGCGCACGTCGCGGAACCGATAGGGGCGCAGGATGGTCCTGGCTCCGGGTGGCACCACGATCAGGGTGTCCCGCGGCAGCAGGTGCAGGGAGCGCGGGTTCACGTGATCGAGGTGGAGATGCGAGATCAAGACCGCATCCAGGCCCTTGGTGACCGCGAGATCAGGATGAGGGGCGTGACGCCTGAGTATCGGCAGGCGCCACTGAAGGACCGGATCGGTCAGCAGGCGGACGCCGTCCATCTCCAGAAGCAGCGTCTCATGCCCAAGGAATGTGATCGTTGGTTCCATCTGGGTCAGAAACAGCGAGGAGGCCGGCCTGCCGGCCGGCCTCCTCGGTCTCGCGCTATCCGAAGTAGCCCGAGCGACCTAGCTCGAGTATCCCGGCACACGCTTGCGATTGCGCCACGCGCCACCGCCGTAGCTGAAGATGTCGAGAAGTATGCCTATCACTATCAGCACGTAGTCCCATCCCGTGACGTTCTGGCCTCCGATCATGCTTATCGTATAGAACAGCAACGTCCATGGGGCGAAGATGATGCCTACGATCGGCCAGAAGACGGTGTCGAACATCCTTTCGAACCACGACATGTCGACCAGCCACCAGATGATGAACGCCACGCGCGGACCTGCGAGCGCCATCAGTGAAAGAAGACAGCACATACCGGCTCCCTTGGGGTTCGCGCGAGGCTGCTAGACCATGGCCTTCCGCTTGAGTTCCTGGAATTCCTCTTCCGTGATCGCGCCGCTGTCCTTGAGGGCCTGGGCCTTCGCGATCTCTTCAGCCGCCGAATAGCCGGCCGCCCGCTTCTGCCGCGCCTGGGCTTCTTCGATCATCTGCTTGTCCTGTTCGGTCATCTTCGGCCGGGCGATCATGTAGGCCAGGAGTCCGATTAGCGGCAGGAAGATCAGGAGAATGATCCACATGGCCTTCTTGCCACCGCTGATGTCGTTCCGGCGGAAGATGTCGGCAAACACGGTGATGAAGATCCAGATGTACATCATCCAGAAGAAGAAGATGGCCATCGTCCAGAGGACACTGCCCTGGCCCCAGGAATCGCCACACCCGGTGAGCGCGAGCAGCAGAGTGCCCATCGTCAGAATAAGGAACAACCAGCGTTTCGAGAATTGCTTCATCAACCCCTCCGTTTCGCTCAGGTTACAACCGATTACAATCCTAGCAATTTCGCCTTGGCCGCGGTGAACTCCTCATCCGACAGGACGCCCGCAGCTTTCAGCTGGGCCAGCTTCTCGAGCTGGGCCATGGTGTCGTCCTGAGGAGCCGCTGCCGGAGCCGGAGCGGCCTGCGCCTGCTGCGCTGCGACGGCCTGGGCGGCGGCCTGCGCCGCTGCGGCCTCCATGGCGGCCTGCTGTTCCGCCGCCTGGTATGCGGCAAGCTCCTGCTCCGTGGCAGCCGCCTGCTGCTGGCCGGCGTACTTCTGCTGCTGATGGTGGCTCACCGCGCCCGCGGTGCCCGCCACGACAGCAGTACCGACGGCCAAGCCCACCAGGCTCGGACCGCGTCGTCTTCTCATCATCTCAAGTGCCTCCTTTGTCTCTTAGTTGGCGGCTTTCGCCGCGATGACAGCCTGAACCGCTTCATAAGGGATACGGTCCCAGGCGAAGAGGACCCCTTCGGCGCCGCGAACGGCATTTGCAAACTTGCGGGCCCAGACGTTCTCCCAGACCAGTACGGCAGCAGAAGAGCCCGGCTCGAGAGCCTCCGCGGCCATGATCAAGTCCTCTTCGTTGAGCAGGTCGCCTATCTCCTTCTCGAAGGCGGCGAAGGGAGCCGCGTCGTCGTCGGCCAGGTCCTCGATCTCCATGCACAGGATGGACCCGTCCTCGGCTTTCGACACGAAGGCCAAGTCCATGACCCGGATGGTGCCCGACTTGACGAGATTCCCAAGCTCGGGCAGGATCTCTCCTTTGAACTTGCTGCCCGGGAAGCCCACCACGATGTACTGGACCGGGCCCAATGATGCGTCCACTGACATATCCTCCCTCGCTTTCGTACAGATCTGACGCCCCCATGGATACCCAGCATCAATCAAGAGTATGCCGGGAGAGGGCCAAGAAGCACGGACAACGCCTTCTCTACTCTAGGTGACACCCCGCTGGAGCGCAAGGGCACCACAACGGCCCAATTGTGGTGCATCTCCCCTCGGGGCCCCGGAAGAGAGCGGTCAAGCCGAGGGCGGTCGCTGCTATGCTGTGCCGCATGGGCGCCAGATCGAGTAGAGTCCTTCGTCCGCTGCGTTCTCTAGGCGGCCTTCTCAAGGAGGCCTTCGACGGCTGCTGGACGCATAACATCAGCCGGATGGCGGCCTCGATCGCCTATTTCGGCGCTTTCAGCCTTGCGCCGATCATCGTGGTCATGGTCTCCATCGCCTCCCTGGTGTTCGGCAAGAGCGCCGCGGAGGGCCTCATCGTGGACCAGCTGACCGAGACCTTCGGCGAAGAGACCGCTCGCTTCATCCAGTCGATGCTGGCTGCTATATACAACAGCGCGGGCCTGACAGTCGCGACAGTGCTGGCGATCATCCTCCTCGCCTGGGCCGCGACCCGGATAATCGGCTCTGTCCGTGGCGCTCTGAACGACATCTGGGGCGTCAAGGGACACGGCGGGCAGGGGTTCATCGGCTTCTTGATCGGCAAGGCCATCGATCTGGGGATGGTCATCGGGATCGGTTTCATGTTCCTTGTCTCGATGCTCGCCAACGCGGCCATCAGCGCCCTCATCAAGTACTTCTCCGATTTCCTCCCCATGCCGGGCTGGCTGCTTCAGGTACTCGGAGTGCTCTTCTCCCTGGTGGTGACGACCACCTTCCTGATCCTCATGTTCCGAGTGCTTCCGAACATCAAGGTACGCTTCCTATACGTTCTTGTAGGCGCCTCTGTCACGGCCATACTGTTCACGATAGGGAACTACGTGATAGGCCGCTATCTGGGGCGCACCAGCCCCGGCTCGGCGTTCGGCGCAGCGGGTTCCCTCGCCGTGATCATGATCTGGATGTACTACGTGTCGTACATCATCATTTTCGGCGCGGAGGTGACCCGGGCCTACGCTCACCGGGCAAGCGTGAGGAGACTGAGAGCCGCTGCAGCAGAGGCGGCTGGTTCCGGCGAGCCGATAGCGGCGGTGAGGCAGCAGAGCACTGCCGAGACCCTCGTGGACGGCTGACAGCCGGCGTCTACCCTTCGCCCACCTGGTAGCGAGCCACGGCCGGTGGCTCCAGCAACTGCCAGACCCCGGCCACGCCCATCAGTCGAGCACCTATCTCGAAGTGAAGCATGGCTATGCCCACATCGAGAAGCCGGGAGATCGAACCGTCGACACCCCGGTCGACCACCGACACGGTGACTGCTCCCGGCTCGAAGTCGAATCGCCAGGGCTGACGGTTGGCCGCCGAAGGCGCGATGCGCGCCAGCCGCACGCCTTCGGCGGCCCAGTCCGGCCACTGGTCGGCGTCGAAGCCCGAAGCCATGTCGTCTATCGGTCTGCGTTTCTTGGCCCGAACAGCGGCTTTGAGGAGCCGCTCTCCCCGCCGTGGCCGCTCCTCCGCGTGGCCCACCGGGGAGACGGCGAATATCTGTTCATCCTCGCCGACTTCGGCCAGCTTGGACGCGATCTCTCGCTTGAATGAACCGGCGATCCAGCAAGTCCCCAGACCCATGGCCGTCGCCTGGAGAAGCGCCGCCTCGCCCAGGTAGCCCATCGACTCCTGCGCGGCTCTGGCCTCTGACCTGCCGATCACGACCAAGGCCGAGCGGGCACCGACGACCCGTCCGTAGCTGCCGATGATGACGCCCGTGAACAGGTCTGGGGGCACCTCCTCGGCCACCACGATCCGCGCCACGGATGTGCCCGGCAGCCCGGAACAGAAGTCCCGCAAGTCACCCAGGGCGCCGGCGTCCACCGGCTGTCCGGTGAACGTGCGCACCGAGCGACGGATGGTGATGGCGGACGCCCACTCGGCGACGGGCATGTCGGTGAGGGCGGCAGGAAAGTGGTTCAACAGCGTTCTCCTCCAACGGACGTCGATCGCGGTGCGCCAGGATAATGATGCGATATGGAGGCGCATCGCGCAAATAGTGGCACCTGGAGGTCTGCGCGATATATCCTTCGCGCATGGCGTCGGAAACGCGAGCGGTAGCGGAGGTCTGCCGGACTGGAGCGCCGACTCGAGCGATAACGAGCGATTGGAGGCTGACATGCAGCTCGACTACACGGTGAAGAGCAGCAAGGGCTTCGACGAGACCGTTGAAGCGGTGACCGAAGGGACCGCTGAGGCAGGATTCCGGGTCCTCTTCGTCCATGACGTCGCAGAGACCCTTGCCGAGAAAGGGTTCGCACGAGAGCGGGTCAGCATCATCGAGGTGTGCAACGCGAAGTACGCGAGCCAGGTACTGGCAGCCGATGTCAAGATCGGGCTGATGCTGCCGTGCCCCATCATGGTCTACGCGGAGAGCGGCGAGGTCTTCGTCACCACCATGCGTCCTAGCCTGATCGCAGGCTTCTTCCCCGAAGCGGATATCGCCGATGTGGCCGGCACCGTCGAGAGTGTCCTTCTCGGCATCATGGACAAAGCGGTGGCCTGAGACACGGCCTCCTCATGAGACACGGCCTCCTCAGCCGAACCGCACGCATCGCATCGACATGGAGGCCATCTCTATCCCCACGTAGGGAAAGGTCACCTGATCGTGCTGAGTGCACATGGCGGCGGGATACAGCAGCGGTACGTAGTGCTCGTTGGTGGGGACCGCCTGCCGGGCCGCAGGACCCGCAGCCTCGTAGTGGACGAGAGCGGTCTCGTTTCTCTGGGCCAGAGCCTCCGCCACGAACGCGTCGAACTCCTCGGCCCAGGGATGCGGCTTCGCCTCGTCGTCCCAAACGACGCCGGCGAAGCTGTGGACGATGTTGCCGCTCCCTATCACCAGTACCCCTTCGTCCCGCAGGGGCGCAAGACGACGTCCCAAGTCCCAGTGAGCTTGGGGAGAGGCTGCCACATCGAGTGACAACTCGAAGGTAGGCACGTCGGCGGCGGGCCACATGTGGCGAAGAACCGCCCACGAAGCATGATCCAGACCCCACTCGTAGTCCAGCTGCACCTCGGGGAGCAGTTCCTTGGCCAGGGCAGCGTGTGCCGGCGCCCCGGGAGCCGGATACTGAACAGCGTAGAGTTCCGGCGGGAATCCCCCGAAATCGTGGATGGTACGAGGGGGGTCCGCCGCAAGCACGTGGGTGCCGCGGGTAAGCCAGTGGGCGGAGACCACCAGGATGGCGTCCGGACGCGGCACCTCCGACGCGATTCGCCCAAGAGCCCGGGTGAACTCGTTGTCGGCGATCGCGTTCATGGGGTTCCCGTGGGCCAGAAACAATGCGGGCATGCGCCCTTCGCCACGGTTGTCGACGCGGCGCGCCCCGGTGCCGAGACCGTCGGGCATGGCTATCCCCTCCTCTTCAAGACCGTTCAGCACACCGGCTCGTGGACCTGACGACGGCTGACCACTCGCCGGATCCACTTCTCGGTCTCTACCACCACATGAACGACTAGCGCCACCCCGATTATCCCCGCCCAAGCCGTCGCCCCGATCGGGGCCGTGCTGAAAAGACTGTTCATTCCCGGAAGGTAGGTGTACAGCATCTGCAGGGCAATCATCAGCAACACGCCGAGCACCAGGAAATTGTTTCGGCGCAGTCCCACGCTCCACGAAGGCATGGAGAGCGACCGGCAATTGAACAGGTAGGCGAGCTCACCGAAGACGATGACGTTGTTGGCCACCGTCCTCGCTTCGGAAAGACTGTGTCCTGTGTACTGCGCGTACTCGAACAGGCCGAACGCGCCGACCAACAGCAGCACACCGACTATCCCGACCCGGCCGATCAAGACCCGATCGAGGATCGGAGCCGCCGGCTGACGGGGCAAGCGCAGCATGATGCCTTCCTCCTTGGCCTCGAAGGCCAAGGTCAGCCCGAGGACGATCCCCGTAGTCATGTTGATCCAGAGGATCTGCACCGGCAGGATCGGCAGCACGACGCCCGCCAGTATCGCGGCCAGGATCACCAGCCCCTCCGCCAGGTTGGTCGGCAGGGTCCAGGCGATGAACTTGATGAGGTTGTCGAAGACTCCGCGGCCCTCCTCGACGGCCGCCTTGATGGAGGCGAAGTTGTCGTCGGTCAGCACC
This sequence comes from uncultured Actinomycetota bacterium, assembly GCA_963822135.1. GTDB lineage: Bacteria > Actinomycetota > Thermoleophilia > RBG-16-64-13 > RBG-16-64-13 > CAIQPS01. The sequence continues at coordinate 297,416 of CAWGGI010000001.1, read as the reverse complement.
ATGTCGGCCGCTTCTTTTGCGACCTCGGTACCCGTGATGCCCATCGCCACCCCAATGTCGGCCTGCCGTAGCGCCGGGGCGTCGTTGACGCCGTCACCGGTCATCGCCACCACGTGGCCGCGGGATTGGAGCGCATTGACCAAACGCAGCTTCTGCTCGGGGGTCACCCGAGCGAACACGAGAGTGTCCTCTGCGGCTTGAGGAAGCTGTGAGTCGTCGATTGCTTCGAGCTCTTTGCCGGTGAGGACCTCAAGCTCAGGGTCGAACTGACAACCCGGCTTGTGGAGCCGCAGCTTCTGCGCAATGGCGGCGGCCGTGAGGGCATGGTCTCCGGTGATCATCTTCACGTGGATGCCTGCCGTGTGGCATACCTCGACTGCCTCCACGGCCTCTTCGCGAGGAGGGTCCATCATCCCCTGCAGACCGAGGATCGTTAGACCGCTGTCGACGTGCTCGTGGGTGATCTCGCCGACCGAGGCAGGCATGACCTTCCTGGCGAACGCGAGCACGCGCAGACCACCAGATGCCATCTGCGCCGTCTTGTCCTCAAGCCAACGATGATCGACGGGGATAAGCCCGCCTTCGCCCTCGAGAGCATCGGTCGCCCGCAGCAAGAGCTTCTCGACTGCACCCTTCAGATAGGCCACCCGTTCCCCTCCGGGGAGGGCGTGAAGAGTGGCCATGTACTGGTGTTCGGATTCAAACGGCAGCGTGTCCAGCCGTGGCAGCAAGCGCTCCAGATGCTCTCCGCTCAAGCCGGCTTTGACAGCCGAGACTACAAGCGCTCCCTCAGTGGGGTCACCGCTGATGTGCCAACCGCCCTCGTCGTGATACAGCGAGCTATCGTTACACAGGATCCCCGCACGCAGCAGTTCCTCGAGCGCCACAGCCGTGGCTCCGCCGTGGATCCCGGCGAAGGAGGGCACGGGCCTCCCCTGGGGATCCAGTATCTGGCCCTCAGGAGCATAGCCCGCGCCGGTCACCGCATACGCCACCCCTCCCGCGACGACCTGCTCAACAGTCATCTGGTTCTGGGTCAACGTGCCGGTCTTGTCGGAACATATGACCGTGGTCCCGCCCAGGGTCTCGACCGCAGGGAGACTTCGGATGATCGCTTGCCGGGCGGCCATGCGGGAGACGCCGATGGCCAGGACTATCGTGACCGCTGCCGGAAGACCCTCGGGGATAGCGCCTACCGCGAGAGCCACCGCCGCCAGGAAGACATCGACGATAGGCTCCCCCCGGACGATGCCCACGATCAGCGTCAGCGCCGCCAGGCCCAGGATCACCACGAGAAGGAGTCTGCTGAAACGCGAGATCTTCTTTGTGAGAGGGGTCTCCATGTCGTGGGCTTCGGCAATGAGGTGGGAGATGTTGCCCACCTCTGTCGCGTCCCCGGTGGCCACCACCAGTCCCGCTCCTTGCCCGGACGTGCAGAGTGTGGAGGCGTAGCTCATGTTGGCGCGATCTGCCAGCAGTGTCTCCACGGACAGTGCAGCCGCCTGCTTCTCCGCCGGGAAGGACTCCCCGGTGAGCGCCGATTCGTCGATGCGCAGGTCCCGCGTATGGGTGAGCCGCATGTCCGCCGGGACCCTGTCGCCCGACTGAAGCACGACCAGATCCCCGGGTACCAGCCTCTCGGCCTCGATGCGGGCACGCGTGCCATCACGAACCACGGTAGCTTCGGTGGTCATCACCGTGGCAAGCGCATCGATGGCCTTCACAGCTCGGGCCTCCTGCAGAAAGCCCACCGTGGCATTGATGATCACCACTCCGAAGATGACCCCGGCGTCCACCCACTCTCCCAGCGCGGCCGTGACCGTTCCTGCGACGATGAGGATGAGCACCAACGTCTGTCGGAACTGCTCGAGGAGCAGTCGCAGAGAGCTCTTGCCCCGCTGCCGGGTGATGATGTTCGGGCCGAACCGCGCCAGCCTTGCCTCGGCCTCCGAGGGCGAGATCCCCCGGTCGGCGTCGGTCTGAAGCGCAGCGACGACCTCGTCCGAGGTCAGCCCGTGCCAGGCATTCTGCTTCGGTGAGGAATCTTGCACCATTTCATGCTCTCATACCCCTGGACTCGGGGAGCGAATCCGGGGCCGGCTCGATCGACGGACGCCCCCGACCTCGCACCCGGAGAGTCGGCGACGGCGTAGAATCGAGCGCGGTGAACGTAGGCGCCATCAGCTCGCAGCGCGGAGCACTCGGCGCCGCCGAATCGGCGTGGCCGGCTCCGGCTATCCGGCCGGCAATCAAGGCAGGAAGGAGTGGTGACATGGACGAGTTCATCAGCTTGACGACCATCGAGGGCATCGAGGACGGCGGCATGAAGGTGGCATCTCTCGATGACCACGAGATGCTGGTCGCGCATGTCGGCGAGGAGTACTTCGTCGCCGACGCCAGATGTCCCCACCTGGGAGGGCATCTCGTCGAAGGCGTCTTGGACGGTACGATAATCACCTGCCCGCGCCACCACTCGCAATTCGACCTCAGAGACGGACACACCGTACGCTGGACCGACTGGCAGGGAGCGACGCTCAGCGTGGGCAAGCTGCTCCGACACCCGCGCCCGCTTCGCACCTACGCCGTCAAGGTAGAGGGAGACGTCGTGTTGGTGGGTCCCGAGAAAGCGCCACCCGTCGCGACGTGAGCGCCGCCGACCCAGGAATGAAAGCGCGTGCGGCAGCCGACCGCCACCCCACCGACCCGGCCTATCTCCGCGATCTGTTCAGCAACAGCGCGCACTACTACGAATGGGTGAACCGGGTCACCAGTCTGGGCCAAGTCGTTCTGTGGCGGAGAGAGGTGATCCGTGCGGCCTCGCTGCGCCCGGACGACCGCGTACTGGACGCGTTCTGCGGGCCGGGAGGTCTGGCTGCAGAAGCGCTTCCCCAACTGGATAGCCGCGGTCAACTCGTGCTGGCCGACCTGAGCCCGGTGATGCTGCACGAGGCACGGAGGCGGCTCTCTCGGGTGGCCGCGAGCGGCGCCCGCCGCTCGGGCGCGGGCCGCGAGCGCCCGTCCGACGAGGATCCGCGGCGACGCCCCCGCATCGAGTTCGTCGCCGGCGATCTGCTGCGCGACGACCTCGGGCTCGGAGACTTCGACGTGGTCTTCCTCGGCTGGGGATTGCGCTACGTCGGCGACGTTACTGCGGCACTCGCGCGTGTGCGCTCGCTCGTGCGGCCGGGAGGCTGCCTCGTTGTGCTCGAGTTCACCCGTCCGCCGCGATTCAGCTGGGCGACCCCTGCCCACCTGTACTTCCGCCATGTGCTTCCCCGCATCGGGTCGTGGCTCGCGCAAGATAGAGAGCTGCACGAGTACCTGAGCGCGTCGGCGGCCGGGTTTCTGAGCGCCGGAGAGTTGGCCGCAGCAATGGCGGAGACCGGTCTTGCGGTGCTCTCGTGCCGGAGTCATCTGGACGGGCTGGTGACCATAGTCGCCGCTCGAGCGAGGTAGTGCGAGTATGGGCTCGCGCGCGGGTGACCGCGATCCTAGGCGAGCGCGCACACTTCAGACCGAGCCCTGGTAATCGACGAAGCCCGGCTGCGGCCTGCCGAGACCTTTCCTTGCTCAACCATTGGTTGTACGCTCTACGTAGCCGTGCGACCGCTACCGTTGGGGGGATCCATGGAGGCTCGGACGTATGGGTTTGTTGTCGTGGGCTCCGGCATGGGGGGCTCGACCGTCGCGCTCGAGCTGGCCAGGAGCGGCAAGGATGTCCTTGTGCTGGAGAGAGGGATCGAGGAACCGAGCGTCGGCAGCTTCAAGGACACCCTTCGCTATTACGACGGTAATCGCACCACTCAGACCCCGAAGAAGTCCAAAGAAGGCACCATCCTCTGGCGGACCCTCATGGCCGGCGGTTCAGCCATGGTGTCCTGCGGCAACGGTGTACGCGCGCTCCAGTCTCAACTCGCGGGGTACGGGATCGAACTCGAGGACGACTTCCTCGCCATCGAGAGGGAGCTGGCGTGGCCCCAATCGACGAGCGCCTTCTCTCCGAGGGCAGCCGCGCCTTGGCCGCGGCGGGCAACGACCTGGGCTATCGCTTCGAACGCATGCCCAAGTTCATCGATGCGGACAAGTGCCAGAAGTGCGGCAACTGTATGCTCGGCTGCAGATACGGCGCCAAGTGGACCCCGCTCGCCCGGTGGGCCGAGATGAGGGATAGCGGGGCTGAAATCGTCTACGGCGCCCGCGTGGACAAGGTGCTCAGCGCCGGCGGTAGAGTCACGGGCGTCGAGGGAACGGCCGACGGCAAGCGATTCGCGGTACAAGCCGACTGCGTGGTCCTTGCCGCCGGCGGACTGGGTACTCCGGTGATCCTGCAGAACTCGGGGGTCGACGCGGGCAGCGGCCTCTTCATGGATCTCTTCGTCGACGTGTTCGGGACGACCCGAGGTCTCAACCAGGTCCATGAACCCTCCATGGCCATGGTTGATACTCAGTTCCACGAGACGGAGGGATTCATCCTCGCCCCCTTCGTGCATCTGTCGCGCGGGGTCAGGACGGTCGAAGCCGGCCTCGCCGGAGCTACGGCCTCCAGTAGCAAGCTCATCGGCCTGATGGCCAAGACCAGCGACCAGAGGGCCGGCCAGGTCTTCGCCGACGGGAGCGTTTCCAAACCTGTCCTGGCCGCCGACCAAGCCAAGCTGGACGCCGGTGCCCGCGCCGCCAGAGAGATCCTGGTGAGAGCGGGGGCGGATCCCAAGAGCATCGTGGTCAGCAAGATCCAGGGGGGACACCCGGGAGGCACCGCGGCTATCGGTGAGGTAGTCGATCAGAATCTTGAGACCAGGATCGGCGGCCTCTTCTGCTGCGACGCCAGCGTGCTGCCGGCGACTCCCGGTCTTCCCCCCATCCTCACTTTAGGGGCGCTCGGCAGATACCTAGGGCGCAGACTGGCGGACTAGCCGTCCCTGCCGGCCTGCTCCTCACCCCGCGTCAGCCGCCGGTAGTAGGAGTCCGACGTATAGAGAGCGGCCACAGGATTGTGGCCCAATACACGGTCTTTGGCCACGAGCACGGTGACCGGCGTCTTGGAATGCATGAAGAACATGCTGTCGTGACCGACGCACAGACCGATGACCACGTTGAACTGGGTGCCGGCCTTCGCGAGCAGCGCAGCCTGACCGACCGGATTGCAGAGCACCTCGTATTCGCCCGGGTGTACCTTCTCGGCGTCGAGGAGACCGACCTCCCCTTTATCGATAGAGCCGGTCTTGCAGCACACGGTCGATACCTGGAACCCGCCCGCCGTGAAGATGCGCCGAGCGGCCTCAGCTTCCTTCATCAGACCGATACAGTGGGCGATGCCGAGATGGTCCCACCCCATCCTGCGGGCGAAATCCATGATCTCTTCCACTCGGGTGGCTCTACAGTACCCTGCCGCCTCGGTCCGGGCAGACTCGACTGCCATCCGCCGAAGCCCGTCGTCCTGGATGACGATTCGCTCGACCTCGTCCAACAACTGCAGGTCGGTCACCATGGGGCAGAAGCCGGGCGGAGTTCTGGCGCCGGGCTCGCCGTTGCAGGCCTCGATACGGCAGGTGGTGCAGACGGGCCGCTGTTGCCCTTCCTGGCGATGTTCGTGGTGATCCGACATGATGCGGCTATGGTAGCGCGACCGCGTACAATTCGAACGGGAACCGCGTGGCGACCTCGTCCATGGCCGTCTGCGCCTTGTTACCGCAATCATTCGGAGGAGTGAAGGCGCCCATGTCCACCCGTACGCTCGCGTGACACTGGTTATTGCATGACGCCCGGCCTCTGGGGAGCCATATCAGCCGTTTCCTGGGGGACGTGCGACTTCCTTGCCCGCTTCACCGGCCGGGCAGCCGGCTATCTCAACGCGCTACTGGGCATGCTCCTGGTCAGTTCGGTATTTCTGAGCCTCTGGATCGTACTGGGGGGAGTCACCCTCGTTTGGACGCCAACCAGTCTCGTTCTCCTGATCTTTGCAGGCGTGTGCAGCCTCATCGGCTATATCTTCCTGTACATGGCGTTCACGAGAGGGCCGGTCAGCGTCGTCGCGCCCATCGCCGGCAGCTACCCGGCTCTTGTGGTGCTCATCGCGGTCGTGCTGGGTAGCCGGCCCTCGACCATGCAGTGGGTCGGAACGGCGGTGACGCTCGCCGGAGTCGTCGTAGTGGCTCGGGGAGGTACCGAAACCCCCGGGGGTAACGAGATCGAGGCTGGAGAAGCGGCTCCCCATCCGCCTTCGCCCGTCGCCGACACCGCGAGGACGACGGCCGGAACTTGGGCGCGCCTGATGCCGGAACGACGGCGCACCGTGGCCGGAGCCGCCCTTTCGGCGCTCGCCTGGGCCTTCATGATCAGCGCCACTCAGAAGGTCGCGCCGACGGCCGGCACCCTGGAGACCATCTGGCTGCCCCGGGTGGTCGCATTCCTCCTCCTCGCCCTGGCTCTGACGATGAGGTGGGCGCGGGGCCGGCCACGCCCCTCCGTTCCGGGCCGCTGGTGGCCGGTCATCGCGGCTCAGGCCGGCTTGGACGTAGCCGGGTACTACACCCTCTACTCTGCGGCCGACGGCCCCAACCCGGAGATCGCCGCCATGGCCTCGTCCGGCGTACTACGTGGTCACGGTGCTACTGGGCAGGATCATCCTCAAGGAGCGTCTCGGCCACGCCCAGATTGGGGGGAATCGCGCTGGTGTTCACCGGCATTATGCTGCTCTCGGCATAGGACCCCAGTCCATCCCGGGGTCACCGGTCTTCGCGTCCGGGCGCCGCGCTATCCTCACATCATGAGGACCGAGACGCCATGAGGACCGGGACGGCCACCCTTCCCCTGCACGGCGGCAAGGCCCCCGGCTGGCTGTTCGCGCGCATGAGGCTCCTCGCTCGTGAGATCACTCTTGCCATCGTCACCGAGCACGGGCCCGACGAGATGCTCCTCCGTCTGTCCGACCCTTTCTGGTTTCAGGCGTTTGGCGCCGTCCTGGGCTTCGACTGGCACAGTTCCGGAGTCACCACCACCGTTTGCGGCGCGCTCAAGGACGGCCTCCGCGGACTGGAACACGAAAGTGGACTGGTGGTGGCCGGCGGCAAGGGAGGTGTCTCCCGCAAGACCCCCTCGAGATCGAGGCGGCGGCGGACTCCGGTCGTCTGGCCGTCGATCCGGCCCCCGTCTACGCCAGCAGGATGGCGGCCAAGGTCGACAGCGCCGGTCTGCAGGACGGGTACCAGATCTATCACCACAGCTTCTTCTTCACCCGAGCGGGCAGGTGGGCCGTGGTGCAGCAGGGGATGAACGACGGCAACGGCATGGCTCGGCGCTACCACTGGCGTGGAGATGCCATCGACGACTTCGTGGTCGAGCCACGCAGCGCCGTCGTTTCCGAGGGCGCCGGCACCCACGTCCTGAACATGGTGGCCCGCACCAGCATCCCGGCGCAGAAGACGGTCACGGAAGTATCGCGCGACCGGCCGGACCGGCGTCGCCGAGTGCCTCGGACGACTCAAGCACCTGGTCCTGCCCCGACGGCATGCGGTGGAGTTACCGGGACATCCGGCCGGAGAACCTCTCCAAGGTGTTTCTTTCCACCTACGAGCGCCAGCCGAGGACTTCGAAGCACTCTTAGGGATGCCCGGCATCGGCCCAAAACGATCCGGGCCCTGGCCCTCATCGCCGAGCTGATGTACGACACGCCGGCCAGCCGGAACGACCCCGCCCTGTTCAGCTACGCGCATGGCGGCAAGGACGGGTTCCCCATCCGGTAGACCGGTCCACGTCCGACCTCGAACATTGAGATTCTTCGGTCGGCGGTCACCCAGGCGCGGCTCGGCAGAAGCGAGCGACTGGAGGCTCTGCATAGATTGGCGGGCATGGAGGGACGGATCCGTGTTTCGACGCGTTATGACACCCGCGCGGACGAGCGGCAATCTCAACCAGGATCCATGTGATCTCAGCCGTCCCCGTCGCAAGACCCTGCAGGAAGGTCCCGGCTTTGCGACCGGGGCCTCCTGACCGCCCCGCGTGCATTAGGACTGCGGCCCTAGACGCGGCTTTCAGCGGCCGCGGGCACCTGCCCCGCTCCCGGCGCTACGGCCCGGCCAGCGGTGGGCGCCGCCACGCGGCCGGCGACGGGCTTCCGGCTGATCCACTTCATCCCAAAGAGCACCCGCAGGACGTTGACCCGGCGGATCAACTCATACCCGGCCAGACACACCACGGACGATCCCAGCACTGATCAGCGCGAAGCTCAGCGGGACCCCAGCACCGGTCTTCAGGATCCCGAAGCCCAGGGCCACGATCACCGTCTGGTGCAGCAGGTAAACGGGGTAGGAGGCGGGCGCCGCGTATCTCAGCAGAGCGCCGCCCTTGGCCAGCAGCTTCCGCCCGTAGCCCAAGCTGGCCACGATGAAGAACCAGGGGATCAGCACCGCTACGTAGATCTCTAAGAGGTCACCCGAGCTACACCCGAGAACTCGATGTTGTTGCGTCCAGGATGAGGCCACAGCGATGCAGGACACAGGCCCCACAGATTCATAGCCGCGCAGCTTGTGAGTATCCACAGCCTTCTCGAACCGGGCTCATCGCCAGCATGTTCTCCGAGCAGAAACGCCTCCAGGAGGATGGGGTTGCCGCCCCGAGCTCGGGATGAACAAGCTCGGCAAGCGTGCACAGTTCGAACGCGAGGATGACGACCGGCTTGGCGGCCGCCCGCGCCAGCAGATCGACGATCTTGCGTCCGAAGCCGCGCCTGAGGAAGAGCACGATCGGCAGGAACACCAGCGAGTAGAGGAAGAGGTGGAAGATGAACCACAGATGCCCGAAGGTGAAGACCACCGGCGAAGTAGCCTTCGAGGTCGGCGGGGTCGAGGTGGAAGAAGGTGGGCAGCCAGTTGAAGAAGGTGCCCGGCTTGCCGCGGTGTCAAGCCATCCCCAGATACGATTGCGGCGGGATGAGCACGATGAGCCCGAATATGAAGGGGGTAAGCAGCCGCTTGAAGCGTTCGCCTGCGTACGCGGCGCCGTTCCGGTGGCTGAGGGCGAACCAGGCGGAGGCACCGGCCAGGAAGAAGAGCAGCGGCATGTGCCACGGACCGAGATACTCGACGGAGTCGGAGAGGCCTTTGCTGAAGGGTTGCGCTCTTGACGTAGAACTCTTCGTCCAGGTTGAAGATACCGCGCCACGTGGTAGGGGAAGAGCAGCAGTACGGCGATGATGCGGAGCCAATCGATGTCGTTACGGCGGGTGTTGATGGCGGTGTTCATGACAAGCCTCCTGTCCCTAGTGATGCGTTATACGATGGGGACCGATCGCCCCCAGAAGTTCACTTTCAGGCTCGCCTATGACCTGCACCTCGCCGGCGATCTCTGAGTGCAGGCGGAGGTCTTTGCGCACCTCGGCGCTGTCATCGACGAGAAGGACTCGCTGTGTGTGTTCGTGCATGCTCATGTCACAAGCATGAGCTGAGACGCGCGCCGGCACATCGGCCAGGCGAACGATTCGCGAAAGGCCAAGGGGGGAATCGCAGTACGACCCTAGGTCGTACTAGGCTACGACTTTGGTCTTAGCTCGCTGATGAAGCCCCGCATACGGGCCAGGGCGTCCTGTGTCAGCCCCTGCAGCCCCTCGATCTGAGCGGGAACGGCCTGAGGGTCCTTGTCGAGCATGATCTGGGCGGAGCGGGTGGCCAGAAGGACTCCGAACATGGCCTGAGACACCGAGTCGTGCAGCTCGCGGGCCAGGCGGTTCCTCTCCTCGAGCACCGACAACTCCTCCACCTCCGCCGCGTGCCGCTCCAGCTGTTCGTGTGTCTGCTCGAGTTCGTCCACCATCCGCCGGCTCCTCGCCCGGGCCGCCTCGATCTCCTGGCTGGCCACGGCCAGGCCCGGCAGACCAGGGCGAAGGCCATGCTGGTGAGGGCCAATCCCAGGCCTTCCAGCAGCACCGCTCGCGACCATGAGCGACCCGGCGATGAGGGCAACCAACACTCCCACCCAGAGCCACCGGACCCGGCCCGTGAAGACGACAGCCGCCTGGTAGGAAAGCAGGGCGAAGAACACGGTGGCCGAATCGGCCTCCGGCTCGAGAAAGAGCAGCCCCAGCACGACGAGACATTGGACGACGAGGGTCAGGTGAAGCCAGACGGGCCGGATGTCGCGTCGCGCCCATACGAACGTGAACAGTGCGAAGAACACCACCAGCAGCGCTATGTACCCGGGGATGTCCCCGCATCCTCAACGGTGACGAGCAGTCGGGCAGCGATACCGAGCCGCCAGCACGTACAAGGCGACGAGCACCACGAGCGTCCAGCCGCGCAGCAGTGGCGGAGCCGGCGGCCGCGCCGCCGCGCTCCGCTCGCTTCCCGTTCGTTGCCGCTATTCATCGCCCGCCAGGCCATTCCGGATGGCGTAGATGGCCAACTGGGTACGGTCCTTCAGGCCCAACTTGGCGAGGATGTGGCTGATGTGGGTCTTGACCGTCTTCTCGCTGATGAAGAACTGGGTGGCGATCTCCTGGTTGCTGGTTCCATGAGCCACCGACCGGATCACTTCGAGCTCGCGCTCGGTGAGCTCGGCGGCGGCGGCGGTCTCCGCCCCGCCGGATGCAGGCGATGGCCGGCGCTCCGGTCGGCCCGGTCCGAGCGCATGGCCTCCATGAGCCTTCGCGCCACGTCGGGATGAAGCCTGGGCTCTCCCTGATAGGCCGCCCGAATGGCCCCCACCAGCTCGTCGGGTGACACGTCCTTCAGGAGATAGCTGGACGCCCCCGCCTGGATCGCCGGAAACACCTGGCCGTCCTCAGCGAAGCTCGTCAGCACGATCACCCGAGCGGAGTCTCGGACCGACGATCTGCCTGGTCGCTTCGATGCCGTCGAGCCGGGGCATCACCAGGTCCATGAGCACGACGTGAGGCCCCAGCCCGCGCACCATCTCCACCGCTTCCATTCCGTCACCGGCCTCGCCGACCACGCGCGATGTCGTCGTGGAGTTCCAGGAAGGTCCGCAGACCCTGGCGGACCACCTGATGATCGTCAACGATCAGTACCCTGATCTTCTCGTCCCACGACGCGTCTCGCGAGTCATCACTACCCTCCCTCGGGCGACAGCCGCTCTGCTACGTCACCCGGGTGCCGCTCGCCGCTGAACTTGAAGTCCGAATCCCAGCCGATCTCGGCCGCCCGCTGACTCATGCTCTCAGCCCAAAGCCCGGTCCGTACCTCGCCTCGGTCACGTCGAAACCCCTCCCGAGGTCCTCGATCTCCATTCGGGCCGGCTCCGTCAGCCGCAGCCTGACGATGGCCTCCGTCACCCCGGAGTGCTTCGCCACGTTGTTCAGGCTCTCCTGGGCGATCCGGAGCAGACCCTGCTCCTCCCGCAGTGACAGGACATCCCCCTCCGAGACACGCCGGGCGGTGGACTCCTCGATCTCGAGAGAGACCCGCATGCCCGTCGGAGTCCCGGCGCTCCACCTCGCGCCGCAGCGCGCCGCGCAGACCGCTGCCGGCCGTCACGTCGGGCGAGAGCTCGGCCACGAGAGTGTGCATCTCGGCGAGGGCGCTCTGGGCGAGCTGGCTCAGGCGGTCCAGTTGACCGTCCGCCGCCGCCGGATCCCTGTCGAGGAGCAGGGCGGCCGACTGGCTCGCAAGGGTCATGCTGAAGATCGTCTGGGTCACCGAGTCGTGCAGTTCGCGCGCCAGCCGGTTTCGCTCCTGGGCCACCGCCAGCCCTTCCAGCCGACGCGAGTAGTCCTCCAGTTCCGCGTTGGCAGAGCGCATTTCGCGAGCCAAGACGTCGTTGGCCCGTCGGGCCTCGGCCGCCCGACGGCTCGCGAGCGCATACGAGCCGAGAAGGACGTTGGCGGCTGCATAGACAAGGGTGAGGGCTGCGACCTCGGGCGGGTCGTAGTCGGGATTCCAGAGAAGGGGTACAGCCGTGAGTGGGACGAAGAGTACGAGCCACAGCGCTCCCCAGCGTAGCCCGTAACGCAACATGGCGTGCATCGAGAGCACCGCAAAGAGCGCCGCATACAGGTCGTGCACAAAGAGCAGCGCGACGACGATGGCCGTCTGAACCACAAGGTATCCGGCGAACCAGGGCCGCCACAGTCGCGAGATGAACGGCTCAGAGACAAAGAGAGCCAGCCAGACGAGGAGGAGCGGGAACACGCCCAGCGGGATCTTCTCGTCCCCTATCGCGAGGGCTACGGAACGCAGGACGGTACCGGCGAAGAGGAACCCCGCCGCTGTGTAGAACACCCACAGATACGACCTGTCGCTCGAGCGGCTCATGCGATCCTCGTCCCCCCGATGGACCCGTCGGCGAAGAGCCGGTTTCGCCAGCCATCATAACGGCAATTACAATGGAGCGATGGACGATCAGAGGGTGACAAGCGACGGCCGGGTTACAAGTGACGCGACCCACTTCGACTTCGACACGGTGATCGACCGCCGGGGAACCGCGAGCTACAAGTGGGACAAGTACGCGGGGCGGGACGTCATCCCCATGTGGGTGGCCGACATGGACTTCCTCTCGCCCCCGGCCGTCATCGCGGCGCTAGGAGAGCGCGTCGCCCACGGGGTGTACGGCTACACCCATGCCTCCGACGAGCTGGAGGCGGCGGTGCTGGCCGCCCTCGAGGCAGAGTATTCCTGGGACGTGCCCGCCGAGTGGATCGTCTGGCTACCGGGTCTGGTCTCGGGGCTGAACGTCCTGTGTCGGGCGATCGGATCTGCCGGGGACGAGGTCGCCACCTTCGTTCCCATCTATCCTCCCTTCCTCACCGCGCCGGTGTTCGCGGGGCGGTCGGTGGTAAGAGTCCCCCTCGTGCGGTCGGCGGGACGCTGGGAGATGGATCTGGAGGTCTTGGAGCGTTCCCTCACTCCGCGAACCAGACTGCTCTTGCTCTGCTCTCCGCACAACCCGGCAGGCCGAGTCTGGTCTTCTACGGAGCTGCAGGCGCTCGCCGACGTGGCTGGGCGTCACGATCTGATCGTCGGGTCCGATGAGGTGCACGCCGGCCTCGTCCTCGACCAGGACAAGGTCCATGTCCCGTTCGCCACTCTCGGCGAGGAGATCGCCGCCCGCACCATCACCCTCATGTCTCCCAGCAAGACCTTCAACCTCGCGGGACTGGGCTGCTCGTTCGCCGTCATCGCCGACAAGGACCTGCGCCAGGCCTTCTGCGACGCCATGCAGGGCATCGTCCCGCACGCGAACCTGTTCGGCTACATCGCGGCGCAGGCCGCTTATGAACACGGCGAACCCTGGCTCGAGGCACTGCTCGCCTACCTGCGCGTCAATAGGGACCTGGTAGAGAGGGAGATCGATGCACTGCCCGGCCTGAGTGTCTCCCACGTTGAGGCCACCTACCTGGCTTGGATCGATGCCCGCGAGTCCGGGCTGGCCGCTCCCGCCGGCGACTTCGAGAAAGCCGGGGTGGGTCTCTCGGACGGCGCCGAGTTCGGCGCTCCGGGTTTCGTGCGCCTCAACTTCGGCTGTAGCCGATCGGTTCTGGCGGAGGGTCTGTCCCGGATGCGTTACAGCCCCATGCTGAGAACCGCATCACGCAACCGAGCTTGCAGAGATAACATAGAGTCCAATCGGGATTCCGCGATACGCTGTGGTCACGCATGGCTGGTCGGGGGGCCGGCCACAGCCGACGACGGAAGGAGGGCTAGTGAGTCGCGTAGACGGGCTCTACAACGGCATGCAGCGTCGCGCGATCAACAAGATGGTCGCCCTCGTCGCCGATGAGGACAAGACCAAGATCCTCCGCGCCTTCAAGTTCGCGGAGATGATCGCGCTCCGACAACAACAAGCTCACGGTCCGCATCCTTCGCGACAAGATCCGCAACGACCACCCGGCCCTCCTCCTCATGCGGCACGCTGTCCGCCATCTCAACCCCATCTGCCGCGAGCGCTTCATCGAGACCGTGGTCGTCAACGACCTTCTCCGCGGTCAGGCCAAGCGGAACGAAGCTCATGGAGAAGACCGGCATGCTGTCGCCCCCGACCATCCTCGTGAGCCCGAGCATGCGCTGCAACCTCACCTGCGAGGGCTGCTACGCCTCCGAGTACTCGCCCGATCAGGACCTCGACCGCGCCCTCCTGCAGCGCATCGTCGACGAGGGCAACGAGATGGGCGTGTACCTCTTCACCTTCCTGGGAGGCGAGCCGCTTCCTCTACCCGGGGTTTCTGGATTTCGCTCGAGGCCAATCGCGACTCGTTCTTCCAGATCTTCACCAATGGGACCCTCCTCACCGACGACATGATCCAGAGGATGGCAGCTCATCGGCAACGTCGCTCCCGATGTTGAGCATCGACGGGCCACCCGAGTTGACCGACTGGCGGCGGGGCACCGGCGTGCACGAGCGGGTCATGGCGGCCATGGACCGGCTCGGCAAGGCGGGCGTCCTGTTCGGCTACTCGGCGACGGTCACCAGCAGGAGCTACCGGGCTCTCGTCAGCGACGAGTTCATCGACCCCCTGGTCGACGAAGGGCGCGCTCCTTGGCTGGCACTTCCTCTACATGCCCATCGGTCGCGACCCGAGCATCGAACTGATGCCCACGCCGGCACAGCGCGAGGAGTTCCGTAAGGCATCGTCCGCATCCGGGACACCAAGCCGCTCTTCAGCGGTCGATTTCTGGGGCGACGCGCCCTGGGTGGGTGGCTGCATCGCCGGCCGACACTACATGCACATCACCAGCGAGGGCTGGGTGGAGCCCTGCATCTTCACCCACTTCGCCACCGACAACATCAAGGAAGTCGGCCTGGCGGAGGCGTTCAACTCACCCTTCTTCAAGCAGATCCGCAGCCGGCAGCCCTACAACGACAACCTGCTCATGCCCTGCATGTGGATCGACAACCCCACTGTTCTCCCGGGAGATCATGGCGTGCCACCGGCGCCCATCCCACTCACGACGGGGCCGACTCGATGCTCGTCGACCTTCAGGAGGAGCTCGACGCCTACGCGTCGACTCCGCGAGATCCTCGATCCCGCGTGGGCGTGCCTGCGCGAGACCATGCCGTCCCGCGGCCGCATCAAGCCCCGGCCCGACGAGGGAGTCACGTCCATCGCCAGCTAGGGGACGGGCAGCCCCTGCTCCATCGATCGCTCGTACGGTCGAGTCTCTCGTCAGACGTAGTTCTCGGATCTTCTGCACCATCAGGAACACGGCCAGCGACGCCAGCAGCACGACGATGATCCACAGCCAGAAGTGGCCGATGAGGAGTATCGCTGTGAAGACGGCCAGGATCGCCGCGATCCCGGTGATGGTGCGGGCGTACTCCGCCCGCAGGATGGACTCGATGACCACGAAGGCCACCACCATCACCAGTCAGCCCCATCCAGAAGTATCCGCGGGCCAGCACCAGCATCGCCACGATGCCGAACAGGATGACGCTGAGGCTGATCGCCCCCCAGGCCTCGGCCGCCCGGTTGAACCGCACCTCCCGCTGAGCCACGGGCTTGACCCAGCTTCCTGATGTGGGCCCGAGGATCGGACTTACGCCCCGCCTCGAGAAGCGCCAGCCTATGCCGAAGGGCGATCAGTACGGCCTCGTTCTCGGAGAACTCCTTCCTCAGGCCCGCTCAGCTCCGCCCGAGCTCGGCGGCTCTTCTCCGACGAGCGCCTTGTGCCGGGACACGAGATGCGGGTTGCCCTCCATGCCCCTCATCTCGACGCCGAGCGCCTGGAGTTCCACTCTGCCGCGCGATCGACTTCTGCAGCTCCTCCTGCCTGGCCTCGATGCGGGCGCAGTCCTCGCGCAGCAGATCGATCGCCTGCGGCGGCGGCGGCTCTTTGTCCAGCCCGGCGAACGCCAGGGGTCGTACCAACTCTGCCGGGGCGAGCCGCCCCGGTTGTACATCGGACCCGCGGGGGCGTTCTCGCCCGAGATCGGGTCGTTGGCGTACAGACCCCACAGCCCGCGGTACTCGGCTCACCCACGGCGTGGACTCGTCGATGACCACCGCCTCCCAGTGACACGCCTGGCCCGGGCCGATGGACTTCCCGTCGCCCCTGGCAAAGTCGACGAAGGGGATGCGGAACGGGTCTCGGGTCCTCCCCGCCTGCCCGAGGGTGCGGGTCCAGAACGAACTGATGCCCCTGGCGATGGAGCGCATCCACTTGGGCACGGGCAGTTCCACGGGAGACTGGTACTCGCCCTGACGGAAGTAGGAGGCGTGGGAGCCGGCACCCGCCCAGACGACCGGATGCCCGTCCACCAGGTCGAGCTCGCCCCGATCGTCCCAGCGGCGGCGCAGATCGTCACCGTGGAAGTCGTGGGAGGCGTAGGCCACCCACTCCGGATGGAGGCGACCGTCCTCCTCGTACAGATAGACGACGATGTTCTCCCAGTCCGACTCGTGGTCGTTGACGCCGTGGAACCCCGAGCGCCAGCTGTTGTAGTAGTAGAAGAACCAATACTGGAGGACCGTCCACCCGCCCTGGCGGGCCACCCGGCCGTAGTAGACATACTTCTCGTCGTCCCGGAGGGCCTGGTTGTAGTCCAGTTCAGCCGCGGCGGCGGTCATCGGCGACACCTTGCCCCGCAGGAAGAACGAGATCGAGAAGATGGCGTCGACGATCCGGGGCAAGAAGCCGCCTCGCGCCAGTCTGCCCCGCCCCGAACCTGAACACGTTCCCGCTCTCGCGCCGCTGACGGGACACCTCGGTGAGCACCCGGGCGCTCTCGGCTACTCCCATGAGTCGTTGAACCGCAGGAACTCTATGGTGCCGAAGGGATATTCCCGCGGCTCGACCAGGCGGTGGATATCGAGTCCCCTCCGGTCTGCACCAGTCGCTCCTCGCGGCCGTCTGGATAGCGGGCCCATAGGCTTGCCTGCGAAACATATCGCTCCACATCGGTGGGATAGAACTGCTCCCCTTTGGTGAAGCGGACGACCGGTTCGAAGGTGCGGAGTAGCTCAAGGTCGGCTAGTGTCGACCTCGGTGCCGAGAGTATCTTCTCGTCGCTCATCGCCGCATCACCGCTCTTGCATCCGGAACGCCCGGTGAACCGCGAGCTTGGTTGAGAACCAAGAGGAGGACCACGCCGGCGAGCATGCTGAGATAGTGGGGCTCATCCGCGAAATAGGCCACCAGACCCACAGCGAGCGTGGTGGCGGTCCAAGTCATGGCGGCGCTCCAGGCCCACTTGCGCAGAAGGAGGAAGCCCACGAGGACCGCCAGAGCGATTGCGCCAAAGAACAGGTACACGCTGCCCAGCGCCAGCGCCACCCCTTCCGGAGTCAGAGCCCCTGCCGCCACCGACGACACCCCGAGTCCCCGACCGAACACGTCCAGGTCCAGGAACAGCAGAACCCCGTTGGCGATGTATGAGGCCATCGTCAGGAACATGATCGCGGCCGCGATGATGATCGGGATGGAGAAACGGCGTCGCCTTGTGACCGGCAGCCGCGCCCCTTCGGCCGCCTGCGCCGCCTGCTCCTCGCCGCTCACGTTCGCGGGCTCGAACGGATCGGTCTGCTCGCCCATACGCCCCCCTCACCTCCCGCAGGTTTCGCCGACTCTAACACGCGCCGATACCGGCGTGATAGCTCTGCAGGGAACGCACGCGTCCGCCGTCCTGCCTGCTCGCGGCGATGCCGCCCGCCGCCGCCTTGGCCGCGTCGGTGGTGGTTATGTACGGCACCTTGTGCCTTATCGCGGCCTTGCGGATGTAGGAATCGTCGAACTCGCTCGACTTGCCGGCCGGCGTGTTCACCACCAACTGGATCTCACCGTTCTTGATGGCGTCCTCGATGTTGGGACGGCCCTCGTGCAGCTTGAGGATGGGCTCGCTCTCGATGCCATGCTCCGCCAAGAAGGCGTGGGTCCCGACCGTCGCCCGTATCCGGAAGCCCAGTGCGTAGAACTCCTTGGCTGCCGGGAGAACCAGCTCCCGATCCCGCTCTGCCACGGTAATGAGCACAGTGCCCTCCAACGGTAGCCTCTGACCTGCCGCCTCCTCGGCCTTGGCGAAGGCGAGGGGGAATGAGTCGGCCATGCCAAGCACCTCGCCCGTGGAGCGCATCTCGGGTCCGAGAAGGGGGTCGACCTCGGGGAACATGTTGAACGGGAAGACGGCTTCCTTCACCCCGAAATGAGGCACCGTCCTGCTCACAAGTCCCAGGTCCGCCAGCTTGGCTCCCAGCATGAGTCTGGTCGCAAGAGCCGCCATTTGCACGTTGCACACCTTCGACACCAAGGGGACCGTTCGTGACGCCCGCGGGTTCGCCTCCAGCACATACACGATGCCGTCCGAGATCGCATACTGCATGTTCATCAGTCCTACCACCCCCAACTCGGTGGCGATCCTCTTGGTGTAGTGGTTGATGGTTGCCAGATGTTCTTCGGAGATCGTGACGGGCGGGATGACGCACGCGGAATCACCGGAGTGCACCCCCGCGTATTCGATGTGCTCCATCACGGCCGGGACGAAGGCATCGGTACCGTCGGCCAGAGCGTCGGCCTCGCACTCCAGCGCGCTTTCGAGGAACTTGTCCATGAGGATGGGGCGTTCCGGCGTGACATTGACCGCCGCCGTCACGTAGCGCACGAGCATCTCCTCGTCGTGGATGATCTCCATCCCGCGGCCGCCCAGCACATAGCTGGGCCGGAGAATGAGGGGATAGCCGATCCGAGCCGCCACCGCGCGGGCCTCTTCGAGCGTGGTGGCCATGCCCGCCTCGGGCATCGGTATGCCGAGTCGCGCCATCATCTTGCGGAAGCGATCCCTATCTTCGGCGAGGTCGATGGTGTCCGGTGAGGTCCCGATGATCGGGACTCCCGCCTTCTCCAATTCCCGGGCGAGGTTGAGTGGGGTCTGGCCGCCGAACTGGACGATGACCCCCTCCGGGCGCTCCTTCTCGTAGATGGCGAGCACATCCTCCACCGTGAGAGGCTCGAAGTAGAGCTTGTCCGAAGTGTCGTAGTCGGTGGACACCGTCTCTGGGTTGCAGTTGATCATGATGGATTCGAAGCCCGCCTCGCGGAGCGCAAAGGCGGCGTGGACGCAGCAGTAGTCGAACTCGATGCCTTGACCGATGCGGTTCGGGCCTCCTCCCAAAACCATGATCTTGCGGCGGTCGCTCACCGGCACCTCGTCCGGCGCATTGTAGGTGGAGTAGTAATAGGCAGCGTCCTCGACCCCGCTGACAGGCACCGGGTGGAATCCGTGCTTGATGCCCAGCCGGAGCCGCTGCGCCCGGATGTCCGCCTCGGGTACCTCCAGCAGCTTGGCCAGGTATGCGTCTGCGAAGCCGTCCTTCTTAGCCCGGGCGAGGAGGTCGTCGGGAAGAGACCGGACCTGGCCGCCCGGTGCCCGATGCGCGAGGATCTCCTCCTCGAGCTGCACCAGTTCCCTCATCTGCTCGATGAACCAGGGCTTGATATGGGTACGGCGATAGAGAGTCTCGGTGTCGGCCCCTTTGCGTAATGCCTCGTACATGACGAACTGCCGCTCGCTCGTGGGCTCTTTGAGCATCGCGAGGAGCTCGTCCAGAGAGCGGGCATTGAAGTCCTTGGCGAAGCCGAGTCCGTGCCGTCCGGTCTCGAGGGAACGTATGGCCTTCTGCAGTGACTCCTTGTAGTTCTTCCCGATCGACATGACCTCGCCCACTGCGCGCATCTGGGTCCCCAGCTTGTCCTCAGCGTCGCGGAACTTCTCGAACGCCCACCGGGCGAACTTGACGACGACATAGTCGCCGGAGGGCGTGTACTTATCGAGGGTCCCGTCCCGCCAGTAGGGGATCTCATCGAGGGTGAGACCACCGGCCAGCAGGGAGCTGACCATCGCGATGGGGAAGCCGGTGGCCTTGGAGGCAAGCGCGGACGAGCGCGACGTGCGGGGGTTGATCTCGATGACCACCACTCTGCCCGACTTGGGATCATGGGCGAACTGGATGTTGGTTCCCCCGATGACCTCGATGGCCTCGACGATGGCGTACGAGTGCCGTTGCAGGACGGCCTGCAATTCGGGCGCGATCGTGAGCATGGGGGCTGTGCAGTAGCTGTCCCCCGTATGCACCCCCATCGCGTCGACGTTCTCGATGAAGCAGACGGTGATCATCTGGTTCTTGGCGTCGCGGACGACCTCGAGCTCCAGTTCCTCCCAGCCGAGCACCGATTCCTCCACCAATACCTGGCCCACCAGGCTGGCCCGGATGCCGCGGTCGACGATCACCTGGAGCTCTTCGCGGTTGTACACGATGCCGCCGCCGGTGCCCCCCATGGTGTAGGCAGGCCGGATCACCACCGGATAGCCCAGGCGGGCCGCGACGGTCGCCGCCTCATCGACCGAGTAACAGATCTCGCTGAGGGGCATCTCGATGCCCAGCCTGGTCATGGTCTCCTTGAAGGCCAGCCGATCCTCGCCCCGTTCGATGGCGTCCGGACCAACCCCGATGATCTTGACCCCGTACTCGGCGAGGGTTCCCGAGCGGTACAGCTCGGAAGAGAGGTTCAGACCGGATTGGCCTCCCAGGTTGGGCAGCAGAGCATCGGGTCGGGAAGTGGCGATGATCTCGGCGAGCGTCTTGTGGTTGAGCGGCTCGATGTAGGTCTCGTCGGCCATCACGGGGTCGGTCATGATCGTGGCCGGATTGGAATTGACCAACACGATCTCGTAGCCGAGGCTTCGCAGGGCTTTGCACGCCTGAGTCCCTGAATAGTCGAACTCGCACGCTTGGCCGATCACGATCGGGCCGGAACCGATGATGAGCACCTTCCGGACGTCGAGACGCTTGGGCATGAGAGCTCCTCTCGAGGGGTATGTAAAGTTGCCCGGATTCTATCGCGGAGCCCCCGCTCTGCGATACGGGGCAGGTCGGCGGGAGGCGTGGCGGGCGGCTCCGACCGCGCCTTCGGCGCGGCCCCTTGACGGGACGTCGGTGTCTCGGCACCCTGTAGAGAGGCGGCGGATCGGCCGCCGGACGAAAGAAACCAAGGAGGCTCTGCGATGACCGAAGAAGTGAAGTTCTACCCCGCATACTGGGGCGGCAAGAAACTGGCCTATCCCAACGTACCGGCAGAGTCCCCCAAGTTCGCCAACTCGGTCGTCGCCGGCAATCTCATCTTCGTCTCGGGCTGCCAGGGCCAGAACGACGAGACGGTCAAGGTCGAGACCGACGTGTTCGAAGAGCAGATGATCGTAGCCCTGGACAAGGTGCGGCACTGCATGGAGGAAGCGGGCAGCAGCATGAACAACGTCATCAAGACGCTCATGATGCTCAAGCACCTGGAGGATTACCCCAAGATGCGCAAGACCGAGCTCGAGTACTACCAGAAGTACGCCCCCATGCTGGTAGAGGATCCGCCGGCCAGCACCTTCATGCAGGTAGGTCTGGCGAAGCCCGAGTTCTTGGTGGAGATCGACGTCGTAGGAGTAGTATCTCGGGGCTGATCGGCCGCGACCTAGGAAGAGCAAGGCAAGGAGAGGGCCATGGCTCGCGCACTCTGGAAGGGCGCTATCAGTTTCGGGTTGGTCACCATCCCCGTCTCGCTGTATCCGGCGAAAGATGCGCGCGAAGACCTCACCTTCCACATGCTCCATCGGGAAGACCTCCGGCGCATCCACAACAAGCGCGTGGACGAGGCCGGACACGAGGTCGCCCTCGAGGACATCGTCAAGGGCTACGAGTACGAGAAGGACCGCTACGTCGTCCTCGAGCCCTCTGATCTGAGGGCGGCCAATGTAGAGGCGACCCAGAGCATCGACATCATGCAGTTCGTGGATGCAGGCGATATCGACCTGGCCTTCTTCGATACCCCCTACTACACCGAGCCAACCAAGACCGGGCGCCGCGCGTACGCCCTTCTCCGCGAGACCATGAAGCGCACGCGCAAAGTCGCCGTGGCCAAGATCGTGATCCGAGAACGCCAGCATCTCTGCGCGGTCGTGGCCGACGGCCCCGTCCTCCTCGCCTACACCCTGCGCTGGCCCTACCAGCTGCGCAGACCGTCGGACCTCGACCTGCCCAGCGAAGACCTGAGCGAACTCGCCGTGACTCCCCAGGAATTGAAGATGGCCGAGCAGCTGGTGCAGGCCATGGTCGCCGACTGGCGCCCGGAGGAGTATCGCGACACCTATCATGACGACGTCCTGGCGATGATCGAGGAGAAGATCAAGAGCGGGACTGTGACAGTGCGCGGCGAACCCGAGCGCCAGGAAGGCGGCGAGGTGGTAGATATCATGGCCCTCCTCAAACGCAGCGTCGAAGCGCGGAGACCGGCATCGGCTGAGGGCGCGGGGTAGGCGACGACGATGGCGCTGGAGGAGTATCGGAAGAAGAGGGACTTCGACAGGACCCCGGAGCCGGCCGGCGAGGGTCGCGAGGGAGCCGCTCCGAAGCCGGGTCTCGTGTACGTGATCCAGAAGCACGCCGCCACCCGGCTTCACTACGACTTCCGTCTGGAGCTTGATGGCGTTCTTCTCTCCTGGGCGGTTCCCAAAGGCCCTTCGCTCGACCCTCGCGACCGACACTTGGCCGCCCGCGTCGAAGACCACCCCCTCGACTACGGGAGCTTCGAGGGCACGATCCCGAAGGGCGAATACGGAGGAGGGACCGTGCTCCTGTGGGACCGCGGCACCTGGGAGCCCGAGGGCGACCCGCACGAAGGCCTGCGGAAGGGGGATCTGAAGTTCGTTCTGCATGGCGAGAAGCTCAGGGGCAGCTGGGTGCTGGTGCGGATGAAACCACGTCCGGGACGGGAAGCCAGGGAAGAGTGGCTGCTCATCAAGCACCGCGACCAGGAGGCCTCGGAGGGTGGTGGCAGTCGCATCCTCGAAGAACGGCCTGAGTCGGTGGCCAGCGGGCGGACACTCGAAGAGGTCACGGCCGCGGGAGATGCCAGTGTATGGCACGGCGACCAGCCTGCCGACGGACAGACGGATACGCGATCTGGGGAGGATTTCTCCCTCGATCCCTCGTCCCTGAAGGGGGCCGAGGCCGTCGACGACTTTCCTGGCTTTGTCCGGCCCGAGTTGGCCACGCTGGTGGAGGAGGCGCCGTCCGGCGACGAGTGGCTGCACGAGATCAAGTTCGACGGCTACCGAGCCATCGCCACCATCGAGAAGGGCTCGGTACGGATGTTCTCTCGCAACGACAAGGACTGGACCCTCCCCTTCCGGGCGATCGCTGATGAGCTGGCTCGGCTGCCGGTGACCAGCGCGGTCTTGGATGGAGAGGTGGTCGTCCGTCTGCCGGACGGCCGCACGAGCTTTCAGGAGTTGAGGGACGAACTCGGGGCCGCCGGTCGACCCGCCACGGCCGGCGACACCGGCGAGAGCGCCGCGGCCGACGACACCGGCAAGACCATCACGGCCGGCGCTGGGGCCGGCGCCGGGGGCGGCTCGGGTTCCGCTCCGGGAAGCCGTCTGGCGTACTACGTCTTCGACCTGCTGCACCTCGACGGCTACGATCTGACCCACGCCTCGCTGGAGGACCGCAAGAGTCTTCTGCGACGGCTGCTCGCCCGCTCGGGCGGTGAGCGGATCCTTCTCTCCGACCACATCCCGGGAGAAGGGGGGACGGTCCTCGACCAGGCGTGCGACCTTGGTCTGGAGGGGATCGTGAGCAAGAGGGCAGCAAGTCCGTACCGCGCAGGGGTACGGGGCCGCGAATGGGTGAAGACCAAGTGCAGGAATCGCCAGGAGTTCGTCATCGGCGGATACACCGATCCGGGGGGAGCGCGAACCGGTTTCGGCGCTCTGCTGCTCGGCGTCCATACCGCCTCGGGACTGCGCTACGTGGGCAAGGTCGGCACAGGCTTCGACGAGAAGTCCCTGGATGCTCTGGCAAGACGACTGGCTGGGTTGCGCATCGACGACCCTCCTTTCACCGAGGACCTGCAGCGGGCGCAGAGAGGCGCCCACTGGGTGAGACCCGAACTGGTGGCTGAGGTCGAGTTCGCCGAATGGACCCGAGAAGGCGGCATCCGTCACCCGAGCTTCAAAGGCCTGCGGGAGGACAAGCCCGCGACTGAGGTAGTGGCCGAGACGACGATCACCCACCCGGACAGGGTGTTCTGGCCACGGACCGGCACGACCAAGAAGGACCTCGTGGACTACTACGCGTCTGTGGCCGAGCGCATGCTCCCCTACGTCATCAATCGGCCGGTCGCCATGGTGCGCTGCCCCAGCGGGGTCGAAGACGACGAGGGAAGATCGACAGAGCAACTCGGAGGAAAGCCCGGGGGAGGGCGCGGCAAGCCGGCCGGTTGCTTCTTCAACAAGCACCCATCCGAGGACTTCCCAGGCCCTGTAGGCCGGGTGATGATCACCGAATCAGCCGGTCCCGCCCCCTACCTCACCATCACCGGCCCGGGAAGCCTGACCGCTATGGCTCAGATGGGCGTGTTGGAGATCCACATCTGGGGTTCCACCTGGCCGGACATCGAGCGACCTGACATGATCGTCATCGACCTCGACCCCGGCCCCGGAGTCGACTGGCAGGCGCTGGCCGACGGTGCACGCCTCATACGCCGCCTGCTCCATTCGCTGGGACTGGAGAGTTTCGTCAAGACCACAGGGGGCAAAGGACTGCACGTAGTGGTGCCGCTCACCCCCGATCTTGGTTGGAAGGAGATCAGCCGTTTCAGCCGGAAGATCGCCGAACGTGCCGTGGAGCTCGCTCCCGACAGATTCACCTCGAACATGGCCAAGGTCAAACGTGAGGGAAAGATCTACGTAGACTACGTGCGTAACAATCGCGGCTCCACCTCCATCGCCCCCTTCTCCACCCGGGCAAAGGAACGGGCGTCGGTCGCGGTCCCGCTGCGGTGGTCGGAACTGAGCGGAGATATCCGCCCCGACACGTACACCCTCGAGACCCTTTCGAGCCGGCTGCGAAGGTTGAGGAGCGATCCCTGGAATGGCTATTTTCGGGCCAAAGACGCTCAGAAGCTCGATGCCGGCGTGATGCAGAGATTCGGGCTGGAATAGGTTGAGCTCGGTGAAGGAATCGGGGCTCATCCTTCTGACCGGCGGTACCGGCTACATCGGGGGGCGCCTCATCCGACCCCTCGAAGAAACAGGCCGCCCGCTTCGCGTCCTCGCTCGGGATCCGGAACGGCTGCGCCCGGCTCAAGCGCCGTCGTCTTTCGTGCCCCGGGTGGCGCCCACCACCGAGGTCGTGCGGGGAGATCTGCTCGACCCTGCGTCCCTGGCGGCCGCCTGTAGCGGCGTCGACACCGCGTACTATCTGGTGCACTCGATGGGAGAGGAGACCGGGGGCTTCCTCGAGAGCGAGTCGACCTCGGCCCGCAATTTCGCGGAGGCTGCCCGCGCCGCGGGGGTACGCCGCATCATCTATCTGGGCGGCCTGGGAAGACCCGAAGACCGGCTGTCTGCGCACCTGGCAAGCCGTCAGGACGTCGGCCGTCTGCTCCGGGAGAGCGGGGCCCAGACCGTCGAGTTCCGGGCCTCGGTGATCCTCGGCAGCGGATCGACCTCGTTCGAGATGATCCGTGGTCTCGTGGACCGGCTTCCGGTGTTGATCGCTCCTCGTTGGGTGAACACCCTGGCCCAGCCGATCGCGGTGGAGGACGTTCTCGCCTATCTGTCAGCCGCACTCGATGTGACCCTCCCCGAACCATGCGCCATCTACGAGATCGGCGGTGCCGACAAGGTCTCGTACAAGGGGATGATGAAGGCCTACGCCGCGTCGCAGGGGCTCAAGAGGGTCTTCATCGGAGTGCCGTGGCTCTCGCCCCGGCTGTCGGCTCACTGGCTGGCGTTCGTAACCCCGCTCTACTACCAGGTGGGCCGGCACCTGTTGGAAGGGGTGCGCAACGAGACCGTGGTGACGAACGACGACGCCGCCCGGGACTTCCCTCAGATCCGGCCGATGGGAGTGGACGCGGCCATCGCCCGGGCCCTCGCCAACGAGGACCAGGCCTTCGCCGAGACCAGATGGAGCGACGCACAGTCGAGCTCGCCGCCGGCCCGCCAGCAGCCGGGGCGGCGCGTCGGGCGGCGCTACATGGACCAGCGTGTCCTGGAAGTGGACTGCCCGCCCGACCGGGTCTTCGGCGCCGTGCTCTGCATCGGGGGTTCCAAGGGCTGGTATGCATGGACCTGGCTGTGGAGTCTGCGCGGCCTGCTCGACCAGATCAGCGGTGGCGTGGGAGCGCGCCGCGGACGCCGCGATCCCACCTGCCTCATCCCGGGCGACACGGTCGACTTCTGGCGGGTGGAGGAGGTGGAGCCCGACCGCCGGCTGCGTTTGGCGGCCGAGATGCGCATGCCGGGGCGGGGCTGGCTGCAGTTCGAGTGCGATCCCCTACCGAACGGGGGCACTCGCATCGTCCAGACGGCCCTCTGGGATCCCATCGGCCTCGCCGGACATCTCTACTGGTTCTCGATGTGGCCCATGCACCAGCTCATATTCGGCTCGATGCTCAGGGGCATCGCCACGGAGAGCGGCTGCGATCTCCGCTAGGGGTGCACTCCGCACCCCGGGCGACCTCAGTCCGACTGTTGGGCCTCGACAGGCGAGTCCGCCGACACCGCGGCCGGCCGCGGGTAGTTGGCGGCCACCTCGCGGGCGGTCAGGACTGCCAGTGCCATGACGATCAGACCCATCCCCACACCCTCGATGACCCCCGGACGCTCGCCCAGTTGGATCCACGCGGCCACCACGCCGACCACCGGGACCGCCAGACTGCTCAGACCCGCGGTGCCTGTGGACAGGCTGTGCAGGATGTACAGCCAGAGCACCCAGGTCAGGGCGTTCGCCGGGCCGATGTTGAAGAGGAGGGCGGCGATGAAGGTGCCGCTCCACTCCACCGGTTCCGAGGCGGTGAAAAAGGCGACGATGATCAGGGGTATGGAGCCGATGAGGCCTTGCCAAGCGATGAGTGTCAGCAGGTCGATGTCGTGGCGGGACCGCATGATCTTGACCACCACCGAACTGATCGCCCAGACGAGACCGGCGCCGACGGCCAGCAAGCTGCTCTGGAGACCATGCAGGTTCCACGGTCCAAGGATCGCGATGAGCCCTCCCAGGGCCAGGATGACCGCCCCCCACTGCAGACCGCGCACCGGCTCACCCAGCACCGGCCAGGCGATCATGAGGAGCCAAAACGGCATGGTATAGGCGAGGATCGAGACCTTGCCGGCGCCCCCGAGGCTCACCGCCCACATGGCAAGGCCGACGAAGCCGCCTGTCTGCAGCAGTCCGAAGAGAGCGGTCAAGCCCAGGGCCTGCGGCCGCAGACGGCGGTGCAGGAGGGGGAGAAGCGCGAACATGAACACCGCGCCGAAGAAGGTGCGGAGCGCCGCAAAGGTGAACGGCTCGGCATAGGCCATGCCGACCTTCATGACCACCCAGTTGTAGCCCCAGATGAGGGCCAGCAGGGCAAGCGCCGCGAAGGGCAGCCACACGGCGTGTCCCCGGTCGCCAGATGCACCGTCACCCCGAGCGTTCACTCGGACTCCGCTTCCTCGTCAGAACCTCATCGCGATCCATTCCTCTACCACGCGCGTAGAAGGCTATAGCCAGGAGGTTCGGCATTCAAGCCACCGGATGCTCCCGTCTTGCTAAAGAGCTCCTTCTCTTACTACTATCAAGACGGGACTCGACCCTGCTGAGTGGACATTCGGATTCAGGAGGTGCGGAATCATGAGGGGAGCAGCAGAAAGCATGGAACCCGCGGGAACCGCTCTCGACCTGGAGCCACGCTTCCGCAAGCTGCGGTGGTGGAACATCGGGGTGGGACTCATCCTTGCGGTCCAGGCGGTGGTGATAGCCGCGCTGGAGAACGGGTTCTCCATCCCCGTCGTCGCGACCTGGCCGGCCGGTCCGCCCGGGACCGAGCCCGAGCTCTACAAGATCGGCGACTTCCCGCTCGGTTGGGGGGTCTTCGCCTTCATGGCGCTTTCGGCCCTCGCGCTTCTCGTCATAGCCTCGCCGGGCGTCTTCGGCTGGTACAAGCGCAACCTGCTTCTCAACCGCAACTACGGTCGCTGGATCGAGTATTCGATCACTTCGTCTCTGATGATCGTTCTCATCACCATGATCTGCGGCATCACCGACCTCGCGGCCATGATCGCGATCTTCGGCGTGAACGCCTGCATGGTCCTCTTCGGCCTCCTGATGGAGAAATACGAGCAACCCGGAAAGCCCAACTGGCTCTCGTTCTATTTCGGATGCTTCGCAGGGATCATCCCCTGGATCGGGGTCCTCATCTACGTATGGACTCCGGGGTTCGGAGACGCTGAGGCCCCGGCCTTCGTCTACGGCATCATCTTCTCGCTGTTCGTCTTCTTCAACTGCTTCGCCTTGAACATGGTCCTGCAGTACAAGAAGGTGGGCAGGTGGAAGGACTACCTTTTCGGCGAGAAGGTCTACATCATCCTGAGTCTCACCGCCAAGGCACTCCTCTCCTGGCAGGTGTTCGCTTCGGTCCTCGCCGGATAGCGGAGCACTGACAGCGAGTTTGCTCGGGGCGCCGGCGCGTACCGCCGGCGCCCCCGTTTTCCTCTCCCGCGACTCGATCGTGCCCCTGCGGGGTATATCAGGCCCCAGTGCATAACCGGAGAAAGGAGTCTCCATGCTCGAAGATGCCAGGGTCATGGCGATCGTCCCCTTCCACGACCTCCTCAGGGCCCAGACCTTCTACGAGAAGATGCTCGGTCTCAGCCCCTCCCAGGGTTCCCTGGCCGAAGGTCAGGCTGTCTACTCTCTGGGAGACACCACCCTACTCGTCTACCAGACCCAGGCCGAGTTGGGAGGCGCTACCAAGATCAGCCTCACCGTCGCCGACCTGGGCAGGACGATGGCCAACCTCAAGAACCATGGGGTGGTCTTCGAAGACCTGGACATGCCCGATCTGAAGACGGTCGACGGCGTGGCCGAAGACGCCTATGGGAAGGCGGCCTGGTTCAAGGACCTGGAAGGTAACTGGCTGGCGCTCAGACAATTCAAGAGTTAGCCTCGTCGGCCGCCCGACCGGCTCAAAGTAGCCCGCATCGTTCGCGGACCCGCGCCCAGCGCGGGTCCGCTTCCTGACGCATACCTGACTACCTGCTTCCCCTCTCCGAAGCCTCCGGGTATCCTGGGGCACCTTAAAGCGGCATCCCCGCGGTGCCGATATCAAACACATCTGCCCCCTACCTGATACCCCAACCTGGACGCCGCCCGAATGCGGGCAAGAGTAAGGAGGTCAGGTCTCATGCCACTCTCGGCACGATCGATCTGGAGCAAGAGGCGGGAACTCTTCGTCGGTGCTGCAACCGCGGTGTTGCTCGCCGCCGTTCTTGTTGTCGGCAACCCACTCGCCGACCGGGCATCGGCTACCACCATACCCATGGTCTTCCCCCTGGAATCCCGCGTCACGGTAGGCCACGACTACCTCGCCCCTCGCGTGGGACACCTTCATCAAGGGACCGACCTCATGGCGCCCAAGATGACCAAGGAGCTGGCCTGCGTCGGCGGTACCGTCACACTCCGTGTGGCACGTACGACGGCCTGCCGTCATACTCCCTCTGGCTTGCCGGTGACGACGGGCACGGCTACTTCTACATCCACATCAACAACGACACACCGGGCACCGACGACGGCAAGGGAGGTCTGCAGAACGCCTTCGCTCCGGGGCTGGTATCCGGAGCCCACGTGGAGCAGGGACAGCACATCGCCTACGTGGGTGACAGCGGTAACGCGGAGGGAACCGGGCCGCACCTGCATTTCGAGATCCACGAGACCACCTCCATGTCGTCTCCCTCCCTGGATCCGTTCGACAGTCTGGTGAACGCGCCCCTGGCCGACGGCACTCCCCCGCCCCCACCCCCATCCACCCCTAACGGGACCCGTTTCCAGCAGAACAACACCAACATCGTCTTCTCGGGCAAATGGGTGACCTTCAGTACGAGCAGCGCCTCGGGCGGCAGCTACGCGTACGCCGACTCAGCGGCGACCGCCTCCGTCTGGTTCACAGGGACCCAGCTGGATCTCATCGCCACCAAGGGCTACACCCAGGGCAAGGCCAGGGTGAGCGTCGACGGAGGGGCCGCGGTCCTGGTCGATCTGTACAGCTCCATCACACTGCGGCAGCAGCGGGTGTGGTCTACGGGGACCCTCGCTCAGGGCACGCACAAGGTGACCGTGTCGTGGACCGGACAACCCCACGCGTCCGGCGGTCCCACTCGCGTGAACATAGACGCGGTCGACGTACAGGGCTCTCTGATAGCTCCGGTGCCCTCGGCTGCGTCCGCGACCCGCTATCAGCAGAACAACACGAACATCCTCTATTCCGGCAAGTGGGTGAACTTCATCACGACCGGTGCCTCTGGGGGAAGCTACGCGTACGCCGACTCAGCGGCGACCGCCTCCGTCTGGTTCACAGGGACCCGGCTGGATCTCATCGCCACCAAGGGCTACACCCAGGGCAAGGCCAGGGTGAGCGTCGACGGAGGGGCCGCGGTCCTGATCGATCTGTACAGCCCCACCACCCTTCGGCAGCAGAAGGTATGGACGACCGGGGACTCTTGCTCAAGGTACGCATAAGGTGACCGTCACCTGGACCGGGCAGCCCCACGCGTCCGGAGGGCCCACTCGCGTGAACATGGACGCGGTGGACATCGCCGGGACCCTCGTCAAGGCCGTCCCCTGATGC
The DNA here is from genome assembly GCA_963822135.1 of uncultured Actinomycetota bacterium. Taxonomy (GTDB): domain Bacteria; phylum Actinomycetota; class Thermoleophilia; order RBG-16-64-13; family RBG-16-64-13; genus CAIQPS01. Next base: position 266,820 of record CAWGGI010000001.1, on the reverse strand, counting down.
CGAAAGGCGCCTTGTCTCCGGGCAGGAGTCTAGTAGACTTGCTCCTGTCGGATGGTAGTCGACTGGAGAAGTGACATACGACTGAATAGGAAAGCCCTCCTCCCCCTGCTGGGGGTGCTCGTCTTCATGGTTGTCCTCGTGGGCGCATCGGCGCCCGCCGAGGCCGATTTGACTCTTTCCCGGCCTCTCAACTACTCGGGCCAGACCCACCAGCAGAGCGCCATCCTCCTCTCCAAGCGAGTGTTCCCCAGCCCGGGTGGAGCCCCCGCGGTGGTGCTTACCGCGGTGGACAACTACAGCGTCTCGCTGAGCGCGGGTGTCCTGGCCAAGGCCTACGATGGGCCTCTGTTGCTTACCGCGTCCACGGACCTGGGCTCCGATGTCGCCGCGGAACTCACCCGGCTGCATCCCACCCAGGTCTTCTTGGTGGGCCTTCCGTCATCGTTCGTGAGCAAGGTCGTCGCGGCTGTTCCCGGGCTGACGGCAGACAAGGTCACCACCCTCACCGGCGCCGATGGCTACGTGACCTCTGCGCTGGTGGCCGGGGCCGTGAAGAACAAAGTGGGTACGGTCGAGCGCGTCATCATCGTGCCGGGCGACAGCTATGCGGCGGGGATCGCCGCCTCACCGCTAGCGTGTGCTCAGGCTTGGCCCCTGCTCCTCACGCCGGCAGCGGGGCCGTTCCCACAGGCTTCGGCCGACGCCATCAGCAGCCTTGGTGCCACTTCCGGCATCATCGTGGGAACCAACGTCACGCCGGAGGTGAACGGCTTCGCCATCACGGCCCGCGTCATCGGGACCACCAGCACCAGCGACCCCGACGGTCGCTACGACGCCTCTCTCAAGCTCACCGAACTGGCGGTCGAGCAAGGCTGGCTCAGCTACGCGCATGTCGGGCTGACCCGCGGCGATGATTTTCCCGAGGCAGAGGTGATCGCGCCGTATCTGGCTCGCGACCACGGCGTCCTGCTCTTCTCCAAGTCGTCTGCGCTCACGAGCGCCGCAGTGACGGCCCTGAAGGCGCACGGCACGGACGTCACCCTCCTCGACATGCTGGGCCTCGGCTGGTCGGTATACCGGCAGGTGAAGAGCCTCAATGCGGCTCGCGTCACCGCGCTCAGTTCCACCAGCGGCCCGGTCGCCGGCGGCAACAGTCTCGTCCTCACGGGTACGTCCTTCGACGCCGTGTCCAAGATCAGGGTCGGCAAGGTCGACCTGGCGCCCGAGAACTGGCGCCTCGACTCCGACACCCAGATCACCATCCTCGCGATGCCGGCCGGTTTCGGACGAGGCCCCGCGGAGATCACCCTCTTCAACTACTGGGGTGCCAGCCCCGCCTCGGCCAAGGACCTCTACGTCTACCTCAGCGATGAGCCTGCGGTCACGGGCGACAAGGTGGTCGCGGAAGCGCTCAAGTACCTGGGGGTCCCCTATCTGTGGGGCGGGGCCAGCCCGACGAGCGGGTTCGATTGCTCCGGCCTGGTCATGTACGTGTACAAGAAGTTCGGCGTCTCCCTGCCCCACCGCTCGCTCTATCAGGCCAACTACGGCACTCCGGTCAGCAAGGACGACCTTCTGCCCGGCGATCTGGTGTTCTTCTACACTCCCATCAGCCACGTAGGGATGTACGTTGGTGGGGGTCTGATGATCAATGCTCCGCGTAGCGGCGACCTGGTGTGCATCGAGGACGTCTTCCGGGAGAGCTACGTCCGAGCCCGCAGGATGCTGTCGCCGTACACGCGGTATCAGCAGACCGATTCCCGGGTCCGTTACGCCGGCAAGTGGTCCACCGGCAACTCGACCTCCGCATCGGGAGGCAGCTACGGCTACGCCAACACGAGCGGCTCCAGTCTCACGGTCGCTTTCGACGGAACCCAGTTGAACTGGGTGACCAAGAAGAGCCCCTCTTACGGCAAGGCCTCCGTCAGCCTCGACGGAGGGGCTGCGGTGGAGGTGAGCCTCTACAGCAGCAGTACGCTTTACCAGCAGAAAGTATGGACCACAGGCAAGCTGCCGCTTGGTCAGCACACGGTCACGATCCGCTGGACAGGCGTCAAGAGTGCCTCCACGGGGGGAACGAACATCGGGGCCGATGCCTTCGATGTCATCGGCAGTCTGATCCAGGCGCCTCCTCCGCTGCCCGCTCCCACGAGGTATCAGGATACCCATGCCTCCCTCACGTTCACCGGAGTCTGGGAGCTACTCCGCGGTGAGTGCGGCTTCCGGAGGCAGCCTTCCGCCGCCTCGACGGTGACCGGTTCCGCGAGCGCGACCTTCACCGGCACCTCTCTCAGCTGGGTGGCGAGGAAGAGCCCGTCATACGGCGTGGCCAAGGTCACCGTCGACGGCGGCGAACCGGTGCTGGTGGACCTCTACAGCCCCACCAGCGACTACGCTAAGAACGTCTGGAGTAGCGGCCCTCTCGAGCCGGGCACCCACACGATCACCATAGAGCAGACCGGCGAGAAGAACGCCGCCGCCACGGGCACCGGCATCAGCCTCGATGCCTTCGACGTGATCGGGACGCTCGTGCGGCCGAGCGGCCTGGCCAGGGTCGAACAGACCGACTCCCGGCTCGTGTATGCCGGCACCTGGTACACCTTCTCCACCACCGGTCCCTCGTCCGGAAGCTACAGGCGGGCCAATACCGGCGGTACCTCGGTCACCGTGAAGTTCACCGGGACGTATCTATCGTGGATCGCCACCGCTGGTACCACTCTGAGCAAGGCGTACGTGTCGCTCGACGACCGCCCGGCGCAGAGTATCGATCTGGCTCGGTCCGCCGTCGCATATCAGCAGAGCGTGTGGACCACCGGGACCATCCCCGAGGGATCGCATACGGTCAAGATCTGGTGGGACACCACCAACGCGGCAGGCAAGTACATCAGCATCGACGCGTTCGACGTGGTGGGCACTCTCAACTAGCCCCCGCGCCCCCCGGCTCACTTCAGAAACCCGCCTCAGAGGCCGATAGGAGAAGTATCGGCGACCGTTGCCCGGCCTCTGGAGGGATCTTATGCAGCCGACCAAGAAGATCATGCGCGCCGCGCTCGCGGCGCTCGTGTTTGTGCTGGTGCTCCTGCTCGGCGCATCCGTCGCGCTGGCAGCGCCCACGTTCAACCGACCGATCAATTCGGATTCCGGCCATGTGGCCAACGCCATCGCTCTTTCCAAGGGTACGTTCTCCGAGCGGTGTTCCCGCGGCCGTGGTGACCACCGCGGACAGCTATGCCGACTCGCTCAGCGCCAGCGTGTTGGCCTCGGTCTATGGAGGGCCGTTGTTGCTGACCTCCGGGTCGAGTCTGAGCGCCGATGTGGCCTCCGAGTTGTCCCGGCTCAAGCCGGCCAAGGTCTTCCTCGTCGGGCTCCCCTCGACGCTTGCGTCAAGCGTCAAGAGCGCGGTCCCCAGTCTCACCGATCCCGCCCAGATCGTCAGCCTCAAAGGTGGCGACCGTTATGAGACGGCCGCTCTAGTGGCGCGCCAGATCAAGAGCAAGGTGGGAACGGTATCCAAGGTCATCATCGCTCCTGGCGACAGCTACGCGGGTGCGCTTGCCGCGTCGTCGCTGGCCGCCGCCCAGGGCTGGCCGCTGCTGCTGACGCCCTCCGCCGGTCCCCTGCCGCAGTCGACGACCCAGGCCATTCTCGACCTCAATGCCGGTGCGGGCATCGTGGTGGGCACCGGGCTCAGCATCGACGTGGACGGCTTCACCGTCAGCAAGCGGATCATCGGCGAGAAGACCACCAGCGATCCCGACGGCAGGTACGACGCCTGCGCCAAGCTGGCCGACTACGCGGTGGAGCAGGGCTGGATGACCTACGCTCATCTGGGCCTGGTCTCGGGTGAAGACTACCCCGACGGCGAGGTCACGGTACCCGTCCTTGCACGGGCCGACGGTGTACTTCTTCTCACCAGGCCCGGCTCGTTGCCGGCTGCGACCAGCACCGCTATCAAGAGCCACGGTCCCGAAGTGAAGAGGATCGATTTCGTGGGCATCGGATGGCCGGTATATCGTGAGGTCAAGAGCCTCAACAGCGCTCGAGTGACCGGCCTGAGCGTCTCGGGCGGTCCCGTGAGCGGAGGAAACAGTCTCGTGCTCACCGGTGCGGCTCTCAACGGGGCGAGCAGAGTACGCGTGGGCAAGGTGGACGTTCCCGGCGGCGACTGGAAGGTCGACTCCGGTACGCAGCTCACCATCGCCTCCGTCCCTGCCGGTCACGGCGACGGCCCGGTCGAGGTCACGGTGTTCAACTACTGGGGGGCCAGTCCCTCTACGACCAAAGACCTCTACTTCTACGGCGACGACGGAGTCCTCTCGCCCGGAGAGAAAGTGGTCCGCGAGGCGGTCAAGTATCTGGGGATCCCTTACCTTTGGGCCGGGTCGACCCCCACCGGCGGGTTTGACTGCTCCGGATTCACCATGTACGTGTACAGACAGTTCGGCATCAGCCTGCCGCACTACTCGGGAGCGCAGGCCGGCTATGGCACCGCCGTCAGCAAGGCCGATCTCCAGCCGGGCGACCTCGTCTTCTTCTACTCCCCCATCAGCCACGTGGGGATGTACGTGGGCGGTGGCATGATGATCAACGCCCCGCGAAGCGGCGATCTCGTGTGCATCGAAGACGCCTTCAGGACCAGCTACGTCAGAGCCAGGCGGCTGCTCTCGCCCTACGCCCGTTACGAGCAGACCGACTCCCGTCTCGCCTTCACCGGGACCTGGAACACGTCCTCGGTGGGTTCTGCCTCCGGGGGCTCGTTCCGTTATGCGAACGCTTCCGGCTCCTCCGTGACGGTCAGTTTCACCGGCACTTACCTGGCTTGGATCGCCAAGAAGAGCCCGGTCTACGGCCAGGCCAAGGTGACGCTCGACGGCAAGGCGCCGGTCACCATCGATCTCTACAGCGCGAGCGAGACATACCTGCAGAAGGTATGGAACACGGGGACACTCGCCTCGGGCAATCACACCGTGAGGATCGAGTGGACAGGCACGAAGAACGCCGCAGCCTCCGACACCAACATCTCGGTGGACGGGTTCGACCTCATCGGAAGTCTGACCCAGGCCACGGCGACACCGCCGCCGCCACCGCCGCCGACCCCGGCTCCCGCCCCCACAAGGTACGAGCAGACCGACACGCACTTCGCCTTCGCGGGCACCTGGGGCACCTTCTCGACCACCGGCGCCTCCGGGGGCGGCTACAAACGGACGAACGCGAGCGGGAGCTTCGGTGACCGTCAGCTTCAACGGCACCTACCTGGCGTGGATCGCCACCAAGGGGACCACCCTGGGCAAGGCGAAGGTGAGCCTGGACGGCGGCGCAGCGACGACCGTGGACCTTGCCGCCGCCAGCGTCGCCTACCAGCAGAAGGTGTGGAACACGGGGACGCTCGCCTCGGGCAATCACACCGTGAGGATCGAGTGGGATACCGCGAACGCGGCGTAAGTACGTCAGCATCGACGCCTTCGACGTGATCGGAAGTCTGACCCAGGCCACGGCGACATCGCCGCCGCCACCGCCGCCGACCCCGGCTCCCACCCCCACAAGGTACGAGCAGACCGACACGCACTTCGCCTTCGCGGGCACCTGGGGCACCTTCTCGACCACCGGCGCCTCCGGGGGCGGCTACAAACGGACGAACGCGAGCGGGAGCTCGGTGACCGTCAGCTTCAACGGCACCTACCTGGCGTGGATCGCCACCAAGGGGACCACCCTGGGCAAGGCGAAGGTGAGCCTGGACGGCGGCGCAGCGACGACCGTGGACCTTGCCGCCGCCAGCGTCGCCTACCAGCAGAAGGTGTGGAACACAGGGACGCTCGCCTCGGGCAATCACACTGTGAGGATAGAGTGGGATACCGCGAACGCGGGTAAGTACGTCAGCATCGACGCCTTCGATGTGATCGGGACCGTGTTGCAGGTCTCGGCCGGTCCGGCCGCTCCCACCCCCAAGGCTACTCGCCATGAGCAGAACAGCGCTCTGCTGACCTATGCGGGAGGCTGGACGGCCTCGTCGTCCTCCTCGGCATCGGGCGGCAGCTTCCGCTTTGCGGACTCTGCCGGCTCGGCGGTGACCGTCACGTTCACCGGCTCCTATCTGGCCTGGATAGCCAAGAAGAGCCCCGTGTACGGCAAAGCCAAGGTGACGGTGGACGGCGGGACGCCCGTGTCGGTGGATCTCTACAGCGCGAACACGCTGTGGCAGCAGAAGGTCTGGGACACGGGGACGCTCGCCTCGGGAGCGCATACCGTCAGGATCGAGTGGACCGGCAGCAAGAGCAGCGGCGCGACGGACACCAACATCAACGTGGACGCGCTCGATATCGTCGGAACCCTGTCTCAGGCGCCTGCGGTCCAGGCCGTCCGCTACGAGCAGAACGACACCCACTTCGCCTACGTGGGAATGTGGACCGCATCGTCATCGTCGTCGGCATCGGGCGGCAGCTTCCGCTTTGCGGACTCTGCCGGCTCGGCCGTGACCGTCACGTTCACCGGCTCCTATCTGGCCTGGATAGCCAAGAAGAGCCCGGTCTACGGCAAAGCCAAGGTGACGGTGGATGGCGGCACGCCGATGATTGTCGACCTCTATTCGCCAAGCACTCTGTGGAAGCAGAAGGTCTGGGAGAAGACCCTGGGCCCCGGTGCCCACACGCTGAGGATCGAATGGACGGGCACCAAGAGTACCTCTGCGACGGAGACCAACATCGGTGTCGACGCCTTCGACCTGATCGGGGTGCTGCAGTAGGGGCACGCTCCTATCCGAGCGCGCGGGCGAGATTGACGAGGATCCCCGCGGTGGCCCCCCAGATCCGCCTGCCGGGATAGGGGAGCACGTAGAACCCGCGCTCCTGGCCGTCCCGCAGCACCGTGCCCCGTTGGTGATTGGCCGGGTCGAGCACGAACTGCAGTGGTACGAGAAAGACGTCGGCCACCTCGCGGTCGTCGGGGACAAAGACTACCGGTGGGTCGATCCAGCCCACGAACGGATGGACGCAGTAGTCCGAGACCGTGCGATAGCGCGGCAGACAGCCAAGGATCTCCACGCTCTCAGGAGGCAGCCCCACCTCCTCGGCGGCCTCACGCAGCGCGGCGGCTTCGGGGCTGACATCACCCGGTTCCACCCTGCCTCCCGGCAGGCTGATCTCCGCGGGGTGGTTCCTGAGCGCGGCCGTCCGCTGGGTAAGGATGATTTCCGGACCCTCGGGCGAACCCACCAACCCGATGAGGACCGCCGCCGGCACGGGGATGGCTGCCGGGCCCGGCCGTGCAACCTGCGGCAGGTGCCATCCCTGCGCGGTTTCCTCGGCGAGGCAGCTGTTCTCCAGACGGCGCCTGATGTCTTCCCTGTTCACCCCGTGATTATAGTGCCGGGTCCTGCGACATGCGGCCTACCGGGCTGCGGCGCGCGGTCCAGGTGGCGGCGCGCGCGGCCTAGGGTGACGGGGCGCGCGGCCACGGATTGCGGGCGTGCTGCCGGCCCGGTATATTCGGTGGTCGCACCAGGCACCGAGGAGATGATCCATGGCTGTTCCGAAGAAGCAATCGCGTCCAGTGGGCATGAAGACCGCCGCCGTACACGCGGGCCATCCGCCCAACCCGGTCACGGGCGCTTCCGCCCCCGACGTCGTCATGTCCACCACGTTCATCATCGATCCCGGGATCTCGTTCTCGGCCGATGAGATCACCGACGAGACCCCCTTCGTGTATACGAGGTGGGGGAACCCGACGGTGGCGCAGCTCGAAGCCAAGCTCGCAGTGCTGGAGGGGGCCGAAGACTGTGTAGCCTTCGCGAGTGGCATGGCGGCCATCACCGCGCTCTTCCTGCATTGTCTCAAGGCTGGCGACCACGTCGTCATGAGTGACGTTACCTACGCCGCCGCGTCGGAGTTGGCCAACGACCGGCTGCCCCATCTCGGGATCGAGGTGAGCCGGGTCGATACATCGCACTCCGAGAACGTCCGTCGCGCGCTGCGCCCCAACACCCGGCTGGTCTACCTGGAGACCCCGGCCAATCCGCTGCTGAGGCTCACCGACGTGGAGGCCGTCGTGGGCATAGCCCACGACGCCGGAGCTCTGGTTACAGTCGACTCGACCTTCGCCACACCGGTGGGGATGCGGCCCGCCGAATTGGGAGCGGATTTCGTGGTCCAGTCGCTGACGAAATACATCTGCGGACATGGCGACGCAATCGGCGGGGCCGTCTCCGGCCGTGGCTCCGAACTGGTGAAGCTGCGCTCGCTTGCCATCCACATGGGAGGCGTGCTCAGCCCCTTCAATGCCTGGCTGATCTTGCGGGGCGCGGCCACCCTGCCCATCAGGATGGCGGCTCACCAAGAGGGCGCCCTGGCCATCGCCAGGCACCTCGAGAGGCATCCCCAGGTCACCAAGGTCGTCTACCCCGGCCTCCCGTCGCACCCACAGTACGAGTTGGCTACGCGCCAACTTCAGAACTTCTCAGGCATGCTGACCTTCCAGGTGGCCGATGGCCCTGCCGCGGCCCGGCTGCTCTCCGACAGGCTGCAGACCATCCACTACGCGGTCTCCCTGGGACACCACCGCACTCTGGTCTGCTATCTGCCCACCGCCGATCTGATGCGCACCTCGTTCCACTTGACGCCGGAACAGGAGGCTTCGTACAGGGAATATGCGGGAGACGGAGTCTTCAGACTCTCGGTGGGTCTGGAAGACCCGGCCGACCTGATGGCCGATATCGACGAGGCCCTGGCGCCGCTGGGCTGACGGGGCCGCATCCGCCTTGGCGGCTCCGGTCGACCGGAGCCGAGCCCGTGTCGGTACTACCCCAGGGAGCCTCCCCGCGCCCTGAGCAGCGTTCCCAGGAACCGATTGTGGAGGGAGCCGCGGGGGTCGGTCGCCCAGCGACACAGCAGTTCGAACATCGGTCTGGTCACGGTGAAGGCGAGGATGCAGGGATCGAGGTCCGCCCGCGCGGCCTGGTCCAGTGCGCCGATGAGCGCCTGGGGAGCCTCCAGATCGTCGAACAGGGCGGCCAGCTGCATGCAGCCGGAGCCGAACCGCGAGATGACCGGCGTCAGATCGTCCGGGTGGCTGTAGTAGATCGCCCCCGCGAAAAGCACCGACAGCTGGTCGGGGTTCACGTAGAAGGTGACGGTACGCAGGTACTCGTACTGGCTCGGGCGCAGAGGTCCGATAAGCACGTTGTCGTGCCGAGGATGGTAGCGCGGGGCTGAGTCGAGCCACAGGTCCATGAGGTCGTGCGAGGCCTTGAGTCCTTCTTCGTCGCAGAGGAACGTCACCAGGTCCTCGCGAGACCGCTCCTCCATATCGAGCAGGTGCATCGCACCGCATCCATGCCTGGCCTTCGTCAGGTGAAGGGTCTTGCCCGCGCGCCAGTCTGGGTAGGCCTTGAACACGCACTGCCGCCCTTTGGGCACCAGCAGAGGCTCGAAGGGGCCGGCGTCGGGCGCATCGTAGAACCCTATGAGCGGCTCTCGGATGGACAGCCGCTCGATGATGGGCGAGACATCCGGTTGCACGGCCCCTCCCTTCCTAGCTGCGGACTGCGGTCGTCGTGCCGCCTCCGTCAGGCAGCGTATACGCGGACATTATCACCGTTGGCCGCGTCCACGTTGACCTCCATCTCCCGGAGGGCCTCGATCAGTTCTTCCAGATCTTGGGCTTTGAAGTTGAGGAGGTCCACGGACATCCCTTTGTCCGACATGGACTTGTTGATCTGCTCCATCGCCGGCTGCGGGATGAACGACGTGAGCTTGAGCCCCGCCTTGACAAGGCTCAGCGGGACCTTGACGTTGACGTTGTCGCCCTGGGTGCTGATCACCTTCACGTAGATGAACTTGGGCAGGTCACCGGACCCGTTCTTGGGCGCAGCCGCCGCGGGCGGCTGCGCCGCTCTCGCCTCCACGGCATCGAGCAGACGGCTGGCTTCTTCCGTCGTTATCTTGCCGGCGGCCAGCAGGTCGAGTATGCGATCGCGTTCCTGGCTCATGATGTTCTCCTTTCGAAGGCTCGGTCCGGTCGATGGATCGGTTTGGCTTCAGCTCAGTCTCAACGCAAAGGTACGGGCTTTGTCCTGGATGTAGACCTCCACACCTCTGGTCTCGCCCACCACCTCCAGCACGCCGACCGCAAGGCGGGTGTACGAGTCCCGATGTCCTGCGAGCATGCGGACGGCGTCGACCAGAAGGGTGGCCATGAAGGTGAGTATGAGCAGGGGGACGGCGAGAGGCCACAGCAGGAAGAGGGGAAACCAGATCCTGAACTTGGTACGCCCCTGCTCTACGATACGGAGCGCCACGGCATACGGCGGGATCTTCATTGGCCCAGCCTTTCGGTCGCTTCCTGGACGGAGATCTGCCCGCGCTCGAGCAGATCGAAGATCTCGTCTCTCTCGTCCACCCGCTCCACCTCCACGAGGTGGAGTTGCTGGACGATACGGTTGAGCCGGTTCTTGACGGTGGGATAGCTGATGCCGAAGGCCTTCTCCATGTATTTGATGGAACCGTGGCATCGTACGAACTCGCTGATGAACACCTGGTCCTCGAAGCGGAGTCCCGCGAGTGTGGGGAGTTCGAACTCCCCTCTGATCGCGATGTCCTGATCTGTGAGACGCACCTCTGTCACCACGAACGGTCTATCGCCCACCAGGTCGGTCAATGCCTGCCACTCACCCATAGTCGCCTCCGCGTCCGCGTGAGTCGTATTGTTGCTTTAGTCAATGCCATGATAGTAGATATCTTAAAAAAGTCAAGTCCTATATTGATTTTATCAATACCGCCAGGTCACGAACGGGCTTGGCCGGTGATGAGGGCGTGCGGAAGGAGCCGGAACGACGGCGGTGAGATGAAGTCGAGACGGAGTCGGCCGCCCTGCGAAGGGCGCCCGCTGTTCAACGTGCTAGTCGGCGATCTTCCAGCAGTCGGAGGTCCCGCCGGCGGCGGCGACCGCCGGATGCTCGGCGATCCAGACGTCGGGGGTCTTGACGATCTTCTGAACGGCCGCTTTGACCTTGGGGAAGTCGAGCACGTTGTACCGCTTCTCGGTGTAACCGCTGATCCAGTCGGGCGGCGTGAAGCCCACGGCGATCATCTCGCTGGCGTTCACCTTGCTGCGCAGCTTGATCAGCTCCGGCAGGGCGCTCACGGGGATACTGGTGGCCACGCTCTTCTGGAGAGCAGATGCGATCTTGGGGAAGCGGAGTGTGAGTTCGGACACTCCGTTCTGGTAGAGCATCGCCATGATCACGCAGCGCTGTCTCGACATGCGCACGTAGTCGTCGCTGTCGGAGCGGTTGCGGGCGAAGGCGAGAGCTTCCAACCCGTCCAGATGGTTGACGCCCACTTCGAAGACGTAAGCCTTCTTGGTCTCACCTGCCTGGAGGGGATGGTAGGTGATGTGGAGCGCTTTCTTGACATTGATATCGATGCCCCCGAGGGCGTCGACCATGTCAACCAGACCCATCATGTTGACGACGGCGTAGTAGTCGACTGGGATGCCGAGGATGAGGCTGGCTGTCTCCCGGATGGCCTCCGCCCCCGGATCGCCACCCTCAGGAGCGATCTCCGGGTGCTTCAGGGCGGCCGTGTAGAGGCTGTTGAGCATCTCGGGATAGGTCTTCATGCCCAGGGCTGCCGAGGTCTTCTTGCCCAGAGGGGTGTTACCCGTGTTGCGCGGGAGACCGAAGACGGCGACATCCCCAGTCTTGACGTTGACGGTGGCGACGTTGACGGAGTCGGCGCGCGCCCCCGTGCGCCCGTAACCGGCGTCGGTCCCGATCAGGACTATCGTCATCCGGCCGTCGGTGCCCCAATCGAGGGGGACCGTGGTCGTGGTCGTCTCGCTGGTGGCCGTAGTATCCGAGCCTGAGGAGCCGGAGGAGGTGTTGGTCGAACGGTTGGTGGTGGACGAGGGCTTGGAACCGTTGCCGTCGTCGCTTGCGAAGACCGACGTCAGCAGGTTGTGCGACACGACGGTGTAGTACCCCGCGACTGCATGGGGAGCCACGGTGAACACCAGGATAAGGACGAGGCCCGCCCCGGTCAGAAGCATGCCCGGCCCAGAGAGACGCATGGGTTTCAACGTGCCCGTCTTGGCGGTGAGCCAGGCGTCGATGACGGCGAACATCCGCACGAGCATCACGATGATGTTCACCCACAGCAACGTCATGAGGACCTTCGGCTGAACGACCCAGCCGAGAACGGTATCGATGCCCTGCGTCAGGACGATCACGCCCACGAGCGAAACGACCAGGAAGATGCCCAGGAGAACCAGGCCGCGCCGCCGCATCCCGGCCACGAGTTGTCCCACCCCAGGGATGATGGCCGAGTACAGCGCCCGCAAGAGACGGGCGGGATAGCTGTCCCGAGGACGACTGGTGTATACGGTGGGCCTCATGAGGAATCCGTCGCTACGACAGATTCTCGGAGGGCGACGGTTCCCCTGCTACCCGCGCGTGTGGTATGTGATACCTGCATATACGTAGCCACAATTATTCCCCCTGGCGGCAGAAGTGTCAAAGCAGCAGGAGCGCCAGGAACCCATCCCCCGTTGCCGACCGTCGGACGAGGGTCGACCAGGGGAAGGGGCATGCCATGTTCGACTCGCGTCTGCTTGTCTCTGGCCTGCTGATGGGGCTACTGTTGTTCGTGATCTCATGCGCTGGAGACGACGTGCCTGATACCACCACGCACAGCACCGAGGCCACGACGTCTTCTGCCACCGCGGACGGCAGTGCATCTGAGGGCGGCCTCGCGCTGGCGTCGTCCGACCTTTCCCGCGTAGCCTCCTCCGCACCACGAGAAGATGTCCTTGCCGCGTCGGCCGCTATCGGCGCCTTCGGGGCCGACCTCTATTCCGTCTTGGCAAGAGACGCGGCGGGCGGCAACCTCGTCGTCTCGCCCGCCAGCATCGTCACCGCGCTGGCGATGACCTACGCGGGAGCCGTGGGCTCCACCGCCGACGAGATGGCGAAGACCCTGCACTTCGAGCTCCAGGGAGATGCCCTGCACCAGGCGTTCAACGCGCTCGACTCGCTCATCGAGTCGCGAAGCTGGGAGGGCAAGGACCCCGAGGGCAACGAACAGGGCGTGCTGGTCAAGACCGCGAACAGCTTGTGGGCGCAGAGAGACCTGGTCTTCGATGCGCTCTTCCTGGACACCCTGGCGGCGAACTACGGGGCAGGGGTGCGCCTGGTCGATTTCAAGAAGGCCGCCGAGGCGGCCCGTGAGACCATCAACGAATGGGTGGCCGAGCAGACCGAAGAGAAGATCACCGATCTGCTCCCCGCTGACGCGCTCGATGCGCTGACCCGTCTGGTGCTGGTCAACGCGGTCTATCTGGACGCCACCTGGGCGTCGCCCTTCGACAAGGACGCAACCGCTGACGGTCCCTTCACCACTCTGTCGGGCTCGGTCGTGACCGCGCCCCTGATGAGCCAGTCTGCGGGGTTCGCATACGGCAAAGGAGACGGCTGGCAGGCTGTGGAGCTGCCCTACGCCAGGGACGAGTTGGCCATGCTGGTGATCCTCCCCGATGAGGGTCGCTTTGCCGAGATCGAGGGTCGTTTGAACAGCGGCCTCGTCGAGACCGCGGCGGCGGCGCTGACGACCGGCCCCGAGGTACAACTGACGATCCCCACGTTCGAGTTCCGCACCCAGGCGGGTCTGGCCGACGCGCTGAAAGCCTTGGGTATGGAGAAGGCGTTCGACAGCCAGACGGCCGATTTCTCGGGCATGACCAGGCAGGAGCCCCTGTACATCAGCGACGTGGTCCACGAAGCCTACATCGCGGTGGATGAGGAAGGCACCGAAGCCGCAGCAGCCACGGCCGTCATCATGCGCGTCGCCGCCGCCCCGATGGAAACGGTGCAGATGCGGATCGACCGCCCGTTCATCTTCGCGCTGCGGGACCGCGACACGGGAGCCATCCTCTTCCTCGGCAGAGTCACCGATCCCACGGCGTAGCCGTCCCATTGGTGGCCGCCCAGGCGTAGCCGTCCCGCGGCCGGCCGGGATACGGCGTGGTCAGCCCGGGACCAACGGCAACGCATGCCCCGGTGCTCTGGGGCTGACAATCCCGGGACTTGTATGCCATCCTGATATCGAGGGTATCTCGCCTGTCATGAGGTGTCTTGCTGTGTAGTCCTTCTCGGAGAGGAGACTTCTGGCCATGAGCATCAAAGGGACCAAGACCGAACAGAACCTGCTTAAGGCGTTCGCCGGCGAGAGCCAGGCACGGAACCGCTACACCTTCTTCGCGAGCAAGGCGCGCAAGGAGGGCTTCGAGCAGATCGCGGCCATCTTCGAGGAGACGGCTGCCAACGAGAAGGAGCACGCGCAGGTCTTCTTCGACTACCTGGAAGGTGGTCCTCTGGAGATCACCGCCACCTATCCAGCGGCAGTGACCTCCAGTACCGCCGACAACCTTCTGGCCGCAGCCGAAGGAGAGAAGGAAGAGTGGGGCATCCTCTACCCCGACTTCGCGGCCACGGCCAAGAAGGAAGGGCTTCGCGGACGTCGCCGTGTCGTTCACCGAGATCGCCGAGGTCGAGGAGCAGCACGAGCTCCGCTACCGCAAGCTGCTGGCCAATGTCGAGAACGGCCGCGTGTTCAAGCGCGACACGGTGGTGAAGTGGCACTGCCGCAACTGCGGCTACATCCACGAAGGCACTGAGGCCCCGGACGAGTGCCCGGCCTGCAAGCACGCTCAGGCCTACTACGAGCTCTGGGTCGAGGCCTACTGATCGCGCTGACCAGGGAAGGGGAGGAGACATGAAGTTCAAGAACGCGGCCGGTTTGAACATGCCCTCTATGCACCGCCTCCCGGCCGGCACCCATTACTGGTGCCAGTGCGGCGAGACCAAGAACGTGCCGTTCTGCGACGGCTCTCACGAGGGCACCGGCATGGAGCCCCTCGCCTTCGAATCGACCGGCAGGGGGACCGTGTCGCTGTGCAGCTGTGGGCTGACGGAAAAGCCCCCTCAATGTGACGGCAAGCATCAGAACTACCATTGAGCCGAGGCGGATTGAGCGCCTACGAAGACATCAAGCTCGAGGGGCACATCATCGACTCGCTCCTCCTGCCGCAGGTGCTCGACGACATCCTGGAGCGCGGCGGCGAGTACCGCATCCTGCGCTTCAGATGGGGCGCGAGAAGGACGACCACTCCCTGGCCGTCCTGCGGGTCACGGCGCACCGACGAGGAGCAGCTGGACGCCATCCTGCGCGACCTGCAGCAGCACGGGGTCGAGCTCGTCGAGCAGGACGACGTCCGGCTGGAGGCGGCCCCCGCCGACGGCGTCTTCCCCGAGGACTTCTACTCCACCACCAACCTGGAGACGTTCGTCCGCCTCGACGGCCGCTGGATCCCGGTGGAGTGGCCGGAGATGGACTGCGGCATCGTGGTCGATGCCGCGGCGGGCACGGCCCGGACCGTACCGCTGATCCAGGTGCAGGCCGGCGACCTCTTCGTGGTGGGCACTCGCGGCATCCGCGTGGTTCCCCTGGGCCGCGACCGCGCCTCCCGGGCTTTCGAGTTCATGGGCTCGGCGGTGTCGTCGGAGAAGCCCAAGCGGCTGGTGGTCGCGCAGGTGGCCCGGCTCATGCGGGAGATCCGGGCGAAGGCAAGAAGATCGTGGCTGTGCTGGGACCGGCCGTGGTCCACACCGGCGCCGCCCCGGCCTTCGCCAAGCTGGTGGCCGGCGGGCTGGATCGACGTGGTGTTCGGCGGCAACGCCGTCGCCGTCGCACGACATCGAGTCGGCCTTCTTCGACACCTCGCTGGGCATCAACCTGACCGAGGGCGAATCGGTCGAAGGAGGCCACGAGCATCATCTGCGCGCCATCAACCGCATCCGCCGCTGCGGCGGCATCCGCCAGGCGGTGGAGCAGGGCGTGCTCACTTCGGGCCTGTTCTACGAGATCGTGCAGCAGGCGATCCCCTACGTGCTGGCCGGCTCCATCCGCGATGACGGCCCCCTGCCCGACGTGATCACCGACGCGGTGGAGGCGCAGCAGCGCATGCGCGAGCACGTGCGCGGCGCCGGGCTCTGCCTGATGCTGTGCAGCATGCTGCACTCCATCGCCACCGGCAACCTCCTGCCCGGCTCAGTGCACACGGTCTGCGTGGACATCAACCCGGCGGCCGCCACCAAGCTTGTCCGACCGGGGAAGCTTCCAGACCATCGGCATCGTCACCGACGTGGGCCTCTTCCTGGACGAACTGGTGGCCGAGTTGGAGGACCGGCATGACGGACAGGGCGAAGGCAGCATAGGGGCGTCGATGACGCCTGGCGACCGGGACGAGACGGCCAGAAGGTGCCGGTCCAAGAGGGGGATCTATCTGGATCCTGGCCGGACTGGTCGTCACCGGCAATACTTGCCGGCTACAACTGGCTGCGGCAGCTTCCGCGAGACTAGGAGCACGCGATGACATCGGCTGTTAGCGGCGGGCGCCGGCGTTCGTCTGCGTCATCGGGCGCACTTCTTGCTGCCGCTTTCGTTCTCGGCTCGATCAATCTGGCTAGGCCGTATCTTCGGCTGCGGAGGCGCCGCCGAGCCGGACAAGACCTCCATGAAAGGCTGGGAGCTCTACAGCTGGCAGGAGGGTGAGGATTGGCGCTTCTCGCTCCTTGAAGGCACGAACCGGGCGAAGACGGTCGACGAGATGCAAGCGCCTGAAGGACGCCTCGACGGCATCGATGCTCTCACGTCGGCCTTGAGGGTCTCGCCGCGGGTCAGTAGGTCACCTGGTGGTGCCCGTCATGGGTCGAGGGGACCGTCGCCTTTCCGCCTTCCGAACTTGTCGAGCAGGTCCGTCAGATCTGTGAGCAGCAGGAGCTGGAGTTGAAGATCGTGACAGAGGGACCGTAGGGCGCCGGCCGGCCCCGCGGGCGGTGGCGCGTGGACAGGCCGCAGGGAGATGCTGCGCCGGCCGTCCCGTCGCCGCCGGTGCCTACGCCTCCTTGCGCACCTTCCAGATCTGCTCGCCCGGCCAGCGCCGATACCATTCCCGGTCCGATTCGTCGCGGTAGCTGCTGACGGCGTCCGGCGTGGGCCGCAGCTCGATGAGATCCTCGATGACGAAGCCGTGCGCCCGGAAGAGACGGATCCACGCGCCATACGGGAGCATGAACTCCACGTAGCCCTCCCAGGGAAGCGACCACATCCCGAAGTAGTCGGTGAGCAGCCGGTCGCCGGGGTGGTCGCCGTCGTCCGGATAGCACATCTCGATGATGGGGGTGGCGCCGCAGAAGGCCAGCAGGCCCCCGGGACCGCAGCAGTCGGGCGGCCTCGGGCACAGTGGCGTAGGGGTCGGCGAAGGTCATGGCCCCGTAGTCGCAGAACACGATGTCGAAGCTCTCGTCCGGAGAGGGCACGGCCTCGGCGCTGGCGTGGACGAGGGGGAAGTCCACTCCGGCCTCGGCCATGAGCCTGCGGGCATGCTCGAGTTGCTTCTCGGAGAGGTCCAGCCCCACCGGCCGCGCCCCGGCCTTCGCCAGCGCGATGGACCACTGGGCCGCCCCGCACCCGAACTCCAGGATGTCGAGCCCTTCGACCTCGCCGAGTACCTGGAGTTGGCTCTCGGGGATCTGCCACACCCCCCAGCCCAGGCCTCCCGAGGCCGACAGTTGCGCCCCGTGGTCGCTCTGGTAGGTGTCGCTGTCGGCGTTCCAGCTCTCGCGGTTGGCCGCGGCGTGCTCGGGCAGCTTGTCGGGGTCCAGCCTGAGGTCGGACACGATGATCTCCTTTGTGAGGACCGCCCGATTATCGCAGGTACGAGCGGGAGCTTCGAGTGCCCCGCCGCGAGCGCCCGCGCGCGCCGACTCAGCCGATGCGGAGGTCGCCGGCTTTGACGAACGTCCCGTCGGCGAGTTCGCGCCAGGCCCGATCGAGCTCCGCCTGAGTGTTCATGACTACCGGGCCTCGCCAGGCGATAGGCTCCCGGAGAGGACGACCTCCCGCGAGCAGGAACCGAGCTCCGCCCGCGCCGGCGCGGGCGACGATGGCCCGGCCATCGTCGAAGAGGACTACCTTCCCGTGTCCGGAGGTCAAGATGTCGCTCGGCAGCGCCGGCAGCCGGGTCGCCGGCAGCCGGGGGGTCGCCGACGGCGCCGAAGTGGACGCCCCCCTCGAAGAGATAGGCGAAGAAGGTATGCCCCGGCGGGGTGGGATGCGACCAGACGGTTCGCGGGTTCGAGGCTGACCTCCAGAAGTTCCGGCTCGATAGCGATGCCACGGACCGGGCCGGCCGTGTCCCCCACCGTGCCGCACACAACGCGGATCCTGGCTCCGTTGGATGTGGCCACCGGTATCTGGCGGGACTCGAAGCCCTGATAGCGAGGTTCGGTCATCTTGAGGGCTGCCGGGAGGTTCGCCCAGAGCTGGAAGCCGCCCATGCGGCCCCGCTGGTCGCCGCGCGGCATCTCCTGATGGATGATGCCGCTGCCCGCCGTCATCCACTGGACGTCACCCCCGCGGATGGACCCTGCGTTGCCCAGCGAATCGGCGTGATCCACCTCGCCTTCGAGCATGTAGGTGATGGTCTCGATACCGCGATGGGGATGCCAGGGGAATCCTGCCGCATAGAGGGACGGGTCGTCGCCGCGGAAGTCGTCGAGCATCAGGAAGGGGTCGAACAGGGTCTCCTGGCCGAAGCCGAATGCACGGCGAAGGTGTACGCCGGCGCCCTCGATGGTGGGCCGGCTTTCGGACACGCGCCTTATCTCACGAATATCGTCCATGGAGCAGCCATACCCTCATTGCACGTAGGACGAAACTCGCCGCCGCGGCCGGCCGTCAGTAGTGGGACCGGCGCCGGGGGCTGGCGCCGGAACAAGAGGTCGTGCCCCGGCACCGAGGTGCAGGACCCGGGGACCTGTGCGAACATAGACGCGCCGCCTATCGCCCAATGCAGAAAGGCAGAGCACATGGAGGAGCAGACTCGTCCCCTGATCGTGCTGCAGACGACCCTCGGAGACATCACCCTCGAGCTCGATAGGGTCGGAGCTCCCGTCACCACCGACAACTTCCTGTCGTACGTCTCGTCCGGCCATTTCGACGGGACCATCTTCCATCGAGTCATCCCCGGCTTCATGATCCAGGGCGGCGGATTCACGGCGGAGATGAGTCAGAAGGCCGACCTCCTCCCCCATCGCCAACGAAGCCGATAACGGGCTCAAGAACAACCGGGGGACCATCGCGATGGCCCGGACCTCCGACCCCCACAGCGCAAGCAGCCAGTTCTTCATCAACTTGAAGGACAACGACTTCTTGAACCACACCGCCAAGACCCCCCAGGGGTGGGGCTATGCCGTGTTCGGCAAAGTGACGGAGGGCATGGCTGTGGTCGACGCCATCGCCGCCGTACAAACGGGAGCCCGCGGCCCTCACGGCGACGTACCCTTGGTACCCGTGGTGATCGACAAGGCCTACCTGCAGGAGTAGTGGGACCCGTACCGTGAGCACGATGCGGATCATGGAGCGGCCGTGGATCGGCCTGCTGATTCTCGCTCTCCTCGTCGCGACGCTGTCTATCGTCGTGTCGTCACCGGTGCTTGCCACCGATCTCGACGAGCCGATACTCGTATATCCTCAGTTCCCCGGCGAGGCACCCGAGGCTCCGCGGATCACTGCCAAGGGCGCAGTGCTCATGGACGCGGCCACGGGCAAAGTGCTCTATTCCCGGAACGCCGACAAGCGGCTGGAGATGGCCTCCACCACCAAGATCATGACGGCCATCCTCATCCTGGAATCGATGTCCCTCGACGAGAAGGTGAAGGTGCCCAGAGCGGCGGTGGGCGTGGCGGGATCCGCCTTGGGACTCCGCGCCGGCGAGTCCTTCACGGTCAAGCAACTGCTCTACGCGACGATGGTGCCCAGCGCCAACGACGCGGCCGTCACGCTGGCCATCGCCGAGGCGGGCAGTGTCAAAGCCTTCGTGGCAAAGATGAATGCGAAGGCGGAGGAGCTGGGTCTCACCAAGACCCATTTCGCGAACCCCAGCGGGCTGCATGCCGAGACCCACTACTCCTCGGCCAAGGATATGGCCACGCTGGCGAGCTACGCGATGAGGGACCCGGTGTTCCGGCGCATCGTGTCGACCGAGGAATACACGCTACCCCACGCCGGTGGGGTGGCCCCGCGGGTCATCAAGACCAGCAACGAGCTGATGAGGGACGTGTCGTGGGTCAACGGCATCAAGACCGGCTCGACCCCTTACGCGGGCTACTGCCTGGTCGCGTCGGCCACCAAGAACGGGCTCACCCTCATCAGTGTGGTCCTCGGAGCCAAGGATGAGCAGACTCGTGCGGCGGAATGCAAGGCTCTGCTCTCTTATGGCTTCGAACGGTGCCGCATGGCGAAACTGATCGACAAGGGGGAGGTCGTCGCCGACGTACCGGCCGTCGACCCGCTCGGGCGCCAGGTACGCCTGATCACTGCGTCGTCTCTGTCCCGCCGCGTTCTGGGAGAGGACGAGGTGACCGGTCAGGTGAAACTCTCGGGTGCATTGACCCTGCCGGTGGAGGCCGGAGAGGTCTTGGGAGAGTTCCAGTTCTTCCAGGATGAGGTGGGGCTTGGATCGGTGCCGCTCGTTGCCGCTGGTGCGTTGGAGGTACCCACCATCAGGATGATCCTGGACCAGTTGGGCACTCCCTGGTTCCAGGCCCTCCCCCTGGCTCGATTCCTGACCCCGGTGGCCTAGAGCGACACCAACGTGGCCGCGCGCTGACGCCGGTCACGATGGGGACTGCAGACCGGTCTTGACCCAGCGCGTATAGCTCCGCGCGATCGACATGCCCGCGTGCTGGTAGAGGCCGAGGGCGCCCGTGCGCGAATCCGTGGAGACACCGGCGCGTGTTCGTCCGGATTCTCGAAAGCGGCGAAAACTCTCCTCCAGCAGAGCCCCACCCAGGCCTTGCCCTCTGTGGGCCTTGTGCACCGCCACTTGCTCGATCCACCCTTCTTCGTCGGGACCGTAGTCCAGGCTGATGGCAGTTCCGACCAGCAGTCCCCGTGGGTCGGTGATGAGGACCACCCAGTCCGGCGCGACGCTGTGGAGCGTGGACGCCGCCCAGTTCTCGAAGCCCATCGACTCGCTGTCGGCGTTGCGCCACTCGTCGAACGCCTCGTCGATGAGCCGGTAGACAGCCGTGTCGTCCTCACCGGGCCGGTAGGGGCGGAAGCGATAGCCCTCGGGCAGCGACGGGACGGGTCGGGGGTGGGTGAGGCTGATCCGGAGTATCCATGCGGTGAAGCCGGGCGCGTAGCCAAGCGATTCGAAGAGCGCGGCCGCGGAGCGCTCGCTGTCGGATATGGTCTGCCCCACCCGGTCGCGCCCTTCGGAGCGCGCCACCTCCCAGGTCCATCGGGCCAGGTGCGTGCCCAGTCCTCTTCCCAGGTACTCCGGGTGGACGAGCGCCTCCGCGCGGCCGTGCATCACCTGCGCATAGGCGATGAGCTGTGGCCCCGCAAAGGCCCCCAGCGACATCGTCATGGGGTCGAAGTCGGGGCGGCTCCAATCGGCTTGGACGTCGGCCAGCGCGATCTCGACCTCGCCATCCGCGTACAACTCCCCGGCAGCTTCGAGCAGGTAGACGGCCTCCGCATCGGCGGCCGTGAGCGGCCGCCAACTGACATCCTCGAAAGCTTGATAGCCTGGGGACATGCAGCCTCCGCTCTTCATCGTGAACCCGGCGTGTGGCACCCGAAGCGCCGCACAGGAGATCTCGAGCCTGCTCGTCCGCGTCCGGCACCTATACGGCGAAGTGGCCGTCCGCTACACCGAACGACGTGGTCACGCCACGGAACTCGCCCGCGCTGGGGCTATCGCCGGCCACCCGCTCATTGTAGCTGTTGGGGGCGACGGGACCTTCAGCGAGGTCGTGAACGGAGTGCTGTCGGCGGAGGAGGAGCGGAGGGGCCCCGTTGGATGCTGCGGCGGCCCCGTCGATTGCCGCGCGGCCCCGTCGGTTGCCGCAGCAGCCCCGTCGGTCGGCTTGGTGAGCATAGGCACGGGAGGCGACTTTCGCCGCACTCTGGGAATCGGTGCGGGCATCGAGGGTTCCCTGGAGACGCTCGCCGGCGCCGGAGACAGATACATCGACGTGGTCCGAGCCGAGTTCCGCGATCCGGACGGGGCACCGGTGCGGCGCTACTTCGTGAACGTCCTCTCGGCCGGACTCGGTGGTCTGGTGGACCTCTTCATCGATTCCATGCCCTCGTTCGTCCCGGGACGGATCGGATACTACCTGGCCGCGCTCCGCGCTGTCGCCGTGAGCGAGGAACGGCGGGTGCGGGCCACGGTCGAGTGGCAGGGCCAGACCCGTGAGGAGACGTTACCGGCCTACCTGGTGGCCATCTGCAACGGGCGTTGGTTCGGCGGCGGCATGGACGTAGCGCCCATGGCGCTCCCCGATGACGGCCGCCTGGAAGTGATCACAGTCACCGCGCCCAACAAGCCGTACATCCTCAAGCGCATCCAGAGCGTCTACGCGGGCCGGCACCTGGAGGTGCCGACGGTCCATCACTTCCCGTGCACGCGGGTCGAACTGCATCTCGAGGACGAGACTGCGGAGTCGAAGTTCTTGCTCGACGTCGACGGGGATGCGCTCGGCTCCCTACCCCTCAGTGTGGAGGTCGTCCCGAAGCGCCTGCGCGTTCGGGCCTGATACCGCGGACCGGGCGCTCGAGATGGCCGCCACGACGAACCGTTCTCCGAGAAGCTTCCCAGCCGGAGCCGCGCTGCTGCTGCGCTGCCCCCTCTGCCGCGGCGATCTTTCCGCCACCCCCGGCGGCTCGCTCCGCTGCCCCAATGGGCATTCTTTCGACGTTGCTCGGCAGGGCTACGTCAATCTGCTGCCGGGTGACGCCCGTCCGGGAACGGCCGACACGGCCGAGATGGTAGCGGCGAGAGAAAGCTTCCTTGCTTCCGGGCATTTCTCCGGGCTTCGCGGGGTCGTGTGCGATGCGGCCGAGCGGGCGGTAGGCGGCGCCACCGACGGCGGCGCGGCGGACGAAGCCACGGAGGCGAGCGCGACGAGCTCGCCGCCGAGAGGAGCGCGCCCGACGCCGCCGCCGACCCCGGCGCGACGGGGGCGGGGAAGGGCCCCGGCTGTGTCGTCGAAGTCGGCGCGGGCACCGGCTACTATCTTGCGGCGGTGCTCGATCGCCTGCCGGAAAGGGTGGGCCTGGCCCTCGACATCTCCAAGTTCGCCGCGCGCCGCGCCGCGCGGGCGCACGCGCGCGCCGCGGCCGTGGTCTGCGACGCCTGGGGCGCCCTTCCCGTGGCCGATGGCTGTGCCGACCTGGTTCTCGACGTCTTCGCCCCCCGTAACCCGTCTGAGTTCAGGCGCGTGCTGCGTCCCGAAGGAGCGCTGGTGGTGGTCACCCCGTCTCCGAACCACCTCGAGGAACTCGTGTCCTTCCTGAGACTGCTGACCGTGGACGAACGGAAGTCGGAACGGCTGACCCGGGCTCTGGAGAACGATTTCGTCCTGAAGGACCGCATACCCTACGAGGAGCGACTGCGGCTGTCGCCGGAGGAGGCGGGGGCGCTCGCGGCCATGGGCCCGAGCGCACGCCACATGCGCGCGCCTGATCTGATGGCGCGCCTCGCCGACCTCGAAGAAGAGATCGAGACTACCGTGGCGGTCGTCGTGTCGACCTACGCGCCGCGACGCCCCTAGCGCCGGTGCGACAGGGCGTCGCTGCGGCAGGCGCGCAGGCGCGGCAGGGCGCAGGCCGCGTCTACGACGCCTGACGCGACTGCGCGTAGACCGCTTCCGCCGCCTGCGGGCCGTCGGGCCCCACCTTGACCCCCTGAGCTCTGAGCACCGCCTCGAGCGCCGCCAAGAAGAGCAGCACGTTGCGTTCCGTGGCCGAATGACCCTGTAGGCCGACGCGCCACATCTTGCCGGCGAGCGGCCCCAGGCCGGCCCCGATCTCGAGGCCGAACTGCTGCAGGAGCGCCTTCCGGGTACCCGCGTCGTCCGCCCCTTCCGGGACGACGACCGCGTTCAGGCTGGCCAGTCGCTCGGCCGGAGGCACCAGCATACTCAGGCCCATCGCCTCGACCCCGGCCACCAGCGCCTCGTGATTCAGCCTGGTGCCGGGCGAAACGGGCCTCCAGTCCCTCCTCCAGGACGACGCGCAGAGCCTCTCGCAGGGCGTAGATCATGTTGATGGGCGCCGTATGGTGGTACTTGCGCTGCGAACCCCAGTAGTCGCGCACCATGGTGAGGTCCAAGTACCAGGACGGCACCTTCGTCTTGCGGGTCAGCAGCTTATCCACGGCCGTCTCGTTGAACGAGAGCGGAGCCAGACCCGGCGGGCAAGACAGGCACTTCTGGGTCCCGCTGAAGGCGGCATCGATCCCCCAGGCATCGAGAGCGACCTCCACCCCTCCCAGGGAAGTGACGCAGTCGAGCAGCACGAGCGCGCCGCTGTCCTTTGCGATCCTGAGGATGTCCGCGAGCGGCTGACACACGCCGGTAGAGGTCTCGGCGTGGACGACGGCAAAGATCTTCGGCCGCCGGCCCTTGAGCGCCGCCTCCACCGCCGCAGGGTCCACGGCCCTGCCCCATTCGGCCTCGATGGGGATGACCTCGGCTCCCAGTCTGCCGGCACAGTCGACCATGCGGGTGCCGAACACCCCGTTGACCACGATGGCCACCTCATCACCCGGCTCGACCAAGTTGACGAAGCAGGCCTCCATGCCGGCGCTTCCGGTCCCCGACACGGGGATGGTGAGCGCGTTCTGGGTCTGAAACACGTCGCGGAGAAGTTGCTGCGTCTCCGACATCAGGGTGAGAAACTCGGGGTCGAGGTGCCCGATGGTGGGGGCCGCCATGGCCCGCAGCACCCGCGGGGGCACGTCGCTGGGTCCGGGGCCCATCAGGACCCGCGTCGCCGGATCGAGGTCGCGATACTCGTGGATATCCGCTGCTGGTGCCATCCTCCGCCTCCTCGTACGCACATAAGACCTCCGGTAAGATAGCAGGCGAAACGCCGCCGCGGGCTCGTTCCGCATGAAGATCGGAGTTTTCTCGCGTTGGGTCGACCACTGGCAGATGAATTACGGGCCATAGTCGGGGCGGACGACGTGCTCGACCGGCCCGTCGATCTCCAGACCTACGAGTACGACGCCTACCTCGAGCGGTCGGCGCCGCGCGCGGTGGTCTTCGTCCATACCACGCAGGAAGTGTCCGCGGTCCTCGGGGTCCTCCACCGGCACGGCATCCCTTTCGTACCTCGCGGCTGCGGCACCAATCTGAGTGGGGGTTCGCTCGCTCTCGATGACGCTGTCGTGCTCGAGATGAGCCGGATGAACAGGGTGCTCGAGATAGACATCGCCAACCAGCGCATGACCGTGCAGGTGGGCATCTTCAATCTCGATATCTCCACGATCCTCTCCCCTCTCGGCTACTACTACGCGCCCGATCCGGCGAGCCAGAAGGCCTGCTCGCTGGGCGGCAACATCGCCGAGAACGCAGGTGGGCCGCATTGCTTCAAGTACGGTGTCACTTCCAACCACGTGACCGGGCTGGAGGTGGTCCTGGCCGATGGCCGGATCGTCTGGTTCGGGGGTAAGAATGCCGATCCTTTCGGCCTCGATCTGACGGGTCTCTTCGTGGGCAGCGAAGGGACTCTGGGGATAGCCACCACCGCCATTCTTCGCATCCTCCGCAAACCGGAGGCGGTCAAGACGCTGCTGGCCGTGTGCGACTCCCTGCAGGATGGCGGCAACGTGGTCTCGGCGATAGTGGCGGCGGGCCTGGTCCCGGCGACACTGGAGATGGTGGACAACCGCACCATCAACGCCATAGAGGACAGCATGTCGTGCGGCTTTCCCCGGGACGCCTCCGCGGTGCTTCTCATCGAGCTCGATGGTCT
Organism: uncultured Actinomycetota bacterium; assembly: GCA_963822135.1. Lineage (GTDB taxonomy): Bacteria > Actinomycetota > Thermoleophilia > RBG-16-64-13 > RBG-16-64-13 > CAIQPS01. The sequence continues at coordinate 240,940 of CAWGGI010000001.1, read as the reverse complement.
GCGAGACGGCATGGACGAGATGGCCGAGGACATCACCCGCATCTGCCTGGCGAACGGCGTGAGGGAGATCCGGATCGCGCAAGACGAGAACGAGAGAGCCGCCCTCTGGCGAGGGCGCAAGGGAGCCTTCGGCTCCATCTCCCGCCTCGCTCCCAATTACATGGTCGCCGACGGCACGGTGCCGCGCACCAAGCTGCCGGAGGCGCTGCGCCGCGTGGCTGAGATCGGGTGCCGCTACGAACTCGAGATCGCCAGCGTGTTCCACGCCGGCGACGGCAATCTCCATCCCTTGCTACTCTTCGACAGCCGGGTGCCGGCGGATGTGGAAAGAGTGACGGCGGCCGGGATGGAAGTGCTGAAGGTCTGCGCCGAACTGGGAGGGACGGTGAGCGGGGAGCACGGCATCGGTGTGGAGAAACTGGACGCGCTGCCGCTGGTGTTCACCGCGAACGATCTGCGGGCGCAGGGGTTCGTCAAGGATGCCTTCGACCCTCACGGCCTGGCCAATCCCGGCAAGTTGTTGAGAGGCACCGCGCGCGCGGCGCAGCCGCAGCACGTCGAGGCGGCTATCGGTGCCTAGCGACACCCGGGCCATCCACGGCATGACGGCCGGCAGTGAGGTCTGCCCCACCGGCGAGGCTCAGTTGGGCGAGATCCTCGCCCGCGCCAATGCGGAGGGCACGAAGTGCTGCATCGCCGGCGGCTCGACAAAGCAGGGCTGGGGCAATCGCCCCGACCGGCTCGACCTGCTCGTCGGCACCACCGGTCTCCGCGGATTCTCCGATGTCGACCCGGACAATCTCACCCTTTCGGTTGCGGCAGGTACCGGGGTAGCCGAGGCCCGCGCGCAGGCGGAAGCGGTGGACCGTATCCTGCCGCTGGATCCGGTCGCTCCCAGCCAGGCGACCATCGGGGGCGTGACGGCGACGGGCGATCAGGGTGCTCGGACGGCCGGCTACGGCGGGCTGCGGGATGTGGTGCTCGGGGTGAGGGCGACGCTGGCCGACGGTAGCGCTGTCAAGTTCGGCGGACGGACCATGAAGAACGTCACCGGCTACGACATGACCAAGCTGTTCGTGGGGTCGTTCGGTGTCCTGGGGGTCATCACCGAGGTCACGTTTCGCCTTCTCCCCCGTTTCGACACACAGGCACTGATCGTCCTGCCGCTTCCCTCGCTGGGACGGGCCAAGACGATCGTGGCCGGGATACTCGGCTCCCACCTGCAGCCTCTGGCATTGGAGGTGGTGTCGTCCGACGGGCTCTCGCCGGAAGTCGCGGGCGGCCCGGCGGCCGCCGCGCACGCCGGCGGCCCCGTGCTCCTGGCAGGGTTCGCGGGACACCGAGCCGCTGTGGACCGTTCGGTCCGAGAGGTGATCGAGGCCCACTCGGGTCCGACACCGGAGGTCCTTGGCGGCAAGACCGCAGAGACCGTGTACGACCATCTCGCGGCGACGGGCGCGATAGTCCCCGACGGTGCTCACCAGATCTCCGCCCGGGCGAGCGTCCCTATCAGCCGCTCTCTCGACCTCGTCGAGGCGGCCATGCGGTGCGCCGAGGAGGCAGGGTTCTCAGTTACCTATCGCGCCGGAACGGCTCGAGGACGCGTCGACCTGGTGTTCGCGGACCGGTCTGGAAACAGCGCCGCCCTCGATCCCGAGGCGGACCGCGCTGCCCGATGTGTCTCGCGGGTACGAGCGGAGGCCGTCTGCGCTCGGAGGCTCGCTCTTCGTCACCCAGGGATCATCGCTGCTCCCCGTCGGCTTCGACCCGTGGGGCGATGTGGGTCCTGCCCTGGAGCTCATGAGGCGCATCAAGGAGCGCTTCGACCCCAACCGTATCCTCAATCCCGGACGCTTCGTGGGCGGTCTCTGATGAACAGCCAAGCACCGGTCGCGGCCAACGCCGCGGGCAACCCGCCGCCGGAGGAGTTCCAGGCGCTTTACGACCACGTCGTCACCTGCGGCAAGTGCGGATTCTGTCAGCCCACCTGCCCCATATTCAGGGCCACAGGGCGCGAGGCGAACGTCGCCCGCGGCAAGATCGCGCTGTACCGGAACATCATCGAAGAGCGTACCGACATAGGGCCCGACACCAAGGAAGCGTTTGCCAACTGCCTGCTCTGCCGGGCGTGTACGGAGAGCTGCTTCTCGGCGGTCAAGACCGACAAAGTGGTGGTGTCGTTCCGCCACGCCTACGCCGATCGGTTCGGTCGGGGCCTGCTCCAGCGCGGAGTGTTCCGCATCCTGCTCCCGCGGCCGCGGCTCATGCGCGGGCTGGTCCAGACGATCTGGGTACTGCGCCGGACCGGCCTCCCCGACCTCGCCCGCAGGGCCGGTCTGATCGGCCTGCTGAATCCCAAGCTCGAACGCGCCATGGAACTTCGCGAGGGCACACCCGGGCCACTCCTCCACACCAGGCTCAAGAAGCGCGCTCCGGCAGGCGCCGTCCGCGCCGGCTCCGCGACGGGGCCCCAAGCCGCACCCGCCGCCTCCGCGGCCTCCGCGGCCGAGTCCGCTCCGAGAGCGCCGCTGGTGGGCTATTGGATGTCCTGCGGCTACAACTACGTCCTGCCCGAGGTCGGAGAGGCGACGGTGCGCGTGCTCGAGCGTCTCGGAAACCGGGTGGAAGTGCTGGACAACTGCTGCTGCGGTCTGGCGGCCTACGGATACGGCGACCTGGAAGCGGCCACCGCTCTCGCGCGGGAGAACCTGCGCCGGGTCGGGGATGTATCTCGGTTCGATGCCATCGTGTCGGAGTGCGGGAGCTGCTCGGGGCATCTCAAGGAATACGAGGAGTTGCTGGCCGACGACGCCGAGTGGTCGGCGCGCGCCGCGGCTCTGACGGCGAAGGTCCGCAGCTTCAGCGAGTTCGTCGCGGAGCGCGGCGGGTTGGCGGGCGTGGCGACGCGCGCGGCCGGGGCGGCGACCGGGCAGGCACCGTCCCTCTCGGAGCCCGTCGTCGTCACCTATCACGATCCCTGCCACCTGGGCAGGCGCTACCAGAACGTGACCGTCCAGCCCCGAGCCATACTGAGCTCGCTGGAGGGGTACGAGTTCCGGGAGGCCGCCGAATCGGATTCCTGCTGCGGCGCCGCCGGCACCTACGGGGTGCTCCACCCGGAGACCTCGTCCGCGATCGTCGACCGCAAGGCCGGCTTCATCAAGGATACGGGCGCCACCGTGGTGGCTACCGAGTGCCCGTCATGCATGATGCAACTCGCCTACGGACTGAAGCAGGCGGGTGTGGAGGCCGAGGTGGTCAACCTCAGCCAACTGTGCGATCAGGAACTGCGGGCCCGGTTCTCCAAGTAGAACGCCGGCGGCGTTCGCGGCGAACGCCCCGCGGGCGCAGGCGGTGACCACCTGCTTGAGCGAGTAGTCGCAGACGTCACCGGCGGCGAACAGCCCCGGACACGAGGTCATACCGTTCCTTGTCCACCTTCACGAAGCCGCCCTCGTTGAGCTCGCACAGATCGGCCACGAGTTCGCTCTGCGCGTCGATACCCACGAACTCGAACAGGCCGTCGACAGGGAGGATCTTCTCGCCGCCATCGGTCTTGGAGAGAAGCCGCAGCCCTGTGATCTTCCCCGCCTCCCCTATGATCTCGGAGATGGTGTAGGACAGGTGCATCGTGATCTGGGGATGGAAGAAGCACTCCTCCTGCAGGCACTGAGTCGCGCGCAATTCGTCCCGGCGGTGGATGATGTGCACCTCGTTGGCTATCTTCGTCAGATAGAGGGCTTCCTGAGTGGCCGAGTCCCCACCTCCTACCACCGCGACCGTCTTATCGCGATAGAGGGGTCCGTCGCAGGTGGCGCACCATGACACGCCGCGGCCGGTGAACTCCGCCTCCCCCGGGACTCCCAGCTTCTTGGGGATGGCCCCGGTGGCCAGTATGACCACGCGAGCGTCAACCTCTTTGCCGTCCACCACGAGCACGAAGTCCTGCCCCTTGCGGTGTATCGCCTCCACGGGGGAGATGTTATGGAATTCGGCACCGGCGGCCTGCGCCTGCTGGTAGATGAGGTCCCCAAGATCCGCGCCGCTCACCCCGTTGGGAAAGCCGGGATAGTTCTCCACCCACGAGGCCGACACGATCTGTCCCCCTGGGAAGGCCGTCTCGAACACGACCGTCTTCACCCTCGCCCGTGCGCCGTAGATCGCGGCCGTCAGTCCTGCCGGTCCGCCGCCCACTATGGCGAGATCGATACCCTCAGTCACTCCGTCCTCCCTTTGGACCTGCGCCCCGGCGGTCGATCGTCCGGAGCGCGCTGGTGCCACCGTGGTTCAAGTGTACCCTCTGGACTCGCCGAAGACGCGGCTGCTGCCATAGGCGCGCGACCGGCCCCGCGATCACGGGACTGCTACCATGAGGTGGCTTAGCCGCACTCACCTAAGGAGTCGCTTCATGACCACGGGACCTATCCGTCTCATCGTCCGCCAGGACATCATGCCCGGCAAGTTGGAAGAGTTCAAACAGCTGTCTGAAGCCCTCACCTGCGGGGTGGAGGAGAGCGAGCCCACCACCCTCGCTTACGAATGGTTCGTGGACGAGCACGGCATGACCTGCTACCTCAACGAGTACTACGGAAGCTCCGAGGACTTCCTGCTGCACTTCAACAGCCTGGGACCCAAGCTGGAGGCCATGTTGGCCATCTCGCCCCTCCGCGAGATGGTGGTGCTCGGCTCGCCGAGCGAGGAGGTCGAGGGGCTGCTCCGCGGGCTGGGAGCCAAGTTCTACTATCCCAGCGTGGGCTTCTGCAGATAGGCGGACTCGGCGCCGAGGCGGCGCCTCGTCGTGCCCGCTCAGCGCTCGCTGAGAGTCACCCCGCGCAGTTCTACCGCGTGGTCGCCCGGCTCGATGGTGAGGACGAACGGGCCTCTCGGTAGGCCGTTCTCGATGATCTGGGCGATGGAACCGTCAGAGCCCTTGAGCCGGGCCCAGTAGCCGAACGAGCCGTTGACGACTCCGTCGTATGTCCCTGAAGGGATGTCCTCACCCACTACGTACACGCCGTCGCTGAACACACCCTGCTCACCGACCGGGTCGGTGGTGGTGGAGGCGTTCGAGGTTGCCTGCACCAGTTGAGTCTTCAGGGTCTGGTTCGCTCGGTAGTAGGTCCAGTTGCGGTCCTGCGATTGCGCGAGTGCGGCCTGGAGTTCGCCCAGTCGGGCATCCTTTTCGGCAAGGACGGCCTCATCGCCGGACGTCTGCGCGTGGGCGATGAAGTACCCGCCGACGAGACCGATCAGCAACGCCAGCGCGGCGACGCCCACCCACAGGTAGGGGATCCGCCGACGGCCGCGCCCCGTTGCAGCGCCTCCGCCTGGGCCCGCGGCGGCCGCCGCGGGCCGGCCGGCCGGGGGAGCATCGGCAACACCGGAGCCAGAGGGCGCCGCAGACCGCTCGGAGTCCGGAGTAACGGCGTTGGAGGTGGGATCGGGGGCAGGCGGGTTCGCCCGGGAAGGGTCGTCCTTTACAGGGGGATCGATATCCCAGTCGCTCATGGCGCTATTATCGCACTGTATGGGAAACAAGCGCCTGGCATGGGTATTCCTTCCCGCCATCATCGTCGTCCTGGCGGCGCTGGGATTGGTCATCTCCAACTTCCAGGAGGAGACCGGCCTCGCCGCACCCGGGAAGGGCGGACTGGCCGCCGTCGCCGCCGCGGTCGAAGCGCGCGAAGCCGCGTCCGGCGGCGGCTCGACCGGCTACGATGAGTTCAGCGAGTCGCTGCGTGTGGCGCTGGCCAAGACGAACAACATGCCTATCACCAATCCTGCCGAGACGCGGCTGCAGGCCGCCCTCACCAGCGCGCTGGATTGCCTCTCCGCTGGGAGGGAGGCGTGGCAGGCCGAGATCGAGCAGGCATGGGACCCGGCCTTCCACGGTTCGGCGGGGTATTGGCGGGTTTTCCACCCCGCCCTCACCCAGAAGGAGGCGACCGGCCTTTCGTCCGAAGACGTCCGGCTATGGTCGACCGCCAGTGCGGACCGCTGGCTGGAGAAGGCCCTCGATCTGGCAGAGTGAAGCCGCCCCGCGGCCGGCGTTGATAGAATCCTGAACGCAGCTGTCACCGACTTCTCCGCACGGCTGGGAGGCATCGCCCGTGAGTACGCTCGAGACATCCGACCTCGTCACCGTACTGCAGACCGCCATCGGACCGGTCGTGCTCATCTCGGGTGTGGGCCTTCTCCTGCTCACCATGACCAACCGGCTCGGCCGGATCGTCGATCGCTCCCGTTCCCTGGCCCACCAGGCGCGAGCCACCACCGGCGACGAGCGCGACACCGCGCTGGCGCAATTGCGGATCCTTGGACAGCGGGCCCAGGTGATGCGCTGGGCCATCGCTCTTGCCGCCTTCTGCGTCCTCTTCGTGGCGTTGCTGGTCATCTCCCTGTTCGTCACCGCCCTGTTCGGCATCGAGGTGGCGTGGCTGATTGCAGGATTGTTCATCGTGAGCATGCTCTGTCTCATCGGTTCGATGATCCAGTTCATCCGCGACATCAACAAGGCTCTTCACGCTACCTCCCTCGAGGTGGGAGAGGCGTGGGGGAAGGGCTGAGCCCGCCGGCGTCGCCGGGGTCAGGCGGCCGGGCTGACTCTGCCGGCGTCAGCCGGTTCGGTCGGCGCCGTCCGTCGCCGCCGCCTGGGAGCGCCAGCCGGGAAGGAGCATCGGGGTGCTGCGTCCCTGTATTGCCGGTAGCCCTCTCGCGTCGCCAGCGCCCGCTTCTCCATCATCGGCACGCTCACGAAGACGAACATCACCGTGATGGCCGCCGCCCCGGCGACGGTCCACCACCAGCCCGGACCCGCGGCCAGCGCAAAGAGCCACAGCCCCCACCAGGTCATGATCTCGCCCAGGTAGTTCGGGTGCCGGCTGCGAGCCCAGAGACCGGTGCGGATGCATCGCCCCCGGTTGGCCGGATCGCGGCGGAACACGCGCATTGCTCGTCGGCGACGAAGGCCGATGCACGACCGCCGCGAGGGTGACGAGCGCGGCGACGATGTCCAGCCAGCCGAACGCCGCCGGCCTCCGGACCGCGCCACCGCGTAGAGCGGCAGGCAGCCCAGAAAGACCATGATGGTCGGGAAGAGGTGGATGCCCAAGAAGCTCACCGGCCAGTAGAAGCGGCCCGACCGGCGCGGAAGCCGACATAGCGGAAGTCCTCCTTGGTCAGGCCCGGCCAGTCGCGGTAGAAGTTGCTGGTGAGCCGGACGGCGTAGAGCAGCACCAGGACGGTGACGATGCATCTGCCGGGCGTCGACGTCGCCCCACCGCCCCACAGGTAGTATCCCGGCGATGGCCAGGGGCTGCAGGCTCCAGTACGGGTCGTACATGCTGGAGTTGTCGACTGCGACGCGAGACGGCGAACACGACGATGGTGGCGACCAGTGTGCCCAAAGCGATCTGGGCGAGGGGCGCCGATATGCCTGAGAGGCCCACCAGGATCACCGCCAACACCAGCGCGCCTGAGTAGACCACTGCCGTTATGCCCACACTCAGGGCCTTGTTGTCGCGCCAGGCCCGGCCGCCGGGCCGATCCGCCGAGTTCCCGAGATCTCCGGTAGACTTCATCCGGTCCAGAATACCGGGTGCCGATGGGGGAGGGTAGTCCCATGAGCAGACGGACTGTGTATGCAAGCCTGGTCGTCCTGGGGCTGGTCCTCGCAATGGCTGCATGCGGGGATAACGGCGGGACCGGAGAGACCGTGGTCACCGACAGCGGCGTACAGGGCGAGGTACGGATCGGCCCTCTCAACCCCGTCGAGCAGCCGGGGGTAGAGAACGATGGCCCCTATTCCGCCACCCTGCGCGTCAGGCGCGCGTCCGACGGCAAGCTGATAGCCGAGACCACCTCCGACGAGGAAGGCCTCTTCCGCGTGGCGCTGCCGCCTGACGCCTACATCTTGGAGCCGGTCAACGGCGATCCGCTGCCGACTGCTTCTCCTCAGCAGTTCATCGTTCTGTCCGGGCAGTTCACCACGCTGCGGGTGGACTACGACTCCGGCATACGCTGATCGGCTGGAGGGTCGGCGTCGGTCTTGGTCTTGAGCGCCAGGATGTGGACGCTCACCGCGATCCCCATCACGCCAAGAAGTACCCGCGCCCAGGTCCAAGGCACGAAGAACACGGCTGAGAGTACGATCACCAGCCACAGCAGCGCGAGTACGCCAGCCTTCACCGGCCGGGAGACTCCCCTGCCCGCCATATAGTCCTGCAACTGACGGCCGAACACCCGATTGCCCAATAGCCAGCGGTGGGCCCTCGGGGAACTACGCGCATAGCAGTAGGCCGAGAGAAGCAGGAAGGGCGTGGTAGGGAGAACCGGCAGCACGATGCCGATGGCTCCCAGCGCGAGCGCGACCGACCCGGCGGCGAAGAAGAGCGCGCGCCGAGTCTTCCCTGATATGGACTTCGATGGCGGTATCGATGTGTTCATGCTGCCCGGTCGCCGGCCGTGGGTGTAAGGTCGCAGGCAGGATACACTCTCCTGGATGACGATCGCCGGTATCCATCACCTCAGCTTCACCGTCACCGATCTCGAACGGACGGTCGACTTCTACCAGAGCCTGCTGGGCATGCGGCTGTGCGGGCGCAAGCACCGCCGGAGCGCCGATCTGGGGATGGCGCTACTCGGACCCTACGCCGCAGGAGAGACCGCATCGGCTGAGATCCTCATCGCCGATATGGAACTGGATGGGACCCGAATCGAGTTCATCCAGTACGTCGACCCGGCCACCAGGCCGTATGCCGGTGACCCGTCGGTGGCCGGATCCGGCCACCTCGCCATCCTCACCGAGGACATCGAGGAGGAGGTCCGCCGACTGGAGGCCGCGGGGGTCCGCTTCCACACTCCCGTGCGGACGGTCCACGATCCCGGAAGGCCGGTGTGGCGCTGGTGCTACTTCCGCGACCCCGATGGCATCTGTGTGGAGCTGGTCGAAAGTCTGCAGCCCGCTGCCGGGGTCGAGGCCGCTGCCGGGTCGAGGCCGTGCGATTCGAGGCCGCTGCCCGGGTCGAGGCCGGCGATCGCGATGCCGTCGACCGCGATGGCGCCGATCGCGAGGCGGCGCTCGAGGACGCGGTACGCCGGGAGACGGCGCTTCTCGAGGCAGGCGCATACGGCGCGCTCGAGCGCCGCCGAAGTGAAAAGCGTCTCGCGTGGCTCACCGCTCGCGGGTATCCGGCGCGGGTGGACTCGCCCCTTCCGGCGATGCCCGTCTCCCCCCGGCGGGCCTTCGAGTTGCTCTTCTTCGACTATATGGGACTCGCGCCCGACCAGGTGCCGGTGGTGGAGGAATCGCCCGACCACATCGTCTGGCTGTCCGGTAACGACTGCCCCACCTTGGAGGCCTGCCAGAGGCTTGGTCTCGATACCAGGCAGGTCTGCCGGGCGACTGCGGAACGTCCGGTCCAGACCTTTCTTAGCCGACTCGATCCCCGGCTTCGTTTCGTCCGCGACTATGGCGAGATCCGTCCCTATGCCGGTCGCTGCCGGGAGCGGATCCTCCGCCTCGACCTCGAAGGCCTCATGCGTGAGGCGATCCAGGAAGCCCTGCAGGCCAAAGCAGAGGGGAACAAGGGCTACGGATCGCTGCTGGTGAGGGGCGACCGGGTGCTCGCCCGAGCTCATGACACCGCGACCACCGAGGGAGATCCCAGCCTGCACGCCGAGCACAGCGCCATCCTCGAGGCCGTGCGGAGAGAGGGCAGCCCCGATCTCACCGGCGCCCTCCTGGTGTCAACCTGCGAGCCCTGCCCCATGTGCACCGGGCTGGCCGTGTGGGCGGGGGTCACGACCATCGTCTTCGGCTCGTCCATAGCAGCGACGGCCGCAATGGGTCGTTCCCGGATCCTGGTGACCGCAGGCGAGATAGCCGAACGGGCACCGCGGGTGCTCGAAGTTATCGGCGGCGTGCTCCGCGAGGAGTGCGACCCGCTGTACGCGTAGGTGGTGTGCGCCTAGGCGCTGACAGGCCTGGGCGCTACGCCGTCCCGCCCGCCACGTACTCGGAGACCGCCTCCGCGAGGGTCCGGAAGATCCAGGCACGCTTGGCGTCGTCGGTCTCGAGGAGGGTGAAGCGGAAGCCCGGCCGAGGCGTGAAGAAACCGGTGAGAGGCACCACGCAGATCCCGGTCGACGCCAGCAGGTGATAGACGAACCGCGCATCGGGAGCCGCTCCCACGCAATGCTGCTCCACCAACTCGCGTAGAGCCGCGTCGGCGATGGGAAGCCGGTTGTCGCCATCCAGGGCGCCGTGCTCGAAGAGCGCGGTCATGTAGAAGGCTCCCTGTGCACGATTGACCATGAGACCGGGTACATCGCGCAGGGCTTCGTAGGCCTCGTCGGCGCGCGCGGCGAAGATGCGCGCGCGCTCCTCCAGGTGTCCCGCGTAGCGGGGATCCCCGAAGATCCGGGGGACGGCGAGTTGGGGTCCGCTCGTGGAGCAGACCTCCAGCCGTTTGGCGGCGATCACGGAGTCGACGTAGGAGGAGAAGTTCTGGTCCGCCACGCGGTTGAGCACTTCGATCCATCCGCAACGCGACCCCGGCCACGGCAGCTCCTTCGAGATGCCGCGCATGACGATGGCCGGCACGTCCGTGGCCACCTCGGAGAGGTGGACCGTCTCGACACCCGGGAACACCATGTGGATGTAGATCTCGTCGGCGATGAGGAACAGGCCGAACTCGCGGGCGATCGCGACGATCTCCTCGAGGAGCTCGGGCGGATACACGGCCCCGGTGGGATTGTTGGGATTGATGATGAGGATGCCGGCGATGGACGGATAGGCCTGGATCTTGCGGCGCAGGTCGACCAGGTCGGGCATCCAGCCGTTCTCGGGATCGAGGTCGTAGGTGATGTGGGGAAGCGCGCTGTGCGCCGACTCCGCCGAGGAATGAGTGCTGTACGCGGGAGAGGGGCCGATGACCCGAGCATGCGCGCTCAGGAACCCGTAGACCTTGGACACCGCGTCGGCCACGCCGTTGAAGAAGATGATGTCGGCCGCGGACACCCGGGCGCCGGGCCGGTTGTTGACATGCGCGGCCAGCGCTTCTCTGGCCTCCATGAAGCCTTCCGTGGGACAGTAGCCCCAGGAGTCCTCGAGCTCGACCACTTCGTGGACGATCTCGCGGATCCAGGGCGCGACCCGCTCGCCCTTGGCGATCGGGTCGCCGATGTTCTCCCAGGTCACCTCGACGCCATGGCGCCGCACCAGTTCGCCGAAGGCGACGATCTCGCGGATGGCGTACGACAACTGCGAAGATGACGGGCTGACCAGGTTGGCCCTCATCACATGGTCCTCATTTCTCGATCGCGGGATACGCGAGTATACAGGACGAAAGAGCGCGGCTGATGACGACGTACCGCCCTGGAGGACGCAGTCTGGGCGGCCGTGGCTTCACGGCGGATCGGGCGAATCAGCCGGCTGTGTCACCCTCTCCCGACACCCGGTGAAGGTAGAGCGAGAGCAGCGAACAGGCCCCCGCCAACACGAAGGCCAACCCCATCGCCAGCCGGAAACCGGCCGAATCGGCGATGGGGCCGATGAGGTAGGGGAACACGATCCGCCCGAGAGCCCCTGCCATCACCACGGCCGAGTAGACCACTCCGGCATGCCACGCGGGGAACCGGCCGGAGAAGCCCAGGATCAGCGGGAAGGCGGCCGAGGCCCCGAAGCCGCTGAGGAACGACATGACCAGGGACATCTCCACCGAGGTCGACAGAGCGATGCCGAGCGCGAACACGGCCATGATCGCCATGCCCACCAGGAGCAGCCGGGAGGCCTGGAACCGCTTGGTGAGCGATATCACGATGAGCCGGCCGATGATCAGACCCACCCAGAACAGCGCCACCGCTGCGCTGGCCACCGTCTTGCTGGCTCCGAGGACATCGATCTCGAACTTGGGCAGCCAGACATTGATGATGAACTCCGACCCGATGTAGAGGATCGAAGCCACGATCACGGTGACGAACAACTCCGGATTGAAGCCGATCACCGTCCGGAGGCGTCCCCAGCCGAGGTTCTTCCTCCCGGTGATGTCGGAGATGGGCCGGCTCGTCAGGATCAAGGCCAGAACACCCGAAAGGATGGCCTCGACGATATAGACCCAGCGCCACGTGACTCCCAACCCCAGAGCTATTCCGATGAAGATGGGCGTGACCGCCATGCCGATAGCGAAGAACAGCAGTAGGATCACCATCGCCCGGTGGGTGCCTTCCTTGACATGCGAACTCACCCACATCCCCGGGAGACTGTTCAGGAACACGCAGCCGAGGCCTACGAAGAAGTAGCAGACGAAGAGCGACCACAGTCCGTTCGCGAGCGCCCCCGAAGCCGCAAGGGCCACTGTCTGAAGCCACGCCGCCCCTATGAGGGTCCACTTGGCCGGCACCCCGGCCAGAAGGAAGTTGAGCGCCAACACCCCCACCAGCATGCCCACGGCGAATGCTGCTGATATCAGACCCGCGTCGCGCGAGGGCGATGCCGAGTTCCTCGGTCATGGGGTCGAGAAGCGGCCCCAGCGAGATCATGACCACGCCGACCATGAACGTGGCGGCGTACAGGGAAAGATAGGAGGTGGTCTCTGGTGGCTTGCCGGGCATCGATTCAGTATACGTGCTATTCATCGGCCACCCGCGCGGCCCTTTCGAGCGCGAAGGCGAGCGCGACGACAGCCAGGGAGGGGATCACCCACAGCCCCACGGCCGTCTTCGTGCCGAGGGCCGCCGCGGTCGGACCGAAGAGATAGGGTGACGCGGTGTTGGCGACGGTCCCGGCCAGCATCATCCCCGAGAAGACCACGCCCGACTGCCACCCGGGGAACCGGGGCGTGTAGCAGGCGATCAGCGGCCAGCATGCCGAGGCGCCTATCCCCGCGAAGAAGGCGAAGACCTCGGACACGGCCAGGGTGGGAGCCAGCGCCAGGGCGGCGACGAACACGGTGAGGATGGAGGCGAAGACGGCGAGAAGCCGGGCGGCCGAAGCGAAGCGGGTGAGCGGCACCGCCAGGTAGCGGCCCGCGGTTATGCCCGCCCAGAAGAGGGTGACGCTGAGTGCGGCCATACCGGGGCCGGCGGCGAACGAATCCACCTGCATCTTGGCCAGCCACACGTACAGCATCCCCTCCACGGCCACATACAGGAACGTGGCGCCCAGGATCACCCCCAGCAGGCGCGGACGGAACCGCGCCACCGCCTTGAGCTGCCGCGCCCGCAGGTTCTCGCGGTCGGGTACGTCGGCGATTGGCAAGACCATCAGCACGACGGCCACCAAAACCGAGAACACCGCCTCACCGAGGAACACCCACCTCCAGGTGGCGCCCAGCTCGAGCGCGGCCCCGATGACCAGCGGCGCTACCACGACGCCCAGAGCGAAATACGCCCCGATGTTGAGCATCGCCCGCTCCACGCCTCTGCGGATGTGTGCGGCCACCCATACCCCAGAGATGGCGTTGGGGATGACCCCCGCAAGGCCCGTCACGAAGAGAGCGAGCGCGAGCGGCCACAGCCCCACGCCGAGCAGGCCGGAGGCCGCCGACCCTGCCGTCAGCACCAGAGCGCAGATGACCATGATGGTCTTGATGGGCACCCGCGCCAGCGCGAAGTTGAGCAGGAGCACTCCCACGACCCGCCCGAAGAAGAACCCGAACGAGAGCAACCCCGCCTTGGCCAGGGGGATATCGAGATCGCGGAGGATAGGGTCGAGCAGCGGACCGAGCGTGATGAGCGTGGCCCCCACGAAGACCTGGCTGGGATAGAGGACCGCGGCCGAGCGCGGACTCGCGGCGGGCGGGGCCTGCTCCGTGTGCGGATCTCGTGTGTCTGAGCTGGGAGTGTCCACAGGGGTACAATCATGGACCTGGGGCGCGCCGGGCGTCAACCGACCCGCGGCTGCGAGCCGCGCGGCGGCGGGCAGTCCGGCCGCGCATGTGCGAAGCCACCCGTCCACCGTCCACCGAGTCATGGAGGTGCGAGCGCCGTGTACCCGTCCCCGTTCCTATTGGAGCGCTTCTTCGCTCGGCACGAGTTCTCGGCCCGCTACCTGCTTTCGGCTTCGGACTGTCAGGGACCGTCCATGGCGCAGCTGGTCGCCGGAGCCGACGACGATCTTCGAGCGCGTTGGGACGACCTCCGCCTCGGCTACACCGAGTCTCAGGGCCTTCCCGAACTGCGCGAAGAGATCGCGGGCCTCTACGGTACGGTCGATGCCGCGGAGGTGCTGGTGGCCGCGCCCGAGGAGGCCGTCTTCTTGACCATGCACGCTCTGCTGGCTCCGGGCGACCATGTCGTCTGCACGTTCCCCGGATACCAGTCCCTTTACGAGTTGGCCCGCGCTATCGGGTGCGAGGTGGAGCTGTGGCGCGTGCGCGAAGAGGAGGGCTGGCGCTTCGATCCCGGGGATCTGGAGACGATGATCCGTCCCGACACCAAGCTTGTGGTGTGGAACTTCCCCCACAACCCGACGGGAGCGCTGCCTTCGGCCGCCGACTACTCCCGGATGGTCGCGGCGGTCGCGCGCGTGGGAGCGTGGGTGTTCTCCGACGAGATGTACCGGCTGCTCGAGCCGCGGCCCGAGCTGCGGCTGCCGCCGGCGGTGGACCTCTACGAGCGGGGCATATCGCTGGCCGGGATGTCGAAGGCCTTCGGTCTGGCCGGATTGCGTATCGGCTGGGTGACGACCCACGACGGGGCCCTGCTTCAGCGCATGCAGAGCCTCAAGGACTACACCACCATCTGCAGCAGCGCACCCAGCGAGCTCCTCGCGCTGATGGCGTTGCGCTCTCGGGAGGCCATCCTCAGCGCCAACCTGGACCGCGTCGAGCGGAACGTGCGGGCGGCCGGACAGTTCTTCGCCCGCCACGCGGAACGGTTCGCCTGGGTTCCTCCTCAAGCCGGGACGGTCTGCTTTCCCGGGCTGACTCCCCAGGCCCTACCGGGTGGCGAGGCTCGAGCCGCCGCCTCAAGCGCGGAGGCGTTCTGCGCCCGTCTGCTGGAGCAGACCGGGGCTCTTCTGCTGCCTTCCACGGTCTACAGCTATGACGACGCCCACTTCCGGCTGGGGTTGGGCAGAGACGACTTCGAGGCCGGGCTTGAAGCGGTCGACGCCTACCTCGCGGGGTCGTAGCCTGACGAGGCGCTGGACCGGCGAAGCGGCGACCTGACGAGGCGACAGAGCCGGAGGGCGGTGTGGAGGGTTCCGGGCCCTTCCGCACCGCCCTCTCAGGCGTCGAGAAGATCAGAAACCGAGGGCGCGGGCGTTGCCCTCGAAGAGCGCATACGCCTCGTCATCGGTCAGCGGGACACTGCGCAGGTAGTCCATGCAGTCCTTCATGTTCTCGTAGGGGAAGTCGGTCCCCAGAAGGATCCGGTCCATGCCGATGCTGTCGCGGGTGCAGTACAGAGCGGCCGGCAGGTAGTTGCCGCTCGTGGTCACCCACAGATGTCTCTTGAGGTAGTAGCTGGCCGGCAGCTGGCAGCCGTCACCTATCTCGGCGTTGGGCGTGCAGTGGTTCTGCATCCAGGCCCGGTCGACCCGGTCGAGAAGGAAGGGCAGAGCCTCGCCCAGATGGCCCATGATGATCTTGAGGTCGGGGAGCTCATCGAACACGCCCCGCACGATCATGCGCATGAAACAGTAGGTGACGTCGGTCCCGAACCCCAGGGTGGGGCCGCTCAGCACCATGCCGAACTCGCGCAGTTCCTTGATCATGGGCACTGCCGGATGCAGGTAGATGGGAATGTCCAGCTCCTGGGCCTTGGCCAGGATGGGCCGGTAGCGCTCGTCGTCGAGGTAGGAATCGCCGAAATTGGAATGGGTGTTCCATCCGGAGAAGCCCAGCTCCTTGACGCACCGCTCCAGCTCGGCCGCCGACCATTCGGCGTCTTTGGGCGCGAGAGAAGCGAAGCCGCCGAACCGGTCGGGGTACTTCTTCATCACCCCGGCAAGAAAGTCGTTCGCATCCCTGGCCACGCTCTTGCCCACCTCGATGGGGAACTGCTCGGCGCCGGGCGAGGTGACCGACAGAACGGCGTAGTCGACTCCGGCTTCGTCCATGAGACCGAGCCGGTAGTCGGCCAGATCGGCAAGCTTGGGCTCCACCGCGAGAGGCATCCAGGCATCCTCGGCGAAACCGAGACCGCGCTGGGGATCCACGGTCGGGTAGCCCTTGTTGTTGCGTAGGGCCTCCAGCCAGGCGGGGGTGATGAAGTGGTTCTCTAGGTCGATCGTCTTCACGCACAACTCCTTCACGGGCGGGGGCAGCCGTACCCGGCTGCCCCCGCCAAAGTCAGTCCTTGTTGTCGCTCAGGAGCCTTGCTCCAGGAGCGCTCTGCGTCGAGTGGTATCTAGGCCACTAGGCGTACGTGATGGCTTCGAACTTCTTCTGGATGGGCATGTTCGGATCCTGCCCGAAGGCGATGTAGATGTCGTACTTGAATCTGGGATCCTCGGACTTGGCCCACTGGCCACCGGCGATCTTGATCTTGTAGACGTTCGGCACCGGGCGGTCGGGCCGGGTGACGGGAGATTGAAGTCGACCGGGCCGTTGATGCCGTCGAATTTGGTGGTCCTGATCATGTCGACGTACATGACTTTGTTGTCGACATCGGTGACCCGCTTGAGCACGTCGACCGCCCACTCGTACTTGCCGAGCTGGCCGAGCGGCTGGGTCCACTGCTTGCCGGTCTCTTCGGTGTAGGAGTTCGCATACTCCTCGCAGGTCTGGCCGGTCAGATAGCTCTTATACGGGAACTTGGGATGCCAGACCATGTGATCGGACATCCCGATGCTGAGGTCGCCGATGGCTTCCATACTCTGATGGAAGAGCGAAGCTTTGCTGATGGTCATGATCTTCGGCTGATACCCCTGCTGAGCGCACTGCTGAATAAAGGTGGTGAAATCAGGCGGGGTCTGGACGCCGGTGCAGACTTCGCAGCCGGCCTTCTTGAAGTCGGAGATCTGGGAGGTGAAGTCCTCCGACGGGGGCTGGTACATCTCCGGCTTGGCACCGGTGGTATAGCCGCCCTTGACCAGGATGGGCTCCAGGCCTTTCGCGGGATCCGAACCAAGCCTGGCCGTCCGCGTCGTTGGGGAACAGGTACCCCACGGTCTTGTTGGTCTCGATCTGGTCCCACATGCCGAGGCGGCATTGGCCGGCGTCTTCCACGCCGAAGTGATACATCCAGGTCCAAGTGAAGGGCGTGTCGGGGGTGGCGCCGCGGCCGAAGAAGAACGGCTGCCACGGCACGAAGTTGGCCAGGAACGGTATTCCATTCGCCTCGCACTGGTCGGCGGCCGGGTTGACGGTATCGGGGCTCGACGAGGCCACCATCATGTCGACCTTCTCGTTGAAGATCAGGTCCTGAGTGACCTCCGCTACCCGGTTGGGGCTGGACTGGCTGTCGAGTTGGATGATGCTGACCGGGTGCATCTTACCGTCGCCGCACACCACGCCCTCACCGATCGCTTTCTCGACGTAGCTGACGATCCACTTGTCCGGTCCCCCGAACGAAGCGAGCGCCCCGGTGATGGGGGACACGGCGCCGATCTTGATCTCGCGGCCCGTCTCTACGCCGGCCGCTGTGGTTGTGGTCGCAGCGGCGGCGGTCGTGGTGGTGGCACCCGCCGTGGTCGTCGTGGCGGCGGCCGCGGTCGTGGTGGTCTCTTCGGCCTCGCCGCACGCGGCGAGCACGCCACCGAGGCCGCCGGCTACGCCTATGGAAGCACCGGCGACGCCGGCGATCTTGAGGAACTCCCGGCGGCTTACGACCCGGGCCTGTTCGTCCTTCTTCTCGAGTTCTGACATGTTCGATCTACCCCTCTCGCTAGAAATGCCTTTACCTGTCGATGTACACCTTGTCGAAGTACACCTGCCCGTTTTTTGCTTCCTATCACCTCCCTGAGTGCTTGAATCAAAATATCATTCTAAATTTGTTGAGACAACCACAGATGGTCTGTCATTGGTGAGATAGTTGCTAACCATGCAGGTCATTTCCGCGACCAGCGTCTCGTCCGAGAACCCTCCGGAGAGCTCCGCCTTCTCCCCGAACGTGATCCGCTCTCTCAGCAGAGCCATGCACGCCGAATAGCACCAGCGGGCCGCTTGTTCCGGGTTGGGATGGCCGATCTCGGCGCGATGAGTGAGCAGGACCTCGACCACCTTGTTCCGGCGCTCGGCGTTGGTTCGCTCCCCCTGGGCCCGTACTCCCGGGTCGAACACGGCCTGTAGGACGAAAGCTCGGAACAATTCGGGCTCGCTCAGAACGTGCCGGGAAAGCACGCTCACGATACGGGCGACCGCCTCCTCGAGGGATTCGGCACGAGGGTGATCACCGCTGAATGCAGCAAAAATGGCGTTCTGCACGCGCGCGTGGTAGCGCAGCTGGACGGCCCTCAGGAGCCCGAGCTTGTTGTCGAAGCGCCCGTAGAGACTGCCGACGGAGGAGCCGGAACGCTGCACGACCTCGGCGATGGTCGTGCTCTCGAACCCTCGCTCGCGGATGAGCGACTCCGCGGCATCGAGGATGCGCTCGAGGGATTCGCGACTGCGCAGCTGCCTTGGCGGCTTGTAGGTCTGGTGCGACCCGCTCATTCCCCTCGCCCCGGTGGGTACCCTAATCAGAACGCCGTTTTATTAATACCACCGTGCGCGGCCGGTGACGCAAGGGCATGACGACGCGGGAACATTGACGACGACACGGGCCGACGCCGAGCTTCGACGCCCGCAGCGGGGACTACCGCCACGCCCTCAAACCGCTATAATCCCCTGCCCCCTCCGGGGTGCCCTGGTACCCGGGGCTGATGGTCCTGCCAGATCCACCGAGGAGTCCGTTCCATGTCGCTCGGCCGTGCCGCCGATACCACCATCGCCGACGCTGGCGCTGCCGCCGCGGACAAGATCCGCAACGTCGCCATCATCGCCCACATCGATCACGGCAAGACCACGCTGATCGACTCCATCTTCCGGGCCGCCCGGGTCTTCCGCGAGAACCAGCGCGTCGAAGAGCGGGTCATGGACAGCAACGACCTGGAGCGCGAGCGCGGCATCACCATCCGGTCCAAGCACTGCACGGTGGAGTGGGGCGGCTACCTCATCAACATCGTCGACACGCCCGGCCACGCCGACTTCTCCGGCGAAGTGGAGCGGGTGCTCTCCATGGTCGACTCGGTCCTGCTGCTGGTGGACGCCAACGAGGGCCCCATGCCGCAGACCCGCTACGTGCTCATGCGGGCGCTGCGCCTGGGTCTGCGCCCCATCGTGGTCGTCAACAAGGTCGACCGCCCCAACGCCGATCCGCATGGAGCGCTCGACAAGACCTTCGACCTCTTCCTCGAACTGGGCGCCACCGACGAGCAGGCCGACTTCCCCGTGGTCTACGGCTCGGCGCTGGAGGGCTGGATCGTCCACGACCCCGAGACCGACCCGCACGAGGGCATGGACGCCCTCTTCGAGACCATCGTGAAGGAGGTCCCGCCGCCGCGGGCCCGAGCTGGACGCCCCCTTCCGCATGCAGATCTCCACGCTGGCCTGGAGCGACTACCTGGGCCGCATCGGCTGCGGGCGGGTGCTCGAGGGCACCCACCGCCGGGGCGACGAACTGGTCCGCACCTCCACCGACATGGAACAGCCTCGAGAGGGACCGCGACCGCGAAGGCGGCGACTGGCAGGTCACCGGCACCGAGACGACCCGCAGCGCCCACCTGTGGGTCACGCGCGGCCTGGAGCGCGAAGAGGTGGACGAGGTCCACGCCGGCGACATCGTCTGGATCAACGGCCCGACGGACATCACCATCGGCGACACCCTGTCCGCCCCCGACCTGGCCGACCCGGCCCTCCCGCCCCTGGAGATCGAGGAGCCGACCGTCTCCATGTTCTTCTTGGTCAACAACGGCCCCTTCGCCGGCCGAGATGGCCAGGCGGTCACGCTGCGCCAGATCAAGGACCGGCTGGAGCGCGAGCTGCGGGTCAACGTGGCCCTGCGGGTGGAGGACCTGGGCCGCCCCGACGGGGTCAAGGTCTCGGGCCGCGGGGAGCTCCATCTGGGCATCCTCATCGAGGAGATGCGCCGCGAAGGCATGGAGCTCTGCGTGTCGCGCCCAGAGGTCATCACCCACACAGACGAGCGACGGACGCCTGCTCGAGCCCATGGAGCAGCTCACCATCGACGTGCCCGACGAGTATCCAGGGCATCGTCATCGAGAAGCTGGCCCAGCGCAAGGGAGAGACTCACCGCCATGCACAACGCCGGCACCGGGGTGGCGCGGATGGAGATGAGCATCCCCACCCGCGGGCTCATCGGCTACCGCGGCGACTTTCTCACCGACACCCGCGGGCTGGGCATCATGTCCTCCCGCTTCGTGGGCTACGAACCCTGGCGCGGCGACGTCGCTCACCGCGAGCGGGGCTCGCTGGTCAGCATGGAGAACGGGCCCGCCACCGGCTACTCGCTGGAGAACCTGCAGGCACGCGGCACCCTGTTCGTCTCGCCCATGGACTCGGTCTATGCGGGCATGATCGTGGGCGAGCACTCCCGCTCCGGAGACCTGGCCTGCAACCCCACCAAGACCAAGAAGCTGGGCAACTACCGGTCCGAGACCAAGGAGATCGACGTCGGCCTCAAGGTGCCCCGGAAGATGACTCTCGACCAGGCCCTGGAATGGATCGCCGACGACGAACTGGTGGAGGTCACCCCCAAGTCGGTCCGGGTGCGCAAGGCCATCCTCGACACGGAAGAGCGCAAGCGGGCCAACCGGAGCTAGGTTCCGAAGGTGTCAGACTCGCTTCAGGCCCGTGTGTCCGCTCCGGCAGGCTTTGCGGCAGACTCCTCCCGAGCGGACACATGAGCCCGGCGCGATAACCGTACCTCTTGCCGTACGCTTCGCCGTTCAGGAGCAGGACTCCGTCGGTGAACTCGTACAGCACCCGGCGATCATCCGCCGCCCGATCCTGCTACTCGGTACTCCCGTCGGACCGATCCAGGTCTCCTTGAGATCGGTCAGGAAGAGACCGTCACCTTTGATATGGAAGCGGCCGCTAACATCTCGGTGCCTGTGGTGGTGCCGGACTTCTTCGCGACGTAGCTGAACGTGCCGTCCGGGCGGAATTCATAGGTCAGATGATCCACCCAGTCCGTGCCCATGCTGAGCGTTTCCCAGGTTCCCGCCAGTTGAGCCTCCTCCTGCGACAGGTTCGGTCGCCCCGGTGGTTGTGCCCCCGGTGAGAGTCGTGGTAGTGCCGCAGCCCGGTATGAGGAGCGCGACGAGCGCAACGGCAAGGAGCCCCAGCAGCGCAGCCGGAGCAGATATACGGGCCCGGAGCAGGGCAGCCGCGCTGCTCGACGCGTGGTCCTCACCGACCCGGCCTATCGCCACTAGTGTCCGCCGGGCGTCTTTGTGAGGCGGTCGGTTCACTCGCGCTCAGCCCGCCTGTCTGAGGGAGGAGTCGCCGCAAAGCGCTGCCGGAACAGGCAGGCGGGCTGAGCGCGAGCAAGCAGCCCGAGTATCGAAGAGACGCCTCGCGGCCACTAGGGCAGATACTGTTCGTCGATCTTCACCACCACCGCCCCATCCCGCTCGATCCACCATGGCACGGCATGAAGATGGCCCTCCATCTCCGGGAACGGGCCGGGACCCCAGAAGCTCTTGAAGTCGGCCCAGGTGCAGGGAGCGTTCATGTCGTCTCCCGTCCACCCACCTGGTCGACGTGGTGATGGCCACCGAATCCGACACCTCGAACTCCCGCTTCTGCGGGTTGACATTGCTGATGTAGTAGTCGTTGTCGAGCGTCTCGCCCGGCTCGATCACGCCATCCGCGATGGCTGCCTCGATCGCTTCGTCACCGGTGAGCATGCTGGCGTAGTCGATGCGGATGTAGCGCTTGCCGTTCTTCTCCCAGACCTTGTCGATGAAGCCCATCGCCTTGATGTGGCCGTTGGCCAGCCGGGTCTCGGCGCTGGACAGGGCCTCGGTGGTCGTGGTGGTCTCGGCCTCGGTGCTGCTCGTGCTCGGCAGGGAGATGACGATACCCGTGGTGGACGTCACTGCCCCGGCGGTTGTCTCGGTGCTCTCGGAGGACGTCGAAGCGGTGGAGGTGGAGTCCGGGCCTCCACCGGGCGAGGAGACCGTAGTGGTCGTACCGTCGCCCCCCAGACTGCAGCCCGCGATCAGAAGTGAAAACAGGAGCAGCGTCGCGGCCACGACGACCGCATACGATCCAGACCGAGACATTGAAACGCGGAGTCTCATCTTGCCCCCTCTTCTCGGCAGAACACTGACGTGTGGCCTCCTATGTTGCCGGCGCGGCTACCCACCCCGTGGTCCTCACCGACCCGTCGACCGCCGCTAGAGACTGTCGGGCCTGGTCGTCCTCGTGCCCGGGGATGCGCTGGGCCCATGTGTCCGGGGGAGGAGTCGCCGCAAAGCGCTGCCGGAGCGGACATATGGGCCCAGCGCTCATGACCGGGTCCAAGGGCAGTCAGGCCCGACGGCCACTAGGGCAGATACTGTTCGTCGATTTTGATCACCGTCTGCCCCTCGCGCTCTATCCACCACGGAGCTTCGGACAGGTGCAGCGCTCCCTCCGGCGGGTTGTCGCTCCAGAAGCTCAAGAATTGACCCCAGTTGACCGGCTTCTCCATGACGCCGTCCCAGGTCGACGTGGTGATATCGATCGGGCTCGAGATCTCGAATTCCCGCTTCTGTGGATTGGTGTTCCTTATGAAGTAGTCGTTGGGAAGGTCTTCTCCCGGCTGGATCATCCCGGCCTCGATGGCCGCGTCGATGGCTTCCTGACCGGTCAGCATCTCGGCGTAGTCGATGCTGAGATAACGCTTACCCCCCTCTTCCCAGACGGCGTCGATGAAGCCCATAGCCTTGATGTTCCCGTTGGCCAGCCGGGTCTCGGCGGTGGACAGGGCCTCGGTGGTGGTAGTGGTCTCTTCCTCGAGGCTCGTAGTGGTGGTCTCCTCGGGAGCGATGGAGGTGGTGGTCTCCTCCTCGAGGCTCGTGGTTGTGGTCTCCTCCGAGACGGCCGTGGTGGTGGTCTCCTCGGACGCACCGGTCTCGGTGGTCGTCGTCTCGTCATCGCTGCAACCGGCGAGGGCCGCGGTCAACACGATGACCAGCAGACCGCTGAGCAGCCACACTAAGACTGTTCTGAGAGACGGCTTTGTGAGCCAGCCCCACCGTGCTTTCGATCCCATCATTCCCCTCCGATCCACTGACCTCTCCAGCAATGACTATAGCGCGCCGGGGACGGACCCGCCGCCGGGCGCTCGCCCCCGAGGCAGGTTTGCCGTCCCGCCGCGGATGCGCTCCGGACGCCGCGCCTCTAACCTTCGTACCCGCGGCCGACCCTCGTTGTAACGTATGAGACAGCAAAAGAGTGCAACGAGGTTGCACGCTTGGCTGCCCGTGGCTTCCGGAGTGATCGCTCACTTCGTTGGTACTTCTCTGGCCGAAATACGTTACGATGCCCGCATGAAATCGACTTCGGTCAGTGGATCTCGCCGCATGACCGCCCCGGAGCGCCGGCAGCAGATCGTCGAGGTGACGATGGGCCTGGTCGCCCGCCATGGGGTCCAGGCAACCACGACGTCGCAGATAGCTGCGGCGGCCGGGGTCTCCGAGGCCACGCTATACCGCCACTTCGCCAGCCGCACCGAGATACTGCTGGCAGCCATGGATCTCGTCTACGAGCGGGTCTTCAAGGTCATCCATTCGGCCGACGAAGAAAACGCCCTGGAGAGGCTGCGCGCCATCGGCCGCTACCATTCGCGGATCATCGCCGACGACGCGGAGGGCTTCGTCTACCCGCTTTTCGAATTCGTAGCCGCTCCTCCCGAGTGCGGCCTGCGCGAGGAGTTGGCCCTGCGCCAGCGTGCGGCCATCGAGAGCCTGTCGGCCATCCTCCGGGAGGGCAAGCGGCAGGGACTGGTGCAGCCCGACGTGGACACCTCGCAGATCGCGTGGGAGTTGGTGGGCGTGTACTGGGCCCAGGACATCTCGTATCTGATGGGACTCAACGAATACGTCAACACGAACCGCGGCCAGCAGATGCTCGAGCGCATCCTGGCCAGTATCGCCACGCCTGGCGCCTCGACCGGCGCCGCGACCTGAGCAAGTCGGCGCGGGGCACCGCGACCGACACGACTGTGAAGGACGAGGTTGGATGAAGATCGATCTGGAGAACCATTTCGCCACCGAGAAGTACGTGGAAGCCGTCTACAACAACCCGGGCTATCCCCGGTTCGTGGACGACAAGGACACTGGTGAGCGCCACGTCTACCACGGCGCCGACTACTGGCAGCCCTTCGGCGACGCCCTGGTCGACCGCCTTCTGGATGTGGACGACATGCGCATCGCCGCCATGGACGCGGTGGGCATCGACGTGGCAGTCCTGTCTCATACTGCGCCGGCGCCGGAGGTGCTGGAGCCGAGAGTCGCGACCGCCATCGCGAAGGACGCCAACGACAGGCTGGCCGAGGCGGTAGACCGGCACCCCACCCGCTATCTGGGTTTCGCGACACTCGGTGTACGCGAGCCCGACGAAGCGGTGAGGGAACTGGAGCGCTGCGTCAAGGAACTGGGCTTCAGAGGCTGGAACACCCACTCCAACTTCGGCGACTCCTACCTCGACGACAAGCGCTACTGGCCCATCCTGGCCAAGGCCGAGGAGCTGGACGTTCCCGTCTACCTCCACCCCACCTTCCCGATCATCCGTCAACTCACGGAATACGGCCTCGCCCTGGCCGGGCCCAGCTTCGGGTTCGGGGTCGAGACCTCCATCGTGATGATGCGTCTCATCCTGAGCGGGGTGTTCGATGCATTCCCGAAGATTGACGATCATTCTTGGCCACTACGGCGAAGCCCTTCCCTTCCTGCTCAAGCGCGTGGACCGCTCGTTCCTGCAGTACCACGTGCCCAAGGGATCGGGTTCGATGCCGAGGATCAAGAAGCGTCCCAGTGAGTACCTGGCCGAGAACGTGTACGTCACCACCAGCGGCAACTATCTGGCGGCGGCCTTCCACTGCACGAAGGAGGCGCTGGGGATGGACCGCATCTGCCTGGGCTCCGACTACCCCTTCGAGACGACCACCGAGATCGAAGAGTTCTTGGGAACGGTGGGGATGTCGCCGGAGGACGAGGTCAAGCTCTATCACGAGAACCCCACCCGCTTGGGGTTCGGGCTCTAAGTCTGGTTTTTGGGGGGGAGGCCGCCGGGCGAAAACGTCTGAGGAGCCTTCTCGGCTCCTCCGGCACCGCCCGGCGGCTCAGATTCTGCGTCAGGCCGCCAGATCCGGCAGTTCAGCCACACCGTGGCGAGGCAGAGCCGTGACGATGGCCGGAGTGCCTGCCGGCGGGGCGGCCGCTGCGATCGCCGGGCGCGTCGCCGCCGCGCGGGCCGCAGCCGGCGGGCGTACCGGGCGCAGCGCGATCCGCCGGAGCGCAGCCGCCCAAGCCTCGTCCGCAGCGCTTTGCGCGCCTTCCACGCCTTCCGCGGTATCGGCGCCCAGACGCCACACCGAAGGGCTGAGCGCGGCCAGAGCCACCACCGCGGTCATCAGCAGGCCTGCGCCCACCAGCACCGCGGACGCGTTCCACTGGATCAGCGCCCCCGCTAGGGTGCTCGACAGCGGAGAGAGCCCGACCACCGCGAACAGAAGCACGCTCATCATCCGTCCCAGCATGTGTGGCTCGGTGCGCAGCTGCAGCCACGTGACGAACTGGATCACCACGTAGCCCTGGCCCAGCCCCATGAGACAGGCCACGATGGCCGCGGGCACCACGGACGAGAGGACACCGAGGAGTGCCAGGCCGATCCCCATGCCGGCGGTGAGTCCCAGCATGAGCATCGGGAAGCGGCGCGCCGAGGGTCGGGGCCTCGCGCCGGCGATGATCACGCCGGTCAGCGAGCCGCCGCCGAAGGCCGAGAGGATCACGCCGAAGGCCGCGGCGCCGCCGGCATAACGGGCATCGGCAAGCACCGGGATGCCCACCGAGATCGGACCGGTCATGAACAGGTTCACCACGGCGATGAGGCCGAAGTAGTAGCGCAGAGCCCTGTCCTTCCAGACCAGCGCAAGACCGTCGCCGATCGACGAGAAGAGGCCGGGTCTGGTGTCGGCGGTAGGGGTCGCGGCAAGGGTCGCGGCCGAGGTCGGGGTCGCCTCGGCGGCCGTGGCAGCCCGGGTCGGGATCGCGTCGGCGACCGGGGCGGCGACACCGGCCGTGCTCGACGCCGGGGTCGCCGGCAGCTGGATCATCCACAGCGTGACGGCAGAGGCGAGGAAGCTCGCGGCGTCGATGGCGAACGCCAGCCCTATCCCCCACAGCGCAGGCGCGGCGGCAGTCCCCACGGAAGCCGAAGCGCCGGCCGCCCCGGAGCCGTCCAGCAGAGCTATGAGGAGACCGGCGAGGACCGGCCCGAGAAACACCGAGAGTTGGGCGGTGCCCTGTATGAGAGCGTTGCCCGTCTGCAGGCGGTCGGCTCCCAGCAACCGGGGGATCATCGCGGACTGGGCCGGGTAGAAGAAGGCGTCGGCGAGGCCGAAGAGCAGGGCGAGGGTGTAGAGCATCCACAGTTCGATCGAGCCGGTCATGGTGAGCAGAGCGAGTACCGACACCAGGACCATGCGGCTCAGGTTCGAGCAGAGCATGATGATGCGGGGAGAAAGCCGATCGGTGAGCGCCCCGCCGACCAGCATGAACACCGCGCGCGGGATGGCCACGAGCGCGAGCACCGTCCCGATGGCGAAGGCGTTCCCGGTGAGTTTGAGAACGAGCCACGGCAGGGCGATGAGGTAGAACTGATCGCCGAGAAGAGAGATGGCCTCGCCGGTCCACAGCAGGCGGAAGCCACGATTCCGGAAGACTTCACCAAGCCCGCTCTTCATTGGAGTCGCTCCTCGTCCGCATGTACCTTGCACTCCCATTGTCGACTCCGGGCGCCGAGCAGGAATCCGCCAGGAGGGGGTTTTTCGGACTGGTCAGGAGGCTAGGATTGGGCCGGGAATGACGCGGGGCTGGGACGGCATGAGTGGTCGCCGGGCGCGCCGCCCAGCCGGGACGGGGTAGCCCGCGCCTCGACCGGCATCGCGGCCACGCCGGCCGCCCGGAGGCCTCCCGGGACGCCTCCGGGCGTTCTGGGCTATAATGCGTCAACACTATACGAGACTCGGTTGTCCCCGCGCTCTTTCCCAAGACCTCGACTGGATCAACTGCGTCTATGACCGCGGTGCCTCCAGAGAGAGCACGGCAAGGAGCCGAACAACTTATGAGTTTCGCCGAATTGGGCCTGAAACCAGGCCTCCTCAAGGCTGTAGACAGCCTTGGCTACACCGAACCGACCCCCATCCAGGAACAGGCCATCCCCGTGGCGCTGACTGGCCATGACATCCTTGGCTGCGCGCAGACCGGCACCGGCAAGACGGCCGCCTTCATCCTGCCCGCACTGCAACTCACCGGCGCCACAGCTGCCGCGGCCGCTTCGGGCAACGGCTCGGGCAATGGCTCGGGCAATGGCGCCAGACCCTCGAAGCCCCCTATCCGCACCTTGGTGGTCACGCCCACCCGCGAGCTGGCCGGCCAGATCGAGGAGGTAGCGGTGGCATGCGCCAGGTTCACCGGGCAGCACGTCGCCGCCGTGTACGGTGGCGTGGGCTACGAGCCGCAGCTCAAGAAGCTGCGCCGCGGAGTCGACCTCCTCGTGGCGACGCCCGGCCGTCTGCTCGACCTCCAGCAGCGCCGCGAGCTGGACCTTTCGCAGGTCGAGATACTCGTCCTCGACGAGGCCGACCGGATGCTCGACATGGGCTTCTGGCCCGACGTGCGCCGGATCATGAACCTGCTGCCGGCAAAGCGGCAGAACATGCTGTTCTCCGCCACCCTGACGAACGACGTGATGCGGATCGCCGGACCTGTCCTGGACGACCCCATCCGGGTGGAAGTCGCTCCCGCGGCTACTACCGTCGAAGGGGTCAGCCAGGCGATCTACCCGGTCGCTGAGGCCCAGAAAACGGACCTTCTTGTACGCCTGCTCGAAGAGGAGAACCTCGATCGGGTCCTCGTGTTCACACGCACCAAGCACCGCGCCGACCGGGTCTGCCGCCATCTGGAGCGCAGCCGCATCAGGGGCGCGGCCATCCACTCGAACCGCAGCCAGTCGCAGCGGCAGCATGCTCTCGACGGCTTCAAGAAGGGCACCTACCGCGTGCTGGTCGCCACCGACATCGTGGCCAGGGGCATCGACGTGGACAAGATCTCCCACGTCATCAACTACGACCTCCCCGCCCAGGCGCAGGACTACGTGCACCGCATCGGTCGCACGGCCCGCGCCGGCGCCTCCGGCACGGCGATCAGCTTCCTCGCGGCCGAGCAGGTCGGCGAGCTGCGCGAGATCGAAGTCATGCTGGGCGAACCCTTGCCCTGCCGCGACCTGGACGGCTTCGCTTACATGGAGAGGCTGATCCCGAATCCCGAGCGGACGGCCAAAAAGCCCAAGCCCCGCCTGGTCTACAACGGCAGCAAGCGCCGGAGGCGCTAGAGCGCGCCGGCGTCCCTAGGCCGTGAGCCGCCGCACGGCCTCCCAGTACTTCTCCCGGGTCTTCTCCACTACCTCGGTGGGTAGCGGCGGGGCCGGCGGCTCCTTGTCCCACTTGATGGCTTCCAGGTAGTCGCGCACGTACTGCTTGTCGAAGCTGGCCTGGGAGCGTCCGGGCTCGTAGTCCTCGGCCGGCCAGAAGCGTGACGAGTCCGGCGTCAGCATCTCGTCGATGAGGATGAGTTCGCCGCCCCCGGGCTGGGCGCCGCCCCCCAGGAGACCGAACTCGAACTTGGTGTCGGCGATGATGATGCCCCGTTCGAGCGCGTGCGCCGCCGCGAAGCGGTAGAGCGCCAAGCTGGTGTCACGGACCTTTTCGGCAAGCTCCGAGCCGATGAGCGCAGCCGCCTGCTCGAACGAGATGTTCTCGTCGTGCCCCGACTGCGCCTTGGTCGACGGAGTGAAGATCGCCTCGGGCAGCTGCGCCGATTCCGTCAGGCCGCCGGGCAAAGCGATCCCGCAGACCGACCCGGTCTTCTGGTACTCCTTCCAGCCCGACCCGGACAGGTATCCGCGCACGATGGCCTCGATCACCAGGGGGGCCGTGCTGCGCACGAGCACGGTGCGCCCGTCGAGGTCCGGATAGTACCAGTCGAGATCCGGATACCACTGGGGGCCCGGGTTGGGATCCACGATGTGGTTGGGGATGATGTGGGCGGACTTCTCGAACCAGAAGTTGGAGATCTGGGTGAGGATCCTGCCCTTGTCGGGGATGGGCGTGGGCAGCACGTGGTCGAACGCGGAGATGCGGTCGCAGGCCACGATGAGCAGGTGCTCCTCGCTCGGCCGATAGACGTCCCGGACCTTGCCCCGGCGAAGAAGGGGAAGACCCCGCTCCTCTGACTCGAACATCGCTGGCATCGCCCCGTCCTCCCTGATCGCAGACCACCCAGGCTACCGCTCACGGCCGGCCCGCAACCGGGCGCCGGCGCGCGGCGGCCGGCCGCAGGCCCCCACTCTACCGCAGGCACAGGGTGTTAGCATGACCGGCATGAAATACGACCACCCAGAAAGCGTCGAACCGGACGCGGCGGGTAGTGCGGCCGCGCTCGTACGCGCCAACCAGGAGCTCTGGGACGGCTGGACCGAGCTTCACATCCCCAGCGACTTCTATGACGTCGAGGGCTTCAAGCAAGGCCGGGAGACGCTCGATGCGGTCGAGGTGGACGGCGTGATGGGGTCGGTAGGCGAGATCCGGGATCGATCGCTACTCCACCTCCAGTGCCATTTCGGCCTCGATACGCTGTCCTGGGCCCGGCGGGGCGCGCGGGTCACGGGGATCGACTTCTCCGAGAAGGCCGTGGCTCATGCGCGGCGCCTGGCGCGCGAGGTCGGGCTCGAGGCCCGCTTCGAGCAGGCCGACGTCACCGATACCGAAGCAGTGGTGGCCGCGCTTGCCGGCGACCGGTTCGACGTGGTCTTCACGTCGCACGGCGTCATCTCGTGGCTGCCGGATCTACGTCCCTGGGCCAGGACGGTAGCCGCCACTCTTCGCGGAGGAGGCTCCTTCTTCATCGCCGACTCCCACCCCTTCACCTGGATGTTCGACGACGAGATCGCGGAGCCGGAACTGCGTCTCCGTTTCGACTACTTCAGCCGTGAAGCGCTGCGCTATGAGGAGAAGGGTTCCTACGCGGTGCCCGATGCCGATTTCCGGGGCGTGTCCCACTCCTGGCAGCACCCCTTCGACGAGATCGTCGGAGCGCTGACAGAGGCGGGCCTCATCATCACCAGCCTCCGTGAGTACGATTACCTGTTCTGGCGCTGGTTCCCCTGGATGACCAAAGATGAGCAGGGCCGCTACCGGCTCCCGGAAGGCATGACCCGCATCCCGCTGATGTTCTCTCTCACCGCTACCGCGCCCAGGTGATCGCCGTGCGCACGTTGGTTTAGACTGGACGTGACCGGCCCAGCGGGGTCCGACGAGGCGCGAGCGCTGCGCCCGCCCCTGACTGAAAGCGAGAGCACGTGACCGATTGGTACCGCCTCACCACTGAGGAAGCGCTCGAACAGGCACAGAGCGCCCACGAAGGCCTCACGGAGGAAGAGGCTGCGCGGCGGCTGGCGGAGCATGGTCCCAACGAGCTGACCGAGGCCCATACCAAGAGCCCATGGCGGATCCTCGCCGAGCAGTTCACGTCGCTGCTGATCATCATCCTGATCGTAGCGGCCATCATCTCCGCGATCCTGGGCGACTACGAGGATGCGATCGTGATCATGGCCATCGTCATCCTGAACGGAGCCCTCGGCTTCAGGCAGGAGTACAAGGCCGAACAGACGATGATGGCGCTGCGCAAGCTGGCCGCTCCGGTGGTGAGGGTAAGGCGGGGAGCCGAGGTCCGGGAGGTCCCGGCCGCCGACCTTGTGCCCGGTGACATAGTCCTCATCGAGGCGGGCAACGTGGTGCCCGCGGACTGCCGGCTTCTGCAGTCGGCGAGCCTGCGCACCCAGGAGGCGGCCCTCACCGGTGAATCGGAGCCGGTGGAGAAGACGGTCGAGCCCCTGCACCAGCAGGACGTCGCCCTCGGCGACCGGCTGAACATGCTCTTCATGGGCACCGCCGCCTCGTACGGTAGGGGCGAGGCCCTGGTCAGCGCCACCGGTATGGATACGGAACTCGGCAAGATCGCGGGCATGGTCCAAGGCGTCAAGCAGAACCGCACCCCGCTCCAAAGACGGCTGGCCCAACTCGGACGGTGGCTGGCGATAGCCGCGCTGGTGCTGGTGATCATCATCTTCGTCACCGGCCTGCTTCGGGGCGAGGAACTGCGCATCATGTTCCTCACAGCGGTGAGCATGGCTGTCGCCGCAGTGCCGGAAGGACTGCCGGCCATCGTGACCGTGGCGCTGTCGTTGGGCGCGCAGCGCATGCTGCGACGCAAGGCTCTGATCCGCAAGCTGCCGGCCGTGGAGACCCTGGGCTCGGTCACGGTCATCTGCTCGGACAAGACGGGCACGCTCACCGAGAACCGCATGACGGTGGTGATCCTGGACGTGGCCGGCCACGAGGTCGACCTGCAGGAGGAGATGAGACAGGGACGCATGGCCCCGCTCGCCTGCGTGGAGGCGGGCGACGAGGCTCCGCTTCTGAGCGGCAAACCGGCCGTGGGCGTGTTGGTCGCGGCGGGGACGCTGTGCAACGACTCCATCCTCATGACCAGCGCGACCGATGATGCCTGCGAAGATCCGGCGGCGAGCACCTTCCGGGCGATCGGCGACCCGACCGAGAGCGCCATCGTGGTCGCGGGGATCCACCTGGGTATGCTCAAGACCGACCTGGAGAAAGCGTTCCCGCGCGTCGGGGAGATCCCGTTCGATTCGGAGCGCAAGCTCATGACCACGATCCACTCCATCGCCCCAGAGTCGGTGGCCGGCGTGGAGGGCCTTCGGGCCTTGACGGCCTATGTGACTGAGAGCGGCGCGGCCGGCGGCGGCGCGGCCGGCGCGGCGCACGACGAGGCGCACGTCTCGTTCACCAAGGGCGCGCCCGAGGCACTGTTGCCCCTCGCCATTTCGTACTGGGACGGAGCCCGTGTCGTGCCGCTCGGGCAATCCGATCGAAACGCGGTCGAGAAGGCCAACTCCGCACTGGCCGCCCAGGGCATGCGGGTGCTGGCAGTGGGCTTCCGGATGGCGCCGAGCGAGGACTCCGCCGCCGTGCCCGCCGACCAGGACCGGTGGGAGCGCGACCTGGTGCTGGTGGGACTCATCGGCATGATCGACCCGGCTCGCGAAGAAGCCCGGGAAGCCGTCCTTACAGCCAGCCGCGCGGGCATCCGGCCGGTCATGATAACCGGCGACCAACCTCTTACCGCCGCCGCTATCGCCCGGCAGGTGGGCATCCTCGGCGACGAGGAGCCGGCCGGCGACGGGAACGGCGACGCAGGCGGAGGGGATACGGCCAGGGTCCTGACGGGCACCCAGTTGGCGGCACTGTCCGTGGAGCAACTGAGCACGACGGTCGACGGCATCTCCGTCTTCGCGCGGGTGGCGCCGGAGCAGAAGCTGAACATCGTCCAGGCTCTCCAGGAGCGGGGGCATATCGTCGCCATGACCGGTGACGGGGTCAACGACGCGCCTGCGCTGCAGAAAGCCGACATCGGGGTGGCCATGGGGATCACCGGCACCGACGTGGCCAAAGAAGCCGCCGACATGGTCCTGATGGACGACAACTTCGCCACCATCGTGGCCGCGGTCAAGGAAGGCCGGGCCATCTACGACAACATCCGTAAGTTCATCAAGTACCTGATGGCGACCAACGTGGGCGAGCTGACGGTGATGCTCCTTGCCCCGCTGTTCGGGATGCCGTTGCCCCTGCTCCCCCTCCAGATCCTCTGGATGAACCTGGTCACGGACGGTCTTCCCGGTCTCGCACTGGGCTTCGAGCCGCCGGAGCCCAACGTCATGGATCGCAGGCCCAACCGGCCGAACGAGAGCATCTTCGCAAGAGGCCTGGGGACCCACATCATGTGGGCGGGTCCCCTCATGGGCATCATCGCGCTCGTGACGGGTTGGCTCTACTGGCGGGCCGGAGACGAGGCGTGGCAGACGATGTTGTTCACGGTGCTCACCCTCTCTCAGATGGGACATGTGCTCGCGATCCGTCAGGAGCGGGAGTCGCTGTTCCGCACCGGGCTGCTCTCCAACCGCCTGCTCTTCGGCGCGGTCGTACTCACCACGCTGCTCCAGTTCGCCCTGCTGTACGTGCCCTTCCTGCAGGACGTCTTCGGAACGCAGAACCTGGATGTGACCCACATCCTCATAGCCGTGGCTTTGAGCACGCTGATCTTCTGGGTCATCGAGATACAGAAGTGGGTGCTCCGCGTCTGGGAGCGCCGAGAGAAGGGCGGTGCCGGCGAGCGGGCCTGACCGGCGCGCGTGGCCTCAGGCTGCTTGAGGCTCCTTTTCAAGCTCGGACGGAAGTCCTATGAGAACAGAGAGCCCCGACTGGCTAGCGTCGGGACGCTCTCGTCATCCCTACGGTCGCTGAGTAATAACGTTTGACGTTAATAACGCAAGGCGTTAATATAATGATCGTGTCGTTCAAGAATCGCGAGACCAGGCGGCTCGCTGAGGACCACTGAGACTAGGAATCGCCATGCACCGATTGCCTCCCGTCACCCCCGGTGAGCTCCTCAGCGAGGAGTTCTTGATCCCGATGGGCATCTCGAAATACCGACTGGCGAAGGAGATCGGTGTTCCGGCGACGCGCATCGGGGAGATCGTGGCCGGCCGTCGATCGATCACGGCAGACACCGACCTGCGTCTGTGCCGGTTCTTCGGTCTCTCCGAGGGCTTCTGGCTCCGGGCCCAGGCGGCCCATGACACAGAGGTGGCCAAAGCGGCTCTCTCGGAAGAACTCGAGAGGATACGCCCGTGGGCGGAATCGGCCGGCAATCTGCAGCGAACGGCCTAGAAGACGCCGCCTGACGGCCTCACGCCGTCGCCTGGCACGCCGGCGAGCGGGCCTGACCGGCGCGCGTGGCCCTACAGTCGGAGGTCCCTCGCCAGCTCGCGGTTCTCCATGTACCAGTCCACCAGGCGGTGGATCCCCTCGTCGAGGGTGAACTGAGGCTGCCAGCCCAGTAGCCGCCGGGCCTTGTCGACGCTGGCCCAGGTCGCCCGGACGTCGGCTTTTGCCTCGGGGCCGAAGACCAGATCGGCCTTGTTCCCGGTCTCCTTCTCGATGAGTTCCACCGTGCGCAGCAGTTCGTGGGGCTGATCGCTCCCCAGATTGATCACTTCGTAGCCCAGTGGCTTGAGACCCAGGACCGTGCCCCGCGCGATGTCGTCCACGTAGGTGAAATCGCGGGACTGATGCCCGTCGCCGAAGACCTCCACCGGCTCTCCTTCGGCGATCCAGCGGCAGAAGCGGAAGAGGCTCATATCGGGCCGCCCTGCCGGGCCGTAGACGGTGAAATAGCGGAAGACGGTGGCGTCGATGCCGTGCAGGTAGTGGTAGGTGTAGACGAGGGCCTCCGCCCCCTTCTTGGATGCGGCGTAGGGAGAGAGGGGCCGACTGGTGTCCTGGTCTTCGCTGAAAGGCAGAGGATTGTTTCCGCCGTAGAGACTGGAGGTGGAGGCGAGAACGAACTTCCTGCAGCCCGTGGACCGGCAGTGCTCCAGCAGGTTGAGCGTGCCGGTGACGTTGGTGTCGACGTACACCCAAGGATCGATGACACTTTGACGGACCCCGGCCCTTGCGGCCAGGTTGACCACCGCGTCGAAGGGCGGGCGCCCGGCGAGAGCGCCGTCCAGCGCCGCGCGATCGGAGATGTCCACCCGGACGAACTCGAAGTCCTCCTGCTTCTGGAGGGCCTCGAGCCGGTGCTCCTTGAGGCGCGGGTCGTAAGCGTCGTTCATGTTGTCGATGCCGACCACGCGATGCCCCTCGGCGAGGAGGATCTCGGCGACCTTGCTGGCTATGAATCCGGCGGCCCCGGTCAGGAGCACGTGCATCTGTCGACCTCCAGGTTATCGGTGGGGGCGTCCGCTCTATATTGGGCTCGCGCGGGGTTGCGCGCAAGCGCCGGAGGTCACGCGGGCCGTGGCGGCGGCATGGGCCGCAGTCGCCGGCGGCAGCTGCACCCGTCGCCACTCCACGGGCCCCGTGGCCGCACGGGCCCGTGGCCGCAAACCGTGCCGCCACCCGCTGGGCCCGTGGCCTGCAGCCCTCGTGCTACAGTTTGCGGCGGAGGTGCCTATTGGCGGACATCAACACTGCCGGACCGGTACTCATCACCGGGGCGACCGGGATGCTCGGGTCGGCTCTCACTGCATTGTGCGCTGAGCTCGGCGTCCCCTTCGAGGCCTACGCCGAGCAGGACCTGGATATCACCGATGCTCTCCGCCGTCGAGGCGGTCGTGGCGCGCTTTGCGGCGGCCTCGGCGCGGCGGGGCGAAGCGGCGGTCACCGGGGGCGGCGGCCGCCGCTGCGCGGCTGCCGCCGCCGCGGGCGCGGCGCCGGGGACCGGGACGGTCATCAATGCCGCCGCCTACACCGACGTCGAAGGCGCCGAGGACCACGAGGAGCGCGCCTACGCGGTGAACGACCGGGCGGCGGCGAATCTGGCCGCGTCGGCAGCCGCACACGGCCTGGGACTGGTGCACGTGTCCACCGACTTCGTCTTCGACGGGACCAAGGACGGCCCCTACACCGAAGACGACGAGCCTCACCCCCTCAACGCCTACGGCCGCTCCAAGCTCGCGGGCGAACGGTCGGTGGCGGCGGCCCATCCTCTCCCGTTGGTGGTCCGCACCGCCTGGGTCTACGGCCCTTCGGTACAGGCGGGCACCAACTTCCCCACCAAGATCCTGGCGTTGGCCCGGACCCGTGACGAGCTCCAGGTGGTCGACGACGAGATGGGCACGCCCACGGCGGCGGTCGACCTGGCCCGGGGGATCCTCGGCCTCCTCGGCCTCGGCGCCACCGGACTCTTCCACCTCGCCGGTTCGGGGGTCTGCTCCCGGTTCGAGATGGCCCGGGAGATCCTCGCCGCGGCCGATCTCCGCACCCGTCTGGTGCCGGTCGAACGAGGCCGGTTCCCCTCCAAGGTGGTCCGTCCCGCCAACTCTGCACTCAGTTCGGAGAAGGCTGCCACGCTGGGCGTGGTGATGCCGCCCTGGCAGACGTCGCTCCGGGCCTACGTCCAAGAC
The DNA here is from genome assembly GCA_963822135.1 of uncultured Actinomycetota bacterium. Lineage (GTDB taxonomy): Bacteria > Actinomycetota > Thermoleophilia > RBG-16-64-13 > RBG-16-64-13 > CAIQPS01. Next base: position 204,677 of record CAWGGI010000001.1, on the reverse strand, counting down.
CAGCTCATGTCCAACACCTCTCGAAGGCGGCCTGAATGAAAGGCATCATCCTCGCAGGCGGGTCCGGCACCCGGCTGTATCCGGCCACCCGGGTGGTGAGCAAGCAGCTTGCTGCCCGTCTACGACAAGCCCATGATCTACTACCCGCTGTCCACGCTGCTGCTGGCGGGCATCAGGGACATCCTGATCATCTCCACGCCCCAGGACCTGCCCCGTTTCGAGGAGTTGCTGGGAGACGGCTCCTGGCTGGGCGTCTCGTTCTCGTACAAGGCGCAGCCCCGGCCGGAGGGTCTGCGCGCAGGCCTATCATCATCGGGCAGGGAGTTCCTCGACGGCGGTCCCGGCTGCCTGATCCTGGGCGACAACATCTTCTACGGGCACGGCTTCTTGGAGACTGTCTGCGCGACGCGGCGCCGTCGACCGAGGGCGGCCTCATCTTCGGCTACTGGGTCAGCGACCCCGAGCGCTACGGGGTGGTGGAGTTCGACGCCGACGGCCGCGTGCTCAGCATCGAGGAGAAGCCCGAGCAGCCCCGCGTCCGACTACGCCGTACCCGGCCTGTATCTTCTACGACGGCCGGGTCTGCGACATCGCCGCGTGCCTGAAGCCCTCCGCCCGGGGAGAGCTGGAGATCACCGATATCCACCGCCGCTACCTGGAGCAGGGCAGCTGCGGGCGGAGAAGATCGGGCGCGGCATCGCCTGGCTGGACACCGGGCACCCACGAGTCCCTCCTGCAGGCGGCGCAACTTCATCCAGGTCATCGAGGAGCGCCAGGGCCTCAAGGTGGCCTGCCTGGAGGAGATAGCCTAGCGTCAGGGCTACATAGACGCGGCCCAGCTGGAGAAGCTGGCGGCAGCCATGAAGAAGCAACGCCTACGGGCGTTACCTGTACGACTGCTCGAGCAGAAGCGTGACTGAAGGAGACGCCATGATCGATGGGGTCAAGGTCGAGGACCTGCGGGTGATCCCCGACGACCGCGGATACCTCATGGAGATGTTCCGCTCCGACAGCCCCGACTTTCAGAAGTTCGGCCAGGTGTACATGACGGTGGTCTATCCGGGCGTGGTCAAGGCCTGGCACTACCACAAGAAGCAGACCGACAACTTCGTCTGCGTGGCGGGCATGGCCAAAGTCGCCCTCACGATGCCCGCGAGGGCTCGCCCACCAAGGGCGAGACCAACACCTTCGTCATCGGCTGGCAGCGGCAGCGCCGGCTCACCATCCCGCCGGGCGTCTACCACGGCTTCACCGCCGTGGGCGCGGAGCCGGCCTCCATCATCAACATCCCCACCGAGCTCTACGACTACGAGGACCCGGACGAGTTCCGCCGGCCCTGGGACGACCCCGAGATCGGCTATGACTGGGCGGTGACGAACGGATGAAGCTCCTGGTGTGCGGCGGAGCCGGCTTCATCGGCTCCAACTTCATCCGGCGCGCTCTCGCCGGCAGAGTCGAGCGCCGACCGTGCGAGATCGTCAACCTGGACAAGCTCACCTACGCCGGCAACCCCGACAACCTGCGCGCGGTCGAGGACGACCCTCGCTACCGCTTCGTCCACGGCGACATCTGTGACCGCGACGCGGTCATGCGGGCGGCCGAAGGGCGTCGACGCCATCGTCAACTTCGCGGCCGAGACCCACGTGGACCGCTCCATCGCCGACCCGGAGGCCTTCCTGCGCACCGACATCATGGGCACCCACACCCTGCTGGAAGCCGTGCGCGAGCTGGGTATCGCCGCGGATGGTGCAGGTCTCCACCGACGAGGTCTACGGCTCGGTGGAGAGCGGCTCCTGCACCGAGGACTCCCTATGTGGCCAACAGCCCCTACTCGGCCTCCAAGGCCGGCGGCGACCTGCAGGTGCTGGCCTATCACCGCACCTACGGGCTGCCGGTGATGATCACGCGGGGCTCCAACACCTACGGGCCCTATCAGTATCCGGAGAAGCTCATCCCCCTGTTCGTCACCAACGCGCTGGAGGGCGAGAAGCTGCCCCTCTACGGCGACGGCCTCAACGTCCGCGACTGGCTGCACGTGGACGACCACTGCGCCGGCATCGAGTTCGTGCTCGGCTAACGGGGAGCCGGGCCAGGTGTACAACGTGGGCGGCGGCAACGAGCGCACCAACCTGGAGATCACCGCGATCATCCTGGACGAGCTGGGCCTGGGCGAGGAGTCCATCCGCCGGGTGCCCGACCGGCCCGGACACGACCGCCGCTACTCGCTGGACTGCGGCAAGCTGCGAGCTCGGGCTGGCGGCCGGAGGCCGACTTCGACACCGGTCTGCGCGAGACCATCCGCTGGTACCAAGACAACGACTGGTGGTGGCGCAAGATCAAGCACCAGACCGAGGACTTCGCCGAATGGAAGCGGCAGTGGTACGAGGAGCGCGAACGCGCTGAGGGCGGCCGCGCCGCGAGCGGGCAGACCGAGACCCCACGCGCGGGAGATGCCACCGTCCGATGAAGGTGTCGGTGGCTCTGGCGACCTACAACGGCGCCGAGTATCTCCCGGACCAGCTGGACAGCTTCCTGCGCCAGTCGAGGCGGCCCGACGAGCTGGTGGTGAGCGACGACGCCTCGACCGACCAGACGGTGGCGATCCTCGAAGCCTTCGCCCAGAGCGCGCCGTTCGCCGTCCATGTCGAGCGCAAATCGGTCAACGCCGGCTACATCCGGAACTTCGATACCGCCCTGTCCCTCTGCGACGGTGACGTCATCTTCATGAGCGACCAGGACGACGTCTGGTTTCCCGAGAAGATGGCCGTCGCCCTGGAGGCGCTGGAGCAGCATCCCGAGAAGCTGCTCTTCGTCAACGACGCCGAACTGGTGAGCGAAGACCTCACGCCGCTGGGCCTGACGACCTTCGCCCAGGTGCGGGCCCGGGGAGAGTCGGAAAGGGCCTTCACCCAAGGGTCCTGCTTCGCCCTCCGGCGCGAGTTGCTCGCCTGGGTGCTCCCCCTTCCCGATGCGCTACCCATCGCACGACATCTGGATCTCCGACATCGCCAACGACCTCGGCGCCGTGCTGATCGACCCGCGTCCCCTGCAGGTGTTCCGGAGGCATTCGGGGAACGCGTCGCGCATGACCATGCCGGGGCGCGGGGCGGCCGCGCGGGGCGGGCCGGCCACGCCGTCCGGCGCCGGCGCGCAGCCTGGCGGCGCGCGACCCGGCACCGCCGCGCAGCGCGAACCGGGCGCGGGGGGCGACCACGAGTCGGCTTCGCGCGATCGTGGCCGCAGCGCGCGAAGACAACCGGCCCGAGCTGGCGGACCGGGCGGCAAGAACCACCGAACGCCTCGAACGGATGCGCGCGGTGTCGCACGCAGCGGTGTCGGGCGACGCGGGGCTGGGCGACGCGGGGCCGGGCGACGCGAGCCGGGAGCGGACGATGGCGGCCATCGGCGATCTGAGACACAGCCTCGGCGCGACCCAGGCCAGGCTCTCGGCGCTGGAGGTGCCACGTCTGCGTCGCCTACCCCGAGTCGCGGGCATGCTCTCACGAGGAGACTACGCCCACTTCTCTGGGGCCAAGAGCGCTCTCCTCGACCTGGTGCGGAGATAGGAGACCGCGTGGAGCCCACGCCCGGAACCACCATCGACCTGTCGGTGGTCATCGTGAACTGGAACGGTCGCGAATACATCGCCGGTTGCCTGGACTCGCTGCCCGAAGCTACCGCCGGCCTACAGACCGAGACCATCGTCGTGGACAACCATTCGAGCGACGCCTCTGCGGCCTTCATCCGCGAGAGCTACCCGCACATCCGGCTCATCGAGAACCCGGACAACGTCGGCTTCGGCCGCGGCGCTCAGACAGGGGTCCAAGCGGCCCGCGGTACCTTCATCGCCGTGGTCAATCCCGATGTGAAACTGCCCCCGGGATCGCTTCGGCAGTTGGCCGCCCTGCTGGAGGAACGTCCGGCGGCCGCGTGGACCGGGCCCAAGGTCGTCCTGCCCAGCGGAAGGATTCAGAGCGGACCCTACAAGCTGGCCACGGTCTTCGAGCCTCTGAACCTCCTTCCCGGCGTCTACCGGATGCTCGCCTACCTCGCCCGCAGCAAGCACGACAGGCCGCGGCGGTGCGAGAAGCTGGACGGGGCCTGCATGGTCTTTCGCGCCTCGATGCTCAGGGAGGCGGGCGGGATCCCCACGATCACCTTCATGTACGGCGAGGAGCAGATCCTGGGAGCGCGTTTCCGCCGCCTGGGCTACGAGGTGTGGTACGACCCGTTCGTCTCCGTCTTCCACGACCTGGGCTCGGCGAGCGAGAACAAGTGGACATCGGACGCCAACATCCTCGCGCGCCAGGAAGGGCACACGGCGTCGATGCGGGCGACGCTGGGGCCGCTGCGCTTCGCGATGTACAACCTCCTGCTGCTCGGGGGGCTCATGGTGAAGGCCGTCGGCGGTCTGGTCGGCCACGGGCCGCGCCCCGCGCTGGCGTCGCAGATGATCGTGATGTGCCTGGGCAGCTTCGCGGCCTCGACGGCCGCGGGGGCGGGCGGAAATCCGCGGTCCGGTCGCTAGGAACCGCGGCGTCTGCCCCGCGGCGTCTGCCCGCAGCGTCTGCCGCGGCTCTGCCCCGCGGCGCCTCAGGACCTTAGGTGATCCCGCGACCCCCGGCGTAGCGCCCACCGCTTCGTCTCTCCCAGGAACTCCCGTCCGTACATGTTCAGGAATCGGCCCCAATCCTCGAGGCTGAACAGGGGAAGATGCCGGATCCTGAGCCTCAGAAGCAGGGTCCTCCGCCGGTGGGGCGACGCTACGAGTCTGTCGGTGATGCTTACGCCGGTCGCGTGCGTCCGGACGTGGACCAGAGGCCGGTCGACGAGAACCCCTTGCAGTCCGCGCTCCGCGAGAGAGTTGTAGAGGTCCCAATCAACCAATCCCGACCTCAGCCCCTCGTCGAAGCGTGTATTCCGGAACGCCGTGTGCCTGAAGACCGCGCACATGGGGATGCGTCTCCGGCCGGCCGAGACTGCGTGGTACTGGGGATACCTGCTGACGGCCTCCTGCCTTCCAAAGAAGAAGACCTGGGGAAACGCATAGGCCGCCTCGGGATGGTCGTCCAGCGCGCGTAGGCACTCGGCTACGAAGTCCGGCTCCATCCAGTCGTCTGCGTCGAGAAAGGCGACGTAGTGCCCGGACGATAGGTGGATACCGGCGTTGCGTGCCGCGGACGGGCCGCTGTTGGGCTGATACCAGTAGACCACCCTGCCCGCGTATCGTGAGGCCACTTCGGCCGTGTTGTCGGTGGAGCCGTCGTCGACGACGATGATCTCCAGATTGGTGTGAGTCTGGGCCAGGACGCTGTCGATCGCCTCAGAGAGGAAGTGTCCGTAGTTGTGACAGGCGATGATCACCGACGCCTTCGGGTCGGCGGGCGTAGGCTCTGCGCGCAGGATCAGGTCCTTGAGGTGGTCTGCCGCACTCGACGGCTCCACGAGCATGCCCATCCAGCCGGCAACGGTAGGGGAAGCCAGATAGACCCCCTCGGCGGCCAGCTCTCTCAGCGGCATCCGGGCCCTCAGCGACGTGCCGGAATCTCGCAGCCGCACCGACGGACGCTGCCGGCGCGGGCGGTTGCGCCGGACGCGCGCTCGGGCCAGTCCGTCCGCCCGCTTCTCGGCGCGCGTCCGGTAGGCGGGGTGCGACGTCGCGAGCGGCTGCGACTTGGCGAAAGAGCGCAACACCCGCTCGCAGGCCTCCTGGGCTTCCACGTGGGTCTCTTTCATCCGCTCGAGCCGCACCCTCTGATCGGCCAGCGGCTGTGCGACATGCTTGGGTCGAGCTCCCCTGGCCAGAAGGCGCAGGCAGAGATCGAAGAAGGCAGCCGGCCCCGCCGTGAGGTCGAACCCGCCGGCAGCCCGAAACACTTCCGCACGGACCGCGAGCGTCGAATAGGGCACATAGTCGCGGTCTATCAGCGCGACAAGCGGGTCCTCGCCAGGCCTCGGAGGGGGAAAGAGCTGGTGGTACGTCACGGGAGAGAGCGTCTCTCCCAGAAGAAAGCGGCAGTCCGAGTACGCGAGGTCGGCGTCCTCGATCAACGCCACCTGAGCCTCGAGCTTCTCCGGAAGCCACACGTCGCCGGGGTCCAGGAAGCAGATCCACTCGCCGGTCGCCTCCCGGCATCCCAGAGCGCGGGCGCGCGCCGCGTCCGGAGCGACGTCCGGAGCCACATCCAGCCCCACGCGGAGGCTCCGCCGGGAACGATCCGAAGCCTGTGGTCGGCGGCGCCGGGAAGGGCAGCCCCGCGCGGGACCAGGCTCGCCTCGCAGGCCGCGACCAGGACGATCTCGAAGTCGGTGTAGGTCTGCGCGTAGATGCTGTCCAGCGTCCGAGCAATGGCTTCGGCGCCCAGGCGACCATCGTCCTGAGAGACTACGCAGACGACTGAGAATCTGGGGTGCCGCGCGGCATCGGGATCGGGCACGGTCAAACCTTCGCTCGAGTAGGGTCGCCGGTACTTCGAGTAGGGTCGTCAGCATTATACGTGGAGCAGCAGCGCCGGCGAGCGAGGGCTGCGGCGCCGGGGCCCGCCGGTAGCCGGGGCCGGCCGCGCTGCCGGATCGCGGGCCCCCGCTGCCAGCCGCGCCGGCCGCGCCGGCTGCAGGTGCCCCGCGCCCTCGTTTAGGCTATGATTCCGGGAGGATGAGCCAACCTGACACCCTGATCATCGAGCCGGGACTCGCCAGGCGCAACTATTGGCGCGATCTGTGGCGATACCGCGAGCTCTTCTACATCCTTGCCTGGCGCGACATCGCCGTCCGCTACAAACAGACGGTCATCGGCGTGGTCTGGGCGATCCTGCAGCCGTTCGTGACCATGATCGTGTTCACCCTGGTCTTCGGCAGGCTGGCCAAGTTGCCCAGCGAGGGCGATGCGCCGTACGCGCTGATGGTCTTTGCGGGGCTCCTGCCCTGGCAGCTCTTTGCCGGCATGTTCGCCGGCGCGGCGGGGAGTCTCATCGGGAACGTGAACCTCATCAGCAAGGTCTACTTCCCCCGGTTGATGGTCCCCACCGCCCGCGGCGCCGTCTCGTTCGTCGACTTCCTCATCGGCCTGGTGATCTTCTTCGTTCTGATGGCCTGGTACCACTTCCCACCCGGCTGGCAGATCTTCTCCCTGCCCCTCTTCCTCATCATGGCCATCCTGGCCGCCATCGGGCCTGGGCTGTGGGCGGCATCGCTGAACGTCAAGTATCGCGACTTCGTCTTCATCGTCCCGTTCGTGGTGCAGATCGGCCAATTCGTGTCCCCGGTCGGCTTCAGCTCGGAAGTGGTCCCCGACCAATGGCTTCTCCTGTACTCCCTCAATCCCATGGTGGGCGTTATCGACGGATTCCGCTGGGCTCTGCTCGGCGGGGAGTCGCAGATCTACCTGCCCGGATTCCTCCTGAGCTGGGCGGTCATCGTCTTCTTCCTCTGGCTGGGGTTGCGCCGGTTCAGGAAGATGGAGAGAACCTTTGCCGACATCATCTGAGGCCTAGCGCGTGCCCGACACCATCATCAAAGTCGAGAACCTCAGCAAGAGCTACTTGGTGGGCCACGCCGCGGCCAGGACCGAGCGGAACCCCACCCTGCGCGACGCGATGGTGCGGGGCACGTACGGCTTCGCCCGCAAGACCCGCGACATCCTGAGGGGACGGCCCATCATCCACGGCCATCAGGTGGAGGAGTTCTGGGCCCTCAAGGACGTGTCGTTCGACGTAGCAGCCGGGGAGACCCTGGGCATCATCGGCCGGAACGGGGCCGGCAAGTCGACGTTGCTCAAGATCCTCAGCCGCATCACCGAGCCGACGAAGGGACGCATCACCATAACCGGCCGTGTCGCCAGCCTGCTCGAAGTGGGCACCGGGTTCCACATGGAGCTCACCGGTAGGCAGAACATCTATCTGAACGGCGCCATCCTGGGGATGAGCCGCCAGGAGATCAAGCGCAAGTTCGACGAGATCGTGGCGTTCGCCGAGATCGAGGCCTTTCTCGATACCCCCGTCAAGCGCTACTCCTCGGGGATGTACGTGCGCCTCGCGTTCGCCGTGGCCGCACACCTCGAGCCGGAGATCCTCATCGTCGACGAGGTCCTCGCCGTCGGCGATACCGCCTTCCAGAAGAAGTGTCTGGGCAAGATGGGCGACGTGGCCTCCGAGGGACGCACCGTGCTGTTCGTGAGCCACAACATGGTCGCCCTGCAGGGACTGTGTCCGCGCGCCATCCTGTTGAACCGCGGCAGCATCGAGAACAGCGGCCCCTCGCAGGACGTGGTCCGTGAGTACCTCAGCAGCTACGAGCGCGTTTCGGCGGAGACGGAGTTGGTCGATCGCGCCGATCGCGCCGGCAACGGGGCGATCCGGGTGGTCGGCCTGACCCTCGGGACCGAACAGGACCCCCAGCTGGGGTCGTGGGTCTGCGGAGAGAACGCCGTGGTCTCGGTCCACTACCGGTCGGACCGCAGAGAAGAGCTGCGGAGCGTGGAGATCGCTCTGGGGATCCACCGCATGGACGATGCCAAACACCTCGTCTTGAGCACCAAGGTCCTCGGTCAGGACATCGAGCGGCTCGATTCCTCCGGCCGGTCGGTGTGCACCGTGTTCCGGCTCCCCGTCGAGCCGGGCCGATATCTCATCAACACCGAGATCAAGCAGAACGGCGTACTGGCCGACCAGGTGAAGGGCGCCGCGCTGGTGGACGTCCTACCGGGCGATTTCTACGGCACCGGTCGGATGTGGCCGTACGGCGGCTTCCTGTGTGACTACGCGTGGCGGCACGAACTGAGTTCGTAGGAAGAGCGGACGGTTTGAGCGCACCCGGTGGGACCCCTGTCGCGATCCTCGTCTTCAACCGCCCGCAGCACACGGCGGAGATGTTCGCTGCCGTGCGCGCCCGGCGTCCGGCGCGGCTGTTCGTGGTCGCCGATGGACCTCGACCGGATCACCCCGACGATATCGAACGCTGCGCCCAGGTGAGGGCCATCGTGGAGCAGGTCGATTGGCCGTGCGAGGTGAGCAGTGATTACGCCGACACCAATCTCGGCCTCAAGAGACGGGTGAGCAGCGGCCTCGATTGGGTGTTCGCCCAGGTCGACCGGGCCATCGTGCTGGAGGACGACTGCGTCGCCCATCCCGACTTCTTCGTGTTCTGCGACGAGCTGCTCGAGCGCTACGCCGCCGACGAGCGGGTCTGGGTGGTCACCGGCGACAACTTTCAGGACGGGCGTCGACGCGGCCACGCCGCCTACTACTTCTCCAAGTACAACCACTGCTGGGGTTGGGCCACCTGGCGACGGGCCTGGACGCACTACCAGGGCGACATCCCCTTCTGGGACGAGTGGAAGACCTCGCGAGAGTGGCTGGATCTGGGCCACACCGAGCCCGAGCGCAAGTACTGGGAGAGGATCTTCGACAGGGTCGCGCGCCACGAGATCGATTCCTGGGCCTATCCCTGGACCGCGAGCGTGTGGCACGGAGGCGGGCTCACCGCGACGCCGAACGTCAATCTGGTGACCAACATCGGCTTCGATGCCGCGGCGACCCACACCACCGAGTCTCAGAGCCAGGGCCGCCACCTCTCGCATCCCCTCGGCCCTCTGACTCACCCGGACCGCGTGGAGCAGGACCGGCGGGCGGATCAGTTCGTCTTCGAGCACCACTTCGGCGGGCCGCCGCCCCGCACGCTGTACCGGCGGCGAAGGCATTCCCCGGACGAGTCGTTCGCAAGGCCAAGCGCGTGGCTCGAGGTGGGTGAGCTCTAGCCGGCCCGTTTCTCCGCGCGGCGTTCGCGGGCAGTCAGCCAGCGGCGGACGGCAGGCACGAGGAACCTCAGGCGCGGGTGCGACGCGGCGAATACCCGCGTCCCGATCTTGGAGCTCTTCGTCCACCAGGGCCGCCGCTCCAGCCGGTCGCCGGTGAGGCGCCAGCCCGCATACTCGGGAGTCATGAACTCGTCCCAGCCCCCCAGCAGCCCCCGGTTGTAGTCGGCCTCGGGCCCCTCGTACCGGACGGTGCCCCCAGGAACGTGCTGGTAGTCGTGATTCTGGTGCACGACCAGCGAACATCCGGACGCGTCGACCACCGGGATTCCAAGCTGCGTGGCTCGGAAGATCATCCAGTTGTCCCAGCCCGGTCTCCCCACGAGGAAGGGCGGGAGCGTGCCCAAGGCTCCCTTGGGAAACACGAAGTAGTCGCTTCCGCCGGGAGGATGCAGCACCCCCGCTTCCCGGATCCGGTCCTCCGCGCGCGCCCTCTCTGCGGGATCGTCGAGGGCGATCTCCTCGAGGATGTCCAGGTCCAGGCGCTGCCCCACCATCAGGAACGCTGGAGAACGGCACCCGTTGGACGCACCCGAGGAAGGTGCTGGGCAGGATGATGTCGGCGTTGACGTAGCAGAGGAGATCGAAGCGGGCGCCTTCGGCCGCCCGCGCGAAGACGTCGTCGAGGAAGGGCGTGCCGTACTCGCTGCAGCGGACCTGAGGGATGTGCCGCACCCCCAGCTCGCCGGCGACGGCCTGCGTCCCCGGCTCCTCGCCGACGAGGACGACCTCACACCGGGGCTGCAGACCCAGCCAACTGCGGATGGCGTTGCGCTGGATGACGCCTATGTGGCCCACGAACGGCTTGGGTACTGTGAAGATGGTGAGCATCGAGCGAAGGTCCTCCCTTTTCGAGGGCAGCGAAGGATAGCATGGGGAGTGTGAACCGCACTCCTCGGCCTTTCTTGGGCTATGATTCCAGGGGTGAAACGCTTGCAGACCAGTGAACTACCGCTCTCCGAAGCGGACCTCCAGTACCTGCAACCCCTCCTCCGCGACGATCAGCCCCTCACCCTGGAAGAAGTCTGGTCGCTGATGGACGCCGCCTGGGATGAGTGTGAGTGCGACCCCGACGTCATGGACGAGCGGATCTCTCGCTTCTATGCCCATCCCGTATGGCTCCTCAACGGGCTCTTCATCGAGCAGCACGACCGCTCCCTCGCCAACCGGACTGCCTACGCCGACTACATCGCCGGCCTCGACCCGAGCCGGGTGGCCGATATCGGCGGCGGCTTCGGCACCCTGGCCCGCATGATCGGGGAGCGCTGTCCGGCCGCCGAGGTGAGCGTGGCCGAGCCCAACCCCCATCCCGCGGCCGTCGCCGCTGGCCGACGAGACCCCCAACGTACGGTATGTGGCGGAGCTCGCAGGCACGTACGACGTGCTGGTGGCCACCGACGTGTTCGAGCACGTCCCCGACCCGCTGGCCCTGGTGGAGAAGACGGCTGCGCATCTCAAGCCCGGCGGGGTCTACCTCATCGACAACAACTTCTTCCCGGTCATCAAGTGCCATCTACCGTCCACGTTCCACTTCCGCTGGTCGTGGGACGCGGCGATGGACGCTATGAATCTGCGCCCCGGGGATCCCGTGGCCTGCGGCCGCGCCTACACGCGCAGCGGCCCGGTGTCGGCGGATGCCGCCCGGCGGCTGGAGCGTCGCTCCAGGCGCTGGTTCGGCGTGGTCGAGCGGACCGCTCCCGAGAAGGCGGCATCGTGCCATCAAGCTACTGATCACGCACAAGCGATGAAGGTCCTCCACCTCTCCTACACAGACGCGTTCGGGGGCGCAGGCCGCGCCGCCTACCGTATCCACCAGGCCCTGGTGGACGCCGGCACCGAGAGCCGGATGAGGGTGCTGCGGCGCGAATCGGACGACGATCTCGTCAAGGGAGGCAAGGCGCCCCCGGCCCACGGTCTTCTCGCCAGAACCCTGCGGCGCGCGCAGCTTCGCAGGCGCGCGCGCCTCGAGCGCGACTGGTACACCACGAACACCGACTGGCACACGTTTGGGAACGTCAGCGCCGGGATCGTCCCCGAGCTGAACGGCGGCGACGCCGACGTCCTCAACCTGCATTGGATATCGGACCTGCTCTCGATCCGCGATATCGGCCGGCTGACCAAGCCGATCGTGTGGACCTTCCACGACATGTGGGCCTTCTGCGGGAGCGAGCACTATGTCGACGACGGCCCCGATGCACGCTTCCGCCAGGGCTACAACGCTTCGAACCGCCAGGCAGGGGAACGGGGCCCCGACCTCGACCGGCAGGCGTGGGAAGCGAAGCGGCGTCTCTGGGCGAAGCAGCAGTTCACCGTGGTCTGTCCCAGCCGCTGGCTGGCCGCATGCTCGGCGGGGAGCGTCCTCTTCGGGGACTCCCCCGTCCACGTGATACCGAACGCCGTGGACACCGACACGGCCTGGCTCCCCATCGCCCGCGACGTCGCGCGCTCCACGCTGCACCTACCACCGGACGTTCCCCTGGTGCTCATGGGCGCCGAGCGCGGGGCGGCCAACCTGCGTAAGGGGGGCGATCTACTTCGCAGCATGCTCGAGCGCTTCGTGCAGCGCGGCTCGAGCGCGGTGGAACTGATGGTCTACGGACAGTCGGCTCCCGCGCCCGGGGAACACTGGCCCCTCCCCGTGCACTGGCTCGGCCCGATACGCGACGATCGCGTCCTGCTCGCCGCCTACTCGGCCGCCGACGCCATGATCGTCCCCTCCCGCCAGGACAACCTGCCCAACACGGCGGTGGAGGCACAGGCCTGCGGACTGCCGGTGGTGGCTTTCGACATCGGCGGACTGCCCGACATCGTCACGCACAAGGTGTCGGGGTGGCTGGCCAAGCCCTTCGACGTGGACGACCTGGCCGCCGGCCTGCTCTGGACTCTCGAGGACGACGACCGACGGCGGGAACTCTCTCGCGTGGCCCGGGAGCATGCCGTCCAGCAGTTCGCCCCGAAGAGCGTGGCCGAGCAGTATGTCGCGGTGTACACGCAGGTGCTCGAGGGCCGGCGCCGAGGCGGCGGCCCGGCGCACTCCGCGGCGGCAGCGCCGCGGCCGCGCCGGCGGCCGCAGCCGCGCCGACCAGCGTGGAGCGCCGGTCGTGAAACGGGTCTTCCTCTGGCTGCCGCTTTTCACGGGCCACCGCGCCGTCTACTGCCGCGAGTTCTGCGACTACTTCCTCGCCCGCGGACTGTCGGTGACGGTGGCGGCCGACCTGGCGGGGCTGGAGAGCTACTCCCTGCTCGCGGCGCTGCAAGAGGACCCGCGCATCGAATTCGTCGCCGATACCTGGAGTGGCGAGAGGACTTCGGTGCAACAACTCAGAGGGCTGACCGCCGCCGCACGCGAAGCCGGCGCCGACGTGGTCTTCCTAGCCGAAGCCGACGTCTGCGTGGGGTTGCTGTCGGCCCAGGTGACCCACCCCTCCCTTCGCCTCCCGGGAAGGCGGATCGCCCTCTTCATCCGCAACACCAAGTACGTGCACGACAGCGCCGCGCCGTGGCAGCGGCGCCTGTTCCATCAGGTCATCGCCCAGCGTCTCCCGGTCCTGGAGAAAGCCCTGGCGCTGGATGAGGTCTTCGTGGCCACATACCGAGGCCGATATCTGTGGTTGCCCGACATCGCCGAGTGGTCGGGGGGGGCGCGGCGGGAGAGCGCGGCGGCCCCGGCCACGACGGCCTGGTCGACGGAGACCGCGGCGGTCCGGGCGACGAGCAGGCCGCAGGCGGCCCCAGTCCCGCCCGCGACGGCCTGCCCGAAGGCGAAGCCGCGGCCTGGCAGGCACGCGTCGCCCGGTTCCTGGCGACGCAGCAAGGCCGGCCCGTGGTGGTCTATGTGGGGACGCCGAGCGCGCGCCGCAACTACGAACGCCTCCTCCAGCTCGCCTGCGACATCGACGGGTGCTTCGTGCACTGCGGCGCCACCCACGACTCCAGCGGCTACCCGCACGACCCGGCCGCTCGTCGAGAGCTGATATCGCGCTCGGCCCTTCTCGAATCCGGCGCGTTCTATCAAGACTTCGAGACCGCCCGGGCGACCTATGCCGCCGCCCGCTGCGTGGCCCTCCCCTACGGCCCGGAGCACCTCACCTCGAGCGGCGCCATGCTGCAGGCCTTGATGGCCGGTCGGCCGGTGCTGGTGCCCGATCGTGGTCTCATGGCGCATCGCGTGCAGGATTTCGGCCTGGGGCTGACGTTCGCCCCCGATGACTGGCAGGACCTGCGCGCGAAGTTCGTGAAGTTGGACGCCACGCCTCCGGGCGCGTTCGACGCCCGGATCGAGCGGTTCCTCGGGTATTTCAGCAGGACCCAGTTCGAAGCCGCGATGGACGCGGCACTGGGACTGTCGCCCAGCGGAGCCCGGCTGCCCGGCGAGGACTGACGGGCCCCGGAGCCCGGCTGCCGGGGGAGGACTGACCCGGCCCAGCTCGCGGCTGCCCGGCGAGGACTGACCCGCCGCCGGCCACCGGGCACGGCTGCCCTACGTCTGCAGCACCATCAGACCCAGCGCGTAGTAGCGGGGGGAAGCCTCGTCCCGCAGCGCCTCGTCGCGGCTGCACTCGAAGTACGTGTTGCGGACATCCTTCCGCATGTAGCGCTCTTCGAGCACGCGGTAGCCCTCCAGGAGCCGAGGCAACCGATCCTCTCCGTACACGCGGTGATAGGGCGCGAACACCGCATCGATCCCCACCGGCAGAACGAGCGCCATGTGGCCCCCGGTTTGAGCATCATCGCCAGCTTCCGCATCGCGGTCAGGTCGCCGTCGGGCTGGTCGGGCGACCCGTACCGTCCCTCGAGTCCCACATGCTCGATGGTGGAACAGTTCATGATCAGATCGAACATGTCCGTTTCCTCGCCGAGATCGAAGAGATTGACCTGGCGAAACTCGATCGAGGGGTAGCTGAGAGGGAACTTCCGGGGCATGAGGTCGATGGCCAGCACGCTCGCACCCGTGCTTGCCGCCGCATAGGAGAGAGAGCCGGAGCCGGCTCCAAAATCGAGGACCCTGGTCCCGGGACCGGCGTACCTGCCGGCACAGGCGGCTACGAAGCTCCATTCGATGTCGCGGTCGCCGGTCAGGTCGAGGCTGAGACTCCCCTCCGGAGGAACGTGCTTGTCGCAGAAGCGATGCGCGGCAGCCCCCGACCCGGGATCCTGCGCGTACCAGCGAGCATCCTGGCCCAGATAGCGCGTGTGAGCGGCGCCCCAGCTGCACACCTCGCACGGCGGCCTGCGGAGCGCGACCCTTGACATCACCCTGCGCCCGCGTTCAAGCATGCCGGCTTCCCTTCACCTGGTTCATCGCCCCTACCCCTCTACCGTCGCGACCGTGGTGTGCTCGACCGCCCGCACCACGATGGCGGCCGGCCCCTGCACCGGACAGTTGTACTGGCAGATGCCGCAGCCGATGCAGTGAGGCGTCCGGACGCGGGGCAGCTTGACCCCGGCAGCGTCCGTGGTCGCTCGCCTTCGGCGCCCGACAGGTCGCCCTCGGCCGTGCCTTCGACGCCCTCAGTGCCCTCGGCACCCGTGCCCTCGCCGCCGCCCAAGCCGCCACCACCCCCACCGGCTCCACGGCCGCGGCCCAGGCCGCCGCCGCCGCCATGGCCGCCCCCACCGCCTCCGCCGGTGCCGAAGGTGATGGCCTTCTCCGGGGTGGGGCAGAGCTCTTCGCACACCAGGCATTCCTCACCCTTGGCCCAGGGCAGGCAGATGCTGCGGTCGATCACCGCGATACCGATGACCGTCTCCTGCTTGTCGGCCACCTCGAGAGGTGCGATCGACCGGGTGGGGCAGACCACGCCGCAGTCGGCGCAGGTCCACTCGCAGTAGCCGCGGGTGAAGTCCAGGTGCGGCGTGAAGACGCCCTCCAGGCCGGCCTCCAAAGCCGCGGGCTGCAGCACGTTGGTGGGACATACCTTCAGGCACTCGGCGCACCGCGTGCAGGAGGCGAGGAACTCCGCTTCGGTCTGCGCTCCCGGTGGGCGGATGGGAAGGGCCCGGGTCTGGGTGGTCGCCAGGGCTGCGCCTTCGGCGGCCCCGGCGGCCCCGTCGCCCGCGGCTTCCCCGGCCCCGGCGGCCGTCGTGGTCGAGGTGGCGTCCTCCGCCGCCGCGGCGGCCGCGGCGTCCGTGGGCCAGATCCGCCGCACCCCGGTCAGCACGCCGAAGGTCGCCACGAAGGCGGCGCCCGCGCCGATCAGCAGCGCGCGGCGGCCCGGGTCGTACTCGTAGGACTTGCGCGGCTTGTATCCCCAGCGGATCGCTCCCTGGCGGCAGGCGTCGGCGCATTCCAGCCCGCATTCGCAGCGGGACATGTCGGTGGAGCGGCCGTCATCGCGGATGGCGTCCATGGGACAGGCCTTCGCGCACAGCCCGCAGCTCGTGCACGCGGTCTGGTCCACCACTCTCCCGAACAGGGCTCCCCTCCCCACCAGCCCGAGCAACGCTCCCAGTGGGCACAGATCCCGGCACCACAGCCGCCGCTCCAGCCACGAGATCCCCAGCACCACCACGAACATCACCAGGATCAGTATCTGCAGCGCGAAGTAGAGTCCGTCGGGGAAGATCAGGCGGCCGGTGAGCACGTTGGTGACGCTGTCCACCGTGCCCTGCAGCGAATCCGCCCGGTAGAAGAGGTCGCCGATCCAGGTGAGCACGCGGTCCACCGCCGGATAGAGCAGCGTCGTGGTGCTCCGCGTCAGGAGCGAGATGGGGTCCATCACCAGGAACCACGCGCTCCCCATCAGGATGAACATGACCACCACGATCAGCCCGAAGAGCGGCACCTTGCGCATCACCGTGCGCGCCCGCTCGCCCAGGTGGCGGTCCTTGCGCGGCCCCACCAGCTCGACCAGGAAACCCATGGGGCAAACGTAGCCGCAGAACACCCGGCCCAGGAACAGCGGGCTCAGGATCACCGGTATGGCCAGGAGCATCTCCCAGCGGAAAAGTCCCCGCGCGATCGAGTTGAGGGCGATCAGCGGGTCGGCGAGCAGGAAACCGCTCACCAGCCCGGTGGCCACCGGCCAGAAGGTCATCGTGAGCAGCGCGAGGAAGACCAGCAGGAAGAAGAGCTGGAACACCCAACGGAAGCGATGGACCGACAGGGGCCTCGATCTCTTGGCGCGCGGTCCCTTCCGCCACGGTTTTCGCCACGGTCACACGCCTAAGCGGCTTCGGTGGTGGCGATGGTGAGCTTGCTCAGGTCGATCTCGCCCATGCCCCGCTTGTTGGCCTCCACCAGCCACTTGTAGTCGGCCGGGGCCTTGCCGAAGAACTGGGTGCCGTAGGCGTCGATGGACACCTGATTGGTGCCGGCCACCAGGGTCTTCTCCAGGCGGACGTCCTTGAGCGACCCCCCGGTCGGGCCGTTGCGGAAGAGCACCCGGTAGGCGTCGAGGATGGCCAGCGTGGGCTTGACCAGGGTGTTGACGTCGACGATCTTCTGGGAGAAGTTGCTGTGGACGCTGCCCCGCCTGCCGCCCATGATGCCCATGAGGTTCTTCATGGTCATGGTGGCCCCCGAGGTGCCGTGCTGCTTGGGCAGGGCGAGATTGATGAGGGTGTCGGCGGTCAGCGCGTCGGTGACCAACGGCCAGGAGTTGAGCACCTCGCCCTCGGGGATCTCGACCTTGTCGTAGCTGCGGTCGCTCAGGTAGACCAGCTTGCCGTCGGCGTCGGAGATGGCCTGCGCGAGTCCCGAGGTCTCGAAGGCGGAGCGATGATTGGAGACGGGATTGTCCAGGACGATCACCTCGCCCGCTCCGGCCTCCCAGCACATGGTGATGACGGCGGTCATGAGCTCCGGGCTGGTGGTGGTGGCGTATTCCGGGGGCCGGCCGGTGAGCACGTTGGGCTTGACCACCACCCTGCCGCCCTTCTTGACGAAGAGCTCCATGCCCCCCAGCAGCGCGATGGCGGCGCGGAGGTTCTTCTCGACCACTTCGCCCTTGGCCACCGCCAGATCGGGGGCCTCTGCGACGGGAGCCGTCGAGCTCGGTGGAGCCGTGAGCTCTGGAGCCGGAGCCCGTGGAACCTGCCGTCGAGGTGGTCGACCCGGCGACGGTGGTGCCGGTGGAGCCGGTCGCAGCCGTGGTGGGTGGACCCTCTTCGGTGGGCCCGCCGCTCGTCGTGGTCGTGGTGACCTCCGAGCCGCACCCAGCCACCACGGGTACCAGGGGGACCAAGCCGGCAACGGCCAGCCAGCGGCCACTGTGGAGGAGGAAGGTCCGACGATCCATGTTTCTGCGTTCCATATCTCCGCGATCCATGTTCCGAGGATTTGCGCCGCTCGTGCGGCAATTTTACCGGATGGGCGGGTGAGCGGTCGCGAGGGGGCGCGTGTAGAGGGTCGGAGAACTTACGCGATCCTTATCGGCTCCTGACCTGTATCAGACAGCTGTCGATCGAACAGAGCCACATAGTCGTCGTAGCGGTAGACCAAACTCGGTGGGGATCCCCGTTGTTTTCCATCGCTCCAATAAGCACCCGAGATTCGGCCGGCTATTTTACGAAACCGCCCTTTTGTAAAATAGCGCGTTCAAAGCCGCCGAGCGTGGCGCAACGACCCGATTCGGTGGACCAATGGATTGAGCACCCAGGCCCGCAACAACAGGGCCACCACGCGTCTCTCGCGGCCGAGGCCCAGGCGCACACTCTCCTCCACAGCGAACGAGAGCTGTTCGAAGCTAGACTGACTGCACGACAACGGGCACTGAGTACTGGAAGTAGTTCCCCGAGTATCCCGAGTAGGTCACTGTGATTAGCACCCGCGGCTGATAGGCCGTCAGTTTCGGGCGCGGGGTCTTCACGACCAGAGTACACTGCATCTTCCCTCCGGCGCTGAGCGTGACCGGGTTTGAGATTGAATCGCTCCCCAGGCTGCCGAAGCCAACCGATCTGATGGGCTGAAGACCTGTCCCGGGATCAGCAAGAAGAGTAGCGGTGACGATAATCGACGTTATCCCAGCGGGAAGCGGCGAAGGCGTCGAGAGTGTGAACACCTGACCACAAGTGACCTCCTTGTTCTTGTAGTCTCCGAGGTCGACTGCCAGGCTGAAATCCGCGCCGGTCGCGGCGGGCTCCTGAACATCGGGCTGCAGATAGTACCCTCCGAGACCGTCGGGGTCCAGGGACTGCGAGTACAGGTGCAGCAGATGCTGGACTCCCGTTGTGGTGGAGGCGGACAGCGTGGAGGTGCTGGCACTCGTGAATGATGCACTCGACGTTCGGGCGGAGAGCGCTCCTCCTAGAACTATCAGGGTGACGAGCAGGAGAAGAGGCCAGCGGATCATCGCCGGATCCTGCCTTCGTCGGCGGCCCATTCCTCCTCGGAGTCCAAGAAGGTCTCCCTTAGCCCGATTACGATGATGATGACGACCCCTAACCCAATCCCGGCCAGAAAGACCGCACGTATGACGCGCAGAGTGAAAAAGGCGAAGAAGTAGCCGAGCCAGGGAACGCTGGTCAGAAGCCTCGCCTGGTCGGGACGGTCGAGACTGAATCTCCAGGGATCCACGGCATCATTGGCATCACCTTTGGTTTCGTATATGCGTTGACCATCCTCGCCGGTGCTTATGGCGATTATTCGGTGAGTCACGTTGCCCGTTGTTCCGGGAGGCTGGAAGGTGATGATGTCCCCCACCCGGAGACTGCTTGCTGACACCCGCCGCTCAATCGCCAGCGCCCCTCTCGGTACCGCACTCTCCATTGAGCTGCCGGTGATGATGTAGAAGGATATGCCCAGGAAGTATATGGCAGCAACCGCAGACAACACGGCAACCGCCAACAGGCCGTAGGCAACACTGATGCGTGCACTCCGCGTCACTGAGCCACTCCCGTGAACCGAAGGGTCATGGTGGTGCTAGCGTTCTGCAGCCCTGCGACGGCATTAGCCATGGGAAAGGCGACTGTGAACTGGAAGGTGCGCGCGGACCCCGGGGAGATCTGTCCTAGCGATAGCGACGAAAGGCTGTTCATGGTGCCGCTCCATAGCGTCGTCGGGCTACCGGTGACGTCCTCCACATTCAGCGTGAGCGCCTGAGATAGCGCGGGCGAGACCGGTTGGTCGGATATGCTCGCATTCGCGAGAATGACGTCGATAGTGTAGTCACCGTGTGCCGTGAGGGTGACAACCCCGCTCGACGAAGAGCCGGGTACTAGTCCGGTCGCCGTGATTACCGCGGCCCCATCCTTGGAGTTCACCAGACTCACAGAACCCGAGGTGAACGACGCTCCCGGATTGGCTGAGATAGAAATGAAGCGAGCGTCCGATGACCCAACGACCATGGACACAACAAGGATAACGATGACGGGTAGGAGAGCAGCAACCGTCAGAGTACCTATACCCAAGGAGCGGGGTCGGCCCACGCCGCTTACTCTGCGGCGGAGGCCGCCGGATGTTCTGTGTCCTGGTCCTGTCATGTATGAGATCCCGGGGTGTTCGAACCGGGGAGCAAAGACGGTAAGACGGACCGGCCCACGCCGAGCGCGTCTGGCTCCGTCCGCTCCCCGGTTCTATTTGCCCAGGCTTCGCGCCTACTGCTGAACCGCGTTCCAAATGAACTCGACCGTTGCAGAGCTAGCCTGGTATAGGTTGTCCCCGCTATTGCCGCTCGCGGGCACACCACCATCGGGGAAGTGCACCGTGAAGAGGTACTCGTGGCTTGCGTTGGGAGCCCAAGTGCCGAGTGCGACGAACATCGGGAAGCCGTTCATCTTGCCGGAGTAGACAGTGACCAACGTAGACGTGTCCTCTATCGTAAGGTCCAGCACGTCGTAGAGATAGCCCCCATACGTGCCGGCCGCGCCGCCCGTCTGCACCATGGCGAGACTGAAGTTTCCGCTTAGATCGCCGGTATTTTCAATCGTGACCGTGCCGGTCTCGGTGTCGCCGGGCTTCATCGGACCTGCCGTCAATATCGCACCACCCGCGTTGCTGTTAGAGTGAGTGAGTATCCCCGCAGTGAAGACGTTGCCGGGGTTTGCGGACGTCGACGTGAATATGGCTCCGCTTCCTACCAGGAAGGCGGACGCGATGATCAGCATCGCGATAAGCGCGCCACCGACAAGCACGCGGCGTCTGGATTTCCGAGCTTTTGCCCTCTTAGCCCTCGCTCTCCTGCTTCCCGGCTGAATTCCTACCGATTCCATTGCTCCTCCTTAATCATCGCTTCGTCTGACTGCGTGCACATCCAAGCTTCTGCCTCAATGCGTATCGGCGTCACGCGAGCGGAGCTTGAGGTAGCGCGCCGGGGTCAACATCGCAGCCTCTAAAGAAGGGCTGAAGACAGGGTCACGCGTGTGGAACGGATGAACGGTAAACGGCTACAGACCAATGCGGCACGTGCCTCAACGTCCGCGGTCGGGTCTGGCTACCCTTCCCGTACAGAGGAGTCGGCGTTCGCTAAGATCTAGAACCCAGGCTGCGTCGCCGGTAGCCAGGGAGACAATCCCGACTCGGTCATGCGCTCATCCCAAACATCGTGAAAGCGAGGGCACCGTACCGTGACACCGGCATCACTGACTGCGCCAGCGCACTCAGTGATGCCGAAAGGGGTGCGGGCAAATCGATCTGCCATGTTCAAGCCGGCGTCACCGAGATGCGCCGCTAATTCAGAGTTCCGATTACATTGAAGGCGTCCACGTTGATGTTCGCGGCGCTGGCAGAACTGCTTTTCAAACCAGTCCACTCGATCCTGACCGTGTGGTCACCCGGCGCAAGGAAACCGCTCGACCAGACCTTCTGCTTGTAGAGCGTGGAAGAGCTATACAGATTGACGAGCATCGGGGTCCCGTGGTCGAGGGTGATCCGTACTTTGCCGTAGGGGGGACTCTTCTTCGCGATGAGGGTCAGCATCACCCCGGAGAAGTTGACGGTCACCGACGAGCCGGACCGGTTTGTGTACGCGAAGTTGCCACCCGAGTACGACTTGCTGGTACCGGTGGTCCAGTTGCCCGTCCACAGGAGATGGGGATCGGTCTGCTCGAAGCGGACGGGTGAGGCGAGGGTACCGAGCACATCGACGGCGTCCAGACTGATGAACTTGCCGGTCGCGTCGTGCGCGTTCCGGACGATCTTGACCGTGTGGTAGCCGTCGGCCAAGGTACCGGTCGTGAAGACGTTCTGTTGATAGAGGACGACGGGGTTCGCGAGATCTACCGTCGTCACGAACGCTCCGTCCACGTAGACGTCGGCCTTGCTCAGGGTGGTGCCCTTGGTCGCGATCCAATCCAGACGCGTGCCTTTGAAGGGGATGGTCACCGAGGCGCCTGGCGCGCTCGACCGCCAGTAGCTGCCGAAGCTGGCGCGGGGGATCCTGAAGTTGCTCCATGCCCCCGCATACATGAGGGCAGAGGTCTGCTGGTACCGCGTGAGACCCTCCGAGCCGCTCAGCGTGCCTATGACGTCAAAGGCATCGACGTTGATGTTGGTGTCCACCGCTCCCGGCCTACCGGTGTGGGTACACTCAATCTTGAGCGTGTGGTCGCCATTGGAGAGACCGACCGGCGTTTCCCACACCTTCTGTTTGAAGAGAGTAGCCGAGCTGTAGAGGTCGACGATGACGGAGGGCCGGTCGTCCAGCGTGACTCTGGCATAGCCGTGGGTCCGGCTTGTCTTGGCGATCCACGCGAGGTACGTGCCGTTGAATCTCACGGTCACATAAGATCCGAGAATGTCGGTGTACGAGAAGTTGCCCCCAGAGGCCGGTGATGTCAGGTGCGTCATCCAGATGCCGTGGTAGTACAGGCCGTGATCGGTCTGCTCGTACCGGGTAAGGGTTAGAGGCGTGCTGTAAGTATAGTGGGACTCCGCGGAGTCGATTGAGGAGCCACCCGGAGTCGTCACCTGCACCCGGACCGTGCCGGCGGCGTGAGCCGGAGCTACGGCGGTGATCTGGGTATCGGAGATAAACGTGAAGCTCGTCGCAGGATCGACGCCGAAAGTCACTGTGGTGACCCCGGTGAAGTGCGCGCCAGTGATGGTCACCGAAGTACCGCCAGCCGTCGTGCCGCCGGTCGGATCGAGACTAGTGATGGTGGGCGCGATCGTTCCCGCCGGGTCGATGGTGAAGTCGGCACCCACGTAGGTGAGGTTGTAGTTATCGCCGCCGCTACCGTCATTGATGGCCAGGGTGCCTTGGGTGATGGCATAGGTGCCCGCGTCCTCACCGGGGTCTCGAGCAAGAGCACCGTTGAAGCTGTCGCCTCCCACCAACTCACCGCTCGTCACCTGGTAGGTGAACGGGGTGGGATCGGGGTCACCGTAGGTCTTGTGCTGACCGGAGTCGGCGGTGACGGTGATGTCCTTGGCCAATATGTCGGCCGCGCTATTGAACACCAGGTCGAGAGAATAGCTGTCCGCATCGGCGCCGGCGAGGGTGAAGCCCGTCCCGTGTACCGTCACGCTGCCACCGACGTTCTTGCTGGCAAAGTTAGCGGTGGCCGAGGAGTAGTCGATCGTCACGTCGTCGTCGCCTGTCACCCCTTCCAGGGTGGCCCCCGTGATGGTCGCGACGGTGGTGCCGTCATATGTCTTGGACTGAGCGGTGAAGGTGCCGGTGATCGACTTGGCGGAAATGTAGAACTGAGCCGTCGTCCCGGTCGCGAAGTCGTAGTTGTCGGCGGCCAGGGTGCCGGGGGCAGCGGTGATGGTGTAGGGGCTGCCGGCCACCGTCTCGCCGGCGGCCCGGGTCATCGAAGGGTCACCGGTGACACCGGCAGAGGTGGCGTCCTCCGCGTTCTTGAAGCCTGTGAGGTTGTAGGTGAAGGCCGGGTCGGGGTCACCGTACGTCTTGGAGGCGGCCTCGGCATTCACGGAGAGCGCGGCCTTCTCGATGGTGAAATCGGCACCCACGTAGGTGAGGTTGTAGTTATCGCCGCTGCTACCGTCATCGATGGCTATGGTGCCTTGGGTGATGGCATAGGTGCCCGCGTCCTCACCGGGGTCTCGAGCAAGAGCACCGGTGAAGCTGTCGCCTCCCACCAACTCACCGCTCGTCACCTGGTAGGTGAACGGGGTGGGATCGGGGTCGCCGTAGGTCTTGTGCTGACCGGAGTCGGCGGTGACGGTGATCGCGCGCTTCGTCACGGTGGCCTGTACCGCGGTCTGTGCGCTCTAGGCTTCCGTCGGACACGGTCACGTCGAACGTGTGCACGCCGATATCGGCCGCTACCCGGGGTCCAACTGTACGCCCCCGTGGAGGGATCGATCGACCCAGGGGCGCCGCTCGAGAGCCCATAGGTGAGCGTCGTACCGGCGTCCGATCGTGAGCGGCCGCAGTGAAGCTCACCGTATCCGCCCATTGGCTGGTCTTGCTGCCGATCGCATCCAAGGTCGGGGCCTCGTTCACGTTGGTGACACTGATGGTGAACTGCTTCTCGAAGTAGAGGCTGCTCTGGTCGGTCGACCGCACCCTGATGCTGTACGAATTGTTCGTCTCGTAATCGAAGCCAGCGTTGGCCCTTAGGGTACTGCCGGAGATGTTGAATGAGCCGTTGTCGGTGGAGCCCGTGCCGCTAACTAGGCTGTAGGTGAAGGTGTCACCCGGATCCGGGTCGGTAGTGCTGAAGGTGCCAACCGTCGCGTTCGCACCTGCATTCTCGGCGATGCTCGCCGAACTGAGACTGATGTCGGTCGGGGCCTGGTTGCTGTGGTAGGTGACAGTGATCCGCACGTCATCGACGTACGCGTACCGTGTACTGTTGCCGGCGTTCGACTTTGTCGCCGCGATCGCGACACCAAAGCTGGCCGAGTTGATGTCGGCCGCGGCCCACGTCCGACCCCAGAGGTCGGCCGAGCCGCCGTAAGAGGCGTAGGTGTTGGTGTCTGTGGTCGGCCAAGGAGTTCCGCTGGCCTTCTCGGTGCCCCCGATCGCGCCGCCCTTGACTATCTTGATGCTGGAATCGACGATCTCGCCTGTCGCCCCGAGTAGCGGTCGATTTCCACCCGTATCCCATCGATCACCGCGCCCGTCGGGATGCTGAAGCTGAAGTTCGTCAGCTTCAAGTACTGGGTGGTCGGGTTGGCCTTGGTGACGGTCGCATCTGCGTACAGGTTGTTCTGGGAAAAAGAGTTGGTCAGATTGGACCACGCCTGAGTGCCCACCGAGTTGTCGTTGGCGGCGGTGCCGGGATGGTTCGGCCCGGTGCTTGCCGCAAGGGCGCCGCCGGCCATGGCCCCAACCAGCACCACGGCGACGAGCAAAGCCATAACTAGCAGCCATGTGGGCATAGAGCCCCGGCCAAGTCGCCGACCGGCACGCTGCCTGCGCGACCTACCTCCGCCGGCATATCTGGACCCAGCTGTTCCGCTCATCACACCGCTCTCTACCATGTGAAACCTCCCTACCCCAGTCAGGTACTCTGACCCGCGGCCGGTCCTTGGCTCGGCTCGCGCCTCCTGTTCTCGTACACAAAAAGCCGGAAAGAAGAACACACGGCTCTCTCCGGCCTGAGTTGAATCGCGTCACATCGGCGCAGCCCTAATACCGGACGTCGGACCAGTCCATGACCTCGAATACCTTCGGCGAGAGACACGAAATACCTTTGAAGGCGGCCGATCGCCCGTTCGGAGCAGCCATTATATCCATGCCATCGGTAGTGGGCTCACTTGTCTGCAAGAGCGCTCCGGGGAGAAGAGATACGCGCGAAGACCTACCACCCCTACGAGAGAGGTTAGCGGCGGCTACTTCCCGTCGAGCAGGCGGTCGGCGGCGGCCAGAGCGTAATCCTGGATGATGGGATCCGGGTCGTCCAGGCAATCGAGCAGGACGTTCACCAGAGCCGCGCTCCGAAGGTGCTCGAGCGTGTCGATGACCGCCCGTTTGAGAGCGGGATTGTGTCCGTTGCCGCTGAGGATCCCGCCCAGGAGATATCCGATCACTTCCGTGCGGTCCGGGGTCGGCAGGTCCATGATGTCGCGGGCGATCTTGAGTTTGAACTCCCGGGCGGTGAGCGGCTTGTCGGACTGGGCGCCCGGCACCTTGAGCATCTGGGCCGCCCACTTGGCTCTGAGCTCCAGGGTGGCGCCGTAGAGCTTGATCTGGGCCAGGCGCAGCAGCGCTTCTTCGTCGCTCGCGAGCCTGGGAGGCAGTTCGACGGTCTCGGCGGCCAGCTCTATCCGCTCGGGCCGGAACACGTCGAGGCGCTTGAGATCCTCGCCAGTGAGCTTGCCGTGGCCATCCACCAGGTTGAGGATCACCGCACCCAGCGGGTCGGCGAGAATGACCGAGTTTGCCGATCCGTTGCCGGTGAAGGCATACGTGGTGCTGGTTGGGGATGTGGCGGCAAAGGCGGCGCCCGCGGCAACCGCGGCGGTGGTGGTGAATGCCGGCGACGGGGTGGCGGGCGGCGGGGCGGCTGCGGGTGGCGCGGAAGCCGGGATGGCCACGAAGCCCGGGGCCGCCTCGAAGCCGGGGCCGCGTCCTGCGCCCCAGCGGGCGGCTGCTCGGCCATCGACATGTCGTCGGATGTAGCCATGGCCAGATCGTCCTCCTCGGCAACCTCTCCCGGTTCGGCGTGAGTCATGCCCTCGAGGCCGGCGTCTCCGTCACGCCGGTACATGACTACTCCCACGATGGCGATACCCACAACAAGGATCACCGCCACCGCTAGGTAGATGTATTCGAGCATGCGCAAGCACCCGCTGTGGATCTAGTCTGCCCACAGTCTCTTTCTAGCTCGACGCCGGGACTCCTGCGGGCCTGGCGGAGTGCAGGGGCGCGGCGGGCAAGACTGGCGGGCGCGTAGTGTGGCCGGCGGGACCGAAGTGCCCCCCACGCTTCTCCGCGGCTAGGTAGCCGCTCGGGTCAGGGGGGCGTAAAATCTGCCTTGGTTCCGTCAGGATATGCGGGGTGTGGAAATGACCATTGACGAACTCAAGGCCCAAGCCCTTCAGCTACCCCCAAGCGATCGCGCGAAGCTTGCCTCCAGACTGTTGGAGAGTCTTGAAGACCTCAGCGAATCAGAGATCGAGGAGCTGTGGATCGAGGAGGCCCTCCGCCGCGATGCAGATCTCGACAGCAGTTCTGCGCTAAGCGTGTCTGCAACTGAGGTCTTTGCCGCAGCACGAGCCGGCCTGCGGTGATCGCCGACATCCGCTTCCACGAGGTACGCATCTTGGCCGCGGCTCACGACCGCCGGCGTCCTTTCTTCTGGCGCGACCGCAGGTAGCCGAGGCCACAGACCGTGCGAGACTCACTGGGGCGTTGTAGAAGTGGCTCAGCCGCCGGGGGTGTGCTCGGCGCGAAGATCGGCGGCGCGCGATCGGACCGTCAGGCGCTCCGGCGGCCGGGCCTCCGCACACGGACCCGGAACTGCGGCTCAGTCGGGACCGTCCGATATACTCGATGGCAGCAATAGGAACTGTAGGTGGGCGCGTGACAGACACGGACACGATGATTAGCCCCATTCAAGCGCACGGCGAGAGATCCGCGTCGAGTTCGGCGTGGCGCGTCTGGGTGTGTTCGGATCGCGAGTCGCGGGGCGATGCGCAGGACCGACAGCGATCTCGACGTGCTCGTCGAGTTCTCTCGTCCCACCTTCCGCAATTACATGGGGCTCAAACGGTTTCTGGAACGACTGCATCGGGGTGCCGGTGGATCTCGTGAGCGCTGCTGCGTTCAAGCCGTTCCTCAAGGAACACATCCTGCAGCGAGGTGCGGTATGTCGCGTGACGTCCGTTTCTACCTGCTCGACATCCAAGAGCGGTGCGAGCGGATCATGCGCTACGTCGAGGGGCTCGACGAAGCGGAGTGGTCGAAAGATGAGCGCACCCAGGATGCCGTCCTGAGGAACCTTGAGGTGATCGGCGAAGCGGTGAAGAGACTCCCGGCCGAGATGCGCGAACGGACGCCGGAGATCCCGTGGCAGGACATCGCGGGGCTCCGGGATATCCTGATCCACGAATACCAGGAGTGCGACTTCGCGATCGTCTGGGACGTCGCAGTCAACGAGGTGCCGGCGCTTCACCGAGCGGTGTCGGAGCTTCTGAGGTGAGCCGCAGTCGCGTGCGGGCCCGAAGAGGGCAGACGCATCATTAGGGCTTGGGCCGCCGCTCACGCGCACCAAGCGGAACAAAATGTCGGTGGTTGATTCAAGTCGGGCCCCCGGCGACCCTAGACCTTCGTGAACTCCAGGTGCGTGAACACCAGGCGGAAGCCGAGCCGCTCCATGTTGCGCTGCGAACCGCTGCCCGGCGCCGATTCGGTGATCGCCAGCGTGCAGCCGGCCTCGTAGGCGAGCTGCAGCCGGTGGCGCTGGATGGCCTGCTGGACACCGCGCCGGCGATACTGCGGGAGGGTGGAGTCCCCCGAGAGCCAGGCCACGTCGTCGTCGATCCCCAGGGCTCCGGTCCCCGCCGGCTCCCCGTCGATCCATCCCAGCACGAGGATCGAGTCCCGGCGCGCGGCCATCAGACTGCCGAACTCCTCTTGCGCGACACCGGGCTCCTCGTCGTCCGAGAATCCCCGAGCCGCGATGTGGCCCCACAGTTCCCTTTCCTCGGGGGTGGAGGCGACCCTCACGTCGACGCCGGGCGGCAGCGGGGCGACCCAGGGCGCGCGCCGGCGACAGGCCGGCGCCGGCGGCGACCCGGCGCCGACGGCTCCGCAGCCCCCAACCTCAGCGCCAGGACGTTCTCGAACTCCGTGATCTGCCAGCCTCGCTTCGCCAGCAGCGCGAACAGCGACGGATCGGCGAAGGGACATGTCGCCAAGATGGGCGTCGCCCCGCGCCGGGCATAGAAGTCCTCCACCTGGCGCAGGTGGGCCTCTTCGACCGGACCTTCCATCCCCAGACCCACGGCCACGTTCACCGGCGAGCCTTCTCCCAGCCACAGGGCCACGCCATCGGCCACGTCCAGGTAGGTCGCGCCTTTCTCCGGCCACCCCTCGCGCGTGGTCTCGGCCAGCCGGCGCCACTCCACGCAGATGATGGCCTCCAGCCGCCGAGCCAGGTGGACATCGGCGTGGATCATCTCGTCGGTCACAGGCGCCTCCAGATCGCTGCGGGATAGCTCAAACAGCCGCCGGGCCGGGACCGGCGCCGGACAGGCGTTGCTCACCACCATGGTACCCTTTCGCCATCAGGGTCTGCCGCACGGGCACCGGGTGGGAGGCATTCTTGGGAATACGAGCAGCAAGCCGGTCCGATCTCTCCGCGATGCTCGACATCTACAACCACGCGGTGCTCAACACCACCGCCACGTTCGACGTCACCCCCCGCTCGGCCGAGGCCCAGGAGCAGTGGTTCCTGGAGCACGTCCCTCCTCACCCCGCGATCGTCTGGGAACAGGACGAAGGGGACGAAAAAGGACGGATCCTGGGCTGGGCTTCCCTCAGCTCCTATCACACCCGCTGCGCCTACCGGTTCGCCGCCGAGGCGTCGGTCTACGTGGCGCCGGACGCCCGAGGAAAGGGCATCGGAGAGGGACTGCTGCGCGAACTCATCCGGCTGGGCGGCGAGAACGGGCTGCGCACGCTGATAGGGCAGGTGACCGAGGAGAACGCCGCCAGCTGCAGCCTCGCCGAGAAGGTGGGCTTCCGCCGGGTGGGGACCCTGAACGAGGTCGGCTACAAGTTCGACCGGTGGCTGAACGTGGTCGTCTACCAGTACTCGTATGGCGCCTGAGGACGCGGCGCACCGGGCGGCAGCCGACGCCGCCCCGCAGAGGTCGGCGCCCCGCGGACGGCGCCGCCCGACCTGGCCGACCTGGCCGCCTTCGCCACGCGGGGTCTCAGCTCCGACGAGGTCCGCCAGCGGACAGCCGCCGGCCAGACCAACGTCACCCCCCGCCCCGGAGGCCGGACCACCTGGGACATCGTCCGCGGCAACGTCTTCACCTTCTTCAACCTCATCCTGGGCGTGCTGTTCGTGGTCATGATGGTGTTCGGCAATTGGCGCGACGCCCTGTTCGGCTGGGTGATCGTGATCAACTCCAGCATCGGCATCTATCAGGAGATGCGGGCCAAGCTCGTGCTCGACCGTCTCAACCTGCTCACGGCTCCGGCAGCGAAGGTGGTGCGGGACGGCGAGAGACGAGGAGATCCCCATCGACAAGGTGGTGCTCGGCGACGTGGTGCGGCTGGCGGCCGGCGACCAGATCGTGGCCGACGGGGACGTGCTGGTCTCGCGCGACCTGGAGGTGGACGAGTCGCTCCTGACCGGCGAGTCGGTGCCCATCCAGAAGGAGGTCCGCGCCCGTCTGCTCTCGGGCAGCTTCGTGGTGGCGGGAAGCGGAGCGTTCGTGACCACCGCGGTGGGCAGCGACGCCTACGCCCAGCGGATCGCGGGCGAGGGCAAGCGCTACGTGCGACTGCATTCCGATCTGGTGGCGGGCATCAACGGCTTCCTGCGGGTCATCGGGATAGGGATCCTGCCGGTGGCCGCCCTGATGATCTGGGCTCAGTTCCGCATGGATGCCACCGTGGAGCACGGCGTGACCAACACGGTCGCCGCGCTGGTGGCGATGATCCCCCAGGGACTGGTGCTGATGACCAGCATCGCCTTCGCCGTGGCGGCCGTGACGCTGGCCAAGCGGAAGGTCCTCACGCGGGAGCTGCCCGCGGTGGAAGGGCTGGCCCGGGTGGACGTGCTCTGCATCGACAAGACCGGCACCATCACCGAGCCTCAGCCCGCCTTCGAGCGGATCGAGCTGCTCGGCGAGCCGGGGCCTGGCGGCGCCGCCCGGCGGGCGGCGCGGCGGCAGCGCCGCGGCAGCGCGCGGCGGCCCGGGCAGTGGCGCGGCGTCGGCTGGCGGCGACCCCGGCCCGGGCGACCCCGGCCGCGAGGCGCTCGCCCTGCAGGTGCTCGGAGCCATGGCGGCCTCGGCCTCCCACGCCAACTCCACCCTCAGCGCCATCGGGGAGGCCATCCCCGCTCCGCAGGGCTGGACCATGGAGGACTCGGTGCCCTTCTCGTCGGCCCGCAAGTGGAGCGCGGCGCGCCTGGCCGACCACGGCTCCTGGGTGCTGGGAGCGCCGGAGATCGTTGCGGCGGACGGCCATCCGGCCGCCGCCCAGGCTCGCGAGCAGGCGGCCACTCTCGCCGCTGAGGGTCTGCGGGTGCTGCTCCTCTCCCACACCGACGCCCATCTCCACGACGAGACCCTTCCCCCCGACCTTGCCCCCGTCGGTCTGGTCATCCTCAGCGAGCGGGTCCGCCCCGACGCTCCCGAGACCCTCGCCTACTTCAGGAAGGAGGGCGTGCAGATCAAGGTCATCTCCGGGGACAACCCGGCCACCGTCGCCACCATCGCGGCCAAGGCCGGGGTCGAGGGCGCCGAGCACGCCATCGACGCCCGCGATCTGCCCGAAGGCGGGGAAGAACTGGCCGACATCATGGACACCACCACCGTCTTCGGCCGCGTGAATCCCGACCAGAAGTCCGCCATGGTCGAGGCCCTGCAGAGCCGGGGCACACGGTGGCCATGACCGGCGACGGGGTCAACGACGTCCTCGCCCTCAAGAAGGCCGACATGGGCATCGCCATGGGCACCGGCACCGCGGCCGCGCAGGCGGTGTCGCAGCTGGTGCTGGTGGATTCCGAGTTCTCCACCCTCCCCGGGGTGCTGGCCGAAGGCCGGCGCGTCACCGCCAACATCGAGCGGGTGGCCCACCTGTTCCTCAACAAGAGCGTGTGGGCGGCCCTGCTGGCTCTCGCCGTGGCTATCATCGGTGTCAGCTACCCCATCCTCCCCCGCCACCTCACGGTCATCGACTCGCTGACCATCGGCGTGCCCGCGTTCTTCCTGGCCCTGGCCCCGAACTTCCGCCGCTTCGTGCCCGGCTTCGCCTACCGGGTGGCCCGCTTCGTGCTGCCCACCGGCTTCTTGTCGGCCGTCGTGATGCTCCTCTCGTTCCTTTCGCTCAGGAAGTGGGGGCCGAGGTCTCGGAGGCCCAGACCATGGAGATCATCATCTTCTCCGTCATCGGCCTGCGCGTGATAAGCGTGGTCGAGCGGCCGCTGCGCGGCTGGCGGCTGGGCTTGGTGCTGGCCATGGCTGCGATCCTCGCGCTCGGATTCTGGTGGCCGTCCACTCGCGAGTTCTTCGCCGCCGACTGGCCCGCCAGTTGGGCCGTGGTCGGCGTGACCGCGGCCTGGTGCGTGTTCGCATGGTTCTGGGTCGGATTGGGCAAGATCATCGGCGACCGCCTACCGTTCTGGCGGGAGAAGGCCCAGACCGCGGAGAGATACGCCGCAGACAGCGAATAGCGAACGAGACAGCAGCTTTGTCGACATCGTGTCCGCTCTGGTGAGTCCCCGCATACGGCACAGGTGAGATATGGCCCCCACGGTCACCGGCGTCGCCCGCACCTACTACACGCTGAGCGCGCTGTTCACCCTCAGCGCCTCGCTGATCTGGGGGGTCAACACCCTGTTCCTGCTCGACGCGGGGCTGGACATCTTCTGGATGATGGTGGTCAACGCCACCTTCAGCGCCGGGCAGATCGTCTTCGAGGTCCCGACGGGGGTCATCGCCGACACCATCGGCCGCCGAGCATCCTTCCTCATCGGGATCGCGTCCATGATCGTCGCCACGCTGGGCTACGTGGCCTCCTCGGTCTTCGACTGGGGGCTCCCCGGGTTCATCCTCTTCTCGGTGCTGCTGGGGTTCGGCTTCACCTGCCAGACCGGAGCCGTGGACGCCTGGATGGTGGACGCCCTCGACGCCACCGGCTATTCGGGCAGCAAAGACCGGGTGTTCGCCCGCACCGGGATGTTCGCGGGCATCTCCATGCTGATCGGGACGCTGGGCGGCGGACTGCTGGGGCAGATCAACCTCGCCATCCCCTATCTGGTACGGACCGTGCTGCTGGCAGGTGTCTTCGTGGTCACGTTCGTGTTCATGCGCGAGATCGGGTTCAAGCCCCGCCCGTTGCGGTTCTCCCGGTTCGGCGAGGAGAGCCGCAACATCTTCGCCGCAGGGATCACACACGGCTGGCGGCACCCGGTGGTCAGACCGCTCCTGTTCACGTCGCTGGTGAGCGGCCTGCTGCTCTGGTACCTGTTCTACGCTTCCCAGCCCTACGCGCTCGAGCTGCTGGGGCGGGAGAACCTGGTCTGGGTGGCCGGAGCCGTGACCGCCCTGTTCGCGCTCTCGGGCATGGCGGGCAACATGCTGGTCGGCAAGATCTCCAAGAGCCGGTTCGGCAAGCGGCCGGCCCGAACCTGGCGTTGGCCTCCGGAGGCATGGCGGCGTGCGCGACCGGCCTGGGAGTGGTGGGCCTGGTGACGAGTGACGGTAACGTCGCCGCGTTCGTCGTGCTGGTCGTACTGCTGGCGGGCTTCGGGATGCTCGACGGGATCCTGAGACCGGTGCGGCAGGCCTACATCAACGAGAACATCCCCTCGGCGCAGCGGGCCACGGTGCTCTCCTTCGACTCCTTCTTCGGCGACATCGGCGCCGTGGCGGGACAGGTGGGACTGGGATACGCGGCCCAGGCGCTCTCCAAGGCCGCGGCCTACACCATCGGTGGCGCCATCTACTTCGTCAGCGTCCCGCTCTACCGGCGGGCGGGCCGGGCATCGGACCGGGGCACGGCCGCGGAGCCGGCGCGGAGCCCGGTACGCGGTGGCGGCAGCGGAGCCGGCCGCAGCGGCCCCGCCGGCGTGACGCCGCGGCCCCGGCGGCGACCGCCCCCGGCCGGCGCTCTAGCCCAGATTCTCGGGGTTGAGCCCCTCGAGCTCGGGCAGCACGAAGCGGCCGTCCTTGCGCACCAGCACGCCGTCGAAGTAGATCTCGCCGCCGCCCCACTGAGGCGTCTGGATGAGCACCAGTCCCAATGGACGCTCGAGCGGTTGCCGTTGTCGGCATCGTCGTAGGCCCGGCCGGGAGTGAGGTGCAGGCTACCGCCGATCTTCTCGTCGTAGAGCGTGTCCTTCATGGGCCGGTCGATGCGCGGGTTGACCCCCAGCGCGAACTCGCCCAGATAGCGGGCGCCCTCGTCGGTGTCGAGCATCTTCGAGAGCTTCTCCGGCTCGTTGGCGTCGGCGTCCACGATCTTGCCGTTCTTGAAGGTGAACCGCATCCGTTCGTAGGTGGTGCCGTCCTCGAGCGAAGGGGTGTTGAACAGGATGGTGCCGTTGGCCGAATCCCGCACCGGAGCGGTGAAGACCTCACCGTCGGGGATGTTGTTCTTGCCCGCCGCCTTGAGGATCGGTATCCCCTTGATGGAGAACGAGAGATCGGTGCCCGGACTCACGATCCGCACCCGGTCGGTACGCGACATCAGCTCCACCAGCGGGTCCATGGCCTTGTCCATACGGGCGTAGTCGAGCGACGAGACGTCCAGGCAGAAGTCCTCGAAGCCTTCGGTGGACATCCCGGCCGCCTGGGCCGCCGCCGGCGTGGGATAGCGGAGCAGGCACCATTTCTTGGCCAGAGTACTTGTCCATGAGCGGCTCGTCCGGCCAGACGCGACGCCCCGAGACGTCCCCGGGGGCACGTCGGCCATCTCCGAGGCGTTGTCGCCGGCGATGATGTAGACGCTGGCGTCGATGTCGTCCAGACGCCGCATCGCCCAGCTCACCTCGCAGGTCCATCTGCTCGCGGGTGGCGCCCAGCAACCAGGCCCGGCGCAGCCGGGAGTCTCCGATCTCGAAGAACGGCACCGCCCCCCGCTGGTATGCCGCCTCGACCAGAGCGACCATCAGGTCCCGCGCGGGAACGTCGCTCTCGATGAGCACCGTCGCCCGGCTTCGATCTTGATCGAATAGTCGAGCAGGTTAGCCGCCAGTCTCTCCAGCCGGGGGTCTCTCATCCGCCTGTCCTTTCTCCCGGATACCCTTGCGCTTGCGCGTCGCCTCACGCAGAAGGTACTCGATCTGACCATTGACGCTGCGCAGTTCGTCCGCCGCCCACCCCTCCAGTTCGGCCCACAACTGGGGATCGATGCGAAGCAGGAACTGTTTGCGCTCAGCCATTATCGCAGGAGTCGCAAGTGAATATGCAAGCGATTATGCATGCCGCTCACGAGTGGCCCGTTCCCTACGAGTAGAGCGTGCCGGTGTTGACCACCGGATGGACCTCGGACTCGCCGCACAGCACCACCATGAGGTTGCTGACCATGGCGGCCTTGCGCTCGTCGTCCAGCTCCACCACTCCCTTCTCGGCCAGTTCGCGCAGGGCCATGTCGACCATGCTCACCGCTCCGTGCACGATCTTCTGGCGCGCGTCGATGACCGCCTCGGCCTGCTGGCGGCGGAGCATGGCCTGAGCGATCTCGGGCGAGTAGGCCAGGTGGGTGAGCCGCGCCTCTTCGACCACCACGCCCGCTCGATCCAGGCGCTGGTCCAGCTCGCCCTTCAAAGCCTGGGAGACCTCGTCCACGTTGCTGCGCAGCGTGCTCTCGTTCTCCTCGCCGTGGTCGTAGGCGTAGGAGCTCGCCAGGTGGCGCAGCGCCGTCTCGCTCTGGGTCTCCACGTAGCGCTCGAAATCGTCCACGTCGAACACGGCCTGCGCCGTGTCCCTGACCCGCCACACCACCACGGCGGCGATCTCCACCGGGTTGCCCCGCCGATCGTTCACCTTGAGCTTGGCCATGTTCAGGGTGCGGGCCCGCACCGACACCTTGTAGCGGGGGTACTTCTTGGGAGCGCTGCCCGATTGGCCCTTCTTGGTGACGGCGGCCATCGCGGCGGCGGCGTCGCCCGAGCGTACATCGGTCACCTTGACCGTGGGACCGTTCGACCAGAACGGGTTGGCCCAGCGGAAACCACCCTGGCGCACCGTCCCTTTGTACCGGCCGAACAGAACCCCCACCCTGGTCTCGTTGGGCTCCAGGGTGAAGAAGCCCACGCAGAGGATGATACCCAGGGTGAGGAGGACCGCTCCTACGAGGATGAGGGTCCAGATGCCGCCGGTGCCGATGCTCCCGTCTTCACCCCACACTGCCGCCAGGATGAACAGCGCGATGCTGACGACGAAGATCGCGATGACGGCGAACAGCATCGGCCAGCCGCTCAGCGTCCTGATCTCTCTCGTGGTTGAGTGTCACTTGTTGCCCGTCCATGATCCCTCCTTGAGATCCTCGGTCCGGCTCCCAGACGGAGCCGTCATCCCTTGCTAGACAGCACCACTTTCAGTCATGGTCCAATATTACTTTGATATCACTCTGGAATCAAGCCCGAACACGCCGCGGCGGTGCACACACGGCCGCGCCCTGCCGCGGATCGCGATGGGCTCCGCGCCCCGCTGCGGACCACGGCGCCCGTCGGTGCGCGAATAGGCTCGGCGCCGGTCGGGGAGATACAATCGTCTGGCCGGGACGAGGCCCGGGGGCCATTCGCCCCGGCTCCCGGCACCTTGGACAGTCACCCGTGGAGGAACGAGGATGAAAGACTATCCCGTGACGGTCGACATCGACGTTCGCTGGGGCGACATGGACGCGCTGGTCCACGTGAACAACATCGTCTACTTCCAGTACTTCCAGCTCGCCCGGGGAGCCTACCTGCAGCGCATCGGGATGCCGCCGGCGGGTCCGGCCTGGCACGATTTCGGCTGGGTCATTGGGGCCAACTGCTGCCGCTACAAGGCGCCGGTGACCTTCCCCGACACCCTGTCGGTGGGTGCCCGCGTGGCGGCTCTCAATGACGACCGCATGCTGATGGAATACCGGGTGCTGAGCACCAAGCTGGACAAGGTCGCGGCCGAAGGCGAGGCCCTCGTCTTCGCCTACGACTTCGGCGCCGGACGCCGGGCCAACATCCGGGACGACGTGCGTGCGGCCATCATCGCGCTCGAAGGTCGCCAGCTGCCGCGGGTGCCCCGCACCGCCGGACGCATACGCTGCGACGAGCCCGAGTCGGCGGACCACGCCGAATGAGCGACGCAACCCGATGAGCGAGGCGGTCCTATGAGCGACGCGGCGACCATACGGTTGCGCCCCGAGGAACCGGGGGACGCAGCCGCCATCAGGCAGATACACCGGCTCGCCTTCGAGGGCGAAGTCGAGGCAGAGATCGTGGACGCCATCCGAGCCGCGGAGGCGGCGGTGCTGTCGCTGGTAGCCGAGGAGGCCGCGGGCGGCGGCGCGGCGGCGCCTCCCGGCGCGCCGCCGAGATCGGCGCAGATGGCGGCGCGGCGGGCGCGGGCGCCGGCGCGACCGGCGGCCTCCTGGTGGGACACGTGCTGTTCACCAACGTGACGGTGACGACCGCCGACGGAGACGAGATGGGACTCCTGAGTCTGGCGCCGGTCGGAGTACTACCCTCTCGCCAGAATGAGGGGATCGGGACCATGCTCATCGAAGCCGGCCTCGAGCAGCTTCGGGCCGAAGGCCATCCTGCCGTGGTGGTCCTCGGGCATCCCTCGTACTATCCGCGCTTCGGGTTCGTGCCCGCGAGCAGCTTTGGACTGCGCTGGGAGATGGATGCTCCCGACGAGGCCTTCATGGCCCTCGAACTATCGGCTGGAGCCCTGGCCGGGGTCCGGGGCGTGGTCCGCTTTCGGCCGGAGTTCGACGGGGCCTAGCGGGGACGGGGGAAGGCCACCAGACCATGGCTGAGAGCGACTTCCCCGATACACCCCCGGCGCTGGCCGACTTCTGGTCCATCCCAGAGCCCGAACGAGAGGAACTGCTGCTCCGCGGGATCCTGAACGCGCACGCCTACCACTACGAACACAACACCGCCTATCGGAACACGGTGGCGGCGCGCGGGGTGGGACCCTGCCTCACTCCGGCCGAGCTTCCGCGCGTCCTGCGTACGACGTCGCAAGGTTTCAAGTCGTACATCGACATCCTGGGCACTCCCTTCGCCCAAGACCGGGCAGCCGACTTCGCGGAGTGGCTCACCGAAAACACATCCTTGGATCTGCGCAGCCGGCCGCATCGCTTCCGTTCGCGCTACCGCTCAGTCGAAAGCCTCCTCAAGACGGTCGAACACGCCTACGAGGCGTTCGGCCTCGAGGTGCTCACCTCCAGCGGGACATCGGGGCGGGTGGCCTTCATCCCGCGCGACCGGCAGAGCACCAAGCTGGCAGGGGAGAGCTTCTCTCTGAGCTTCCAGCGGTACCTGGGCATCCAGGCCGACCACACCGCTATCTTCATGACCCCCAAGCGCACACGCATCGCCACGGCGCGCATGGCTCGGGCCGGCGTGCGGCGCGTCGGGCTGCCTGCCGACAGGATCCACTTCACCGTCCCCTACCCGGCCTCCCCCGACCGGGTGCGGGTGGCCACAGGCCTTACCTATCGCAGGGGGTTGCGCGGAGGTATGGAGAGACGGATCTGGCACCCGCTTATGAGGTTCGCCAAGGAACGTCTCGTCGACGCCCAAGCGGTGGAGTCCGCGATCTCGCATCTCATCCCGGCAACGGCCCACGAGGAGAAGGTCCTGATCTTCGGAAACCCCGCCGACCTGCACGGGATAGCGTCGTTCTTGCTCGATTCCGGCCGGACCATGACCCTCTCTCCAGGCAGCCTTCTGGTCACCGAGGGAGGGCTGGACAGGGCCCACTCCAAGACTGCGGCAG
The DNA here is from genome assembly GCA_963822135.1 of uncultured Actinomycetota bacterium. GTDB lineage: Bacteria > Actinomycetota > Thermoleophilia > RBG-16-64-13 > RBG-16-64-13 > CAIQPS01. Next base: position 166,392 of record CAWGGI010000001.1, on the reverse strand, counting down.
AGATACGGCGGGATCTCCAGGAAGCCTTTCGACTGCCGGACGGCGACCCGGTGCCCGTCCGAGACGTGTACGCCATGGCAGAGGCCGCATGGGCGGCGATGCAGTGCCGGTACGGCAACTATCACGTGCCGCCCTGGGTCCTCGCGGTGACGCTCGACGACGAAGAGGCCTTCCAGACCGCCCCCCGGTCGACGGGGCTCCTGGCCTTCTACGATCCCTTCGGAGGCGATGCGTTTCCGGCCTTCTTCCGCACGACCGATCAGGTGACGTTGGTCAAGGGCATGACCTGCCCCTGCGGCGAGAAGGGCGACTACGTGGAGGAGGCCTCGATATTGCGGGTCGATCTGCCCGGGCAAGCCGCGTGCGCAGGCCGGATATGAGCGACAAGCCTGCAGCCCCCGACGGTACCGCCGGCCCCGCCGAGGCGGCGGAAGCCCCAGAGGCCGCGCAAGCCCCCTCGACCACGGACGGCCTCGTACCCGCGGAGGCCGCAGCGACCGGGGGCGCCGGCGATGCCCTGGACGCGGTCCCTGTCGAGGCCGGCGATCCGCCGGGCGCGGCCCCCGCCGAGACCGCGGCGCCCAAGCCAAAGCGGCCCCGCAAACGGCAGACGAAAGTTGCCGAGGGCGCCCCGCTGGCGATGCCGCCCGAGGCACCGGCCGCGACGCCCGCGGGGGCGGCAGCGGAGACGCCCCCCGAGACGCCGGCGGTGGCGCCGGCCGCGGCGCCCAGCATCTCCGCGGCAACGCCCGAGAGACCGGCCGCGGTCGACGCGACGCTGGTAGTCTCGCCGAGAGCGGAGGCCTGGGACACGGCCGCCGCACCCCTGGCGGCCGCAACTTACGATGGCTTCTGGCTGCCGGCAGACCTGCGGGCCAGGCTGATCTCCTCGAGCACCCGCTGGGAAGAAGCCTGCTTCGTCCGAGGACGCGAGTGCGCGGGGGCCGCAGTCGCGGGCGCGGGGGCGGCAGTCGCGGGCGCGGGGGCCGCGGGCACAACAGCCGTCGGGGCGGCCGGAGGTCACGAGCGCGCCGTCTCAGGCCGGCGCCGTCATCGCCCGCTGGCCCCAGTTCACCGATACACAGTGGACGGAGCTCCTCGAGGGGTTGCAGGCCGCCCGCGAAGAGGCGCCGCGCGGCCGCGAGTACTGGCGCCGCCTGCAGGCGGCGCTGAGCGCGGCAGCCCGCCGCTTGGCCGATCCGTCCGATCCGCTCCACCAGGCTGCCATGCAGGCCCTCCCCGGATACACCGGCTATTCGCCCGGCATGATCGCGGCCGCTCTCGGCATGCCCGATCTCTGGGACCTGCGGGATATGATCCCCGCCCTTCGCTACCATCCCGACAAGGTGTGCGGGGTGCGCTGGCAGAGACTCCCGGGATTGCCGGGCCGGGTACGCTTCTTCCCCAGCAACCCGTTCGACCGCCTGGCCGGCTGGCTGCCGGTCGCCTGGGAGATGCCGCTCTACCGGAGCGACGTGCGGCCCCGCACCGTGGTCGGCTACGGGGCGGGCAACATCCCGGGCAGTGCGCTCATGACCGCCTTCCTTGCGCTCGCCGTGACGCTCCGCGGCGAAGCCCCCCTACCCCGGCCGGTACCGCCGCCGGCAGTGCTGGTGTCCAACTCCAGAGGAGAACCGATCCTCACTCCCCTCGTCCTCTCGGCCATCGAGGAGATCGACCCGGGACTGGTCTCCATGGTCGCGGCCACGGTCTGGGACCACGACGACAGACGGCTGCAGGAACGGCTCGTCGGAGCCGCCCGCATCCATTCCCCCGAGCGCACGATGAGCTTCACCGTGATCGGCCGGGAAATGCTCGAGCCCATGTCACTTCCCGGCGCAGGCGCCGGATCGCTCGCGGGCGGAACGGAGACCATGGATGTCGTCGCCCTCCTGGCAGGGCTGGACTCCATCTTCTGGGACCAGAGCAGCGGCCTTTCGGCGCGGATCCATTTCGTCGAGCAGGACGGGCCTGCCGACCACCTCCCCGCGGAGTACGCGCGCCGGCTGACCGCGCGACTGCGCCAGATCGCCAAGGTGATCCCCCGAGGGGCCTGGCCGGTGCGGCAGTTGCGCGACCCGTTCGACCGCTACCGGGCTTTGGAAGGATCGGACCGCTGGGGGACGGGATTGCAGGTGATGTCGGAATACGACGACCCCTTCGTGGTGATCTTCGACGGAAGGACCGGGAGCGAGTCTCGGCCGGACCCCAGCGTGTTCGCCGCCCTGGTGGACGAATGCCAGACCCGGGTCGTGGTCGTGCGGCCGGTGGCGGACATCATGGACGTACCGTGGCGCTATCTGCGGCTGCTGCCCGGACGGTCGCTGCAATCCGTCAGCGTGGCCGTGGGAACACCGGGCGAGGGGTTGACCAGATCCTTCCTCGATTTCGCCACAGCCTGCGGAGAGCGCGGGGTCACGGCCATCCGCGTCGTAGGCAGGGGAGCCTTCCCCCGGCCGGCTTATTCCTGGGACGGGTTCCTACCTCTCGATCTTGTTGGTCGCCGGCCTCCCGGCTACTTCACCACCATCGAGTTCGACGCCCCGTTCGAAGAGATGATGCAGACCTACCACGCCCGACTCACACAGCTGGCCGCGCTATCGGAGGCGCAGGGTGGGTCGCGCCGCAGGTAGGATCGATCAGGTCAGGAGCAGGAGGCTCAAGGCCATCACCGCCATGCCTCCCACCAAGCCGAAGAGCGTGTCGTGGCCTTTCCCATATGCCCGGCTGGTGGGCAGAAGCTCGTCCAGGCTGATGTAGACCATGATGCCGGCCACCGCCCCGAACATGATGCCCACCGCCTCGCTGGGGAACTCGCCGGCGCTCCCAAGGAAGGCACTCAGCAGCAGGTAGCCGATGACGGCTCCCACCGGCTCGGACAGCCCGCTGGCCACCGAATAGAGGAAGGCGCGCCTGCGGTTCCCGGTGGCGTAATAGATGGGCACCGACACACTGATGCCCTCGGGGATGTTGTGCAGCGCTATGGCGATGGCGATGGCCAGTCCCAGGCTGGGATCCTGGAGCACAGCGAGGAACGTGGCGAGGCCCTCGGGGAAGTTATGGATGCCGATGGCCAGCGCGGTGAACAGGCCCATGCGCATGAGACCGCCCTGGCCCGGGATCCCGTGCTGGTGGACCCCCGACTCCTGAACGTGTCCGCCGGTCGGCACGACCGTCTGCGCCGCGGAACCCGCCAGGAAACCGGCGCTGCGGGAGCCGCCGGGCGGCAGCGACGCCAACTCGATCTCGGCGTGGGTCTCGTGGGGGTTCTCCGCCGAAGGTATGAGGAAGTCGATGATGGCCATCAGGACGATGCCGCCAAAGAAGGCGAGCACGTTCACCACCACCCCCCAGGTCTCGCCGTATGCCTCCTCCAGCGCGCTCGTGCCCTGAGGGAAGAGTTCCACGAACGAAACGTAGAGCATCACTCCGGCCGAGAAGCCGGTGGCCACCGCGAGGAAACGGTAGTTGGACCGCTTGGCGCCGAACGCGATGACACTGCCGATGCCGGTGGCGAGACCGGCGAAGATGGTGAGACCGAGCGCCAGCCAGACCCCGTCCACTACCGCCCCGCTCCCTCGGCCCCCGAGGCTCCCGGCAGCGCCGGTGGACGTACGAGCAGCACCGGGACTGTCCCGGTGCGCACCACGTCCTCCGTCACCGAGCCCATCAACACGTGGCGGATCTCACGATGCCCGTGGGTGGCCATCACGATGAGGTCGGAGCCGAGATCACGGGCCATCGCCACGATGGCCGGGGCAGGTTCACCCACCGCGATCCTCCCCTCGGTGGACACTCCCTCCGCGGCCAGCTTGGCCGCCTGCCCGTCCAGGTACGCCCGAGTCTGCTCTTCGAGATAGGATGCTTCCTCGCGCGAGTGACTGTGGATCACCCGCAGAAGAGTAACTCTTGCCCCCGCCAGTCTCGCCAGCGAGCGGGTGTGCGCGATCACCGCGTCATCGGTACTGTCTCCCTTTAGAGGGACCAGTATGCGCTCGTACATCAGAAACTACCTCCCCCAAGATCGTAGAGGAACAGCATGTTCAGGACGATCACCAGGGCTCCCGCGGCGATGGCAAGCACGCGCTCGATCCTGCCGCTGACGAACGCTCCCATGACTTTTCGGCTCCCGACCAGCAGAAGCAGAGGGATGATGGTGAACGGCAACTGGATGCTCAGTGCGACCTGGCTATAGATGAGCACCTGTAGAGGGTCGATCCCGCTGGCAACCACCGCAAGCGCGGGAATAGCCAGCACGAACAGACTGATGCGATACAGCTTGGTCCGCGAGTCCTCGGGCCGTCCGAGATACGCGGTGAGCACGTTCACCTCGGCCATCGCGGAGGTGAAACTGGAGCCCAAGCCGGCAAAAAGCAACCCTATGCCAAACAGAAGCTGGGCCAGACGGCCGGCAAGCGGCTCCAGTGTCGCCGATGCCTGAGAAAGGCTGGTGATCGAAATGCCGTGCTCGAAGAAGACGGCGGCTGCCACGACAACCATCGCGGAGTTGACCATCCACCCCATGCCCATGGCCAAGGTGGTGTCTCCAAACTCGTACGTGATCAGGCGGCGGCGCCCTTCGTCGTCGCTGGGCTGCTCCCGGTTGAGGACGACGTTCGAGTGCAGATAGATGTTGTGCGGCATGACGATGGCACCCAACATCCCGATAGCCACGGCGACACTCGCGGCGCTCAGATTAGGAGTGAATGCGCTCCGAGCCGCTGTCGCCCAGTCCGGGTCCACTAGAGCAAGTTCCACCAGGTAGCAGGCGGCGATGATCCCGATGAGGATCACGACGATACGCTCGATGTGTCGATACCTCCCGGTCAGCATCAGCAGAATCTTGAGGCCCGCCGTGATGATCCCGCCGACCGGCAGCGGCAACCCGAACAGGAGTTGAAAACCGAGCGCCCCGCCGAGTAGCTCCGCCACGTCCGTGGCGATGCACGCCAGGACTATGCTCACGCCGAAGACCCCGGTCCACGGCCGTGAGAACCTCCGGCGCACGTTGTACGCCAGGCTGTGCCCGGTGACGATCCCCAGCCGCGCGGACATGCTCTGGAGCAGGATCAGCATCAGGGTACCCAATGTGACGACCCAGAGGAGGGCGTACCCGAACTCGCTGCCCGCGGCCATGTTGGTGCCCCAGTTGCCCGGGTCTATGAAGCCGACCGTGACGATGAATCCGGGTCCCAGATAGCGAAGAAAGTCGCGACTGAGAAAGCTGCGGGCACGCGCCAAACGATCCAGCGCCCTGCCCGCCTCGGTGCTCATCACGGGGTCGCCGGTAACTTCGGCATCTCCTGTCCGTAGAGCCAGGCCTCGAACAATTTCTCGATCTCCGCCGAGGACCCCTGCCCCACCTCTTCCATCACCAGGGCGACGAAGTCCGCCGTCTCCGCATTGCCGTACTTGTACCGCTCGGTCCAGGTGCGCAGGATGCGGAAGAAGGTGTCGTCGCCCACCGCCAGCCGCAGGGCGTGAAGGGTGAGACCGCCCCTCAGGTAGGTGCTCACCCCGAACAGGTGGCCGTTACCGGGTTCGCCGGGAGGCGGCTCGATGGACTTGCTCACCGTGTCCTGGGTCTGCCGCACTATCGTCTCCAGCGCTTCGGAGCCCAGGTCGTGCTCCAGCCACAGCCAGCTGGCGTAGGTGGCGAAGCCCTCATTGAGCCAGATGTCGTCCCACTGCTCGATGGTCACGCTGTTCCCGAACCACTGGTGAGCCAGCTCGTGGGAAAGGAACAACGGCCCGGCCACCGGGTCGGACATACGCTTGGTGAGGACGTCGCGGCCGAACAGCGAAAGGGTCTGGTTCTCCATGGCGGCTCCGATGTCCACATCGGGCACCACGACTCCATACTCCTCGAAGGGATAGGGACCGAACAGGCCGCTGAAGTAATCGACCACCTCGGCGGTCCGGGAGAAGGCCTTCTGGGCCGCGGCGGCCAGATCGACGGCGTAGTAGTCGCGCATCGCCACCCCCGTGCGAGATTCGGGGCGCTCTTCGGCCACGTAGCGATCGACAGTGACCGCGGCCAGGTAGCTGGCCATGGGCTTGTCCATCTGCCACGAGTAGGTGTGGGTCGTCTCCCCGCCAGGCGTACTGGTCGCCTCGTTGCCGACGAGTCTGCCGCTCGCGGTAGCGGTGTAGGCTTCGGGTACGGTGAGACGGAACCCGTAGGTGGCCTTGTCGGCCGGAGTGTCGTTCACCGGGAACCAGCAAGCCGCCCCCTGGGGCTCGTCGAGCGTGTAGATGGTGTCGCCGACCTTCTGCCAGCCCAGTGCGAACTGCTTTCCGTTGAGCGGGGTGGGGACGCCCGCGTAGGACACCTTCACCGAGAACCGGCTGCCGGCAGCCACCATCGCCGGGCAGACGATCTTCAGCTCCTGCCCCTCACGTTTGAACTCCGCCGCCTTCCCGTCCACCTCCACCGCGGATACCTCCAGACCGAGCAGGTCGAGGTAGAAGGCCGCCAGCTCCTGAGTGGCGATGGCGTCCACGGTCGTCTCTCCGACGATGTGGCCGCTCTCGGGATCGATATCGAGGGTGATGGCGTAGTGCTGTACGTCGTAGCCGCCGTTGCCGCTGGAGGGGAAGTAGGGGTCGCCCCCCTCAGACGAGCCGGTGTAGGCCGCGAGGGCCGCGGAGGACAGGGTGGTCGGCGGCTGCCCGGTCGGCGGCTCCCCGGTCGAGGACGTGGTGCCCGGTGACCCCGACTCGCCACCCGGCGGCACCGTGGTGACGGGTTGCTGCGTCGCCGAGACCTGGGTGGAGGTGGTGCCCTCGGACCCCAGGATCCCCCCACATCCTGCGGCGAGGACGACTATCGACAGCGAGACGACCGCGGTAGCTACGACGGCTGCGAGCCGGGCAGCGACGACTCCGGCAGCTGTGCCTGACCCGAGCCGAACCCATGAGAAACGGCGCATATCCCCTCCTGGTCGCCCTACCAAACAGCTTACCCCGCCTGCGGCCTATCCTCCACCTGCAGACCGTCCTCCGCTTTGTCGCCGCCCGGCCCGTCGCCATCCAGCACGAAGTCGCCCGTCCCCGCCCGGCGGATATAGACGACGCCGGCCACTACACCGACGGCGCAGAGGGCGGCCATGATCAGCACCATCACCGTGACGCCGACAGCCTCGGCCAGCTGGCCCATGAGGTAGGCTCCGATAGGCGTGGTCCCCACGAAGAGAAGGGCGTAGATACCCATCACCCGCCCCCGCATGTGTCCGGGCACGGCCAACTGCAGCCGGGTGTTGGCAGTGGTCATGAAGAGTACCCCCACTATCCCCATGGCGAACATCAGGACCACCGACACCGGGATCCATTGCGACACTCCCACCGCCGCCAGCATCACCACGAAGAGCGCAGCCGACGACAAGAGGAGCCGCTGCGTAGGCCGGCCGCGATAAGCGACGAACAGCCCGGCCACGACGGCGCCGACCCCCATCGACGTCGTCAAGAGCGCCAGGGTCGAAGGTCCGGCGTCGAGCACATACTTGGTCACCAGCGGAGCGAGGGTGGTGAAGTTGTACCCGAACGCGCCGATGAAGCCCATCACGATGAGGACGACCACCACGTCGGGGGTGGAGCGCGCGTAGCGCAGACCCGCCCGAAGCTGGGTGAACACGGGCTCGCGAGGAGGCCGGGGGACCAGGTGCAGCTCGCTCACCCGCATGACAAGGAGGGCGATGATGACCGCCAGGAAGCTGACCGCGTTCAGATAGAAGCAGGCCGCGATGCCGAAGGCGGTGATGACCACCGCGCCGAGAGCCGGCCCTATGATGCGGGAAGCGTTGAACGCGGTGGAGTTGAGCGCGATGGCGTTGGTGAGGTCTTCGGTGCCCACCATCTCCGGCACGAACGCCTGGCGTGTGGGCCCTTCCACCGCGTCGATCATCCCGCGCACGGCCGCGAGGACGTAGATGATGGTCACGGTGATCAGCTCCGTGGAGGTAAGGATGGCCAGTGCGAGAGCGACGACGAGCTGCATGGCTTCGAAGTAGATCATGGCCCGTCGCTTGCGCAGCCGGTCGGCGAGCACGCCCCCGTAGAGAGAGAAGATCAGCGAAGGAAGAAGCGGATGGCCATGGTCAGCCCCAGTGCCACCGGCGAGTCGGTGATACTGAGGACCAGCCAACTCAGCGCGACATCCTGCATCCAGTAGCCGGCCAGAGAGACCAGTTGCCCGAACCAGAAGAGCCGGTAGTTGCGATTGCGCAGGGAGCGGAAGGCGTGAAGAAACGTGCTCATCACCTGGGATTATACCGGGGGCTCCCCGCGCTGCCGGCGAAAAGCGGAGCGCGAGGGCTATGCCCGGCGCAGCCCGGCACGGTGCGCGCCGCGGCGGTTCCGCCCGGCGCATCTCCGCCGCGGATCTACCGCTCCAGCCGGGACACCTCGTCGCGCTCGAAGGCTGGGCAGCACGGCGGGTCCCCCCCGGCGCAAGGCCTCGACTCCTTGACCTTCCTCCAGGACCTCGCCGATGTCGGTCGCGGCGATACCGGCGGCTGTAAGGGCTTCGACAAGAGCCTGCGCCTCCGCCGGTGCACAGGCGATGAGGAGACTGCCGGACCCTATGAGCCCCAGAGGGTCGAGGCCTGAGAAGCCCGCAGATCCGGGCCGTCTGGGGGTAGATGGGGATGCGGTCCAGATGGAGGCGCAGCCGGCGGCCGCCGGCTGCGCCCAACTCCCTCACCGCCGTCGCCAGACCGCCCTCGGTCACGTCGTGCAAGCGCGCTCACCCCGGTGAACGACCGGGCGATCCGGGCCTCGTCGAGGATACCGATGCGCTCGAGAAAGGCGCCGCACTCCGCCGATCTCAGCCGTCGGTCATGCCTGCCGCGGCCAGCCGGTCCCCGAACTCCCGGGCGATCAGGCCCGTACCCTCGACGGCCACCGCCTTGGTCAGGAGGATCCGGTCGCCCTGGCGCATCCGGCGCTTGTCGAGGAGCTCATCACCTCCGGGCGGTCCCCGCCATGGTCCCCACCACCAGCGGGCGGGACACCGCGTCGGTGACCTCAGTATGGCCGCCACAGAGAGAGACCCCGAACCGGCTGCATACCGCCTGGATATCGGCCATCAGAGCGATGATCTCCGAGGCGGTCGACCCCGGAGGGAACAGCAGGGTGGTCACGAGCCAGCGCGGGGTCGCGCCGCTGGTGGCCACGTCGTTGGCGTTCACGATCACCGCGTAGAGCGAGAGAGAGTCTGCGGCGAGCGTGACCGGGTCCGAGGCCAGCACCAGCACCTCCGCATCGCCGACGTCCACCGCTGCCGCGTCCTCGCCCGATCGCCGCCCCCACCAGCACCGTGGGATCAGCAGGGCGATCCGGAGAGTCCCGACAAGCTCCGCTCGAGCAGATCGGCCGGCAGCTTGCCGGCAGGGAGAGGCAGCCCGCTGGCGGATGACCCCCAGCGCCTCGTCCAGCGAGTGCACCACGAAGTCCGCGCCTTCTCCGTGGAAGGGCTCTCGCGGATCGTTGTACAGGTACATGGTCAGGGCTCCCGGCCCGCTTCCCCGCCTCGATATCGAAAGCGTAGTCGCCCACCACCAGCATCTCGGCCACGTTGACCCCCAGCTTCTCCGCGGCGTAGTGGACGCCGTCGGGGAAGGGCTTGGGACTGAGGGGCAGATCGCGCGTCACGATGACCCCGAACCAGTCGGGGTCGATGCCGGGGAGCCGCGCGAGCGAACGTTCCACCGACTCGCGGCGTGTTGCGGGTGATGATCCCCATGGGGACGCCACTCCGGTGGAGCGACTCCACCAGCTCGGTCGCCCCCCTGTTCTCGAGAGTCTGCTCGGCGGCTTCGATCTCCATGGCCTCGAGCACGGCCTCCTTGGCCGCGCCGCTCCTCGGGGTCCTCGATCCCGGCCAGGAACTCGAGCAGCCCCATGCCCGCCGGGACAGCCCACCGCGCGCGGACCGCAGCGAAGTCGAGCGTGTCGGGTACGGTCAGCGTCCCGTCGAAGTCGAAGAGGACGGCCGCCACTCGGAAGGGCCCTGCCTGCACGGATATCTCCTCACGTCGGCCTGCGCTTGAATGCTAGCAGGTCGGCAGCCCGACGGCGGCCTGACGGCAGCCCGACGCCAGCCCCAGGAGGCTCCTAGCCCAGCTGCGTCGCCCGGCGGGCCTGGCGCAGGGCCAGCAGACCGGTCAGGGTGGCGAAGCCCAGAACGACCCCCGCCCCGATCAGCAGAGGCTTCAGGACCCAGCCGTCGATGAGCAAAGAACGCATGGCGTCGTAGACGTAGGTGGTCGGGTTGACGGTGGCGACCCACTTGAGCCAGGTAGCCGTGATGTACTCCTTGGGCACGAAGGTGGTCGACAGGAATATCAGCGGGAAGAAGGCGAAGGTGGCCGCCTCGGCGGCCGCGGCGTTCTTGGTCTTGAGAGCGATGAAAGCCGCATAGCCCGCGAACGCCATGCCCCAGATGAAGGCGAAGAACAGCACCACGAGCAGGCCCACCCGGGCCGCTCGCCGACTCGAGACCGAGCACCAGGCCCGAGCACAAGGATCAGCACCACCTGCGCCACCAGCAGAGCCGCTCCCGCGACCATCGGCCCCCACACCAGGGCCAACCGCGAAGCTGCGGGTCAGCAGGAGCTTCGTGAAGTAGCCCGGACTCGATGTCGCGAACCAGGACTGACCCGGCGTTGCCCGCTCCGCCCACCGAGGCCGACACGATCGAGACCGGGATGATGAAGGCCAGATAGGAGCCCTTGAACCCGGGCAGGTTGGCCACCGACGACAGCCCCGAGTTGAACACGAACAGGAAGAACACGCTGATGGCGATGTTCGGCATGAGCGCCGCGGGAACCCGCAGGCTGTTGCGCAAGCGAACGCCCGACGAGGAGCAGGATGTCGGTCATGCTCTCGCTGCCGCCTCCTGCGATCGCCCGGTGCTCTCATCCTGCTCCCGGCAGGCGTCATACGATGACCGGTCGCCTGCAGGAAGACGTCGTCCAGGCGTGGGCTCGCTGACCGTGAGCCCCTCGAGTGCCACTGCCGGCTTCGTCCAGCGTCCTGATCAGCTCGGGGAGCCGTACTGCCGCCGCGGAGAAATAGCAGAGCAGATCGCGCCCCGCCAGCCGTCCGTCCGGGGCGAGACCGCTCGAGCGACCGCCGCGCCGCGCGCGCCACCTCCTCCGACGCGAACGACAGAGTCACCACCTCGTTGCCGATGGCCTTCTTCAGCGCGCGGGGCGCGCCCTGGGCCACGATCTTGCCCCTGTCGATGATGGCCACCTCGTCGGCAAGCCTGTCCGCCTCTTCGAGGTACTGGGTGGTCAGGAATATGGTCATGCCCTGCTCGGCGTTGAGACGGCGCACCTCCTCCCAGATGGCGGTACGGCTCGCCGGGTCGAGCCCGGTGGTCGGCTCGTCGAGAAAGAGGACCAGCGGGTCGTTGACCAGGGCGAGAGCCAGATCCAGGCGGCGCTTCATGCCTCCCGAGTACTGGCCCACCCGCTTCTTGGGGTCGACGTCCTGGAGGCCCACAGTCGCTGAGGAGACGCTCGGCCGTCGCCCGGGCCGCGGCCGTGTCGGCCAGGAACAGCCGGGCCTGCAGGACGAGCATCTCCCGGGCGGTCATCAGCGCGTCGAGCCCCACCTCCTGCAGCGCCACGCCGACGCGCTCGCGCACCTCGCGCTGGTCCTTCGACACGTCGAAGCCCGCTACCCGGGCCGAGCCGCGGTCGGCCGAGGATCGTGGTGAGCATCCGTGACCATCGTGGTCTTGCCCGAGCCGTTGGGGCCGAGGAAGCCGAAGATCTGTCCGGACTCGATCGCCAGGTCGACGCCGTCGACCGCCCTCAGGTCCGCGAAGTCGCGGGTGAGCCCTTCGGCCGTGATGCTGCGGTCGACGTCCACTGCGGCCTCATTATTGCGCGGTCCTTACGTCAGGTAGTACAAGCAGAGCCGGGATCGACGACGATGGCGGCGACGAGTCGTCGCCAATACCACCGAGGACACCAGTTCCGCTTCGTTCTTGTACTTCGACGCAGAGCACCGCGCGACCACCGCTCCCGGCATGGCCGACTCGAAGATCACCACCGCCCGGGGGATGCCGTCAAGCCCAGTAACCACACGGCCAGCAGCCCGAGGGCGAAGCCCACCCCCATCCGGATGAAGCCCGCCACCAGGGTGAGTGGGATCTGGGTGAAGCGGAACCGCCGCGATGGTCATCCCCAGGACCAGCAGCATCAGCGGCACCGCCGCCTGGCCCATGAACTCGACCGAGTTCGACGACGACCGTCGGCAGAGAGACACCCCGGCAGGTTGAGCACCAGCCCCAGGACGGCCGCGTAGATGAGCGGCGTACGCAGCATGGTTCGCAGGCCCGTGCCTCAATCCCCTGCCCGGAGGCCACGTAGACGCCCACCGAGTAGAGCAGAAGCGCCTGGGGGATGTACATGAGCATGACCTGAGCCACTCCCTCCTCTCCGAAGGCCAGGTAGATGATGGGCAGGGGGATGTTGATGATGTTCGCGAAGACGATGGGCAGATAGAGCCCGGAGTGCTTCTGCCGCAAGACGGCGAACACCAGCCCAGGCCACGACGAACGTGCCCGCCATGACGAAGAGCAGCGATGCCCACGAGCTTGCACCGCCTCGCTCGAGCACGATGTCGCTGGTGTACATGGAGCTGAAGACCAGGCAGGGCGTGGCCACGTACATGGCCACGTCGATGAGGGGACCATGCTCGCCGGGCTCAGCCGGCCGAACAGGTAGCCGAGGACGATGGCGAAGACCGTGGGCCCGATGATGGTCGACGATCTGTTGCATCGGCTCAGGGTACACGCGCGTACACGGCCCGCCAGAGGCGGGCGCCACGCGGCGCGAGGTTGCGCCCGAGCGGCCGCGCGTATCACCACGTGTCCCCCACGCGCACCCGCGTCACGCGTGATATAAGTGCTGGGATGGACGAGACGACCTTCTACCACTGGCTGGTCATCGCCTGGATGGCGCTCGCCGTCGTCACCTTCGTCGCCCTCTTCTTCGTGACCGCTCCCTACGGCCGCTTCACCCGCGGCGGCTGGGGACCGCGTATGAGCGCCCGCTGGGGCTGGGTGCTCATGGAGTCCCCCTCGCTGATCACCTTCGTGGTGCTCTACGCCATCGGGCGACCAGCAAGGCGAACCCGGTCGCGATCGTCCTGCTGTTCATGTGGGTGGCGCACTACCTGCACCGCTCTTTCATCTACCCGTTCCGCCTGCGCAGCAGCCGGCCGAGCATCACCATGTCGGTGATCGCCATGGGTGCTGCCTTCAACGTCGGCAACGGCTACCTCAACGCCCGCTACCTGTTCACCCTGGGGCCCGACCTCGCAGGTCTCCTGGCTACTCGACCCCCGCTTCATCATCGGCTTCGTGCTCTTCTGGCTGGGATACGCCCTCAACCAGCACTCCGACCGGGTGCTCATCGGCCTGCGCAAAGGCGGCGAGACGCGGGTACAAGATCCCTTACGGCGGCGGCTACCGCTTCGTGAGTTGCCCCAACTACCTGGGCGAGATGGTGGAATGGGGCGGCTGGGCGCTGGCCTGCTGGAACCCCGGAGCCCCCGCGTTCTTCGTCTGGACGGTGGCCAACCTGGCGCCGCGGGCCATCAAGACCCACCGCTGGTACCGCGAGAGTTCCCCGACTACCCGCGCGAGCGCAAGGCGCTCATCCCCTTCATCCTCTAGAGCGATAGAATGACGGCGCCGCGTCCCTGGACAAGGGGCAGGCGTCGAGGGCAGTGATCGGGGGAGGACGTGAGAGGAAGCGCCGCCCAGATACGAGCTACCGCGCCGGTCGCCCGCAGCGTCTTCTGGGTCATGATCTCGCTTGGTCGCCTGGGAGGTCTTCCAGGGCCTTACGGGCCGGCGCCGCCGTACCCGACCGGGTCCTGGTCGCACACCCCCTTCGATCTGGTCTTCCTGGTGCTCCTGCCCGCGCTTGTCGGCGTTCGCCTTCACCCGCCTCTTCCTGGTGCTCACCCAATCGAACCGGGGCACGCTCAACGTCTACGCGGTCATCTCCAGCCCCTGGGCCTGGATGTTCTGGGTGGGGCTGTCCATCGGGCTGATCGGCTACGGCATCCACACCGCCGGCCACGCCCTCTACCGGGCGCATGCCCGAGGTCCTGGCCCAGAGGCGAGTTCGCCGCCAAGATCCAGTTCCTCGACGTCGAGCTGGGCTACCTGCTGCTGGGGTTCGGCTTCTTCCTGGCCACCATGGCCATCATCCTCGTCGGGCAGGGCGCCGGCCAGCGGCTCTCCGGAGCGCGGAGCGACTGCTCTTCGTGCCTCGGTTCTCTGGCCACCTACGGCGTCGTCATCGTCTACATGGGCGTCGGCGGCGGACAGATCATCGCCGCCATCGCGGCCAGCGTCGCCATCGTCGCCGCCAGCCTGTGGATCCTTCCTCCTTCAGAGATCACCCACGACCCCATCGGCGCCTTCATGGTCCCCGGGCTCTGGCTCGCCGGTCTGACGCTGATCATCTGGACGGTGGTGGTCGGGGGCAGCCCACCTGGCCATAGGCTGGTGGGCTATAATCGCGCCTGCTTCCGGGCCGGTCGTGCCGCGCGGAGTGGTGTCCGAGTTGGCTTAAGGAGCACGACTGGAAATCGTGTAGGCGGGGGTAACTCGTCTCGAGGGTTCGAATCCCTCCCACTCCGCCTAGCACTCATCAGGGGCTCGCTCGTGCAGGCCGGATTCCGAACCCGCGAGGGCGCGAGCGTAAGCGAGCCGTCCCTTTGGACTGTCGAGCAGCGAGCGGTCCGAGCCGAGCCGGAGACGAGGCGAGGACGGCGATTGCGAAGCAAGCGCGGCGAATCCCTCCCACTCGCAGACCCTCGAATCCCTCCCACTCCGCCTGTCATCCCGCTGCTGTATACTCCCCGCGACCGTGCTAGGTGGGGAGCTAGCGGTGCCCTGTACCCGCAATCCGCTTCAGCGGGGCTGAATCCCCACCCGAGGAGCGGGCCTGTGAGGTCTGACGCCGGCGTGTGGTGTTGACGGCCAGGTCCTGCGCAATGGAAATCCGTGAACCGGGTCAGGACCGGAAGGTAGCAGCCCTAAGCGGACTCTTTCATGTGCCGCGGGGTAGCTTGGCTTGAGCTGGCTACCGGCGGACGCTCGGAGGTCTGTCTTCGACGGTGGGTGCACGGTCGCTTCTATAATCCGGCATCGCGCGAGCGCTTCCGAGCGCCACTCGCTAGGTCAAGGAGCCGCTCGGCGCATGTCCGTCTCCCTCTATCGCAAGTACCGGCCCGACGCGCTTCGAGGACATCATCGGGCAGGAGCACGTCGCCCGCACTCTGGTCAACGCCATCAACCAGGACCGGGTCAGCCACGCCTATCTCTTCACCGGTCCGCGCGGCACGGGCAAGACCTCCACCGCCAAGATCCTGGCCATGGCCCTCAACTGCGAGGCCGGGCAGGGCAAGGCCACCGCCGACGCCCGACGGCACCTGCCCGCACTGCGAGGCCATCCGCCGGGGCAGCGTCGCATGGACGTGATCGAGATGGACGCCGCCTCCAACCGGGGCATCGACGACATCCGCGACCTGCGCGACAAGGTGCACTTCGCCCCGGTCGAAGGGCGGATGAAGGTCTACATCGTCGACGAGGTCCACATGCTCACCCCCGAGGCCTTCAACGCCCTGCTCAAGACCCTGGAGGAGCCTCCGGCGCACGCCATCTTCGTGCTCGCCACCACCGAGCCCCACAAGGTGCCCGCCACCATCCTGTCCCGCTGCCAGCGCTTCGACTTCCGCCGGCCCTCGGTAGGGAAGTGGTGAGGTGCTCGCCGGCGTGGCCGCGCAGGAGGGCATCGAGGTCGCCGAGAGCGCCGCTCACGGTGATCGCCCGGGCGGCGGGCGGCAGCTTCCGCGACGCCATCGGCATCCTCGACCAGCTCTCCACCTACTCCGGCGGCACTCACCCTGCAGGAGACGCTCGACATCCTGGGCGTGGTCCAGCACGACCTGCTGTTCGAGCTGGTCGACCTGGTGCACGAGCGCGACACCCAGGGCGCGCTGCTGTTCGTGGAGCGCCTCAGCCAGGGCGGCACCGACTACGCCCAGTTCATCAAGGACCTGCTGGGCCACCTGCGCGACCTCTACGTGGTCAAACACACCGACGAGACGCCGGCGAGCATCGCCACGACCGAGGAGCAACTAGCAGACGCCTGCGCAGCCAGGCCGGCCGAGTCTCCACCGCCGAGACGGTGGCCTTCATCGACCTGCTGGGCGAGGCCATGCGGTCGGTCCGCCAGGGCTCGGACCCCCGCTGGAGCTCGAGCTGGCCCTGATCAAGATGACCGCCACCGTGCACCCGGTGTGCCGGCGGCAGACCGCGCGCCGCATCGATGCGCAGGCGCCCATCCGGCACGAGCCGCCCGCGCGGCAGCAGCCTGCGCGCCGCGCCCGCGCGACAGCAACCTGCGCCGCAGCGACCCGCAGCGCGGCGGACGGCGGCCGCCAAGACCGGCGCGATCTCCGACGGCGCGCCGGCGCCGCCACCCGCCGCCCCCGAGGACACGCCCGCGCCTGATCCGGATGCCGACATGGACGCGCCGGCTGCGGCGACGGAGGCCGTGATCGCCGCGATCGAGACCGAGGAGGCGGCGCCGCCGCGTGAGCCCGGCTCCCTCACCGGCACCGACATCGACCACTTCAGGCGCGCGTGGCCGCTCGTCCTCGAGGCGGTCAAGAAGCGGCAGGTCGGGCTCTCCGCCGTGCTTGCCGAGGGCCGTCCGGAGAAGCGTGGAGGGCGACACGCTGGTGATCAAGTTCCCCGCCGGCTACGGGTTCCAGGCCGGTCAGGTCGGCCGCGGCAACAACCCGGAGGTGATCACCGAGGCCCTGCGGGAGATCACGGGCAGGGAGCTCAAGGTGGCCACCAGGGTGGCGGCGCAGGAGCAGCCTCGAGCCGGACGAGCCGAGAGGAAGATGCTAGAATCCTGAGCAAGGACGAGTTGATGCAGGTGCTGAAGCAGGAGTTCGACGCCCAGGTCATCGACGACGGCCCCGCCCGCTAGGTACGGCGACTCGTTCCCAGGTCCGCCTTCAGACACGCCGAGGAGGCCACAGTGAACCCCAACTATCAGAAGATGATGAAGCAGGTCCAGAAGATGCAGGCCGACATGGCCAAGGCGCAGGAGGACCTGGCCAACGAGATCGTCGAGGCTTCCGCCGGCGGCGGCATGGTGACCGTCCAGGTCACCGGGGCCATCGAGATGAAGAGCATCAAGATCGACCCCGCGGCGGTGGATCCCGAAGACGTCGAGATGCTCGAAGACATGATCACTGGCCGCCACCAACGAGGCGCTGCGCTCGGCCCAGGAGCTGGCCAGCAAGAAGCTGGGCGGCATCACCGTCGGGTCTCAACATCCCCGGTCTGCCCTTCTAGCGCGTCCCGAGCCTGTCCCGGCCCGATCACCTACCAGCACGTCGCTGCATGTTCAGCCCCACCGTCCAGAAGCTCATCGACGAGCTCAGCAAGCTCCCCGGCATAGGGCCCAAGACCGCTCAGCGCCTGACCTTTCACCTGCTCAAGCTCCCCCCCGAAGAGGCCCTGCCTCTGGCCCACGCCTCATCGAGGTCAAAGAGACCGTCCGCTTCTGCGCGCGCTGCTTCAACCTCACCGAGGAGGAGCTGTGCGACATCTGCCGCGACCCGAGGCGAGACATCACCTCCATCTGCGTGGTGGAGGAGCCCGGGGACATCATCAGCATCGAGCGCACCCACGAGTATCGCGGCCTCTACCACGTGCTGGGCGGAGCGCTCTCTCCCCTCGACGGCATCGGTCCGCAGAAGCTGCATCTGGCCGAGCTGTTCGACCGGGTGCGCGTCGAGGAGATGCGCGAGGTCATAGTCGCCACCAACCCCAACATGGCCGGAGAAGCCACCGCTCTCTACATCGCCGAGGAGCTCGAGACCGTCACGTGCGGCCGGGACCCTGCGCATCACCCGGCCGGCCGCCGGCCTGCCCATGGGCGGCGACCTGGAGTACGCCGACGAGGTCACCCTGGGCCGGGCGCTGACGCGGACGGCGCGAGAGCTCTATGACGACGAGTCCCGGCGTAGCACGATCCATCGCCGAAATCCGATAATATTCACGGTCTGCAACCTCACAGCGGAGCACTGATCCAGGTGGCGGACAAAGAGCAGCCCAGCCAGAGCGGCCTACCCCGCCACGGAGGACGCTCTCGGCTCGCAGTACGTCGTCATCGGCGGGCAGGAGCGCAAGGCCGAGCGCACGAACATCGTCGTGATGAAGTTCGGAGGTACGTCGGTGGCTGATGCCACCTGCATGAAACGGGTGGCACAGCGCATCGTCGAGGCCCGCAAGGAGGGCCACCCCGTGGTAGCGGTCGTCTCCGCCCGAGGCGACACCACCGACGAGCTCATCGAGATGGCCAAGGAGATCTCCGACAACCCGCCCGCCCGCGAGATGGACATGCTCCTCTCCACCGGCGAGCGCATCTCGGCCGCCCTGGTGGCCATGGCCATCCACGAGCTGGGCTACGACGCCATCTCCCTCACCGGCTCGCAGGCCGGCATCGTCACCGACACCGTGCACACCAAGGCCAAGATCCTCGACATCCGGCCCCACCGCATCCGCAGGCCCTGGACGAGGGCAAGATCGTGCTGGTCGCGGGCTTTCCAGGGCGTATCCACCGACCAGGACGTCACCACGCTCGGTCGGGGCGGTTCCGACACCACCGCGGTGGCCCTGGCGGCGGCGCTGGGAGCCGAGGCCTGCGTGATCTTCACCGACGTCGACGGCATCTACACCACCGACCCGCGGGTCGTCCCCGAAGCCCGCAAGCTGGACTTCATCTCCAACGACGAGATGCTGGAACTCACGGCCAGCGGCGCCAAGGTCATGATGCTCCGCAGCATCGAGGTGGCCCGCCGCTTCGACGTGCCCCTGTGGGTGCGCTCCAGCTTCACCAACGCCCCCGGCACACTGATAGGACAGGAAGAAAACAGGCATGGAACAGGCCATCGTCTCCGGCGTGACCTACGCTCTCGACGACGCGAAGGTGACCATCCACGATCTGCCCGACAAGGTCGGCGTGGCGGCCAAGGTCTTCACGGCTCTGGCCAAGGCCAACGTCAACGTCGACGTGATCATCCAGAACGTATCCGCCCACGGCGCGGCCGACATCTCGTTCACCGCCGCCGAGGCCGACCTGCCCAAGATCGAGTGCGGTCCTGGACGGTCTCAAGACCGAGATTGGGCTTCTCCTCGTTCGACACCGACAACGAGATGGCCAAGGTCACCCTGGTCGGCGCGGGCATGAGGACCTACCCGGGCATCGCCGCCAAGATGTTCGCAGGTCCTGGCCGAGAACGACATCAACATCGAGATGATCTCCACCAGTTCCATCAAGATCAGCTGCGTGATCCGCAAGAGCCAGGTCGCAGACGGCGGTCAAGGCCCTGCACAAGGCCTTCAAGATGGACAAGGGCTCGTCAGCCGGGAAGAGATTTTCAGCTAGAGAGCTGCAGCCGGGGGGCAGGCCCTTTCATCGGCGCGGCCGGCAGAGATGCCGGGGCGGAAGCCCCCTCTCGGGGGGCTTGCGCCCCGGCTGTCATAGACCGGACGGTGCCGTGTCAGTCGATCAGTTGCCTCCGCGATACCCGTTGCCGCGCCAGCCCTGACCGGTGCCCTGGCCGTAAGTGTCGCCGTCACCGTCGCAGGTACCGTCGCCATCACAGGTGCCGTCCGTCACCGTACCTGTTGCCTTCGCCGCCGTCGCAATTGCCGTCGCGGGTACCGTCACACGTGCCGTCACGCGTGCCATCCTGCTGCGTGGTCTGGGTCTGCTGGCGACTCTGGGTCTGGACCTGGGTCTCCGACTGATCAGGACCTGGAGCTGGGTCTGTTCCTGAGTCTGCAGCTCAGTCTGCGCGCGTACTCGGTCTGTGTCGTGGCCTTGACCTGCGTCCCGGCTTTGCACCTGGTCGGCAGTCACCCACGCAGCTGGCGCTGGGCGCGTACTGGGAGTGCAGTCGGTGCTCGTGGTCCGAAGAGTGCTCGTCGTACGCACGTGCTGGGCGTGCATCACGTGCAGGTCGTGCTGGGGCTACGGTACCTCTGGGTCCGGCCTGAGGACCCTTGCCGGCTCTGGCTCGGCGCCGCGTATGCGGTCCCACCGATCAACAAGGGCCAAGCGGCCATGATGGCCACGATGATCATCCATTTCCGTCTTCTGCATTCTGTGCCTCCTTCGTTCCGATCGACGATCTTTACGTCCGTCGGCAGTTCGCCGACTGTCTCAAGCATCGGGGCGACTGATGAGACCGACGATTAGGCGAGATGAGAAAGTTCTTAGGGACGCTCTCGGCGGCAGGCGACACCGGCGGCCTCCGAGCCGGGAGGCTCGACGGTGAAGCGCGCCCCCGCGCCGGGCGAGCTCTCCACCACGATAGTCCCCCCGTGGGCGGCGACGAGCGCGCGGGCGATGGCAAGCCCGAGTCCCACCCTGCCGCCGCCGTGTCGCCCTTGCCCGGTAGAACCGCTCGAAGAGATGCCGACGGACCTCTTCGTCCATCCCCTCGCCTTCGTCCCGTACCCACAGCCGCACCGTCGCCGCCGGCCTCGGTCCGCGACCACCCAGGGCGATCGTCTGCCCCGGGCGCGTATGCGCCACCGCGTTCTGCATCAGATTGAGGAAGACCTGGGTGAGCCGATCCTGGTCCGCCTCCACGTCCCCCCGGGAGTTCGTCGATCATCCACTCCCGATCCCCGAGGTGGGGCCCCTGCCGCCAGGGAGGTGAGGAAAAGGTCCAGCGTCATGGGCTCGGTTCGAAGGAAGTCGGTGCGGCCGGCCCTGGCGAGGGTGAGCAGATCGGCGATCAGGCGATCCATCCGTCGAGCTCCTCGATCACGAGCGTGCTCCTGCTTCACCAGATCCGCGTCGGGCGCTGCCTCTCGGTCCAGGACCTGCAGATGCCCCTTGACGATGGTGAGCGGTGTCCGGAGTTCGTGGGAGACGTCCGAGACGAACTGCTCCTGTGCCGGAAAGCGCGTCTCGATGCGGTCGAGCATCCCATCCATGGTCTCCGCCAGTTCCCCGATCTCGTCCTTGGGGCCGCGGTAGTCGATCCGCTTGGACATGTCGTCGCGCGAGATGGCTCGCGCCGTCCGGGTGATCCGTTTGACCGGCTCGAGCGCGCGGCCGAGCGAGGAACCACGAACCCAGTCCGACGGCCGCGCAGCCGATCAACCCACCGACGACGAGCAGCAGCAGGAGCCTGTCGAGGGTGTAGGTCGATATCCGCGAGGGAGCCGGCGATTCCACCGCTCCGCGATCCCGTCTTCGTCCAGGGATCGGGCCGCCGGCCACCCGATAATCCGACCCGGCCAGCACCGCGTCGGTGAGAAACCGGCTCCCGGTCGTTGAGGAGTTCGCGTGCTTTGTGGCAGGTCCTCGGGCCGGATGTCGTCGGAGTTCGAGACCACCGAGCCGTCGCCGGTCTGCAGGGAGAGCACGAAGCCCGCCTGGCGCAGAGGGTTCGGACCTGGCCGCTCCCCAGATACTCGCGAGTGAGATCCATCAGGGCCTGCTGGTCCGGCGGCATCGGCTATCACTTCCTGGTATCCGGCCGACTGCTGGGCCAGGCGCGAGTCGAGCTCGTTCGCGAAGCTGCTGGGACAGGATGGCGTACATCGCGGCCGCCCCGACGACCGCGATGATCACCACCGCGAAGACCGACCACAGCGTCAGCCGCAGCCTCACCTCGGCGGAGCGGCAGACGGAGCGGCGGCGTCACTCCCTTCCTGGTCATCCGGCACCGCAGCCGGTAGCCCCCGCCTCGGACCGTCTCGATGATCGTGTCCTCACCCGCCCTGTCGAGCTTGCCGCGAAGGTAGCCCACGTACACGTCCACCACGTTGCTCTGCGGATCGAACCCGTAGCCCCATACGCTGCCGAGGATCTGGGAGCGGGAGAGCACCTGTCCTTCATGTCGCATCAGGAACTCGAGCAGCGCGAACTCGCGGGAGGTCAGATCGCTCGTCCGGTCGCCGCGGTGGGCCTTCCTGGTCTTCAGGTCGAGGTGAAGGTCGCCGCACTCGAGCACGGAGGCCTGCGGCTGGCGGCTGTGGCGCAGCTGCGCCCGGATGCGCGCCACCAGCTCGTCGAAATCGAACGGTTTGGCCAGATAGTCGTCCGCTCCCAAGTCGAGTCCGCGCACCCGGGACGGCACGTCTCCGCGGGCGGTCAGCATGATGACCGGGGTACCCTGGTCGATCCCCCGCATCTCCGCGAGGACCGCGAACCCGTCGATGTCGGGCAGACCCGACGTCGAGCAGGACGAGATCGGGCGCCCCATTCCTGCCGCAGACGCCCAAGCGCGGCTCCGCCGGTGGGCGCCACCTCGGTCACGTATCCGGCCCCCTGGAGCCCCTTGGCGATGAAGGCCGCCACCCTCTCTTCGTCTTCGACGATCAGCACGCGCATGAGCGTATCACCGACGCCCGGTGGTGCTGGTCGTGGAGGCAGGCCGCTTCCCCCGTCGCACCGGCCCGGTGGTGGTCCGCCCGCCGGTGTGCTAGCCGCCGTGGACCGTCCCCCGGTGGTGCCTGTGGTCGACTGGCCACCGGTCGTCCTTGTGGGACCCGCGTCCGCTCCGGTCGTGCCGGTCCTCCCGAGAGTGGGGGTGGTCCGTGCGTCCCGTGGCGCCGCTCGTTCCGGTAGTGCCGGTAGTCGCTGGGTCCGGCGGTACCGGATCCCGGGCCGCCCGTGCCATCGGTCCCGCCCGGCACGGGCGTGGTGTCAGGACCCTCGGCCGCGGTGCCTGCCTCGCCCGCGGCGTCCGACTGAGCCTGACGGGATCGACCTGCCCGATCTGGATCACCGGCAGCGACGACGGCGAGTCCGCCCACCGGTCTGATCGAGGATCAAGAAGGTGACCAACGCCACAATGACCAACACACCCGCGGCCACAAGAGGAATCCTGCTCCGCATGCTGAACGACATCATCCCGCCTCCGGACGATTACTGATTGTCGGAGTGCTTTTAGCTAGTATATCGGTGCTCGAAGCCAAGGCGAGGAGGAACGTCGTGGACGCGATCGTCGTCGACAAGCTGCGCAAGCAGTTCGACCCGCCCAAGGGCCCGGTCGCCGTCGATGGCGTCTCCTTCTCGATCAGGGAAGGGGAGATCTTCAGCCTGCTCGGCCCCAACGGCGCGGGCAAGACCACCACGATCTCCATCCTCTCCTGCCTGCTCAAACCCGATGCGGGAGAAGCGAGCGTGGGCGGGTTCTCGGTCGCCAGCAAGCCGGAGGAGGTCAAGAAGCTCATCGGCGTCGTACCCCAGGACATCGCGCTGTACGACGACCTGAGCGGCCGGGAGAACCTCGTGTTCTGGGGCCGGATGTACGGCCTGGGCGGGGCGGCGCTCGACAAGCGGGTGGACGAGGTGCTCGAGCTGATCGGCCTGGTCGATCGGCAGAAGGACCGCGTGGACAAGTATTCCGGCGGTATGAAGCGCCGCGTGAACATCGGCGCCGCACTCCTGCACAAGCCCCAGCCTCCTCTATCTCGACGAGCCCACGGTGGGCATCGACCCGCAGAGCCGCCGCTCCATCCTCGACGGGGTCAAGGACCTCAACGCGCACGGGTGTGACCGTGCTCTACACGACGCACTACATGGAAGAGGCGCAGGAGCTCTCCGACCGCATCGGCATCATGGACCAGGGCAGGATGATCGCCGTCGGCACGCAGGCCGAGCTGGTGCAGATGGTGGGCGAGCGGACCCGGATCGACCTGGTCGCTGGATCGGAATGCGCACCTCCTGGCCGAGCGAGTGGCGGGGGCTCCCCGGCGTGGAGAGCGTCTCCGAGCCGGAGGACGGGACGCGCTCTGGCTGCTGGTGGACGACGCGAACACGCTGATGCCCCGTCTCTTCGAGTCGCGCCCGAACGCCGGCGCGCGGATCACCGAGATCAACCTGGCGGAACCTAACCTGGAGATGGTCTTCCTGCACCTCACCGGTCAGGCCCTGAGGGACTAGGCAGACCGGAGACCGAGCGGATGCGCGCACTCAGCATCGCCTGGAAGGACGTTCGCCACGCCTACCGCAGCGTGGCCGGACTGGCGATGATGCTGGTGGCGCCCCTGCTGCTCGCGGGCGCCATGGGCGCGGCCTTCGGGTCGGGCGACAACTACTCCATCGCTCCGGTGCAAGACCGTCGTGGTCGACCAGGACGGGCGGCGCCGGGGCAGGCGGGCGTGCCGCCGGCGCAGGTCTCGGCCGGCACCGTATCACCGACGCGCTCGGCAGTCCGGGATTCGCCGATCTGCTGACCGTGAGCACGGCCGACACCCCCGAGGCAGCCACGGGCCGCTGGTGGACAAAGGCGAGGCGGCGGTGGCCGTCATCATCCCGCCCGGGCCTCGGCACGCCCTTGTCGGCCGCCTCCGCCTCTTCCCTGACGGTGGAGATCTACAACGACCCGACGCTCAAGGTCGGCCCGGCGATCGTCACGTCGGTCGTGCAGGAAGTGATCCAGTCGCTCAACGGCGCGCGGGCGCCGCAGCGGCAGCGCTCAGCTTGCGGCTTCCAACGGTGTCACAGAGCCGGCAACGACTGGCTGCCGGCTGGCCGCGCAGGCTGCCGAGCTACGCCGCCGAGGCGCAGGAAGCAGCGGTGTCAGCACTCGATCCGCGGCGACCCGTCACGCCCGGGGGCCGGCGACACGCCCCAACGCCGTCGCCGCCAGGTCCTGTTGGGCATGATGCTCTTCTTCATGCTCTTCGGCGCCGCCACCCCCGCCCGCAGCATCCTCGAGGAGCACCGCGAGGGCACGCTGTCCCGGCTCTTCACCACCCCCACGCCGCGCAGTCGTGATCCTGGGCGGTAAGTACATCGCGGTCTTCCTGGTGGTGCTCCTCCAGTCGGTGATCCTGCTCGGCGCTGGCCGGCTCCTGCTCGGGAGCGCACTGGGGAGAGTCGGGTCCCGTCATCGCTCTCGTCCTCTGCCGGCGCGCTGGTGGCCAGCTCTCTCGGACTCCTGACCGTGTCGTTCGCCAAGACCCCGGCCCAGGCCGGCGCGGGAAGCGCGGCCATCTTCGTCTTCTTGGGCCTCATCAGCGGTAACTTCACCGGGACGCCAATACCGCCGGCATGTACGCCGACGGTCCGCCGCATCAGCCCTCTCGGCTGGCTGCTGGAGGGCTGGAACCTCCTCTGTTCGGGGGCTCCTGGGCCAGCATCGCGTTCCGGTGCGGTGGTACTCGGGTTCACCCTGGTCTTCTTCGCGCAGCCACCCTCTTCTTCCGGAGAAGGTACGCATGAGCCGGGCGTGGAGCATCGCCACCAAGGAGCTGCTCCAGACCCGGCGCGACCGGCTGGCCGCGCTCTTCACCCTCGTCCTCCCCGTGGTGTTCACCATCGTCCTGGGCATCCTCATCGGCGGAGCCCAAGCGGGAGACGATCGCCTCCCGGTGGCCATCGTCAACCTAGACCAGAGCGCGGCCGCGCAGCAGTTGGTCGAAAACTGGAGGCGTCTCCCCTCCTGGCGCTCCAGACCACCGCCGAGACGAGGTCGACTGGCCGTCCACGACCAGTACGTCGCGGCCGCCCTGGTCATCCCCGAGGGTTTCGGCACCACGGTGGAGGCCGGTCGTCCGGCAACCCGTCACCTTCATCCGGGTGAGCACATCCACGGGAGCCCAATCGGTGCTCGGCCGTCGACAAGGCCGTCTCGAGATCAACACAGGCTGCTCGGCAGCCGATCGGCGGCCGAGCAGGTGGCGATCAAGACCGGCCGGCGGCTCGACGAGACTCTGCTGGAATCAGCCCGCTCTTCGGCGCGGACTCCGCGCCGCAGCCCCGGTGCAACCGTCGGCCGGACCGAGGCCGGCAGCTACCGTCCAGCATCGAAGACGCGAGCGGCTTCGATCATCTCGTCCACCGGTTCTCTCGTGCAACTGGGTCCTCTTCAGCCTGCTCACCGTGGCCACCGCTGTCGCCTGGGAGCGCCGCAGCGGGCTCTGCGCCGTCTTGCGTCCACCGGCGCGAACGGCGACGTCATCGTCGGCGGCAAGATGATGGCCATGGTCATCATCACCTTCCTGCAGCAGACGATGCTCATCTTCCTGGGCCAGTTCGCCTTCGGCGTCGACTATTTCGGCAGCGGCGGCGCCCTGCTCTTGACCATGATCTCGCTATCGGTGCTGGCAGCCTCCACAGGCCTCCTCCTCTCGGCGCTGTTCCGCTCGGAGCAGGCCGTCGTGGCAGCCACGGTCATCACGGCCCAATTGCTCGCGGTGCTGGGCGGAGCCTGGTTCCCGCTCGAGATCACCTCCGACTCGTTCAAGCGCATCGCGCATTTCTTCCCCAGCGCCTGGATCATGGACTCCCTGCACGGCATCGTCCTCAAAGACTGGGGTGTGCCTGAGGTGCTGGGACCTCTGGGCATCGTGTGGATCTGGATCGCCGTGCTCTTCGGCCTGGCAGTGTGGCGGTTCCGTCCAGAGTAGATACAATTCCCTCTGCAGAACGCGTAGTTCGGAGAGGCTGTGGAGCAGGACGAAGCTCAGTTCGGGGCGACGGGGCCGGACGCCGAGCCGGGGATGAACCTCATCTCCGTCGACTTCGACCTGGTGATGGTCAACCGCACCAACGAGCGCCTCTACGGCAAGCCCATGGTCGCCCTCCTGGGCAACAAGTGCTATCGGGAGTTCGAGAAGAGGGACGAGCCCTGCCCTCACTGCCCGGGCCGACTGGCTCTGGAGACGGGAGAGGCGCACGAGACCGAGACCACCGGTCTTCGGGACGACGGTACCCGCTTCGCGGCACGCATCCGCGCCCACCCGGTCATAGGTCCGGATAACAGGCCCACCGGCTTCATCGAGATAGTCGAGGACATCACCGAGCAGAAGCGAGCGGAGACACTAGCCGGCATCGACGCACAACTGCAGTCCTCTCTGGCCGGCGTCCAGAACGTGAGAGGCGCGCTCCGCGAGGCGCTGATGGCTTCACTGCTGATGGAGGGCATCGACTGCGGAGCGGTGTTCATGCCGAGCCAGGGCGGTGGAGAACCCGAGCTGGTCGCACAACGCGGCCTCGATCCCGACGCCTTGCGGGCCTTCGCCCGGATCGCTTCGGGTGAGGATGCCCGCGCAGGCACCGGCGCGCCGGGATCGCCTCGGGTGGCCACAGCCATCCCCATCGTCCATCGCTGTGCGGCTCTCGCGACCATGGTGGTGGGTTCCACCGTCTATCCGCACATACCGCAGTCTCTTCGGAACGGGCTGATGGCGCTGGGGGCCACCACCAGCACGGCCATTTCTCGCATCGCGGCCGAACAGTCTCGCGGAGACGCCATCGCCGACCTCGAGGCGGTCATCGCCGCATCGCCCCTTGCCACCTGGGCCCTCGACGGGTGCGGGCGCGTCACCATGTGGAACAAGGCTGCCGAGAAGGTCTTCGGCTGGCGGGCGGCGGAGGTCTCCGGCAGCCCACCGCCATGGGGACCGGTGCCGTCCGGAGCCGGGAGAGGTCCCCGAGAGACGGTCCTCGACGCTAAGGACGGGCGCCCCGTGGAGGTGCGTCTCTC
Source organism: uncultured Actinomycetota bacterium (assembly GCA_963822135.1). GTDB lineage: Bacteria > Actinomycetota > Thermoleophilia > RBG-16-64-13 > RBG-16-64-13 > CAIQPS01. The sequence continues at coordinate 138,813 of CAWGGI010000001.1, read as the reverse complement.
CACGGCTCCCTTCCGGGACGTCATCGGCAACGACTCGGCGCTGATCTTCATCGCCGAGGATCTCCGGGCGCAGCGCCGGATCCTCGAACTGGAGGCCCAGGTGGCCCGGCTCGAGACGCGGCTTGTCGAAATGAAGGCCGCTCCCGAAAGCCCGCTTTCGGAGACGATGGATCTGACGGGCGCTCGCGTCCTCATCATCGACGGGAACGAGCCATGGGGCGAGGAGTTGACTGCCGTCCTCATCTCGCTAGGTTGCCTTCCCACGAGATGCGGGGCCCCCGAGCAGACCGGGACGGCAACCGGCGAGGCGCGCTCGGCGCCGACCGAGCCGGTGACGGCCGGTGACGTCTTCGACGTCGCCGTCGTCGCCCTCATGGGCCCGGGAGGCGCGAGCGGGCTGGGACAGCGCGCGGCCCTCAGGTCGTCGGGTCTTCGGGTCCCGGTCGTCATGTCCAGCGATGTAGACGTCCGGGGGCACGAGCAGCACGGCATCGCCGCCGTGATCAGGCGCCCCTACAGCGAGCAGGCTGTGCGCGACGCGCTCCTGACCGCCCTACGCGAGAGAGGCTAGGACTCGCGCGCTATCGAGCAGCAGACCCGTCGTGCCCTCGCCTGAACCCTGGGCCAAGCCACTCCAGTATCTTCCCGGGAACGAAGCGGGGGCGGCAGGCGCCTCGCGCCTGCCGCCCCCGGCAGAGTCTCCGACGAGTTCCGGGACTACGCCGGGTACTGAACTGCCTTCATCTCGGCTCCGACCGGGATGTCGGGATGCGTCGCGCTCACAGGGATCACCAGATCATACGGCCATTTGCCGGTGCCCTTGACCCACTGGCCGCCGGCGATCGGCTTGGTGCAGAAGTTGTAGTAGCCGCTCACCGGATCCGGGTTGGTGGTCCAGTCGACCGGGCCGCCCGTCGCGGTGACCTTGGTGCCCTTTATGGCCTCGACGATGGAGTTCTTGTCCATCGGGTTCATGGTGCGGCGTAGCACGTCGGTCCACAGCTCGAAGCAGCCGATGAAGCAGACCGGCTGGGTCCACTGCAGGCCGGTGTCGGCCTCGTACTGATCGCAGTACTGCTGCGGCGGTCATACCGGTGACGTCGCTCTTGTACGGGATATTTCGGGTGGTACCAGGCTTCCACCGTCATGCCGTCGCCCAGGTCGCCCAGGGCGTCGACCCCGTCGGGGAACAGCAGGGCTTTCGGCCACGGTGGAGATTGGCGGCTTGAAGCCCTGCTGCACGGCCTGCTTCCAGAAGTTCGAGAAGTCGCGGCGGGCTGGCCATGCCGCAGACGATCTCCACCCCGTCCTTCTTGAACTGGTTGATGATCGCGGTGTAGTCCTCGGTGCCGACCGGATACAGACCCGGGTCGCTCAGTGTGTAGCCGAGCTCCTGGAACAGGCCGGGGAGTACGTTGGCGAAGTTGACGCCGTCAGCCGTGTTCTCCCAGAGAGCGCCCACGACCTTGTTGTTCGGGATCTGTTCCCACATGCCGAGGAAGTTGCCCGACCACGTCCTTACCGACCCACCACGCGCACCAGTTCCACTTGAGGCGGCCTCGGTGAGGCTCGATCCCCAGGCGTCGCCCGGGCAGTCGTAGTAGATGCCGGGGCACCCGAAGGATTCGGCCGTATCCGCGCACCGGGATGACGTTAGCCGCGCTGGAGCTACCGCCGATGAGGCTGACGCCCTCGTTGTTGATGAGGTCGGCGGCCACCTGTGCGGAACGGTTGGAGTCGGACTGGCTGTCGCCGATCATGGCGTTGATCTTGTAAGCTTTGCCGTCGCCGCAGACCAGGCCGTCTTTCCAGATGTTCGTCGTTCATCCAGTCGACCTGCCACTTGGCGGCAGCACCGAACGCAGCCATGGCGCCGGTGACCGGCACGACGTAGCCGCACTTGATCTCGCCGCCCTCTCGGCGCCCGTGGATGCCGACGTGGTGGTCTCGCCACCGGCCGATGTGGTGGTCTCGCCGCCCGCGGTACTGCTGGTCCGGCGGCGGTCGTGGTCGTGGATTCCTCAGTCCCACCGCAGGCGGCAAGCAGACCGCCCAGCCCGCCGGCGACACCCACCGTCGGCTCCGGCGATCCCGGCGATCTTCAGGAACTCGCGCCGGCTGACGCTCTTGCTGGCTGACGTCCCGGTCTCCGGTCTCGTTAGAGTTCCGTTGTCTCGCGTCTTCCATCGAACCTCCCTTTGAAGCTACAACACTGCCCATCCCCCCGTCGGGAGAATACGCGCCGGGGGCGCGACCGCGCCCATTCCACGCCGACCTGCAGCTGTCCTGCAAGAGTGGTATGTAATTCCGCTCAAGTGGTCCGCGGATGCCTCATCGCGCGGCCGGATGCTAGAATCTCTTCTCCGTCGAGCAGTTGGATCAAGGAGGAACCGTGAGCAAGGAGTACCGGGTAGCGGTAGTGGGCGCGACCGGCGCCGTCGGACGGGCGATGCGGAGCATCCTCGCCGAGCGTGATTTCCCCGTCAAACAGCTGGTCGCCCTCGCCACCGCCAAGTCGGCCGGCATGAGGCTCGACTACCGCGGCACGGAGGTCATCTGCCAAGAGCTCACCCCCGACAGCTTCAAGGGCGTCGACCTGGCCCTGTTCTCCGCCGGCGGCGGCACTTCGCTCAAGTTCGCCCCCATCGCCCGCGACGCCGGCTGCGTGGTGGTCGACAACTCCTCGGCCTGGCGCATGGATCCCGACGTCCCGCTGGTGGTGCCCGAGGTCAACCCCGACGACGTCGACTGGCACAAGGGCATCATCGCCAACCCCAACTGCTCCACCATCCAGATGGTGGTGGCGATGAAGCCGCTGCATGACGAGGCCACGATCAAGCGCGTGGTGGTCTCCACCTACCAGGCGGTGTCCGGCACCGGCGCCAAGGCCATCAACGAGCTGGTCCAGCAGACCGCCAAGGTCCTGGCCGGCGAAGACCCCGAGATCGCTGGTCTATCCGCACCAGATCGCCTTCAACTGTCTGCCGCACATCGACGTGTTCCTCGAGGACGGCTACACCAAAGAGGAGCGAAGATGGTGGACGAGACCAAGAAGATCATGGGCGACGACACCATCGCCGTGACCGCCACCTGCGTGCGCGTCCCCGTGCAGAACGGCCACTCCGAGTCGGTCAACCTGCAGTTCGCCCGGCCGCTCGAGCGTCGAGCGCGCCCGAGAACTGCTGGCAGCCGCCCCCGGCGTGCAGCTCGTTGGACGACCCGGCCGACAAGGTCTATACCCATGCCGATCGTCGCCTCGGGCCAGGACGACACCTACGTGGGCCGCATCCGTCTCGACCCCACCGTGAAGAACGGCCTGAACCTGTGGGTGGTCGCCGACAACCTGCGCAAGGGCGCCGCGCTCAACGCCGTCCAGATCGCGGAGCTGCTGGCGGAGCGCGACCTGGTGCGCGTGCCGCGCTAGACGACGCCGATGACGGCGGGGCCTGCAGCCTCGGCCGGCGGTGCCGGCGGTAGCGGGCCCGCGACCCCTGTGAGCGGTGCCGCAGGCAGCGGTGGCGGGCCTGCCAGGCGCGAAACGCGGAAGGGCAGAGGATGGGTGATCGCGGCGGCGGTCGTCGTCGCCATCCTGTGCCGCCTTCGTCGGCTATTCGTACAGCGAGACGTACCGCCTGGAGATCAAGGAGTACACCTTCACCAGCCCGGACGTGCCCCCGGCGTTCGACGGCACCCGCATCGTCCTGCTCACCGACATCCACCGGACCTGGTTCTTCTCGCAGGAGCGGGTGGGCCGGCTCGTCGACGCGTGAACGCCCTCGACCCCGATCTGGTCCTGCTGGGCGGCGACTACGTCTACGGCGAGCACGGAGTATGAGGCCTCGGCTTTCGAGGAACTCGACCGGCTTGCAGGCGCCGCTGGGACCTTCGCGGTGCTCGGCAACCATGACTACGGCCAGCATGACAGCGACGACGAAGGCACCGGACCGGTCATTGCGAGGCCTGGCCGCCGAGCCGGATATCACCCTGCTGCGACAACAGGGCGTCTGGATCGAGAAGGCGGGGCAGCGCATCCGGCTGGGCGGGGTGAGCGACTTCCAGCAGGACAGGCCGCGGCTCGACCCGACGATCGAGGGGACCCGGCCGGACGACTTCGTCCTTCTCGTCTCCCACAACCCCGACTTCGCCGAGTTCCTGCCGCCCGGCAGCGTCGACCTGGTGCTCTCCGGCCACACTCACGGCGGCCAGATGACCTTCTTCGGTCTCTGGGCCCTTTCCGGTGCCCTCCGACTACGGGCAGAAGTACCGGACGGGGATGGTGGTCGAACGACAAGACGACGGTGATCGTCTCCAACGGCATCGGGAGCATCTTCCCGCCCCTCCGTTCTTCGCCCGGCCGCAGATCGTGGTGATCACCCTGAGACGGCCGCGTAGCCAGACGGTGGCACCGGCGGCAGCCGGCAGCGGGGCCGCGAGCGCACGGCCGCTGCGCTTCGGTCGGGGCCGCGGCATCCGCCGCGGCGCTCAGTCTCCACCTTTGGCCCTATGGCCGCATCCGCCCCGCTCGGCTACCCTGTGCTCATGAGAGACAGGCGCCCGCTGTTCGAGCTCCTTTCGGCCGAGACCTTCCCCCAGGTGGAGCACGAGACCGTGCTGCCCGCCAGGCCGGGCCGGGCCGGCAGATCTGCCGGCCGGCCTGCATCTGCAGCTCGTGACGCGCTGGCCGCCCAGGGCATCAAGCAGCTTGTGGACCCATCAGGCCGAGTGCTGGGACGCCGCCCAGCGGGACGAGCACTTCATGGTCACCACCGGCACGGCCTCGGGCAAGAGCCTCTGCTTCAACCTGCCCGTGCTCGACGGCCTGCTCCGCGACCCGCACGCGCGGGCCATCTACCTCTATCCCACCAAGGCGCTGGCCCAGGACCAGCTGCGCCGCATCCGCCTGCTGGCCGGCCGACAGGTGGAGACCGCCACCTACGACGGCGACACCCCCACCGCCGCCCGCCAGCTGGCCCGGCAGAAGGCGCGGGTGCTGCTCACCAACCCGGACATGATCCACGTCAGCCTGCTGCCCCGGCACGAGCGCTGGGACGACTTCTTCTTCAACCTCCGGTACGTGGTCATCGACGAGGCCCACACCTACCGCGGGGTGTTCGGCAGCAACGTGGCCAACGTGCTCCGCCGGCTGCAGGCGGGTGGCCTCCTTCTACGGCGCCGAGCCGCGGTTCATCCTGGCCTCGGCCACCATCCGCAACGCCCGCGAGCACGCGGACAACCTCACCGGGCTGGAGGTCGACCCACATCAGTGGCGACGGCGCGCCGGTGGGCGCCCGCAAGATCGTCTTCTGGGAGCCGCCCCTGGTGGAGGACGAGCTCAACGTCCGCCGCAGCCCCAACAGCGAGGCGGCCGAGCTGCTGGCCGAGCTGGTGCGCAACCAGGTGCGCTCCATCTGCTTCACCAAGTCCCGGCGCACCGCCGAGCTCATCTACCAGCAGACCGCCGACCGGCTCAAGGAGACCGACCGCCGCGCTCGCCGAGCGCCTCTCCCCCTACCGGGCCGGCTACACGCCCGAGCAGCGCCGCAGCATCGAGACCATGCTCTTCGGCGGGCAGCTGCTGGCCGTGGTCAGCACCAGCGCGCTCGAGCTGGGCATCGACATCGGCGCCCTCGACGCCGCCATCACCGTGGGCTATCCGGGCACCATGGCCAGCCTGTGGCAGCAGTGGGGCCGCGCCGGCCGGGGCAAGGGCGAGAGCCTGGGCATCTTCGTCGCCGGCAACGACGCCCTCGAGCAGTTCTTCGTCAAGCACCCCGACGAGCTGCTCGAACCGCGAGGTGGAGGCGGCCACCATCGACTTCGCCAACCCCTTCATCCACCTCGACCATCTGGCCGCCGCGGCCTACGAAGGCCCCCTGACGGCCGACGATCAGCCGGTTCTTCGGGCCCGGGCTCCCGGCGGCGCTCGAGCAGGCGGCCGAGGAGGGCCTGCGTGCGCCGCAAGAGCGACGCCTGGTTCTTCGCCGGCGCCGGACTTCCCCGCGGCCAAGATCGGCCTGCGCTCCACCGCCGGCGAGCAGTACACCATCGTCGAAGAAGAGACGGGCGACATCGTCGGCACCGAGGGAGCCGAGACCGCCTTCTCCGCCCTGCATCCCGGCGCGGTCTACCTGCACATGGGCGACACCTACCTGGTCACCGCGCTCGACCTGGAAGGCCACGTGGCCCTCGTCCGGCCGTTCTGGGACACCTACCACACCCTGCCCCGGCGCGAGACCGACACCCGCATCCTCAGCGAGAGCCTGCAGACCGCCCACGGCCCGCTCTCCCTCCACCTGGGGCAGATCGCCGTCACCACCCGGGTGGTCGCCTTCCAGAAGAAGCGGACGGGCAGCGACGAGGTCCTGGGCACCGAGGAGCTCGACCTCCCCGCCCAGGAGTTCGTCACCGAAGCCATGTGGTTCACCATCCCTGCCGAGCTGTTCCCCACCGAGGCAGACCTGGTGCGGCTGCCCGGCGCCATCCACGCCGTGGAGCACGCCCTCATCGCCCTGCTGCCCCTCTTCGCCATGTGCGACCGCTGGGACATCGGCGGCCTCTCCACCCCGGTCCACGCCCAGACCGAGCAGCCCACCATCTTCATCTACGACGGCCACGCGGGCGGGGTGGGCATCTCCCGCCAGGGCTTCGAGCGCTTCGCCGAATGGGCGGCGACGCCCGCAGCCTGGTGCGCGACTGCCCCTGCGAGAGCGGCTGCCCCTCCTGCATCCAGTCGCCCAAGTGCGGCAACTGGAACGAGCCCCTCGACAAGGAACGGGCGCTGCGGCTGCTCGGAGCGATGCGTGAGGCGCCGCTGGACGCGCCAAGGCCGACGCCGAGTGGCCGCGCCGGGCCGGGCCAGCGCCTCGAGGCCGTGCCGACGCGGTGCTATCCTAGGCGCATGCAGCCGCAGTACATCTCGGTGATCGGCGGCGGCCAGTGCGGAGCCGCCGAGTACGCGTCGGCCGTGGAGGTGGGCCGGCTCGTGGCAGAAGCCGGGGCCACGCTGGTCTGCGGCGGTCTCGGCGGGCGTCATGGAAGCCGCCGCGCGCGGAGCCAAGGAGGCCGGCGGACGCACCATCGGCATCCTGCCCGGCCACGACCGTGCCTCGCCAATCCCTATCTCGACTACGTCGTCACCACGGGCATCGGCCACGCCCGCAACCTGGCCGTGGTCAGTTCGGGCGACGCCGTCATCGCCATCGGCGGGAGCTACGGCACCCTCTCCGAGATCGGCCTGGCCGGCAGAGTGGGCCGGCCGGTGGTGATCCTGTCAGGCTGGCGCCTTCAGAACGAGCAGGGTACGAAGGACATCTGGTACGCCTCGTCTCCCCGGGAAGCCATGGCCCTGGTGCGGCAGGCGCTCGCCGCCCGGGCCAAGACGGTCTGATGCCGGATCCGCAGGCAAGCGAGACCCAGGACCTCGTCGAGCAACTCCAGAAGAAGGGTCGCGACGAAGACGTCTGCGCCTGCTGCTCGCAGGCGCCGGAACGGCGGTTGTGTTGGCCGCTATCATCGTTGCGATCGTCCTGGCCGACCCCGGAGCACCGACGGACACCACGGCTTCCTCTTCGACGTCCCGGCCCGGCGTTCTGCCGGGCAGCACCGCCACCTCCACGCTTGGCGCCGCAACCTCCACCACAGACGTCACCCCCAGCACCGCCACCACCCCGGCACAGCCACCATCTCGACCACGGCCACCACCCCCACCACCGCTCGGATCATCGGCTTGGTGGTGGTCGACCCGGGTCACCAGGGCAGAGCGAACTACGATCTGGAGCCTGTCGGCCCCAGGTCGTCGACCAAGAAGGCCAAGGTCAGCAGCGGCACGGCGGGCGTGGTCACGGGGACCCCGGAGAGCGAGGTGATGCTCGCCATCGGCCTCAAGTTGCGCGACGCTCTCTGGGCAGCCGGGATCGCCGTCGTCATGACCCGGACGAGCCAGGATGTGGATATCTCCAATATCGAGCGAGCCCAGTTGGCCAACGCGGCGGACGCCGACCTCTTCGTCCGCCTCCACGCCGACGGCGCGGCCGACCGATCGGTCAGCGGCCTGTTCACGCTCTACCCGGCCTCCATCAAGGGCTGGACCGACGACATCGCCGCCGAGTCCAAGGCAGCCGCGGAGCTGGCGCAGCGCCATCTGGTGGCGGCGACAGGGGCCGACGACGACGGCATCCACGCCGGAGCGACCTCACCGGGTTCAATTGGTCGGACGTGCCTGCCATACTTACCGAGATCGGGTTACATGACCAACCCGGCCGAGGACAGGCTGCTTGCGTCCCCCGCCTACCAGGACAAGATCGTTCAGGGATTCGTCAAGGCTGTCGAAGAGTTTCTGAGGACCCGCTAGCTGAACCTAGCCATGAGGAGGACATGGTGAGCCGTCTGGCTGTTGTCGGTGCCGGATACGTAGGCTTGGTGACGGCCGCCTGCATGGCGCATCTCGGTCACGAAGTCATCGCCCTCGACGTGGATGCGGACAAGATCGAGCTGCTCCGCGGCGGTGGCGTGCCTATCTACGAACCGGGCCTGCCCGAGCTCATCGCCGCCAACCGGCGAGCGCATCGCTTTCACCACGGATCTGGCTACCGCCTACTCGTCCGCAGAGTTCATCTTCCTGTGCGTGGACACGCCGCCCACCTACTCCGGCGATGCCGACCTATCCCGCATCTGGCAGGTGCTCGACGGCCTGCCGCTGGATGCAGCAGAGCGCGTGCTGGTCACCAAGTCGACCGTGCCCGTGGGGACGGGGGCGCTGGTGAAGGCCGAACTGGACCTGCGGGGCTATCGCCACATCCACTACGCGTCCAACCCGGAGTTCCTGCGCGAGGGGACGGCCATCGAGGACTTCATGCATGCCGACCGCGTCGTCGTGGGAGCGGACGAGCCAGGCGTGGCCGACGCCGTGGCCCGCCTCTACCAGGGGATCGATTCACCCGTGATGATCACCGACGTCGCCTCGGCGGAGATGATCAAGTACGCGTCCAACGCCTTCCTCGCCACCAAGATCAGCTTCATCAACGAGATCGCCAACGTGTGCGAGGCTACGGGAGCGGACGTGACCGTGGTCGCGCGGGGCATGGGGCTCGACCACCGCATCGGTCCGCACTTCCTGCAGGCGGGCATCGGGTACGGCGGCAGCTGCTTCCCCAAGGACGTGTCGGCGCTCAAGCAGATGGCCGGCAACTCCGGCTATCACTTCCAGTTGCTCAACGCGGTCATCGAGGTCAACGAGCTGCAGAAGCGCAAGGTCATCGGCAAGCTCAAGCGCTATCTGGGCGACGAGCTGCGCGGCAAGCGCATCGCCCTGCTTGGTCTCGCCTTCAAGCCCAACACCGATGACATCCGGCAGGCCTCGTCGATAGTCCTGGCGGGACGGCTCATCGCCGAAGGCGCGCAGGTGGTCGGCTACGACCCCGTGGCGATGGAGAACATGCAAAGTCTCGTGCCGGCCCTCTGCTGCATGCCCTCGGCGCTCTCGGCCCTCGAAGACGCCGACGCCTGCGTCCTCGTGACGGAGTGGGACGAGTTCCTCGGACTCGACTGGGCCGCCGTCAAAGAGCTCATGTCCCGGCCCATCGTCATAGACGGCCGCAACGCTCTGGACGGCGCATCGCTCGCTGCCATGGGCTTCATCTACGAAGGAGTAGGGACCAAGTAGTAGGAACGAAGCAGTAGCTCTGTTCCTATCTGGATGGACGATATGGGTCTTACCCTCGAGATGAAGTAGAACGAACAAGAAAGAGTGGTCAAGTTCATCTATTTGGTGTTAGATAGTACTGTTGCTCATGCATCGAGAGGAAGTTTCTGAAAGTGAGGTTGGCGATGGCCAGGGACAAGGGGTTCTCGTTGATCCCCCAAGCCGTGCCCGCTCGGCAACGTTCTAGCCTGTACAAAGAGATAGTCGCCGAGTTCGTCAAGAGTGGCGAAAGGAGCGCGGTGGTCGCGGGGACCGACCGCAAGCCGGTGACTCTGGTGCAGGGGCTACGCAAGGCCCTCGAGGCGGGCGACGTGACCAACGTCAAGGTCGTCCAGCGGGGCAGCGAGATCTTCCTTATCAGGGAATGACACGGACGGGGGCCGCCCTGAGGCGGCCCCCGTCGTCGCTTGCGATGCGCGCGGCGGCCTCGCGGCCGCCGCTTTCGTTCTCAGCGCTTGGTCTTGGCGATCTCGTCGGTGTTCCTGTTGATGTTGAAGAACACCATGACGAGTTCGAGGAACACACGGGCGAGGATCAGCCAGACGAATCCACCGATCAGCCCGGCGATGAGGGCGAATATTCCCATCGCAGGCGACCAGAGGAACCCGTTGATGATGCCGCCGATCACGCTCAGCCCTATCACGACCATGAAGAGGATGAAGAGCACCTTGATCACGCTCGGCGTGATGTAGTGGCTGAACGAGAGGTCGAAGAACTTGTTCCAGAAGCTCTGACCGGTGATGTCGGCGTAGGCCCCCTGCTGAGGCGGAGGCGGGGGCGGAGCAGATGCGGCGGCGGGCACTGCCGCTGCGGCCACGGGCGCCGGCTGGGCCACCGGCGGAGGCGGGGACGGCGCAGGAGCAGCCGGCGGCGCAGCTGCAGCCGCGGGCGCCACAGGAGCGGCCGCTGAGGCGGCTACCGCGGCTGCTTCCACCGCGGGAGCGTCAGGCAACTTGGTCCCGCAGACTTCGCAGAACACCCCTGTCGCCTGGGTGTGGCCGCAGTTCGCACATGTCTTCACTTCATCAGCCACTGTGCCTCCCTCTTTCGAACGACAACACCTTGTTCTTCCAGCCTCACGGTACGAGGCGCGAACCCCGTTGTCAATCGCCCGGCCTTCCGGGCACGACGGGGTCGTCCCCGATATCGGCAGGACCGTAACCGGGAACATACCTCGCCCATGTCAAGCTGGCGGCGTCTTCACGTCGTCTTTCTGATGGAGGATGATGTAGGCAGGAGCTGAAGACGTGGCGACTCTCTCCGGGTTCGCGTACAGGCAGGCGGAAAGGAGCAACAAGCTCTTGCCGGCTGGGACCCGTAGCCGGGGCTACGAAAGCTTTGTGCGAGATCAAGGTCCTCGTCTCGTGCAGAGCTTATCTCTCATCGCGCGCGACCGGGAGCTGGCGGCAGACGCAGCCCAGGACGCCTTCATCCAGCTCTATCGTCATTGGGACGATATGGAAACCGTCCGCGACCCTGTCGCGTGGCTCTATCGGGTAGCCATCAACCGCTCCAACGACTACCGGAGACGTCTGGCACGAAGCGCCCGGCTTCTCGAGCGACTGATCACCACTGCGTCCAACGACGACTGGGTTGCTCCCGAGGTCGCCGCCAGTCAGCTCGTAGCCGCTTTCCGCACTCTGCCCCTTGGCCAGAGAACCGCCGCCACCCTCTACTACCTCGCCGATTTCCCCGTTGCCGAAGTCGCACGGGTGATGAACGTCTCTGAAGGCACGGTCGACCGTCATCTCTATCGGGCGCGCGAAGCTCTCAGAGGGACTCTGGAGGCCGACTGATGAACACCGGCTCGACCGACGCCAAACTGCGGGAGGCCTTCCGGCAGATGGCCCCTCCCGTGGATGTCGGGTCCTTGTACAAGGAGTTGGAGTCCAGGCTGTCGCTTGCCGAGGAAGCCAGCCGATCCTCCACGCCTCGACTCGAAGAGCGGCCGGATGTGCAAGAGCCTGTCTTCTCGCGGCGGCGGAGGAGCGGTCTGCGCGTGGCGGTCTTCGCTTCCGTAGCCGTCGCCCTCGTGGCCGCCACAATCATCGGGAGCCTGGTGGCTGCCAGATACCTGGGAGACAGCACTACGATCGTGTACATCACCGACGAGACGACGGCTACGTCGGCGACCACGACGACCGAGGCCGCCACGTCTACCACCGTCGGCCGAATGGGCGAACTGGTATGGAAGTTCCAGACGGGCGGGCGGGTTCGCTCCGCCCCGGCTCTGTCGGACGGGGTGATCTACTTCGGCAGTGAAGACGGCTACCTCTACGCCCTGGACCCCCAGACCGGCGCAGAGAAGTGGAGGTTCAAGACGGGCGGCGCGGTCTGGTCCTCCCCGGCCGTGTCCGACGGAATGGTCTACTTTGGCAGCGACGACAACTATCTCTACGCTGTCGACCTCCAGACCGGCGCAGAGAAGTGGAAGTTCAAGACGGGCGGTCGCGGTCTGGTCCTCCCCGGCCGTCTCAGATGGAGTGGTCTACGTCGGCAGCATGGACGCCTATTTCTACGCCGTCGACGGCCAGACGGCACGGAGAAATGGAAGTTCCAGACGGGTAACCAGATCACCGACTCCCCGGCCGTCTCCGATGGGGTGGTCTGCTTTGGCAGCTTCGACCAGTATCTCTACGCTCTGGACGCCCAGACCGGCGCGGAGAAGTGGAAGTTCAAGACCAACGACGCGCAGGTCGGCGTCCCCGGCCATCTCCGGTGGCGTGGTCTACTTCGGCGCGGTGGGGCCCGGCGCGGCGCAGGACATCGTGCTCTACGCGCTGGATCTCCAGACCGGCGCGGAGAAGTGGGACGTTCAAGACAGGCACGGGCTTCGGGATGAAGATCGATGTCCGCCCCGACCATCTCGGACAGGGTGATCTATTTCAGTGGCTCGGAGGGCGCCTCTACGCCGCGGATATCCAGAGCGGCCGGCAGAACTGGCAGGTCCAGACCGGCGGTGACATCTACTCGACGGGACACTCCCCGGCCGTCTTCGACGGAGTGGTCTACTTCGGCAGTCCGGACGGCAATCTCTACGCCCTCGACAGCCAGACCGGGGCAGAGAAGTGGAGGTTCCAGACGGACGCTCCGGTCGGCTCATCCCCGGCTGTTTCCGATGGAGTGGTCTTCTTCGGTGGTGAGGACGGCTATCTATACGCGGTCGCTCCGGCGGCGGAGTAGGGGAGGAGGGCAGCGTGAAGGTGCACCGAACCGACCGTCCAGCCGCTACACATGTGAGGACCCCGCAAGAATCTCGCTCGAAGAGGAGGCGCGTCTCATGAAAGCCAAGTATGGTGTGTCTGCTGTCCTGCTTCTGGTCGTTGTGCTCGTACTCGTCATTCTGGCACTGGGGGCGGTATCAGCCGCAGCGGCCCCTGGAGAGCAGCCGATTGCGTGGGTGAACGAGCAGAGCAATACTGCTGGGTTCGGTCTCCCCGATTACCACATCAATTCCTCGGCACACGTGAAACTGCTGCCGGGGCGGGCATCTTGTCGGCTTCTTCGCCAGCCATGACTTCCTGATCCAAGACCACTTCGTGACTCGAGAGTTCGTGGAAGGTCCCCGAGACAGATTTCCATGAAGGCTTCGCGCGATTCGTCGTGTTGATAGACGGTGCCCCGTACAGGATCACGCTTGTGGATGGCGGCGAGCCGAACCGAAGCGACTGGATCAACGGTGACGGCATGGAGCGGGACAGGCTGGGTGAGCTTCATCGCTGGCCCCGTCGGCGTCGGTGCCATCCAGGTGCACGTGGCGAAGTGACAGGGGTCTCACGGAACACCTGTACCGACGGCGTCATGTCACCTTCGGTGGCTAGCGGCAGCGGGCCAAGCGAACGGAGGTCCTTCGGGGCCTCCGTTCTTCTTGCGCCGCCTAGTGATTCCTTGTCTTCTTCACCAGGCGCGGGCTCTCGATCGTCACCATCGTGTCGGGCGGCACTGATTCGGTCAACCACACGTTGCCGCCGATCGACGAGCGTGCGCCGATCACCGTATCGCCTCCCAGGATCGTCGCTCCGGCGTAGATGATCACGTCGTCCTCGATGGTCGGATGGCGCTTCTTGCCCCGAAACTTGTCGCCGGCGCCCTTGGGCAGCGAGATCGCCCCCAGAGTCACGCCCTGGTAGATGCGGACACCCTTGCCGATCTCCGTGGTCTCACCGATCACCACGCCTGTTCCGTGATCCACCACGAACCCCTCGCCGATCGTTGCCCCCGGGTGGATGTCTATCCCCGTCACGCCGTGCATGTGCTCGGTCATCATGCGCGGCAGCATGGGCACGCCCAGCTCGAACAGCCGATGCGCCACCCGATAAACGGCGATGGCCTGCAGTCCGGGATAGCTGTAGACGATCTCGTCTGTTGTCTTCGCGGCAGGGTCTCCGTCGAAGGTGGCGCGGATATCCGAATCCAGTACCCGCCGGATCTCGGGGATGCGCGCCAGTACCTCCAGAGCCGCTTCGTACCCGCGCTGCTCGCAGTTGCTGCACTCGAGTTCGAGGCGGAAACACTCGTGTCGGATGGAGCGGGATACCTGCTCCGACAGATGATCGAAGAGAGCCGTGGTCCCCTGGCCGATGGCGTAACGGAAGTTGACGGGGTCCACCCGCACCCGGCTGAAGAACCCGGGAAAGAGCAGCTCGCGGAGTTGATCGATGATCTCGATCACGGCCTGGCGGGAGGGGATGGGCTCGAAGCCGATGTGAGTGTGACATCCCGCCTTCGAGCAGTCCCTGACGATCTCCTCGCTCAGAGCCTCCAACCGCCCCCGGAAGGCCAGCGCAGCGCTGGCTTCCCTGCGACAACTTGCCTGCTCGGTGACGCCCGAGCCGACGGCGCGGGGTTCTTCGTTCTCGATCGGAGTCATCTGGTCCTCCTCACCTGTGCTAAGCGCAAGTGTATCGGACCTCGGCGGACCTGACGCGTATGACGACGATCCCGGTCTTCTGCCCTGTCTCCACGTAGCGATAGGCTTCCGCGATCTCCTCAAGGGGATACTCCCGATCGATGACCGCGCGGAATTCGCCCGCCTCCATGCGGTCCTTCAGAAATCGACGAACGCCTTGGTGCTCTGTCGGCATCGGGAAGATGACCCTGCGGCTCCTGGTGATGCCCGACCAGATCATGGGCAGGGACGTTCTGGCACCGGGGCCCGAGATCCGTGGCTGCGAAGACCCCTTCGGGCTTCAGCAATCGCCGGCAACGGAAATACGTCGTCTTGCCCACTGCGTCCAGCACGCAATCGAAGGTCTCGCCGATCTGCGTGAAGTCCTCCGCGGTGTAGTCGATCACGCGATCAGCGCCGAGGGTCTTCGCGAGGTCCAGATGCCGCGTCGCAACGACCGCCGTTACCTTGGCGCCAGAGGACTTCGCGAGCTGCACCGCCGCCGTGCCGATGGCGCCGGAAGCGCCGTAGATGAGGATCTTCGTGGCCCGGCTTGAGGCGGAACGCCTCGCAGATACGTGTCCGCGTACCAGGCGCCCTCGCAGACCACGGCCTCGCCGAAGCGCGCCCGCCGGCATGAGGGCGATCGCCCCGTGTCTCCGGAACGCAGAGATATTCCGCATGCGCACCGTAACGTCCGGCGACAGGCCGAAGACGCGATCGCCCGGCTTGAACGGGGTGACGCCCCGCCGATCGCCTCGACCTCCCCGGCGAAATCCATGCCGAGGATCGTGCGCTTCGGTCGGAGAAGCCCCGCGAAGACCCGGACCAAGAAGGGTGGGGCCGCAGCATGCCGCAATCGGTCCGGCTGACCGTCGTCGCATGGACCCTGACCAGGACCTCGCCCGCTTTCGGTTCGGGTTTCGGCACCTGCCGGATCTCCAGGACGTCCGGCGATCCCTAGCGCGCGTTGACGACTGCTTTCATGGTTGATGCAAAGCTAGCACTCCGCGCGGAGTTATGGGCAGGGTCGCAGCGATCACCCCCGGTCATCACTCGTGCTAGAGTCGTTGTTGAGGAGGGAATCACGACTCGCAGGGAGTTGCTGAGGGGAGAATGCCGCCGGACCGTTCGTTGATCGCTGACGGCACGAGCCACGGCAGCCGCGCGCACTTCGTGTGGGTGTCGCTTCTGGGCTTCCTGGTCGGCATCTGGCTCTGGCTGGCCCTATCCTCCGGAGGCTATCCCGCCGAGAACTGGGTCTTCCCTGTGCTCGTTCTGGGCCTTGTCGGCCTCACGGTTGGGGCCCTGCTCGCGTATCCGCGGCGACCACCCCAGCTTTCGCTCACCGTGCTGATGCTGTTTGGGGCCTACGCCATCTGGGTGGTTCTCTCGACCCTGTGGGCCGCCTCCGACACCAGGGCGTGGCTGGCCTCGGGACGCACGTTCGCGTACCTACTGGTCCTGACACTGGCGTTGGCTCTCTTGACCTCTTCGCACGTACGGGCTGCCTTCAGATACCTGATCATGCTGGCGGCCTTCGTGCTCCTCGCCGTCTCCATCTGGCGCATCTGGTCCACCCCCGACCTCGCCGTGCTCTTCTCCGGCAACCGGCTCGTGTTCCCGACGGGCAGGGCCGACAGCACGGCCGCTCTCTTCCTGGTGTCGTTCTGGCCGCTCGTGTGGCTCGCGGCCGGACCGGGCGAGCGGGCGCCCGTGCGCGGCGTGGCTCTCGGCCTTGCCACAGGGCTCCTCGGCGTGTCCGTCCTGACTCAATCCCACGGAGCAGCCTGGAGCATGGTGATCTCGCTGGTACTGATGTTCATCTTCTCTCCCGGCCGCGTGCGGCTTCTCTTCTATCTGGTGGTCCCAGGTCTGCTGATGGTCTACGCAGCCCCGGTACTCGATCGGTACTGGACCCTGGGCACGTTCGCCTCGCAGGGGGGCCCGGCCGGCCGGACATTGACGGTGGCCATTGTCGCTGCCGCCTTCATGGGGATGATCATCGCTCTCCTGGAGGATTGGGTCCGGGTCAGCGGACGCATGAAGGCCATCTTCGGGACCTTCGTGCTCGTGGCCTGCGCGGCCGGCCTCATCTACGCGGCGGTCACCACGACCCTGGGCAACGGAGGATCTATCAGCTGGATGAGCGAGACATGGCGCCAGTTCCTCGACGAACCGGTCGCAAGCGGGCAGACCACGGGAGAGTCCACGGTGACGAGGCGGGGAGCGTGGAGCCAGACGTGGGATGAGTTCCAGAGGGCTCCTGTCGTCGGGGCCGGCGCCGATAGCACCGGCTCGGGGCCGGGGGATCCGCCCTCGAGACCGGACGAGGGTCCTTCGAGTGGGCCTCGCGAGCCTGATTCGGTCGTGCTTCAGGTCCTGAGCGACACCGGGATCGTCGGCGCCGTTCTTGGCTTCGGCGCTTTGCTCGTCGCGGTCGCCGGCATGCTCTGGCCACGCCTCATGGTGGGACTCGGCCGGCTCAGACAATCGTGGCGCGGTGACGGACGTGATCCGACCCCCTCCCGTTGGGGGGCGGACCCGATGGCCTACGGGTGGCAGATGGCGCTCTTCGTGGGCGCCGCCTACTGGTTCGTGCACGCGAACATGGAATGGCTGTGGCCGATGCCCGGGGTGACCATCCCTGCGCTGCTCATGCTTGCGGCGGGCGTCGCAGCCACCGACGCCCAGGCCGGAACGATGTGGCCCCGGCTGAGCAGGTGGGTGGCCCGCACCGCGCCGGCCGGCAGCGCGCGGCCTGCCTCGGCCGACGCCGGGCACCGGCCCGGTCCCGAGGCGGCCTCGATGCAGACGGCCGAGTCCGCCGAGACGGCGAGCGACGCTCACGACGAGCCGGCCACCCAGGCCGCTGCGACGGCGAGCGGCGTTTCCCAGGATCCGGCCGTCCCGGCCGCTGAGCGCAGGAGCCGATGGTCCCCCGTCGGGAGGCTCCGGCCCCCCGGTCCGCTGTCTCAGGCTTTCCGTATCGCCCTCGTTGTGGTGTCCGCTTTCGTGCTGATACTGGCCGGGACGGCCTACCTCCTGCTGATGTTCTAGATACCGGGGACCGGCCGGGGAGCAGCGCCGGCGGCCGTGGCAGCGCGGCGGCCAGCCGGCGCCCGGTCGGCGCGGGCGGCCTCGCAGCCGGCTGGCCAGGGCTGGCGTCCGTGGCACCGTGGCGGCCAGCCGGCGGCCGATCGGCGCCCTGCCGGCGCGTCGCTACCCTGAAGCGCGGGGCAGATCCTCGAGGGTAGCTGCCATCTTGCGCCGCCAGTTGGTCCGCTCGTCTCTTGTTCCGGGCACGTTCTGAGGCTGCCGTTCCAGCAGGAGGTCGTCGAGACCGACCAGCACCGTTCTGGCAGCACTCCGGGCCATGCACTCGAGGGTCCCGGCCAGGACACGCCGGGCGGTCTCCGCGGGATCGCTCCCCTCCGCCTCGAACGATCTCGTCAGCCGGGCGATCAGGCGGCGGCGCTGCGCGTGCTCGCCGCGCGCCGCCCCGGGGTCGAGCTGTCCGGTCTCGACTCGAGTTCGAATATCGTCGCCCTGCAGGAACCCGACGAGAGGGACCATGTCGTGCGTTTCGAGGGTGACGACAGAACCGGACGGCACGCGGGAGGTCATGTTCTCGCCGCGGACGCGAAGCGAACCGAGGAAGACGAAAGTGCGCGCAATCCCGTGCCGTCGCATCGCGGCGCGGACCCCTGCGGGCACGGTCCCCAGATCCTCTCCCACTATCTCGGTCTCGTGCCGGTGCGATTCGGCGGAGAGCACCGCGTAGAGTTCCTCGGCGGGATAGGTGACGTAGACTCCGGCGGCAGCGTCCATACCTGCGGGCACCCAGAAGAGGCGATGGAACGACATCATGTGATCGATCCTCAGCACCGAGGCATGCCGCATGTGGGAACGAAGGCAGCCGCGGAGGTAGCCGTAACCATTCGAACGGTCGATCTCCGGGTGAAGAGGGGGGGTGGTCCAGTCCTGGCCGTCGGCGAAGAAGGCGTCGGGAGGAGCACCGGTGGACACACCGCCGACAAACAGTCCCGGCCATCTGCTGACGTCGAACCCGTCGGGGTGCACGCCCAGAGGCAGATCGAGCATCAGACCCGATTTCCCCCGCCTGGAGAGAGCCGCCAACTGCCGGTCCATTTGCCACTGGCAGTAAAGGTGATACCGCTCGGCCTTCGCTCTGTCAGCGCCGCCGTCGCGGCCGGACCTCACCTCTTCGTCCGCTCGAAAGGCCGCATAGTCTCGGACCAGAGGGTTCTCTTGCACGTAGCGGTCGAAGTCCCGGTGGTGGGCATCCGCCCCCGGCTCGTCCGAGCAGCGCGCCAATTCCTCTAGGACGGGCCGCTTGAGGGCCATTACGGAGCGGTAGTCCACCAGATCCTCAGCCCGCAGCCTTTCTCTGAGCTCCTTGCTGTCGGCGTCGCTCCATACTGCTTGCGCCGTAGCGCACGTGGTCCATCCCGTCGCGAGTTCCGGAGCGATGAAGAATTCGTTCCAGAAGAGCCTGCTGAACGGGCGGTAGGGAGAGGGGTCTGCTCCCGGAGCAAACGAAGCGGCCAGCAGCGGAAGAGTCGCTACGAAGGCTCCCTCGTGTTCAGCGGTCCAGTCCAGAAGAGTCCCGAGGTCGGCCAGGTCGCCGGCGCCCCAGTCGCGTGCGCTCCGGAGCGCGTAGACCGGTGCGAACAGGCCCCAGTCTCTGCCCGCGAGGAGGCGCAGAGGGAAATCGAAGGCCCCATGCACGGGCCCTCCTGGGGCCTCGACCAACCCGTCTCGGCACTCACCGCCGGACCCGCCCCGACCAGACCCACCCCGGCAGACGACGCCTTCCTCTGCCAGGGATGGTCGCTGCCAGCATCGTGTGGGAGCGCAGATCACGAGAGTCTCGCTCACGCTCCCTGCGACTTCTATCCGGAGTCGATGGTAGCCCAGGGGGAGCGCGCCGGTGGCGCCCCCGGTGGACTGCTTCATCCGTCCGGAGGGCACGCGGCGGATCTCGGAGGATTCCGCGGCATTGACGTCGGTGCCGGCCGGGTATTCCACCGGGAGTCCATCCAGAGGCAGCGACCAGCGGACGACCGCTTCGGGCACCCCCTTCGCCTCTCTCGTCGCCCCCGCCCCCTCTTCCAGCTGGAGTTCGCAGAAGACCGCTCTTCCGGTCGAGTGACCTCGAGAGGGCAGCCTGAGGATGAGATCCGGAAGGACGCCCTCCCAGGCGACCACCGCCGGCTCCATCATCCGGGTCCGCAGTTCGCGCTCGCGAGAGCGGACGGCGGACTCCAGGCCGGTAGCGCCGTTCACCTCGGCGCCCAAGGCGAGTAAAGTCTTTATGACGCTTTCGTCGGGCGACACGCGCTCTCGACCTAGGGCATCGCGATAGCGGGTCTGCACCCCGTACAGCGCGGCAAGCCGGGAGAGCAGCACCTGGGAGGTTGCGGCGTGAGCATTCTTGGCTACCATATCTGCGAGACTAGCGTACCCGACGGCTACAGCAAAGGAACCTCGTCATGAGCACGTCCTCAGCGCCGCCTCTGCCGACCCTCCCTGAGCCCCTCGCCGGACTCACCGACTTGGCCTTGGACGTCCGTTGGTCGTGGAGCCATTCCGCCGACGTGCTGTGGGCGCGGCTGGCGCCCGAGGTCTGGGAACGCACGCACAGCCCTTGGCATATCCTGCAAACCATCGCCCAGACCCGTCTGGAGGAGTTCGCAAACGATGACGAGTTCCTCACTCTCCTTCGCCGGCACCTCGACGAGAGAACCCGCACCCTGACCGCACCTTCCTGGTACGCCGAGCACTGCCAGAAGATGCCGCCGGCCGCGGGCGCTCTCTCTCCACTCTTGGGACAGATAGCCTACTTCAGCATGGAGTTCGGGCTTACCGAGGCGCTGCCCATATACAGTGGCGGTCTCGGCGTGCTCGCGGGGGACTACCTCAAGTCGGCCAGTGATCTCGGTGTGCCGGTCGTCGGCCTGGGCATCCTCTGGCAGCAGGGCTACTTCCGGCAGGCGCTCAGCGCCACCGGAGAGCAGATCGAATTCTTCCCGTTCAACGACCCGGGCCAGCTTCCCGTCGCCCCCCTGCGGAACGGCCATGGAGAGTGGGTCAGCATCAATTTGGCGTTTCCGCGAAGGACGGTCCATCTCCGCGTGTGGGAGGTCAGAGCGGGGCGGGTGAGGCTCTACCTCCTCGACGCCAACGACCTCATGAACAGCGCTGTCGACCGGGGCATCACCAGCGAGCTCTACGGCGGAGAGCGGGAGGCCAGGCTCCAGCAGGAACTGATCCTCGGTATCGGCGGCTGGCGGGTGCTGCGGGAGCTCGGCATCGAAGCAGAGATCTGTCATCTCAACGAAGGTCACGCGGCTTTCGCGGTCCTCGAGCGGGCGCGCTGCTATATGGAGGACAATGAGGTGGCTTTCGACGAGGCGCTGAATGCGACGAGGGCAGGGAACCTCTTCACCACCCACACCTCCGTAGAAGCTGGGTTCGACAAGTACCCGGCGGCGCTGGTGAGGGAGTATCTCGGCGAGTACGCCAATGAGTTGGGCATAGGGATCGATCGGCTCCTTGCGCTGGGCACGACCGAAGGCCGGGACACCTTCAATATGGCATTCCTCGCCATCCGAGGCAGCGGGGCCGTCAACGGTGTCAGCCGGCTGCATGGTGAGGTCAGCCGGAGGCTCTTCCAGCCGCTCTTCCCACGCTGGCCGCGGGCCGAGGTGCCGGTGGGCCATGTCACCAACGGCGTTCACGTGCCCTCCTGGGATTCGGCCGAAGCGGACGCCCTCTGGACGAAGGTCGGCGGCAAGGACCGCTGGCTGGGGGACGTAAGACACCTTCCCGATCTCATCCGCGGTGTCAGCGACGATGAGCTCTGGGCGCTTCGCGACGGGGCGCGGAGAAAGCTCATCGCTATGGCCCGCGACCATCTGCGACGGCAGGGATCTATCGCGGGTAGTCTGGAAGCGCTCGGGTCGGATATCGACTGCCTGTGCGACCCCGGGGTGTTCACCATCGGTTTCGCCCGCCGCTTCGCGACCTACAAGCGGGTGGACCTCCTGCTGCACGACCAGGACCGACTCGAGCGGATCTTGTGCGGACCGGAGAGCCGGACGCAACTCATCCTCGCCGGCAAAGCCCATCCGGCCGATACGACCGGAAAGGCCATGATCAAGGCGTGGACCGACTTCATCGCCCGCTGCGACGTCCGTCCGCATGTGATCTTCCTGGTGGACTACGACATGGACCTGGCCGAGCATTTGGTGCATGGAGTGGACCTGTGGCTGAACACTCCGCGCCGCCCGTGGGAAGCGAGCGGCACCAGCGGCATGAAGGTGCTGGCCAACGGCGGCCTCAATCTCTCCGAGCTGGACGGCTGGTGGGCCGAAGCCTATGCTCCTGAAGTCGGGTGGGCCCTTGGCGACGGCCTGGAGCACGACCATGACCCCGCTATCGACGCCGCCGAGGCGGAGCGCTTGTACGAACTCCTGGAGAAGGAGATCATCCCCGAGTTCTACAACCGTGATGCGGATGGCATCCCTCGCGGATGGATCGCCCGCGTGCGGGAGAGTATGGCCAGGCTGACTCCCCACTTCTCCACAAACAGGATGATGGCCGAGTATCTGGACCACTACTATCTCCCGGGGGCATTGGCCTACAGAGAGAGGGCAAGGGGCCAGGCCTCGGAGTTGGGAGCCTGGCGCTCCCACGTGGAGGCCTTCTGGGACGACCTCACCTTCGCGGGCCTGGTGGTCGAATCCCGAGACGGAGCCGAGGGGCCGGTCCACGAGTTCAGCGTCAAGATCAGCACGGGCCGCGTCCGTCCTGGCGCGATCCGGGTGGAGCTGTACGCCGAGCCGAGCGAGGTGCATGTCTTCACCAGGGAGGGGGATCAGCCGGACGGAGACGGCGATCCCGGGCAGGCCGCTGACGGTCGCGGACCCGAAATCAGCTACACCCTATCGATACCTGCCACTCGACCCTCGGGCGACTACACTCCGCGGATCGTGCCCTGGTATCCAGGCGCCCGAATACCGCTCGAGTGCGATCGCATCCTCTGGTACCGGTAGAGGCGCCACCGCGCCCGGCGGGCGCCGTCCCGTCCCTGTCAAGGAGCGGGAAGACGAACCCTGAAGCGCGCCCCTCGGTCTCCGGACTCTACTTCGACGTCGCCCGAGGCCGCGCGCGCAAGACGTCGGGCCAGAGACAGCCCTAGACCGGCTCCCCGCGCGCCGCTCTGTTCGCCGGCCGCGGCCGAGCCACGGAAGCCGGGCTCGAAGATCCGTTCCCTCTCGTCCTCGGCCACGCCGGGACCATCATCCTCCACCAAGAAGAAGATCTCCTTGCCGTTGCGTCCGGCTCCCAAGAGGACCTCCGCCCGGGCGAAGCGACAGGCATTCTCCACCACCGGCTGCAGGATCTGCACGGCGATGGCTCGCTCTACGCCCACCCGCAGGTCGCGCGCGGGAGGCTGCACCCTCACTTCCACCTCGTTCTCCTCGGCCAGCACCCCTATCGAGCTGACCACGTCGGCCAGCACCTGCCATACGTCCGCCCGACCGCGGGCCAGACTGCCCTCCTCCTGCGCCGCCGACAGCAAGGCCTCCACGGTGCGGGCCATCTGGTCGGCGCTGTAGAGGACCGACCCCAAAGCCTCTTGGTAGTACTCGGGGTCTCGCGGGCGCCGCAGCGCGAGTTCGGCTTCGGCCTTGATCTTGGCCACCGGGGTGCGCAGTTGGTGCGATACCTCCGCGGAGAAGCGCTGCTCCCGCCGCAGGCTGGCAGAAAGACGGTCGAGCATGCCGTCCAGAGTGTGGGCCAGTTGGCTCAGTTCGTCGTGAGGTTCGCCCATATCGAACCGTCTATCCAGGTCCTCGGTGCTCCACGCTTCCGCCTCGGTGGTCATGCGTGTCACCGGACGGAAGGCCGCATTGAGGACCCAACGCCCGGCGAACCCCACAATGATCAGGATCACGATGGTGAAACCGATGGTGGCGAGAAGCGTCACCCTCTGGGTCCGGTAGATGGAGGTCATCGACACCCCGGTTACGATGGTGCCTATGGGCTCCTCCCCGAAGTAGAGCCCGACGGAGTGCAGGCGCACGTCGTGACCGGGTACGTCCACGTACAGGTTCTCGGTCCCGTAGAGAGCCTGGGCGGCGGCGGCTATGTCTGGATCCACCGAGGGACCACTCACCGTCTGCCCCGCAACGAACACCCATACCTGAGAGCCGATACCGGCAAGACTACCCGAAGGTTTGGGCAAGGTGATCCCGCTCTCGCTGACGGCAACCAGGTTCGCCTCATCCTGAGCCAGTTTCGCGAGGCGCGCGTCGGCATCGAGGGTAAGAGTGCTGATCAACACCAGGTTGAACCCGACGGTCATGACCACCAGAGCTACGACGACGGTCGCGAGCACCGCCAGCAGAAGCCTGTTCTTCACCCCGATCCGGCCGAAGACCCGCCGCTGGGCTCTGACGGCGGAGGCGATCGGCTCGGGGCTGTTCACCGGAGCGAGTAGCCGACGCCGCGCACCGTAGCGATCTCCGGCGCGCCGGGAAGCGTGGCCATCTTCTTGCGCAGCCGGGCGATATACGCGTCGAGGGTGTTGTCGTAGACGATGGCCCCGTGAGACCAGGCAGTCTCGATAAGGATCCTCCGCCTGATCGCCTCGCCCGGGGAGGCCGCCAGCTTCGCAAGGAGCCGGAACTCGGTGGGCGTCAAGGGGACGGTCACGCCGCCGCACGAGACGGCGTGCTTGGCGGGATCGAGCACCAACCCGCCCGCAGCGAGGCTCCTCTCGATACCGCCACGTCGGGTGAGCGCCTCGAGACGGGCCAACAACTCCGCGAAGGCGAATGGCTTGGTGAGGTAGTCGTCGCCACCCACATGGAAGCCGGAGAGACGGTCAGGAAGAGAGTCGCGAGCAGTGAGAAAGAGGACCGGAGCGACGATTCCCTGGGCGCGAAGGGCCTGGCAGACGTCACGACCGTCCGTGTCGGGCAGACCGATGTCGATCACGAACAGGTCGGGCACCGATTCGGCCACCTTGCGCAGCACCTCGGACCCCGTAGCAAAACCCTGGACTTCATAGCCTTCTTCACGAAGACCGCGAACCAGCAGGGAGCGCATCTGAGGGTCGTCTTCGAGGACGAAGATACGTGGCTCCATCATGGTTCACGTAGTATCGCCCGCCGCGCCGCTGCGCACAAGGCGACGGCAAAGAACAGCACGAACCGAAGACGCGCGCAGACTGTGCGACAGATCAGGAAGGAATTACTTGCGAGTCACACGGCGGGCGCGGCGCCCGGGTGTCCCGGACGCCGCATACGCCGTCTCCGCCGTGTGGGCGTGGTGGTGTCTCGCCCCGGTTTGGGTCTGACAACCACCGGACAGGGTTGGGGCCACAGCTCAGGAGGGGGGTTGAGCAATGCTGTGTGACTCCATGGCAGTATGTTCCCACCCCTTTCCTGAAATCATCCTGAACGCATTTTGCGGCTTTCCGCGCCTTTTCAAGGCAGGATCCGGCCACCCGAACTTGAGTTCCGAGGGCCGGTTGCCGAAACAAAACGAAGAGGTCGCGCGTGAAAACAGACTACACAAACACGGTTCTGCTCCTGGTGGCCGGGCTGCCACTAGCTGCCTATCTACTCTGGCAGGGCTGGCGCAACCGCACGAAGCCTGGCGCAATACCGTTCATGGTGATCCTGGCGCTGTCCACCAGCTGGGTCATCGGAAGTATCTTCGAGCTCATCTCCGCCGACCTGTCCACCAAGCTGCTCTGGGCCGACCTTCAGTACCTTCCCATCGTCTTCCTGCCGGTGGCCTGTCTGGCTCTGGCCCTCGACTACACCGGCAACCGTGCCTGGCTGACGCGACGGAACATCTCCGCCCTCTCTATCATTCCCCTCGTATCGCTGGGGCTCATGTGGACCAACTCCCACCACGGCCTGATGAGGGCTTCGGCGTGGCTCGACACCGATGGCGGCCATGCGGTCATCGGACGCACCCTGGGCCCCTGGTTCTGGGTCCACAGTGCCTACAGCTATCTGCTCCTCGGGGCGGCCGTCGCCTTTCTCATCCATGCCATCATCAGCAGCCCTCCGTTGTACCGGAAGCAGCCGGCCGTGCTCGTGGCCGGACTCGCGGTGCCGGTGGTGTGGAACATGCTCTTTCTACTCAAGCCGGGGCTCCTGCCCACGTTCGATTACACTCCCGCGGTGTTCGGCGTGGCAGAGCTGATCATGGCCTATGGACTCTTCCGCTTTCGCGTGTTCAACCTGGTCCTTGTTGCGCGCGACACTCTGCTCGAGAATTTGAGCGACGGTCTGCTCGTATTGGATGGTACCGACAGGGTGGCCGACCTCAACGAGTCGGCCCGCGCCCTCATCGGACTGCCGGCCGAACGCATCCTGAGCCGACCCATCGCCGAGACCTGGAGCGGATGGCACCAGGTGACAGGACCGTTCGAAGGCGGCGCCGACCACGCGGTCATCTCTGTGGGCACGAATGGGGATAAGCGCGACTACGAGGTGAAGATATCGGACCTCCCGGGGCGCGGCGATGTGCTGGGCCGCCTCCTTGTCATCCGCGACGTCAGCGAACGCTCCGAGCTGGAAGAGAGCCTGCGTCGACAGGCTCTCACCGATGGCCTCACCGGCCTCGCCAACCGGACGCTGTTCATGAGCAAGTTGGCCGACGCCGTGCATTTTGCTCACCGCCACCCTGACAAGCTCTTCGCCCTCATCATCCCTCGACCTGGACCACTTCAAGCTCATCAACGACACCGCGGGCCACCCCGCCGGCGACGCCGTCCTCGAGAGCGTGGCGATACGGCTGAAGCGCTGCGTACGCGAGATCGACACAGTGGCCCGGTTGGGCGGCGACGAGTTCATCCTCCTTCTAGAAGACATCAATAGCACCCGGGATGTCATCGTCATCATGGAACGCATCCAGGACGAGCTGCGGGCCCCGGTCTATGTGCACCACCAGCAGATGGTGACCTCGGCGAGCCTGGGCGTGGTCATCTGGGACTCGTCGTACCGCGATACCGAGGACCTCCTACGCGCCGCGGATGCCGCCATGTACCAGGCCAAGGAAGCAGGTGGGGCCTGTTATCGCATTTTCGACGAGCGCATGCATCGCGCTCTTCTCGATGCCCTCGAGGCCGAGACCGATCTGCGCCTGGCGCTCGACAGAGGGGATTTCGCCCTGGAGTATCAGCCGGTCATCGATCTCAAGACCGGCATGGTGATCTCCCTGGAGGCGTTCATCCGCTGGCACCATCCTCGACGCGGTAGGGTAGCCCCGAAGGACTTCATCAGCGTCGCCGAGAACAGCGGGCTCATAGTCCCCTTGGGGGATACGATCTTCGACCAGGTATGCGCTCAACTCATCGATTGGCGGACGCCGGCCTGCTCGGCCTTCGAGCTGCCCGTCAGCCTCAACGTGTCCCCGCGCCAGCTCACGGAGGCCGGTTTCGTGGACACCGTCCTCACCCGGCTGGCCGATTGGCGCCTCGCCCCCGGCTCTCTCGTCCTCGAGGTGACCGAGACCGCCCTCACCCGCGACCCGGCCAGGGCAAGGACCGCTATGAAGGAGTTGTCCAGCTTGGGCATCCGGGTCTGCCTGGACGACTTCGGGACCGGACCCTCGTCTCTGCAGCACCTGATGACCTTCCCGGGCCAAGAGCTCAAGATCGACCGCGCACTCGTCGGAAGGATGGGCATCAGCAGCAAGGAGTTGGAGATCGTCCGATCGATCTCGGGTCTCGCTCACGCGTTGGGGCTGGTGGTCACCGCCGAGGGAGTGGAGTCAGGTCGAGAATGGGAGTTGCTCGCGGCTGCGGGCTGCGACCGGGCGCAGGGCTACTACTGTGGAGTCCCCATGTCCCCGACAGACCTGCTCACGTACCTCAAGGACCGCGTCTGCCCGGTAGAGAGCATGTCCGTAAGGCGTGGCAGACACGCCGCCGCGGTAGGGGATCCGCCCCAGAGGCGCCGCCCGGCGTAGCCGGCTAGTCCTCCACCGGATCACCGGCGCCCAGCGAAAGCCTCGTTCCCTGTTCGACCTCCCGCGGCGCATTGGTGATCTGGAGTATCCCCTTCTCGTCTCGACGCACCGTGGTGTTGGCGCAGCCTCCGTCGTGTGCACTCTGGTAGTTCACCCGCACCGCGTCGGGGTAGACCAGCTCCCCGTCCTCCGCCTCACCCTTGAGGTCACTCCAGCGGACGACCACCGAGGGGGCATCGCAGTCGGCGAACACCTCCGACCACACAATGGGGTTGCGCAGGTACGCCTTATGCTCCACGGCGCCCGCGGCACCGCGGAGCAGACCCCCACCCGGCCGTTCGCCGGCGCGGAGCAGGTCGCGAAGGACCGTCGCCCTGCCGGTGGTCATATCGGTCACCTCCGCTCGCCATGCTCCGGGAGCATCGGGCGAGCGGTGCACGCGCAGTCGGTACGGTCGTCCCGATCTCCACTCGTAGGCCATGGTGTTTGGGTCGCCGGAGAACGCCGGCAGCAGGGGTGACGAGCCCGCCAGTATGGCTCCTCCCCGCTCCTGGGTGGCATAGCCGCCCCAATTTGCGGCCGTGCCCTGCGAGAAGCGCCGGTTCCATTGCAGTCCGGTGTGGCCTCCACCCCAGAGCAGGCCATCGTCCAGGAAGTCGACTTGGAGGGCCCAGAAGTAGAGTGCGGACACACGAGGCGGGATCAGAACTTCGAGCACCACCGACACCTCCACCAGCCGGGCGGCAGGTTCGCGGCCCGCGCCCCGGCCCCGCCCCTGGCCCGCTCGCTGGGCCCTGGGCATCTCCCACGCGAGGTGAAAAGACGAGGCACCGTTCGAGGAACGGGGCGGGCCCGCCACGCGCGGCCCGCCCGCCGGCCCCAGCAGGGCCGTGGTCAGCGTACGGAGCCTATCGCGGAGGCTTGGCATGAGGGCGCCATGTAGATCGTGGCTACGGATGTGCCGGAGCGCGGGTGCGGCCCACGCGGGTGCTACGATGCGAGAGGACCGGCGGGACCGGAGAGCCGCCAGACATGAACAGGGGTGATCATGGGCGCAGACGCGCAAGTTCACCATCCTGCATTCCAACGACATGCACGGCGACTTCCTGGCCGAGCAGGCGGCCGGCGGCGGGGACCTCATCGGCGGGCTGCCGCTGCTCTCCGGCTACATCAACAAGGTCCGGGCCGAAGAGGAGAACGTCCTCTACGTGATCGCCGGCGACATGCTGCAGGGGTCGATCATCGACTCCGACTTCAAGGGCACCTCCACCATGCAGATCATGAACTACCTGGCCCCCGACGTCGTCGCTCTGGGCAATCACGAGGTGGACTACGGCCTGCCGCACCTGCTCTTCCTGGAGAAGATCGCCAACTTCCCCATCGTCAACGCCAACCTCTACATCAAGCCCTTCGAGAAGCGGATGATGCGGCCCTACCACATCATCAACAAGGCGGGCTTCGACATCCTCTTCACCGGCATCCTCACCGAGAAGGTCATGGACGCGCTCAAGATGGACGAGCTGATCGGCACCTTCGTCACCCTGGAGGAGGCCGGCGCGGAGGTGGGCAAGATCTGTGACGCCTTCAAGAACGACGACATCGACCTGACCATCGTCCTCACCCACATCGGCTTCGAATCCGACAAGCAGCTGGCGGCCATGCTCCGGCCCGAGTGGGGCGTGGACATGATCATCGGCGGGCACAGCCACACGCTCCTGGAGCAGCCCGAGGAGGTCAACGGCATCCTGATCGCCCAGGCCGGCACCGGGCACCGACCAGATCGGCCGCTTCGACATCACCGTGGACGACGACACCAACTCCATCGTCGAGTGGAAGTGGCAGCTCATCCCCATCGACGAGGACATCGCCGAGCCCGACCTGCGCATGGCCGAGTTCATCGATTCGTTCAAGTCGGTGGTCGACCGCAAGTACGGCGTCATCCTCACCAAGTTCGCGCGAGCAGCTCACCCATCCCAAGCGCGAAGAGGAGAGCACCCTGGGCGACCTGCTGGCCGATGCGCTCGCCGAGGGCACGCGGCAGCGACGTGGTGCTGCTGGGCGCCGGGTCGGTGCGGGTCAAGGAGCTGGGCCCGGCCGTGACTCTGATGGACTTCATCTCCTGCTTCCCCTACGACGATTCCCTCACCCGCTACACGGTCACGCGGGCGGCGCCTCAAGCGGGCGTTCGCTCACTGGATGCGCCCGGAGAACCGCGACGGCGAAGGCGAGTGCTACCAGGTCAACTCAGCCGTCCGGGCCACGTACTCGCAATCCGCTCGCGAGCCTGGTGTCCCTGGAGTTGAACGGCGCGCCGGTCGCGGACGAGGCCGTCGTACACGCTGGTCCTGCAGGGCTACCACGCGAAGAACGTCAAGCCCTATCTCGACCTGGAGCCCGAGGAACTGACGGCCAGCCGGGCCCGGCCGGGTCGCTGCCACCTCGGCGCAGACCGTGCTCAAGGAGTGGCTGGGGACCCACCAGAACGAGAGCCGCAAGGTGGAAGGCCGCCTGGTCTATCAGGACTGAGCGGAGAGCGCGACTGCCTCATGGCCCCGGGTTTCCGCGCCGCCCGACGGGGTATCCTCCTCGCAGACCCGGTAGACCACCAGCCACGGGGGACCTGACTGGAAGAGCACCGGCATATGCACGGCGACGTGAGCGGGCAGGCCGACGAGGCCCCCGGCGAGACCGATCCTGGCACCCGCGTCGAGGGCCCGGCGCGGCACCTGCCGGGCCGCACAACGGGCATGAGGCAGCCCATGACGAGCCACACGCGGCGGGCCACGGCGCGGCCGGTGGCCTGAGCCACCACGAGCGCATGGTGGCCGATCTCAAACGGCGCTTCATCGTCTGCCTGGCCCTGACCGTGCCTATCATCATCCTCACTCCGATGACCAGGGACTGGCTCGGCCTCGAGGCTCTGCAGTTCGCCGGTGACGGGTACGTGCTCCTGGCGCTCAGTGCCTTCGTCTACGGATGGGGCGGTTGGCCGTTCCTCAGCGGCGCCTACAACGAGTTGTCGCGGCGCCGGCCGGCGATGATGACGCTGGTCGCTGTCGCCATCACTGCGGCCTTCGTCTACAGCACGGCCGTGGTCCTGGGATTGAACGGCGAGATCTTCTTCTGGGAACTGGCGACCCTGGTCGACATCATGCTCCTCGGTCACTGGCTGGAGATGCGCTCGGTGATGGGGGCATCCCGCGCCCTCGAGGAGCTCGCCCGCCTCCTCCCCGACGAGGCGCACGTGATCACCGAGGACGGCCGCGTGGTCGACATGCCGGTGAGCCATCTCACGGTGGGCGACAAGGTCCTGGTCCGGCCGGGCGAGAAGGTGCCGGTGGATGGGGTGGTCGCGGGCGGAACGAGCACGGTCGACGAGTCCCTCTTGACCGGGGAGTCGGCGCCCGTGGAGAGGGGCGAAGGCCAGGTCGTCGTGGGAGGCTCGCTCAACGGCCGGGGCGCGCTCGAGGTCGTCGTCTCCAAGACCGGCTCCGATACCTATCTTGCTCAGGTCATCGCGCTGGTCAGAGCGGCTCAGGAGACGAAGTCTCGGGGACAGCGACTGGCCGATACCGCCGCCTTCTGGCTCACGATCATCGCTCTGTCGGTCGGGGCCATCACACTGGCCGCCTGGCTCGCGGCTGGGGGAGACCTTCGAGTTCGCGCTGGAGAGGAGCATCACGGTGATGGTCATCGCCTGCCCGCACGCCCTGGGCTTGGCGATCCCTCTCGTCGTCGCCGTCTCCACCTCGCTGGCGGCCGGTAACGGGCTCCTGATCAGGGATCGCGCGGCCTTCGAGCAGGCTCGGAGTGTGGATGCGGTGGTCTTCGACAAGACCGGCACTCTCACGGAAGGGCGGTTCGGGGTGGCCCGCATCTGGACCCTGGGGGAGCGCTCCGAGGACGAGGTCTTGGCCTTGGCAGCCACCCTCGAGCGACGGTCTGAGCATCCCGTCGCCCAGGCGATCGTGGCCGCCGGAGAGGAGCGGGGACTGGTCTTCCTCGAGCTGGACCGGTTTGCCTCGCTCCCCGGGAAAGGCGTGGAAGCGACCGTAGGCGGTCGAGAGATCAAGGTCGTGAGCCCGGGATACCTTCGCGAAGCCGGGATCGAACCGCCGGCCGCATCCACGGGAGCGGGGCCCATGACACTCGTCTACGTTCTGGAGGACGAACGCGTGATCGGCGCGCTGGGCCTGGCCGACAGGGTGCGCGCCGAGTCCCGGGAGGCGGTCGCAGAGCTGCGGGACCTTGGCGTCGAGGCCATCATGCTCACCGGCGACAATCAGGCCGTGGCTGAATGGGTGGCCGCCGAACTCGGTCTGCGACGAGTTCCATGCCGGTGTATTGCCGCAGGACAAGGCAGCCCAGATACGCGCCCTGCAGGACCGGGGATTCACCGTGGCCATGGTCGGTGACGGGGTCAACGATGCGCCGGCCCTGGTCCAGGCGGATGTCGGGATCGCGATCGGGGCGGGCACGGACGTGGCAGTCGAGTCGGCCGACATCATCTTGGCCAAGAACGACCCCCGCAACGTGCTGGATCTGCTCTATCTCGCCCGCTCCACATGGAAGAAGATGGCGCAGAACCTGGCGTGGGCCACCGGCTACAATGTGATCGCGATGCCTCTCGCAGCCGGGGTCCTTGCCTGGGCGGGCATCATCCTGAGCCCCGCCGTCGGAGCCGCCCTGATGTCGGCGAGTACGATCATCGTGGCTGTGAACGCTAGACTATTGCGCATGCGCGCTCGCGGAACAGACCCTCGAGCGTGACCCAACGCACGCAGGAGAGTTCGCACGATGAACGCCAACAGCACCGGCCAGGCCGGCAAGGCCGCGAAGACCCGTCCCGGACGGCGTCTTTCGCGCCCTCGCTATCTGGCTGCAGCCGGGACCCTTCTCCTACTGGCCGGCATCATCTGCCTCTTGGGCATCATCACCGCCGAGGCCCTCTACCCCGAGGGCTACAGCACCTCGCAGAACGCCATCAGCGACCTGGGAGCCACGGAACCGCCGGACAGCGTGATCGAGCAGCCCTCGGCCACGATCTTCAACTGGACGATGATCTCGACGGGTATCCTCATCCTCGCCGCTGCCTTCTGCCTGCAAAGAGGGTTCCGCCGCCTGCCGGTGACCATCTTCACCGCGCTCGCCGGGCTGGGGATCCTGGGCGTGGGAGTCTTCCCCGGCAACTACGGCAGCATTCACGCCATCTTCGCGCTCACGGCCTTCATCGCCGGGGGCGTCGCAGCGATCGTCTCCATCATGGTGCAGAGGCCGCCCTTCAGCATCTTCTCGGCCATCTTGGGAGTGATCACGCTGGCCACCCTGCTGCTCTATATGATCCTGGGCGACGACGGCCCCATGTCCGGCCTCGGGATGGGCGGGGTGGAGCGTTGGGTCGCCTACCCCATCCTGATATGGGTCCTGTCGTTCGGCGGCTATCTGACGGGGCGGGCGCGCTGAGGCCGTGCTGGGAGCGCCGAGGCGCTGCGGGTGGCACCGAGGCGCTGACGGCCGCGCCGGCGCGGCGCCCTCAGACGAGTATCTCCTCCAGCGGATAGCGCCACTTGGGCCGCGGCTGGTCGGCCGCGTAACCCACGGGAAGGAGAACCACCGGGACCAGGTTCTCCGGCAACTCGAGGATACGGGAGTACTCGGCCCCGTCGAAGTGGGTCATGGGGCAGCAATCGAGACCGAGCGCCTGGGCACCGAGCAGCGCGTAGGTGGCCGCGATGTACACCTGACCCACGAGCCAGGCCTGCAGGTCGGCCGAGGGCTCCTGGGCCATCTCTCCGGCGATACTCATGACTTTGGCCCAGATCATGTCGGGGATGGTCCGTTCCTTCATGGCCCGGCTGAGGCGCTGGGTCTGAGCCTCCCAGTCGGTGTCCACGCAGAAGACCAAGAGGTGAGAGCAGCTGTTGATCTGCGTCTCGTCGTGAGTGGCAGGGGATAACACGGCCTTCGTATCGGCATCGCTGACGACCTTGACGCGCCACGGCTGGATGTTCAGCCCGGACGGGGCCAGTCGGGTCATCTCCAAGAGCTCCTGCATCGTCTCTTCCGGCACCGATTGTGGCTGGAAGAGCTTGGTCGCATAGCGCTTGGTCAGCAACTGCTTGAACTCCATAACTTTACCCCCGGCCGATCAGATCTAGTACGGCACTAAGTTCCGCGTGGCCCGAGCTAGTCCTGCCTGGCGGCGATCGCAGCCGCGACGATCGCAGCGGTCTCGTCCGCGATCACCCGTTCCTCGTCGGTGGGAACCACCAGGACTCTGACTCGGGACGACGAGGCGCTGATCTCCCCCAGCGCCCCCCGCGTTCCTTCGTTCTTTGCTCCGTCGAGCTCGACCCCCAGGAAGCCGAGTCCGTCGCATACCGCAGCGCGGATATCGGCGCTGTTCTCCCCCACCCCCGCGGTGAAGACGATCACCTCCAGGCCGCCCATGGCCGCCGCATAGCCGCCGATGTACTTCTTGAGCCGATAGCAGTAGATCTCGAGCGCCAGCCGCGACCGCAGGTCGCCGGCGGCCGCCGCAGCGAGGACGTCACGCATGTCGTTGCTCACGCCCGAGACGCCCAGCAAGCCGCTCTCCTTGTTGAGGATCCGGTCGAGCTCTTCGCTCGTCGCCCCCAGCTCTCGCATGAGGTAGAGCAGCACGCCGGGGTCGACGTCACCGGCCCGCGTGCCCATCACCAGTCCCTCGAGCGGAGTGAGGCCCATGCTGGTGTCGACCGACTTCCCTCGGTCGACCGCGGTGACGCTGGCTCCGTTGCCGAGATGGGCGATCACCGCCCTCATCTCCGCCAACCTGCCTCCCAGGAACGCATCGGCGCTTCGTGTGACCGATTGCAGCGAGATCCCGTGAAACCCGTACCGCCTCACCCCGTGACGCTCGTAGTACTCATAGGGAAGAGCGTACACATGAGCCACGGGCGGGATGGTGGCGTGAAAGGCGGTGTCGAAAACCGCCACCTGTGGCGTGTTGGGAAGGGCCAGCAAAGCCTCCCGGATCCCCAAGAGCGCCGGGGGATTGTGGAGCGGAGCCAGAGCGGCGCACTCCTCGATCTGACGGATGACCTCGGGAGTCAGGAGGGCGGAGGCGGTGAAGCGGCTACCCCCGTGGACCACCCGGTGACCCACCGCGTCTATCCCCGGGAGATCTCTCAGGATCGATTCCAGCGCCCGCCCGTGATCGGAAGGCCCCTCGTCTTCGCCGATCCGCTCGATGACGCCGCCCAGCAGCACCCGGCCGGTCTCGGAGTCACGCAGCTCGTACTTGATGGACGAACTGCCGGAGTTGAGCACCAATACGTTCACGCTCTCTCCTTCAGATGCTGCGCATGCACGCACGCCAGGGTGATCGTCCCCACGATGTCGGCCACCGACGAACCTCGGGAGAGATCGCTCGCCGTCTTGTTCAGGCCGACGAAGAAGGGGCCGAAGGCGTCAGCCTTGGCGAAACGCTGTACGCACTTGTAGGCGATGTTGCCTGAGTTAAGGTCGGGGAAGATGAGGATGTTGGCCCGACCGGCCACCAAGTCCTCTCCCGGAGCCTTGCGGGCGGCTATCGCCGGGATGATGGCCGCATCGAGCTGCAGCTCGCCGTCGATGGCGAGCCCCGGCTCCCGCTCCCTCGCAATGCGGAGGGCCTCGCGCACCCGGCGCACCGACTCGTCGTACCCGCTCGCCTTCGTCGAGAACGAGAGCAGCGCGACCTTCGGCTCCCAGTCCAGCAACACCCGCACCGTCCGAGCGGACATGACGGCGATCTCGGCAAGCTGGGCCGCGTCGGGCGAGACGTTCACGCCGCAATCGGCGAACACGATGAGCTCGCCCTCGGGTCCCTCGAAGCCGGGGACCCGCATGAGGAAGAGGCTCGAAGGCTTGGATACTCCCTCCTGCAGGCCGATGAAGCTCATGCTGGCGAGAATGACCTCCTGCGTGGTGTGCAGGAGCCCCGCTACCAGAGCGTCCGCCCGCCCGGCGGCGACGAGCAACGACCCGATGTTGAGTGGCTCACGGAGCTTCTTCTCGACGCGGGCGGGCGACATCCCCGGGAGGAGGCGCAGAGCGATCTGCTGCAGCTCGGATAGCAGTGACTCACCGGTGGTGTCGAGGATGTCGATACCGTGCAAGCCCACACCGAGACCGCCCGCCACCTCCGCGATCCGGGAGGGAGCCCCGAGCAGCAGAGGACGAGCAAGACCCTGGTCAGCAGCGGCACGCGCCGCAAGAAGGATGTTCTCTTCCTCCGCCTCGGGCAGGACTACCCGCTGAGGCGCTCGCTGCGCCTTGGCCCGTAGCTGGGCAAGAGCGTCAGGGGACGACGAGTCAGGCATCAGACCCTCCGCGACCTAGGCCACGACTCCGCCCATCTCGGCGTAGAGAGGCGCCAACTCGGGCGAAGCACCCGCGTGAGGGCGGGCGTAGAACTTGGAATATGGCCTGGCCTGCTCCGTAGCCGTGAGCTCTCGCAAACCTGTCATGGGGCGGCCTCCTGCCCGTTCATCCGCGTGTGCGACTCTAAATATATGCCATCAAAAAGGGTACACTGGAGCGCAGCCACCATCCGACTCCCGGAGAGAATCGATGAGAGACGACGATCGACGCGAACTGACGCCCAGGGAACTGCATCGGCAGCGGCGTAAGGAGCAGATCCAGCGGCGCCGATTGGTGGCCGGACTCTGCCTGCTGGGCCTTATCATCATCATCATCGTGCTCGTCACCACGTGCTCCGGCGATTCCACCGACGAGACCACCACGACCACCTCGAGGCGAGACCACGAGCACCACACTGGGCGCTTCCACCTATACGGCGGACCTCACCGGCGCCGACTCGGTGCCCGCGGTCGAGACCGACGCCACCGGCACCTTCATCCTCAGCTACGATCCCGAGACCGAGGAGCTCGCGTACGATCTCGAGGTCGACGGACTCAACAGCCCCAGCCTGGCCACCATCTATCAGGGCGTCGAGGGCGAGTCGGGCACTGCCGTCTACACCCTGTTCGGCGGGCCCGCGGAAGAGGGCGATTTCTCCGGAGTCCTCAGCCAGGGCACCATCGACGAGACCAACCTCACCGGTCCGCTCGAGGGAGGCACCCTCGGTGACCTCATCGCTCTGATCAAAGACGGCGAGGCCTACGTGAGCGTCGGCACCACCGACAACCCGGTGGACGCCATCCGCGGTCAGATCAGCGAGACCACCGTTGGCACTGAGACGACCGAGGGCGACGGCACCGAGACCACCGGCGAGGGTGACACCACCACCAGCGAGACCACGGAGTAGGGGCGCGGGGGAGCCAGGCGAGCCCGCGGAAGCCTGGATTCGTGAACCGATCGAGCGCGTCCCGGTACTGGGGCGTAGCCGAGCTCTAGCGCAAGCAGTGCGTCGTAGATCCTGATGACCGCCGGCCCGATGATGACGACGAACATCGCCGGGAAGATGCAGAGCAGCAGCGGGATCAGCAGCTTGACCGGCGCCTTCTGAGCCCTCTCCTCGATCCTCTGCCGCTGGATGGTGCGGATCTGCTCGGCCTGCACGCGCAGCACCTGCCCAAGGCTTATGCCCAACTGCTGCGACTGGATGAGGGCCGTGATGAAGGTGGTGAGGTCGTCGACCTGGCAGCGATCGGCCATCGCGCGGAGCGCGGTCGCCCGGGTCTTGCCCATCCTGATCTCGTGCAGCGTGATCAGGATCTCTTCCTTCAGCGGTCCCCGCATCCGCTCGGCTATCTTGGCCATGGCCGAGTCGAGCCCCAGGCCGGCCTCGACGCTCACCGTCAAGCAGGTCCAGGAAGTCGGGAAGAGACCGGGCGATCTGCTGCCTGCGGGTGCTTATGGCCGAATTGAGGATGATGTCGGGCAGGTAGTAGGTGAAGAGGACGACGAAGACGGCAAGGATCACGAACCAGAACAGCGGCAGCACCTGGACAGGCCGCCAGCACCACCAGCACCACCAGTCCAAAGGCCAGCGACACGAACTTGAGGACCAGCAGCGCGTTGACATCGAGGTTCCCGGGCCGGCCGGCCGATCTCGATCTTGCGCTCCAGCTTGCGGATCCGGCCGGAGGGGGTGATCCCGCGGGCCACGCCGGACAGACTCCGCACGGCCGGAGCGAAGATGCGTTGCGAGGCCGGCTGGTCGAGCTCCGCGCGCCGGAACGCCTGCGAGTCGTAGGCTTCGAGCTTGTCCAGCGAGGTCATGACCTGCTCTTTGGACCCGGTCTTGCGCGTGCCCCAGACCACGAGGGCCACCGCGCCCAGGAGCAGGATGAAGATCGCCGCATAGATGCCGTATTCCATCAGGACCGCCCCTTCACTTGTCCACGCCGGATTATCGCGCGCATCCAGAAGATCCCGATGACCATCAGCACCGCAGCCATCGCCAACATCACGTTCCCGATCCTCGTCTCAAAGAGAGGCGCCAGATACCCGCGGTTGACGATGCCGATCATGGCCCCGATCGCGAAGGGGAGGATGATCAGGATGATCGCGCTCAGCCTTCCCTCGGCGGTCAGCGTCTTGATCGTCCGATGCAGCTTCGCCCGTTCCCGCAGGACATACGCCGTCGATTCGTAGATCTCGGCCAGGTTGCCGCCCACCTGGCGCTGGATGACCGTGCTCATGACGGCCCAGTCGAACGCCTGCGACCTCATGCGGTCCGCGACGTTGCGCAGGGCATCCTCGGGCGGCACCCCCAAGCGCAATTGAGCCAGCACCCGCTGGAACTCCGAAGCCGTCGGCTCCGGGAGATTCGCGGGCGGCCACGCCGAGAGCCTGCTCGAAGCCCTGGCCCGCCTTGAGGGAGCCGGCCAGCAGCGTCAGGGTGTTGGGCACCTGCTCGTCGAACGCCCGGCGCCGGGCGTTACCCTTGGAGCTCAACCACAGCAGGGGGACGAAGACGACCACCAGCGCGAGGACCATGATGCAGAACCAGGGGCGCGTCAAGGAGCGCGGCCAGGACGACCACCACGATGACGCCCACGAGCTGCATGAGGGCGAACTCCGACGCCCGCAACTTGAGGGACGCATCGTCGATCATCTGCTGCAGGGGGTCCTGATAACCTCTGATGGCCAGCATGCTTTGCGCCGCCCGGCTGAGGACGCCGGGCTTTGCGGCCTCGCTCATCGACCGCCTGAGGCTTGAGGGCCGCCTGCCTGTCCATCGCGCCAGAGTATTCGGCAAGAACGTCACGTTTGGGGAACAGCACTCCGGAGAGGACCCACAACATGGCCAAGACGATCAAGAACACGACCACGCCGATGATCCAGTCGCTCCCTTCCCAGCGAAGGAACCGGCCGAGAAGATCACTACCCGCCACCTCCGTCACTGCCGGGATGGTGACCGCGGAGACAAGGGTGGTCGTGGTCGCGCCGATCGTGGTGGTGGTGGGATAGAAGAAGCCCTGTTCGGTCTGCGCCGTCTGGCCCCCGGCTGCAACCTGCACCAGGAGGTCACCCGGCAGGCAGAGAAGACGCGGGGCAGCGTGAACGTGAGCAGATACTGGTTGTGGATCTCCTTGGCCAGCGTCTCGTAGAGCGAGCCCAGAGCTCCGGGATCCGGCGTCTCCAGGTAGCGGCTACCCGACGCGTCGACCACACCTACCAGCGGCCCGGAGTCGAACTCGGTGGTTTTGAGCCCGATCACGTAGACGGGGATGCCGCTCGAACGCACCGCCGTCAGCGCCTGGTCCAGAGTGGCCGTGCTCGCAGTATCCCCGCCGTCGGAGAGGAGTATCACGTAGCGGGCACGACCGCTGGGGGCCGCTCCGAAGGAGGCGATCGCCTTGATCAGCGGCATCATAGAGGGCGGTCTCCTTCTTGGGATCCAGCTTGGCCAGAGAGGCTTTCAGCGCGTCCTTGTCGCTCGGTGAAGGTCTGGAGAGTGCGGAATTCCTCGTTGAAAGCCTGTACGGCGGCCAGGTCGCCCGGGCGCATGGCATCTATGAACCTGGAAGCGGCGTCGGCCGCGGCCGTGATGGCCTCCCCCTTCATGCTGCCGGACTCGTCGATCAAGAGCACCGTTTCCACCGGGGCAGCGACGCCCTCGCCGGCGGCCTGAAGCGAACCCACGGGGACGGTCTTGCCGTCGACCTGCACCGTGACGGAATCCTTGCTCAGATCACCGATGTTCGCAGCGGCCTCTCCGCCGAGCTGGAGGACCACCGACGCCTGCGGGGAGTTCGAGAGATTGAGTGGACCCAGCCCCAGGGTGAGGTCACCCTGGGCCGCGCCGGCCACACCGCCGGCCAGCAGGCACCCGGCGACGACCAGACAGAAGAAGAGTCCGAGTCGCCGAGGCAGAGCGCCTCGCGTCTTAGACGACCGAGGTGTCATAGGTCTCAAAGGCGAAGACATCGTCGGGGACCGTCACTCCGTTGTTCTTGAGGAACTGAAGGAAGGCCGGGCCGGATACCCGTGCTCTTCAGCCTGCCCAGGTACCGGCCGTCCTTGTCGATACCCGCCGCGAAGTCGAAGATGAACAGGTTCTGGAGCGTGATCACATCGCTCTCCATGCCCCTGGATCTCGGTGATGTGGGTGATGCGCCGCGACCCGTCGGGCAGACGCCCCTGATGGACGATGAGGTGGATGGCCCGCGACACCTGCTCGCGGACGGCGCGCACCGGCAGATCCATGCCCGCCATCAGTACCATGGTCTCCACGCGGGAGAGCACGTCACGCGGAGAGTTCGCGTGAACCGTCGACAGCGAACCGTCGTGGCCGGTGTTCATGGCCTGGAGCATATCGAGCGCCTCACCGCCCCTGATCTCGCCGACGATGATGCGGTCGGGACGCATACGCAGGGCGTTGCGCACGAGGTCACGGATGGTCACCTCGCCCTTGCCCTCGATGTTGGGCGGGCGGTATTCGAGGCTCACCAGGTGCTCGTGCCACAGCTTGAGCTCCGCTGCGTCCTCGATGGTGACGATGCGCTCATCCTTGGGGATGTAGTTGGAGATCACGTTGAGCGTGGTGGTCTTGCCCGTGCCGGTACCGCCGCTCACCAGGATGTTCAGCCGGCCTTTGACGCAGGCCTCGAGAAAGTCGCTGGCCCGTTTGGTGAGGGTCTGGAAGCCGATGAGGTCGTCCGCGGTGAACGGCTCGGCAGAGAACTTGCGGATGGTCAGCGCCGCGCCGCGCACGGAGACCGGGGGCAGGATCACGTTCACCCTGGAGCCATCGGGAAGCCGGGCGTCCACGTAGGGGGACGACTCGTCCACCCGCCGCCCCACCTGGCCGACGATCTTCTGGATGATGCGGTTGAAGTGGCCGTCGTCCCTGAAGCGCTTGTCGGTCTCGGAACAGCTTGCCCCCGCGCTCGATGTAGATGTCGCGGTAGCCGTTGACCATGACCTCGGTGATGGTCGGATCGCGCAGGAACTCCTCGATAGGGCCGTAGCCGAGGACCTCGGCCATGAGCTCGTCGACCATCTCCTGGCGCTCGGCCCGAGGCATGGGGGTGTGCTCCGCGATGAGGGCTTCCTCGATCTTGGCCCGCACCACCCGCCGAAGCTCAGCCTCGGGAAGCGACTGATTGTAGAGACGAGGACCCAATTCCTGGATCACATGCGCGTGGATGGCGCTCTTCAGCTCGGTCTGACGGTCGAACTGCCGCATCGAGCCGGTCTTTCGACATCCCTGAGCCGACCTGGGTGGCAGTGTCCGGAGGGCGCTGGTCGCCACTCGGCTGATTGCTGGTGATGCGCTCGTTGAGACCCATAGCTCTACCGCCTATCTCGCTCTAGCGTCCTCGGAAGAAGCCGCGTCCGTCGAGGACTCGGGCAGCTTGCCCGTTCCGTTGCTGCTCGGCTCGATGAACAGCTTCACCAGCTCGGCCAACTCGCGGGAGACCTTGGCCCCCGGCTTGGTCAGCAGCAGGAGTTCGCCGGCATTGAGCGCACGCGGTACCTCGACGGAGCTCGATATCGCCGTCTTGACCTTCTTGCCCAGATGCTTCTCGACCTCGGACACTTCCAGTCCGACCTTGGAGTCGGCGCGGTTCATCACGATGAGCAGCTTCTCCTCTGGATAGGCCATCAGACCCATAGTCCTGAACACCGTCTTGAGGTGCTTGACGCTGGGGATGTCGAGGCCGGCGATCAACAACACGTGATCGGCCCAGTCAAGGGCGATCAGGATCCGCTCCTCAAAGAACGGCGGCGTGTCGACCACGATGTAGTCGTAGCCCTGCTGGATCACGTCGAGCACGGCCTGTATGTCGTTGACGGTGATCTTCTCGGCCTCATCCGGGTAGAGCGGCGCGGGGAGTACGCTCAGCCCGGAGGAGTGCTTGACCATGAACTCCTCGAGCAGAGGCACATCGAACTCCGGATAGCCCTGCACCAGGTCGTAGATGGTGCGCTGCGGCACCAGGCCCAAGGCGATGGCCGCGTCGCCGAACTGGAGATCGAGATCGACCAGGGCCACCCGCTTGCCGGTCTGGGCCAGGCCCGCCGCCAGGTTCGTGGCTACGAAGGTCTTGCCTGTGCCGCCTTTGGTGCTGAAGACGACGATGCGCTTGCCGACCTTGGGCCCCTTCTGGGTGGCCATCTGCGCGGCTATGCCTTGGAGCGCCGAGCGCTTACCCTTGCTGACCTCCGCGGCGCCTTCCAGGGCGGCAATGAGGTCCTTCTTGTCGACCGGGACTTCGAGGAGGTCGCGCGCGCCGGCCTGCAGAGCCTTGCGGAAGTGAGCCGGCGCCGGATTGACGGCCACGAGCACGGCGCTGACCCCGGGCACGCTGGTCACGATCTTGCGTACGGTCTCAAAGCCGTCCTCGGGCTGCAGATCCACCCCCATGAGCACCACGTCCGGCGTGGACTCCTCCGCTTGCTTCAGCGCCGAGGCGGAATCACCGCACTCGATGATGGACTCGATGTTCTTGCGCCCCTGGAGTTCCCGCACCAGGGTCGAGCGCACCTGCTCGCTAGCTATCGCGACGAGTAGCTTCACCTCATATCACCGAAACATGTTGGGTAGAGCACGACCGGTCGGGTCCACCTTGGTCGTATCCTGGGCCGGCACGAGCGTGAACGTTATCTTGCCGAACTCCTGCGCGTAGACGATCTTCTCCGCGTCGGCCGGGCTCACCATGAGCGTGATCACCGGCGA
This sequence comes from uncultured Actinomycetota bacterium, assembly GCA_963822135.1. Classification (GTDB taxonomy): domain Bacteria; phylum Actinomycetota; class Thermoleophilia; order RBG-16-64-13; family RBG-16-64-13; genus CAIQPS01. Next base: position 96,084 of record CAWGGI010000001.1, on the reverse strand, counting down.
ATCGGGTACCTCCTCCGTGGTGGTCTGGTCCCTGCCGCCCAACACGCCTCCACCGCCTTCGCGTCTCGCGTCTCCACGGGAAGCAGGATGTCCATCGGCCAGCACCTCCACCTGCTGGAGGATGGTGATGCTCACATTGGAGACGGTCTGCTCAGGTCGATCCCCGTGAGCTCCTTGATCCTGGCGATCTCAGCCGGCGAGAGGACCATGCCCAGACCCATCGGGAATGGCGAGGCCGTGGTCGGGTCGGCGGTCCCGTCGGGACGAGGTGGGTAGTCGTGGAGGGAGGAGTCATCTGTACCGCGCTGAACTGATCGGCGTCGAAGGTCGCGATCACGTCCACCCGGTCACCTTCCTTGATGGCCCCTCCCACTGCGTTGCTGACGATCGACCGCGATGCTGACCGCCCGCATACCCGGCTTGATGCGGTAGGAGAGACTCTGCTCCTCGGGAGTCGCCGAGTTGCGACTGACTAGCTGCTGCCCTTCAGCCACGGACACGGTCAGCACCTGGCCCTGCAGCTGCGATTCGCTGGTGAGAGCGCCCGGAGCCACCGCACTGACGACGATCAGCTTGCGCTCCACAAGCTTGTTGGCGACCATGGCCTCGCCGGTGGTACGGGCGGGGATGTCCGCCGTGGCCACAAGAACGGTCTGGGTCGGCTCGGCTACCGTCTCCTCATCACGCAGAGAAGACACGTACCAGACTACGAGGCCTGCAGCCGCGAGCGCCAATACCACGGCCGCGATGATAGCGATGGTCCTGTCGTCGCACGCGAACTCCCTTCCGTTCGTTGCCCTGTCCGGGGCTACTCACTAGATATATATCGGATGAAGCGGCCAATCCCTGCATCAGGCCGCGAAAAATCACATGCTATTCGGTCAGGACGACGGTCTCCACATAGAGCGGGCCGCTAGGTTCATCACTCCAGGTTCCGGGAGCCACCCACTCGATGAACCGCCCGTAAATCTCGCCCTTGTCCTGGCCCTTCTTGGAATAGCTCATGATCTCGAAGGTGGCGAACATCTGAATCACGTACTTCCGGCTGGTACCAGCAAGGTCTGGATCGTAGTTCACGAAGGGGACAGTCACGTAACGCCAGCCGTCCTCGTCGTCGGGATATAGGGCATTCCAATTCGCGATGCGGTCATCGAGCCCCTGCCAGATCTGACCCACCTTTGCTCCAGCTTCCGGCCAGAGAGGGCCACCGATGTAGAGCGGCGTGTTCAGATCCCACGAGTCAAGCACGGCTGGGTCCACCTCGGATATCTCGTCCCGGACGTTCTGGCCGGCAAATATGTCAGAGAGGCGCCAGTTGCCCGCGTAGAGCCCGCTGCCGGCCTGGGCGCCCAACTTCATCGTGTACTCGTCCCACATGTCGGGATGGTCGGTGACGATCTCGGCATACTGGAAATCCCGCCCCTGATCCGCCCTGCGAGAATACCCCTCATAGAACGAGTTCTCCATCATCAGATAGTCGAGCGGGACGTCGGGCTCGAAAGCCACGTAGCGCGCGCAGGTGATCGTGGCAGCCTTCTCGCTGCCGTATTTGGGGAAACGAATGGAAAGCTCATGAACACCATAGCCCGCGTTGTTGTCGGTGCCCGTTGGGGCCGCCACGGTGCCTGTGAAGACATTTCCGGAGCGCGTGAGTTGGAAGTCTCTACTACCCAGGCTGGCTTGAAGGGTCAGCAGGGCGGGGTCCACGGCAGACCCGGCCACCTCTGCTTTGACCGTGACAGTGCCGCCGCTAAGACTCATGCCGACTCTGTACAGCTTCTCTGCGGGGTTAGAGGGATTCGAGACCCACCAGTAGCCTATGTCGGGTAGTTCCAGGGCCACGACCTCGTTTCCGTCACCATCCGTGGTGATGGCCTGCAGGTCAACGTCATACCTACCAGCGGAGACCGCAGGTAGCGTCCCACCACCCTCGTCTCCGTCGTCGCCAAAAGTCCCATCCTCGTTCTCATCGGTGATGTCGAAGCTCCCCACCACCGTATTGCCAGAGCGGAACACGAAACGGAACCTCTCCGGATTCATGATCAGCAGCGCGACGGGGAACAAGGTGTTGACCCCGGTGAGATACTTCACCTCCGCTTTCGCATGGGCCTTTACCGACCCTTCGGTACGCCCGATTACGCGAGCGAGGCTGAACGGAACGTGGTCCTCTTGGAGATCCACGGTGACCGACTTCGCGTCTATCACAGGTGTCCACGCAACAAGATTGCCTTCCACCACGCTGGAATTGGGGGCAGTGTTGCTGGAGACGTACTGCCGAGTCAGGTTCTCCGCAGCCGACTGATTCCCGCGCGAAAGAACCAATTCCTCAGCTCCGGCCAGAGCACCCGCATCCGCCGCCGACTGCAGCTCGCGGTCGTGACGATAGAGAGACCCAAGGTCGAGGACGAGCGCCCCAAGCACCAGGAAGACCACAAGTAGCAAGGCCACGATGATCGCCACTGCCCCGGAATCATCACGGAGACGCCTGAGTCGGACTGGGCTTCCAGGCACGTCACTCACGTCGCATCACCACAGAGGCATCGATCCCCACTGTAGGCCCTATCCCCACCAGCCGCGGGAGCGGAGTCAGGCAGGTGTAGGTGCCGTTAAGGGTGATAGTGAGATTCTTCGCCTTGGGAGCCCGGTGTGATCGTTGGGGCACCGACAGTAGTTGACACAAGACGTGCATTGTTGATGGCCGCGGTGGCTTCATCGACGTCGCCAACCGAGAGATACCGGGCCGCATCGCGAGCGACATGGGTCAGTTGGAGATCATTGTAGAAGTAGAGCCCGAAGTCGATGATGCCAACCAGGATGATGAGTAGCAGCGGGAGGACCAGAGCGAACTCGACGGCCGCCGCACCCTTCTGACGTTCCACTAGGGGCCGAGCCCCGCTATCTTGGCGTCTCTGGTACATGTACACATTATGCTCCATTTAGGACTGAAGTCAAACCAACAATTGCACTCTGAGTATAATCCTTCTAAGGAAAAGGCCCAGGCGTCTTCTGATGCCCGGGCCGTTATGCTCACATCGCCGTACTGTCTAGCCTACAGTTCGCCAGCGACGTCAGTGAATATTCCGTACAGGCCTTGCCCCGACGAAAGTCACCGCCGCGATAATCACGACAGCGATCAGGGCCACCATGATCCCGTATTCCACGGCCGTCGCGCCCCGCTCGGACTTGAGGAGGGCGCGAAGATAAGTGCGAAGCATATCGAGCATTTGATTCACCTCCCTCCGTCTTGGTCTCTACTGGACTCGTTTCGTGAGACCCAGCGTAGAAATATCGACTACAAGCAGTAGATTACGACGGGGAAACGACTTTCGCCCGATGCACAAGTCCAGTCTTGCGGACGGCAAGGGTCCAGCTTAGGATGGCCATCTGCCTGGCCGAAGGTCCAGGATGCCGCTCGCGGATCCTGGCTACCCGAGCAGATCCAGATAGGACTCCAGCAGCCACGGCCCATATAGCAGAGCGATCACCGAGCCGAGAGCCAGATAGGGGCCAAAGGGAATCGCGTCCTTCCTGCCCCGCTTCTTGGTCAAGATCAGCGTAAGACCCACGATTGCACCGAAGAGAAAAGCCAGGAAGAAGGCGACGACGACTCCGGCGCCGAGCACGGCCCCCATGAGCAGTGCTAGTTTCACGTCGCCCATGCCCATGCCGCCGGGCCAGATCAGAGCGAGGATGAAGAGGAAAAGGGAACTTCCCACCGCAGCGACCAGGTACACCCACCACCTGTCCGGATCGAGAGCGATCGACGCGGCCAGACCAACAAGCGCGGCCGGCAGCACCACCACGTTGGGGATGATCATGTGCTCGAGGTCGATGAAGGCGATGAAGATCAGCACAGAGATGAACGCGCAGGCCTCCAGCAGCCGCCACGAGAAGCCGAACTGAAGGTAGGCGAGAAGGAAGCCCAGTCCGGTGAGTATGGAAACCACGAAGCGGCGGCGCGGATGGGCGCGAGGGGTCCGAGGGGGCTCTCCTTCGGGAGGACCCGACTGGGAACCTCACGACCGCAAGATCGAGCAGAAGCCCAACAGCTAGTCCGGCTACGAAGATAGCGACCGACAGGGCGGTGGTCAGCAACGCGGCCTCACCGTGCCGGAGACCTGGGGGCGCCGGGTGACTGCGGCGGGACCAGCCCATGGCTGAGGGCAAAGGTGGCGGCCTCAGTCCGATTGCGCACCCCAAGCTTCGAGAAGATGCCGGTAAGGTGGTACTTGACCGTCTTGGTGGTCACGAAGAGCTCTCGGGCTATGTCTGCGTTGCTCTTGCCCTGCGCGACCAGGCCAAGAACGTCCATCTCTCTGTCGGTCAATCCATAGGCAGACTTGGCGGGCGCGTCCTGTCGGCTCCTGACCCGCAAGGGCCCCTGCCAGTTTCCCCCCGCCAATCAGGACGACGCCCCCGACCACCTGCCGCACTAACGACGCCAGGTCACCGGGGCGAACGAACTTGGGAACGTAGGCCGCCGCGCCACGCCGCATGACGTCGGTCGCGACTTCGGGGTCCTCGTCGACCGTCAGGACGATGACGGGTAGTTCGGGCCACTTGACTGTGACGGCGTCGAGACAGGCGAACCCATCCATGCGGGGCATATGAAGGTCAAGCAGCAAGACATCGACGGGTTCGCGCTGAAGGAGTTCGAGCGCTGCCAGTCCATCTCCAGCCTCGCCAACCACCACGATGTCCTCGCTCATAGCAAGGGCGTTGCAGATCCCGGAGCGGACAAGTTCGTGATCGTCGACGACGGCCACTCTGATCGGCTTGCCGGGCTCGCGGGGTTCAGGCGCGGGCATCGCCACCTCCTCTGTACCGCGGAATATGCACGATCACCGTTGTGCCCTCTCCGGGATTGCTCTTGATCGTCAGCCGCCCGCCGAGATACTCGGCCCTCTCGCGCATGCCGGGAAGACCATAGTGATCGCCCTCCCCGGGGGGAGCATCGTCGGCGTCGAACCCTTGACCGTTGTCACTGACGATCAGATCGACTCCTCCCTTGCCCGCCCTCGCCCACATGCGGACAACGGTTGCACCCGCATGCCGCTCAACGTTGGTGAGCGCTTCCTGGGCAATACGATACACGCTGATGCGGGCCGAATCGGTCTGCGATCCGAAGTCGCCCTCCAGTTCCAGGTGGCTCACGATACCCGTCCGCGTCTGGAAGCTTTTACCAGGGTGGAAAACGTCTCGGCGAAATCGGACGGACCCAAGCGCCGGGGGACGGAGGTTACCGATCATTGCCCGAGCCTCCGTCACAAGCATGCCCAAGGACTGCTTCACTCTCTCCACTTGCGTGTGTATCCGCGGATCTGCCCCAGCCGTCATGTCGGCCAGGACCTCCGTCTCGATGAACGCGGCCGCCGCGTACTGGGCGATGCCATCGTGGATGTCCTGCCCGGTGCGTTTTCGCTCCAGCTCAATGGCTCGGATAGCCTGACCACCCACCCCCTGCGCGAAGCTCAGGCTCCCACCGCGTTCCGATACCCAGCCGACCAGGTACGCAGTGGCGATGAGAAAGATCGCCCAGGTAATGAGTATCACCCACGTTTCCCCGGGCACACCGGGCGTCGCGACCAGGAAGTCCACCCCCAACCAGATCGAGGGCACGAGCGTGACGGCGATAGTCACTAGGGCCATAAGGAGACCGACGATCTTGCCTAGCACCACTGATACCGCAGCGATGGGGAGGAAGAAGAAGAACAGAAAGCTCGGTCGATTGCCTTCGCGTGCGTAGATCAGTACGACTCCCAGGGCAATAGCCGCAGCAGTGGCGAGGATAAGCAGTCGTGGTCCCGCACTGAATCGTGGCTTTGTGGCGGGCTCTGCCAAGTGCTGCCTCCAACGGGGTAAGGTGTCGGCCACCGTGATGAACTCAATGAACTACGGTCGGCCTGACGACATGAAAGCACGCCGGCGCCCCGGGTCAGCGCCTCATCGAATCTGGGACATCTTGCCGGTTGGTCTTCGGCCGACCGGAGGCCGATGAACTCTCCCGCCGATACCGGCAGCAGTCAGGCAGCAGCCCGGGCGGCTATCGGCTGGACCCTGACGTCACGCCAAGTAGTTCCACAAGATATACACAACGAGATCACGATGACGATGAGTGCGACCCACGCCCACCAACTCAAGCCCTGCTTCTTCTCGGCCACAGATCCTCCTTTGCTCGCGTTTCTGCGCCGACCCGATAGCACTCGCCGGGACACCGCCGGCGCCCAGCTGCCATACCTCCAGACTATTCTCCGCGCAACCCTCTTCCTCCTCCCCACATGGGCGCATCACGACCCCTCGCCGGGCCTGGAGAGCCTCTCGGGGCGACACAGCGCTCCTCGCCCAAGGCTTGGGCGCGGCGCCAGTTCAGCCCCCTCGCGCTTCCCGCATCGCCAACAGCATCGCCGCCAGAGCCTCGTCGCGCTCGGCTTCCAGTTGCGCGAGCGTTCTTCCGGCCGCCTCGTCTTCGACGCCGGCGGCGAGCACCTCAGCGGTGTCGGGCGGAAAGGTGGTCCAGGTGGCGAGGTCGCGCAGCATCCCTTCCTTTGTGCCGGTCAGATGGGAGATGTGCCCCCGGATGCCGCCCGGGCCGCCGCCCAGGTGGTAGATCAGGTGCGGTCCCATCACCGCCCAGCGCAGACCGGGGCCGTAGCGGACCGCCTTGTCCACGTCTTCGACGGTGGCCACCCCGGAGCGGACCAGTTCGATGGCCTCCCGCCACAGCGCCGCCGACATGCGATTGGCGATGTAGCCGGGAACGTCGCCGTTCACCACCACCGGCTCTTTCCCCACGCCCGCGTAGAAGGCCGCGGCGCGCTCGATGGTCGCCGGGTCGGTGAGATCGCCCGCCGCCAGCTCCACCAGCGGGATCAGGTGAGGCGGATTGTAGGGGTGGGCGGCGAGAGTCCGGCCGGGCAGGGGCGTGTCACGCTGGATGGCCGTGATGGAGAGCCCGGAGGAACTCGTGGCGATGAGCGTCGTCGGCCGGGGCATGGCGACCGATGTCGGCGAAGACCCGCTGCTTGAGGTCGAGGTCGTCGCTGACGCACTCCTGCACCAGGATGGCCCCGTCGACGGCCTCAGCGACGGTCGAGGCGGCGGCCAGAGCCGGTATCCCCTCGTCGGCCGGTCCGGCTTCTACCAGGCCTTTCGCGACCAGGAAGCGGGCGGCGGCGGCGGCGCGCCCGAGCGCGGCCGCAGCCGCGCCGTCCCGCACGTCGTAGAGCCGCACCTCATACCCATGCGCCGCGAACAGGCCGGCCCAACTGGCCCCCGTGTTCCCGGCTCCGATGACAGCCACGTTCCCCTTGGTCATCTCAGCCCCTCTCCGAACACTGAGCGGTTACTCAATTCACCGTGTCAAGCGCTATTCTAACTAATGCGCCGCGGGTTGCTGCCGGCGGCGAGGTGGGCAGACAGGACAAAGTCAAGCGGAGGCCTCAGGCATGGACGACTCACTCAGACTGACTTCCCGCACGGTCACCCTCCTCTCCACGCCCGATCCCATCACCATCGATCTCGACCGCACCGCAGTCATCTGCATCGATATGCAGAACGCATTCGTGCGCGAGGGCGGCATGTTCGACCTGGCCGGGTGGCCCACCGCCGGCGCGCGGGCGGTCATCGAGCCTGATCGGAAGATCATCGAGGCTGCCCGAGCCGCGGGAGTCAAGGTCGTCTTCGTCAAGATGAGCTTCAACCCGGGCCTCACGAACGCCGGGAGCGCCGACTCGCCCAGCTACTACAAAGAGATCGGCATGGTGCTGCTACGTGAACGGCCGGAACTGATCGACAAGGCCATCGTGCAGGGCACCTGGGGAGAGCAGATCATCGACGAGCTCCAGCCCCTGCCCGAGGAGCCGGTGGTGCGCAAGCAGCGCTACAGCGGGTTCGTGGGTACCGATCTCGACCTGGTTCTCAAGACCCTGAACATCCGCTACTGCGTCTTCATCGGCGGCGCCACCAACGTGTGCGTGGGCACCACCTTGATGGACGCGTATTCTCACGACTATTGGCCGATCCTGGTGAAGGACGCCGTCTTCAGTCAGTGTCCGCCGATCACGGTGGAGGCGACGTTGTGGCAGGTGGAAAACCTCTTCGGCTGGGTGACGACCACCGACGACCTCTTCGCGGTGTTTGGCCCGTGAGCCCGGCCTCATGTTCGTACTGCGAACCTCCTCAATCCGAATCTCGATTCTGATATATTTGTCGTGAGGTGATGTGCGGCGCGGGCCGACGGCTCACCGTGAGGGGTACGGGGGAATCGATCGAACGAGGGAATCGCATGGACAGCACCCAGATAACAGACCTGCGCACCACACTGGATTTCCTCGCCGAGAGACCCGGGCAGCTGGTCTCCACCGACGTGGAGGTCGATCCCTATCTCGAGATCGCCGGCGTCTATCGCCGAGTGGGATCGGGCACGCCCACGGCCCCGCCGACCCAGATCGGCCCGGCCATGATGTTCAACAAGGTCAAGGGCTCCGACATGCGGGTGGTGGCGGGCATCCTTGCCAGCCGCGAGCGCACGGCGCTGCTCCTGGGCAGCGAACCGCGGCGCTTGGCCTTCGATCTCCTGGACGCTCTCGGCAATGCCGTTCCCCCAGTTGTTGTGCCGGCGGCCGAAGCCCCCTGCCAAGAGGTGGTCATCAAGCCGCCGTTCGATCTGCGCACTGCGATCCCGCCCATCCAGAGCACTCCCAAGGACGCCGGCCCGTTCTTCAATCTGGGCCTGCTGCGGGCCGAGGATCCCGAGACTGGTGTCTCTGACGTCACCATCCACCGGATGTGCGTCCACGGGCCCGATCGGATCAGCGTGAGCATCAGCATCGGCCGGCATATCGGCGTGTTCCTGGAGAAGGCTTGGGCCCTGGGTAAGCCGCTGCCGGCGTCGTGCAGTATCGGTGTGGACCCCGCCATCTACGTGGCCACCTCTTTCGAGGCCCCCACGACTCCCTTGGGCTTCGACGAGCTGACCATCGCCGGCGGCCTTCGCGGCCGTCCGGTGGAACTGGTCGACTGTGTCACCCAGCCGGCGAAAGCCATCGCCCGGGCCGAGATCGTCCTGGAGGGTGAGTTCCGCGTCGAACGACCGCGCCGACGAGGATGCCGTCACCGGCCTGGGCTGGGCCATGCCCGAATTCCCCGGCTACGTGGGACCCGCGCAGACCGATCTGGCCATCTTCACGGTCACCGGGATCACCCACCGCCTCGACCCCATCCTGCAGATCCTGGTCGGCCCCGGCGAAGAGCACGTCACCCTCGCCGGGCTCCCCACCGAGACCAGCATCTACCGCCTGGTGGAGGACGCCATCCCCGGCTTCTTGCAGAACGTATACGTCTCCTCGGCCGGAGGCGGCAAGTACCTGGCCATCATGCAGATCAAGAAGCGCCGGCCCAACGACGAGGGGATGCAGCGCCAGGCCGCCCTCGCCGCCTTCACCGCGTTCGCCGAGCTCAAGCACGTGATCCTTGTGGACGACGATGTCGACATCTACGATGCCAACGACGTCATGTGGGCCATGACCACGCGCTATCAGGGCGACGTCGATACCATCTTCATCCCCGGTGTCCGCGGCCACTCGCTGGATCCCTCCGGCACTCCGGAGTACAACCAGTTGCTCAAGGGCCCTGGCATCACCTGCAAGACCATCTTCGACTGCACGGTGCCTTGGGGAGTGAAGGACCGCTTCGAGCGCTCCCAGTTCCTCGACGTCGACCTGGACAAGTACTTCAGGTAGCCCTCCCGGCAGGTGCGGCGCTGTAGCGTTCAAGCCACGCGCCGGTGCCGGGCGGCAGACTCCACGTTCGCACCACCGATCGGGGCCCTCGCGGGGGAACACGGCAGTTGAGTTCCGGGCCTCGGGCCGCGACAGCGGCAATCGTTTCACGGCACTCTTGACATTCATCCACCAGCTGTGATTGTATTCACAATGCAGACGGGACGCACGCGACCTAAACACAGCGAGCAGCCGATGGCACCGAGCGAGAAGAAGGACAGCAAGGTCTCCCTCCACACCGTGGAGAGGCTCAGCGTCTACCGGCGGAAGCTCGAGGAGTTGAGTCTCGACGAGGTGGAGTACATCCACTCCCACGAGCTCGCCGCGCTTGTCGGCGTGACTCCCGCCCAGCTCCGGCGCGACCTCGCCAGCTTCGGCAGCTACGGCAATATCGCCCGGGGATACGACGTCCGCGGCATGAGCCGCACTATCAGCCAGATCATCGGCACCGATCGGATCCAGAACGTCGGCCTGGTGGGTGTGGGAGACCTCGGTCGCGCTCTGCTCTCCTACCGCGGTTTCGAGGAGCGCGGTTTCCATGTCGCCGCCGCTTTCGACCTGGATCCGGCCAAGGTGGGCAAGGTCTTCGCCGGACGGCGCTGCTACGGCCTGGACAAGCTGGAGACGGTCGTCGCCGACATGCAGATCCGCATCATCGTCCTGGTCTCGCGGCCGGAAGGACTTCAGGAGGTCGTCGACCGCTCGGTGGCTGCCGGCGTCCGCTGCTTTCTCAACTTCGTGCCCAAGAGATTGACCGTCCCCGAGGGATGCTTCGTCGAGTACGCCGACATCTCGGCCCGCCTCGAAAAGCTGTCGTTCCTTAGCCGCCAGGAAGAGGTCTGAATGGCAGCCGCACCGGATCGGGAGGAGCCTTCTCTTTTTTTGACGCGGTTTGTGAATCTGTTCACTGTGAAGTGCATCACCAGCTGGCACCTGCGCCAGCGGGAAGGTAAGGAGGAGCAATGAGCGCGAAGAGGATCCTGGTAGTCGACGACGACCGCGACCTGGTGACCTCGATCGAGGCGTTCCTGGGAGCTCGCGGCTTCGTCGTGATCACCGCAGGCAACAGCAAGGAGGCCTACAAACGCATCGTCGGCGACAGGCCCGATCTCATCGTGCTCGACGTGATGATGGACTACGACGAGGAGGGCATGATCCTCGCGAGCGCCCTCAAGACCGACGCGCCCACCCGAGAGATCCCGATACTCATGCTCTCCGGCTTCAACGTGCAGAAGGACGTGCGGGACAAGGTGATCGCCTCGCTCATGGGTCAGGACTGGCCGGCGGAGATCTTCATGCAGAAGCCGGTGAAGTTGGCCGATCTGGCCGACCAGGATCGACGAGTTGCTGGCCCAGGCCGAGAAGCGACGGAAGCCCTCGACCCCCGAGGGAGTCTGACCGTGTCTACCGGGCGACCCGCCCCCACCGCGGCGGCCGTGGGCGCGGCGCAACGCGCGGGCCGTGCGCCCGTCGCCGGCCGCGCGCCGACCACAACCTGCGTCCAGGAGTTGCTGGCCGGGCGGAGCGACCTCTCCCGCGAGCAATTGATCCCGCTCCTGCAGCAGATCCAGGCAAGAGAGGGGTTTCTGTCGCAAGCAGCCATGACCGAGCTGGCCATGGCGCTCGACACACCCGTGGCCAGCGTCTACGGAGTGGCCACCTTCTACAACCAGTTCCGCTTCGCCCCTCTGGGCAGGCATGTGATCGAACTGTGCCGGGGGACGGCCTGCCACGTCAAACAGAGTCTCGCTCTGCAGCAGCACCTGCAGCGACGCCTGCGCCTGCGCCCGGACGGCAACTCCGCCGACAGACGCTTCACCGTCATCAAGGTCGCCTGCTTGGGGGCCTGCTCGATCGCTCCGGTCATCAAGCTCGATGGTGAGTTCTACGGCAACCTGACGGTCGACAGGCTCGACGTGCTGCTCGACTCGGTGGACCGAGAAGACCACGGATCGAGCCCCGGCCGATCCAGCTGAGGAGGTGAGCGCGGCATGAACGGAAGCAGCCTTCTGGAGCCATGCTGCGCCCGCTGCACCCATGCGCCGGGGGAGCCCTGCCCCGACCTGATCGCCTGCGTCACCAGCGGACCGCTCTGCCATACCGATGACGACTGCCGGTCGTTGCGGAACACCCGGCTCGAGCAGGTGCGGCGCGGAGGCCAGGGCGCCGTGCTCTTCGTCGGCGCCGGCACCTGCGGCCGTGCCAACGGCGCCGTGCGCATCATGGAGAAGTGCCGGACCTACCTGGCCGAGCACTCCCTGCCGGTCGAGCTCGTCGAGGTGGGCTGCGTGGGCTACTGCCAGCGCGAGGTGTTCGCCGATCTGCAGCCGGCCGATGGCCCCCGTCTCTCCTACTGCGACCTCAGCCCGGACAACGTCGAGGAGTTCCTCGATACGGTCTTCGGCAGGGGGAGCTGCGGAACCGCTTCCTCTACGGGCGCTACCCGGAGATGGGTGGCGAGGCTGCGCCCGCGGAGCGCGGCGACCCGGGCGACGGCGCGGCCGCGGCGGCGACGACCGGCGCGGCCGGCCGAAACGCGGCGCCACCGGCGCCCCAAGCGCAGCGGGCCGCGGCTTCGAGGATATCCCCCTGGTCGCCGAGACGCCCTTCTTCGCCCGGCAGACACGCGTGGTGCTCGACAACTGCGGCCTGATCGACCCGTCCTCCCTGGATGCGGCGCTGGCCGCCGGCGGCTTCGCCGCCGCGGCCCGCGCGCTCACTGCCATGACCCCCGAGTGAGGTCTGCGACATCGTCATCGAATCGGGATTGCGGGGCCGGGGAGGCGCCGGCTTCCCCACCGGGCAGAAGTGGAAGGTCGCGCTCGGTACGCCGGCCGCGCAGAAGTACCTCATCTGCAACGCCGATGAGGGCGATCCCGGGGCCTTCATGGACCGGGCCGTCCTCGAAGGCGACCCCTTCCGCGTGATCGAGGGCATGCTCATCGCCGCGTATGCGATCGGCGCCTCCAGGGGATACATCTACTGCCGGGCCGAATATCCGCTGGCCATCCAGCGCCTGCAGGACGCGATCTCCCAGTGCCGCAAAGCCGGGCCTTCTGGGCGCAAACATCCTGGGCAGCCTCACCGATTTCGACATCACCATCAAACAGGGCGCCGGCGCCTTCGTCTGCGGCGAAGAGACGGCCATCCTGGCCAGCATCGAAGGCGGTCGCGGCATGCCGCGACCCCGACCCCCCTACCCGGCGGTGGCCGGACTGCACGGCAAACCCACCGTGCTCAACAACGTCGAGACTCTGGCCAACGTCCCCGGGATCCTTCGCAACGGCCCCGACTGGTTCCGCGACCTGGGCATGGGCGAGGCGGCCGGCACCAAGGTCTTCGCGCTGAGCGGCCGGATCAAGAACACGGGCCTCGTGGAGGTGCCGGTGGGGATCCCGCTGCGCGAGGTGGTGTACGGCATCGGCGGGGGCGCCCCGGACGGCCACCACATCAAGGCCGTGCAGATCGGCGGGCCGAGCGGCGGCTGCATCCCCGACGACCTGCTCGACGTGCCCACCGACTACGGCAAGCTGCAGGAGCTCGGCGCCATGATGGGCTCGGGCGGCATGGTGGTCATGGACGAGCGCACCTGCATGGTCGATGTGGCCAAGTACTTCATGGAGTTCATCCGCAACGAGTCCTGCGGCAAGTGCGCTCCCTGCCGGGAAGGCACCACCCGCATGTACGAGATCCTCATCGCCCTCACCGAGCGCCCGGTGGGCGAGGAGATCCGCCGGCTGGAGCGTTTCCGCGGCCTGCTCCATCTGGAGGAGCTGGCCGAGACCATCAAGGACACCTCCCTCTGCGGCCTCGGCCAGTCGGCGGCCAACCCGGTGCTGTCCACCCTGCGCTTCTTCCGCGACGAGTACGAGGCGCACATCATGGAGGACCGCTGCCCGGCCGGCGTGTGCCAGGGCCTGCGGACCTACCAGGTGGACAACGCCTCCTGCATCGGCTGCATGGCCTGCAAGAAGGCCTGCCCCTCCGGGGCCATCGTCGGGGAGCGCAAGAACGCCCACTACATCATCGTCGACCGCTGCCTGGGCTGCGGCGCCTGCGTCGACGCCTGTCCCAAGCAATCCATCGCCTGGTCGCCTGAGAGGAGAGGTCACCGTGAACATCACCATCAATGACAGAGCAGGTCAAGTTCAACCCCGGGAGAGACCGTCCTCCAGGCCGCCAACACGGGCGGGCATCCGAATCCCCCATCTCTGCTCGCTCGATTGGGCTCCGTCCCCCTCCGCCTCCTGCCGCCTGTGCGTGGTGGAGGTGGAAGGCTCCCCCGGCTGCAGACCAGCTGCACGCTGCCGGCGGCGGAAGGCATGGTCGTGCGCACGCACACCCCCCGCGTGCTCAAGGCCCGCCGGTCCATCGTCGAACTGATGGTGGCCAACCATCCCCAGGACTGCCTGGTGTGCGACCGCTCGGGCGAGCTGCGAGCTGGCCGACTCACCCGCGAGGTGGGCGCCGGCCCAAGCAGTATGCGGGGATGAAGAAGGACCAGCATCTGGACATCTCCTCGCCCGCCATCTCCCGCGACCCCAACAAGTGCGTGCTCTGCGGACGCTGCGTGACCATGTGCCACCAGATCCAGGGCATCGGCGCCATCGACTTCATCGACCGGGGCTTCCGCACCCAGGTGGGGCCCGGCTTCTCGGCCGGCATCAACGTCTCCGGCTGCACCTACTGCGGCCAGTGCGTGCGCGTCTGCCCGACCGGAGCGCTCATGGAACGGAGCGCGGTCGACGCCGTGGTGGCCGCGCTCGAGCGACCCGGACACCGTCGTCGTCGCGCAGATCGCTCCCGCCGTCCGGCCACCCTCGACCAGGAACGGGCCCGCCATCTGGGCGTGCCCGTCATGCTGGAGCGTCTGGCCGCCGCCCTCAAGCGGATCGGCTTCGCTGCGGTGTTCGACACCGGTTTCGCCGCCGACCTCACCATCATGGAGGAGGCCACCGAGCTGGTGGACCGGCTGCAGAACGGCGGCGTGCTCCCCATGTTCACGAGTTGCTCGCCCGGCGTGGGTCCACTACGTGGAGCTGCACCGGCCGGACCTCATCCCTCACCTGTCCACCTGCAAGTCGCCGCAGCAGATGGCTGGAGCGCTCATCAAGGAGATCTACCCGAAGTACGCCGGTCTTGACGGCAAGCGCCTGGTGCGTGGTCTCGCTCATGCCCTGCACGGCCAAGAAGTACGAGGCCCAGGACCTGGGCGACGTCGACTACGTGCTGACCACCCGGGAACTGGCCGCCCTCTGGGAGCGGTTCGGCATCGACTTCGCGCGTTCGAAGAGCGGGCGCCGCTCGATCCGCCCTTCGCCGAGGCCACCGGCGCCGCCCGGCTCTTCGGCGGCACCGGCGGCGTCATGGAAGCCGCCGTGCGGACGGCGGCGACCCTGGTGGGCGGCGAGGCTCCGGCCGGCCCCGCTCACCGAGGCCCGGGGCCTCGACGGCTTCAAGTGCTTCACCGTCGACGCGAACGGGACTCACGCTGAACCTGGGGGTCATCAACGGCCTCGGCCGGGTCCGGTCCACACTGCCGACCGCCCTTTCAGACATGCACTTCGTGGAGGTCATGTCCTGCCCGGGCGGCTGCGCCGGCGGCGGCGGCCAGCCCTACAACGGCGACATGGACGACGTCCGCAAGCGCATCCAGCGCATCTACGACGCCGACCAGAAGGCCGAGACCACGTACTCGCACGAGAACAAGAGCGTCGCCGAGCTCTACGAGGAGTACCTGGGCAGGCCGCTGGGCGAGGTGTCCCACCACCTCCTCCACCGCCGATACACCGACCGCAGCGCGCCCGCGACGCCGGCCGCCGACCCGTGCGAGGTGAGGCCGCCGCCTGATGGACGGCATCATCAGCACCATCAAGCAGAACTGCCGCACGGTGCTACACCTGCGTGCGCGACTGCCCGGCCAAAGCCATCCGCATCGAGGACGGCCAGGCCTCGGTGGTGGCCGGAGCGCTGCATCAGTTGCGGCAACTGCACGATGGTCTGCTCGCAGGACGCCAAGGCCTACGCGAGCGGGGTCGACGGCGCCCTCCGCCTGCTCGAGCAGGGCAGCGAGGTGCAGCGCGGCGGCCCGGTGGCGGCGCTGCTCGCGCCGTCGTTCCCCGTGGGCTTCTCCGTGCCGCCGGCGCAGATCGTGGGCGCGCTTCGCGCAGCCGGGTTTCACCTACGTCGTCGAGGTGGCCTACGGCGCCGACCTGGTGAACGAGGCCTGCCGGAAGTATCTGGAGGAGAACCCCACCGGACTGCACATCGCCAGCGCCTGCCCGGCAGTGGTCGAGTACGTGCGCAAGTACCACCCCGCCCTCACGCGACCGCATCATGCCCATCGTCTCCCCCATGGTCGCCACGGCGCTCGCGGTCAAGGAGCGCTACGGGGAGCACGTCCGCTGCGTGTTCATCGGGCCCTGCGTGGCCAAGAAGGCGGAGATCCTGCGACCCCGAGGTGGCGGGCGCATCGACGAGGTCCTCACCCTCACCGAGCTGGAGCGGGTCCTCGCCGCCCGGGGCGTCGACCCGGCCACCGCGGCGGCCGGCGACTTCGACCCGCCGCACGCCGGCACCGCCCGCATCTACCCCATCCCCGGCGGTCTGTTCGACAGCGCGGGCATCGGCGAGGGCCTGGCGCGACCCGCGGCTTATCGTGGTGAGCGGCAAGGACGAGACGGTGGAGACCCTCGCCGGGCTTCCCAGGGCCCCCCAGAGGACGATGACAACGGCCTGCTGCTCGTGGAGGCCCTGATGTGCCGGGGCTGCTACGCGGGCCCGGGCGTCGCGAGCAGGGAGCCCGGCGTGGCCCGCGGCCGCGAGGTGGCCGAGTTCGCGGCCATCGCGGTCAGGCGGCAGCAGCACGGGCACCCTGCCCCCCTACGAGGCGGGAACGGCGCACCTGGACCTCTCCCGCGGCTTCACCCCCGACGATCAGCGCACCCCGGAGCCCACCGAGGAAGAGATCCGCGACATCCTCGCCCACACCAACAAGTTCTTCCCCGAAGACGAGCTCAACTGCGGCGCCTGCGGCTATCCCACCTGCCGGGCCAAAGCCGCGGCGGTCTACGCGGGCATGGCCGAAGAGGCGATGTGCCTGCCCTTCATCATCGACCAGGCGGAGCGCGTCTGCCACGAGCTGAACGTGCCCTGGAGCAACCTGCGCGACGTGCACAGCCACCTCATCAACAGCGAGAAACTGGCATCGATGGGCCAGATGGCCGCGGGGGTCGCCCACGAGCTCAACAACCCGCTCAGCACCATCCTGCTCTACTCGCACATCCTGCAGCGCAAGCTCCAGGACCGCGAGGACCTGGACCACGACCTCCACCTGATGGCCGAGGAGTCGGCCCGGTGCAAGAAGATCATCGGGAACCTCCTCGATTTCGCCCGGCAGAGCCGGGTGCGGATCGAGTCGGCTTCGGTGGAGGACCTGGTGACCTCTTCGGTCGACGGCGCGCCTGGCAAGCATCCCCAGCGGCCCCGACACGATGTGCGCGTGGTGGCGGACGTGACCCCGGGTCTGCGGGCCGACCTCGACCGCGATCAGATGACCCAGGTGCTCGTGAACCTCATCAAGAACGGCGCCGAGGCCATGGAAGGGCGCGCAGGGGTCATCCAGGTGTCGGCTCGCGAGGTCCCCGATACGGGCCGGGTCCGCTTCAGCGTGACCGACCAGGGCACCGGCATCTCGGCCTCGGCCCGGGACAAGATATTCCAGCCTTTCTTCACCACCAAGAGCATCGGCAAGGGCACCGGGCTCGGCCTGCCCATCTCCTACGGCATCGTCAAGATGCACAACGGCAATATCTGGTACGACACCGAGCCGGGCGTGGGCACCACCTTCTATGTCGAGATACCGATCACCCGCAAGAGTGGTGAAAGGAGCGTCAGATGAACCATCCTGGGCCGTCCGGCCCCGCGAGCAGGCGCTGGGACATCCTCTTCGTCGACGACGACGCCGACTTCCTCACCGCCCAAGCGGCCTACTTCGGCAGCCGCGGCCACGACGTGCGCACCGCAGAATCCAGCGTCGAGGCCCTGGAACTTCTGGAGGCCTACACGCCCGACATCATCTTCCTCGACCTGATGATGGAGCGCTACGACTCCGGCTTCCGCCTGGCCTACGAGTTACGCAAACGCGAGCACCTCTCCGCCACGCCCCTGGTGATGCTGAGCGGCGTCGCCAGAGAGACGGGCCAGCGCTTCGACCAGGAGGGTCAGGCATTGCTGGCCTGGTCCAAGCTGGACCGCTTCGTCGACAAGCCGGCCACCGGCAAGCAGCTCCTGGCCGTGGCGGAGGAGCTGCTCTCGTGAGCGGAGCCTGCACCGCCCCCGGAGCGGCCCCTGCCCGCATCCTCGTCGTCGACGACGAGTACGGCGTGCGCTCGGCGGTGCGGCAGATCCTGGAGCTCGAAGGCTACGAAGTGGCCGACGCGGGGACGGGCGAGGAAGCGCTCGCGCTTCTTGCCTCCAACGATACGACATAGCCCTCCTCGACCACCGCCTCCCCGACACCGACGGGCTTGCCCTCCACCAGCACATGGTGGACACGGGCCGGCAGATCATGACCTGCATGATCACCGCCTACGCCGACATCGACCTGGCATGCGCGGCCACCTTCCAGGGCGATCGACTTCTTCCTGCCCAAGCCGTTCCTGCCCGACGACCTGCTGAGCGTCATCGAGACGCTGGTCAAGCGCAAGCAGGCCCGCGTGGAGCAGGAGCGGCTGCGTCTGGAGCACGAGGCCAGTCTCCTGGCCCTGGCCGAGGAGAAGACACAGACTCACTCCCTCATCTCCTCGCTACGCGACGCAGTGCTGGTCGTCAACCAGCACGGCGACGTGGTGCTCGCCAACCGGGCTATGACCGCCCTCCTCGGCGTGGAAGAGCAAGAGGTGTTGCGCAGGCCGGCCGGCGAGCTGCTGGACGGAGGTCCTTTGGCCGCCCTCGCGGAGCCAGCTCGCGGCACCCGTCAAGGACCGTACTATCGGGCAGCTGGCCATCGGCGAGCGCAATTACATGACCAGCATCGTCACTTTCCGGTCGGAGGACGGCAACGCCCTGGGCCGGATCGTCACGCTATCCGACATCTCCGAGGTGCGGCGCCTCGCCATGGAGAAGGAGCGTTTCATACGCACCATGGTGCACGAGCTCAAGTCGCCGCTGGGAGCCGTCCGAAGCCTCATCGAAGTGACGACCGACAAGAGCCTGGGGGACGAACTCGAAGCCTATCTGCCTCTCCTGTCTCGCGCCGAGAACCGCATCGACGACCTGGTGCAGCTCATTGGCGACCTGCTGTCGCTATCCCGCAGCGAACAGGCGCAGGCTGCGAACCAGCCCGAACTGCTCGACCTGGAACCGCTCGTGGAATCGGTCCTTGCCGCCCAGGCGGAGCATCTGGCCGCACGGGGCATCGCCGCCTCCGACCGACCTCGCGCCGGGACTCCCGCCCGTGCTCGCCCCACCCGAGGACCTGCGAGATGATCCTCACCAACCTCGTCGGCAACGCGGTCAAATACAACCGGGACGGCGGCACGGTCACCGTGCGCGCACGCCACGAGGGCGAGTGGGTGCGCATCGACGTCGAGGACACGGGCATCGGCATAGCCGAGGAGAACCTCGACCAGGTGTTCAGCGAGTTCTTCCGCGAGAAGCGGACGGAGACCAAGGGCCTCGAGGGAAGCGGCCTCGGATTGGCCATCGTCAAGCGCCTCGTGGAGCGCGCCGGCGGTCAGGTGCGACTCGTCAGCGAGCAGGGCAAGGGATCGACGTTCTCCGTGCTGCTGCCGGCCTGAGAGTCACCGGCGCCGCGCCCGCGGGGGCGGCGCCTCCCCTCCGGGGACGGCGCCGCTCGACACTCTGGCCTTGCGCGGTCTACTGGGGTAGCTGGGGGTTCACCCGCCCGGGCCTGCCGGCCGGCCGCGGGCCGGTGGGCCGCGTCTTCGGGCTGCGGGGGGCGTCTTGCGAGTCCTCGGTGCCGATACCCTTCCTGCGCGACAGACCTTTGAATCCTTTGATCCAGCTGAATCCAGGCCACCACCAGTTGGCACCGCCCAGGTAGGCCATGATCGCCGGAAGGAGGATCAGCCGGATGAGGATGGTATCGGCGATGATCGCCAGGGCGATACCGAGCCCCATCATCTTGGTCTCGCTGATACTGGTGAAGGCGAAGGCCCCGGTGACGATGACCACAAGGAGGGCCGCGCTTACGATGATCCTGCTGGTCCGAGTCAGACCGGTGATGATGGCGTCGCGGTTGTCATGCGTCCGGTTCCAGCGCTCGTGAGTCCGGGTGAGCATGAACACTGCGTAATCCATGGTTATCCCGAACAGGATGCAGAGGAGCACCACCGGCACTACCGCGGCGATGCCGCCGGTCGAGGTGAATCGCAGTATCTTTTCGAAGGTCGTGCCCTGGAAAAGCAGGACGAGCCAGCCATAGCTCATGGCGATGGTGAGCAGGTTCACCGCCACCGCGAGCGCGGGCAACACCACGCTCCGCAGCAGCACCATGAACACGATCAGACTGGTCACGACCACCCACGCGATGACCCACGGGAACCACGTCTCGATCTCGTGGAAGAAGTCGTAGGTGGAAGCGGACTCTCCGGCTACGTGCAGTTGGTAGCCGCCGGGGACCGTCGCTGGTAGAGGGCGGCCACGAGGTCCTGGGCCGCGGCCGAGTTGGGCTCATCGGTGGGGGTCACCTGGAAGAGCACCGCCCCCGACGCCACCGAACCTTTGACCAGCTGCTTGAACTGCTCCAGTTGAGCAGCCGTTATGATTGGCCTCCCGCCCAGATCGATGCCCTCAGCCGGCACGACGAAGCCGTCGGGATCGTTGAGCAGCTTCTCGAACTGCGGCCAGAAAGCCACCATGGCCGAGGGGTCGCTCAGCCCGGCCAAGGGTGAAGGGGCTCAGCACCGACGCCACCCCGGGCATCGAGGAGAGTTGCTGTCCGTAGCAGAAGATGGTGCCCGCGCGGATCATGTCGATGCCGCCCCCCCGTCCCAGGTGAGCATCACCGAGATCGGCGAGAGTGCGGTGCGGTCGAACTGCGTGTCGAGGATCTCCAGGCCCTGCCGGGATTCGGACTGAGGCGGCAGCGTCGTGGCACCGGTCATCTGGGTCCTCATGGTCGCTGCCGGCGCGGCCAGCAGGGCGATGAGGATCACCGCCACGACGATGGAGGCCCATGGCCGTCTTGAGAGCACGTGGGCCCACCGTCGCCACAGACTGGCCCTCGCGGGCTTCGTGCAGTCTGATCACCGGCAGCCTGTCGACCCGGTGGCCGAGCACCCCGAGCAGCGCGGGCAGGAAGGTGACCGACGCCGCCACCGAGAAGAACACCACCAGCGCGCCGCCGATACCGAGCGAGCGCAGACCCGGGCGAGGGGAAGAACACCAGACCCACGACCCCCACCATCACCGCGACACCGCTGAAGAAGACGGACCGCCCGGCCCGGGCGGTGGTGACCGTCACGGCTTCCTGCACCGTGGCGCCCTTGTGCAGCTCCTCCCTGAAGCGCGACACCATGAAGAGCGCGTAGTCGATGGCCACTGCCAGCCCCAGAAGGGTGGCCGTGTTCATCGCGAAGATGGACATGTCGTGGCCCGGCCGATCAGGTACATGCCCGCCGAGGGTCACCGTCACGGCCAGGCCCCCGGTGATCACCGGCAGCGCCGCCGACACCAGGCTGCCGAAGACGAAGATGAGCGCGATGAGCGCCACCGGCAGCCCGTAGAGCTCCACCTTCCGCAGGTCCTCGAAGGAGTAGGCGGTCAACTCCTCGTCGACCACGGGCTCCCCGGTCACGTAGGTCTGGAGCTCGCTGCCCGCCAGCGCGGCCTTGATCTGCTGCGACCTCGCTTCTGCACCGTCTGGCTGGGCGCGGAGAAGTTGAGCACCGCCACCGAACTGCGTGCCATCCTCGGAGAGAAGCAGGTCGCTTCCCGTGCTCGCGTAGGTCTGGATGCTCTCAAGGTGCGGGATGTTCGCAGCCTCGAGACCACTCCAGTGCCGCTCGCTCGGCCGCTTGGAACTCCTCGCCGGCCGCCTGCAGCGTGTCGCTCTGGAACACGACCAGTACGTTGGTCTCGCCCTGGTTGAACGTCTTCTGGATGAGGGCCGCCGCCTGCTTGCGACGGGGCGTCGGGGCTGGTGAAGCCCGCCTGGAGCACGTCGGCCAGACAGCGGGGTCGCCACTACGCTGACCCCGAACAGCACCACCCAGACCGCGATGACGATCCATCGGAATCGGTAACAGAAACTTCCTATCGCGTGAAACATGTACCCATCCTTGCCGTGCTCAGTGAACCTGTATGTGAACCTCTGCTGCTTTGTAACGTTGAAGGACTAACCTCGTTGCGGGGCTTTCAGAAGACTACGAACGTCTCAAGCACGCGCCGCGGGATCCGCCGAGACCTCCGCGGCCACTTCGCTCAGGTCTATCCCGGCGACCGTTACCATCCCGTGCACCAGGGCCCACGTCCCGTAGGCCATCTCTGCGGTGGAGAACAGGCCGTCCGACTTGAACACGCCCTCCTCGACACCCTGCCGAAACGTCTCACCGATCAGCCGGGCCGCCCCCAGACCCAGAGACTTCCGCTGGACGGCGGCAGATCGAGGGAGGTGGAGAGCATCATGCAGCGCAAGTCCATGGGACTGTCGCGGGCGAACTCCATGTAGGTGAGGCCCAACTCGATGACCCGACGGTCGGGCGGCAGATCCGCGGGAACCCGACGCAGGTACGCGTCCAGACGCTCGAACGACTCCGCGAACAGCGCGGCGATGAGCGAGTCCCTGCTGGGGAAATACGTGTAGAGTGCGGCGGGACTGTAGTCGGCGCGCCGCGCCACCTGGCGGAGACTGAGCCCCTCGGGTCCCACTTCGAGAAGCAGCTCGCGGGCGGCCGCAAGGATCTCCGCCCGGGTCGCGAGGCGGCGACGGTCACGCCGAGAGAGACCGACCGTCTCTTCCATGCTGATCCCCTTTCGTCATCGGGCATACTCCGAACACAAGCTGTTCAATCAAACGCTGCGCGACTATCCGAACACTGTTGACTTATGATAACCCTCCAGGGAGAAAGGTTCCATGACCAGAAGGAGTGTTCTTGGCTGCCCGGCAGGCAGGCGCTCTGTCTTCGTCGGTCCGGCGCGGTAGAATGCGCCACGTCGCCACATCCTGTGCGCGTACTCGTCATCCGCGCGCGAACGGAGGCTGCCATCTCCAAGAAGAGTAAGAACAGATCGAGAAGGTCCGGCGGGTCGTCCGGCAAGCATGGCACCGCCAACAAGACCGCTGCATCCGGAAAGCATGCCACCGGGCGAAGCGGCAGGCGGCCGGGCACGGTCGTCGCCCTCCTCGTACTGACGGCCGTTCAGGCCATCGGGGCCATCGCGGGGGGTATCGGCCTGGTCCGTGACCCAATCGACAACATCGGCATGCCGCTCAGCATGCTGGAAGGCAGCCCCTTCAAGGACTACCTCATCCCTGGGATCATCCTGCTCGTGGTGGTCGGGATCTTCGCGCTGTTCGTCTGGGCCGGGCTGCTACGCCGGTGGAAGCCTGCCTGGTGGTTGTCACTCGCATCCGGTGGAGGACTCGTCATCTGGATCATCGTCGAGGTGGCGATGCTGGGCTACCTCCCGGGGGCCGGCATCGGTATGCAGATCGCCATGGGACTCCTCGGAGTGGCGATAGTCGTCTTGACCCTCCTCCGGCCGACCCGCCGGTACTTCGGTATAGGCAGGTAGGCCGAGGGCTCGACCTTCTCCGCCTCTCTGCCGACCCATGACCACGCGGCGTGACCAAGCGCCGCAGAAGCAAGTAACATACGCGTCGCACACAATGCGCTTCGCTGCAAAGGAGCCACTTTGTCCGCCGAAAGGTTCGACCCGGCCCAGGATGGAAGACTGGAGGTCTGCGACGGCCGCCCGGTAGTCCTCTCCACGCATGGCCTCACCAAGGATTTCAAGAGGCTTCGCGCCGTCGACAGTCTCGACCTACGGTATGCCGCGGGGATGTGTTCGGCTTCCTCGGTCCCAACGGGTGCGGAAAGACCACGACCATCCGCATGATCTTCGGCCTGATCTATCCCACCAGCGGCTACGTGCGCGTGCTGGATCACAAGGTGCCCGACGATCGGCTGAACGCCCTCCGCCACCTGGGGGGCTTTGTCGACGACCCCATGTTCTACGGCAACATGACCGCCCGGCGTAACCTGCGGATGCTGGCCGAGATGAACGGGGACGTCACCGAGGAGCGCATCTCCGAGGTGCTGGAGATGGTGGGCCTCTCCGACCGCGGCACCTCCAAGGTGGGGGGCTACTCCCACGGGATGCGGCAGCGCTTGGGTATCGCCCTGGCCCTGATCCACAACCCCGACGTGATCGTCCTGGACGAGCCCACCAGCGGGCTGGATCCCCAGGGCATGAAGGATGTGCGCGAGCTCATCCGCCAGCTGGGGGCAGGCGGCACGACGGTCTTCCTGTCGTCGCACCTCCTCCACGAGGTGGAATTGGTCTGCAACCGAGCGGTGATCATGAGCAAGGGCAGGGTGATGGTCCAAGGACCCGTCTCCGAGCTGCAGCCGGCCAGCCACGCGGTCAAGGTCCTCACCGGCGACCAAGCGCGTGCTCTGGAGATCCTCCGGCCGATGACGCCTCCCGGGGGGGTCAGGAGGACGAGGGCTACCTGGTGGTGGAGTCCGGCGACGGCTTCGTGCCCGAGATGGTGCGCCGCCTGGTCGCCGCGGACGTGGACATCCTGGCCGTGGTCCCGGCCATCGAGCAGGGCCTGGAGGACATGTTCCTTGAGCTCACATCCGGAATAGAGGGAGGGACGCGATGAGCGCGCTCCGCCGGGAGTTCGTCAAGACCCTCTTCCAGAAGCGCACCTACATCGGCTGGGCGGGCCTGTTCATCATCCCCTTCCTCATGATGCTCGCCTTCCGCTTCTCCGACGGCGGCCCTCATGGGGAGGGCGCCGGCGCCACACCTGATGTCGGCCAGTTGATCTTCACCCAGATCCGCGACAACGGGATGTACTTGCTGGTGGCGTCGCTCCTCGCGATGGCGACCTTCTTCCTCCCGCTTCTCTCCTCGATGGCCGGCAGCTTCACCGTGGCCGGCGAGGCGGAGAAGGGCACGCTGCGGACCACGCTCATGCAACCTATCAGGCGCGGCGCGCTGTTGATGGCGAAGTGGGGGGCGCCAACATCTACGTGGCCATCTGTCTGTCGATCCTCGGTCTTGCCGCCCTTATCGCGGGCGGCTCGGTGTTCGGGCTCGACCCGGTGCGACTCTTCACCGGCCAAGAGATCGGGGTGGGACACGCGCTCGGACTGGCCGTCGCCTCATACCTCTTCGTCTTCGTCGGGATGATCTGCGTCGGTCTCACTGGCCGTGCTCTTCTCGACCCTCACCGACTCCAGCCTCACGGCGGTCGCCGCCGCTCTCGTCCTGGTGATCATCATGGAGGCGCTGGGCGCCTTCGAGGTGTTCGATTTCCTCAGCCCTACATGTTCCCCAGCCGTTCGGGACGCGTGGACGAACTTCCTGAGTTCGCCTGTGGACTGGGAGCCGATCATCAAGGCCCTCATCACGTTCGCCGTGTGGATCGTGGGTACGACCGGGCTCGCATACTGGAGATTCAGAAGCAAGGACGTCTTGTCCTAGCCCACCGCGCGCAGCCGCGTTCTGTCGCCGTATCCCGTGTTGTGAGAGCATTGCTCTCCCAGTGAGATCCAGAGCGAACTTCTTCAGCACCCAGGCAGCGGAGTACGGTCAAGCCGGCCCACGTCCTCCTGGTCATGTCCATGACCAACGTGCTCGCCGCGTTCCTGACCTCCTCCATCAACATCGCCCTGCCGGAGATCAAGGACGAGTTCGATCTCGGACCGGTGGCCCTGGGTTGGATCCCCCTCTGCTACATCCTGGCAGCCGCGGTCGTCCTGGTGCCTTTCGGACGGATAGCCGACACGGCCGGCCGGCGGCTGGTCTTCGTCACGGGGCTCTCGATCGCGTTCGTGGGCACCACGGCCGTCATCTTCATCGACTCCTACGCTCTGCTCATGAGTCTTCCGGGTGATGCAGGGGATCGGGAGCGGGATGATATTCGCCAGCGCTACCGCAGCCGTGACGCTGGCATACCCGCGCACCCGCCGGGGGTTCGCCATGGGCGTGATGGCCATGACCGCCTACCTCGGTCAGGCCATCGGGCCGCCCGTCGGTGGGGTGATCGTGCACAATCTCGGATGGCGCTGGCTGTTCGTGGTGGGTGCCTGTTTCGCCGCGGTCAACCTGCTCCTCGACGCCGTGCTGCTACGCCGGGCCGAGTGGAAAGACACGCGGCACGGCCCGCTTCGACTGGACGGGCTCCGTCGTCTACGGCTTCGCTTTGTCGGCCTTCTTGTTGGGTATGTCCTCGCTGCCCCTCGTCCACGGCATAGTTCTCGCGCTGATCGGGGTCCTGGGGATGGCCGGCTTCACCTGGTGGGAGACCCGGGTGGAGTCCCCGGTGTTCGAGGTCAAGATGTTCCGGCACAACCGCCTGTTCGCCCTGTCCAACCTCACCTCACTCATCAGCTACGCCTCGGCGTGGGGCGTGACTTTTCTCATGAGTCTCTATCTGCAGCTCGTACGCGGCCTGGATGCCCAGACGGCTGGACTCATCATGATCGTCGGCGTGGCTCTGCAGACGGTGATGTCACCGTTCGGAGGCAGACTGGCCGACAAGGTCCAGCCACGCTGGGTGGTCTCCTTCGGCATGGGACTTTGTGCACTGGCCCTGGCCAGTTTCACGATGTTGGGCTTCGACACGCCCTACTGGGAGATCGTCATCGCACTCTGCGCGCTGGGCCTGGGGTACGCCTTCTTCTCCGGGCCCAACCAGTCGGCCATCATGAGCAGCGTGGAGCGTAAGGACGTGGGTATGGCGTCGGCCAGTGTGGGCAGCATGCGGGTGATCGGACAGGCACTGAGTATCGCCCTGGCCACCATGATCCTCGCCGTGGTGGTGGGCCGGCACGTGTTCATGGCCGCCGACTCTCCCGAGCTACTCGCAGCCATCCGCATCAGCTTCGGCATCATGGCGTTCCTTTCGTTCCTCAGCGTGCTGGCCTCGCTGGCGCGCGGCGACGTACCCGTCGCGAAACGGCCACAGGAGCCGGCACCGGTCATCGAGCCGTAGTAGCGGGATCACGGCGCACGGACGGGGGGCGCGCCGCGACGGGGGCGCGGCTTCGCGCCGGCGGGAGCGGCTTCGCAGCGCGGGCTGCGCGTCGCGCGGGCGTCGGCCGGGCGGGCCCGAGCCGGCCCGGGCTGCGCGCCAGCACCCCTACCAGATGGTCATCGAGTCGAGGAAGAGTTGGCGGAAGTCGTCGGCGCTCGCGGGCCTGGGTGACAGCTTGGTCACCCGATGCTGGGGCAGCACACCCTCCACCAGCGCGGGTACATCGGCCTCGGTGTAGCCCACCGCGCGCAATCCGTTGGGCATCTCCACCATCTTCATCACCTCGATGACGGCCTGAGCGAGCAGTTCGCCGGCATCGTCGAGGCCCGCTCCGCGAATGTCCGCCCCAATGAGCGCCGCCGCCTGCAGACAGGGACCGGGATTGGCCGGAGCCATGAAGCGGAAGGCGGCCGGCGCCCCCAGTATCACCGCCATGCCGTGAGGGATGAGGGGGTGGTCGCTCAGGTATCCGTCGGGACGGTAGTCTCGGACCAACCCGGAGATCGGGTACGACATGCCATGAGGGAGCGTGACCCCCGCAGAGCCGAACCCTACACCGGCCATTGTGGAAGCCAGGATCATGTGGGTCCGCGCTTCGTCATCCGCCGGGTCGTTCATCGCCCGCGCCACGTACATGGAACCGATCTCGAGAGCCTTGGCCGCCCAGATGCTGCTGATCGGATTGGCGCCCTGATAGGCGGGCCGCAGGCGGGGGCTGTCTGGGGCGTCCCGTTGCTCGAAGGGCAGAGCGGTGAATGATTCGATAGCGTGAGAGAACACGTCGAGTGCAGTGCAGGCGACGGCCATCCGCGGGAGGGTGCGGGTGTTGTCGGGGTCGACGATGCCCAGCTTGGGGCGCAGCGCTCGGTGGGAGATGCCGGTCTTGGCATGCATCTCGGAGAGGTCGAATATGGCGACCGCGGTGGTCTCACTGCCGGTACCGGCAGTGGTGGGGATGGCGACCAGGGGCTTGAGAGGACCCGGCACCGGAGTGGCCTTGCCGATGGGAGCGTTCACATATTCGAGGAAATCCGCGGGATAGGTGGAGTAGAGGTCGGCCACCTTGGCAGTGTCGATGGTGGAGCCGCCGCCGATCGCCACATATCCGTCGAACTTGCCGGCCGTCGCGAACGCGACGGCCTCTTTGAGCGACACGTCGGTGGGTTCGATCCGGACCTGGTCGTACACCACAGCGTCGATCCCCTCCGCCTTGAGCGACTGGAGGGCGATGGCGGCGGTCTCGCTGTGGGTGAGGTGCGGGTCGATCACGACCATCACCCTGCGGGCACCAAGTTCCTTGACATCGTAGCCGACCTCACGGGTCGCGCCGCTGCCGAACTTGATGCTCGCGGCGTCGATCGTGAACACCGTCTCGTAACTCACCGGAGCCTCCGTTCTCTCATCAGATGAAACGCTTGACCATCTGGTCGGTGACCGCATCGACGGTCAGCGGAGTGACGCCGAGCTCCCGCACTAGACGCTGCGCCCGATCATACCGCTGAGGATCGTCCAGGTCCGAGAGTCCGCGTACCAACCCCGCGCGCCGGGCGATCCGATACAGCACCTGGGCCTCGGGCGTCAGGTCGAGGATCGCGCGGAGTTCGGCGATCATCCGCTCCCGGTCGTCCGGGAGCGTCCCCTGCACGTCCTCGGTGAGGTTGAGGATGTGATCGCTCACCACCGTGCTCCCGATCCCCCTGAGGTTCTCAAGGAAGAGAAGAACCTCCCGAGCGGTGTCAAGATCGGTGGCCTTCGCGAACGTCCCCTGGGCCATGTCCTCCG
This sequence comes from uncultured Actinomycetota bacterium, assembly GCA_963822135.1. Lineage (GTDB taxonomy): Bacteria > Actinomycetota > Thermoleophilia > RBG-16-64-13 > RBG-16-64-13 > CAIQPS01. The sequence goes on along the minus strand of CAWGGI010000001.1, from coordinate 67,284 downwards.
CCAGGATCAGATGGTCGGGGACGGCCAGCGTCCGCAGCCGGATGAAGTCCGGATCCACTTGGTTCATGAGGTCCGCCGTTTCGAGGGCGTTCTCTCGCCACAGCCGCTTGCCGCCGAGCCCCGGCATGTAGTACGCCGAGAGTTCCATGCCCGCGGCCTTGACCTTGCGCCCGCCTTCGATCTGGACGGCCTTGGTCACGCCTTTGTCCATGAACTGGAGGATCTCGTCCGAACCGGTCTCGAAGCCGATGTGCACCCGGTCGAGTCCGGCTGCCCGCATCTTCGCGAGATCCTCCGGGTCGATGCGCGCCACGGTCCGCGAACGAGCGTATGTGGTGATGCGCTCGATGCCGGAGAAGCGCTCCTTGAGCAGGCTCAGGATGGCGATCATCTCCGCCGGAGGCACGGCCAGGGGATTGGCGTCCTGGAGGAAGACGGACTTCATGCCGTTGCGGTACCAGTTCCAGGCCGCGTGCTCAGCACCGGGATCGAGAGGCGGACCGGGCGCTGCCGCAGAATCCCCGCCTTCGTTCCCGGCTCCGCGGTGCACGGCCTCGGGAGCAAACGTCTCCATCCACGCGGCCACGGCCTCGATGTCTGCGAGCACGTGGGCCAGGGGACGGCGGCTGAAATCGGTGTCCTTGTACACCGGGCAGAACCGGCACCGGTTCCAAGGACAGTTGCGCGTGACCCTGATGAGGAGGCTGCGGGCCTCGCTCGGCGGGCGGATGGGACCCTGCTCGAATCCTCTGTAGTGGGCGTCTTCAGCGGACATGCCGTCTCCCAAGTAGTTCAGGAGACGATTCTACCCTGCCGCAGCACGCTGGGATCGGCATCTCCAGGTCCGGCGGTGCGGTCATCCCACACCTGGAGCCTCGAGGTCCACGGGTTCCCCAGCCACAGGCTCAGGCGGTGGGGTTCCTCCGCGCGCGAGGGGTGATGGTGAGCATCCCCGGCTGGCGTTCGTAGACGCGGATCAGTGCCGCCACCACTTCGGGGTCGAACTGCCAGCCGCTGTCTCGCCTGATCTCGTCGAGCGCCTGCGGGACGGAGAAAGGTTCCTTGTACACTCGCGGATGGGTCATCGCGTCGAAGGCGTCGGCGACCGCCACGATGCGGGCGGCTATCGGTATGGCCAGGCGCGCCAGCCCGTCCGGGTACCCGAGGCCATCCCAACGTTCGTGGTGACGGAGCGCGATCTGCTCCGCTGTCTGCAGGACTTCGCTCTCGGCCCCGTGCAGCAGATAGGCTCCAAGCGTGGTGTGCTGGCGCATCTGCTCCCGCTGCTCCTCGGTGAAGGCCCCTTCTCCGTGAAGGACCTCGTCCGGCACTGCCACGTTTCCCAGGTCGTGCAGAGGAGCCGCCTTCATGATCAGCCTGGTCTCGTCGGCAGGAAGCAGGAGTTCCTGGGCGATCAGACCGCTGAGCCTACCGACCCTCGCCGGGTGCCCGTTTGCGGGGTCGTCCCTGAGTTCGGCCACGCGGGCGAGTCGATCGAGCAATTCCATGTGGCTTTCTTGGGATTCGCGAGTGCGCTTGCGGAGCATCTCTTCCAGCAGAGCCTTGGTCTCGTGCAGACGGCGGCTCATGAAGCGGACCTCGAGCAGCGAGTTCACCCGCACCAGGAACTCCTGAACGTCCACGGGTCGCGCCAGGTAGTCCTTCGCTCCTGCCCGGATGACCCGCGCCTTGTAGCCGGTGGAGTCGCCCGTCCCCACTGCGATCACCGGAACGAAGTCATCGTCCGCCACGCGCTGCTGAAGGTCTTCCAGCATCGTCAGCCCATCACGGTTCGTCGTGTCGACGTCAAGGACGATGAGATCGGGCGTCTGCTCGTCGAGACAGGCGCTGACCGCTGCCGGATCGCTACAGGCCTGCACGCGACTGTAGCCGGCCCCTTCCAGCGTGTGCGCTAGAGAGCAGGTGTCGCGGGCCTCGTCGTCGATGACGAGGATCCCAGCGTCGGTATAGGTGGAATCGATCAAAGGAGGCCATCCCCGGTGCACGCTGTTACTCACCTTATCGACCGGGAGGGGCCGATTCTTTACTCTACGCGAGCGGCTCCGGTGCAACTCAGTTCACACGCCCGACAGTATCTGATGACGGCCGGCTCCCCGGCCGCGGCGATATCGGCGTCCATCTGTAGGAAGCAGGCGGTACGCGAGAAGCCTCCGGGTAATCCGGCAGGCCCCGCCCGCTCTGCTTCCAACTGCTCATTCTCACCGAAGGCGCCCCGTGGACACGCAGCCTGGCACGGCGCGGGACACCCGGCGCAGGGATCGAGTGCGACCGGCCCGGTGGAAGGCAGAGCGACGTCCAGGGTCAAGGCTCGGAGCCGGACGAGAGGCCCGTATCCCGGGACGACAAGGAGGTTGTTGCGGCCGATGCTCCCCAACCCGGCCAAGACGGCGGCGTCCTTCAGATAGATGCCGCCTTTCTCCACATGGTAGGGCAGATGCACGCAGGCGATCCCGAAGGTCCGAGGGATCCACTCGCAGAGACCCCCCACGATCGCCGCCAGCAGCCGGTTGCCCGGGGGATCGACGCGCCCGGACCACCAGTCGAGCTCAAGATGCTCGCGGGGATGCGCCAGGGCGATCACCACGACGGTCTGGGCCCCTTCGGGCCAGACGACGACCGGAAGGTCGGGGCTGCGCGCAGCCAGCTCGTACGATGGCGCGCGCCTCAAAGCCTCCACCGAGACGATCCCCGCCCGGGTCGCCCCCAGTTCGACGGCTCTCCGGAGGATGGCCGCGGCCTGCTGCTCCCGTGACTGTCTCGCCGCCGTTTCGATCGAAGCCGCCTCCTTCTCGCGTCGCGAGTGTGCTCCCGCTGCGCTGGTGCAGGCCATCCAGTATAGGGCTGGCGATGGTTTGTGCTACGGTGAGCTGCACCGGGGATGACCTCGGGCACACGGGTCGGTTCATCCTGGAGGGCATGTGGACGCCTGCGGCGGGAGCAAGTACGCCAAGTACGTCGTCAAGGAGCCAAGGCTCCTCACCGAAATGGCCCACCATGACTTCACCGCCGTGTCGGGCATCACGTTCCCTGATGAGGTCTTCCTGGACAAGCACCTCGTCCCGGATTCCGACTCGTGGCTCGACATCATGTGGATCTGGGAGATTCCCAATCCGCCGGACCTGCTGGGCGCTCACGCCCATCCCTTCGACGAATTGGTCCTGCTCATCGGCTCGAACCCTCGCAACACCAAGGACTTCGGTGGTAGCGAGATCGAATGGTTCATGGGAGAAGGTGACGAAGCGGAGAGGTTCGTTGTCGACACCACCACTCTGATCTACGTGCCCAAAGGGCTCGTCCACGGCCCCATGAACTTCCTCAAGATAGACATGCCCATCCTTAACGTGGCCATCGGGCTGAAGACGGGAGAATACCTGTGATCTTGTGCCGTGAGGATCGACTGGGCCGCTGAGACATGGCACGAAAGAAGGACCAGACCGCCAGACGGGAGCAGTTGACGGAGGCGGCGCAACGCGCGATCGCGGAACATGGCGCCGCCGCTGTGAGGGTGGAACACGTTGCCCTCGAGGCTGGAGTGTCACCCAATACCGTCCGCTACTACTTCAACGACGTTGAAGAGTTGCTCCGCGAGGCCCACCGCAAAGCGATCGAGCGATTCTACACGGAGAGGATGAACCAGGCGCGGGTGATCGAGGACCCGGTCGAGCGGCTGGTGGCGACCATCGACTCAGGCGTGGCGTCCGGTCCCGATGACCAGGAGACCCGGCTTCTGTGGGAGGGGGTCCGCCTGGCCGGAGAGAGCGAGCTGTTCTCCCTTCTCATGACCACTCTTTACAAGCAGCAGGAGCTTCTGTACGAAAGCATCCTCGAACTCGGCGTGGCCGTCGGAGTGTTCACCTTGGCCGACGACTTGCACCGGATCGCGCAGACCCTTGTCGCCCTCGAGGACATATGCGGTATTCGCATGATGCAGAGGGACGAGGGATTCGATCACGCTGAGGGCAAGCGGATGGTTCTGGCGTACGCTCGACTGGCCACCGGGGTCGCCCTGCCCGAATAGATTGTTTATCCGCTCCAACCGCCCTCTTTTCTCCCTTTCCTGACAGTCAGTAAGCCCTCTTGATTCTTTGGAGTGGTTCTGCAAGTATTGGGTCGTTCCCGCGGTCCCGGGGGGCTCGGCGGAGGTATTTGACCCGACGCCCGTCACCACTCCGGTACCCGGCTGTGAGCGCGAGAGGAGAGGTGATCATGTCCGCACCGTCCGTTGCGTCCAAGCCAGGTTACGATCCTCTGCTTCGCACCCCTTCGAACCGCGTCCGTGCCAGAGGGCTCGGCCTACCCGTTCGAGGAACCCCTGGGGTATGGAACGCGATCACCGACGTGCCGGGGGTCGAAGTCGGTTACACGACACTCATCTCCGGTGACGGTCCTCTCATCGCCGGCGAGGGTCCGATCCGCACCGGCGTCACCGCGATCCATCCCCGAGGGCGCGCGGGTACGGCAGACCCGGTCCAAGCCGGCTTCTTCTCCTTCAATGGAAACGGCGAGATGACCGGCACCATTCTCATCGAAGAGACCGGCTTCCTATCCACTCCCATTCTCATCACCAACACCCACTCGGTCGGAGCAGCTCATACCGGCGCCGACATGTGGCTGGCCGCGCGTCACCCGTCGCTGGCAAGACTGTGGGTGCTGCCGGTCGTGGCCGAGACGTGGGACGGATACCTCAACGACACGAACGGACAGCACGTCAGACCTGAGCATGCCTTCGCGGCATTGGACAATGCGACGAGCGGACCTATCGAGGAGGGCTCCGTAGGCGGGGGCACAGGCATGATCTGCTATGGCTTCAAAGGGGGCTCTGGTACGGCGTCGCGAGTGGTGGAGTTCGACGACACCGCCTATACCGTGGGTGTCTTCATGCAGGCGAACTTCGGATGGCGGCCGGAATTGACGATCGCCGGAGTCCCCATCGGAACCCAGATTACCGAGGACGATCCCTTGGATGACGCTTCTTGGCTCATGCCTTCCGGCGCCGGATCGTGCATCACCATCGTCGCGACAGATGCCCCGCTCCTTCCCGGCCAGTGTAAGGCGCTGGCACGGCGGGTACCAATGGGTCTCGCTCGTACCGGCACGACGAGTTCTCATTTTTCGGGCGACATCTTCCTTGCCTTCTCCACCGGTAATCCGGCATGTGTGATGACCGGGGCCCTACCATCCTGGGGCGCCCCCGAGACCGCGAGACCCAGTCGTGGATACCTTGGGGCGAATGCGATCCCCTCTTTGCCGCGGTCGTGCTCGCGGTAGAGGAGGCCGTACTCGATGTTCTCGTTGCCAACGAAGACATGACCGGCTGGGACGGTCACAGGGTGCGGGCGCTGCCGCACGACAGAGTCCGGGAGCTACTCACGGCTCATAGAGTCTTTCTCGCCTAGGCTCCACCTGGGCACGGATCGGCGAGTCAGACAGTGGGGGTGTGGATGGGAAGACGAGAGACGGGCGATAGAACGGACGAAAGATCTGTGGCTTAGTTCGAACCTGGGGGAGGTCCGGTATCGTGGAGAACACTAGTCAGCCACACGCAGGGCACTACAAGCAGGAGCTCGACCGGGGGCTCAAGGTCGTCCACAACGTCTTGATGACCATATCGGGGGTCGCCCCGACGGCATCGGTGTTCATCATTGCCCCCATTGCCCTCTGGGTGGCGGGCACGGGCGCGTTCTGGTCGTTCGTGATCGCAGGCATCATCGGGATCGGGATGGCGTTCGCCTACGCCGAGGCCGGCACGGCCTTCCCGGTGACGGGTGGTGAGTGGGCGCTGGTCTCGCGGTGTCTCGGCCGCCCGCTCGGTTTCGTATCGCTGGTTCTCATGCTGATCTCGGTCATCGTCATCCCCAGTTCCATCGCATTGGGAGCCAGCCAGTACCTGACCGTAATCTGGGAGGGAGCCGCGGACCCCATGTGGCAGAAGATCATCGCCGCCATCATCATGCTCGCCGTCGGCGGCCTGGCGGTCTTACAGATCAAGACCAACTCCTTCATCCAAGGAGTTCTGCTCGGCATCGAGCTCATCGCCATCCTCGCGATCACCATACTGGGCTTCGCCAATGTGAACCAATCCGGGACCGTGCTGATCGATCCCGTGATCTTCGATGAAGCGGGCACGCAGATGGGCGTGGGCTTTGGTCTGATCATGAGCGCAGTGGTGTTCGCCATCTTCTGCTACAACGGCTACGGCGGCGCCATCGTCTTCTCCGAAGAGACCAAGAGCGCTCGCAAGAACATCGCCCGGGCGATCTTGTGGACCCTACTCATCACCGTCCTGGTGGAGATCATCCCCATCACCGCAGCGATCCTGGGGGCCCCCGACCTGAATGCGTTCATGGCCCCTGGCGGATCCCCGATGCAGTACATCTTGACTACTCTGGGCAGCGATACCCTCAACACAGTGATCAGCCTTCTCGTGTTCGTGGCCATCTTCAACTCCTGCCTGGCCATCGTGGTCCTGATGAGCCGTATCGTCTTCGGTTCCGGTCGCGACAAGGTGTGGCCGGAGCCGATCAGCGCCTGGCTGGCGAAGATCCATCCCCAATACAAATCGCCCTGGGTGGCGGCGATCGTCATGGCGGTCATCGGAGCCATCCTTTGCGCCACGACCACCAAGACCTACGTGGTCACCTTCACTGGAGTGGTGCTCGCATTCACCTACATCCTCATCGCGACTTCTTCCATCGCGGTGCGGATCCGATTCAAGAACCTCCCCGAACACTACAAGATGCCCATGTGGCCCTTCTGGCCATGCCTCTCCTTGGTGGGCGTCATCTACATGCTCTACAAGCTCACCGAAGGTCAGTGGAAAGACCTGGTGATAGTGGTGGGCGCCTCGATCGGCGCGCTCATCTACTACTACGCCTACCTCCATCCGAGACGCGGCAAGAAGTGGATCATGCTGGAGGCTGTCGAGGAAGGCGCGGAGGCGACCGCGGCGGAGACGAAGGCGCCTGGGGTGACGCCGCCTTCCGAGTAGGACGTGCGGACCTGACGGCTGGGACTACTCCGGGGCAGCGCGGTGAAGCGCGCTGCCCCGACCGGGCACGACAGCGCACTGAGGCGGCGGAGGGCCGGGCGTTCCGCCCGGCCCTCCGCGCGCGGTAAGCTGGTAGTCAGACGGCCACCTGCCGGTCTGACGGAGCCACACCAGAAGGGAGATAGGAATGAGCATCGAGCAATCGCCCGAGGCCCAGGTCGAGCGGTTCATGGAGAGGTATGTGGACGCCGTCTACATCGCCGACGTGGAGACGCTGAGGACCCTGTTCCACCCGGCGGCTGCCATGTCCGGGTATCTCGGCGACACCCTGCTGACCGGGAGTCCCGAGCCGTTCTTCACCGATCTGGCCGGCCGTCCCTCGATGGAGCAGGCCAAAGCGCCCTACAAGGCCAAAGTCCGCGATATCCACACCTCTGGCTTGACGGCGAGCTGCCGCCTGGAAGAGACGGGGTTCTTCGGGACCATGGACTTCGTCAACTACTTCCATCTGCTCAAGATCGAAGGTCAATGGAAGATCGTGAGCAAGCTGTTCCAGCCCGCCCAATAGGAGCCAGCATGAGTGAACTCACGCCCCTCACCCGCGATCTATCCGTCTTCAACAAGCTCGAGCTGGAGAAGCCCCCCGTGGGAGTGAAGTTCCTGTTCGGCGAACCGATAGACCTGCCCCGCCTTGACCGGACGCTCGGACTCTGCGAGATGGTGGCCGAAGCTCAGACAGGCAAGGCTTTCTACGCCGGCTTCGAGGATCACGAGTGTGCCGGCCCCGTCCCTCTGGGGATGGTCGACGTGGAGCCTTTCTACTTCAGCGGCCAGATCGGCCCCTGCCTCGAGGTCTTCAAGGAGGCGCGCGCGAACCGCCGCATCTACGACGTCGTGCCGCGGCTCGAGAGGGGTACGTGCAACTACACGGCTTTCGCCCCCCTGGACAAGCTGACTTTCGATCCCGATGTGCTGGTGCTCACCGGCCGGGCCCGCAAGATGGAGATCGTGCTGCGCTCAATGAGTTGGACCACCGGACAGATGTACGAGAGCAGGGGCACCCCGGTGATGGGCTGCGCCTGGACCCTCGTATATCCCTATGTGAGCGGCAAGATCAACTTCTCGGTGACGGGTCTCACCTTCGGCCACATCGCGCGAGAGGTGGGTACGGAGGGCAACGTGATCGTCTCGGTACCCTGGGACGCATTGCCGACGATGGTGGAGAACCTCGAGGAGATGCCTTTCGTCCTCCCCGCCTACGAGGACGGCCGGGACAACTACAGCGAGCGCTTCAAACGGGTGACCGGAGAGCACTGAGGGCGGCGCCGAGCGGGCGCCAGACGCGCCGGCGCCGCGGCGCCCTGCGGCGGCCGCGCGGCCGGGCGCCCGCCAGAACGGCTCACAGCTGCTGCGTGCCCTCGCCTCGGGTGGAGGGACCTACAGCCCCTCCTCGTACACCCGCCTGCCGCCGACCACCGTGGCGACGTTCTTGATGGTGTGGATCTCTTCTGGGTCGACGGACAGGATGTCGCGATCGAGGACACAGAAGTCGGCGAGCTTGCCTGGTTCGAGCGAGCCTTTGCGCTTCTCCATGTGGTCCTGCCACGCGCCACCCATGGTGTATAGCCTGATCGCTTCGCTCACGGAAATACGTTGGGCCGGACCCCGAACCGTCCCCGAAGCTTTCGACTTGCGCAGCGCGGCCGCCTCCACCCCCTGCAGCCAGTCCGGTTCGGTCACTGGCGCATCCGACGAGAGACTCACGTGGATGCCGGCATCGAGGAGGGCCCGCACCGGGAACTGCCATTCCGAGCGCTCGATTCCGATCATCTTGTCTATGACATCGGAGAACACCCACTTCAGAACGGGCTGAGTGCTCACGCCGATGCCGAGGTCGACCATGCGTTTGATGTCCGCGGGTGTTACCAGGTCGCAATGGATCAGATAGTGGCGCAGATCTCGGGGGTCTACCGCCTGCGCCTTGGCGAACCCGTCTACACACGCCTCGATGGCTCGATCGCCGATGACGTGGATGCCACACTGGAAGCCGCGCGTGTGGGCGAAGACGATCATGTTGATGAGTTCTTCTCGACGCTCTTCCTCGGTCGCTCCCGGCAGCACCAAGCTGCCGTTGCCGCCGTCGGGATAGTCCTCGTACAGCCAGGCCGTCTTAGTCTGAGGGATACCGTCTGCGAAGAGCTTGATCCCCCCGATCTGGAGCCATTCGTCACCGAAGCCGCTGTGGATGCCGATCTCGAGGATGCTCCTCTGGAAATCCCGGAGGGAGATGGCTCCATACTCTCCGAACAGGTAGAGAACGTTCACCCTTACCGACATCGCCTCTTCGTTATGCAGGTCGTTGTAGACGCTGATACATTCCGAGCCCAGGAGTCCACCCTGATAGGAGATCCCGCCGGGGCCGAGAGCCGCATCCGTCACACTGGTGATTCCCCGAGAGTTCATGATCCGCATCATTTCGAGGATGGCCGCCCGCTTCTCCTCCCTGGTCCAGGCCGGGACCACCCGCATCAGCATCCCCTGCGCCGGCAATTCGATGAGGACTCCCGTCGGCTCGCCCGTCAACTGGTCCTTGACAACCTCTGATCCTGGCTCGGAGGTCGAATCCCGGGTGATACCCGCCAGCTCGAGGGCCCGGCTGTTCGCGACCAGCTGATGCTGGGTGAAGTCCACCAGGTACACGGGATTCTCAGGCGCGACCTCGTCGAGGTCGGCCCGCGTCATATGCCGAGAGGGGTCGACCAGGCACTCATCCAGATACCCCTCGTCCCAGCCGTTGCCGCGTATCCACTCACCCGGTTTCAGCGTCGCAGCCCGCGCTCGCACCGACTCCCTGATATCGGCGATGGACCGCACCGCGGGGAAGCCCACGTCGAGCGTGAGCGGCGGCCGACTACCCCCGTACATCGCGGCATGCGTGTGCGAGTCGTTGATACCTGGAAGCATCGTCTTGCCGCCAAGGTCGACCGCTTCCGTGGACGGGCCGGCGAGCCATCGGATCTCCTCGTTCGTGCCGACCGCGAGGATCCTGTTCTCCTTGACGGCCAGAGCCTGGGCAAGCGAGCCGCGTGGATCCACGGTGACGACCTTGCCATTCACGTAGATGGAATCAGCGGTCCAACCACTCATCTCGCACCCCCGAAGGTAGTAGTCAGCCATACCGATATCGCAGCGGGCCGCACCGATCTATTCGCCCAGGTAGGCCTTGCGAACGTGCTCGCTATGGAGCAGGTCGCTCGCGAGCCCTTCCACCACGATGTTGCCCGTCTCCAGCACGTAGGCCCTCGTAGCCAGCTTCAGCGCCAACCGCGAGTTCTGCTCCACAAGGAGAACGGCGGTCCCCATCTCGTGGATCTCGCGGATGATCTTGGCGATCTCGGTGACCATCAGCGGTGACAACCCCATCGACGGCTCGTCGAGTAGGAGCACGCGCGGTCTGCACATGATGGCAGTGGCTATCGCCAGCATCTGCTGCTCACCGCCGCTGAGCGTGGAAGCCTGCTGACGGGCTCTTTCTCTGAGCCGGGGAAAATGCTTGAGTATCTCCTCCAGATCCTTGGCGGTAGCCTTGCGGTCCTTTCGCAGATACGCGCCTATCTTGAGGTTCTCGGCAACGGTCATATAGGGGAACAGGCCCCTGTCTTGGGGCACTTGGACAATCCCCATCTTCACTATGCTCTGCGGCTTGCGTCCGTCGACGCGGACTCCATCGAACCAGATCTCACCCCTGGCGGGAGCCTTGAGTCCCGAGAGAGCCCTCAGTATGGTGGACTTGCCGGCGCCATTGCTCCCGATCAGGGTCACTATCTCGCCGGGCTCGAGGTGCAGAGAGACACCCTTGACCACTTCCGCGCCCTCGTATCGGACCGCGAGCTCTTTGATCTCAAGCCACATCGGAATCAGTCCCCAGATAGGCCTCGATCACTGCAGGGTCGGCCACGCACTCTCGAGGCGTGCCCTCGATCAGCTTCTGTCCGTAATTGAGCACGACGCTCCTGGCGCACAAGCCTAGAACGGCACGCACGTTGTGCTCGACCACGATCACCGCGGTGCCTTTCGAAGTATTCACGTTCTTGATGATGTCGATCATGGAGGCCGTCTCCTCGGCGTTCATGCCGGTGAGCGGCTCGTCAAGGAGGAGAAGTGCAGGGCTCGAAGCGAGCGCGACCGCGACGCACAACTCCCGCTGGCTGCCGTGAGGCAGGTTTACGCACAACTCGTGGGTCTTGTCCGTGAGACCCACGATCCCCAAGAGTTCGGTGCAGCGGGCGATGACTTCGGGCTGCTTCCGGACGTGCTCGAAGGTACGTCCCATAACGGCGAGGGGCCCGTGCTTTGTGTGCAGATACATGCCGGCCAGGACGTTATCGAGAACCGTCATGCTCTTGAAGAGAGCGTTCTTCTGGAACACCCTCGCGATGCCCATCCGAGCCCGGCGATGCTGCGGGTATCGGGTGATGTTGTGCCCCTGGAACCATATTGTGCCGCTCGAGACCTTGAGGGTGCCGTCGATCAGGTTGAGCATGGTGCTCTTGCCTGCGCCGTTCGGACCGATCAGCCCGAGGATCTCGCCCTCCTCGACCTTCAGATCCACGTTGTTGACGGCTGCGAGTCCCCCAAAATGCCGGGAGAGTTGGGTGACTTCAAGCAAGGCCATGAGGGTCACCCGTCCTTTGGCTCGTCACCGGCCCGAGTCGCCGGATCAGCGCCGGTAGGTCCGGCAACCGCCGGCGACAGACCGCGGGCGGCGACCATAGCCACCTTCAGCCGTCTCGCCCGCCTCCACTCACGGACCTGGAACGGGAGTCCCACCAGTCCCATGGGCATGAAGATCATCACGAGGATGGCGATGGCGCCCGTCATCATCGGCTGGTACTCCTGCATCGAACGAGTGTTCTCGGCGAGGAGGGTGAGAACGGTGGTGCCGACAAGAGGGCCTATGAAGTAGTTCTTACCTCCCACCACCATGTAGACCAGCAGATAGATGGACATGGTGACACCGAAGCGCGAGGTGGTGTCGGGGCTGAGATTGTGTTGGAAGGACGCGAACAACGCCCCCGAGATACCCGCCATGAAGGCGGCGAGCACGAAGTTGACCGTCTTGTAGCCGATGACGTTGATCCCCACCGCGCCGGCCAGAGTGTTGTCGTCCTTGATGGCTCGCCACTGGAAGCTGATATAGGCCCGTTCTGTGTAGTAGAGGATCAGCAGGGCGATCATGACGACGCCGACGGCGATGTAGTAGTAGTTCTCAGGTCTTTCGAAGTCGACCTCTCCGGCAAGCGGGACGTTGCGAGTCCCCGGGCCGGGAATGCCGGTCAGGCCCAGCGATCCACCAGTGAGCGAAGTCCAGTAGTAGGCCACAAGGCGAAAGGTCTCCGCGGTGAGCAGGGTGAGGATCGAGAAGTAGATCCCCTTGACCTTGAGGAAGGGATACGACAGAAGCAGGGCTACGAAGGCGGAGAGGAGACCGCTGATGATCAGCGATGGCCAGAAGGGCATCCTCCCTTCATCATGAGCGCGGCGTGAGTGTACGCTCCCACGACTGCAAAGCCGACCTGGCCCAGTGAGATCTCGTTTATCAGCGTGACGCTGCGAAGACTGCTCACCATCAAGATGTTGATGGCAAGCAGGCCCAGTACGGTCAGCCAGTATCGGTTGCCCGAGAGAAGCTGCGGCATCAGGAAGACGACCACGACGATCGCCACCCACAGCAGAAGCTTCGCCAGTCCGCGCCTAGTCATGGCCGAGGAGACCTTTGGGTCTGAACAAGAGGACCAGAATGACCATGACCAAGGGACCCACCGACGCCACTGCCGGGCTGAAGAACACCGGAACGACGCCGTCGATGAGACCGAGGATCAGGCCGCCGATCACCGCGCCGGGGATGCTGCCCAAACCGCCCAGTACGATGATCACGAGACCTTTGATCATCGGCAGCCCGCCCATGTAGGGCTGCAGTTGCAGGATTGAGCCGGCCAGGGCTCCGGCCAACGCGGCCAGCGCACAGCCAATCGCCATGGCGGACATGGACATCCTGTTGGGATTGATGCCTTTGAGAAACGACCCCTCACGGTTCTGGGCGCTCGCGACCATGGCCAGTCCCAGCCGGGTACGCTTGAGAAAGGCATAGAGGAGGAGAAGCGCGAGCACGGAGAAGCCGATCGCCAGGATCCGGTCCCGCGGGACAGTGGCTCCGAAAACGGTGAACGAACCGGAGATGAGGAAGGGAAGGCTCTTTGTATAGAGTCCGAAGGTGACGATCATGGCGCTGGTCAATATCAGAGTCAGACCGGTGGAGACGACGATGGAGCTGAGCACCACGTCACGGCCCGGCCGCGGGCGGAAGAGCCCTCGCTCCAGCAGGATCCCGAACACTGCCATCATGATCATCGAGACCGCGATCGCCGGGTAGAGACCCAGCCCCCGACCCACGAGATAGTGGACGGCGAACGCCCCCAGCATGTAGATCTCACCGTGGGCAAGTTGCAGGATGCCCATGATGCTCAGGATCAGGGTGAGCCCAAGGGCCATGAGGACATACAGCCACCCAAGGGCTATCCCGTTGATTATTGCCTGTAACCAGAGATCTAAGGAATCCAAAGGGCCCTCGGCGGGGTCGAGGGGAAGGCCGGTCGTCCGGCATCGGCGCGGCACTGGGCCGCCCGGGCCGACGGACCGGCCTTCCCGCTAACGTTGTTGAGTTCTCAACGCACCTTCTGGAACAGAGTTCGACGCCGGACTACTCCTTGATAGGCTCCTTGAACCCGACGAACTCGATGACGCCATTCATGAGGCGGCTAAGCGGGAGAGGCCTATAGAGCACGCGGTTCACCCCGAAGCGGTCCAGGCCGCCGATGTACCCGGGCCCGTGCAGCGTCTGCAGATCCCCGGAGTTGACCATGCCCTCCATGGTCGTCACGACTGTCGCCGCATCGATCGTTCCCGCCTTCTGCATGATCTGGACCATCACCCAGGGCATGTCATAGGCATGCACGGCGTCAGAATGAAGGGGTCGTTCGGCCACTTCGCTTTCCAGGCGTCCATGAGCTTCTGGATCTCGGGGTCGGATGGGTGACGTCCACGCTGTTGCACATGACGTCGGTCAGATGGCCGGGTCCTTGGACGGTCACCTGGAAGACGTCAGCTCCCAGCGGCGAGTTCGAGACGAAGACGCCCTTGAAGCCTAGTTGCCGCGCCGCTTTTAGTTGGTCGTTCGCCTGTCCGCTGACCATAGCCCAGATGATGTCCGGGTTCGCCCCGATGAGTTTGGTCATCACCGGGACGAAGTCCGTGGTACCCCAGGTCCACTTCTCCGGGCCACTATCTCCATCCCCCGCGCGGTCGCCTGGCTCGGAGCCGCTCGACCATGCCCTCGTAGCCGATATCGGGCACGGACAGGGCGATCTTCTTCGCCTGCGGATAGGTCTGGCGGATGTAGTCGAGGTCGATCGGCTGGGTGTCGTCGTGGTTGATGAACGGCCGGACCTGCAGCGGCTTGTCGGGCCCAACGTCCTGTGGGGCACCCGGGATGTTCGCATTGGCCTGCGCGTAGAGGATTCCGGCCGCCTGGGTCACTTGGTTGATGGCCGCCATCTCGCTTTCCAGGATGGCCCCGATGACCAGTTCACTTTGTCTTGGTTTACCAGCTTGCTGGCCGCGGTGCTGGCGCCCTCCGCCGACCCTTTGCTGTCCTCATGGATGAACTCGATCGTGTAGGTGTCGTTGCCGATCTTGACGCCGCCTGCATTGTTGACGTCCTCGGCGTAGATGTCCCAGGCTCGCGTGAACGAGAGGCCACGACGGAGAGCGGACCGGTCTGCGGCATGATCGTACCGATCTTGAGGGTCTTGGCTTCACCGCTCGGCGCGGCCGTGGTGCCCGGCCCGCGGTGGTCGCCGGGCCGGCGGTGGTGGCCGGCCGGCGGTGGTTGCTGGACCGGCGGTCGTGGTGGTTTCTTCCGTGTCCACCGCAGGCAGCTACTGCGAACAGCAGCGCCCCGAGCACGGCGACGACGCAGATCAGTGCGATAGATCCTTTTACTTGGCATGATGCTTCCCCCTAACAGTCCATGCAGTGTGCTACCTGCTTTCCCCAAACCTGCTGCCTCTTCGCGGGCCACCTCCTCGCCGGTGGACGACTTCCGGAGTGTCATCGTGTCAAAGCCGCGTCGTGAGCGCGAAGCTCACCACCGCATGATTCTCAACAGAAGCAAAGGCCGAGGCGCAAGTATCCGAAAGTATGATTGTGCGGCGCTCACGGGGTAAGCCCCAGTTCCTGTCGTACGGCGTGCGCGATGGATGTCCGGGTCCGGGCGCCCGACCTTGGTCGAGATGCTCTGGATATGCTTCTTCACGGTACACTCGGCGATGAAGAGCGCCTGGGATATCTCCTTGTTGCTGCCGCCGACGATGAGCCGATCGAGCACCTCGATCTCCCGGTTGGTCAATGCGAACCGCGCCTTCAACGGTTCGCTCCACCTCCGCTCGAGGCCATCGGGGGGTTCGAGGATGATAATGCGGCCGCGGTCACCGTGATCCAGCGTGACCTCCTTGGAGCTGACCCCGACATTGAAGCTCTCGGCGAGAACCTCGGGACTGCTCAGAGTGAAGCCGACGAAGCAGGCTTCGGCGATAAGGTTGGGACTCCCCGCCTTCTGCTGGAACGGCGTACAAAGCATTCGTGCGATGTCGTTGCAGAAAAGGACACGGCCACGGGTGTCGCAGACGATCACACCTCTGCCCGCGGCAGCCGGCTGCGCCGAACGCAGGCTCGCCGAGAACATCCTCTCGAGATGATTCCCCACGAACGGGGCGAGGATATCCAGGACGGCCAGCTCCTCTGCAGAGAACGGACGGCCGCGACGAGCTCGGTGAAGACACAGGGCTCCCCGGGTAGAGGAGTTGGGTGAAACGAAAGCCACAAGGTCGTAGTGGATCTCGGCGCTCTTCATGAAGTCGTTGTAGAACTCGGTCGCGACTAAGGCCCTATAGTCGACGACCTCCATGAGATCGGATACCGAGTGGGCCGGGGACTCACGCGGCAGACAACCGTAGCCCCTGATGTAGTCGGGCAGCCCGGTGGGATCCAGATCGGCGTAGTAGTCGGCATAGAGCTGCGCGACAGCGGGATCCTGGTTGTGGACGACGAACTCCAGCTCTCTCGTGAGTGGGTTGCAGAGGATTAGGACTGCCTGCTCGGCTCGAACCTCCTCCGAGATGCAGTGCAGCAGCCGTCGACAACCCTCCAGATCCGGACTCGCCCTGCCGATCTCCTGCAGGGTGTCGAGTACAGCCGCTGAGCGTTCAGGACTGACCGAGGCTTTGCGGGGGGGTGCCGGCGCGAACGGCGGGAACGTGGAGTGCCCAGCAGTCGGGATAGTCCGGTCACAGATGGATCCCGTAGGACCCAGCGTCGTCGCTTTGGCCATCGCCCCCCACAGCCCGAGAAGCCTTAGCTACAGTGTCTGAGATGGTACCTCCGGGGGATGGCGGCGTCCAGCGCGCCGTGCTGGAGGCGCGGGGGCCTCGCAGATTCCGGCCTCGGTCTCCGGGCCGAGAACCGGGTCGATCCACGGCCCGTCCTTGCCGATGAGCCTGCTCGCCTGTGCCGGCCCCCAACTCCCGGGCGGGTAGGGATGCGGAGGGGTCGCGCCGCCGAGGATGGGCTCGACGATCCTCCATTGCGCCTCGATGGCGTCCTCCCGGGCGAACAGCTCCTGATTCCCGTACAGGGCATCGGTCAACAGACGTTGATACGGAGGCCTCATGTCCCCGGGGCACGAGGTCAGGAGTAGTTCCACATCCCGACCCACCATCCGCTCGCCCGGCACCTTGACCCGCAGCCCGAGCGCGATCACAACATCGGGGCTGATCCGCATGCGTACGTGTCCCGAGGAGTTCGCCACGCGCTCTCCGAACGTTTCGCGAGGAGGCCGTCTGAGCTCGATGAAGACCTCGGTAGCGGTGGCAGCAAGCTGCTTCCCGCTCCGAACGTACACCGGGACACCCGCCCAGCGCCAGTTGTCGATCATCAGCTTGAGAGCGGCATAGGTCTCCACGTTCGAGTCGGAGGCTACTCCCGGTGCCGCTCGATACCCCTCGTACTGGCCCCGCACCACATGCTTGGGTTCCAGCGGCCGGACCGCCATGAGCAACCGGGACTTCTCGTCCCTGAAGGCGTCGGGTATCCCTCCCCCGGGGGGTCCATGGCGACCACCGCGAGGAGTTGCAGTAGGTGGTTCTGGATCACATCCCGGATGGCGCCCGCTTCTTCGTAGAAGCCACCCCGCTCCTTGACCCCGAAATCCTCGGCCATGGTTATCTGGATGCTACGGATATGGTCCCGATTCCAGATGGGCTCGAGCAGTGGATTGGCGAACCGAGTGTACGTGATGTTCTGTACCGGCTCCTTGCCCAGGAAGTGGTCGATGCGGAATATGGCCGATTCCGGATAGTGCTGACGAAGCGTCTGGTTGAGCGCAAGAGCCGATCGGAGATCACGACCGAAAGGCTTCTCGACGACCACCCGGGCATCGAGGCTGCAGCCGGATTCGGCCAGCGAACTGGTGACAACAGGGAACACGCTGGGAGGGATGGCCATGTAGAAGAGAGGCGACCCTATCCCCCTGAGAACGTCACACATCTTGGCGTAGGTCTCGGGATCACCGTAGTCACCCCGAACGTACCGCAGCTTCCTCGCCAGCCGCGCGAACGCCGTTTGATCGAGCTTTCCGCGCGCCTCTACGGCATGCTTGGCCCGCGCGACGAGTTGCTCGTCACTCCAGTCGGACCGAGCCACTCCGATGACCGGGACCTCGACGCCTTCGTCGCGGAAGAGCCCATGCAGAGCGGGGAAGATCTCCTTGTAGACGAGGTCCCCCGTGACACCGAAGACAACGATCGCGTCGGACCTGCGGGCCTGCATCATTTCGCTCCTTCACCACCGGGGTTCGAGACAGAAGCGTATCCCGGTCCGGCGGGATCGCCGGCGAGGTCCAACTGCGAGGCTGCCTCCTCGTCGAGCAGCCAGCACAGCCGTCCATCGACGGGACGGATCAATCGCGCCGGAAAGAGACCGGGGGTGGCATCGCCTTGGATGACCTCCCTCACTGCCGCCGCTTTGCCGGCGCCACTCACCAGGAACAGCACCATCGCCGCCCGGTTGATGAAGGGGGCCGTGAGCGTGACCCTCCACGAAGGTCCTCCGGGGGTCGCGGCCGGTGGAGCTTGGCACGCCGCGGCCCACCGCACCTGCTCGTCCAAGATGTCCGACCCGGGGAAGAGCGAAGCCGTGTGACCGTCGATGCCGAGGCCCAGTAGAACAAGGTCGAGCCGGCCGCCCCGAATGGCGGCGGCCGGCGACCGCAGCAGGTCTTCGTACTCCTCGGCGGCCGCTCGGGCGGCGTCAGGACCGGAGGCGGCGTCAGGACCGGAGGCGGCGATGTCGACCGGGCAGTTCATGGCATGCACCTGCTCGGGCGGTATGGGCACCAGGTCCAGGAGGGCGCGTCGGGCCATGCCTTCGTTGCTCCGGGGATCATCGCGGTCGACACACCGCTCGTCGCTGAAGAACACATGGACCGCGCCCCACGGGACCAGGTCGCGGAAAGGCTGCCCGGCGAGAAGCCTGTAGGCCGGCTCGGGCGTCGATCCGCCGGAGAGGGCTATGGTGAACCTGCCCGACCGGCGGACGGCGCGGCGCGCCTCGGCCACGACGGCCGCCGCTGCAGTCAGCGCGAGGGACTCTGCGTCGGGAAGCACCGCCACCGAGGTACCGGCCAGGCTCCCTTCAGCGTACGTGAGTCTCGGCATGGCCGCTGCTCGCGCTTCCCCGGCCTACGACGACCAGTCGGTGTGGAAGATGCCCTCCTGGTCGACCCGCCGATAGGTGTGCGCTCCAAAGAAGTCGCGCTGAGCCTGTATCAGGTTGGTGGGCAGCCAGTCGGTCTGATAGCTGTCGACGTAAGCGAGAACCGTCATCATGCCAGGTATGGGGATCTGTTCCGCGACACCGGCGTGAACGACCGCAGCGAGAGCTCCCCGCCGCGTGTTCACCTCGCCGCTGAGACCTGGGTCGAGCAACAGGTTGGCAAGTCCGGGCTGTCGCTCGAAGACCGCGCTGATCGCTTTGAGCAGCGCAGATCTGATGATGCAGCCGCCACGCCAGATCGAGGCTACCTCGCCCAGGGAGAGCCCGTAACCCTGCACCTCCGACGCGCGCCGCAACTGAGCGAAACCCTGTGTGTACGCCACGATCAAGCCCGCATATAGCGCGTCCCGCACGAGCTTCACGTTCAACACGGGGGGCGTCGACCCACGAGTCTTCCCGCCGGTCACGTCACCGGCGCCTGCGATCCTTCGAGCCTCCGCACGCTCGTGCTCTAGTCCCGAGAGACTGCGCATGCTGACGGCCGCATCGATAGTGGGAGTGGGTACGTGCAGGTCCATCGCACTCTGGGAAGTCCACATTCCTGTCCCCAGTTGGCCGGCTTCGCCCCGGATCACATCGATCAGGAAGCCCCCGGACTGTTCGTCACGGCGTCGCAGGATCTGGGACGTTATCTCGACAAGATACGACTCGAGTTCTGCCTCTTGCCACTCCCCGTAGACGTCCGCGAGTTCCTGGTTGGTCAAACCAAGGCCCTGCTTGAGCAGCGCGTAGCTCTCTGCGATGAGCTGCATGAACCCGTACTCGATGCCGTTGTGCACCATCTTGACGTAGTGACCGGCCGAGCCGGGCCCCAAATACGAGACGCAGGCCCTTCCCTCCACCTTCGCTGCCACGGCTTCAAAGACCGGCTGCACTGCCTCGAAGGCGGCGTGCGGTCCTCCGGGCATCATACTTGGACCGTGGCGCGCTCCTAGCTCGCCCCCGGAGATGCCCACACCCAGGTAGCGCACCTTCCGGCCATCGAGGATGGCGCCGCGCCGATCCGTGTCCCTGAAGTGAGAATTGCCCCCATCGACGACGATATCGTCCGGCTCGAGCAGCGGGTCGAGACCTTCGAGCACCGCATCGACCGGTCCGCCGGCATCGACCATCATCATGATCACGCGCGGCCGTTTCAGCGAGCCGAGGAGTTCGTCCAACGAGGTGCACGGCTGGACGCGCTGGTCGGATCGGAGTCCGGACACGAACGTGTCGGTGACGGAGGATGTGCGGTTGAACACCGCCACAGCGAAACCCTTGTCCGCCATGTTGAGCACCAGATTCCGGCCCATGGTACCCAGGCCGATCATTCCGATATCGTTGAGCATAGCGTTCATGATGAGATTCTTCCCTTGACAGGCATGGGCCAACCTCGGCCCAAAGATACACTGCGGCACCGAGTTCAGTGCCAGGCGTTGACTTCGCGCGGCTGGAGTCATTCAATTAGCAGGTGAGTCAAAGCAAGGCGAGTCGAAGCAAGGTGAGTCGAAGCCCGACAAGGGGAGGCAACATGACGAAGCCGGTGCGAACGGGGACGGTCGAAGCGAACCACACCCGACTCTACTACGAAGTGCGGGGTTCGGGCCCCTCTCTACTCTTCATCCCCGGGGCCGAAGGTGACGCCGGGGAGTACGCGCGAGTCGCCGACCTGCTCCAAGATGCGTTCACCGTGGTCTCCTACGATCGTAGAGCCTTCTCGCGCAGCCCGCGACCCGAAGGCTTCGCGGCCACGACCGTGGAGGAACAAGCCGACGACGCGGCTGCCCTGCTCGATGCCATCGGATTCGGTCCGGCGGCCGTCTGGGGCAACAGCTCGGGAGCCATCATCGGACTCGGCCTCACCCTCCGCCACCCCGAGGCGGTCACTGCGGCCATGTTGCACGAGCCTCCGCTGTTCGCCGGGATGAGCGACGTGGGCAAGGTGCGCGGCTTTCTCAAGGAGGCGACCGCCAATGGGAAGGTGCCCTTCATGCGCATGCTGACCGGCGACATCGTCTTCGAGAGCCTCCCCGCGGAATACCGGGCCCGGTTGGCCGACGACCGCACCTGGATCGACCTGGAGTTCGACAACTTCGAGTACTACCGCCCCGCGGACGAGGACTTGGCCCGGGTCTCCACGCCCGTAGGCGTCTTCTGCGGCGCTGAAAGCGCGCCCTTCTTCATGGAAGCGGCCTCCTGGCTCGCGGAGCGACTGGGAACGAGCGTCTCGGTGATACCGGGCAACCACGGCGCCCACTATGAGATCCCCAACGAGGTGGCCAAGACCATCACGGATTTCCTCTGGTCGGAGGCGTGATCATGGAGATACGTGCGCTGAACCCCGGCGACTGGCAGGACAAATTCGACTTCTCGCAGGCGATCGAGGTGAGGGGTGCGGAACGAGTGGTGTATTGCGCCGGGCAGACCTCGGTAGATGGGACCGGAGCGCCGCTGCACGCGGGTGACATGACGGCGCAGTTCCATCAATGTCTCGATAACCTCGAGGTCGTCCTCGGCAAGGCCGGCCTCGATCTGTCTCACGTGGTCCGCTTGAACTACTACGTCACCGACGTGCCCGCCTTCCTGGAGGCAGTACCGATCGTCGGCGAGCGCCTGAAGGCCGCGCGCTGCAAGCCGGCGTCCACCCTCCTGGGCGTGAGCGCCCTGGCAAACCCGGACTGGGCAATCGAGATCGAAGCGACCGCGGTCGGATAGGGAGTAGACATGTCGATACGTGTACGTCTCTCCCTTCTGGGGAAGCGCACGGGCGGACCCACTACGTGGAAGAGCCGGCAGGCGAGAATCCTCTGGTACTGGGGACCCTGTCCCTCGAGGACAGGATGCTTCCACGGCCCGCCCCTGCCGTCATCGAGGTCACGGTGGAATTCGTCCGCGAGGCCGAACCTGCAGCCCCGGCGGCCGAGACGCCGTTCTTCATCCCTCCGCCGCCCGAAGCGCTCAAGGCGGGTGACAAGGTCACGATCGTCAAAGACCGTACCTCGGGCATTCGCTACCCGCCGGAATGGCTGGAACAGTATCTGGGCCGCACCGGCAGGATACTCTGGACCACTCCGGGCGGGGCCATGGTGAAGCTCGACAAGGGAGCTACCTGGTTCCCCTATACCGAGCTCGAGCCGGCGATGGGATAGGTGCCCACACCCGCTAGGTCAGATAGTGCTCCACCAGTTCGCGGAAGCCCGCGAACGACAGCGGCACCCCATCCGGCCGGCCGAAGCCGTAGCTGACGAAGGTGAAGTCCATGCCGGCCTCCGTGGCGGCCTCCCAGTCCCCCGCGGTGTCGCCCACATAGACGGCCCGCTCCA
This sequence comes from uncultured Actinomycetota bacterium, assembly GCA_963822135.1. Taxonomy (GTDB): domain Bacteria; phylum Actinomycetota; class Thermoleophilia; order RBG-16-64-13; family RBG-16-64-13; genus CAIQPS01. The sequence continues at coordinate 45,024 of CAWGGI010000001.1, read as the reverse complement.
GCCGGTGCGCCGCCGCGAGTCTCCGCAGCATCCCCGACTTGGGAATGCCCGAGAGGCCGTGGCAATCCCAGCCTACGAAACATCCGCGCAGACTCGTTGCCCGAAAGAACTCCTCCAGGTACCAGGCCGGGCAGTTGCTGACCAAGAACAGGGGTAGGCCCCGGCCAACCGGACCAGGCCATCGGCGACGCCGTCGTAGAGCACGCCCGACATGAGCTCGATGCCGGTCCGCTCTCCGGTCTCGAGCAGTTCGAGGGTGGACTCCGGGGCAGGCGACAGCTCCGGGAGAAGGATCTCGACGCAACGAGGGAAAGGCCGACCGCTCACGGAGCGGATGCCGTCCACCGTCACCCGGCGCGGCTCGCCCAACTCCTCGAGGGCCAGGTTCCAACCATAGGTGGAGGCGGCCGCCGCATCCCAGAGGGTACCGTCCAGGTCGAAGATGAGGGCGTCAGGCGCCTCGGTCATCACCCGCACGCTCGAAAAGCCGCCTCACTCGTACCATTCCGGTGCCTTGCGCCACGTATCGAACTCCGGCATGCTGTGGGAGAAGAACAGCTCCGCGCCGTATTCCGCCTGCACGTCCTTGATCCTCTGCAGCGACTCGACGCCTTTGACCGGATCGAGATGGAAGCCGCCGATGACCATGATCTCCAGGTTGCGGGGGGTCATGGCCGCATCTCCGGTGAAGAGCATGGGCCTGCGCCGCGTTCCGGCGGCGCCGGGACCCGTCACCCCGTCCTCACCCGGGAACTCAACCAGTAGGCTGTAGTGGCCGGCCGAGTGTCCGAGGGTCTCGATCAACCGGATCCCTCTGGCCACCTCGAAGTCGCCCCGAATCAGCTTGTACCGCGGCGAGCTCATGTGGTCGCCGTCGCCCTCGCTGCCGGCCTGCCGGCCATCCCGTACGGCCTCCAGACCGGGGTCGTAGCTGAGATCCGAATAGCTCAGCCGCTCGAACAGAGCCGGCTTCATGGCCTGTGCATACTCGAGCGCGTGGCAGTAGACCAGCGCCTGCGGAAAGTACTCATGCCCTCCGCAGTGGTCGATATGGAGGTGCGAGCTGAGGACATGGGTCACATCCGACGGCTGCAGACCCACCTTGGCCAGCTGGGCCGGCAGAGTCTGCTCCGCCGTCTGCAAGGGCTGGTCTCCCGGGATGTAGGTCTGCATATGGAGCAGGTCGAAGCCCGTGTCGTAGACGAACAACCCGTCCTGGTGGTCTATCAGGACGGAGTACACGGGAAAGCGGATATCACCGCCGGGACCCCGGTTCCAGTAGACCTTGTAGCCGTCGATGGCGAGCGAGCCGCCGTCCAGCAAGCACACGCGAGTCGGTTTCATGATCGCCTCCTTAGATGACAGTACCTTCATGGTCCCACTTCTCCACCTGGACCAGGCAGGAGTTGGGTGCCATCCCAGTCGAGGTGGGGGTGATGTAGCGCTTGGGGGTCAGCGTGTTGACGCAGCCGGCTCTCTCCGGGGAGCGGCCCGGCTCCCCCAGGGGCAGATAGTCGGCACAGCTCTCGTACGCATGTACCACCCCCGGGACCAGTCTCTCGGTCACCTGGGCCGCCAGGATCACCGACCCCCGGTCGTTGAACGCTCGGATCAGGTCGCCGTCGCCGATGCCCCTTGCGGCGGCATCGGGGTGCTCATGCGCATGATCCAGTAGTAGTGACCATCCTCTTTGCGCAACCGGTGATCCTTCACCTCGTTCATCCAGCTTTCCTTTCCGTCGCCCATGGTGTGGAAAGAGAAGCGAGGGTGCGGGGAGATCATCTGGAGCGGATACCGCGCGACAAGGCCGACGGTGCGGTGCCCTTCCCAGCTGGGGATGTATTGGGGTCCCATCGGGGGGCGCTCCGGGTCGGCCGCGTCGGTCTTCCCGAAGCGGGTGAGGCTTGAGGAGACGAATTCGATCTTGCCCGAGGCGGTCTGCAGTCCCTTGAGCCCGACGGTGTCGGCAGGATGGGGACCCCAGTCGGGAGTGTCGCGCTCCCTGTCCTCGGCGAACCACCGGAACGCCGGCGTCGAGGACTTGGCAGGCGGCCGCGGCGGAACGACGAAGTATCCCTTCTTCTCGAACTCCTCCCAGGAGATATGTTCGGGCAGGTCGGAGGCCGCAAAGGACTGCTTCACCCAGTCGTACTCGGTCTTGCCTCCGTCGGTGAAGATCCCCCAGAGCCCCAGACGTCTGGCCAGCTCGGCGAAGATCTGGTAGTCGGACTTGGATTCGCCCAGCGGTTCGATGCATTTCTGCTGCAGGACGATCACTCGGTGGTTGCACATGGTGTACGAGTCGGTGACGTAGCCCGAGCAATTGGCCCACTCCCCGATGTCCCACCGTTCCAGGTTGGTACAGGCAGGCAGAACGATGTCGGCGAACTTGGTCTCTCCCTCGAACCACACGCTCTGGTTGACGACGAAGGGGACGTCGCCTTCGCGGTAGGCGCGGGCCAGACGGTTGCTCTCGGTCATGGTGCCCAGGTAGGAGCCGCCGTAGCGGTAGTACATGGCGACGGGCGAGTAGCCCGACGCCGGATACTTGTACAGTTTGAACTGGCTCTCGATGGAGCTGCCGCAGAAGCCTTTGCCCCGCCATTCGAGGTGCTCACCCATGAGGGCCTCGGGGATGCGCAGGCGGTCGACCGTCTGCCCTTCGGTAGAGTGATGCGCCGTGCGGGTGGCGCCACCCTGCGGGAACATCCGGTAGACCCAGCGGAAACCGGCAGCCGTGTTGTCCACGTCGCCGGAGATGCCGCCTTCGGCGTAGCCGTCCATGACGAATGAGCAGTCGACCGGCGTGCCGGTGGTCGTCGCCCAGATGTTGCTGCCCGGCTTGCCCATACCCTGCATGGCCGCGAGGGCGACCATCGCCCGTGTCCACTCATTGCCGGTGGCCGAGCGGCAGGCCCCACCCATGCCGTGGTTGCTCCCCGGAGCCAGCATGGTCTTCTTGGCCGCCCATTCCCGGGCCAAAGCGCGGATCTCGCGAGCAGGCACCCCCGACTCGGTGCTCGCCCACTCCGACGTCTTGGGAACGCCGTCACTCACACCGAGGACGTAGTCCCTCCATTGCGCGAAACCCACGGTGCGAGCGGACACATACTCCTGGTCGTAGGTGCCTTCGCTAAGCCAGACGTGGGCGATGGCCAGGGCAACGGCGACGTCCGTTCCCGGACGCGGAGCCAGCCACGTGTCGGCGACCAAGCCCGCGGTGTGGTTGAAAAAGGGATCGATGACGATCATCTTCACCCCGAGATCCTTGAGCCACTGTCGCCGCGGCGTGCTTTCGAAGGCGGCGTAGATGCCACCGCAGGTGGCCTCGGGGTCGGCCGACCACAACACGATCATCTCGGCGTTCTGGAGGGCGTCCTCCAGCAGGTCGTATTGCTCGGGCAGGCCGAGGCGATGGCTCTGCCCCCACATGTGGGTCGCTCCCCAGTGCCAACCTTCCCAGCTGTCGGGGTTGTGCTCGCCGTAGGTGAAACCCACCAGGTTCATGAAGCGGAAGTAGGTGCTGTGGCGGTAGCCGATGTTGCCCCACATGTGGTGAGAGCTCGGGGTGCTGAGGATGGCGCCGGGACCGTGCTCCCGTTTGACCCGCTTGATCTCGGCGGCAACCGCGTCGAGGGCCTCGTCCCACGAGATAGGCTCGTAGGCGGAAGTCCCCCGATTCTGGATGTTGCGCCCGCCTGGACCGGTGGAGCCCGGAGCGCCGGCGGGATCGAAGTCCACCCGCTTCAGAGGGGTGAGGATCCGTTTGGGTGAGTACACCAGCGAGCGGTAGGCGACCGTGAAGGGAGAGCTGGTCGTCTTGCGCGGCGGGCTGAAGGTCCGCCCCCGCGCGGTGATAGACCAGGAGGGCGCGTCGGTCGCGTCGAACACGATCGGCGTCATCCGGACTATGCGGTCGTCCTGGACATCGACGAAGAGAGGCCCGCCGTTGGTGCAGGTCGTCAGTCTCCTCATCTCCCCCGCCGTCTTGGGCATTGCGACGACCTCCAGACTGCATCGCGGGCTTCGCGCCGCGGGCCTCCCCAGTAGCTGGGTCTCGCCGCCTCGGCTCTCGAACCGCCCCTGTAACGAGTAAGCGCTCATTAGCGATTCTATCGCTTTGGGGGAGGTACCGCCGGGCGGATCGTGGCAGTGGCGGGAGCGGCGTCTGCCCGCTCCCATGGCTCTTACCTTGACTGGGCTCGCGGCGGGCTGCTAGGTTGCGGTGGAGACACACAAAGCCCGACCGCTCTCGCAAGGAGGGTATACGTGGCAGCGATAGAGTTCACCGACAACTACGAGGATCTCTCGACCGAGAGCGGCTACCAGTTCAAGTTCAACTGCGAGCGGTGCGGTAACGGGTATATGTCCACGTGGAAGGCCAGCAAGAGTGGCATGGCAACCGGTCTGCTCCGCGGCGCAGGCAGCATGTTCGGCGGGTTCTTGGGCACCGCCTCGAACGGTGCCGACACGATTCAGGACTTGATCCAGGGCCCGGGCCACGACGCGGCTCTCAAGGAAGCCGTCGCGGAGATCCGGCCGCAGTTCACCCAGTGCAAGCGCTGCGGGCAGTGGGTGTGCCGGGAGGTCTGCTGGAACACCGAGCGCGGACTGTGCGTCGACTGCGCTCCCATGGCCCAGCGCGAGATCAGCTCCATGCAGGCGCAGATCACCATCGACCAGGCCGGGGAGAAGTTGCGCCAGCAGGACCTCACCGAAGGACTCGACCTCAAGGCTCCCGCTGTGGTCATCTGCCCCTCGTGCGGGGTGGAGAACGAGGGCGGCAAGTTCTGCTCGGAATGTGGCGCATCTCTGTTGCCACGCAGCGAATGCCCCAAGTGCGGGACGAAGTTCAAGCCTGGCGCGAAGTTCTGCCCCGAGTGCGGGGCCAAGACGACCTGATGACCGGCCTGCGCCGATGAGCCGCACATGCCAGTTCGATTTCGCGGGGCGTTCCGGCTCCGCCGAGTGGTCCATGGACGAGGTGTCCCTCGTGGTCGCGCCGGCGGAGGGCCGGCCGCTCGTCTTCCCCGTGCAGGAATTGGCGGGGATAGCCGGGGACGGCTACAGCCTCGAGTTGGCGGTCCCCGGGGGACAAGGCCCGCGGGCGATACCAAGGGCGGCACCGCGCAGCCCCACCTCTCTCTGTCGAAGCTCGGCGCTGAGGGGCCCACGTTGCTCGACGCGCTGCAGCGCAGCTGGCTGGTCGCTCGGGCCAGGGCTCTCCGCCTCGGTGGTTCCGGTGAAGCCAAGCCCTTCTCGGGTCTCATCGCCGGTCAGACAGTCGCCGGCCGAGACGGGGGTGCCCCCGAGCCGTTCCGGGCTTTGCTCTTCGAGGACGTGATGTTGGTAGCGCGAGACGGTCGGGACCTTGACCCGCTCTTCGTCGCGCTGACGGAGACGGTCACATTCGACAAGGATACCTACGCAGTCCAGGTGACCGAATGGCCGGGGTGGCGACTCGTCTTCTCGCGACTGGCCAAGCAGACGGAGGACTTCCTCGAATCCCTCCGTGAGAATCGCAAGAGGCTGGCGGACGAGGCGGGGACGGTCCTGGCTTCATCGGTCCCCTCTCTGCCAGGAGCCCTCCGTGGCATCTCTGGCTGGAGATTGGCCCCCGGGCCGACTCCGTACCGTCGAGGATCTGAACGGCCTCTGCCCCGGGTTCGAACAAGCTCTGAGGGGGACCTGGCTACCGGGCTGCATCCGCCGGCTGGAGGCAGAGTACCTACTCGAGTGGGCGGGTCCGGCGGGGTCATGGGTCGGCTGCTCTCGGGAGACGAGCGAGACCGGAGATGGCCTGCTCTGGTTGCTTGCGGGCAGAAACGGCACCTGGTTCCTGGAGGCGCTCACCGGGGAGGACCGTGCTACCTACCACTTCGCCGGGGCCAACGAAATGCCGCCTCTGGTCTCCCGGCTCCTGTGCGCTCCCCAGTTCTCCAAAGAGGCTCTCTATGCCCCTCTGGAGATGCTGACAGGTGATCGCGCCGATCTTGCCATCGCAGCGCAGTTCGTGGGCTTCCTTGTGGACCTGCGCGCGCGGTTCAAAGACCGCGTCATCCACGCGAGTCCCGAAGGCTGGCGGGCGGACATGGAGGCGATCGTCTCGAGCTTGTAGGCCAGAGCGGCTCCCAGCCTGCTACGCCCGGAAGCGGTGCGGCCCGTCTCCCCCACCGCGAGACGAAGCGAGACGGTTAGCCTCGCGCCACAACGGGGAATATCCGGTCGTCGAACACAGGCCTCGAGTACAGACCGTCGAAGGACCGGGACCGAGGGGAGCCGAACGATGCGCGGGTTTGCAGACCGGAGCGAGGCCGGACGTCTGTTGGCCGGGCAACTGACCGCCTACGCGGGCCGCGGCGACGTCGTGGTCCTGGGACTGCCCCGGGGCGGCGTGGTGGTGGCCTATGAAGTGGCGCGGGCGCTGGACGCCCCACTCGACGTCTACGTGGTCCGCAAACTCGGAGTCCCCGGCCAGGAGGAACTGGCCTTCGGGGCGATCGCCAGCGGAGGCATACGGGTCCTCAATCCAGACGTGGTCCGGGCGGCCGGACTCGATCAGGCGCGCATCGATGCCGTCGCCTCTCGGGAGCAGGCCGAGTTGGAGCGCCGGGAGAAGGCCTATCGCGGGGATTCTCCTCCCCTGGACTTGGCGGGAAAGACGGTCATCGTGGTGGACGACGGCCTGGCTACGGGGGCAAGCATGCGAACGGCCATCCGTTCACTCGAAGCCCATCATCCTGCGCGGATCGTCATGGCCGTGCCCACCGCACCCTGGTCGACGTGCCGCGATCTCGAACGCGAGGTGGACGAGGCGGTGTGCCTCATGACGCCCGAGATGTTCTTCGGCGTGGGTCAGTGGTACACCGATTTTTCCCAGACGACCGACGATGAGGTCCTCGAGGCGCTGCGCAAGGCCGCCGGTTTCGGTCGGCAGAACCGCGAGTGGCGCGAAGCCGGCCGCCGGCCCCGAGCCAGGAGACGTGCCGGCCGCGGCGCAGAGGCCGCGCGGCGCGGCGGCAGGGGAGTAGAGTCCAATGACCGCTTTGCCCCTCAGCGAGGAAAGGGACGTCGAGATCGCCCTCGGATCGACGGTCCTGCGGGGCGCCCTCGGGCTGGTCCCCGCTTCGACAAGCCTCGTCCTCTTCGTACATGGCAGCGGTAGCAGCCGCTTCAGTTCTCGCAACCAGGCGGTCGCGCGCGATCTGCAATCTCGCGGCCTCTCGACCCTCCTGTTTGATCTCCTCTCCCCCGATGAAGAGCACCTTGACGCGATGACCGCGGAGTTGCGTTTCGACATCGGGCTGCTGACGGAGCGTGTGATCGGGACGACTGAATGGTTGCGGCAGCGACCGGAGACGGCAGACATGGGGATGGGATACTTCGGAGCGAGCACGGGGGCAGCGGCCGCTCTGCAGGCGGCCGCGCACTTCACGGATCAGCCGGACCTGGTGCGGGCTGTGGTATCCCGCGGAGGACGGCCCGATCTGGCCATGCAGGCCCTACCCCTTGTCGTCGCGCCCACCTTGCTCATCGTGGGAGGCAACGATCATGCCGTGATCCGGATGAACCAGAGCGCTCTCACGCGCCTGACGGCGATCAAGGACCTGCAGATTGTGCCCGGCGCCAGTCACCTCTTCGAAGAGCCCGGCGCCCTGGAGCAGGTCTCGAGGCTCGCCGGCGATTGGTTCCTGCGCTACCTGGTCCCACCACGCTCTGGGGGGTGACGCGGCGAAGCCCCGGCGATGCCGGGCTTCGCGCCCTCACCGGAGATGTGGCCGTCCGGCCAGATACAAGAGATCGCCCCGCTGCCGTGATGACTAGTTCGGTCTCCATGCCGGATCAAAGGCGTTCTCGACACCCGGCACCTTGGAGAGTCCGGTGCCGCCGGCGTTCACGATGAATATGCCGGTGCGGGGCGTGGTTTCGGTCCAGATGTTAGCCGCTACGGCGAGCGTCTTGCCGTCCGGTGACCACGATGGACTGGCACTCTGGCGCCCCAAGATAGGCCTGAACGGGGTCCATGAGGGCCACCGGATCACCGCCGTTCGCCGCGGTCACCACCAGTATCCCGGGGAGGCTGGTCTCATCCTGGAAGGCGGCCTTCGCGCCGTCCGGCGACGGCACGTACGACACCAGGCTGTTTCGGCGGTCGCTGCCGATGGTCCGTAGCTCCTCGAGCCCGCTGCCGTCTGGATTCACGCGGAACGCTGTGGTGATCCCACCGGACTCGTCCACCCGCGAGAAATAGATCTTGCCGTCGCTCGTCCAGGTGGGCATCCAATCGATCCCTTTGCCCTCTTCGCTCGTTATGCTGTGGATACCGCTGCCATCCGCATTCATGAGAAGATGGCAGCACGGTCGGGCTGCCCGGTCCCGATGTTGTGCAACTGGGTAAATCCGGTCCACGCGATCTGCTTGCCGTCGGGCGACCAGGTGGCAAACGCGTCCCGAATTGGCCCATCGTAGAGCTCTTTCTTGCCAGAACCGTCAGCATTCACCACCCACAGATCCATCGAGGGCTGCTGACTCTCGGTTCCCTGTTCCGTGTAAAGGATCCGGCTCCCATCCGGCGACCACCGAGGGTAGTACTGATAGCCTTCACCACCGACGACCGTTGTAAGGCCGGTACCGTCGGTGTTCACGATACAGATGTCGGTGTCGCCCTTGCCGACTCGATTTGTGAAGGCGATGGTGCCGAGGACCGTAGGCGCGGGCAGGGTCGTGGTTGTCGAGGGGGCTGCCGCGGTCGTCGACACGCTGGCAGCGGTCGTTGGCGGGGCCGCCGTCGGTACGGGCCCTGTCGTCGTGGGTGTCGCTGCCGCGCTCGTCGTCGCGGTTGCCACCGTCACGGTGGTTGTCGTCTCGTCACCGCCGCAGCCGGCAAGGGTGAGGGCTACCAGAAGCGCGACTGCGGCGGCAGCCAGGAAACCGATCACGGGCTCTTTGGACCTCATGGCGCAATACCTCCTACGCGGGGCCACGTTGCTCCCATTCTGCGGGGCGTTCGGTCGGCGGTGATCGGCGAACCGGTATCCGATCCCCCTCACCGTCTCGATGTAGCCCCAGATCTCTTCCAGCAACTGGGTCCGGCTCCAGATCCAGCGCGGACGCTGAACGAAGTGTCTGAGCAGTTCGAATTCCGTCTGAGTCAAGTAGAGAGGCCGATCTTGCAGCCACGCCTCCCGGCTCACCAGGCGGAGTGATACCCCGCCGGAGGTCAGCAGATCAGGGTCTTTGGGCGTCGTGGCTCGGGCGTCGGGCGTGGCCTCTACCCCGATGACAAGGGCGTCAGCTCTATTGCTCTGATCGTGGAGACTTTTGGGCGAGTGATCCACTGGGCCCCGCCATATGTCCGCCGGGTCGTCTGCCATCAGTGTACGTCGGGCCAGACGGTGGCGCTACCGAGCTGGGCACGGTCGCGGAGGCCGCGGAGACTTCGGGGCCCGGTTGGGTCGCGGAGGCCTCCCAGTGGCTCTCGACGGCGACGGCGCTGCAGACAACGATCCTAGCCCAGATGCTCCTCGTCACCGGTGATGTAGTACCGCACGCGTTCGCCCATGTTGACCGCATGGTCGCCGATGCGCTCGAAGTAGCGACCCACCATAGCCAGCCGTATGGCCGGAGCCACGCTGGTCTGGTCATTGAGCTCGAGCAGGCTCTGGATGAGCCTGGCGTGGAGTTCGTCGATCCGGTCGTCCTGGCGGGCAAGGTCGGCGGCAAGGGCTTCGTCCTTGGTCGCCCAGGCGTCGATGGCCCGGCTTACGAGTTGGCCGGCCGCGTCGCCGAGGTCGGATACCAGGGAATGGATGGCTTTGGGACCGGGCTCACAGTAGCCCTCCATCTGCACCAGCTTTGCGATGTTGTAGGCCAGGTCCCCCGTGCGCTCCAGGTCGTTGACGACTCGAAGGATGGCCACTATCAGCCGCAGATCGCCGGCAACGGGCGCCTGCTGAGCGAGAAGGGTGAGTGACCGCTTCTCGATATCGAGGAACATGCGGTCGATCTCTTCGTCGCCGTCGCGCACCTTCTGAGCGAGGGTGGTGTCGCACTCCACCAGCGCTCTCGTCGCGTCCTGCGTGCTGCGCTCGACGACCGCGCCCATGCGCACGATCTCCTGGTCGAGAGCCTCGAGTTCTCTGTGGAATGCATCCCTCATCGCTACGACCTTCCCTTTCCGGTCCGCCTATCCGAAGCGGCCCGAAACATAGTCTTCCGTCCTCTTGTCACGGGGCTTGGTGAATATCTCGCTGGTCTCGCCGAACTCCACCAGGATCCCCCAGCGCGCCGACGTCTTCTCGTCCACCTCGGTGTAGAGGAACGCCGTCTCGTCCGAGACCCGTGCGGCCTGCTGCATGTTGTGTGTCACGATGATGATTGAATAGTGCGTCTTGAGTTCCTGCATGAGGTCCTCGATCCGGACTGTCGCGATCGGGTCGAGCGCCGAGGCAGGCTCGTCCATGAGGATGACGTCCGGCTCCACCGCTATCGCTCTGGCGATGCACAGCCGCTGCTGCTGGCCCCCCGAAAGATCGAGTGCGCTCTTCTTGAGTTGGCCCTTGACCTCGTCCCAAAGTGCGGCCCGCCGCAGTGACCGCTCCACGAGTTCGTCCATGTCGCCTTTGTAGCCGTTGATCTTGGCTCCGAAGGCCACGTTGTCGTAGATCGATTTGGGGAAGGGATTGGGTCTCTGAAACACCATGCCGATGTGGCGTCTGACCACCACGGGATCCACGCCGGGAGCATAGATGTTCTCACCGTGATAGAGGACCTCTCCGGACACGCGGGCTCCGGGGATCAGTTCGTTCATACGGTTGAAGCAGCGGATGAGAGTGCTCTTGCCACAGCCCGAGGGACCGATGATGGCGGTGATGCGCCGCGGCCGGATGTCCATGTTGACGTCCTTCAGCGCCAGGTTGCTCCCGTAGTGCATGCTCAGATCGCGGACGCTGAAGACAGGCTGTTCGGCGTTCATCGGGATAGACGACTCCTTGAAGCGATGACCCTGGCGACGACCGTCAGGACAAGGATGATGATAATGAGCTCGAGCGCTCCCGCCCAGGCGCGCGCCTGCCCTGCGGCGAAGGGGTTGCGGGCGCCATCGAAAATCGCCAGGGAGAGGGCCTGGATGGGCTCACCCCACAGCTTCGCCGTCAGCTGGATAGACCCGAGCGCGGTGAGCAGAAGAGGCGCAGTCTCGCCGGCGGCACGAGCGATGGCGAGCATGACCCCGGTGGTGATGCCCGGAGCGGCGGACGGCAGGATCACCTTGGTGACCGTCTGCCATTTGGCTGCACCGAGGCCGTAACTGGCGTCCTTGAGTTCCGACGGGACCAGCTTGAGCATCTCCTCGGTCGAACGGACCACGATGGGCATCATGATTATGGCCAGAGAAGCGGCGCCCATGAGAGCGCTGAACCCGAACTCCACTACGAGCGCGGTGTAGACGAAGAGACCTACGAAGATGGAGGGGACTCCCGTCATGACGTCCGCGAAGAAACGGATGAGCTTGGCCAGCCAGTTGCCCTTGCCGTATTCGACCAGGTACACAGCGCCGAGGATGCCCAGCGGGACGGATACGATCGTGGCGACACCCACCATGATGGCCGTACCGATAAGGCCGTTGAGGAACCCTCCGCCTTCGCGACGAAGGCTGAAGGGCTGGGAACTGGTGAGGAACTCCCAGTCCATGGTCTGAAAGCCCTTGATGGCGACATAGGCGAGGATCATCCCCACCGGGATGAGGACCAGCACGGTCGCCAGGGCGATAAGAAGGGTGTTTCGGCGGTTACGCCACACCCGCCGCCGGGCGGGCCGGCAATCGCGCAGCGACACGCCGGGGCCTACTCTACCCCCCGACCAACGGTCGGCCGGATTCGAAGCGGATGAGAGCTCGGCGTTCATATCCGGTTGAACCGCCACACGATGGCGCGGGCGGCCATGTTGATGATGACGGTCATGACGAAGAGGACCACGCCGATGCCCACCAGGGCCCGGATGTGCTCTCCGGTGGCCTCCGAGAACGTGTTCGCGATGACCGCGGCCATGCTGTATCCCGGTCTGACGACGGAGGGGTCGACCTTGGCCACCGCGCCCACGAGAAGGGCCACGGCTATGGTCTCGCCCAGGGCCCGTCCCAGCCCCAGCATGGTCGCTCCGACGATGCCCGCTCGGCTACGCGGCAGCACCGCCGCCCGGATCATCTCCCAGCGGGTGGCACCAAGGGCGAAGGCCGCGTGTCGGTCGGCGGTGGGCACTGTGGCCAGCACTTCCCTGGTGAGCGCGGTGATGATGGGCGTGACCATGATGGCCAGGATCACACCCGCGCCGAAATACGAAAGGCCCGAGGCAGGGCCCTTGAAGATCGGGATCCACCCCAGGTATGTCGCCAAGAAGTCGGCTACCGGCTGCAAGAAGAGCGGCAGCAACACGAAAACTCCCCACAACCCGTAGATCACACTCGGGACCGCCGCCAGAAGGTCGACGGCATAGGTGAGTGGGTTGCGCAGCCGTTTGGGCGCGTATTCGGTGGAGAAGAGGGCGACCCCTACGCTCAGCGGAACCGCGATGACGAGAGCGATCGCCGAGGTGACGAGCGTCCCGTAGATGAAGGAGAGGGCTCCGAATTCGCCGTCACTGGGATTCCAGGTGGAACCCGTGACGAACGAGATGCCCTCCGACCGGAAGACCGGCAACGCCGTACCCGTGGTGGAGATGACCATATACGCCAGCACCAGCAGGACGAGCACTCCGCATAGAGCGGCGAGGGTAGCAAAAAGGGGGTCGGCCCAACGGCCGACCCCTTTGCGCCGCCAGACCCCCGGACCGGGGGTCTGGCGGCCACCGCCCAATGGGGGTTCGGCGGTCTGGACCGAGATGTCAGCTGCCGATCGCATTCACCTTGGCAAGCGCCAGGGCTCTCAGATCGTCGGGTAGGGGGGCATACCCGAGATCCTCAGCGACGGCGGTGCCGTCGGTCAGGGACCAGGTCAGGAAGGCCTTGAGAGCCGCTACCTTCGCCGGATCGGCCATCTTGTCGTAGGCCAGGATCCAGGTGGCGCCCACGATCGGGTAGGCATCGGCATTGGGGCTGTTGGCTACCGAGAACCGCAGGTCTTCGGGGAAAGCGGCGCCCGCAGCGGCCGCGGAGGTGGATTCCAGACTAGGCACGATGAAGTTGCCGGCTGCGTTCTTGAGCGAGGCCATCGTCAGATTGGATTCGATCGCGTACGAGAGCTCGACGTATCCAATCGAGCCTTCCTGCTGCTGGACCACCGCGGCCACACCGTCGTTACCCTGACCGCCCACACCGGCCGGCCACTGCACTTCCTTGCCTGCGCCGACCGCGTCGGCCCATGCCTGGTTCACCTCGGCCAGGTAGCTGGTGAAGATGTTCGTGGTACCCGATGAGTCAGAGCGATGGACCACCTGGATGGCCTTGTCTGGAAGAGTCGCGCCGGAGTTGAGCGCTGCGATCTTGGCGTCGTTCCAGTTGGTGATCTCGCCCAGGAATATCGCGGCAAGAGTGTCGGAGTCGAGCTTGAGTTCGGGAAGGTCGGGTAGGTTGTACGCGAGCACGACCGAGCCGAATACGGTGGGGATGTGCAGGACTTTGGCGCCGCTCGCCGTCTCGGCCGCCGCGACTTCTTCATCCTTCATGGGCGCGTCCGAAGCTCCGAAATCGACGGTCATCTTGGTGAACTGCTCGATCCCGCCACCCGAGCCGATGCCCTGATAGTTGATCTTGACCCCGGGGTTGACCGTCTGGAACTCGCCGATCCACTCGATGTAGAGGGGCTTGGGGAAGGTGGCGCCGGCGCCGTTCAAGGAGGCGGAGAGCTCACCGCCGGAGGTAGTGCCGGTGCCATCCGAGGTCGTCGTGCCGCCACCTGCGCTGGGCAGGTCGCCGCCGCCGCATCCCGCGGCCGCGATCCCCAGACCGACTATCAACACCAGCGCCGCGGCTAGGACGGCGACCCAGCCGATGCCTTTGCCTTTGTGAGTCATCCCTGTCTTCCTCACTTTCACTTCTTTGTCCGCTTCTTGCAGGCTAGCGGAGACATGACGGCGTGGTGTTAACATTCGGTTACACCCGCGTTAAATCTGCGAGGCGGCCGGTGGGCGCTGAGATCGAGAAGAAGTGCATACTGCTGGTCGAGGACGATCCCACCATCTCCGACCTCGTTGCCTACAACCTTAGGCGCGCCGGTTACGACGTCCTGCAAGAGCATAACGGAAGATCTGGACTGCAGACGGCCCTCGTCAGCAACGTCGACCTGGTGCTCATGGATCTCATGCTCCCCGGATTGGACGGGATGGCGGCGAGCAGAGAGATCATCCGGCGAAAGCCCACGCTTCCCATCATCATGCTCACCGCTCGCAGCGAGCGCGAGACCATCCTCGAGGGCTTCGGCCTGGGCGCTGATGACTACATCACCAAACCGTTCGACCTCGACGTCCTGCTGGCCCGTATCGGGGCGCGGCTGCGGCGCGCGCCCAGCGGCTTCCCCGTTCCCTCGGCCGCGCCCGAGGGCAGGAGTCTCGGCACCGGTGATCTGATACTCGACCGCGATGCCCACGTCGCCCGCACGCCCAAGGGCGAAGTGGCGCTCAACCCCAAGGAACACGATCTGCTCGAACTCCTGCTTTCCCGGCCCGGACACCTGTTCCCGCGAGAGGAGATCGTGGAGCGCGTGTGGCACCAGCGCTACCTCCCGGCATCGCGGAGCCTGGACGTCCATGTGCGCCGTCTGAGGGCAAAGTTGGAAGGCATACACGCCCAGGTGGAGCTGCAGACCGTGCGCGGCGTCGGCTACCGCATGACCCCGTCGTGAGGACTCGATCGCCCATGGAGATCTGAGAGATGCGCCTGCGCTACCGGCTCCCCCTCGCGATCGCGCTCATCACGTTGGTCTTCGCCGGCATCGTGGCGTTGGTGGCGGCGCTCGCGCTTCGCGGTGTGTATCTCGACCGGCTCGCCGACGACATGTCCCTGCAGGCCCGGCAGTTCGCAGCCGTCTTGGAGCAAGAGGCCTCAGCCTCGGTCGGCGACGACCCGGTCTACCTGCAGGAGCTCACCGACAAGGCCGGCGACGCCGGGGGACTGCGCCTCACCCTCATTGCAGACGACGGTACGGTTCTGGCCGACTCCCAAGTCGACCCGGCCGGGCTGGACAATCACGCGGATCGCCCCGAGGTAGCTCAGGCTCTCGCCGGTCACGAGGGCCGGGCGCGACGCGAGTCGGCCACCTTGAAGCAGGAGGAGGTCTATGTCGCCGTGCCGCTGCCCGCGGCGGAGGCAAGCTGGTCGGACGGCGTGGTCCGCACGGCGCTGCCCGCAAGCCGGGTGGATGCCACGGTGGCCGCCTCCTGGCGGGTGCCGCTCATCGTCTGGGCCGTGCTGCTGCTACCCACCCTGGCCGTCGCCTATCTGTTCACCCGGTCTATCACGAGACCGATCGAACGGCTCCAGGAGATGACCACACGCGTCGCCTCCGGCGATCTGAGCTATCGGACCAGCGTGCGCAGAAAGGATGAACTCGGCGCTCTGGCGGAATCGCTCAACAGCATGGCTTCTCAACTCGAGACCCAGGTCACCCGTCTCGGTACCGAGACGGAGCGATCGGGTCAGGTGCTCACGGCGATGTCCGAGGGAGTCGTGGTGGTCGACGAGCAGGGCCGCCTGGTGCGGGCGAACCCCGCGGCCGAACGAATCCTCCAGAGCCGGCTGGAAGGGACCGAGGGCACTCCCTTGGTCGTCGCTGCCCGCGCCTTCCCGGCCTGGTCGCTGGCCGAGAGATCACGACAGACGGGCGGACCTGTGCACGAGGTCGTCGAGCTACCGGGGCAGCAATACGCGGCAGTCGAGGTGGTACCCCTCCACGCGGCCGGAGGAGAACAGGGACAGACCCTGTTCGTGATCCGGGACGAGACCGCTCGTCTCGTCACCGACCGCATCCGTCGGGACTTCGCCACCAACGTCTCCCACGAGCTCAAGACACCCCTGGCCGGGCTTTCGCTTCTTGCGGGAACGCTCAAACATGCCATCCGAGAGGACCCGGAGCAGGCGGCGGTGTTCGTCGACCGGCTCTCGGCCGAGATCGAGCGCCTGCTGGACTTGGCCAACGACCTGCTCACGCTCTCGCGGCTGGAGGAGCCGGGGGCACAGATCCAGAACGAGTTCCTACCTCTCGACTTCGGCCGGTTGGCAGAGGAGACCGCAGCCGAGCTGCTGCCTCTGGCCGAGGCGAAGAACCAGGCGTTGGCAGTCGAGGTGTCGCCCGGGGCCGCTCATCCTGGGTGACGAGATCGCCCTTCGGACACTCCTTCGCAACCTGCTCGATAATGCCATCCGCTATACGGAACCCGGCGGGCACATCGCGGTGAGGGTGCGGCTGCAGGAAGAGCACGCGAAGCGCCGCTGGGTCGTGCTCACCGTGGAAGACGACGGCGTGGGCATCCCTGCGGCCGAGCAGCGCCGCATCTTCGAACGTTTCTATCGCGTCGACAAGGCGCGCTCGCGGGAGACGGGCGGTACCGGTCTCGGCCTCAGCATCGTGCGCCACGTCGCCGAGCGGCATGGCGGCAAGGTCGAAGTCTCGAGCATCTTGGGGTCGGGGTCCACCTTCACCGTGCGGCTACCGGCGGCAGAGGATTAGCCCGCAGGCGGCGGACGCGCTTCCCACTTTTTTGCCTAACCTTAACCTCTCATTAACGTAGCCACCTCGCACCCGGTCTAGTCTGGTGGTGTAGGACCTCCTACCAGCAGAGCGAGGGGCGTGATGGCATATCCGATCACATTGACCGAGTTCGTGAGCGCCCTCACCTCGGGAAGCCTCTGTTTCTGTTGCGGCTCCACCCTGGTCACGCAGGTCGATGAAGCAGGGTTTCTCGCTCTGGATTGCCCCGGGTGCGGGGCTGCGGTCTCAGCAGAGAAGCCTTCATCGCTAGCCCAGGCGGCGTAGCCGCAGGTTCGAGCGGACGAACGGAAGATCTGGAGGATGCGCAGCATGAGAAGAAAGCGATCTACGCCTCTATCCCTGACTGACCGCAGAAATCCTGGGGCAGATGGCGGCCGACGAGCGAGGCGCGGTCGTGACCGAGTATCCCGCCGGCTCTCCCAGGCCCCTCTCGCGGCGCGAGAGACTCATGCTTCATGCCTTTGTGTTCTTGATCGGCGGCTGGAACCTGATCGTCATCAATCTGTCCCGCTCGCCCGATCACTTGTGGTTCTGGCCCTGGCTCGGCGCTTGGAGCGCCCTCTTGGTGGGCCACCTTGCGGTCGTCCTGGTGCTTTCCCTAAGGGAGTCGCTACACCGGCGCCAGCCGGTAGCCGACACCCCTCACAGCCTGGATGGTGAACTCGGCCTCGACCTCGCGCAGCTTGTCCCGTAGACGGCGCATGTGCACGTCGAGCGTGCGCGAGGATGAGATGTAGTGGCAATGCCAGACTGACTCGGTGATCTCTTCTCGCGAGAAGAGGTGGCCCGGCTGGGACAAGAGAAGTTGAAGAAGACTGTGCTCCTTTGGCGTGAGAGGGACCGTCTCCGGCAGGAGCCCTCAGGCAGCGAGTATCTGTGTCGATGAAGAGCCTATCCGCCTGGAGCGATTCCTCCGCCAGTTCGTGAACCGGACAGCCCCCGCCCGTGGAGGCGCGCCTGAGACTGGCCGAGATCCTTGCCATGAGCACGTCGAGGTCGAACGGTTTGGTCACGTAGTCGTCCGCGCCCACCCGGAAGCCTTCCAGGAGCTTCTCCCTTTCGGTCAGAGCGGAGACGATGATGACCGGCACCCGGGGCTTCGCCCGAGCGATCTCGCGGCTTGCGCTGAGACCATCGAGCCCGGGAAGCATCACGTCCATCAGGACGAGATCGACGTTCTGGGCGAGCGCGGTATCTAGACCCGCCCGGCCGTTGTACTCCTGGATCACCCGATAGCCGGCCCTGCGGAGGTTGTAGGCCACAAGATCCGAGATCGTGACGTCGTCCTCCACCAGGAGGACGCAGGCCTGACCTCCGCCAGAAGCCTCCCCGGTCTCGCCGATGAAGCGATCACAGGAACCGCGCGGTGTAGGTCTCGATCACCGTGTTCAGGCGGCGGACAACACCGAACTGACACATGTTCTCGAGCGTGCATGCGACGTCTGAGGGAGACAATTCAGTCATGATCGCTATCTCCCGCATGGTGAGGGGTCTGTCGGCCCTTGTCAGGACGCTGAGCAGGCCGTCGACGTCACGGGAAGGGAGACCGGGCCGGTCGACGTAGCCTGGCCTGCCGGCATTCTTCTTGAGGTTCTGCGTGGCGACTGAGGTCATCTCCCCTCCTACTCGGACCCTAGCTTCTGGATCACGTGGGAGCCGCGACGAGAACGGAACCGGGAGGGAGCCGGTCTGCACGCGGCTCCCTCCCGTTCACGATCGAAGACGATTCTCAGGACCGTGGCAGTCTCCGGCTACTTCCCGCTGATCTGCTCGACCTTGGCAAGAGCCAGGGCTTTGAGGTCGTCGGGCAGAGGGGCATATCCGAGGTCCTCGGCAATAGCGGTGCCGTCGTTCAAGGACCAGGTCAGAAAGGCTTTAAGAGCGTTGGCCTTGGCCGCATCGGTCATCTTGTCGTAGGCGAGGATCCAGGTGGCTCCGACGATGGGATAGGCATCGGGATTCGGGCTGTCGGCCACGGAGAAGCGAAGGTCCTCGGGGAACTTAGCACCGGCGGCCGCCGCCGAGGTGGAGTCCAGACTAGGCGTTATGAAGTTGCCCGCCTGGTTCTTGAGTGAAGCCATGGTCAGTTTGGATTCGATGGCGTACGAGAGTTCAACGTAGCCGATGCGATCCTTCTTGCTGCTGGATGACAGCCGCGACGCCGTCGTTACCCTGGCCGCCGACGCCCACAGGCCACTGCACTTCCTTGCCCTTGCCGACCTTGTCGGCCCACTCCTGGTTGGCGCTGGTCAGGTAACTGGTGAAGATATTGGTGGTACCAGAGGAGTCGGAGCGATGCACGACCTGGATGGCCTTGTCGGGGAGGGTCACGCCGGAATTCAGCGCCGCGATCTTGGCATCGTTCCACTTGGTGATGGTGCCCAGGAAGATAGCGGCCACGGTGTCGGAGTCGAGCTTGAGCTCGGCAACGCCAGGAGCGTTGTATGCCAGAACGACGGAGCCGAACACCGTAGGTATGTGGAGCACCTTGGCGCCGCTCGCGGCCTCCGCTGCGGCGATCTCTTCATCCTTCATGGGAGCGTCCGAGGCGCCGAAGTCGACGGTCAGCTGGGTGAACTGTTCGATACCGCCGCCCGAGCCGATACCCTGGTAGTTGATGCTCACTCCGGGATTCACCATCTGGAACTCGCCGATCCATTCCACATAGAGCGGCTTAGGGAAGGTGGCACCGGCACCGTTGAGGGAAGCCGAAAGACCGGCGGCAGCGGTGGTTTCGGTGCTGCTTCCCAGATCCGGCGGTATCAGAACGGCATCGATCACATGGATGACCCCGTTCGAGGTGATGATGTCGGGCTGGATCACCTTGGCGTCGTTCACATAGACCATGCCGTCTTTGATGCTGAACTTCACCGTGGAGCCCTCGACGGTGGTGGCTTCCATGCCGTCGGTTATGTCGGTGGACATCACTTTGCCCGGTACCACGTGGTAGGTGAGTACCTGGGTGAGTGCCCCTTAGGATCGGCGGTGAGCGAGTCCACGGTCTCCTTGGGGACGGCGGCAAACGCCTCGTCGGTGGGAGCAAAGACGGTGAACGGCCCACTGCCCTTGAGGGTATCGACCAGACCGGCCGCCTGCACCAGGGAGACCAGGGTATTGAAACTCCCCGCCGCTACAGCGGTATCCACGATGTCCGAGGCGGCGGCCGCGGTGGTCGGCGGCGCCGTGGTAGCGGGTGCGACCGTGGTGGTGGTTTCCTCGCTGCTGCCGCACGCGGCCGCGAAGACGCCGACCAGCACCAGTGCTACGGCCAGAACGGCCACCAGGGTGATCGGACCCTTCTTCCTTCTGAGAGACACGGTGTGTTTCCTTTCTTTCGTTGTCACACAGCTCCGCTGTCTTGCCTGGTAGCACGCTAGCGGCTGAGAAAGAGTCCGATGTTAATAAGAAGCTGCAAAACGGTTACGATTCCGTTAAAGCCCGCCGGCCGCCCCAACGGGCGGCCGGCGGTGTGCGAGTGACGGTCCGAGGCTGGGCTCGGGACCGGAAAGGGGGACTACCTAAGGCTTGTGAGGATCAGGTCTGCGATATCAGTGTTGTCGCGATGTCTCCCTCGAGGGCGGCCGTCCTCGAACTGAACCTAACACCGACGTCAGGCTGCGTTGGTTACAGTTCCGCGCCAAGACGGCAACGTTTCGCGGAAGGAATCCCGGAAGCAACCGTGGCAGGGAAAGGGCTCGACAGAGAGACGGACAATCTGCGGGCCTCGGCGCTGACGGCGCCATCGGCCGCAGGCGACGTGCATGCGCCCTAGGTGCCGCTGCTGGCCAGCCCTCCCAGGCCGGTCTCCCGATAGGCCGGGGGGATGTCGTGCCCTGTCTCCAGTACGGTCCTGACGATGCGGTCGAAGGAGATGTCGTGGGACCCGTCGGAGTACAGCGCGTAGACGGCGCAGGCCCAGGCATGATCCGCCGCCAGAGCGTTCCGTTCGATGCAGGGGATCTGTACGTATCCCCCGATGGGGTCACAGGTGAGTCCCAGGTAGTGTTCCAGTCCCATCTCGGCGGCGTACTCCACGTGCTTGGGCGTTCCCCCCATAAGAAGGTCGCAGCCGCCGCCGCCATGGCGCACGCGGTACCGATCTCCCCCTGGCAACCCACCTCGGCGCCCGAGATGGAGGCGCCGCTCTTCATGCGGCTGGCCACCAGCCCGGCGGTGGCCAGTGCTTTGATCACCGCCGCCTCCGAGCTACCCAGAGTCCGCTGCGCCACCATGAGCACCGCCGGCAGGACGCCGGAGGCCCCGCACGTGGGAGCGGTCACCACGATCCCGCCCGCAGCGTTCTCTTCAGCCACTGCCAATGCGAAGGCGAACGCAAGACCGCGGTCGGCACTTCCACATCCTTCCAGCGCATGAGCGTAGTAGTGCTTCGCCTTCCGCGCCAGCTGCAGTGGACCGGGCAACACGCCCTCCGCTAACAGCCCCCTTCCTACCGATGCCTGCATCTCCGCCCAAACGTCGGCTAGGTGCTCACGCACCCTCGGCTGTTCGTCGAAAGCGTCGACATACTGCCAGAGCTCCTTGCCGGTGCCCTCGCACCAGCGAAGGACTTCCGCGAAGGTCTCGTGGGGAAGCGCGATGACGTCTTCCGTGAATCGCCCGGAGTCGTCTTGGAGATCGCCCCCTCCCACGCTGTAGACCACCCAGGAATCAACCGGCACGCCGGCCTTATCGAGGGCCTCGAAGACCATGCCGTTGGGATGGAGCGGAAGCTCGGCGTCAGGGCGCCAAACCACGTCCACTTCGCGGCCCGGGAGTGTCTCGATGATCGCCCGATCGGAACCGTGACCCTGTGACGTGAGCGCCAGACTCCCGTACAGTGTTGCTCTCAGCCGGGGCGCGGACTCGTTCCAACCGGCGAAGATCGCCGCCGCCCGAGCAGGGCCTATGGTGTGGCTGCTCGACGGCCCCCGCCCGATCTTGAAGATCGGTGTGATCGACTCCATGCAGTCTCTGGAGCCGGCCGGTCTACGGCCACTCGGTCGAGCCGCTGCGCAGATACTCGTCCATGTCGTCGGCCGCCTGGCGGGCGGCGCCCATGGCGAGGATCACCGTGGCCGATCCGGTGACGATATCGCCCCCGGCCCAGACTCCGGGGATACTGGTGCGGCCGGAAGGGGTCACTGCCTGAATGTAGCCCCGTTTGGTCCGCTCCAGATCGGGAGAGCCGGAGAAGAGCACGGGGTTGGGACCTGCCCCCACCGCCACGATGACCAGATCCACGTCCATCAAGAAGTTGGAACCGGCCTTGGGGATCGGCCTCGGCCGTCCCGACGCGTCCGGCTCCCCCAACTGCATCTGGATGCACTCCATCTGCTTGACCCAACCCCGGTCATCTCCGATGAAGCGGATGGGGCTGGACAGGTAGCGGAACTTCACGTTCTCCTGCTGGGCGTGCTCGGTTTCCTCGCTGCGGGCCGGCATCTCGTCCCGGGTGCGCCGATAGACGATGGTGACTTCGCGGGCGCCCATGCGGACTGCCGTGCGGGCGCAGTCCATGGCCACGTTGCCCGCCCCCAACACGGCGACCTGTTGGCCTTTCGGAGCCGGGGTGTCGTACTCGGGAAAGGCGTAGGCCTTCATGAGATTGACCCGGGTGAGGTATTCGTTCGCGGAGAGGATGTTGCACAGGTTCTCACCGGGAAGTCCCATGAAGATGGGCAGCCCAGCCCCGGTGCCCACAAAGATGGCGTCGTATCCGGTCTTGAAGAGCTCGTCCAGAGTGTAGAGGCGTCCCACGATGGAGTTGAGCTCTATCTTCACCCCTAGGCGGCGTAAGTAGTCGATCTCTGACTCGACGATGGCCTTGGGCAGACGGAACTCGGGGATCCCATACACCAACACCCCGCCCGCCTTGTGGAGCGATTCGAACACGGTAACCGAGTGCCCCTTGGCCACCATGTCGGCCGCCAGGGTGAGACCGGCGGGACCGCTGCCCACCACGGCTATGCGCTTGCCGGTGGGCGGCGCTTTGCGGGGGAGAGAGACGGAGTCGGTCTCCCGCTCGAAGTCGGCTACGAACCTCTCCAAGTTGCCGATCGCCACCGGCTCCTCTTTCCTGCCCACGACGCAGAGCTTCTCGCACTGATCGTCCTGAGGGCAGACCCGTCCACAGACCGCGGGCAGAGCGTTCTTCTGTTTGATGTGCCGCGCCGCCTCGACGAACTCCCCTGCCTTCACCAGGCTGATGAACCCGGGGATGTCGATCCCTACCGGGCACCCGGTGACACAGGCCGGCTTCTTGCAATCAAGGCAGCGGCCGGCCTCCACCACGGCCAGCTCCCGGTCGAAGCCGTACGACACCTCGTTGAAGTTGCGGATACGGAGCATGGCGTCCTGCTCGGGCTTCTTCTGCCTGAGCACCTTGGGCTTGATCTTGGCCTGGTCGGCCCGGGACATCCCGTGCCAATGGCAGCTCACGTTCGTACATATGTTGAAGTCGACCAAGCGGGATTGCGCATAGATGACAAGGCGCGCGGACGGCGCCCCACAGTCCTCGCATGCGCGTTGCTCCACCAATGACCGGCCGCAGTGAGGGCAGGAGACGTCGTCGACCACCCCCTGCTCGCCCAGTTCCACGCTCACTTGCCGCTGAAAGTCCTCGGGTCTGGAGCTGAGCAGCAGTTCGCCCTGCCGACCGTCGACCGACACCTGCAGCCGCACCCATATCTGCTTGGTGACCGCGTCGAAGACGTTGAGCGCTTGGTGGCAGTGCGGACAGAAGGCCTCGATCTCGGTCCCCGCAAGAAGGCCTTTGGACTCGGTTTCGGTCCTGGCGACCATGCACGCCTCCTAGCGAGCCCTGATGGACGTGAGTAGCGAGGCGCGCTCGTCGCGAGAGTACATACTGTTGCGCTGGATCAGCTCATCGAAGTCCACCTGGTGACCGTCGAAGTGAGGGCCGTCGACACAAGCGAACCGGGTCTCGCCGCCCACCGTCACCCGGCAGCAGCCGCACATGCCGGTGCCGTCCACCATTATGGGATTGAGACTCACGAGCGTCGGGATCTGATAGAGCTTGGTCATCTCGCAGACGGCGCGCATCATTATGAGCGGGCCGACGGCGATGACCTCATCGATGTGAACCTGCTCTTCCACCAGCTTGGCGAGAGCGTCGGTGACCAGACCGTGAATGCCGGCGCTGCCGTCGTTGGTGGTGATGAGCAGCCGGTCGCAGAGGGTCGCCATCTCGTCCTCCAGGATGAGAAGAGACTTGTCCCGCGCTCCGATGATGCCTATGAGTGAGTTGCCGGCCTCCTTGGAACCCTGCAGGATGTGGTGGAGGACGGCTATCCCCGAGCCCCCGCCGATACCCACGACCGTCCCCACCTTGGTGAATCGCTCCTCGCAGCCCAGGGGGCCCACCAGGTCCTTGATGGCATCGCCCACCTTGAGGGAGGCCAGCATGGCCGTGGTCTTCCCGAGGACCTGGAAGATGATGGTGATGGTGCCGTGGATCTCGTCTTTGTAGGCCACGGTCAGAGGAGTACGTTCGCCGGTCTCATTCACTCTGAGGATGACGAACTGACCGGGATGGATCTTGCGGGCGATCGACGGCGCTTCGATGGTGAGGGAGATCATGTCTCCTTTGGTGAGCTCGCGACGGTCGACGATGATATGCATGAGCGGGAGCCCCCTGACCCCTAGCGGACGTAGTAGTCCTTACGCCGCTGCGCATGGCGGGTGCGCAGCATCTCATCGCGGACAAGAGCGGCCAGATGAGCCGGATCATCGATGCGATGAGAGCAGACGTCGCCGCCTTGCACCCGGAAGACGACGCAGCCGTTCTCCACGTCGACGTCGTAAACGGCTTCGAGGGGGATGACCTCAGGGCTGTCGCTCCCCATGCCGATGAGGATCGCTTCGGTGGTGAGTTGGAGCAGACCGTCATCCCAGACGACCCGCTCCTCGCCGCCGAAGGCCCGCAGATCCTTGTCCTGCAGATCTCCCCGCGCCCCCATGGCTCGTCCGAACCGCCTGGATATGATCTCGCCTATGCCCCTGGTGACCTGGTAACCAAGGCGCTTGTTGGTCTCGCAGAGCTGGCGCAGGCGCTGGCCGTTCACCACGATCAGCTCGCACTGCTCGCTCGTCCAGGCCGAGGCGGTGTAGACGTAGGGTTCCACCGCGGCGGACCAACCCAGCACCTCCCCGGGACCGATCTCGTCGATGAGCACCTGGCGGCCGTCGGGGTCACGTACCTTGACGGAGGCCTTTCCCTCCAGGAAGAGATACAGCTCGTCGGCCGACTTGCCCTCGGTTATGAGCTCCTCGCCGGGTCCGACCTCCCGGATGTGCGCGATACGTCCGATGGCGTCGAGGTCGGCAAAGTCGAGCTCCCCGAAGATCTTGAACTGGTGAAGCTCGTCGATCCCATGCCCCCGGACGGCCTGCCCGAAGCGGGTGGACATGACCTCACCGATACCCTTGCAGACCAGATACCCCAGATGCTTGTTGGTATCGCAGAGGTCGCGCAGATCCTTCCCCTTGACGATGACCAGCTCGGACGGTTCGAGGGTCCACGCCGAAGCCGTGTAGATGTGCGGCTCCATGACCGCTCCCCAACCCAGCACCTCGCCGGGCCCGAGCTCGTCGATGGGAACCTGGCGGCCGTCGGCGCCCCGCACCTTGACCACCGCTTTGCCGTTCAGGAACAGGTAGAGCTGCTCCGCCGGGTCGCCTTCGGTGATCAGCTCCTCGCCAGTGTCGAACTCCCGGACATAGGCGAGACGGGCGATGGAATCCAGGTCGGCCACATCCAATTCGGCGAAGACTTTGAACTGGCGGAGTTCGTCGATGGCGTGTCCCGCGAGGACCTGTCCCATCCGCCCCGACGCGACCCGACCGAAGCGTTTGGAGACCACGTCACCGATGCCCTTGGCCACCTGATAGCCGATACGGGTGTTCGTCTCGCAGAGCCGGAGAAGATCCTTACCGTCGAAGACGACCAACTGAGCCGGCTCCAACGTGTAGGCTGTGGCCGTGTACACATGGGGAGGCCCGGTCACCGCTCCCCAACCCAGCACCTCCCCGGGACCGATCTCGTCGATGAGCACCTCGCGGCCGTCGGCTCCTTTGACCTTGACCGCGGCCATGCCCTTGAGGAACAGGTAGAGATGATCGGCAGCGGCTCCCTCGGCGGTGAGTTCCTCTCCGGGCTCGGACTCCTGGATGCGTGCGATCCGTGCGATGGACTCCAAGTCCCGATCCTCCAACTCGGCGAAGATCCTGAACTGGCGGAGTTCGTCGACTCCGCTGTCGGCAAGCGCGGGAGCGCCCTGCCCTGTCACGGCCTGCCCGAACCGGGTGGACATGACCTCGCCGATGCCCTTGCAGACCTGATACCCCAGATGCTTGTTGGTCTTGCAGAGTTCGCGAAGATCCGTCCCATCGACAACGATCACCTCACTGGGTTCCGTCGTCCACGCGGAGGCCGTATAGACATGGGGCTCCATGACGGCTCCCCAGCCCAGGAGCTCGCCCGGGCCGAGCTCATCGATGATCGCGTGCCGCCCGCTGACGCCTTTGACCTTGACCGCCGCCTTGCCCTTGAGGAACAGGTAGAGGTGGTCGGCAGGAGCGCCCTCCACCGTCAACTCCTCGCCGGCTGCGAACTCGCGTACGTATGCGATGCGGGCGATGGCGTCCAGATCGCCCAGATCCAGCTCGGCGAAGATCTTGAACTGGCGCAGTTCGTCGATACCGTGCCCGGCAAGCGTCTGACCTCCCCGTCCGGCCACAGCAAGCCCGAAACGCTTGGAGATCACCTCGCCCACGCCCTTGGCCACTTCGTAGCCGATCCGCTTGTTCTCTTCGCAGAGCTCGCGCAGCCGCTTACCGTCGATGACGATGGCCTGGGAGGGCCGCGAGGTCCACGCCGAGGCGGTGTAGACGTGGGGCTCCGTCACCGCGCCCCAGCCCAGAAGCTCTCCAGGGCCGAGTTCGTCGATGAGGACCTGGCGACCGTAGGGGTCACGGACCTTGACCGCCGCCTGCCCCTTCAAGAACAGATAGAGCTGGTCCGCGGGCGCCCCCTCGGTGGTCAGCTTTTCCGCCACTTCGAATTCTCTGACCCGGGCGATATGAGCGATGGCCTCGAAGTCTTCGTCTTCCAGTTCGGCGAAGATCCTGAACCGGCGAAGCTCGTCGATGCCGTGCTGGACCTCCTTGGGCTCCTCGTCGGTGGTCTTCTCGGCCTGCCGTTTCGGTTGCGCCGGGTCCGCTCCGCCCTTGACCGCGGCCAAGTGCTGCTGAGCCGCTCGCCGGGCTTCCTCCGGCGAAAGAACACCCACCCGACCGATGGTGAGCCGCCGAGACTGCCCGAGGGCGTTCCTGTACCGCAGGATGTAGGAGGCGGCGCCGGACGGTCTGACTCGGATGCCAAAGCCGGGAAGCTCGTCGTCGGCAACAAATGTCTCGCGGGTCGGATCTGGCTTGAGGCTGTCCACGAGCCGCTTCGTGATCTTGGGCATCGGCGTACCTCCTGGCTGCGTCCCAACAGTCGGGCTCGAGGGTTTGACCCACCTGGTTTCGGGGACACCATGGGGACACATGGGACCCACATGGCATCCTATACCCGGGGCAAGACGGTGTCAACCGCTGGGGACACGTCTGGGACACAGGAACGCGTGCCGACGGGAGACATGGACCCGCCCTCATTCAGCGGACCTCGTGCGGGTTGCTTCCGGGTGGATGCACCCCGCGCCTCCTCGTACTATGATGGCTCGAGGTCCTGAGGAGAGGAGATGAACGTGACCGACCATGGGAAGACAGGAACCACCGGGTCGCCTGAGTCTGAGGAGAAGACCGTCGTCCGTGACATGTGCTTCATCGGCGTCTCCTGGGGCGGCAACGCCTGCATGGTGGACACCAAGGACGGCAAGGTGCTTCGTATCCGCCCGGCGCGCTTCTACGATAAGTACACCAGGGAAGAGGTCAAGCCCTGGGTCATGCACGCCCGGGGCCAGAGTTTCGATCCCGGGGACAAGACCCTCCCGCCCCCGCTCTCCCTCTGCTACAAGAAACGCATCTTCTCCCCGGCTCGCATCCGCTACCCCATGAAGCGCGTGGACTTCGACCCGGCCGGGGCGCCCGGGCTCCACCGGTCCGGGCGGAAGGAACATCCACAATCGGGGGGTGAGCAAGTACCAGCGCATCTCCTGGGACGAAGCGCTGGACATCATCACTTCGGAGATGTACCGCATCAAGGAGACCTACGGCGCCACCGCCATCCTCTACCAGAACGACCAGCACGGGGAGAACAAGACGGTGCACGGACCGCACGGGTGCGGAAGAAAGCTGCTCGACCTCTTCGGCGGCTACACCCACCAGGTCCGCAACGCCGACAGCTGGGAAGGCTGGTACTGGGGTGCCAAGCATGTGTGGGGCTGCGAACCCATCGGTCAGCAGCTGCCGCAGAAGAACCTGCTCTACGACATCTCCAAGAACGCCGAACTCCTTCTGTTCTGGGGATGCGACCCCGAGACCACGCCCTGGGGTTGGGGCGGCCAGCTCGTCAGCCGCTTCAACTACTGGTGGAGCGAACTGGGTATCAAGCAGATCTACATCGCTCCCGACTGCAACTACGGGAACGCCGTTCATGCCGACAAGTGGATCCCCGTCCTGCCCAACACCGACGCCGCCCTCTACCTCGCCATCGCGCATCGCTGGTTCACGCGGGGCACCTATGACAAAGACTACCTGGCCACCCACGCCTACGGCGTCGACAAGTTCGAGGCCTACGTCATGGGCGAGGAAGACGGGGTCGCGAAGAGCCCCGAGTGGGCGGCGCCCATCACGGGAGTGCCGGCCCGCATCATCAAGGCCCTGGCCGATGAATGGGCCTCCAAGCGCACCACCATCGTCATCAGTAACGGGGGGCCGGCCATCCGCGGCCCTTACTCGACGGAGCCCGCCCGCCTGCAAGTGCTCTGTCTCGCCATGCAGGGGCTGGGCAAGCCGGGCGCAAACCAAGCCAAGATGATCGAATGGGCGCTGGGGCGCGACCCCGAGAACCAAGCGGCGCCCAAACCCGAGGTGTGCATAAGCCTGGATGCCGCATACCGGGGCGACATACCTCCGGAAGAAGGCCGGGAATCCTGCATCCCCAAGACCCTGGTGCCGAAACTCATCCTCGAGGGTGAGGGCACCTGGTACGGCAACCGGCACGGCATGCGAAGCGAGGCCACCGACCAGTTCGTGGAGTACAAATATCCGGCCGACGGCGCTTCCAGGATCCACATGATCTGGACCGACTCCCCCTCCTGGATCACCTGCTGGAACGACGGCAACAACTTCATCCGCGCGCTCAGGGACGAATCGATCGAGTTCGTCATGTGCCAGCACCCCTGGATCGAGAACGACGCCCTCTTCGCCGACCTGCTCCTGCCGGTCAACACCAAGCTGGAAGAGGACGATATCGGCTCGGACATCTTCAGCGGGCAGATGGACATGCTCTACCCCGAGCCCCGCTGCATGGAGTCACTGGGCGAGTCGGTGAGCGACTACGAGGTGGTCTGCAAGATCGCCGAGAAGCTGGGCCTCCTGGAGGAGTACACAGGCGGCCAGAGCATCCCTGAGATCATCAAGTCGGGCTGGGAGTTCTCCGGAGTGGCGGACAAGATCTCCTGGGATGACCTGAACGAGAAGGGCTACTACGTCGTCTCTCCCGACCCCGACTGGGAGAACATCCCCGCCGGCTTCTTGGAGTTCTACGAGGATCCGGAGGGTCACCCCCTTTCCACCCCCACGGGCAAACTGGAGTTCTATGCGACCGGCCTGGCCGAGCACTTCCTCGACGATCCCGAGCGGCCGCCGGTGCCCAAGTGGATCCCCCAAGGTGTGTCTCACGAGGAGACCGTCGGCACCGAGCGCTCGAAGAAGTATCCCCTGCTGGTCATGAGCAACCACCCCCGTTGGGGAGTGCACTCGCAGCACGACGACGTCACCTGGTTCAGGGAGATCGACACCTGCAAGGTGAGGGGGGCGGACGGATATCAGTACCATCCGCTGTGGATGAACCCCAAGGACGCCGCCGCACGGGGGATCAGGCACGGCGATGTGGTCAGCATCTTCAACGAGCGCGGCACCGTGCTGGCCGGCGCCTACGTGACCGAGCGCATCATGGCCGGAGCGGTGGGCATCGATCACGGGGCCAAGTACGACCCCATCGTCCCCGGGGAGATCGATCGGGGCGGTGTGATCAACACCATCGTCCCCCGCAACTGCACCTCCAAGAACACCGTGGGTATGGCGGTGTCGGGCTTCCTGGTGGAGGTGGAGAAGGCCGACCTCGAGGGACTGCGGCAGAAGTATCCTGATGCCTTCGCCCGAGAGTGCCACATAACGGCCGGACCCTGCATAGCGGGGATCATGGAAGGAGGCGCCTGATGGGTAAGGTCATGCTGATCGATCTCGCCATCTGTAACGGCTGCCACAACTGCCAGATCGCCTGCAAGGACGAGCACGTGGCCAACGACTGGACCCCCATCGCCAAGCCGCAGCCCGACACCGGGCAGTTCTGGAACCAGGTGATAGGTCTGGAACGAGGCACGGTGCCCAAGGTGCAGGTCACCTACCACCACAGCATCTGCCAGCACTGTGCGGACGCGCCCTGTATCGAGGCCTGTCCGGCCGGAGCCATCTATAGAAGAGAGGACGGCATCGTCCTCATCCACCCGGAGTGGTGCCGCGGCAACCAGCTCTGTCTGGAGGCCTGTCCCTACGAGAACGTCATCTTCTTCAACGACGACTTGAACATCGCCCAGAAGTGCACCTTCTGTGCCCATCTCCTCGACCAGGGCTGGACCGAGACCCGCTGCTCCGATGCCTGCCCCACCGGGGCCTTCACCTTCGGCGAGGAAGACGACCCCGCCATCGCCCGGAGGATCGCCGGCGCCCAGCTGCTCAAACCGGAGCTCCCCACCCGGCCCCGGGTCTACTACTTCAACCTGCCCAAGAAGTGGATCGCCGGAGCCGTCTTTGACCCCGAGGCCGACGAGTGCGTGGAAGGGGCCACGGTCATGGCCGAGAGCCGGGAGACGGGAGACAGCCTCTCCGCCGTCACCGACAACTATGGCGACTTCTGGCTCAAGGGTCTCGAGGAGGGGAGCTACGTCCTCACCATCGAAAAGCCCGGCTACCTCACCAAGAAGCTGGGCCCCATCGATGCCACCACCGCCGACCAGAACGTGGGCGATGTGGAACTGTGGAAGAGATGAGCAGGTTGCGCGCCAAACAGAACTGACGGCCACACAGGACCAAGATCAAGGAGAAGCGCATGAACGTCGACGAAGCAGTACTCAAGAGGAAGAGCATCCGCTCGTATCGCGACAAAGCGGTGCCGGAAGCCGACATCGCGGCCATCATCACGGCCGGCAGGTGGGCTCCCAACGCGGGCGAGTACACCATGTCGGTAATCCGCGACCGCGAACTCCTGGGCAAGATCGACGAGCGGACGCTGCAGGCGATGCTCGCCTCGGGTAACGACTTCCTGGTGGAGCGGGCCTCGCTCCCCGGGTACCTTCCCACCTACGGCGCGGCGGTGGTCATCTTGCTGTCCGGCCCCAAGGACATGGCTATCACGCAGCTCAACTGCGCCGTCGCGGCCGAGAACATGCTGCTTCAGGCTACCGAGCTCGGGCTTGGCTCTTGCTTCCTGCGCTCGCCCGCGTACGCGCTCAACGCACCGGAGAACATCGACCTCGCCCGAGAGGCCGGCATCCCTGAGGGATCCCAGATGGAATGCGGGCTGGCTCTTGGCTACACCGACGACGAGGACAAGTTCCGCCGGATGGAGCGCGTGCCGCGAGGGAACGTGATCTACATCGGCTGAGTAGCTTTCTACAAAGACCCAGCCGAAAAGGTGTCCCCTAGGGAGACGTCCCCGGTCTCCAATCCGAGCCGGAACCAGTGGACGCGCTGCTCGGAGGTCCCGTGGGTGAAGGAATCGGGGGTCACGGAGCCCTGAGATTGCTGCTGGAGCCTGTCATCCCCGATGGCGCTGGCGGCGCCCAGTGCCTCTTCGACGTCTCCCGGATCCACCACTCCCAGCGTGTTCCGAGCATAGTGGGCCCAGATCCCGGCGAAGAAGTCGGCCTGCAGCTCGAGCCGGACCGACAACTCGTTGGCGTCGGCTTCGCTTAGCCTCCCTTGGGCAGCGGACACCTGGTCCAGGATACCGAGGAGCCTCTGTACATGGTGCCCGACCTCATGCGCGATGACGTAGGCCTGAGCGAAATCCCCCGGTGCCCCGAAACGGTCCGTGAGTTCCTGGAAAAAGCTCAGGTCCAGATAGACCTTCTGGTCCTGCGGCGAATAGAAGGGGCCGGACGCTGCGCTCGCAAAGCCCGACGGTGTCTGCACCGTACCCGAGTACAGCACGAGGTTCGGTTTCTGGTAGGTCCTGCCCATTTGCCGGAACTGCTCCGTCCACAGGTCCTCAGTATCGGCGAGTACGACCCTGACGAACTGGCTGAGCTCATCCTCCTGGCCACTGTTGACCGTGGCCAGCGTGGAAGCAGGGGAGATGGGCATCTGGTTGACAACCGTCCCCGGATCGCCGCCCAGGAGGATAACCAACAGCACCACGACTATCGCGGTGATGCCGCCACCGCCTATAGCCAGACCGCGACCCCCGATGCCCCGGCGATCCTCGACGTTGCCGCTCTGGCGCCTACCCCGCCACTGCATGATGTCCTCCCCGCTGACGGATCACACCCGGAATAGTCCCCGGAAGGACTCGTAGCTACACAGCCGTCGCGCTGAACGCTATCCTAGCGTCAAGGAATCCGTTACGGATCTTCCGCCAATCGTTCACTGCCCACGACGACGAGGGGTCGAAAACCCGATGACTCTGCTCGAGCTTCTCAGCAGCGATAGACACACCATCTTTCTCGATGGGGCCATGGGCACCCAGTTGGGCCAGGCCGGTCTGGAGATGGGGGGCCAGAACAGCGTCACCCACCCCGAAGCGGTGCTCGCCGTTCACGAGCGCTACGCTGCCTGCGGCATCGACCTCTTGATCACCAACACCTTGACGATGAACAGCGTCAACATCGAGTCCCACAATGTGGCCGTCGATGTACGCGAGGTCAATCTGGCAGGGGCCAGGCTGGCCCGGACGGCCGCGCGCGCGGGCCAGTTTGTGCTTGGTGACATGAGCTCCACCGGCAAGATGCTCAAACCGTACGGGCCACTCCCTGAGGACGACGCGTTCGCCGCCTTCAAGGAGCAGGCGGCCATACTCGCGGAGGGCGGGGTGGACGGCCTCATCGTCGAGACGATGTTCGACCTTCGGGAGGCGCTATGCGCGTTGCGGGGCGCCAGGGAAGCCACTGATCTCCCTGTCTTTGCCACCATCGCGTTCAACACGTCCGCGAACGGTGGGCGGACGGTGATGGGGGACACCGCCGTCCGGTGCGCGGAAGCCCTGACCGAGGCGGGAGCTTCGGCGGTGGGGGCCAACTGCGGAAGCCTCGACCCCCTGGAGATGGCCGAAGTGGTAGCGATGATGAAGGCCGCCACGACCTTGCCCATCATCGCCCAGCCCAACGCCGGCAAAGGCCGACTGGTCGACAAGGAACTGGTCTTCGACATGTTGCCGGCCACCTTCGCAGCGGGAATCGAGGCGTGCGTCCACGCGGGAGCACGTCTCGTGGGAGGTTGCTGCGGCACGTCTCCCGACCACATCAAGGCCATGGTGGACCTGCTGAACCAAGCGGACGCGACCGCCCGCGGACCGGTCGATTAGGCGCGACGCCGAGGTCCCCGCGGCGGGGCCGGCGGGATACGCGGCTGTGCGCGACACCGTGCTGCGCGGCGCCGTGTAGCGCGCCGTGGCGTAGCGTGTGGCCGTGCGGCGAGTCGCCGGACCGCGCGGCGACTCACGCCGCGGTCCTATCCCTACCCGAATCGCTCCGCGCAGAGACGTGCGACCCGCCTCGCCAGCGCCATGATGGTGAGAATGGGTGGCTTACCCAAGGACTCCGGAAGCAGCGAGGCGTCGGCGACATAGAGGTTGTCGGGAAGCCGGGCGGGGTGGAGAGTGCCGCACTCCTTTGCCGACAGGGGAAGCATGCCGCCCGGATGACCTGCGTTGAGCATCCCCAGGAAGATGGAGTCGCGGCGCACACCCAGACGCGCCAGCATCTCTTGGCACGTCTCTCGAGCCGCGTCCAGGCGCTGCTCATCTCGAGCGGATAGTCCTTTCGTCACTCGGCGTCGGCTGTCAATAGAACCGGCCTCGGTGTCGGCGAGTTTGATCATGAGAGCCGCGACATCGTGTCGCGGCCGCCTCCAGTCGGGATGGAAGAAGTAGCTGAGATAGTCGAAATAGGGAGAGATGATGTAGCCGTCGCCTTCGACCAAGAACGGCATCGGCACCTCTTCGTCCGCACGGCTTTCGGGCAGAGGGGCCGCAACGCACAACACCGGATCTACAAACAGCCGGTCCTCGGTCTTGATCCCCGACTTGGAGAGGAGCGCCGGTGTACCCACGCCGCCGGCTGCGAGCACGACAAGGTCGGCCGGCAAGAACTCTCTCCCCCCGTGGCGTCGGGTCAGGACCCCCGTCGCCCGTCGTGGTCCTCCCTCCCCGTCGGCGAAGACCACCCGTTCGACCTCTCTGTCCGTCAGCAGGGTCGCGCCGCGAGCCATGGCCTCCCTGAGGTGCTCGCGACTATCCCACTTGGCCCCGCTGGGGCAGCCGAGGACGCACCGTCCGCAACGCGTGCACCGTCCGTAGTCGACCAGTTTGGGGGTGACCACCGGATCAAGGCCCAAGGCCGCACACGCGGAGAAGAGCTCTCGCGTTACCGGTCGCCACCGCCTCTGATGGTCGGTGGAGATCGGAAGCTCCTCGCGAAGCGCGTCATACTCAGGACCGAGGTCGATGCCGAGCTTCTGCAGCGCCTCGTCGGCACGAACCGCGTTCCCGGTGGCAAGGGTGGTGCTCCCTCCAGTACCCACCCCTCGCACGAGGGCCATTCCTCCCGAGGTCTTCGTGACGTGCATGGCCGGGTACAGAAGCTGGATCAGGCGTGGGTCGCGAAGCATCCGTGAAGTCCGCAGCCGCTCCATGCGGTCAAGTCGCCCGTCGAAGGGCTTGAACTCGCGACCAGCTTCAACGACGGTCACTTCGAATGCTGTCGCCAGCTCGCGTGCCGCCATCGCGCCTCCGGCGCCGCTCCCCACGACGACGGCGCGTTTCACGGCCGAGCTCCCACTGATTCGCGGACAAGGGCCCGGCAGCACGGACGGCCAGCAGTGAGACGCTCGGAAAAGGAGAGGGACGCACCACCGTACAGGCCGGCTACGACACCGCGGTCGAGCGCATCGATGAGTCCGCAGACCGGCTCACTGTAGTAACGGGCGAAGAAGCACCGACTTACCATGACCGCGCCCGTCGGGCCCCCGCTCATGCTCTATGCCGATCTGGCGATACAGCAGCGTCAGCGCAGCGAAGGCTTCCTCCGGAGTCCCGACCCCCAGCAGCCGCCGAGTCCGGCGCCCCAGGTCCGCGGCGCCCTCATAGAGGCGCTCGCGTACTCCCGCGATCCTCTCCGCTTCACCGGTGGCGAGGAGGGCCTCGGTCTGGCACGCAGTGAAGGCCGCATACTGAGCGAGTCGGCCGTCGAAGGACCTCTCCCCCCATGTCGGCAACGGCACACCGAACCCTTGGGCCGT
Organism: uncultured Actinomycetota bacterium; assembly: GCA_963822135.1. Lineage (GTDB taxonomy): Bacteria > Actinomycetota > Thermoleophilia > RBG-16-64-13 > RBG-16-64-13 > CAIQPS01. The sequence continues at coordinate 9,622 of CAWGGI010000001.1, read as the reverse complement.
GACCTGCGCCAACCGGTCCAGCATCCCCAGCCGCGCCGGCGAGGGAAACACCCGTTGCAACAGACTCAGGCGGAGACTCATCGCCGGCGCGGCCCTTCTTCAACCGGCTGCGCGAGGCAGATCGCCGGCCGGGGCGCCCGTCCCGCTCGCGGGCGCGGCCGCGGCGGTGGCATTTGCCCGTAGACAGAGCCACCACACCAGAAGGGCGATCGCCCCGTCCACGACGAAGTTGGCAAGGTAGAGAAGGTATTGCTCCTGGAAGACAAAGAGACCCAGGCAGATGACGGCACTGGCGCCCTTGGCCTGCGCGAGAACCCAGGGAAATACGCGTACCTCCGGGTGGCGCGCCATCTGCCAAGCGAGAAGCGTCACCACGTACATGTAACCCAGCGCCAAGGCAAGAAACAGGGTGTGAGGCTCGGTCGTGGTCACAGGCCACCCCAACCCTTCGGCCATCCAATTGAACGCGGCGAGCACGTGTGCGGGAATGACGAGGAACACCACTCCGACGACTGCGAAGATCCCCGCCAGACAGTACCCGGTCAGACGGACCAGACGAGCGCCTGCCATCACGCGGCCCTCCTTCCCCAGAGCCGGCGCCCGAACTCCGAGGCCGGCCCGAACTCCACCCTTTTGAGCAGACGAAGGCTTCCTTCCCTGCGAAGCGGAAGCGCACCCGCGGCCGGATCGCCGAGAAGACGGTAGTTCTTGTTCGCGAAACACCGATCCTCGCCCGGAAAGCACGATCCCATCTCCGCGAGGATCTCGCCGAGCGGTCGCTCCCGGACGTTACCGAAAGACAGAGGCAGGAACACGCAGGGACTCACCTCGCCGAAGGCGTCCACATAGACCATCTTGCCTCCGGCATTGCAGCCGAAATTCTCCGCGCCTTCGAAATGTCCGAGATAGTTGACCGTCATGCCGATCGGTCTGCGGCCTCCGCCGGCCGGAGACGTCCGCTCGGCCCGGGGACCGGACCGCCGCAGCGCTCGGTTGTGCTCGTCCTGGATCCGGGCGACTTCCCGGCGGTCATCTTCCGTGATGACCAGTTCCTCCGACCAGAGACCGTCCACCGAGGGCTTGACCTCACTCAGCCAGGCTTCGTCGACGCCGAGCGAGTCGAGAAACGCGAGAAGGGTCTCCACCTGACCGGTTCTGATCATGTCCCGACTCAACACCGAAGAGACGCTCACGTGCAGCCCGGGGACCCGCTTGAAGACAGAGATGGCTTCGAGCGCCGCCTTGAACGCGCCGGGATACCGGCGCGAAGCGTCGTGGCGCGCCGCTTCCCAGTGATCCAGGCTAACCGCTACCGAGAACAGGCCGGCCCGGCCCAGATCGGCCGCCAGCCGCGGGGTGAGACCTACACCCGTAGTGAACAGCTTGACGGCCATATCCCTGGCCGCCGCGTAAGCGGTGATCTCCACGAGGTCGCGATTGAGCAGAGGCTCCCCGCCGGTGAATCCCAGCCAGGCGACTCCCGCCTCCCGGAGATCGTCGACCACCCTGAGGATGGTCGGGGTGTCCATGCACACGCCGTGCCTGTGCTTGTTGTAGCAGTATTCGCAGTTCTGGGGACAAGCATTGGTCAGACCTATCTGGGCGTGCGAGGGACCGCTGCGGCGCGCCAGGAGATGGTGCTCCACGAAACGCGCGTACGCCTTGCTCGTCAGCGGCGGCAGGTGAGAGTGAAGGATCAGATTCTCACCATGGCGGCGGACGGGGAACCGGCCCATGTACTGTGATAGAAAGAGGCTTGCGGCCGGCCGGACCCGCAGCATGCCGGGGTTGGCCACCAGGACCTTCGCCAGCGGGAACCGTGCGTAAGTACTCATTGCATCCCCCTCGTTAGAGCTGCGTAGTCAGGATCGGTGGCGTCCGCTGCCGAGCCTCGGCCGTCCGCTCAGGCGACGTCCTCGAGTTCGCAGCCATCCTTCTTGGGCCCGAAGGCCACAGCCAGTTGGAGCTTGTCGTCGGTCACAACGCCGTCGCGCATGTGGATGACGCGATCACAGGCCGCGGCCACGTCGGCATCGTGGGTGACCAGGATGAAGGTGGTGCCCGTGTTCATGTTGATCTGGCGCATCATCTCGATGACTTCTGCCGAGCTTGTGCTGTCCAGATTGCCCGTCGGCTCGTCGCCCATGATCACGCCCGGCCTGTTGACCAGTGCCCGCGCGATGGCCACCCGCTGCTGCTGTCCGCCGGAGAGTTCCGACGGACGGTGCCCCGCCCTGTCGGCCAGCCCGACCGCCTCGAGAGCCTCGCGGGCCGACTTCTGCGCTTCACGACGGGACTTGCCCGCGTATTGCGCGGCAAGGGCCACATTGTCGACGGCGGTCATGGTCGCCACCAGGTTGAAGCCCTGAAAGATGAAGCCGATCTCCTCGCGAAGCACCTTGGTGGTCGCCCGCGTGCTCAGCTCGTCCACGCGCCGGCCGTTCAGCCACACCTCGCCGGAATCCGGCTCGTCGAGACAGCCCATCATGTGCAGCATGGTCGATTTGCCGCATCCCGACGGACCCATGATCGCCACCATCTCGCCGGCCTGCACGTTCACCGAGGCGCCGCGCAGCGCGTCGACGTAGTTGTCTTTGCCGAGTTCGTAACGTTTGGCCAAGTTCTTAACGCTGACGATGGTCTTCATGGCTCTGGTCCCTTCTTTGGTCGTCGGGCTCGGGTTCGTCTGAGGTGTCGTCTGGCGAGTCGTCTGCTGGAGTGTGTCGCTCATGTCCGGGCTCACTCGTAACGGAGGGCGAGGACCGGCTTGAGCCGCGCCGCGTGGAAGGATGGGTAGAAGCCGCTGGCCACTCCGAGGACGATGGCGAAGGCCACGGCCCCGATGGCCAGTCGCGGCGTCACCAGGAAGAGGACGGTGCCACTCTGCTCCATGAGGGCGTTGACCACCATCGCCGTGACCCAGCCGAGGGCCAAGCCGGTCACACCGCCAAGGAAGCCGATGAGGGCGGATTCGGTGAGGAACTGGCCCACGATCTGCCGGTGGGAGGCGCCGATCGCCTTGCGTATCCCGATCTCTCGCGTCCGCTCGAGCACCGACATGGTCATGGTGTTGACCACGGACAGCCCGCCGACGAGCAGGGAGATGAGAGCCACGCCGAAGATGATGCTGTTGAAGATCTTGGTCATGCTCTTGAACTGATCGATGAATTCCTGCGGACCGGCCGCGCTCACGCCTGGGACGGTCCCGGTGATGGTGGAAGCGAGCTGGTCGGCGTCCACCCCAGCCTCGGGATAGGCCGTGATCGCAGTGGCCAACTCGTCCGGATCCACCTGCTGCTGCACCATGGCCGGGAGGTCGGCGTAGAGGAGCTGCTGAATGTCGTGCAGACTGATGGTGACGGTGTTGTCGGGAGCGGTGAGGGTCTTGTCATAGATCCCGACCACCTCGAAGGGCTCGCCCCTCAGCTCGATGGTCCCACCCACCTCGGCGCCCAGCGCCTTGGCGATATCGCAACCGACCACGGCTCGCCCGCGGTCCTCCGCGGTCAGGTCTCGGCCCTCGGCCATCCGCAGCGGGAACGTCTCGTAGCCGACACTGCGCATGTCACTGCCGACGATCCCTTGGGGCACGCCCATGGACATGCCTCCCTCGGGATCGAGCATCATGTAGATGCTCGCGGTCGCCCGAGCGACACCGGGGACCGCTTCGATCTCGGGGATGCGGCCGACGGCGATGGGGGTCATGCTGAAGCCGCCGGTGGGGGTGGAGGCGTCGGAGATGACCACCTTGTCGCTGTAGTAGCGGGTGCCTCCGTTTATGAGCAGGTTGATCTTCTCGGCCATGCTGCCCATCACCACCAAGGCGAATACGCCGATCGTGATCCCGAAGATGGTGAGGAAAGCCCGCATCTTCCTGCGAAAGATGTTTCTGAAGATCCGCATCGTACCCGCCTCCGTTCGTGTGCCTTCGTGCACTTCCATGTTCGTCCGGCGCGGACCCGCGCATATCAGGCGGACGGGCAGTCTTGGGGTGACTGCGTGGCCGGTCTTCTACCTGGCCACGTGGAGAGGTCGGGTCAACAGGGGCTTAACGAACGCGGCTCGGCACGCTACCCTTGGCGCTGCTCCGTTCGCGGGGCGAGACACGCGAAGGAGCAACCCGGGGAGGGGTCATGGAAGAAGGACCAGTGCGCGTGATGATCGTGGATGACCACGCCGTGGTCCGCAGCGGTCTTTCGGCGTTTCTGATGGCCTACGACGACCTGGAGTTCGTGGGCGAAGCCGGCGGCGGACTGGAGGCGGTCCGCAAGTGCCCGGACCTGCGGCCGGACGTGGTGCTCATGGATCTCGTCATGCCTGAGGTGGACGGTTCGGAGGCCACCCGGCTCATCCGCGAGGCCTGTCCCCACATTCAGGTGATCGCGCTCACCAGCTACAAGGAAGAGGAGTTGGTGCAGGGGGCGCTCAAGGCGGGAGCTATTGGCTATCTGCTGAAGAACGTGTCCGCCGACGAGCTGGCCAACGCCATCCGAGCGGCCTATGCCGGTCGACCCACCCTGGCGCCGGAGGCCGCCGAGGTGCTCATCAGGGCGACCACCCATCCCGGAGAGGCCGATCCAGGCCTCACCGACCGAGAGCTCGAGATCCTCCAGCTCATGGTGGACGGCCTCAGCAACCCCGAGATCGCGAAGAAGCTGTTCGTCAGCCGGTCGACGGTGAAGTTCCACGTCAGCAACATCCTGATGAAGATGCATGCCACCAGCCGCACCGAGGCGGTGTCGATGGCCATACATGGGAAGTTGGTGAAATGAAGCCGAATGTGTGCGTCTCGGCCTGGTTCCGCCGGGTGACCGCGCTCCCACGGACGGCGTCGGTCCGGCGGATGGCCGCAGGTCTGGCCGCCTTTCTGCTCGTGGCCGGCCCACTTCTTAGCGGGTGCGATGGCGACGTGGCTCCGGCCAAGGTCAGTCTGCAGCTCAACTGGCTCCACGAGGCTGAGTTCGCCGGGTACTACGTGGCCCAGGCCAAGGGCTTCTACGAGGATCAGGGGCTGGACGTGACCATCCTCGAAGGCGGCCCTGGGAAACCGGCCAAGGATGGGGTCTTGAACGGCGAAGTCACCTTCGCCGTCACCTCCTTTGCCGAGCAGCGGGACCTTGTCACATCGGGCGCGCCGTCGGTCGCGGTGATGTCCGCCTTCCAGATACCGCCGTTAATCATCTTCTCTCTGGAGACGTCGGGGATAGGCGACCCCCGCGATCTCGCGGGCAAGAAGGTGGGGGTCACTACCGAGTATTGGCGTAAGGTCCTTCGCCAAACGCTGGACGGCGGCCGGAGCGGATCCCACGTCCGTGATCGAAGTCAAGGTCGAGGTGAACGACCTGGAGAAGCTCTACGACGGCACAGTGGACGCCTGGCTCGGCTATGTGCAGGACGAGCCCATACGGGCGACGGTGGCCGGCCACCCGGTGGTCAACATGTTCCCGGCAGACTTCGGTATCGGGGGATATGAGGGGCTGGTCATCGCCGCCCAGTCCACGCTCGACTCGTCGCCCCAGATGGTCGAGGCCTTCGTGGCGGCCAGCGTGCAGGGATGGCGGTACGCCATCGAGCACCCGGATGAGGCTGCGGAGATCCTGACCGCCTGGGCTCCGAACACCACGCCGGCGTTCCAGAAACTGGCGGTTCGGGCCGTCGCTCCGCTGGTGGATACGCCGCAGGTACCTATAGGTTGGATCGACGCCGCCCGATGGCGGCAGATGATGGGCGAGGTCTACACTCCCGATCAGCCCGGATTCACCATGCAGTTCAGCCCGGTCACTCCGTGACCGTAGACCCGGTGAGGCCGATGACGTGATGGGCAAGTGGCCCGATCGCAGGTCGCTCGAGCGAATAGGGACGATCAGCGGGCGCCTGATCGTCTACCTCGCGCTAGCGGTCGTGCTGACCGCCCTGGCTGTGAGCGTGGTCACCTCGGTGCTGGGATCGCGCGATGGGCGCAACCGCGTCGTCGGGACAGTTGAAGTCGGTGGTAGCCCTCAAACAGCAGGAGATAGCCACCTGGCAGAGCAACGTCTTATCTCAACCTGGATATCGTGCTGTCCAGCCCGACCATCCTCGCCGATCTCCGCACCCTCACCTTGCCCCCGTCTTCAGCCGAACCGGATGCCCAGGCGGACCAGCTACCTGCGGGTGCAGCAGTTGTTCTTGTGGGCAGCCCAGCGAGTCGGCTTGTTCGAGGAACTGTTCTTCCTGGACACCCAGGGTAACGTGCTTGTCTCGACCACACCCAGCCACGAGGGTCAGCGCCTGGGACTGAACCCGTTCTTCACCCAAGGACTGGCGGATAGCTACATCGAGCAGCCTTCGTACTCCCTGTCACTCGGCAAGATGACGATCGTGGCGAGCACTCCCGTGAAGGAAGCGTCGCAGACCTTGGGAGTGCTCGCGGGAAGGGCCGATCTCACCAGCCTCAATCAGATCATGATCGAGCGGCCGGGCCTGGGCGAGACGGGGGAGACGTATCTCGTCGGGTCCAACTACAGACTGCTCACCTACCTCCGCCAGCCGGGATACCTCATCCCCGAGACCTACGTCCGCACGTCGGGAACACAGGCGGCCGTCGCGAGCGCACCGGACCGGCTCCGCCGCCTACGAGTCCTACTCCGGGGAGAAGGTCATCGGCGTCTACAGCTGGATGCCCAGGCCTCCAGGTGGCATTGATCGCTGAGCAGGAAGAGGCCGAGGCGCTGGCTCCGACCCGGCGGGCACTGTGGATCATCGTCGGGGTCGCCGCGATCGGCCGCCGCTCTTGCCATAATCGCGGGTTTCGGTCTGACTCGGCGGATCGTCCGGCCGTTGGCTCAGTTGAGCGACACCGCAGGACGCATCGCCGACGGTGAGCTCGATCTTCGGGCCACGGTCGTGCGCGAGGACGAGATCGGCAACCTCGCCCACGCCTTCAACCGGATGACGGGCCAGCTGAGCGGACTCGTGGGGCATCTCCAGAGACGCACCGAGCGCCTGCGAGCCATCGACGAGACCGGCAGACAGATCAGCTCGATCCTTGAGCTGGATGAGCTCCTGCCCTATGTAGCCGAGATCCGTTCTCGAGACCTTTGGATACGAGATGGTGCCGCGTCTTCCATCTCACCGAGTGCTGCAGCGGCCGGCTGATCGTCTGCGCCAGGCAGGCGTGCGGTCCGCCGCTCGAGGTGTCATCTGACCGAAACCATCGATCTCCAGGATGGGATCGCGACCCGCTCGGCGGATGCCGGTGGCGGATAGCCGGCACTTCGGACGCTGGAGGCCATCGCAACGGTGGCGCCGTACCGAGGAAGCCGTCCTTCCGACGGAGGGACGGCATAGAGCTGGCGGTGCCCATCCGCGTGGGAGACAGACTGGCCGGAGTGCTCGACATCATCGCTACCGACAGCCCGACCGTCTCGACGAGGAGGATGTGTTTGCGGTCCGCACCCTCGCCGACCAGCTGGCGATCGCCATCGAGAACTCCCGGCTCTACGAGCAGGCGAGCGCACTTGGCCGCCGGTCAAGAGCGCCAGCGGCTGGCCCGCGACCTCCATGACGCCGTCAGCCAGACTCTCTTCTCGGTGAGCCTCATCGCCGAGGTGCTCCCCCGTATCTACGCACGCGACCCGGAGCAGGGCGCCGCAGCGACTCGAGGAGTTGCGCCAGCTCACCCGGGCGCGCTCGCGGAGATGCGCACCCTCCTCCTCGAACTGCGTCCGGCCGCCCTCGCGGAGGCCAGGCTGGACGATCTGCTTGCGGCAGCTGGGCGAGGCCGATCACCGGCCGAGCCCGCATACCCGGTGGAGGTGCGAGCACCGCAGGCGCATCCGGAGTCTGCCCACGCGACGTCCGAACGTCGCCCTCTACCGCATCGCGCAGGAGGCCCTCAACAACGTGGCCAAGCACTCCGGCGCCGACCAGAGCGAAGCGTCACACTGTCCCGACTCGACGGCGATGCGGATGGAGCCCGCCTCACCATCGAGGACGACGGCGCCGGGTTCGACCCGGCCGGAGCCGGCGGCGGCCAGCTGGGCCTGGGGATCATGCAGGAGCGGGCCGACACAGTCCAGGCCGTCCTCCAAGTCGATTCCATCCGAGGTCAGGGCACCTCGGTGACCGTCTCCTGGCCACCGGCGCGCCTGCCCGCGTGCACGACTAGCCACCAGGCCAGGCCCGCAACCGGCCAGCTGCCGCTGGGACGGGAACGCACGCCGCGGCACACTGTGTGCATGCGGATACTTCTTGCAGATGACAACAACGAGATTCGGGCGGCTCTTCGTCTGCTGCTCGAGGAATTCGGGCAGGACGACATACTCGAGGCGACAGATCAAGCGCAGGCTCTGGCCGCCGCGGAGCGCGGCCTGCTCGATATTGTTCTGCTCGATTGGGAGCTTCCCTCACGTGATCCCGGCGGGTATGGCGCGCCTGCCCGCAGCGGCCCCCTGGCGACCCGCGACACCGCGTCCCTGGTACGGGAGTTGAGACGTCGGGCCGCCGACTGCAGCATAATCGCCATGAGCGGCCGACCAGAAGCCAGAGAGGCGTCCCTCCGCGTCGGATGCGACGGCTTCATCAGCCGGAACGAACCGCCCGACCGACTCCTCACCCTACTTCACATTGGAGGCGGGACATCATGAAGGCTGCGGTCGTCTATGCCCCCGGCGTCAACGCGAAGGCGTGATAACCCCAGGCCGGCATGTCCAGGTACAGCCCAGGCTCGATCAGCGCGGCACCGTCGCGCGTGTAGGTGATGTCGTTCATCAGATCTCGCAGGACCCAGCGTCTTCCGGCTAGGTCGCTGAACGGCGAAGAGACGTAGCACTGGCTCTGGTGTTCGGAGAAGTTGACCACGATCATCAGCCTCTCACCGAGGTCGCCCCGCCATCCCTGCGCCACGAAGCTCTCGAACGTCCAGTTCCCGTCCCATGCCGCCCTGCAGTCCAGAAGGGTCCACATGCCTTCGTGCAGTCCCGGATCGCGCAGACATCCCAGGAGCGAACGGTAGAAGCCGCGAAGATCTTCGTCCGGCGGCTCCAGTGGACCCCGGCACAAATGGACGGGTAGACGAATCCGGGCGCCCTCCAACTGCCCCTGATGGAAGAACCGCAGCCCGGGACAGAGATAGGTGATGATCGCCGCCGCTCTGTGCTTCGCGGGCGCGAAGACCGCCGCGGCTCTGGGCTCATCGTGGTTCTCCAGGAATCGGGCCGAATGCTCCTGGAAGTCCAGAGACGCGTAGAGGTGGCTGTGAACGGACGGGACCGAGCCTTGCACGAGGCGGTCGCATAGACGCTTGTCGTAGGTGAAATCGAACCCCTGCCGCTGCAGTTCCCACTCCAGATCCCAATAGACCTCGGCCATGAACAGGAAGCCCGGATGGTCGGCTTTGATCGCGGTGATAGCCTCGGGCCAGAAGGGCGGCGCGGAGATACCCCAGGTCCGCTCGAACACTTCGGGCAGCACGAGCATGGCCATGTCGCAACGCACTCCGTCGCACCGATCGGCTATTCCGCTTAGTTCGGCCCGCATGGCCGCCTGGACAGCCGGATTGCCGTAATCGAGCTGGAGGGTGTCGGGCCACCCGGCGAAGTAGGGGTCGCGGCCGTACGCCAGCACCTCGCCGTCGCCCTGA